>CANGIY010000013.1 GCA_947454235.1 Chitinophagaceae bacterium
TGACGATTCAGTAAGTTACCGTGGAGATGGAGGACCGGCTACAAATGCATCAATAACTTTAGTTCATGGGATTGCCATTGACCAGAATAATAATTTGCTTCTTGCCGGCTCAAGAAGAGTTAGAATGGTTGACACAAATGGGATAATTTCAACTATTGCTGGTTGTGACACAGCCAGTATTACATCGTGGGGAGATGGAAGAATTGCGACATGTGCTAGTATTGGTGCCGACAAGATTGCATGTAGTCCTGATGGTAAAATTTATTTTTGTGCGTTTTCAGGGCATCGAGTCTGCGTTATTGATAGGGGGATTTTAAATACTGTGGTAGGTACTGGAATAGCGGGATCTACAGGCGATGGAGGTAGAGCTGATTCTGCTGAAATTAATTATCCTTCGGGATTGATTGTCGATCAATGTAAGAACCTGTATATTAGCGAAGGTCATGGATTCCGCATCCGTAAAGTAACCTTCCCTGGCACCACAAATGCAACGATACATATCTCCGCTAGCCCCAGCGATACAATATGCCCCGGTATGCCGGTGCTTTTTGATGCGGCAATAACGCTGGGTGGTGCCACGCCTGGTTATAGGTGGTATGTAAATGGCATAGCCCGCGATAGCGGTAGTAGCCGTTTTACTTACATACCTACTGCGGGTGATAGTGTTTGGTGTGTGTTCACCAGTAGTTCACCATGCGCTGTACCGCCTGTGGTCAGCAGCAATGTGGTACACATGGTTCCCCGCAACTTGGGTATTACCATCGCTGCCCCACCATGGGGTATAGTAGGTACAAATGTTGCAGTTACAGCAACTATTACAGGCAGCGATACAGGTAGTTGTACCTATAAATGGTATAATAGGGGTGTTTATGCCACAACAACAGCCATACCACGCTACACCTACATTAAAGCTGCGGGTATTGATACAATAACGGCAACTCTCATATATAACCATGCTGATTGTACTGATTCGGCAAGTAGTAATAGAATTACTGTAAGGGATTCTGTTTTAGGGATAGCAACTTTTACAATGCCAGCAGAGGTAGAGATATACCCTAACCCCGCACACAATACACTAGGTGTTACGAGTAACAACTCAATAGAACAACTGGAGGTATTGAATGTTGTAGGGCAGCAGTTAAAAAATACAGCCCCCCGAACAAAACAAACTGAAATCACGATTGGTGACCTGCCTAAAGGAATGTACTTGTTGCGCATCAATGGTTGTTTGGTAAGGAGGTGGTTGAAAGAATAACCTCATCCCCGGCCCTTCTCCATGAATGGAGAAGGGTGTATTGATGCCGTTGGCATCAATAACAATATGCAATTTCAACTCTGGTCGAGGCGTCCCGCCTCGTCCTAATACTGTGCAAGCGTCTCGCTTGCTGGTCAAAAAAGTAGCTAAGCATTGAATCTTCTACACATGGGTGGTTGTGGGTATCTGACCTGCTAATGCGCAGCAGCAAGTCGGATTCTTGCCGCCGCGCAACTGTAGGTGTTTCTACAGTTAACATTAAAATATAGCCCCCGGTAGGGGCAAATGGCATTTGCCCTGTATCTCCACCATCCCATAACTGGTCGAGGCGTCTCGCCTCGTCCAAATACTGCGCAAGCGTCTCGCTTGCATTCAAAAAATAATCAATTTATAACCGGCAAGCGGACGCTTGTATGTGTGTAGGTCGAAGCGGGAAGCTTCAACCAGGGGCGGATTGTATTCACTCCACAGCGTGAGGGATAGTAACGGAAAGCCCGCAGCGCAGCGAGGGCTTGCAGTGTATAGCCCGACCCATAGGGGCACGCCCAAAGTTCATTGTACAATTTTATGCTTGGGGAAATCACGTTTCGTACTTTTGTTGCATGCAGCACAAGAAACCTGTAATTCTCATTACTAACGACGATGGTGTAACGGCTCCCGGCATCAGAGCGCTGGTTGAAGCGGTGAAAGATTTAGGAAGGGTTATAGTTGTAGCCCCTGATAAACCACAATCGGGCATGGGTCATGCGATTACAATCGGAAGCCCCTTGCGTGTAGATCAGGTCAATTTATTCGATGGCGTAGAAGCATGGCAATGTACCGGCACACCTGCCGACTGCGTAAAACTGGCAAAAGACAAAATACTTCATGGACCCGCTGACCTTTGCCTGAGCGGTATTAACCATGGCGCTAATCATAGTATCAATCTCATTTATTCAGGTACTATGAGTGCAGCGATGGAGGCTTCAATTGAAGGAATACCTTCAGCCGGATTTTCCTTGCTAGACTATCGTTGGGAAGCAGATTTTGAACTGGCAAAAAAAGTGGTGAGAGATGTTGTTACTCGCATGCTTGAACGTACAATGCCTGCTCATTTTCTCTTGAACGTTAACATTCCTAGGGTTGATGCTCACTTATACAAAGGTCTGAAAATTTGCAGGCAAGCTAATTCAAAATGGGCTGAAGACTTTGAACAACGCACCGACCCTCGCGGAAAGGACTATTACTGGATGACAGGAAAGTTCATTAACATGGATACAAAGCCAGGCAATGACGTTGAAGCGTTAGAAGAGGGTTTTGCGTCTGTAGTACCGGTTAAAATCGATTTTACCGACTATGCCATGAAAGAATGGCTGGAAATAGAATGGAAACAATAAACCACACCGAAATAATTTAATTTTGCCTCAACTATAATCTGCATGACAAAGTACAGCAATATGAGAGCTATGCAAGCGCTCATCAAAGCCAGTTTGCAATCGATTCTCAAAAGTCCATCTGCTATTATCTTTACCATAGCCTTTCCTTTGGTGTTTATCCTTGTTTTCGGTTTCCTGAAAAATAGAACTGCGATGGAGATTTCTCTGGGAAAGGTTTCAACTTGCGATACCAACAATGCAATTTACCTTGCTTTGAAACAAAACCCTGATATCAAATGGATCAACGTTGATTCAGCAGGTATGAAAACTGGTTTGGAGCGTGGAAAAATTGCCGCTGCTATCAATATCAAAGTCAATCCGCAGGGGCAAAAGCCCAAGTACTCGATAGAGGTAATCGAATCAATGTCAGACTTTGTTGCTGCTGAACAGCTCATTAAAATTGTTACTGCAATTGCTGAATCAGAAGACCCCGAAATTAAACTGCGCAGAAGCCAAATCCTGAATTTACAATCGCATATTGCTGAAGTAAAAGAACATAAACGAATTGACTTCATTCTTCCCGGTCAATTAGGCTTTTCTTTGTTAGCAAGTGGTGTTTTTGGCACAGCATTTATCTTCTTCAATCTCAGGCAAACGCTTGTATTAAAACGCTTCTTCGCTACTCCGGTTAAACGTCAGTACATAGTTTTAAGTGAGGCTATTGCCCGACTTGTATTTCAAATTTTAGGTTCAATCATCATTATTTGCATTGGTCACTTTGCCTTTGATTTTACACTTGCTCATGGTATTGAGACTGTAGTTTATATGGTGTTTTGTTGTTTACTGGCATTGTTGGTGTTCATGGGTTTTGGGTTCCTGGTAAGCTCGCTTGCGAAAAGCGAATCTACAATTCCTCCATTTTCAAACCTGGTAACATTACCACAGTTTTTATTGGCCGGCACATTTTTCCCAATTGAAAACTTCCCGAAATGGCTTCAACCTTTTTGTAAAATAATGCCCCTGAGTTTTTTGAATGATGCACTTCGCAAAATCTCATTCGATGGTGCTAATTTAATTGATGTAGGGTCGGATATTTTATGGCTTGCAGTATGGGGTATTGTTGTCTATTTTGCCGCATCAAAGATGTTTAAATGGGAGTAATTGCTTTCCAATTTTGTTAATTTTATGCAAATAGGGACTTAGGAAAAAATTATTTTTTTCTAATTTAGCGGCTCAACTTTCGAATTATGCATCATTTTGTATTCCTTTCAGCAGGAATCCCATCTATATTGTATGTGCTCATCATTGGCGCAATTGCTGGTATTCTTTCAGGTATTTTGATGCGCAGAAAAAAAGGAGGGCTTTTAGTATCTCTATTTATTGGCATTGGAGGTGCATTACTCGGCAGCAGGTTCTTAAGCCACATTGCAACATTTACTACCAATACTCTAGTCAATCAGGTTTTTGGTGCTACAATTGCTGCGTTGATTCTCACGTTTCTTGTCAACAAATTATTAGGCGGCACATCGGGCGTTGATAGAACTGATTGGAAAGTTTAAGTAAATCGCTTTTAGAAGAAAATTCCTACCTACAAAAAGTGATGTTGCATTTCGCCATGAAATTGGCGGAGAGACAATTGTAAATTTATCGCTAATTTCGTTGCCCGTATGGCAGGCAAAAATCAAAACATATTCAGACAGGTTTATAACGCTCATGAAGATGTAAGGCTTTTAGCTGCAGTACACAAAGTGACTTGTGTACTCTTTAGAAGAGGCGTGCTTGCTGCCGCCTTTAATAGCGGTAATGAGCTACTTACAGTGCATTATGCAGGTTATGGGCTTGATAAAGAAGTTTGGGATCTTGACTTTTTCGAACCCTTATTTTCCCACGAGCCACTTCTTTCTGATCCTTCAAAAATCACTAAAGTTTTTTACTTACCCACCAGTACAATGGTAGTGCCTGACACTCTTTACGATAGGCAAAAAGCAGAAAACTGGTTAAAAATTGTTCACTTTGTTGAAGAAAATAATGAAGAATTCAAGCATTATTTTGCTCAAGAAGAGAAAAACTACATCGTATCGGCGGTGCCAATGAATATAATGGCATTGATAAAAATCAACTGCCCAACGATTGCTGTTTTACCCGTATCGGCATACATGTCGCGTAATAACTATACGCGCGGGGTGCGCATTCACTGCCATATTACACCCGAACAATGCATGAGCAGCGTGTACCATTACGGTTCACTATTGTGGCATAGGGTTTTCGCATATACTAATGCTGAAGATATAGCTTTTGAAATAAGAAAGGTGTGCGAAGAACACAAACTGAATGCTGATAAAGTAATGGTTAATTGTACTACAATGACCGCAGGACAATTTGAAGTTGCGAAGGGACTCAATACATTTTTTGCAGGTTTGACCACCGCCTCAGGGCATGATCTCAAAAACCCATGGTCGCCTGTACTTTCACTTATTAAAGAACTTAACGAATGCGCATAGTAGGAGGAGAGTTTGGCGGCAGAAGATTTCACCCACCTGCCAAAATTCCCGCACGCCCCACTACCGAATTGGCTAAAGAGGGATTGTTTAATATGCTCACCCACCTCATTGACTTTGAGGGTATTTCAACATTAGATTTGTTTGGTGGCACAGGTAGTATTTCTTACGAACTTGCATCGAGAGGTGCTGAACGACTTATACTTGTTGAGCGGGATAAAACAACTATTGACTTTATTAAGAAAACAGTCAAAGAACTGGGTATTGAGAAAAAAGCACAGGTGATGTTTGGCGATGTTTTCAAGTTTATGAAGCAATGCGATGAACAATTTGATTTCATTTTCGCAGGGCCACCCTATGCACTCATTAATATAGATGATTTGCCATTGCTGGTTTTTGAAAAAGACCTTTTGAAAGAAGGTGGTATTTTTGTTTTGGAACACACTCCGCGAAACGATTACCAGCACCATCCATCATTTTTCAAAATGAAAAATTACGGCACTACGATATTCTCACTTTTCGTCAAAAAAAAGACCTCAGAATAACACATGCAACGAATTTGTTTATTCCCCGGCACATTTGACCCTGTAACGAAGGGGCACATTGACATTATAGACCGCGCAAAGTCGTTGTTTGATAAGTTGGTAATAGGTATTGGTACAAACTCAAGCAAAACCCCGATGTACGCCGTTGAACAAAGGGTTAAATGGATTCAGGATATTTATAAAGATGACCCAAGAATTGAAGTGCATGGGTATGCCGGACTCACTGTTGATTACTGCAAACAAATAGACGCTCACTACATTCTTCGAGGCATCAGGTACGTAAACGACTTCGAATACGAAAAAGCAATTGCTGACATGAACAGGATGTTGGCTCCTGAAATTGAAACGATTTTCCTTACTTGCTCACCCTTGTATTCAACGATATCTTCAACTTTGGTGCGCGATGTTATAAGGAATGGAGGCAATGCCAGCATGTTTTTACCCGAAGAAGTGATCACAGCATTGAAATAAAAAATGGAGGCACCTTTACAGCACCTCCATCTTAAATTGTATTTAAATACGCTTATTTTACATCATAAGTCACAGGAGTAACTTTCGCTTCGTTCATAATGCGCATTGTTTCATTGTAATTCTTCCAATTAGCATTTGGGTTAGCTTGCCTTAATGATGCAGGGATTACTACTACTCTGAAAGTTGTATTACCCGGATGAGGAGTTGCTGAACCATCTGTTGTTAATACAGAAATAGTAAATCCATTTGTGCCGTAATTGTAAACGGTTGATACTACACCATCAATATCAGGCAAATTTGTCCAACCGATACCTGGCCAATATTTATAAATTTCTACCAAGCCGTAGTTCACAACTGCGTCTGTGAAATTACCGTCAGAAAAGTTTGCATACCAGGTATTACTACCTGAATTTTGTGACCAAACTGTCACAGTAAATGGGTCTTCACCAATTACATTGGCATTACCTGTTGGGCCTTGTGGACCCTGAGGACCTGTTTTTGTGCAACCTGTTGCAAAAATGGTGATTGCGGCGATGAGCCCTAGTGCTATTCTTTTCATTTTAAGTTCGTTTTTTAGTTGACTATTTTGAAATTGTTATTGTCTGTCGTTCTAAAATAAAGAGAAACAAAAATAGTGCCAAAAATATTCTGCTCCCTAAGTGATTTCACGGTAATGCTATTTTCCGTTTTCCATTTTATTCAAAACCACAGTAGCGACGCTGTTCCCAACGACATTCATTGAAGCCCTGCCCATGTCCAATAATGGGTCAATACCCAGCAAAATCGCCATTCCCGATTCAGGTATGTGGTAGGTAGCAATGGTCGCAGCAACCACTACCAGCGAAGCCCTCGGCACTCCTGCTATACCCTTGCTAGTGAGCATGAGCGTTAATAACATAGCTATTTGTTGACCGGTATCAATGTGTATTTGAAATGCCTGCAACAGGAACATGGAAGCAAACGTCATATACATCATTGACCCATCAAGGTTGAATGAATATCCTAATGGGAGCACAAAGCTCACCAGCTTTTCTTCGCACCCTACCCTCTCCAACTCAATCATCAGTTTAGGCAATGCTGCCTCGCTGCTATTGGTTGAAAAAGCGATTAAAAATGGCTCACGAATATGTTTGAGCAATACAAACGTTTTTTTACCAACGAACAGGTAACTCAGCGTCATGAGAATAAGGAACAGTATCGCCAAACCAAGGTAAAACTCACCCATGTAGTTAGAAAGTGTACCAATGATGGCAAAGCCGTTTTTTGCAATCACCTTGGTCATAGCACCAAATACAGCAATAGGCGCAAACCCCATGATGTAGGTAGTCATTTTTAAAATGATGTGCGCAGTAGAGTCGAGCAATTTAACCACAGGTTGCGCTACTTCACCCAATGCAGCCGCTGCCACACCAAAGAAAATTGAAAACACCACCACCTGCAAAATCTCATTTCTAGCCATGGCATCAAATACGCTGGACGGGAAAATATGGTGTACAAAATCAACCAGAGAAATGCCCTTTGTAGCTGCCTTTGCTTCTGGCGGTAAGGTAAAATTGAGTCCTACGCCCGGCTTGAAAAAGTTAACGAGCACCATACCTAAAACAAGGCTAATCAGCGAACAGCCGATAAACCACGCCATAGTTTTAGCCCCTAAACGACCAATTTTTTTAGCATCTCCCTGTTTGGCTACGCCCACTACGAGCGTAGTAAATACCAATGGAGAAATAATCATTTTTATAAGCAGCAAGAATATCTCAGACAACAACCCGAATGGTTGCAGAAATTCTTCAGGATTGGTGATAGTATGGGCTGTAATGAGTTGGTTAAGCCACAACCCCAAACTAATACCCAACGCCATTGCCAATAAAATGAATACGGCAGCGTATTTCTTTTTTCCACCCGTTGTTGTATGCATAAATGTAAATTGGGTTAAAAATAGTAAAATACTTGTCGCCACATGGGAGTACTATGGGGACGGACTTAAAAAACATGCCTAAAATCACTTTTCCCTAACGAACGTTTTACGTTCATCACAACTATATTTGTAGCACAAAACATCGATAATGTTACGCGACACAGCCATTTTTAACTTAATACACGAAGAGCTTCACCGCCAAAGGCAGGGACTCGAATTAATAGCATCAGAAAACTTCACCAGCTATCAGGTGATGCAAGCCATGGGCAGTGCTATGACCAATAAGTATGCTGAAGGCTACCCCGGTCGCAGGTACTACGGTGGTTGTGAAGTAGTTGACAAAAGCGAGCAACTGGCTATTGACCGTGCAAAGGAGATTTTTGGTGTTGATTTTGCGAATGTGCAGCCACACAGCGGCGCGCAGGCAAACGCGGCTTTGATGCTGGCAGTACTGCAACCCGGCGATACCATTTTAGGGCTTGACCTTAGTATGGGTGGGCACCTGACACATGGTTCAGCAGTGAACTTTTCAGGTAAATTGTACAACCCGGTATTCTATGGCGTGAAAAAAGAAACAGGCTATGTCGATTACGACCTCATGGAAAGTCAGGCGATAGCCCACAAACCTAAATTGATTATATGTGGCGCATCAGCTTATAGCCGCGACTGGGATTATCCTCGTATTCGTGCAATTGCCGATAAAGTGGGAGCACTTGTCATGGCCGACATATCTCACCCTGCCGGCCTTATTTCAAAAGGTCTTTTGAGTAGTCCGTTCGATCATTGCCACTTTGTAACTACCACTACGCATAAAACCTTGAGGGGACCTCGCGGTGGATTGATTCTGATGAAGAATGACTTTGAAAACCCTTGGGGCATCAAAGGTCCAAAAGGCGAAATACGAACCATGAGCCAGCTCATTGACCTTGCGGTTTTCCCCGGCACACAGGGCGGCCCGCTTGAGCACGTAATTGCAGCCAAAGCAGTAGCATTCTATGAAATTCTACAGGATAGCTTCATGGATTATGGCAAACAAGTAATTTCAAATGCTCAGGCGCTGGCAAATGCATTCAGAGCAAAAGACTACAATATTGTTTCAGGTGGTACCGATAACCACTTATTGCTGATAGACCTACGTAACAAAAACATAAGCGGTAAAAAATCGGAGAATGTGCTTGTACAAGCTGACATCACGCTGAACAAGAACATGGTTCCTTACGACGACAAGTCGCCTTTTATCACATCAGGCATCAGGGTGGGTGTACCCGCTGTAACTACCCGTGGTATGAAAGAAGAAGACATGCCGCAAATTGTAAACTGGATTGACAGGGTACTTAATGAACCTGAAAATGAAAAAGTAATAGCAGCAGTTAAGGGAGAAGTAAATGAATACATGAAAGCATTTCCGCTTTACCCCGGATTGGAATAATGAAAATTGAAAATATTAATTGGAAGGGCCGAATGAATCGCACATATTCATTCGGCCCTTGTTAATTCACACATTGTTATTAAATACAGGCTTCATTTTTAGATGTTCCGGACAAATATGACGATTTTGTTGCCAATTCAACGTAGATGATAAAAAATTTATTCCTTTCAACTTTATTCATTTCAGTTGTCGGTGCTGCAAACGCTCAGAATGTAGAACCGGGTAGTTTCAAGTGCGGCTGGAACACCTATAAAGCTGTCACAGTTATACATGAATACACTTTTAGTTATGTTTTAAAAGACAGCGTAAAATTATACCTCGCCGATAGCGCCAAAACATACATTGCGAAAGACAGCGAGTGCGTAATGTCAACCAGTTTTCCGTTCAGGGATGCTAACACATTTAAATCTGCCAGCTACTACAAACAAAGGAAACTTGTAAAGTCAGAAGAATACAGAGACAAAGATTTACTCAACTCTAAGGAATTTAAGTACGACGATAAAGGAAGAAGGAGCGGTTTAATTGAATTCAATTCTGTCACCGGTGCGCGTTCAAAAAAATCGTTTGACTACAGCTCCGACAAAAGTACCGGCGAAGCTGTAGTAACAGAAGTATCATACGTAAACGACCAGGTTGAATTTTATACTAAATCGTACTACAACAAAGAAAATCAAAAAATAAAAGAAGTAAGGCTGAATAACAACAACAAAGACATTGTTCATACCGAGACTTTTTCTTACAACGAAGCTGGCAAGTTGAAAGAGCGCAAAGTGCATTTTCACGAGTTCAATGTCACAAAAACATTCCCTGAATCAGTAGGCGAAAACCCTGCCAAATGTTTCAGGATGACTGGTATGAACATGCCTGAAAAACCTACGCCTGCAACAAAAGTCGCTTTCCTTAAAAAGCTCATAATGAAAAATAAGGTACTTTTGAGCGACCCCGACTGCAAGGAATTTGAATATAAATTCAACAGCCCCGATTGCGAAGTAATTGCAAGCAGTATTAAGGGGAGTTCAAACAAACAAGTCGTATTCCGTTGGAAGGAGAGGATATTAAAGTAGGATTCAACTGGAAACTGGCAGCAGTTTCAATACCTGCCGGTTTAGCCATTGGGGCACTAACAGCCCTGAATGTGAACCTGAAAATTGAACAATTCATCTGGCTGTTCTTTATGATGGGTATTGCCGGCTTACAAGGCTGGTTTTTAGAACGGGGCTTTTTCAAAAACGGCTTTTTTACAGGGCTACTCACCACGCTTTTTGCGTTTGTAATGCATGCTTTCAGGCTACCGGTATTGCTTTCTTACCACCCGGATGTACGAAAAATGGTATTGGAAATGGGACACCCTGAACAAGCAGTTTGGATAGTTTTCATGCTCGATTTGCTCAAAGGACTTGTATATGCTGTTTCGCAGGGCGTATTCAATACGGTTATGGGGTTTGGAATGGAGAAATTAAAGAACCAACAGTAATTGTGTGTTACTTTATCACGAATAACACTATCTAAGTTGTAACTTGCGTCGCAAAATAAACCTAAAAAATTTCAGATAAATGTTGAAAATTGCCGTACTCGGTGCCGGTCATTTAGGAAAAATACATATTCAGCAATGGTTGGAAGTACAAGGTATTGAGCTGGTGGGCTTTTTTGACCCCGATGACAATAACGCTGCCGACGCAACTGCCAAATACAATGTGAATCGTTTTGAGGATATTGATGCCCTCATCAATTCTGTTGATGCAGTTGATATTGTTGCTACAACTTCGTCTCATTACGAACTGGCAGTGAAGTGCATTCACGCCGGCAAGCATATCTTCATAGAAAAACCATTGGCTAATACGCTCGAAGAGGGCAAGGAGCTGGTGAAGCTTGTTGGTGAAGCAAATGTAAAATGTCAGGTAGGGCACGTAGAGCGCTACAACCCTGCATTTCTTGCACTTGCCGACCAGGAGATGGCACCCTTATTCATTGAAGCGCACAGGCTTTCTCAGTTCAAGCCCCGCGGAACAGATGTTTCTGTGATACTTGACCTAATGATTCACGACATTGACATGGTAATGCACCTTGTTAAGTCACCGGTAAAGCGTATTTCAGCTAGTGGTGTAGCGGTAATCAGCGAAACGGCTGACATTGCAAACGCACGCATTGAGTTTGACAATGGTTGTGTGGCTAACCTTACTTCAAGCCGCATATCTCTCAAAAACATGCGCAAGCTAAGGTTGTTTCAAAGGGATGCCTACATTGGTATTGATTTCCTAGAAAAGAAAACAGAAGTTATCAGAATCAAGGATGCAGGATTGGCTACCGGATTTATGGACTTCCCAATTGAATTGGCATCGGGTGATAAAAAAACGATTTCTGTTCAAATGCCAAACATCAGCAACGTAAACGCTATTAATCGCGAATTGGCTGATTTTGCTGACGCAATCATCAACAACAAACCTGTAAAAGTATCGGTAATTGATGGTTACAAAGCGATGGAAGTTGCCCACGAAATTTTAGAAAAAATGAGTGTTCACAACAAAAGCTACAATGTTTAGCTAGAATCTTCGTTATAGGTTCAGGCATTCGTTATCATGAGATTATTCAGAGGTTTAATTGCTTTATTCATTACTGCTACTGCTTTTACGGGTTGTAATATTATCAATCCCGCCGAACAAATACCTACTTATATTAAAGTAGATAGTTTTACGCTTAAGGCAAACCCGGTGTTGGCGCCACAACCCTATTTATCTTCTCAAATCACAAGTGTTTGGGCATATTACAACGGAATCAATATTGGTGCTTTTGATTTACCTGCACAAATTCCGGTGATTGCAAATGGCAGAGGGACATTGACGCTTGAACCAGCAGTAGCTTTGAACGGGCTCAATAACTTCGTTGCTATCTATCCGTTTTACCAAAACGATACATTTTCATTTGATGCCAAACCTGGACAAGTAATTAGTCACGAAGGCACAACCAAGTTTTATAACAACATTGTTCGCAATTACGGTTTCACATTCAAACAAGATACCATTGCAAGCGTACCGGTCAATTACGATTACGCCAATGCAACCTATATCATCAACCTGCCAAGTGCCAACGATTCTTGCGTTTGGTACTCTATCTCAAGCTACTATTGGGAGCAAAATGTTGATGCATATCTGGAATTTGATTATATCGGCACAAACTCGTTCTACATTGGTGTGCAAAGCAACCTGAACGGAACGGGCGTATATAAATTACTGTATTTGGCGGGCATAAATCCATCAACTACATGGAAGAAATTCTATTTAGGCTTGAAGGACTACCGCGCTCAATACAAAGCTGATAACTATAACTTTTTTATAAAATCTTCGCTCGATCCCGGGTCTAATTCGGGTCAGGTAAAGATTAAAAACTTGCAGTTCATCCATTTCTAGTAAACATGTACCTAAGCCCATCAAAAAAAAATGCAATCAAGACACTGGTAGTCGTTGACTACCTTGCTGTTTCGTTAGCATGGTTGGTGTTTTGGATGTACAGGCAGAATCTGCTTTATCATTACCCTTATTTCGATACGCTACACCAGTTTTTGTTGCGCGATGTTATCAATACATTCATAGTAATACCGGTAGGTTTTTTATTTCTCTATTTGCTATCGGGCACCTACTACGACCTTTATAGAAAGTCGCGCCTGCACGAACTGGTGAGAACGCTTATTTCTTCGGTTTTGGGCTGTACGGGAGTTTCAATTATTGTATTTTCCAACGATGCCGGCGACTATAATTACTTCATCAACGCTATAGGGCACTACCTGTTCATACATACAGTTTTTGCTGTTGTTTCAAGGCAATTGCTGTTATACAGGGTTAAGCAGAACCTCGTTAAAGGAAAAGAAGGTTTCAACACTTTAATTATTGGTGGCAATCAGCAGGCAATTACAATCTACAAGCAAATGACCGAAGCCTGCAAAGCACTGGGCAACAAATTCATCGGTTTTATTTATTCCAACCGGGAGTCATCGAACGGTATGAGTCAATACCTTACAAAACTTGGCGACCTCTCTCAGCTTGAAGAAATCATTGACAAATACCTCATTGAAGAAGTGATTCTCGCTGTCGATTCTTCAGAACACCATTTGCTGGAAAACATCTTAACCCGCCTTAGTTACCGACCGGTAGAGGTAAAGGTGCTTCCCGACTATTACGACATTTTGAGTGGCTCGGTGAAAACCAGCAATGTGTACGACGCAGTACTGATTCAAATTCACCCTACCCTGATGCCTGATTGGCAACGGGTGTGCAAGCGTGTTATTGACATTATCTGTTCAGGATTTGCACTATTGGTATTAACGCCTGTATTGTTGCTCAATGCCATAATGGTTAAATCGACATCATCGGGCCCTATTTTCTACAGGCAGGAGCGCATTGGTCGTTTTGGTCGCCCGTTTTTCATCATCAAGTTCAGGTCAATGTTTGTAGACGCTGAAAAAGGCGGGCCGGCATTATCGAGTAAATCAGACAGCCGCATTACCTCGTGGGGTAAGATCATGAGAAAGTGGCGCCTTGATGAATTACCGCAGTTTTTCAACATCATTAAGGGCGATATGTCGTTGGTGGGCCCACGCCCTGAAAGGAAACATTTCATTGACATTATATGTCAGACACACCCACAGTATAAGTACCTGCACAAAGTAAAACCGGGGCTTACATCGTGGGGAATGGTGCAGTATGGTTATGCAGAAAATGTAGAACAAATGATTGAGCGCATGCGCTACGACCTGCTTTACATTGAAAACTGCTCAATAGCCCTCGACATCAAAATTGTACTCTACACCATCATTGTAATAGTTGAGGGAAGGGGTAAATAAGTTAATTTTACAAAAAGTATTTTATGGCAGAAATAGGCAAGTTCAACACATTACGGGTAGTGAAAGAAGTCGCATTCGGTGTGTACCTCGATGGTGGGGAAAGTGGCGAAATTCTGCTGCCCAACAGGTATGTACCCAAGGGCACAAAAATTGACGACGACATTAAAGTCTTTGTTTACCACGACAACGAACAAAGGCTGATTGCTACAACCGATATCCCGGTTGGGCAAGTAGGTGAAATCGCATACATGGAGGCTGTATCTGTTGCCGGCCAGGGTGCATTTATGAAATGGGGCATTATGAAAGATGTGTTTGTGCCTATTTCTTTGATGGAATCGAGGATGGTGCGCGGGCGCAGTTACTTTATTTATTTGTTTATTGATGAAAGAACAGGTCGAGTTACGGGTAGTGAAAAGATTGATAGGGTACTATCAAATGCTTCGCTCACGATTAATGAAGGCGATTTAGTTGATTTATTGTTGTTCCAGCAAACCGACTTAGGATTTAAAACTATTATCAACAGCAAACATCTGGGTTTGCTGTACTTCAACGACCTTTTTGGTGATTTTGGAATAGGCGACAAAATGCAGGGCTTCGTTAAAGCCATTCGCCCCGATGGCAAAATAGACCTGATGCCAGGCAAAAAAGGCTACGAAAGAGTGGTGGGTGAAGAACAAAAAATACTGGATATGCTTGCGAACAACGACGGCTTCCTCCCCTACAACGACAAATCGGCACCCGAGGCAATCTACGCCCATTTTGGTATGAGCAAAAAAACCTTCAAAATGACCATTGGCGGGCTATATAAAAAGAAGGCTATCGAAATTGGAGATGATGGAATTAAGTTGATTTAATTGCCCCCAAAAAACTAAATACCGCGCTGTTACGTAAATGATGTAAATTAAGCGTATGATTTTAAGCTATTCGGCGAAAGATGGGAGTTTCTTCAGTATATTATCTAACCTGAAGCAACACGAACAGAACTTTTTCAGGGAGAAAAGCGACTTTACTACCCACTCTATTTTGTGGAATAAAGGTGCTGATGCATCAATCAATATAGATGGTGGCGACTACGTAATTAAACAAGGTGAAGCTATTGCCCTGATGCTGAATCAATCGTACTCCTTCCGTGATGCCGAAGCCATAGATATCATTCAATTCAATAGGGCTTTTTACTGTATTGTAAACCATGATACTGAAGTGGGTTGTGTCGGTCATTTATTCTTTGGTGCAAATGCACTGCAGTTTTTGCAGTTGACCGAAGAAGAAACCATGAAATTGCAAAGCTTCACCGATTTATTGCGTTACGAAATCAATTCTGACCTTTTGAATTCAGTGTCAGTGATGCGCATGACATTGGCACTCATCATTATTCTACTTACGCGCGCAGCAAAACGGCAGTACCTCATTTTGGACGACTCAGGAGAACAATTTGGAATTTACAGGCAGTTTAACCTACTGGTCGAAATTCATTTCAGGCAGCAAAAACAAGTACAATTTTATGCGGGTTTGTTGCATAAATCGCCTAAAACAATATCCAATATCTTTTCGTCTTATATTGGTCGTTCACCACTCAGTGTTATACACGAGCGAGTAGTAACTGAAGCCAAAAGACTCATGTTCTTCACTGAACGCTCCATGAAGGAAATAGCCTTTGAAATAGGGTTTGAAGACGTAGCTCACTTCAACAAATTCATTAAAACTGCCACAGGCAAAACACCCGGTCAAATCAGGAAAGAGCACATTGAACTTTGATTATAGGTACGGTATATTTTCTAGTTAGGGAAATATGTACAATTAATCAGGAAGTTAGTCCATTGATTGCACAGGCATAAAATCGTCACTTTGCATAAAATAAATACTATGCAAAAATTCGGTTTAGGATTGCTTCTGTTGCTTTTCACGGTAAGCTTTTCATCGTTCGCACAAACTGACACAAGGCTCAGGAATTTCAACCTCAAAAACAGTGTAGCTATTCAGGGCTATGACCCTGTTGCCTATTTCACGCAACACAAAGCTATTAAAGGCATGAAGCAGTTTGCAGTAAATGCCGAAGGTGTTATCTACTACTGTTCATCAGAAGCCAACAAAGCATTGCTGGTTAGAAACTACAAAATGTACGAACCACAGTATGGCGGATGGTGTGCCTATGCAATGGGCTATACGGGAGAAAAAGTAGAAATAGACCCTGAAACCTATAAAATTCTCGATGGCAAATTGTACCTGTTTTACCACACATGGACCAACAATACTTTGCCGAAATGGAATGCCAACGAAAAAGAACTTAAAACAAAGGCAGACAAATCATGGACTGCCATTTTCAAATAAGCAAACAACAAACAAATGAAAAAGATAATTGACTGGGTATTAAGGTTGCTCGCTGCCATCATCATGGTGCAAACACTTTATTTCAAGTTTTCTGCCGCCCCTGAATCGGTGGATATTTTTACCAAAGTTGGTATAGAACCCTGGGGACGAATTGGCACCGGTATCGCTGAACTGATTGCGAGTATTTTGTTGTTGATTCGTTCAACTGTGGTGTTTGGAGCTGCGATGGGTGTGGGTATAATGCTGGGTGCAGTAGCTGCGCACTTATTCATAATAGGCATTGTTTCCCATAACGATGGTGGACTACTTTTTGCGTATGCTATGACTGTTTTGGTGAGCTGTGCGATACTTGTAGTTACCCGAAAACATGAGCTATTTAAATTATTAGGTAAACAAAAGTAACACCATGGGAATTCTACAGGAACAAAGCTTTGAACAAACAGAAAAACTTCGATTGCTGATTGCGCAATTGACTGTTCAGGAATTTGTACAACCCGTACTTGCGTTGGGTAACTCAACCATCGGGCAACACGTAAGGCATATTATTGAATTGTGGCAATGCTGCCTTAGCGGTTATGAAAAAGGCCGTATCGACTACATCAATAGAGTAAGGAATTTACAGATTGAGGCTGACCCAACAATTGCCATTGATGCGCTAGAAGAAATACAAATCAGTTTAAACAAGCCCGATATTCAACTACAGGTACTGACAGAGGGTAATTTCAAAGTACATTCGACTTACAACCGCGAAATATTATACAATATCGAGCACACGATACACCACCTGGCAATTATTAAAGTAGCGTTGTTAGAATTGGGACTCGTTGGTAAAATTGATGCGAACTTTGGTATGGCGTATTCAACCATTAAATACAAGGAATCGCTTCAAAAAGTCTAGCTATGTGCACATTGATATTTTTTCCGGCGAAAGATGGTGTCCATTTTGCATCTCTGAGAGATGAAAGCATATTGAGGAAGCAAGCCATAACCCCTCAAATTATCACCAACGAAACAGGGTTACAAGTTGTTATGCCTATTGATGGCGAAGCTGGTGGAAGCTGGATTGGTGCATCGAATGAAGGTGTAATAATGGTTTTAATGAATGGTGCATTCGTTAAACACAAACATAGCCCACCCTATGCCAAAAGCCGCGGATTAATATTGAAGGAAATGTTGCTGGCAGAAGATTTCAAATCTCTTTGGGCGACCATGGATTTGACCAATATCGAGCCGTTTAGTATCTTTTGCTACAATCATACACACTTTATTCGACTCACCTGGACGAGTGAACAGAAAGTTGAAACGCCGCTCAACAGCTCGACTGCGCACGTTTTTTCGTCATGCACCCTGTACAATACTGAAATGGCAACTTTTCGCGAACAGGCTATCAATAGTTGGATGGAGCAATCGCCCAAAGTGGATAGGGCTAGCACCCTTTTATTTCTACAAACTGCATTTGAACAAAGTACTACAGGATTCTTCCTAAATCGAGAAACTGTAAAAACGATTAGCTACACTTACCTGAAAATACTCGGTCAGTCACCCTCAAAAATTTCATTTCACTACACTGATTTACTCACAAACCAGGAGAGCAAAACAGTCATTGATTTAGGATAATGAACAATCAACTTAGAATATTCAAGATAAAATTACTCAATTGGGAATACTGGCCCATGGGAATCGTTTATTTCCCGCTGTCTGTGTACTACCTTTTTCTATCGTTAAAGGCGAAGTCGTTTTTCTTTTTCAACGCCACTAACCCCGGTCTTGAAAATGGTGGAATGTTCTTTGAAAGCAAAGCGAAAATTTACGACTCCTTGCCAGTAGATGTAACCCCTACCACTCTACTCTGCCAAAAAACCGAAAGCATTGAGGATGTCGCGAAAAAAATAACTTATGCAGGACTGAAATACCCAATAATCGCAAAACCCGACCGCGGAGAGCGCGGCTGGAAAGTCGAGAAAATTACATCAATCACCGATCTGAACAGTTATATAAAACGTGCACCCTCTACATTTCTCATACAGCCATATATTGACTTGAGTGAAGAATACAGTGTATTTTATATAAGGCACCCAAAAAGCAAAACAGGAGTTATTACATCACTCACGTTTAAAAATTACCTCTCGGTGGTAGGCGATGGCATAAGTACTATTGACCAACTCATTGACCGGCATGACCGGAGTTTCCTCAAGAAAGAACAATTGCTCCAATTATTAGGCGATTCGACTGTACGAGTTCTCGCAGCAGGAGAAAAGGTAACCTTAGTGCCCTTTGGCAACCATGTTCGCGGTGCTGAATTCATCAACTTTAATCATAAAATATCGGAAAAGCTGAGGGTTTCGTTTGAGGAAGTAAGCAAAAAACTGGAAGGCTTTTATTATGGCAGATTCGATGTAAAAGCCAATAGCTTTGAAGATCTGGAAGCAGGAAGTTTTCAAATTATAGAGCTAAATGGCACTGGCGCCGAACCATCTCATATCTACAATCCGGGCTACAATTTCTTCAAGGCGCAGAAAGACATTTTCAGTCACTACAAACAGATGTGTGCAATAGCCATTCAAAACCGCACGCAGGGGGCTACATTCATGACTCTGGCAACCTACCGCGACTTGAAGAAACAAGAAAAACTGTATAAGCAATGTTGATTGAGTTTTTCTGTATAGCTTTTGTAACCGGTGCCTACGGATATTTGTTTCCCGGCATCATTAATTTGCTGTTGGGCGACCTATATGGCAAACGTCATATCAAGCCATTGCTCGGCATACTTTTCATTGCTCTGCTGTTCGAATTCTTGTATAGTTACAATGTGATTACATTTTGCCATTGGGTCATTCAAAACAATTCATGGATTGTAGCAACAGGATATGCCTATTGTATATTATTGGGTGCTTCACTGTTCCTCAAAAAACAAACCGACAGCAACAAAGAAATAAAATGGTCGTTAGGCAGAGGCGTAATCGCTATTGTAGTGCATCCGCAACAAATTACATTCTGGCTCTCTGTTTACGTTCTATTCAGTGACAAGCTAAAAACCCAGAGCGAAATACTCACGTTTACAATCATAAGCTTATTGGGCAGCCTCGCAATTTTCCTGTTGTATGTTTTTTATTCCGACAAGCTGATAGAACGCCTGAAAATAAACAAGCGTATGCTCACTAAAATCGTGGGCTTTGTCTACTTAACCGGGGGACTTTGGGGGTTGGGACAGTTGCTGTTGAACCGCAATTAAAAGAATGAAATGAGGGCTGGGAAAATTACATCCATTTCAATGCACCCTTTCTCCATGCGTAAACCAGCCCCATGAAAAGGATGAACATGAAGATGACGATTTCTATGAATGCCGGCATACCCATTTTTTTTACTACAACAGCCCATGGGTACATAAATACCATTTCTACATCAAATACAAGGAAAATAAGGGCAAAAAGATAGTAACCTACATTGAACTGGATCCAAGAAGTACCTTCAGTTGGTATGCCGCATTCGTACGGTTCTCCTTTCACATCATTCTTCGAAGATTTCGCAACCAGCTTGGAAATAAGTATGCCTCCAAGAGAAAAAGCAACCCCGGTAACGAACAAAAGAATAATCGCAGAAATACCCATGATTTTTTGATTTTAACTTTATCTTTGTTCAGCTTTCAGAGAATTTTAACAACTAAATTCCCGTTAGCTGACTGTAATCACCGATAAAAGTAAACAATAAATATTCTTTTACACACAAAATCTCTACTTTTAAAAAAAATTAAGAACTATGGCAATTAAAATCACTTCAGATTGTATCAATTGTGGCGCATGTGAACCAGAATGTCCTAATGGCGCGATTTTCGCGGGTGGCGACAACTGGAATTTTGCGTATAAAACTTCACTTTCAGGTTCAGTAACGGGTAAAAACAGCGGTATTAGCGTTGATGCTGATGCTGAAAATGCACCAATTGCTGACGATATCTATTATATTTCTACTGATAAATGTACTGAGTGCGTTGGTTTCCACGAAGAACCACAGTGCGCTTCAGTTTGTCCGGTTGATTGCTGCGTAGCTGATGAAGACAACGTAGAATCAAAAGAAGAATTGGAAGCTAAAAAGAACAGTTTACACCCTTAAACCATCGAATAGTTCTGAGCAATGAGTGTTGAAACAAATTTTAAGCCTCAGGTTCCATTAATCGAGGCTGACAGTATAGTAATACGTTTTTCGGGTGACTCGGGAGATGGTATGCAGCTTACAGGTACTCAGTTTACTGACACTGCAGCGTTTCTTGGTAACGACCTGAGTACATTCCCTGAATATCCTGCTGAAATTCGTGCCCCACAAGGTACTACAGCGGGTGTGTCGGGCTTTCAGGTGCATTTCGGCAGTCGCGAGATTTATACTCCCGGCGACGCGTTTGATGTACTGGTTGCAATGAATGCAGCAGCTTTGAAAGTTGATCTTCCAAAGCTTAAAAAAGGTGGTATCATTATCACCAATACAGCAGGTTTCGATAAAAAGAACCTGAATCTTGCAGGGTATCCTGAAGGCGTGAATCCATTGGAAAATGATTCGCTTTCAGAATATAAAGTGCATAAAGTAGACGTCACAAAATTCACCAAGGAATGCCTCAATGGCAGTGGTCTTGGTATGAAGGAAATTGAGCGTTCTAAAAACATGTTCGTACTAGGACTTCTTTTCTGGATGTTCGACGAACCAATGCAATATACCATTGACTTTATCAATGAGAAATTTGCTAAAAAGCCTGAAATCGCTGAGGCGAATATCAAAACTTTGAAAGCAGGCTGGAACTTCGGTGATAACACTGAATTGTTTGCAACCCGCTTTAAAGTACAGGCAGCTAAGTTACCAAAAGGTGTTTATAGAAATATTAGCGGTAACTCAGCTTGTGCAATTGGTTTCGTTGCTGCGTCTGAATTAAGCGGACTACCATTGTTCCTAGGTTCTTATCCAATCACTCCGGCTTCTGATATTTTGCACGATTTGTCAAAATACAAAACCAACAATGTACGTACATTCCAGGCTGAAGACGAAATCGCCGGTATTTGTACTGCAATTGGAGCAAGCTATGCAGGCGGTTTAGGTATTACCACCACATCAGGTCCTGGTATGTCACTCAAAGGAGAAGCAATGGGACTTGCAATGATGCTTGAAATTCCATTGGTCATCCTTGATGTTCAAAGGGGCGGTCCGTCAACCGGGTTGCCAACTAAAACTGAACAAAGTGACTTGATGCAAGCTATGTACGGCAGGCACGGTGAAAGCCCGCTTCCTATTATTGCTGCGTCATCTCCTGCCGATTGTTTCAACACCGTATTGGAAGCATGTCGTATCGCTATCGAGCACATGACACCAATTATTGTATTGACTGACGGCTATATCGCAAACGGTTCTGAGCCTTGGAGATTCCCGGCTGCGGCTGATTTGAAACCAATCAAAGTAACACGTTTAACCGAACCAAACGGAGAAAACGGTACTTTGTTACCTTACAAACGCGATGAGCGTGGTGTACGTCCGTACATAGTACCGGGCACACCAGGTCTTATGCATCGTATTGGTGGTCTTGAAAAAGCAAGTGGAACAGGTAACGTAGCTTACGACCCAATGAACCACGAAAAAATGACGCACGAACGTGCTAATAAAGTGGAAAAAATTGCTGATTCAATTCCTGAAATCAAACCAGATAGCGGTAACGAAAAAGGTAAACTTTGTGTACTTGGCTGGGGTTCAACAAGTGGTTCAATTAAGACTGCTGTTCGCGAACTGATTGCTGAAGGGCATGACGTTGCTCACGTTCACTTGCACCACATCAATCCATTCCCTAAAAACCTTGAATCTTTATTGAAAGGATACGATAAAGTGTTGGTTCCGGAAATGAACTGCGGTCAGTTGGTGAATCTGATCAGAGCTAAATATCTGATTCCTGCAATCCCTTACAACAAAGTACAAGGCTTGCCTTTCACTACTGCTGAATTGAAAACCAAAATTCTTGAAACTCTTAAATAATACTACAACATGTCAGCAACTATAGAACAAGAAGCATTACCGAAGCTTACAGCGAAAGATTTTGCGAGTAATCAGGAAGTGAAATGGTGCCCTGGATGTGGTGACTATTCTATTCTGAAGCAAGTTCAGACAGTTATGCCTGATTTGGGCATACCAAAAGAGGATATAGTATTCATTTCAGGTATCGGATGTGCAGCAAGGTTTTCATATTATATGGATACCTACGGCATGCACTCTATTCACGGTCGTGCAACAGCAATTGCATCAGGTGTGAAATCAATGAATCCAAATTTAAGTGTTTGGGTTGTATCGGGTGATGGTGACGCTTTCTCAATCGGAGGTAACCACTTCATTCACATGATGCGCCGTAACTTTGATCTTAACTACCTGGTGTTCAACAACCAAATTTACGGTCTTACAAAAGGTCAATACTCTCCTACTTCTGAAAAAGGAAAAGTAGCAAAATCTACCCCTTACGGTTCAATTGAAGATCCGTTTAATCCTTCAGAACTAGCATTGGGAGCAAAAGCATCTTTTGTTGCTCGTTCAATGGATCGTGACCCTAAACACTTGCAGGCAATCTTAAAAAGAGCCAATGCACATAAAGGTTCATCATTCGTAGAAATCTATCAGAACTGTACCGTATTCAACGAAGGCGCATTCTTTGGCTTTACTGAAAAAGAAACCAAGAAAGAAAGAGGTTTGTTCCTTGAACATGGTAAACCTTTAATTTTCGGTGCTAACGACGATAAAGGTATCATTTTGGATGGTACGACACCACGTGTTGTTAATTTCAAAGAAATGGGCCTTTCAGCTGACGACCTTTGGATCCATGATGAGAAAGACAAAATCAAAGCGAGCATCATTGCAACATTCTTTGATACTTCTTATGATGGTACTTCATTCCCTAGGCCGTTCGGTGTAATATTTGCCGAAGAACGTCCAACTTATGAAGATGGAATGAAAAGTCAAATTGATGCCCTTACCGCTAAAAAAGGTAAACCATCACTTGATGCCATACTTTCCGGCGACAAAACCTGGACTATCCTCTAGTTTTTACTTATTTGATAATACAAAAATAGCTTCGCACACGCGAGGCTATTTTTTTGCTCCTTAGTTACCATAACTAGCGTCCAAAAAAAAACTACTCCTAGGCTGTAAAGCGACACTAAAAATCGGCAAGTATAAGGCATGAAAAAAGCCACCAGAAATGGTGGCTCTTCTAATTATGTTTGGAACTAAATCTTAGTTATTAAATTTCCAAAGGTTTCTTTTGTAACGTTGAATTTCTCTTTCAATTCTGTTAGACTCCAGAATTTGCCTTTGTCTATCAGGATATTTGTCTTTAATCCTTTGACCTGCAGGGTTAGATTCCATCAAAATTGTTGACTTGAATTGTCTTTGAATAAAGATGTCATCAAATGAAATGTTGTACAAATCGCGAGTAGGATCAACAACCTCTTTAGCAGCTAACAAACGACGGCATTGGTCGAAGTTTAACCAGAAAGGGTGAGTATCACCGATATCAACACCTGTAGATGTTTTGTTTTTCTTCAAAGGAGAAATACCAATGATCTTAGTTACAACACGACCACGAACTTTATCGTAGAAGATATCCTCTTTGATTTCGAATTTAGTAACAGAATCTGGATTGAATTCTTGAAGAACCGATTTTGTACCAGTAATCTCGCCATTTGAATCTAAGATAGAAATAATTGCACTATCCCTGAATTTTCCCATTACTTGCTTATAAGTCAATTTCTTTTGGAAACCTTCGTCAGAATAAGCGATCAACTTTCCTTTCTTCAAACCATCCATAATGAATTGAATCAAAGTTTCGCCAGGGATAGCAAAAATCCTGTTTTCAGAATCGGCAGTATTGATTTCTCTCCACAGACGTTTGTAGAACTTAACAGTGTTTTTATCATTCTCAGGGAATGGGAAAGGCTTAGCACCTTTCAACATTTGCAGCTTGTAAAAACCGTCTTTTGGCTTAGTTGTATCCAAGGGAACAGAACTATAATCAAAAGAATCGATGTTTTCAGCTACTACGTTTGGAGTTTCAACAGCATCAGCGCCATCATCAACTGGTTGAGGAGCATCAACTACCGGCTGAGGAGCTGGAGTTGTTGTTGCTGCCGGTGGAGGAGTTGCGCCAGTGCCTGCACCTGCATCAGTAGCTGATGCGTCAGTACCAGCTGCTGCGCCTTTGCCTTTCTTCTTAGAACCTCCTGAGGCCTTCTTTCCCCCTGCTGCCGATTTTGGAGCCCCACCACCTGCTTTTGCGGTAGTTTTCTTACCTTTTCCACTTTGTGCATTAGCATCACCACCTACTGCGACCATTAGGAGGACAACCAATGCTGAAAAAATTACCTTTCTCATATTATATAATTGTTTCTTGCTTTTTTAATTATTGAATTGTGAAGATCAAAGGATCCAAAGGACGTTTGATACCATCAGGACCAGTAGCGAAGATTTCATCAAAGAAGATACGTGTACCAGACCCCATAGAAGATAAAGCTGCTTTCATTGGCGCAGTCAACATATTATTTGACGCTTCAAAAATCTGAGGATCTTGCCTTGGTTTTACGATAAATATCTTGAAGTGGTTAATGTTAAATTGCGCATTGAATACGAAGTCTTCCAAATTAGCAAACAATTTGTCTTGTGACGTAGCTTGTTGTTTAGGAATAGGACCACCAGATTTACCGCCGAATTTAGCGCGTGGCGTAGGCAAACGTTTAACGCGGAATTTAGTTTCACCCAATTTAATAGTCTTGTGACTATCGTCTTCACCCATGATTGAAACTGTAGCCTCGCCTGATGCAGTTGGTTTTACAACATAAGCACCTTTTGAACCACTGATTGAACCGTTGGTCATTGAAACTTTCAATTTATCCAAAGGAATACCTGGAGCCGATACAGTAATTGGGTTATCAACACCAATGTAGAATACAAGCATCGCATCTGGAGACACAGTTGCAAAAGGCTTAGCCACTCGGTAGGTTTGTTCAGGAGTCTTCCACTCACCCATAGTACCGTCGTTCTTTTTCATACGAATCGTAGCCGACCATTTGAACTCACCTTCGCGAGAAGCACCTACTGTAAATTTACCCTTACCGCCTTCAACTTTAAGACCAGAACCATTAACTGTAATTTCCGGGTTCAAAGTATTACTGAACGCTGTCAAGAATACATCAGCAGAATATTGTTGTCCGAGGAATACATAGCTAGCTGAAGTTGGTACTGCGATAGCTGCATAAGAATCAAGTGTCAAATCAGTTTGGTTGATTGACCCAAGAATTCTCTTGATAGCTTCAGATTCAGTATTCTTTAAGTCCGCAGATATTTTTGACAAAGCAGTAAATGCCGCAGTCAAAGGAATACCATCTCCGAAGTAAGTTTGTTCCCAAGATGTTTTAATACCTTGCTTTGGTGCCGGATCATCAGCATTCAAAGCCATTTTGAAGTTTTTAGCATCTCCAGGACCTAATTCAGCCAGGATTCTCTTTTTAGTATCTTCAATTTTCTCTTTTAATTTCTTTGCGTTTTGACGCAATTCCATCATGTACCTAGGTACGATGTTAACATCTTCACGAGATTTATAGTCGCCTGCAACAGAATCGAATCCACCACATTCTTTAATGAATTCTGCTCTAATTGCTGCAATTTCAGCATCAAGTTCATTAGCTGCAGCTTTTACCCTACTAGCCTTATCCCATAATGGTTTCGCCCTACCGGCGTCTTCTTTGAGTTTTGTTGCTGCGAAATTATCGAACGTTGAATTAATTGCTGTTTCAACGTTTTGTGTTGAAGTCTCCAGCCCAACTGATAAGTTTCTGAAGGCATCTAGTACCTTGTCGGTTACGGTCGTAGCGGCCAAACCTAACAATACGAGGTACAATATACCCATCATCTTCTGCCGGGGGGTCTCATTTACTCCTGCCATGCGTTTTAATTTATTTTAAAGGTGATGGATAATAATTAGATTTTTCTGAATGCCTCAACTTGAGCTGAGTAGATCTTATTCAAATCAGATATGTTCTTATTGTAAGCCTTCATGCTCTGAGTAGCTGCTTCAAACTCCTTCATCATTGTTTGAGATGATGCAGTCATAGAATTGATAGCTGTCAAAGTTTTGTTGAAAGTATCAAAGCTTACATTCATGTCGTTCATGTTTTTAGCATAGTTCTTCATGCCTTGGCTAGCTGTTTCGAAATCTTTCAGCATAGTTTGAGAAGCAACCGACATTTGGTTGATAGACTGAAGTGTTTTTGCAAAAGCATCGAAGCTAGGACCGATTGAAGAAACATTCTCACGGAATTTGCGCAAATCTGTAGTAGCTGATTCGATTTCTTTAGTCATGTTCTGACTAGCAGCACCTGTGTTTACTACATTATTTACAGTTTCAACAGTTTTAGTGAATTGTTCAAAACCTTTAGTCAATTTTTGAATAACCGCAGGAGTGATTGATTGAGCTAAAAGATCGTCAAGACCAGATCCTTTTTTCTCATCACCTCCGGCAGGAGCTTCATCTTGAACTTCCATCGCTGCAACACCAAGAATGAAGAATAGAATTGCTTCGGCACTCAAACCTAATGCAATCATCCATTCACCACCTTTAAGGTGAAGAATTTTAAACATCAAACCTAAGATAACGATAGTAGCGCCCCAAGAGATAACGGCATTGAGCGTAATTTTTTTCGGTCCTTTAGTATTTGCCATACTGGTAATAAATTTTTGGAGTTAGAGATGTTTTAGATTGAGAAGTTTTGTCTTGATTATTTCTTTTTCGTGTTGTGATTTACTTTTTTACGAGTAGCTGTTGCTGCATTCAATACTTCGGGAGCACCCATTACGCAACGGAAACCTAAATAACAGTGTGCTGTACTTTGAAGTTCATATTCACGAGAGAATGGACTCAAAGATTTTGCGTTACTTAAGAATGAACCACCACGAACAACTTTACGTTTCATTGGGTCAGAGTCAGAAGAATCAGCATCGTACAACAAAACTGGGTTGATATCAGAAACGAACGCGAAAGTAGAAGGGCTGTAAGCATCCATACACCATTCTGATACGTTACCTACCATGTTGTAGATACCAAAATCGTTCGGAGCATAAGACATAACTGGCGCTGTAAACGGAGAGCCGTCTTCTGATGCATCACCTTCATCTTGTTTAAAGTTTGCTGTCAAACCTTTTTTATCAGAAGGTACTGCATTCTTATCATCAGGAAGAATTGGATCGTAGAAATTCAGAGAATCGGCTTTCAGTTTGTCGCTGTTATCAACTGTATTAGTAGTTGATGCACCCCATGCACTGTTGGCATCAGCAGCATTAGCAGCAGGCTCAACAACAGGAGCAGGCGCAGCGTCAACAATTGCGGTAGAATCCTTAACAGGTGCCTTTTTAACTACTTTTTTATCCTTTCCTTTACCTTTTTTACCTGTACCAGCAGTTTCTTCGCCTGACTCAGATTTATCAGCACTTTTTTTACTTTTTGCTGTTTCTTTGTCTTTTCCTTTTTCAGGAACTGCTTGTTCTTTCGCTGTATTTTTTGCAGCAGAAAGCATAGTCATTTGCGCTTTGATATCTTGCTGAGCAGCATATACCCACTGAGCTTCTGATGGCAAACTGAATGACAAATGGTAGTTAGCCATATAGTCAGCTACTTCCTGGAATGCATTGTTGGTCATTGATCTCCAATATGAGAACGCCCTAGCCTGATCCCAAGTAACACCTACAACCGGATAATCATCGTACGGATCAGATGTGAAATAGTTTTCAACCAAGATATCTGTTTGAGAGTTAGTCAGGTCTTTAGCCCAGATTGACTCATCAGGGAATACATTTACAACTGCAGTAGCATAAGACCCTACTTTAACTTTAGGGTTAGTACCGGCAGCCCTCAAATATGGGTAGCTGAAAAATGCAGAATCTTTACGAATCTGTCCTCTTTCATCAAGCATTGCGCCTAATTTTGCACGAGTCTCTTGGTTTTCCCACAACGACTTATGGTCAACTCTTGCCCAGTTGATTCTTCTAACAGTAGTTACTCTCAATGCTGAGTCTGTAATACGTTGGTCTTTGAAGAATTTATCGTCGTCTTTAAGGTATTTTGTGATTGCCAAGCTATCCAATACCCAGTTAACGAACTGCCTGTATTGTTGATTGGTAACCTCACACTTATCGATGAAGAATGAACTCAAACTCACTTTTTTCACGCAGTTGCTATCAGTAGCCTGCTGGCTGTACTTAATGATAGTAGTACCACCTGGTACATAAACCATTCCCGGAGGAGCAGACAATTTGCTATGCTCGTAAGGAATTACAGGTCTAATCCTGGAATCTTGCTTCTGCGCATTTGCAGACTGAGACAAGGAAGATGCTGCAATTAGTAAGGATAATGCCAAACGTGTACCCTTCATATACATTCTCATTTTTATTTGTACAATAATTTATTCCTTTGTTCGTTTTCTTACTGTATTTCTGAACCTGAGCCGGCTTTCAATCAACAAACAGTTAAAATTTAACCATCTGTTATTCAACTCAAAAATCAAAGATACTATCTGTAAACCATTGAGATACAACCCCGACCAGCGGGGACCTATATCTTAATTTTGGTAAAGATAATTAAGTTTCGGTAAAAGTAAAGATTATTTCGAAAAATCAAGCCCACAAAATTTACGACAGCACCAATTCACATTAAAATAATACCCTGCTTTTGTGCTATTTTTTTAACTTATAGCTAAAAAATAGCGGTTTTATTGGCATTTAAGCCCCTTGAAGCTGTTTTCAACCCTCACAAACACTCAAAAACGACTGATTTCAACTATCTTAATTAAATGTTAAAAACGTTTTTCTATTGTTAACCAACCATACACATGCTTGCAATTTAACATGCTTACATTTCCCCAAATTCAATTTATCAATCAGTAAAATTGAGTCAGGTAAGGATATCTCTCTTCATACAACTTTTTAACCCTGCCTAAAATAACCTGTCTTAAGCCGTCTATATTCTTTCGTTCAAGCGCCGACACAAAAATAGCAGAATTACCGGTTATGTCTTGCCATCGCTCATTGAGCTGATTCAACATATCCTGTTTAACCTCGTCTGCCAGCCAAGGATCAAATACGTTTTTCTCGTACAAATCCATTTTATTGAATACAACCAGAATCGGCTTGTCAAAAGCCTTAATATCCTGCAACGTCTTGTTCACAACCGCCATCTGATCTTCGTAGCCATTGTGGGAAATATCAACAACATGTAGTAAACAATCGGCCTCACGCACTTCATCAAGGGTGCTTTTGAAGCTTTCTACTAAGTGGTGCGGCAATTTCCTGATGAAACCTACGGTATCACTTAACAAGAAGGGTGTTTGTTCATAAACTACCTTACGTGTAGTAGTATCGAGCGTTGCAAACAGCTTATTTTCGGCGAACACTTCAGCCTTACTTAAAATGTTCATTATCGTACTCTTTCCAACGTTGGTGTACCCAACCAGTGCCACTCTTATGTATGTTCCCCGCTCTTGCCTTTGTGTAGCTGATTGTTTATCAATTTCACCTAAACGCTTGCGTAATAACGAAATTTTGTCTTTTACTATACGCCTATCGGTTTCAATTTCTGTTTCTCCAGGCCCCCTGCTACCAATACCACCACCTTGGCGCTCAAGGTGTTTCCACATACCGCGTAAACGAGGAAGAATATATTGATACTGAGCCAGTTCTACCTGCACTTTTGCCTGCGCCGTTTTTGCCCTCGCGGCGAAAATATCCAGAATTAAGTCGCTACGATCTATGACCTTAATACCTAATTCGTCGGAAATATTACCAATTTGAGACCCAGTAAGTTCATCATCGAAAATGGCTAAATTGATGCCCTTCGCCCGCACAAACTCCTTTATTTCCTGTAATTTCCCCTTCCCCACAAATGTCTTACTGTCGGGGTGTGGCAATTTTTGGATAAAAGACCTCACCGTTACAGCTCCGGCAGTATCAGCCAAAAATGCCAATTCATCGAGATATTCTTTTACAAGTGGTTCGGTTTGTTCTTTATAAACCAAACCAACAAGTATGGCTTTCTCTTCGTGCTTTATGTTCTTTTTTGAATCTATCAATCGGTATCAATATTGTATGTGAATATATTACATCAGCCTTTCCTGCTCGCGCAACCAACGTTCCGGTATTTCATTGCTGCTTGCACTTATATAGTCTTGATAAGAACAAGGAATAAAAGTATTGTTTGGCATACGCATCCACCAACGATTGGTACGTTTGCTCTTCAAGAATACAGTATCATGATCGGTAAAAGCGACATTAAACAGCAAAAACTGGTCTTTTTCAGAGAGTTTTGCTTCCGATTTCCTTACTAGGTAGCCATCAACGAAGTACCATAGCATCTGAGCCAATAACTTGGCTGTCATGTTGTGTTGATCCTGCGTTGAATCAAAGCCGAAAATACTCATTGAATTAAGTTTGTCGCTCATGCCCGCATAACGGGTCAAGCCACAAATCTCTTCTCCGGTTAAGCCGTTTGGCGAACCGTAAATATTTGCCGGTGAATCAGAGTACCTTACAACAGAAGTATCTATGCTGAAAAAGTTTGTTGTACGCAACACAGGTTCCATGTCTTCAATATTTTCCTTCACTTTCCCGAGCCTGTAAAAGTCGAACCTCAATTTATCAAGTGTTTCCAACATTTTGGGCTGGGTGAAATAACTCTGAAAAGCAATGTGATTGTAATGTGCGATGAAATTAGGCGTATCGGTAAGCATGTCCATTAAAAAGCTACCAGAATGGCTTTCTTCGACATCTTCCAGATCAATAAGCATATCAGCAAAAGAAGCGATTGCCGTTTTTTCATTCTTCCTATACACTTCGTATTGCGCCATTGCCATATCATGACTGCCGCCAATAACTATAGCAATCTTACCACCTTTGTAAATTTCGTTCAATACAGCTGTGAGTGCTGCTTTGGAGTCTCCTTGCTTTTCCCCGTTGGCAATATTACCAAGGTCAGCCACCCTTACATCTGTATGCCAGTAGTACATGTCGTACAGCTGAGTGCGTACAGCATTTGCCGATTGGGAATAATCGGCAACTAAGTTACTTCCCCTTCCTTCGCAACAGCCCAAAATAAAAATATCAGCTGCATCAATGTCAAACGCCTCTTCAGCGCTAGTAATTAATTTACTCCCCCACTGCAACGGGTGGTATTTGCGCTCACCTTGCTGTTCAGCAAAATGAACAGGCTCGAAGAAAAACCTTAAGTCCTGCATAAGTGTATATTTATTGTTGTGAAATTAATTCGCCTGCAAGCAATAATTGCCATGCGGCATCCATTTTCCCAGTCTCTATTTTTTGTTTCGCCTCTTCGTGAAGTGGCACTATATTTTTACTTTGTTTAGCTCTTTCAATCAACTGCTGTATCGAAGAATCAAGTGTTGCGATACTCACTTCAGGAATTGATGAACTATTACCCAGCTGCCCTAAATTATTGCCTGTAAGTACAACACTGTTTTTAATTGATGCCGGCAAGCGATCTACACCAATCCCCAAAGAAACATTTGGCTTTGGCACCTCGAAAACTGCACTACCTGACGCCCTGCAATAGTAATCGGCACCCATACGGGCAACCAAATCAATTTTATGCGGGTCTATCTGTTGGTTTTCATTTAACACCCTATCGTCAACGTGCATGCACAACACTTCACAAATAATCAGGTTTCCGGCACCGCCCTCTTGTCCCGTTTCAATTACTTGATTCACGCGACACTCAAGACTCACCGGAGACTCCTTCACCCTGAACGGCTTAACCATATCAGATGCTACTTTGGTGAACCCTGCCTTCACAAACTCATCAGTACCTGCTGCATATTCGCAACTTGAAAGATTCATCTGTTGCACCATTTCATACGAAACTACATTAATCACCACCTCTTTAGTTGCATACGCATTTTCAAGTGTGTGCTTAATAGTATTGTCGCGTACACGACGGGCAGGCGAGAAAATGAGAATGGGTGGTTTAGAACCAAAAACGTTGAAAAAACTAAATGGCGACAAATTTGCATTACCATTTTCGTCGATGGTACTTGCAAAGCATATTGGCCTGGGGGCCACTGAGCCCAACAAATATGCGTGTAGCTGGGCCGTCTTTATTTCACCCGGAACAATCTTCATGAATACTAATAATTAACTGCCAATGATACTTCTATATTCACTTCCATGAGCTTAATGAACTCATTTACCCTTGCTTCTATTTCAGCTGAAGTAAGTTCTTTCAACCTGTTAGGTCCAAATTTTTCAACGCAGAATGAAGCCATTGTTGAACCTAAAATTATAGCAGCTTTCATGTTTTCAAAAGAGCAATCGTCAGTACGAGATAAATAACCGATAAAGCCACCTGCAAATGAATCTCCTGCACCTGTTGGGTCAAACACATCTTCCAAAGGTAAAGCCGGAGCCGAAAATATTTTATCGCCATGGAAAAGCAATGCACCATGCTCACCTTTCTTGATGATCACATATTTTGGTCCCATTTCACGAATTTTCTTTGCCGCTTTAGGCAATGAGTATTCGCCTGTTAACTGACGAGCTTCGCCATCGTTCACAAGCAACAAATCAACGCGCTTCAATACATCTTTCAAAGTATCTAAAGCGATGTCCATCCAAAAATTCATGGTATCCATGATAATAAGTTTCGGACGTTCTTTAAGTTGATCGAGAACACTCATTTGCACGGCAGGTGCCAGGTTACCCAGCATCAGGTAATCAGAATCTTGGTATGAGTCAGGTATTTTAGGATCGAATTGTGCCAATACGTTGAGGTCGGTAATCAAAGAATCACGGGTGTTCATATCCATGTGATATTTACCACTCCAGAAGAAACTTTTACCATCGGGTACTATCTCTAGTCCATCGAATTCAACACCCCTGTCTTCGAGTGCTTTGATTTCTTCTTTCGGAAAATCGCCTCCAACAATTGAAACCTGCCTGATAGGCGTTGTAAAATATGATGCAGCCCAAGCAGCATAAGTTGCTGAACCACCAATAATTCTATCTACCTTACCAAAAGGAGTTTCAAGGGCATCAAAAGCCATTGTTCCAATTATAGTTAATGCCATTTATCAAATTTATTTCAAGCAAAAGTAAATAAAAGAAACCTCAAATGTTTTTATGACAATTACTATCAACAAAAGACCCGCTGAATGTGAAAAAATACATTGATTCAAAGGCAGTTTTGCAAAATATAGCTTTATATAAACAGTAGTTATGGACAACTTTTAGTTATTTTGGCTGCTTGTTCAGCCATCCTCATTCATGAAATCAGCCGCAATACTGATACTTTTCTCGCTTTGCACGTTCATTTCGGCAGCGCAGAACACCGACTCGACGTTGCGTGTTGACACTTCATTGGTTGCGAAAAAAACAATCGCTGACACACAAATAAAGAAAAAGTACACTTTTACAGGTAAAGTGGTTGATGCGAATACCAGCGAAGGCATACCTTTTGCAGCAGTGTTTTTTCTTCATACCACACTTGGAACCCCTGCCGACTTTGAGGGTAATTTCTCAATGTCTGTTGATACTTTGCCGTCTGATACTTTGCACATTGAAACAACTGGCTACAACCCAGTTAATAAGCCACTGCTCAAAACACGTTACGAAAACAACTTTATTATAGAACTAGAACGTAAAAAGACAGAATTAAAAGATTTTACCATATCCGCTAAATGGGAAGATCCTGCCCTTATTATGATTAGAAAGGTGATTGCCCACAAACCAGACAATGACCCCGACAAGCTGGATAATTACTCATACGAATCTTACAATAGGCTCGAAGCAGACATGGAACGGATGACGAAGGCGCAGTTTTCAAAAATCCCAATGCTAAAAAGCTACTCATTCATATTCGACAATTTAGATACTGTTTCTGAAGACCGACCTTACTTGCCATTGTATATGACCGAAACACTTTCAGACTATTACTATAGCAAGGACCCAAAAAAACAGCGGGAATTCATAAAAGCAAGTATGGTGAAAGGGGTGAACAATGAAAACGTTTCTAAATATCTCGGCTCACTCTACCAAAACGTGAATGTGTACAAAAATTACATTCCTGTTTTTGATAAAAAGTTCGTGAGCCCTATAGCCGATGACGGTCCTTTCTTCTATCGATATAAAATCGTAGACACTCAAACAATATACAATCACCGAATCATACACATGAGTTATAGACCTCGAAGGGAAGGCGAAAACTGCTTTGTAGGTGATTTATGGTTTGCAGATACTGTTTACGCACTCCAGCGCATAAGCATGGACGTATCGGCATTGGCAAACCTGAATTGGGTTGACCGCGTAAGTTTGTATCAGGAGTTTGAACCATTCGATACGATCTGGTTTTGCATTAAGGATAAATTCATTGCAAATTTCACCATCTACAATTCAAAAAAACTCCCTGCGTTCATTGGGCGAAAAACAACTACATACCACCACATTAAAGTAAACAACGATTCAGTGAGTCATGTTTTGTTAGATCCTCAATGGCGCTCTACAATCATTAAATCCGATTCAGCTAAAAAATACGACAACGACTGGTGGGCTAAAAACCGCCCTGACTCACTCTCTAAAAATGAGAAGGCGATTAACCGTATGGTAGATACCATAAACAGCATGCCAATAACTACACTGTATAAAAATACGATCACGTTTTTTGTAAGCGGAGTAAAAGACATAGGGTACTTTCAACTAGGACCTTATTATTATGTATACAGTTCAAATCCTGTAGAGGGCAACCGATTCAGGTTCTCGGCAGGGACATCTCATAAAATCAAAAACTTCCACCTTACATCGTATCTTGCCTATGGCACTAAGGATGAAGCCTTTAAATATGGAGGAAGTGCTCTTTGGATTCTGAAAAGAGAACCGAGGGTTTACCTTTATGGTTCGTATAATCACGACCTTGACCAAAATACTAATTATTATGGCAGTATAGGTGCCGATAATATATTCAACGCCATGTTCCACAAACCCAATATCCCATGGAAAATGGCATTTTCTGACGACAAAAGACTTGAGTTTTATCGCCAAGGTTTTACCGGATTCAGCTTTAAAACTATTCTCCAGAATAAAAGCTTTACTCCCTATTTCGGTCTGCCATCAAAGGGCATATTTTTTGATAACAACCTCCGTCCGGTTGATGCAGTAACAAAGACCGAAGTAGGACTTGAATTGCGGTATGCCTACAAGGAAAAATATGTTGACGGACCATACATGAGGCTTAACCTTGGTAGTAAGTACCCCATTGTAATGCTGGAGATTTCTAAGAGTCTGAACAATGTACTTAATTGCAATTACGATTATCTGAAAACAAGATTTACAATTTCAGAAAGTATCAACACACCTCCTTTTGGGCATATCAGGTACAGTCTTTTCGCAGGCAAGTATTTTTCTAACGAGGCGCTTCCCTATCCATTGCTTGAAATACACCCTGGCAATGAGTTTTATACTTACAACAAAAATGCCTTCGAAATGATGAACCGATATGAGTTCTTAAGTGATGAGTATGTAGGGTTTAATTTCGAACATAATATTGGCGGTGGAGTATTCAACCACATTCCGCTACTGAAACAAATGCGCATGCGCCAATTCTGGACAGCGAAAGGTGCTTGGGGTATGCTGAACAATAAAAATATAGCACTGAATTTCGACAAAGGATTTCCATTCCGGGAGTTGAAAGGCGTACCTTACCTGGAGCTTGGCACCGGGGTTTCAAATATCTTCCAGTTTTTCAGGGTCGATTTTGTTTGGCGCGTGACTCCTAAACCCCAGTCGTCAGAAAACCTGTCAAGGTACTTTGGGATATTTGCCACCGGGGTGTTCGAATTTTAATATCTGCTTTAAACCATCTTTTGCACTACTTTTGCAAACCTTTTCATTTTTACAGTGAGCGTTTTCAAAAACAGACCGAATTCTACTCAGGCAAATCCGACCGCGGAAATGGGGTTCCTCGACCACATTGATGCATTGAGGATGCATATCTTCCGTTCGGTAATTGCCTTGCTGGTTGCAGCAGTTGTAGCATTCATTAAAGTTGAATGGATTTTTGACACCATCGTTATGGGTCCTACGCACAACGACTTCATCTCCTATCAATGGTTGTGTGCACTCGGCAGGGCTGTTCATTACCCGAATTTCTGCATCAGCGAAATAAAAATGGATTTCCAGAACAACTCTGTCACAGGGCAATTCATGATGGGTATGTCTGTTTCAGTGCTGGTTGGTTTCATCCTGGCCTTCCCTTACATTTTTTGGGAATTCTGGCGATTCATTAAGCCGGCTTTGAAGCCCAATGAAGTGCGTTATGCGCGTGGCATTGTTTTTTGGTGTTCAGTTCTGTTTTTCACCGGTGTGCTTTTCTCTTATTTCATTCTTACCCCTTACGTAATCAGTTTCTTTGGTACTTATTCATTGAGTCCGAAATTTAAGAACATAATTACCATCGATAGCTATTACGACACTGTGTGCAGTATGTTGCTTTCTATTGGACTGGTTTTTGAATTACCGGTTGTTATTTATTTCCTTTCTCGCATAGGAATTGTAACACCGAAGTTTTTGAGAGAGCAAAGAAGATATGCATTTCTGATATTGTTCATTTTGTCGGAAATCATTACCCCTCCTGACCTGTTTAGCTGTTTATTGGTGTTTATTCCTTTGTACTTCTTGTACGAGGCATCCATTTTCATTAGCGGAAGAACTGCCGATAAACGCGCAGCTAAAAAACAAGCAGAACAATCGTAACTTTAACATCACAACATACCGAATCATGAATATTTCTATCGGATGCGACCACGCAGGCTTTGATTACAAAGAAAAAATGAAAGCTTATTTCCAAAGCAAGGGCTTTCAGGTACAAGACCACGGCACTTACAGCACCGACAGTACTGACTACCCTGACTATGCGCATCCGGTTGCTGCTGACGTTGAACACGGCCGTTCAAGTTTCGGGATTTTGATTTGCGGCAGCGGCAATGGCGTTTGCATGACTGCCAATAAACACAACAATGTTAGAGCTGCACTTTGCTGGCTCGAAGAAATCGCAGAATTGGCGCGCTTGCACAACGATGCAAATGTTGTATGCTTGCCTGCACGCTTCATACCATACGAGCAAGCTGAAAAAATTGCCGATAAATTTCTCAACACCGCATTTGAAGGTGGCAGGCACTCCCGCAGGGTTGAAAAAATGAGTTGCAACTAAAACTTAGAAATGCAAAAGCATTTGAAATTAATTTCAGAAGGGCTTTTGCATTTGCTGTACCCTCAACTTTGCTTGGGCTGCAATGTTCCTTTAAAAGGGAACGAAGAGTTACTTTGCCTTGAATGTGCGATCAAAATTCCGGAAACAGGATTTCATCATATTTTAGAAAACGACGCGTGGAAGCGGTTTGTTGGCAGAGTATCAATTGAGCGCGCTACTTCCTTGGCCCACTTCACCAATGAAGGCTTATTGCAGGTTCTGATACACGCGCTGAAATACAGTTCCAATAAAAAAGTAGGAATATACTTAGGTGAGTTACTTGGACGGCGGTTATTGAAAGCAGGTTGGGATGTTGATGTGGTGATTCCTGTGCCGTTGCACAAAAAGAAAGAAGCAAAAAGAGGCTACAATCAAAGTTTATATATTGCCACGGGCATTTGCAATGTCACAAACTGGGAACTTGACAATAAACACCTGGTGCGCACTAAAGAAACTGAAAGCCAGACCCAAAAATCAAGAAAAGCGCGGGTTGACAATATGAAAGGTGCATTTGAAGTGCTACCGGCAAATTATGCCAATACCACGAAATTCCTTTTGATTGATGATGTATTGACCACAGGTTCAACACTAGAAGCCTGTGTTTTGGCACTTAACCGACACAATTATTCTAAAATAAGCATAGCAACCATTGGGATTGCTGTATCGTAACACTTATATTTGCGCAGTTTTAGTCAGGAACTTGGTAAAATTGAAAATTTGCCATACCTTTCGAGGTCGGTAAGCTAATTTCCAGTTCACCTTGGAATCATTCTAACCAAAAAAAACATGAAAAAACAGTTATTAACAGCTTCTTTGGCATTTTCTGCACTGGCGTCGTTTGGTGCCGGTTATCAGATTAATTTGGAAGGATTGCGTCAAATGGCAATGGGCGGCGCAGGTTCTGCTTGGGTGTGGGATGCGTCTACTATCTTCTACAACCCGGGTGGTGTTGCTCGTTTGAAAACACTTCAGGCTTATGGAAGCATTATGAACATCAACCCGTCAACCGCTTATGGTAATACTACGGGTTCTACTCGTTCAGTTGCTCAAAGCTTTACCACTTTCAATTTTTACTTTGGAGGTACTGTTAAAAAAGACAGCAGATTGGGTTTAGGTCTTGGTATCTATACGCCGTTTGGCAATGGTCTTAAATGGGAAGATGGCTGGACAGGTCGCTTTTTGACTCAGGAAGTTCAATTGCGTACCATTTTCGTACAACCAACTGTAAGCTACAAATTAGGTGAATTTCTATCAGTAGGTGCCGGTTTTATTTATGCAAACGGTACTTTCATGCTTAGAAATGCAATTCCTGTTCAGCAATATGGTGCCGGCTATACTTACGGGCCTAATGCTGATGGTGGTGTAGATATGAGAGGTCAAGGTAATGGCGTTGGCTTTAACCTGGGCTTACATTTTAAACCTAGCGATAACTTACAAGTAGGTCTTACTTACCGTTCGCAAGTAAATATGAACGTTGGTGGCGGTAATGCTACTTTCTATGTACCAACATCTCTTAAAACAGAATTCCCTAACGGACAATTTGAAACATCATTGCCTTTGCCGCAAGTTGCGTCATTAGGTATTGGTTTCCGCCCATTGGGTAGCGATAAATTGACGATTTGCGCTAACGTTGACTACACAGGTTGGAACTCATTCGACTCGTTGGTTATCAACTTCAAGCAACATACTGATCAGTTGAAAGATCAACATGTTCCGCGCCACTACAAAAACACAACAACTTACCGCCTGGGTGGTACTTATAAAATAAGCAAAGTTGTTTCGGCAATGGCAGGTGCATCTTACGATCAGTCTCCAACTGTTCAAGGTTTTGTATCTCCTGATCTTCCTGATTATGACCGCGTAAACATCAGCTTCGGTGCTTCTGTTCGCCCTGCAAAACGCATTACATTGCTTGCTGCATGTGAATTTACAGCTACACCAAAACACGCTGTTACTTACGACTTCGGTAATTTCAATGGCACATACACAACTCAGGCAATCACTGTAGGAATAGGTGCTCACTACAATTTCTAAAACAAAAGAATCACTCAGAAAATGAAGAAATTATATATCATTGGTGCAATTTCGTTGCTTGCTGCGGGATGTAAACCAAGTGTAGATATTACAAAAGAACCTACTGCAGGTGACGCTGTTTTCTCTTATTACATGGCTATCGGTAACTCGCTTACGGCTGGTTTCGCTGATAACTCTTTATATGTATCAGGACAGGTGAACTCTTACCCTCAACGCTTGTTTGAGCAATTCCAAAAAGTACGAGTTCATGGTGCTGAAGGTAATTTCATTCAACCATTGTTGCACAGCGATAATGGCTACGGATGGGATGGTACAGGCACTTCAATTACCGACAACCGTGCACGTTTGGTGTTAGGTTGGTCAACTAATTGCTACGGTAAAACATCTTTGGCACCAATGCCATTGCCAACATTTTCTCCTGATGCCGCTGATGCGTCGTTCACTAACCCTGATGCAGGCGATCAGTTGAACAACATCGCTGTTCCGGGCATTCGTGTTGCTGACTATCCTGTTGATGGTTACGGTAACCCAATTAACGGTAACCCGTATGCAACACGTTTCTATCACGATGTTACAAAATCGCCATTCACTGAATTGAGCTATCGTATTTCTCGCCTTCACCCGACTTTCTTTACGTTGTGGTTAGGAGCGAATGACGTGCTTGGTTACGCTACTGCTGGTGGTCAGGGTGACGGTTCAGGTAGTGCATCTCCAATTTTTGGTAATTACTATTCATCTACAGACATTACTCCTCCTTCTGTATTCCAACACATTTACGATTCAATCGTTTCTGTTGTTATAGGAACTGGTGCAAAAGGTGCTTTGATCAACATCCCTGATGTTACATCAATTCCTTTCTTCACAACAGTACCGGTAAATGGTTTATACCTTTCAAGGCAAACACAAGTTGATTCACTTGACGCTTTCTACAGGTCTAAAAACTACAAATTCCATTTGGGTTACAACAACTTCATCGTTCAGGATAATGCAGGTGTTACAAGGCAAGCTGTTGATGGAGAATTGATTTTGTTGAACGTACCTCAGGATTCAATCAGTTGTTATGGTTGGGGTAGCGTTCTTCCTATCAAAGCACAATACGTGTTAACTACTGACGAAATTCAAAACATCAAATTGTTCACTGACAAATTCAACAGCTACATTGCTGGTGCTGCAAGAAGGAACAACCTTGCGTTGATTGACATGCACTCTTACATGGCTTCATTAAAATCAGGTATGGTGTACAGCGGCGTAACTTATACAACTCAGTTTGTAACAGGTGGTGCGTTTTCTTTAGATGGTGTTCACCCAACTCCTCGTGGTTATGCACTCATTGCTAATGAAATTATCAAAGGCATCAATGCACAATATCATTCAACTATTAACTACTGCGACCCGAACAAATATGACGGAGTTCGCTTTCCATAATAGTTTTATTACAATTTATTTACAGCAGCCACTTTTTAGTGGCTGCTTTTTTATATTTTAGGGGTTCCAATTTCGTATATTTGTCTTACTTAAGTTGTATCACATGAAAAGGTATTCACTCATCACCCTATTTACTGCTGCGTTTCTATCTTGTTTTACCGGGTATGGTCAAACAATAAGAACGATTGCAGGCTGTGGCATATCTGATAGCGTAAGTGGGTTTAACCGGCCTGCTGTTAAAGCTACAATGGGGCAAATTATCGGCACGGCGGTTGATAACAATGGTAATGTTTACATATCAGACTTCTATTACAACAGAATTTATAAAGTTACACCAAACGGTACGTTTAAAACCGTTGCCGGAGATGGTGCCGGAAACTGTATTGGAGATGGAGGGCTGGCGGTAAATGCCCATGTAAACTCTCCTACTTCCATAACTACCGACGCTGCAGGCAACTTGTTCATAGCAGATGCGGGCAATCGATGTATCAGAAAAATTGACGCATCAACAGGTCGAATCACAACAGTGGGTGGAATGATTTGTACTGTTAGTTCTTGCTATTACAATGGCGAAGGCATTCAAGCTACCAATGCCTGCATGATTCCTCAGGGTATTGCTGTTGACAGGTCAGGAAACATTTATTACGCTGACGGAAACTCAAGGGTACGCAAAATATCAACTGATGGTATTGTAAGAACTATTTGCGGTAGCCCTACGGGCGCCATTGGATTTGCCGGCACTGGTTCATCAGCGACATCCAGCTCAGTGGCACTGGAGGGCGCAATAGGCGTTGATGTTGACGACTCGGGCAATGTGTATGTAGTAGAAGCAACGAACAACATTGTACGTAAAATAGGCAGGGACGGCATTCTAAGAGTTTTCGCAGGTCGCGGACCTTCTTTTCCGGGTAGCGGAGGCAATGGCGGCCCGGCTACTGCTGCAAGGCTCAACAATCCCAACTCAATCAGGCACGACCACCAGGGCAATATGTACATTGCCGATATGGGCAATAACCAGATAAGGAAAGTAGATACTGCAGGTATTATCACACTTTTTGCAGGAGATGGGGCGACAGGCTATCTAGGTGACGGTAGTCTTGCTACTGAAGCTCGCTTTGCCCGACCATCAGACCTTTGTTTTGATGCTTACGGAAACATGTTTATTGCTGATAAAGGTACAGGCGTACCATCGGCACCGGGGCATAGAATAAGAGAGATATTTAAAATAGATACAATGCACGTGGCTGCCAACCACAGCGATACTATTTGTGGCTATGCTGCGATTCGTTTTAATGTAATTGAACCTGTACCCCATTATACTTCTAAATTTGTATGGTACCTGAATGGCCGAATTGTAGGAGGAGATTCAGCCTATTACTACAGCGATTCTTTAAGAAACGGTGATAGAATTACTTGCACTAAGTACGATACTGCCAATGGAGGATTTATTATTGCAGTGGGCGACACTATGAATATCACTGTTCGTCCTAATGTTGTACCTAGGTTGTCTATCAACCCTTCAATTGACCCGATTTGCGAAGGCGCACAAGTTACCTTTACTGCAGCACCAGTGCATGGCGGTAGTGCTCCGCATTACGACTGGTATGTATTTAGTGTTATTTCCGACACAACAGGCGGTACATATACCTATACTCCACGTGTAGGAGATATCGTAACATGCATTTTACACAGCAACGAATTATGCGCTTCTCCTGACACAGCCAGAACCCAATTTAACGTGCATACTGTACCAAGTACACACCCCGACATAAGCATTGTACCAAGGGAAGGAATGGATACTGCCTGGGCTGATACTATTGCTTATTGGGGACAAATTGTTACCCTGTTTTCAACCAGTTCTTATGGTGGTACAGCACCTACCTACCAATGGTACTTAGACAACAGACCACTTCCGGGGGCCACTGATAACAGCTATGCACAGCATTATTATTACAATTCTACGCTTTACTGTGTAATGCACTCCAACGCTTATTGCGTGGTGCCTGAATCTGATACAAGTAACTACGTAAACATCAGTGTGCACGGTTTAGGCGTGAACGATATTACGAAGACCAAGGGCAGGTATTCAATTTTCCCTAACCCGTCAAATGGCAATTTTACCATTACAGATGCTGGAGATAAAGGCAACCCGATTGAGTCAATAATAGTTAAAGACATTTTAGGAAAAGAAGTGTTTATGTACCACCCCACAACGAAAGGAACGATTCAACTGGAACTACCTGCCGCAATACAATCAGGTAATTATATATTAACAATAATTTCTAAAGAAAGTACCGAGAACCTGCATATAGCGGTTGAAAAATAACCCGGCATTATTAGAATGGATTTTGAACGATTTCCGGAAATAGCGGCTGCATCAAAAAAGGCACTGGTTCAGGCTATTGATGAAATTATTGCAAGAGATTTACCTGACATAGATGCTTTGGTTGAACAAACCGAACAACAAGTGTGGAAAGAGGTAGATTGTACGGCCTGTGCTATTTGCTGCAAAACAATGTCGCCAGTCCTTACGCAAGAAGACATTAACCGTATTGCGCTTTACCTGCGCCTGAAGCCCAAAGACTTTCAAAAAAAATACCTAATCAAAGAAGGCGATACCGGTAATTGGGTGAATAACGCAACGCCGTGTGTTTTTCTGAACGACAATCTTTGTACAATATATGGTGTGCGCCCCGATGACTGTGCTGGGTTTCCGCACCACGACAAACGCCCTTTCGCCGAATATGCGGGAACCTATCGCAAAAACATAAACCGCTGCCCTGCCACTTTTAGGCTGATAGAGCGACTGAAAGAAGCTACTGATGCCCCTGATAGCTAGAAATTGCTTTGATTCGGGATGTAAGTAGTACATTGTGGTAGAATTTGCCCATGAAGCCAAAAAGAAAAAATCTGCTGAAACTTTTCCCCGGTATGCTCAAACAAGCCGGTAAAGAATTTGTTGATGACCACGGCACCAAACTAAGTGCTTCGCTCGCTTACATCACTATTTTTTCAATTGGCCCGCTGTTTATGGTAATGATTACAGTGATAGGTATGATTTACAAAAACGGCACTTTAACTCCGGCTCTATTCGATCAAATAAGCAGCATAATAGGCAAGAACCAAACGCAACAGGTAGAAGACATCATCAAAAACCTATCTACAAATTCTAACTCCACCATGTTCAATGTGTTTGGAGGCGCGGTGCTGGCATTTGGTGCAACAGGTATATTTTCCGAAATTCAAAGTTCCATTAACTACATCTGGTCTATAAAATCGAAGCCTAAAAAGGGCTGGCTGAAGTACATAACCGACCGCCTGTTGTCGTTTTCATTGATTATAGGCTGTGGGTTCCTGTTCCTTGTTTCTTTGCTACTGAACCTGGTGGTGGATGTAATGGAGAATTTTGTAAGCAAAATACTGGGTGAGTCGAATGTATTTTTAGTGAAACTCGCCAATTTCGGGGTGCTTTTCAGCATTGTGACTTTTATGTTTGCGGTGATTTATAAAGTATTGCCTGATGCGCTTATTAAGTGGAAAGATGCACTGGCGGGTGCAGCTTTCACAGCTATCCTCTTCCTGATTGGTAAATTTTTGATTGGTTACTACCTCGGCAGCTCTTCCAAATTCAATGCCTTTGGCGCGGCCTCATCATTGATTATTTTGCTCACTTGGGTGTATTACTCCTCTATTATTCTCTACTTCGGGGCTGAATTTACCAAGGTATATGCCAACACCTACGGGCGCGGGATTAAAATTAAAAAGACCGCTGTTTACATCGTGAAACGTGAGGCACGCGAGGTGCTGCCGCACGAGGAATTGAATGACGAGGGGTAGTATTAGAAGTGGAACCTTGCGCAGTAGTAGGTCGAAGCGAGACGCCTCGACCAGAGGTTAAGAGTTATTGTCTCAGAAAACCTAATTCATACACCATCGGACGCAATTTTTCAGTCAACTCTTTGTATGCATTCTCAAATGAATCGAATAAAACAGGCGGGAAATCGCCGCTGGCATTGCGGGCCTGCAGGGCTTTGCGCACCTGGTACCAACCCACATCGGGGCGGTTGAGTTTCAGTTCGTCGCGAACGGTGCGCACATCGGTGTGTGCGAAGTATGCCTGCCAAAGTTTTTTGCCTTCTGCAAGCACTTTTCCGGCCTCGGCACTAAAGGTTTTATCACTCATATACTGCACCATAAAATCGCTTTCAAAACGCCCGGGTGCCCCTACTTCTTCTTCGGTAAAGGGTATAAAATGGTTAACAATGCTCCACTTTTTGCCGTTCCATTCCAGGTCGTTGGCACTGGCGGTAAGGTTGCTGCCATTAAAGAGCATCCAAACCAAACAATCGGTTTTAAACTCTTTTGTTAATGGCACTGTGGGTTCAAAAACTGGTCGCGGTCGTTGAGCCAGGTTTTTTTCGTGACGAGCCTAACTGTGAAAACTATTGCGCTTTGCCAAATATTTTCAATTGTTACAAAGAATCCCCCAGCACTACAATATCCAGAGGATAATAGCGCAGTCTGCGTTGCTGCGTTTTGCATATCAGAACCTTTGCAAATCATACTTGCAATTGCACCGTCAGCCCATTTTGTTCCTCGTACATCTTTTGTGTTTGTTGTTGGTGAAATTGCATTCTTTAAAGGAATAGCATCGACTTTATTTGATTTTGCACGGGAAATCCAATTACTAAGTAATTGTTCGTTAGATAAATTATAGAACTGCTTTTCGCCTATCGGCAGTGCCTTTTTATCTAAAACATCAACTGAAATCTCAACAATCGGCGTTTTAACAACGGCATTTTGATTGGTCTTCCAAAGTAAAAAGCCAATTGGGAAATCTCCTTTTAATCCATCAAAGGATTTGCTATGAACGACAAAACCACCTAAATATTTTGCATTCCACTCCTCCCTAAATTTTTCAAAATTAGGCGCATTGACATACTTCATTTTACTAAAAACGGCTACCATTGCTGTTGGAATTTCGTTAGCAATACGCATTAGAAACTGAACGAAAAGTTCTCTGGAAGCGTAGCCTTGTGTATCCATTAACCCAGCAACCCTTGTTTTTGAAACATCTTTCTTGTTTTCTGAATTATCGTCACCTGATGCGGTATTATCATTGTTAGCGGCCTCCGCATATGGCGGATTAATCAACACCAGTATCTTCTTGCCACCGGCGATAGCATCACGCAGGCCCTGGGGTATTTTATTGGTAAGCGAATAATCTATTTTACCATCATCGGTAATATCATCGTTCAAATAATCGTATTGGAAGCGGGTGGCTGCAACACATGTCTTAGTAGCGCGCATTACATCTACATCTGCTTGGTCAAGCGTGCTCATGTAAATATTCCTATGGTTACTGTGCTTTACCTCAAGATTGCCTACTCCACAGCACATATCCCATACAATGTATTCACGCTGCCAGTTTTTACCCAGTGTTTCATTCAGTTTGTCGTATGCCTTATCCACCACATTGAGCGGTGTATAATATGCCCCTTTAAAGCTTCGTTCGTCAATGGCTATAAGACTATCTCGACGTTCCAGAAGGTAGTTGCGGTATTCCTTTGCAGGCGGCCGGTGGTAGATGGCCCAGAATTGGCGGTAGCCTTCTCTGTTGCCCAGTTCATAGTTTTTACCACCCAGTGCAAAAACGGGTTGGTCGCCCTTGTGCAGCAACTCGGCAGGCAAGTCGTTGTGCGTGCTGTAGGTGCCATCACTCATAATGTCGGCAAAAAACAGGAGCGCGTAATTCTCAGGCGAAACATCCTTTATTTCCTGCCCTATCATTTTCACCCATTTATCAAAGACCTGCTTTAAGTTGTCGGGCGTTATTTGTGTACGGATAATATCTCCGCTCTTTATTGCATTTTTAATGGTATTAATAAACTCTTCTTCGTGCGTTTCTATTTTAAATGAAACGAAGTAGGTACCTATATAAGCAGATACAGCCTCCAGCGCTTCCTGCGTATAGCCGCTGGCGCTTTTACCCCATTTAATGGTTTTCTTTTGCAGGAAGGGGATTACATCTGCCGTTTTCATGATTGCAGCCTTTTGGGTATCTATCACTGCGAGAAAGGGCGGCACATCTTCGCCTTTATCAAGTGCTTGCTGCACATAGTGCATTAGCTGCGTAAACATGGCGTAAGTACTCACTTTACCACTGTCCTTCGCTTCAAACCAAATTTCTTTAGTCTGAATATCGATAAGGTTTTTGTTTACGCCCTTAAGCCCAAGTGCTTTAATGTAAATGTCTTTTACATCTTCTTCACTCGTGGCGGTTTGCAATTTATTGTAAAGGCTCATTGGTATATGTGTTTTTCTGTTTTGCAGGTTAGCAAATTTAAAAACAAGGTAGGTATTTTAAAACACTACTTTCCAATAAACATTTCGGCGATGAGCCAATATTGAATATCTATGGTTAAATTGGAATGCTTTTTCTTCGTAAATTTACATGACTGGTGTTTCATTGAATTCTAATGATTCAATTGCATGTCAGAGATATTAAATAAATAGAATGACTGTTAGCTCAGAAAATAAAAAAGGGAATAAACCAACTAAATACCTCACCAAAAGGTTATTGATTAGTTCTGTGAATCGGAGCTTAAAACTTGCTGCCTTTGAAGCGATGAAAAGGCAAGGCTTTAATGTAATTGCAGAAAACGGATATGTTGTTAAAGTTTTTGCGGACGGAAAAAGGGAAGTTATAAAAAAATTGCCCGTTATTGACCGCCCCAAAAATATTGTGCTCAAGTAATCGTCCATGAAGCGACTCCGGATAATTGCCGGACCTAATGGGTCAGGAAAGTCTACTATAATCAACGCGCTAAAAATCAAAAAGCCCAAGCGGATGCTTGGACTAGATGGTGAGGAGCGAGACGCCTCGACCAGAGGTGTTTGGACTAGATTGAAGATACATTTAGACTTTACGAGTCTCCCATAATAAAAACCGCCCTGTAAACATGCGTTTGCGGGGCGGTTCAGTTATAGCTATGATTCAATTACCCCATTTCAACAACAAAATCATTGGTATTCACCAGTGTGCCGGCAGCTAACTCGATGTGCGCAATTGAGCCATCGTGAGGGGCAGTGATGATGGTTTCCATTTTCATGGCTTCAATCACAAACAACTGCTGGTTCTTTTTCACAGTGTCACCTTTTTTCACAAGCACTTTTGAAAGCATGCCTTGTAGTGGTGCACCAATTTGGTTGGCATTGGCTTTGTCTACTTTCTTGTTTTCTTTTTGCTCAATCTTTACACTCCTATCGCGAATTTCTACGTTACGGGTTTGCCCATTGAGTTTGAAGAATACTGTACGGTTGCCCTTGTCGTCTATTTTACCAATGCTCAACAATCGTATAAGTAGTGTTTTGCCCTTCGCAATCTGGATGGTAGTATCCTGCCCTTCCTGCATACCGTATAAGAAATACTTGGTAGGCACCGAGGTCACATCGCCATATTCGCGGAAGTTTTTCAGGTAGTCTTCAAATACTTTCGGGTAGAATTTATAAGATAAGAAGTCGAGTATGGTGAGGTCTCTGCCAAATTTCTCCTGGAACACTTCCATCTCTTTGTCGAAATCTACTTCCGGCAAGTGTTTGTTAGGTCGGTCACTGAATGGCACTTTGTCCTTTAATACAATCTTTTGCAGTTTTTCAGGGAAGCCACCCGCGGGTTGGCCAATATCACCCATAAAGAACTGCTGCACCGATTCAGGGAAAGAGATTGACTCCCCTTTTTCGTACACATCTTGTTCGCTCAGTCCGTTGGCCACCATGAACTGCGCCATGTCGCCCACCACTTTTGAGCTTGGAGTTACCTTCACAATGTCGCCAAACATGTTATTGACAGTGGCATACATATCTTTAATCTGCTCGAACTTATCGCCTAAGCCGAGGGCTATTGCCTGTGGTTTCAGGTTGCTGTACTGCCCTCCCGGAATTTCGTGCCTGAATACTTCTGCTGCACCCGCTTTCAAGCCACTTTCAAACGGATAGTAGTATTCGCGCACTGTCTCCCAGTAGTTACTGAACTGGTTCAACAGTTTGATATCGTAAGGGTTCTCGCGTTTGTGGAACTGCATCATTTCAACAATGGCGTTGAAGTTAGGCTGCGACGTTAGCCCCGAAAGTGAACCCAATGCGCAGTCAACCACATCGACACCCGCATCAATTGCCATCATGTACGAGGCAGGTTGCAGCGAAGATGTATCGTGCGTGTGCAGGTGAATCGGTATTTTAACGGTATCTTTCAATGCCTGCACGAGTTCTTTAGCCGCATACGGTTTCAATAACCCCGACATGTCTTTAATAGCCAGAATGTGCGCACCCGCATTTTCAAGGTCTTTAGCCAGATTGGTGTAGTATTTCAGGTTGTACTTAGTACGGCTAGGGTCCATGATATCACCCGTATAGCAAAGCGCGCCTTCGGCAATACCATTGGTACGCTTGCGCACCATTTCTATACACGGAGCAATGTTCTCCATCCAGTTCAGCGAATCGAAAATCCTGAATATATCAACACCTTTCTCCCACGATTTCTCTACAAATTTCTCTACCAGATTATCAGGGTATGCAGCATAACCAACACCATTAGCACCGCGAATGAGCATTTGAAGCAAGATGTTAGGAACGGCAGCCCTTATTGCCTCCAGACGCTTCCAAGGATCTTCATTCAAAAACCTCATGCACACGTCAAACGTGGCACCACCCCACACTTCCATACTGAATGTTTGAGGAAACGCAATTGCAAAATGGCGTGCCACTTTCAACATATCGGTAGTACGCACACGGGTAGCCAGCAAGCTCTGGTGCGCGTCGCGCATAGTGGTATCGGTGTAGTGTATTTTCTGCTCAGCCTTCAGCCATTGTACAAATCTATCAGGTCCCATTTCAGTGAGCATGTCCTTGGTGCCTTTCGGGAATTCACCATGAATGTTCACTGATGGTATAATAGGCTTCTCAAACTTCCTTGACAGGTCTTTTACCTTTACATCAGGGTTGCCATTCACCGTTACATCGGCAAGGAATTTCAGCACTTTCGTGCCCCTGTCCTGAGTTTCTTTTATATTAAACAATTCAGGGTGCTCCTGAATAAAATTAACTGTTGCCTTACCCAGCTTAAATTCTGGGTGATTGATGAGGTTTTCAAGGAAAGGAATGTTGTTTTTCACCCCCCTGATCCTAAACTCCTTCAATGCACGGTGCATTTTCATCACTGCATCTTCGAGGTCGCGACCGCTGGTACTTACTTTTACCAGCATTGAGTCGAAGAACGGACTGATTTTCATTCCGGCATAGGTGCTACCCTCGTCAAGGCGAACACCGAAACCTGTTGCATTACGGTAGGTAATCAACGTTCCGTAGTCAGGCTTAAAATCGTTGGTCGGGTCTTCAGTTGTAATGCGGCACTGAATTGCGAAGCCGATTTTAGGAATCGCATTCTGGTCGTTCAAGCCAATTTTAGGGTGCGAAAGCTCAAAGCCAGAAGCGATGTATAATTGAGTTTTAATAAGGTCGACACCGGTAATCATTTCTGTTACCGTGTGTTCTACCTGAATACGAGGGTTTACCTCTATGAAATAGATATTTTCGTCTTTGTCAACCAAAAACTCAACTGTACCCAGGTTGTTGTATTGCACTGCCTTGCCTATAGATACAGCGTAGTTGTACAATTTGTGGAGGGTAGATTGTTGTAAGCCACTTGATGGCGCCATTTCCACCACCTTCTGAAACCTACGTTGCACCGAACAATCGCGCTCGTACAGGTGCACCATGTTGCCATGGCGATCACCCGCAATTTGGATTTCGATGTGCTTGGGGCGTTCCACAAATTTCTCCAGGAAAACCGTATCGTCACCGAATGCATTTTTTGCTTCGCTACGCGCTTCGTAAAATGCTTTCCTCAAGCCTTCATTGTCGCGTACCACCCGCATACCCCTTCCGCCGCCACCGGCTGCCGCTTTCAGCATCAATGGGTAACCAATTCTATTGGCTTCCGCAAGTGCTATATCTTCGTTGGTAAGCGGTTCAATATTACTTTCTATGAGTGGTAGTCCGGCATTTTTAGCTACTGCCTTTGCGGTAACCTTATCACCCAGTGCAGCCATAGCATCCGGAGACGGACCTACGAAAATGATTCCAGCTTCTCCACACCTTCTGGCAAACACCGCGTTTTCTGAAAGGAAGCCATAACCGGGATGCACTGCATCAGCACCGCATTCTTTAGCGACAGCGATAATAGCATCAATATCAAGGTATGGCTTTAGTGGGTCGTTGTCTTCGCCAATCTGGTACGCCTCGTCAGCCTTATACCTGTGCAATGAATACCTATCTTCATAAGTAAAAATAGCTACTGTTTTGATATTCAATTCTGTAGCTGCGCGCGATATACGCACAGCAATCTCGCCACGGTTGGCGATGAGCAGTTTTTTAATGTTCATTCCCGCGAAATATTTTTTTCAGTTTCAATAAATAGAAGCGACTGTTTTTTTAATCCACCGACGCACAAAGAGCCTTCACAGCAAAAAAAACAGGGTAGGAAATGGTTATGTTGCAAAAATAAGCAAAAAAAACCGTGAATTCCAAGCGACTGGCCTCCTCAAGTTTAATGGGCTTTTATACACATATTTAGATAGTCTAAAACGAACTTTTATATACTCACCCCTAATTGTTTAACATTTCCTATTCAAATAATACGCAACTGTTCAACATTGGCTACGTAATTTTGCGCCAAAATTCATAGCATGAAGAGACTCATATCATCTTTTTTCATTCCAATTCTGGTTGTGTTACTCCCGAGTTTGTCTTTTGGACAAACAGGTACACCAATGTTCAGCAGAGGCCACCTACAATTTCTGACAGTATGTAATAGTAGTGGTACAATCACTATTGACACTACGCTAGCTGTAAACGACACAACCGCAGGAGAATTGCTCACCTGGTCGATGCTTGCCGCACCCGCCCATGGTACTGCGAACGCTGACGACACAGCAACATCAACAGGCGGTGTGGTTACACGTTCTACTTTTACGTATGCACCAACTTCGGGCTATACAGGCGCTGATACATTTTTTGTTACAGTAACCAATGGCGTAGTTGTAGATACGATGGAAATCAATGTAACAGTTGTTGGCACGCCTGATGCCGGTACTATTTCAGGTGCCGATTCAATTTGCGTTGGTGCTACGCGCACTTATTCTTCATCTTCAACCGACGGTACTTGGTCGTTATCTAATACAAGTGCTTCTTTGAGTGGTGCAAATGTAACCGGCTCTGCGGCAGGACTTGATACGCTTGTTTACACTGTTTCAAACGCTTGTGGTACTACTTCTGCATCTAAATCAATTCAAATAGTTGGTTTGACATCAGCAGGTTCTATCTCAGGTACCGATTTTGTTTGCGCTGGAGCAACTGATACACTTTCAGCGAGCGTAGCTGGCGGTAGCTGGTCAATGGCACATAGTTTTGCTTCTGTTTCCGATGGTGTTGTAACTGGCGTTTCTGCTGGTTTTGATACTGTTTTATATACAGTTACAGCATATTGCGGCAGCGACGTTGCATCATTCCCAATTGAGGTACGTACTGTACCAACTGTTGCTGCTTTAACCGGCAGTGATTCTATTTGTGTTGGCGCAACTACAACAATTAGTTCAGGTACATCTGGTGGTAGCTGGGCAATGGCCTCTACTTTTGCGCGCGTATCAACTGCGGGTGTTGTCAATGGCACATCTGCGGGTAACGATACGGTAATTTATAGTGTTTCAAATGTTTGTGGTACAACTTCAGTTACAAAACCTGTTACAGTTGTTGCGCTTACCGATGCTGGTTCAATTACCGGAGCAAGCTCTGTTTGTATAGGCACAACTGATACTCTGACAGCTACAGTAAGCGGAGGTTCATGGTCAGCAAGAGTTGGATATGTGACCGTTCCAGGTGGTGAAGCTACGGCCCTTACTGTTGGTACTGATACCGTAGTTTATACTGTATCAGGTTATTGCGGTTCAGCTACTGCTACTTTCCCAATCACTGTTATTTCAACTCCAACTCTAGCTGCGCTTACAGGTGTTGATTCGATTTGTGTTGGCGGTTCTACTACCATCAGCGAATCAGTTACGGGTGGCACATGGAGTGCTACAGGCAGCAGCATTTCAGTTTCTACAGCAGGTGTTGTAACAGGAGTAAGCACTGGTATTGATACAGTAGTATATAGTCTTTCAAATACTTGTGGTACTTCTACAGTTACAAAAGCAATTACAGTTTTAACACTGCCTTCTGCTGGTTCAGTTTCCGGTAGCGCAACATTGTGTATTGGCGCAACTGATACTTTGTCGACAACTATTACCGGTGGATCATGGAGTGTGTTACATGGTTATGCATCTATTTCAGGTGGTGTTTTAACAGGTGTTTCAACCGGTTTTGATACTGTAGTTTATAGCGTTACTGGTTTTTGCGGCACATCTACTACTTCTCATTCTTTTGAAGTAATGACTGTTCCTTATGTAAGTGCTATTTCAGGAGTTGATACTTTGTGTACTTCAGGCACACATACTTTCACCGACTCAGTTGCTGGTGGTTCATGGAACGTAGCTGTAGGTCACGTTTCTGTAACAACAGGTGGAGTTGTTACAGCAGTTAGTGCAGGTTACGATACTGTTATTTATTCTTTGAGCAATAGCTGTGGTATGACAAATGCTTCGGCTCCTGTTTACGTGATGACAACTCCTGATGCAGGTTCAATTACTTGTGCAAGTTCAGTATGTACAGGTGCTACAATTACCGCGCGTGAAAGCGTAACAGGTGGTACATGGTCTTTGTCTAACACACACGCGACTATGACCGACTCAGTAATCACCGGCGCAACTACTGGCTTAGATACACTTTCTTACTCACTTACAAACCGTTGCGGAACATCAAGTGCCACACACGTAATTTCTGTTATTACAGTCCCTGATGCCGGTACTATTTCAGGTAGTACAGCACTTTGCGTTGGCGGACATACAACTGTTAGCAGCACAACAACAGGTGGCACATGGTCACTTGCGAATGCAACAGCAACTCTTTCTGCTGATACCTTAACTGCTATAGCTTACGGGACTGAAACGGTTTCTTATATTGTTTCAAATGCTTGTGGTGCTGATACTGCTACCCTTTCTATTGCTATTGATTCTGCTGCTCCGGTTGCGGGTTCAATTGTTGGTCGCCCTGACCTTTGTGTTGGCGATACAACTCATTACACATGCATCCCTTCAGGCGGTACCTGGAGTGTAACTAATACTGCAATTGGTACTATCGACGCTTCCGGTCTAATTACTGTTATTGGAGAAGGTATTGATTCAGTTATCTATACTGTAAGCAATGCTTGTGGCAGCAACAGCTCAATGGCTACATTTGCAGCGCACGCACTTCCGCACTCTGCTCCTGTTACAGGTTATGACAGCGTTTGTGCTGGTGGTGGTACAATTACACTTTCTACAACTGCTACAGGTGGCAGGTGGATTAGTTCACAACCAATATTTGCGAATGTAGATACTACAGGTGTTGTTACCGGAAATTTCCATGGTTCAGTTGATATCTTCTACATTGTTTCTAACTCTTGCGGTGCTGACACAGCTAGACATCACGTTGATATTAATATTCCTGCCGGTCCAATTATTGGTGCTGATACTGTGTGTATTGGTCTTACACCAAGTATTTTCATTGACATGACACCGTTCGGTACATGGAGCACAAGAAACCCATTGGTTGCGTTCGCCGTTCCACTTACTGCTACAGGTACCGTACTCGGCATTACACCTGGTTCTACTTACCTTGTATATACAGTTAGAAATGCGTGCGGAGTAACATCTGATTCAATGCTTATTACTACTAAAAACTGTACTGCAGACGTTGATCAAGTGTCGAACACTACAGAAGAAGTATTCAGCGTAACTCCTAACCCAAGCAGTGGTAATGTGAACATCATGCTGAATGGCGATGCAACTGCCTCTTATACAGTTACATTAAATGATGTTGCTGGTCGTAAAATAGCTACATGGTCGTTGGTTGCAGGTAAAAACAACGAAGTATCAATCGATGCTCCAAAAGGTATTTACTTCATGACTGCCGATGTAAAAGGTGCAAGAATTACGAAAAGGATTGTTATTGAATAGTTCTAACGTACATAAATTTTAGAAGCGGCTCCGATTGGAGCCGCTTTTGTTTTAGTTTAACAAAAAAATGATTTGAATCATGATTTTTGATATGATAACAAACCTACATTTGCAGCCAATTTTAGATATATAGCCGAAAGTTGAAGTTCTTATTTTCACAACTGTTTATTGCCATTATCCGTATTTACCAAGGGGTTATTTCCCCATTTCTGCCTAATAGTTGCAGGTACACACCAACATGTAGTGCATACGGCATTGAGGCCATAAAAAAGCATGGGCCCTTCAAGGGAGGACGGTTAGCCATTAAAAGAATTGCCTCTTGCAACCAATGGGGCGGCAGTGGCTATGATCCGGTACCGTAGGGTTAACTTCACTTTACGAATTATTATAAAAATTTATTTTTTGTATTTTAACAAATCCTTTGATAAAATGCAAAAACCCCTCCATTTTAATAACTTTCAGTTAAATATATTTCTCAGCTTAATTCATTCACTTTTTTGACCACCAAAAGGTCGATTTGGAGTACATTTGTTGCTACAAATTAAATTCTATTTCATGTTTTACTCATTTAAAGGGTTTGTTCCTGTGGTTCATCCCAGTTCATTTGTACACCCACAAGCTTCTGTAATCGGCAACGTAATTATTGGTAAAGATGTTTACGTTGGTCCGGGTGCAGCCATACGTGGCGACTGGGGAGGAATTGTGATTGAAGACGGCTGTAATGTTCAGGAAAACTGTACTATTCACATGTTTCCGGGCATTACAATAACCCTGAGCGCAGGCGCACATATTGGGCATGGTGCCATTGTACACGGCGCGAATATTGGCCGAAACGTACTCATAGGTATGAACTCCGTTATTATGGATGAAGCCGAAATAGGGGCAGAAAGCATAGTAGGGGCACTGTCATTTGTGCCCGCCAAAACCATAATAGCCCCACGCTCATTGGTTGTAGGAAATCCGGGTAAAGTAATTAAGCAGGTATCTGATGAAATGCTTGCTTGGAAGACCATGGGTACTGAACTATACCAAACGTTACCGGCCGACTGCTACTCAAGCATGGAAGCCTGCGAACCCTTACGGGAAGTACCTTTGAACCGTCCGGCACAAGATGCACTTTTTGAAACATGGGAGAAAATTAAACAGAAAAAATAACCAATATGCTCATTTACGGGCAATAAAAAAACCCTGAATATTCAGGGTTTTTTTATTTAAATCAGTTGCCTGATATTAGTTGTTCGCGTCGTCTGAGTGAACCAATTCGTTAACGAATTTAGCTACTGCAGCGATACGAGCGTGGTTTAATGCATAGTGGATGAATTTACCATCACGCTCAGTGATTACGATATTCGCGCGACGGAGAATAGCAAGGTGCTGTGAAGCAACAGACTGCTCTAAACGCAACTTAACGTAGATGTCAGTAACGTTCATACGCTTGTTCTCTTCCAACAATTTAATCACTTGCTGACGAAGCTTGTGGTTAATTGCTCTCAAAGTCATAGCAGCGTTCTTTACAGCTACATAATCCAATTTAATTTGATCGTTTGCGCTCTCGTTTTTGCGAATAACCAGTGTGTTTGCTGATGTTTCCATTAATTAAAATTTACGGTGTTTAAATGACTAAATAACTTTTATTTGTATCTCAGATATTCTGTTTTCGAATATTTGCGCAAACATACGCAATTCCGAAGATATGACGACCAAAATATTTTCCACAAACTTGTTAATCCATAGTTAAAATATGGATAGCTTAATATAAGTTTATGCCTTTCTTATTGCCTTTCAACTACTTATGCGTGTAAACTTGTTTAAGGTAAAATGGCTCTGCGGTTGACAATTTTACTGAATTTTTACTCATATATTGCAAATGACTGAACAGACACCAATTTTTAGGGTCGATTTGATCGATTTCATGCACATAGATTTTATTACCATGCAATTCCTTCAAAAATGTCGGAAAAACTGTAGTAGAAAGCACCAAATCTTCATTTTTTTCCAGCACTACGGCAAGCTCATCTTCAGAAATATGCTTTGCTTCGTCAATAGGGTTGAATTCAGCATCAAACAACTGTATAAAATACTCTTTTTCACGTGCCTTGAGTACGGCACCCACCTTTTTGCCCTTAAATTGAAGATTGCAGAACAAAGCATAAGAAAGTAACGCCAGCTTATTGTCGGCGAATAGCGGTATGTCTAATGCAAAACACAAACCCTTGGCAGTTGCCATACCAATGCGCAAACCAGTATAGGAGCCGGGGCCGGCACAAACACCCACACCATTCAATTCTTTGAAAGTAATTTCCGCTTTCTTCAGTGCCTCTTCAATCATCAGATTGATATTGGCAGCATGGTTCCGGGCTTCCGGACTTGTAATTTCAGCTATCAGCTCGCCAGCCTTGTGCACCAGTACCGTACAAGTATCCGCCGACGTATCTATCAATAAAACGTTTTCCATTTTTTCCGCTGCAAATGTAAGTATCGTATTACTTTTGTATTCATGGAAAAGAAAATCATTTTTACAGAACAGGCTCCGGCCCCCATCGGACCATATAATCAGGCAGTATCTTTTGGTAATTTCCTTTTTGTTTCGGGTCAAATCGCTATCGACCAGTCGACTGGCAATTTAATAACAGAGAACGTTATTGATGAAACCCGCCAGGTGATGAAAAATCTGGAGGCTGTTTTAGCTGCTGGAGGCATGAATTTCTCAAACGTGGTAAAAAGCACTATTTTCCTGATGGACATGAAGCAGTTTGCAACTGTCAACGAAATTTATGGCGAGTATTTCCCTGAAAATGCACCTGCGCGCGAAACTGTACAAGTGGCAGGACTACCTAAAGGAGTAAATGTAGAAATCAGCGTTATAGCTGCGAAATAATTGAGTTTTATTTGTTGTGGCCTGCGGAAGGATTGTTCTTCTGCAGGCTATTTTCTTTGTCAACTACCTTGATTATCACGTCATCGAGCCGCTCAGAAACTGAGATTACCCCTTCCATTAGTTCTTTATTAACCGGGTCGGCCGGGTCTTCGAGATTAAACAAAGAAGCCAGTCCCATAAGCGTAGTTACCGGTCCGCGTATTTCGTGTGATTGAATAAAGGCAATATCGGCAAGCACGTCGCTTTGCGCCTTAATGTGTTCCAGATGTTTCTCCTTTTCTTCTTTTAAATGCCTGTTTGATTTTATCTGTTGCGCAAATTTTCTGACTAACCACACCAACAAAAACAAAAGGAAAACAATACCGGCAATATAGATGATATATAACTTTTGGTTGTTGGCTTTCCGCAACTTTTCCAATGTTATATCCTTGTCTTTCAATTCAAGTTCGTGGCTGGCTTCAAGTTTGGAAATCGCAAGGCGGTTGTTCATCGACTGTGTAGAATCTTCCCAATAAACTGCTTGCTGGAAATCTTTTAAACTTGCAGTCATATCTCCTAATGTAGAATCCACTCTACTTAAATCTTTATACAACAAAGGCAAACTGGAGAAATCATGTACTGACGCAATTACTTTTGCAGCGATATTTAGAGTGTCTTTTGCTTTTTTGAGTAGTTGATTCCTATTGCCGTAAAAATTTGAATCTAATGCCTGTAGCATAAAGGATTGCCCTAAACCGAGAAGGCAAAAACCCTCACTTTTCTTGAAATTGTATTGACGATTAAGTATTAATGCGGTGTCATAAAGCCGATTTGCAGTTTCATATTTCTTAATCAATGAATACACGTCAGCCAGATTGCAGTAATTAATGGTGATGTAATTTTTAGCACCTATTGCCAATGCGCCTGAAAGAGCTTCCTGATAATAAAACAAAGCCGAATCGTAAATTTTCTGAGCTTTAAACACTGAACCTATATTAGATAAGCATGCAGCTACAGTATTTGCATCGCCTGTTTTTCTATTCAGTTGCAATGCCTGCCTATACACCTCGAGTGCTTTGCCATGTTGTCGCTGACTCTTGTAAATGATACCGATGTTTACCAGCGTATTTCCAATACGCAAACTATCCTTCAACTCATAAAAAAGGTTCAATGCCTTAAAATTGTAGTCGAGTGCCTTTACATTATTTCCGGTTTTATTGAAAACCAATGCGAGTGAAGCATAATCGTTTGCAATACCTTCCTGATTATTGAGGGATTTGTTGATTTCTAACGCCAGATTAAGGAAGTTAACAGCCGAATCATAAATTGATTTGGCGCCGTACATTGAACCTATATTCGCTAAATTCTTTGCCTCGTCCTTTAAATTATTCAGTTTGCGATTGACACCTCGGGCAGCAATATAGTAACCAAGCGCTCTATCTATTTCACTTTTAATCTGGTAGTTCTGCCCTATTACGTTGTTAGCTAGCGCAAAACCTTGCTCCCAATTGATCTTCCCTGAAATCTCTAGTGCTTTTTCGCCAAAAATTATCCCGGAATCCGGTTTGAAGTACTTATAATTTGAAGCAACTGAAACCAAGTACTTTACCCTTTCCGAATCATCTTTGACAAACTTCGATTGCTGGGCAAAAAGAGAATCCAACTGGGGCTTACCGTTTGACAACTTCGCAAAAGACTGAACACAAAAAGCCAGACACATCAATACAAGTACAACGCGGTTCATAGGTTAAAATTAGTGATAGTTTTTAACTAACTAAAAAATCTACAATGTTATTGCGCTGCCAGCCAACCTTTTAACAAATCAAGAACCTATGGCCTACCAAAAACCAATGAACCTCAAAAAATTGAAGTAACTGCCCTTTCAATGAGTTACTTTTGCACAAAGTTTTGAAGAATGAGTTTATCGGCTGAAATTAAACATCTTGTTAGTACCACTATTGCTGAATTGTATCCGGAAGTTGATTTGAATGCGACACCAATTTCCATTAATTTAACCAAGGCTGAATTTGAAGGTGATTACACCGTTGTATTATTTCCTTATGTAAAGACATTGCGCATGAAGCCCGATGTACTTGGCAATACAATTGGTGAAAAACTGGTGGCGCAGCATTCTTTATTTTCAAAATTCAGTGTGGTTGCAGGTTTCTTAAACCTGACCATTGCCGACAAATACTTTATTGACCTGCTTCAACGCAACTTTAATGACAAGTGCTATGGCACTCAGGCATTGAAAAACAACAAAGTGATGGTTGAGTACAGCTCTCCCAACACCAATAAGCCACTGCACTTCGGTCACCTGAGGAATATCTTTTTGGGTGCCGCTGTTTCTGAAATATTAAAAGCTACAGGCAATGGCGTTGTAAAAGCCAACCTCATCAACGACCGTGGCATACATATTTGCAAGTCGATGATTGCCTGGAAAAAAACGGCGAATGGTGCTACCCCTGAATCTACCGGCACAAAAGGTGACCACCTTGTGGGTGACTACTACGTTAAGTTCAACGAACTATATAAAGCGGAACTCGCACAACTAATTGCGGGTGGTATGGATGAAAAAACTGCCGAAAAGGAAGCGCCAATCATGAAAGAAGCACAGGACATGCTTCGTCTGTGGGAAGCGGGCGACCCTGAAACCATGCAATTATGGAAAGCTATGAACGGCTGGGTGTACGAAGGCTTCAATGTTACTTACGACAAAATGGGTATTTCGTTCGACAAATGGTATTACGAAAGCGAAACCTACCTCTTGGGTAAAAAACTGGTTGAAGACGGACTCAAAAAAGGTGTGCTGTTCAAAAAAGAGAATGGATCAATTTGGATTGACCTTTCAGCAGATGGACTGGATGAAAAATTACTTTTAAGAGGTGATGGCACATCGGTGTATATCACACAAGACCTCGGCACAGCAAAACTCAAGTATGAAGACTTCTGCTTAAGCAAATCGATTTATGTAATTGCTGATGAGCAGAACTACCACATGCAAGTGCTTCAATTGATACTTGCGAAATTGGGTGAGCCTTGCGCACCAACCATTCACCACCTTTCTTATGGAATGGTAGAACTACCAACCGGAAGAATGAAAAGTAGGGAAGGTACGGTTGTTGATGCCGATGACATGATTGCTGAAATGGTTCAACTTGCACTTGAGCAAACCAAACAACAAGGCAAAACTGACGGTTTCACAGAAGAGGAATTGAACCAGCTTGCTGAAATGATTGGCTTGGGTGCGTTGAAGTTTTATTTGTTGCGCGTTGACCCTAAGAAAAAAATGATCTTCGACCCGAAAGAGTCGATTGATTTGCACGGATTCACCGCTACTTTCATTCAGTATGCGCATGCCCGTATTTGCTCTATTTTACGCAAAGAACAAGTGGAACTTTTGCCTTCTGCCGCACAACTGAATGCAGCTAAGGCTAAAACCGACATTCATAAACTTGAAAAAGACCTTTTAAAACATTTAGAGCTCTACCCTACAGTACTAAACAATGCATCAAACGAGCTGAACCCATCTGAAATGTGCAATTACTGCTTTCAGTTGGCTCAGTTATTCAATGGATTCTATGCTGAATTAAGTATTTCAAAGGCGGAGTCAGAAGAAGCAAAACATTTCAGATTGATGCTGATTGTAATGACTGCATTGGTGTTACGCAATGGCATGAAGCTAATGGGAATTGCGTTACCGGAAAAAATGTAAAGGGATGTAAAGAAACTAATTTAAAAAGGTGCTCTGTGACATATGGAGCACCTTTATTTTTTTATTTCGTTGGGGGTAGAAATTTGTTCCTGAACTTGAGTCAATGCTGTTACTTTATTGATTGAATCTTCAAGATCGGTCGCCAGTTGACATAACTTGTCAATTAGTTGTTCTTCTTCCGAACCCTCTGTAACCAGATGCTCTTCAAAAAGCTGGGTGATACCAAGAATATTTGCCGCATGACGCCTCACCTCGTGCGATTGTAAAAAAGCAATGTCATTAAGGCGTTCTTCCGGAGTCAGATCTTTAAAAAATGCAACACCATACGTTTTTCCGGCCTCCTGGTACACTTGCGCGCTGGTAATCAAAGCTTTCTTGATAATTCCAGTCGGCGTTATAATACGCACTTCCAATTCTTTGTAAGAATCAGACTGCATGAACTCGTAAAACTTCTGTGTCATTTCAGGCCTGTCTTCTTCAGGACACAATTCCGACTGCAGCTTACCTATCAAACCACTAATTGGGGTCTCCATTAACCTCGAGGCAGCTTCATTTGCGAATACAATTTTACCTGTTTCTGCATCGGCAATGAACAATGCATCTTTTGAACTGGAAATCAAAGACTTTACTAAACCCATATATTTATTTCAGCTTTTACTTTTTAAAGGGCGTTATCCACTCACTAGCAACATGAAAACTCAATTTAATTCGCATCTAACCTCGACATGCTTGCCACTTTTCGTATCTCAATATCCATTTTTGCGGCTGTTTCATGTAACCTGTGCAAAAGCTCTTGGCGCAAATAGTCGGTATTGGCAAAACCACTTTTAAAAAGGCTAGTAATGCTTTTTATGGTTGCAGCATAGCTTCGTATATCATTTGTTTGAAGTGTAGCTATTTCACTGAGTCTGGCGATAGATGTCATGTCTTTAAAAAATGCGACACTGAACACCCTACCCGCTTCTTCATACCTCAATGCGCCTGAAATAAGCACCGGCTTTATCTTTCCCTTATTGGTAAGAATGCGGGCTTCTACTTCTTTGTAGTCATCAGAGGCAACAAAATTTTTGAACTTCTCACTCACTTCAAGCAAATCTTCTTTGGGGTGAAGCGCTGTTTGGTGGCGACCAACTAAATCCTCGGTTGTTGTTTCAAACAATCTTGCTGCCGCTTCGTTTGCAAAAATAATTATCCCGGTACCTGCATCTGCAATAAAAAGCGCATCAAATGCACCCGCGGTCAAAGACTGAACCACCCCCATAGGGAGCAAATATAATTGCAAAATAAATCTATAATACCACTATAATTAGTGATGCAGCCTACTATTCCGCCGCTAGGATCTATAAATTGAAACTTGTCAATATTTTGTTCAATCTCTGTTAAATAAATGCACTAAAAACATGAACAGAACTGCCAAAACTTCACAAAAAAATTCTCACATTTTTCAAAAAAAAATCCGAGCTAATCAGGAAAACGCACGCATTATTCAACAACTATCGTCTTTTTTAAACTTACCTCCGCTTCCCTATTCAACGTAAGTATATAAACTCCTTTTGCCAGGCCGGTAACATCAATTACGGATTTCAACTGTTGTTGTGTTTTTGATACAACACAGCGACCGTCCAAAGTAGACAATGTAACATTAAAATTCACAGCCCAGTCCATGGCATCAATTGTCAATAAACCTGAAACAGGATTGGGATACACCGACACAACAGGTAAGCGAACATTTTGCGTCAACAAATGACAGTCGTACACCTTAATTAGTTTTGTTATAACAGCTACGCCGCAAGTGCCGGTAACGGTGTATTTTACAGTATCTACACCTAGACCAGCCCCCGTAACAACACCCGATGAAGTTATAGAGGCATTACTGTTTGATACCTCCCAAATACCACCCGTTACTGAAGCGTGAAGTATAACGACAGAATCAATACACACCGAATCGGCGCCAGTTATAACACCTGCAGTCGTGCGAGGATTGACTGTAACGGAGTGCCTGGCTGTGTCTCTGCCACAAATATTAGAATCGACGTAAAAAACAGTAACACTGCCCGGATTGACACCAATCAACACTCCGGAGGAAGTAATGCTTGCCAGACTATTAGAAACAGCCCAATATCCACCTGTAATAGTATCGTGCAACGAGATAGAAGAATCGGGACAAACACTTGATGCACCTGTAATAACACCTACGTGTGGAAGTGGGTTAACTGCGATGACCCGAGTGGTAAAAACTGTACCACAGCTATTTGTGTAGGTATATTTAATTGTATCTACTCCGGCAACTCTTCCGGTAACTACACCTGTCGAAGCTATGGTTGCAACCGATGTTGTAGAGGAAGTCCACACACCACCAGATACAGAATCTGAAAGAGTGATCGTTGCACCCTCACAAACAATCGTCGGACCGCTAATAGCAGACACCCTGGGTAAAGGGTTTACATTAATTACTTTGGTTGCCACCGATACTCCGCAAGAATTACTTGCCGTATATTTAATTGTATCAACGCCCACTGAAACTGGTATTACTATTCCTGTAGTTGTCACAGTTGCAATGGCAGGAAACACACTACTCCATATACCGCCTGTTGCTGAATCAGAAAGACGTAAAGTATCTGTCATGCAAACTGCCGAAGCCCCAACTATAGCCCCTGAATTTGGCGCCGGTTTTACGTAAAACCATTTTTTTGCTGTTGCTATTCCACATCGATTTGATGTTGTATATATAGCTGTATCCAGCCCTTCATGCAGTCCCGTAACAACACCCGCCGAAGATATTGATGCGCCATAGCTGCTTGAAACACTCCATACACCACCTGTAGTTGTATCGCGCATTGTAATTGTCGCAAACTGACATACTGAATCGGAGCCAGATACAGAACTAACCGTAGGTAACGCAATCACATAGACGGTCTTCATGGCTGAAACTGTACCGCAGGTATTGGTAACAGAATACAAAATAGTATCCAGCCCGCCGGCAATACCTACAACAAGTCCGCCCGAGCTCACTGATGCCACTGTAGGGCGAACGCTTGACCAAGTACCGCCACTTGTTGTATCTGTTAAGGTAATGGAAGAAGCAACGCAAACTGAGTCAACACCAGTTATTGTGCCAGGTGAGAGTGGTGAATATACATTGATTGGTCGCCTTGCTATGGCTGTACCGCAAGCATTTGATATTGTATATAGAATGGTATCGACACCGTCTCGCACTGCAGTCACAACACCCGTAGCTGAAACCCTTGCAATTGATGTATCAGTAGACGACCAAACGCCCCCTGCGGCACTATCAAACATAGGAACTGCACCTGATGTACAAACAATTGAAGAACCGGTGATTGTACCTGCATCAGGCGTAATGCATGGCTGAAGATTTAATGCTATTGCAGGCACTAACCCCGCTTCATTTCTAAAAACAACAGAATCAATAGCGTAAGAACCTGTACCGTCAAAAGCCCATGGATACATTGAGCCTGTAGGGTTGGCTAATTGGCTGTTGGTAGACGTATAACGGTCGCCCAACCAGATAGGATTGTAATATTCTTTAACCCCACGATGTTGCAGCCCGCATGACCTTACGTGCCCATTGAGGTAGCCATCGAAACCAAGTGCCCAACCAGCATTCATTTCAGCACCAACTACGTACCATGAATTACTGTCAAGCACTATTGTAGCAGGCAACCCCGATGTATCGCCTACTGGCACTGTAAATGTCTGATAAATGGAATCGACAGTGTCATTGTAGACTTTACGAGCGAGGCCAACTAAAGACAGTTCACCGTTTTGAATGAGCGAGTCACTCGCAACCCTACCGTCAGTCCATTTATAAACATATAAGTTCGTAACTGAACCAGTACCAAAAGTCCATGCGGTTGTTGATGCAGAAAACTGAACATTCTTTAAAATATAACCGCCTTTAGCAATAAAATAAGGCACCGACCAAATGACTGGAGAAGATGATGAAGGAGTTACGTACGCTTCAACCACCGGACGATTGTTCACAAAATCGTATTTGCCTTTTGACATAATAGAGTCGGAGGCAAAGAACGAGTATTTGTAAGAGTTGTCGATTGTGTTGTTGTCGGTAGAGTCAGACCGCAAATTGTATTGTAAATCGAAACGCCCGGGGCCTGTAATGGTAGGCAAATTGTAGGTATTGCCGTACAAAGACCAAATAGAATCGGTACTAGGAAAATTATTCAAAACCATTGAATCTAAACGAGCAAGAAACGGCGCACCGCGGGTAGGATTAAATGTCAACGCACCCACCATTTTAACATGGGAGGCATTATTGTTACCTACATTCGCTACGAACAAACCGTTGATATTGGCATACGCACTATTGGCAGGGTGAACATTCAGCATCTGCCACGGCACACTGTAATATGCCGAAGTTGAATATCCACCTTTCACTATCTTTAAATCGTTGGCATATCCGCTTCGCCAAAATGTATTGATATTCATTACAACGGGCACGCTTGAGCGAATTTGGTTCACAATAGCCGCGCCATCATCTTTCGAAATCATGAATACCGGAATAGTAATAGAACTACCGTAGCTACCCGTACCCATAGTTAAAGGACCACCCGGCACTGTATTGATAACAATTACCGCGGCAGCGCCACCATTTTGTGCCACTAATGCCTTGTATGAAAACTCACAAGTGCCTCTATACACAATAGCAATTTTACCTGAGTAATAACCTGAGGTCACTGCACTGCACCCTTCAGTATCACCGGAAGGAGCCATTTTAACTGTGTCGGTAATATTTACGCCAGTACCACCCCAATCAGTAGATGCCCCGGTGCCTGAATTGGCTGCATAGTAATTGACATCACCCACAATTGTTGAAGGAGCCACTACTCTCACCGTTATCCCCTGATAGTTTGCATACCAGTTAGGCACCGATACTCCATGCGCATTAACCCCAAAGTGCATAGGATGATAGGTTTGCCCTGCCACAAACATCGGCAGACACAATAGAAATGCAATAAGAATACGATTCATGGAATTGATTTGAGTGACGCTTGAATACAATCACCAAAATTAACGAAACCAATGTTTTAATTGCTATCGAGGGGAGGATTTGTGTAAGGTGGTTTGCTTTAGATAAAAGTAAAACGAGGCTGCTTCAGGATTTGAAACAACCTCGCTTAAAACATAACTTCAATAAAACAATTACTTGTCCTAATCTGCAAACGAGGACCAGTATGAGTATTAGACATCTTCCTATATACTTGGATTTCGATTGTTATTGCTTAACTATTTGCGCTCGCTTTATAATCTCACTGTTCGAACCTATTATATTCACTAAATACACACCGGCAGCCATAGTTCGTGTATCTATGCTTTGAGCAACCTTTCCTTCAAAAACAGTCTGTCCAAAACAATTGTAAATCTTAATAGTCGCGTTACTCGGCACATCGCCTTGTACAAACAATTCATTCTCTACGGGGTTAGGATAGATTTCTATTGGCTTTACCACCCCTAGAGTATTTACTGCTGAAGGAGCGCAAAAATGCAAATTGTCGATATGCAAATAATTGCCAGCCACCATATTAGCTCTATCTTGATTGACAGAAGCCCCCAAAAGGATATCGGCAGAATCCGGTGTATCATAAGGCGGAAAATAAGTTATTGGAACGGAAAAATCGGTCCAAGTGCTTACACTACCTGCAGTAATATATAGAACACCTAACCCACATACAGTGTATGAACCTCCGCCATATGCGCTCATATAGCCCCGATACAGCATCACTCTAATTGCAGCAGAATCTGAACCTGTAATATTGTATCGGTAACTACCAGATAAACAAGCCGGCTTACTATTACAGGCAAAGCCGCCACGACCAGTATCCTCTATATAATCATAAAAAGCTACTGTATTAGCAAAGGCAAAATCGGTAGAAGAATTCGTAAGGTTTAAGAAATAAGAACCGACATACCCCGGTGTATCTCTAGCACCAGGGGAGGCCAACCAGTGATCAGGCTGAAGGAATGTAGAAAAAACTGTAGTCCAGTTTTCAAACCCTCCGTTCGGTATCGTTTGTGCTTGTGCACGAGGGTTAAACAGCATAGAAAGCATTACAAATGCAGGAATGAAATATTTCATGAATTTTAAATTTGCTGTCAAAAGTCTACAACACGGGTTATGAAAAAAATGACATTTGTCAATTAATTTTCATGCGCACAAGGCCCTTTCAGTTGAGTTAAATAGGGTTAAGATTGACACAAAAATAAAACGAGGCTGATTCAGGATTTGAAACAGCCTCGCTCAAAAATATAACTTCAGTAAAATTACTCTACAACAACGCGTTGTTGCGATTGCTCGCCATTTGCTTTAATACGCACCAGGTATGTACCTGTTATAAATTTGCTTACATCAATCGACATTTTTTCAAATTCAGTTGCTTGTGCATATACAACTTTACCTGTCATATCAACCATTTCAATTTCTAAATTAGTTGTAAGCCTGGCGTACTCGATGTTGAGCATACCTGTAGTTGGGTTAGGATACATTTTAACGCCGCTTTCCTGCGCCCATGCTTCTCTTGGGCTTGTCACCGAAATAGTTTTAGTTACCCTGTTGCTTCCGCACGCATTAGTCACTGTATAAGTGATTGTTGCTGTACCTGCTGTTACACCAGTAACCGTAGCAGTTGTAGAAAGCGTAGCATGTGTGATAGTACCTATTGAAGCAATTGAAGCCGCAGAAGTTGACCATGCACCAGCCACAGAACCACTTGATTGACTAATAACAATTGAATTACCTAACACGACCGAACTACTTCCTGTTAAACGACCAGCATTTGGTGGCGTTGAAGCTACCTGCAAGTTTCTGGTGGAGTTGAATGTGCCGCAAGCATCAGTGATTGAGTACGTTAAAACAGCAGTTCCACCCGATACACCACTCGCTCGCTTGGTGGACACATCAATCGAAGCTATTGAAGGGTTAGATGACGACCAACTACCTGTTGTAGGATTACCTATACCCGCTATGTAAGCACTATAAGCACCTGTTGTACCTCCAACACATACATTCAAATCACCTGAAGTAGTTGGGGCGGTGTTGGGATAAACTGTAACTGGAAAATCAGTGTGTGTAGTACCAACATTGTACCTGATAATAGCGCCACCCGCTCTGGAAGGAGTGAACAAACCAGAAGCTGAAATTGTACCAATAGATGAAGGTATAACTGACCATGTGCCGCCTGTAGTACTTGAAGTGTAGGTTGATGGGGTGGTTAAACAAACTGTAGAAGCACCTGAAATAGAAGTAGAGCCTCCATTATAAATTGATGTCACTTCAGAAGCTGATAAAGCACGGTTGTAAATGGCGATGTCATCAAGTTTGCCACTGAAGTACTGCCCCCAAGAAGTGTGTTTACCAATTATCATGTTGCTTGAAGGCGAAAAAGGAGCATTGTGACGCGAATCCGTTGAATATCCACCATGCCCAACACTTGTGCTATAGACTGCCGAAACAAGAACCCCATCGATATAAATGGATAATTGAGTAGAATCCATAAGCGCACCATAGGTTCCACTCCACACTCCAACATAATGGTGCCAAATATTATCAGCTAAATTACTCGTACCTTGGACACCACTTTGATAACCATATCCATCAGCTCTAATTTCAGCACCATGCGCAAATCCTCCATCTGTTTTGTTTATTCTATTGGTAATTCCAACATCAGGATAAGGTCCGAAGTTTCCACCTTGAATTATAACTCCCCCTGTATCTGTTTTTAACCAAGCCGAGACAGACCATTGAGTGATGCTGACTTGCCTCATTGGCAACTGCATATAGTTACTATTACCATCAAATAAATATGCTCCATTAGCATTGCCGTTTCTATCAGTGGTTAATGATGCACCATAGTTAGTAGCATCATTTCCGTTACCACTTCCGTCATTTGCATTCCCATTAAAAGGGTACCAGGCTACTAAACCGCTCGTTGGTAAATAAGAAGGTATTGATTGCGCTTGCACGTTAGCAGCAAAAAACAAACTTATAAAAATCGAAAAATATCTCATGAGTCAAAAATTTGTCAAAATTAATAAAAAAAAATATCCCCCTATCCCTAGACTACACTTGTGAATCCAGAGTTTTCTTATACACCAAATCCCTGTTGCCCGGGATTTGATGTTTATGATTCCAATAACTTTAATTCTTACCAATCTACCTTTTGCCTGTTCGGCACATTGATGGCGATTTGTTGGGCGCAGTAGCGGTTGAACGTATCTAAATCGAAATCGATGGAGCGCACTTGCCACTGCAGGAGCGTATTATCAACTGTATTGATTGTAAGCACTCCGAATTTCAGCAATACCTGATCGGTATCGGTCCATTTAAGGGTTTTTATTTTAGTACCGGGAGGTAATATCAGCCCATCGTCCTGAACGCTGATTTTGGTGCCTGCACCAGCTCTTGATTCGTTGTACAAGGCATAAGCCACTGCTACACCAATAGCGCCAAAGATGCCTATGGGTATTTTCCAGCCCACCATCACCGAAAAACCAATCATCAACAGCGCAATCACCAGCTCGCCAATTCTAAACAACTTGTTGGTATTGCCTGCCAGTAGTTTTTTGCTTTGTGTGACTGTAAACAGCGCAAAGCCTAAACCCAGCAACAAAAGAATGATTCCTGGTATGCGACCGCGCATTGAAAAGCGGGCTATCACGCCACCAAATGCCATAAACGCTGTTGCACAAATTAAGTGCAAGGCTGTGATTTGATGTTGCTTCACACGCTCTTCAGCCAACAGTAAACTGTATGCCATAATTTTTGAAATATAATTTGGCTTACTAACGACTGTAGTTAGGCGCTTCTTTAGTAATTACAATATCATGCGGGTGACTTTCTGCCATACTCGCAGCAGTAATGCGCACAAACTGAGATTCTGCCTGCAAAGTCGAAATGTCCTTAGCACCGCAATAGCCCATACCTGCCCTCAAGCCACCAACAAATTGTTGCACCACTTCGTTCAGATTGCCTTTGTACGGAACCCTGCCAACAATGCCTTCCGGAACCAATTTCTTGATGTCCGCTTCCATGTCCTGGAAGTAACGGTCTTTTGAACCTTCCTGCATGGCCTCAACAGAACCCATACCACGATAAGACTTGAACTTACGGCCTTCATAAATGATGGTTTCGCCCGGACTTTCTTCAGTGCCTGCGAAAATAGAACCTGCCATAATGCAAGCAGCACCTGCAGCAATTGCTTTTACCATATCGCCGGTGTACCTGATACCGCCATCAGCGATTACCGGAATACCTGATTTTTTCAATGCTGCCGAAGCCTCCATAATCGCTGTTAGCTGTGGCGCACCCGCACCTGTAACAACGCGTGTTGTACAAATGGAACCAGGTCCAACACCTACCTTAACAGCATCGGCACCCGCAGCCGCCAAATCTTTAGCACCTTCGGCAGTAGCAACGTTTCCTGCAATAAGCGGTAGCGTTTTAAAAGCTTTCTTCACTTTCTTCACTGCATCAATTACTCCCTTTGAGTGCCCGTGAGCGCTGTCTAAAGTAATGATGTCGACCCCTGCAGCCCTAAGCGCTTCAACCCTATCAAGGATATCAGCCGTAATGCCCACTGCGGCGCCTGCCAGCAAACGACCCATTGAGTCTTTTGCTGCATTAGGGAAGCTTTTCAACTGAATGGTATCACGGAAAGTGATTAAACCCGCCAGCTTACCTTTTTTATCAATGATTGGAAGTTTTTCAATTTTGTATTGTTCGAGTATGCTTTCAGCCTGACGCATATCGGTACCGATAGGAGCTGACACCAGATTATCTTTAGTCATAACCTGACTTACCGGCTTGTTTGTGTCTTTTTCAAAACGCAAATCGCGATTGGTAAGCATACCTACCAGTTTGTGTGCTTTATCAACAATTGGAATACCGCCAATTTTGTTTTCACGCATGATTCTCAACGCATCAGCTACAGTAGCCTCAGGTTGTAACGTAATCGGGTCAACAATTAAGCCGCTTTCAGAACGCTTTACCTTTTTCACTTGTTCAGCCTGACGCTCAATGGTCATGTTCTTATGCAGAATACCAAGACCACCCTCACGAGCAAGCCCGACAGCCAAATTAGCTTCCGTAACAGTATCCATTGCGGCAGATACCATCGGAATGTTGATTTTAATGTCTTTGGTAATTTGTGTTGAGATATTTACTTCTCTTGGAAGTACTTCTGAGTAAGCGGGAACAAGGAGAACATCATCGAACGTGAGTCCTTCACCGTAGAACTTAGATTTTGTTGCCATGTGCAAAGGTAGGTTTTTTTTGATTTAATCAAATTCCAAAAGCTGCACAAAACAATTGTTAACATTTTTTAACGCGCAAAGGTTATTTACATTCTCGGGATAAATATTCAAACATGTTCCATTGCTTATCTGTTATTTTTGCATCAATTCATGAAACAATTCGCTGTCGTCTTTTTGATACTCATTCTGTTAGCAGGTGTATTCCCTGCAACAGCAACGGTGAATCTTGCCCCCTTTGAACTGGCAAAGGTGGGTGACTCAGTGAGTTTGGCAAAAGCAAACAATGTTTTTTTGGACAGCATGGTCGTGAATAACAAATTCATGCAATCGACTACACTGGCTTTTGATATTGATAAAATACGCCCGTCAAGTACCCGTACCTCCGACTTTTACCTGCTGCTGTTCCTTTGCACCATGCTTGGTATCATCAGGTTCGTTGACCCTAAATATTTCCACAATCTGTGGGTGGCTTTCTGGAACCCTACACTCAGTAGCCGGCAATTGAAAGACCAGCTACAAGGTGCGGGCTGGCCCAACTTTGTGATGAATGTATTTTTCGCCATCTCTGAGGGCGCTTACATATATTATGTGGTTAAGTTTTTTACACCTATCCATTCCGGTGTTATACCCCCTTCGTTGCTTTTGCTGATGTTATGTACGGGAACAGCCGTAATATATCTGGCTAAATACGCTTCAGTAAAATTCAGCGGATGGGCGTTCAGGCTGGAAGGCATTACCGAACATTATATTTTCAATGTATTTCTCATCAACAAAATATTGGGCATTGTACTGGTCCCTTTTATTATAGTGCTTGCCTTCGCCGACCATACCATTGTCTCAAATGTAATTTTGGTTTCCTTCATTGTTGGGGCTGCGGTAATTGCCAATAGGTACACACGCTCCTGGCAGCTATTTGGGTCTTTTTTCCAATACAGCAAATTTCATTTTTTTATGTACCTTTGCGCCTCTGAAATATTGCCTTTGGCAGTACTGATAAAATTATTAATAAACGGACTAATGTTTTATTAGTTATATGGTTAGTAATTGAACGGCAGACTGTAAATGTAATTTCCAGTGGTCACTTAAATGAAGTTTCGTAGGTGGAGAAACCAAAGATATCCAACATACTGATTACACAACCCCGTCCGGAAACGGAAAAGTCACCGTATTTTGACCTTGCCAAAAAGCACAATATCACGGTCGATTTCCATGCCTTTATCAAAGTTGAAGGTCTTTCGGGTAAGGAATTCCGCAAGCAAAAAGTGGATATCCTTGAGTATACTGCAATCATATTTACATCGCGAGGTGCTGTTGACCATTTCTTCAGAATTTGTGAAGAATTGAAAATCAAAGTATCGCAGGATATGAAGTACTTCTGCATCACCGAAGCTGTTGCATTGTACCTCCAGAAATTCATTTTATACCGTAAACGCAAAGTATTTTTCTCGGCAGATGGTAGCACACAGGGTTTGTTAGATATCATTGGCAAACACAAGCACCACGAGAAATTTATATTACCTCTTTCTGACACCGTTAAAAACGATATCGCTCAGTTTTTCATCAAGGCCAACATCACTTATGTTGAAGCTGCATTGTACCGAACAGTGTCAACCGACATTAGCGAGGTAATGAAAAACAAGTATGACGTGATTGTATTCTTCAGTCCGTTCTCTGTTCAAACATTATTCGATTTCGACCCTGAGTTCAGCCAAGGCGGTACTCTTTTCGGCGCATTTGGCCCTACTACATCAAAGGCTGTTGAAGACAAAGGTTTGAGATTAGATATTAAGGCTCCGGCTCCTAACGCACCATCGATGGTGGCTGCATTGGAAGCATACCTGACAGAACTGGCTAAGAAAGGCTAATTTTCAAAATTCAGATTTTCTTCCTCGCGCCTCAAGGTTGTATCACAAACTACAAACTTTGAGAATTTGGTTGACGCTCCTATTTCTTCTATAGAGATATCGTCGAAGTAGATAATGCCCGGACCATTTAAAATAGCTCCAAAAGCAATCTTTGAAGCGTTGTTCGGCACATCCATTTCAAGCTGATATTCTTTCCATTCAGTATTGCCTTTAACGGGCGTTTTCTCCATTGTTTCAAATGAAAGCGGCTCTTTTGAATTTTCTTCATCAGCACGAATGAAGAAACCTGCCCATGATTTCACTCCACGGGTACGCAAGAAGCCTTTCATACGCACACGTTTACCCAGGTATTTCTGAGATGACATTTTTTGAATCAAAGAGCCATAGTCCGACTCAAAATAATCGTCTTTATTTGCGCGAATAAATCCGCAGTTTGAACTACCATCATGCCCTCCCGCCTTCCAAAGACCTATATCATATTTTTGAGGTGCTGAACCAGAAATTTGCCACCCTTTAGGTACAACCATCGAAAGCCCTAAAAAGCCCGCAGCAAGCAAAACAAAGAGTATTCCTTTCTTATTCTTCATAACAGTCAGTTTATTCTTCTTCGCCCAGTAAATCACGCTCCAGTATCTCCATGCTCACGATATCAATGGCTTCAATCATTTTAGGCGCAATGTTAAAATGTTCATCGAGTTTCAATTGCTTAAAAGCTTTCACCACATCTTTAGCCATGTTGGTCAAAACGAACGATTCGCCTTGTGCGTAACATACCTTATGTACAGCTTCCAGTTTCTGAACACCTTCGTTTACAGCAGTTTTTATGACAGATCCATCAATTATAAAATTCTTACTGCCTTTTTGCCTTAAAACCTCCAACCTATCCATCAACGAATCTGCCATATTAGCATCTAGTTGTTCTGTTACAGGTGTTACAACGGTGTATGTTTCTTTGGCATCAATTTTGAAATCCATATTTCAGCAGCTTTTTCGAAATAAAAATAGCAAATTTCAAGAGTTTCTTCTAAAAAAATACAAGAATTCCCTGTTCCCTGCTATTTTTGAGAAATCAAGCCCGACCCGAAAAACGGGTGTACGTTTGGTAATTTTTTATTAACTTTATTCAAAAAAGGGAAACATTCATGGACTCGAATTTCTCATCAAAAGTAAAGGAAATCATTTCCTACAGCAGGGAAGAAGCACTTCGCCTTGGAAATGATTTTATTGGCACCGAGCACTTGTTGCTGGGGCTGATAAGAGAAGGCGACGGAATGGCACTGAGGGTACTTCAAACGCTCGGCATAGACTTGTTCCGCCTTCGCAAAGAACTTGAATTAGCGATCAAGGATAAAAACAGTAAGCCAATTGTGAACATCAATAGCTTGCCACTCACAAAACAAGCTGAAAAAGTAATTCGCATTACTGTTCTTGAAGCAAAATCACTGCGCAGTGCAACTGTTGAAACAGAGCACCTGATGCTCTCTATTCTTAAAAACCGCGACAACGTTGCAACGCAAATCATGAACCAAATGAATTTGGATTATGATCGCTTCCGCAACGAACTCACCATGTCGGGCGGTCAAAATCCTTCGGCTGATTTCGGCGACCCCGGTTCTGAAGATTTCGAAGACGACGAAGAAAAACGCCAATACCAGCAACGTAAAAGCACTGCTCAGGGTGGCGTAAAATCTAAAACTCCGGTATTGGATAACTACGGTCGTGACATTACCAAAATTGCGGAACTCGGCAACCTAGATCCAATTGTAGGTCGTGAAGAAGAAATTGAGAGGGTATCTCAGATTCTTTCAAGAAGGAAGAAGAACAACCCGATTTTGATTGGCGAACCCGGTGTTGGTAAAACAGCGATTGTTGAGGGACTTGCATTGAGAATCGTTCAAAGAAAAGTTTCGAGGGTTTTGTTCGACAAGCGCGTAATAAGCCTTGATCTTGCCGCACTTGTTGCCGGTACAAAATACCGCGGTCAGTTCGAAGAAAGGATGAAAGCCATCATGAACGAACTTGAGAAGAACCGTGATGTGATTTTGTTCATCGACGAAATCCATACTATTGTAGGTGCAGGTGGTGCGTCTGGTTCGCTTGATGCTAGTAACATCTTCAAGCCTGCCTTAGCTCGTGGTGACCTCCAATGCATTGGAGCTTCTACGCTCGATGAATACAGAATGTACATCGAAAAAGACGGTGCACTCGACAGGCGCTTCCAAAAAGTGTTGGTTGAACCACCAAGTGTCGATGAAACAATCACCATCCTGAACAACATTAAGCCAAAATACGAAGACTTCCACAATGTTATCTTCGACAAAGATGCCATTGAAGCGTGCGTAAAACTGAGCGACAGGTACATGACCGACCGCCTGTTGCCTGACAAAGCCATTGACGTAATGGACGAATCGGGTGCACGTGTACACCTCAAAAACATCAATGTTCCTCAAAACATACTTGACCTCGAGAAAAAAATCGAAGAAATAAAACTCGAGAAGAACAAGGTTGTTAAGAGTCAACGCTTTGAGGAAGCTGCCGCATTGCGCGATAAAGAAAAAAGACTCGGCGAAGAACTTGATAAGGCAAAACTCGATTGGGAAGAGGAAGCTAAACATAAAAAGTATCCTATATCTGAAGAAGATATCGCTGAAGTCATTCACATGATGACAGGTATACCTGTAATGCGTATGGTGGAGGCTGAAAGTGCTAAGCTGCGCAGGATGGACGATGACCTTAAAGGTGTTGTTGTTGGGCAGGATGAAGCCATTTCTAAAGTTGTGAAAGCCATTCAAAGGAATCGCGTAGGATTGAAAGACCCACGCAAACCAATTGGTTCATTCATATTCCTCGGTCCTACTGGTGTTGGTAAAACTGAGTTAGCCCGTGCTTTGGCTCGTTATATGTTCGACAGCGACGATGCGCTGGTGAGAATTGACATGAGCGAATACATGGAAAAATTCGCGCTTACCCGCCTTATTGGTGCGCCTCCGGGATATGTGGGTTATGAAGAAGGTGGTCAACTGACCGAAAAAATCCGCAGAAAACCATATTCTGTGGTATTGCTGGACGAAATCGAAAAAGCACACCCGGATATCTACAACATATTGTTGCAAGTGCTTGACGACGGTCAGCTTACCGATGGTCTTGGCCGCAAAGTTGATTTCAAGAACACGCTCATCATCATGACTTCTAATATTGGTGTACGCCAGTTGAAGGAATTCGGTACAGGTGTTGGTTTTGCAACTTCAGCAAAAGTGAATACGGCAGAAGAAACAGGCAAGGGTGTAATTGAAAAAGCGCTCAAGCGTTCGTTCTCGCCTGAATTCCTGAACAGGATTGATGATGTAATCATTTTCAATGCACTTGAGGAGCAACATATTGGCAAGATTATCGAGATTATTATGAAAGATGTAATGAAACGCCTGAACACATTGGGCTTTAGTTTGCAACTTTCTGATGAAGCGAAAAAATTCATTGCTGAAAAAGGCTATGACCAACAATTCGGTGCGCGTCCACTACACAGGGCCATCCAAAAATATCTGGAAGACCCACTGGCCGAAGAAATTCTGAACCACAGAATCAAAGCCGGCGATGTTGTTACCGCTGACTTTAGCGAAACTGAAAAAAGGATAGTTTTTGTAATTAATCCAGCAAAAACTGAAGTGTCGCAGGAGTTTAAAGAAAATTAATTCTGATAAATTAGCTGAGATTGGCAGGCAGCGAAAACTGCATGACTGCAATTTTAAGTCTCAAAATTTACTCATCTGAATTCAGAATAGTAGAGGGAGTCTCATAAATCTGAGGCTCCCTCTATTTTTATCACTAAAAACACCGAAATTTACAACGTATAAGATTCGGTTTTCAATGTAAGCATGAGCCTTGAAGCAATCGATTCAAATAGAAATAAGGACGAAACTTTTTGTCTTTAAACGCACAAACGGCACTACAAGATAAGAACCTCATAATTTAAAAAAGAGGAGAAATTTCGCATTAACTTATCCTTTATTCATAAACACCCAACTAAAATATTTCACTAGGCGTCTTAATACATATAAAATGGACATTTATGAAGAATATACTTCTTTTTTTACTGTTGGTCTTTTTAGGCTCTGAATCTTTTTCAAGGTCAATCAATGTCGTTGTTGTTCAAAGACCTTGCAATGGTAATGGCATTATTGCTGTTAACTACGCTGGGCTCGTGCCGGGGCGAGTAATTGAAATTACAGGAAACTCATTTATGTACAATGATACAATTAGAACTGCTTCAGGTAGCGATACACTCAGAGGCTGGTTCGGTGGGATGGGGGATTACTGGTATTACGATACAGCACGAATCTATGGAACTTTTGAAGGCAGCAGATTCTTTGTAAGTACAATTGATTCAATAGGTACATGCCCGCAACCAAGCGGCTTCAAACTGTTTATTTCCAACGGTGTGCGCCCCTATCATGTCGCGTGGCGAGATTGGAGAGGCACGACAGTGGGTACAGACACTACTTTTTACTCAACCGTTCCGGGACGATATAAGTTTACAATAGTAGATTCACTTGGCTGCTCAGAATCTTCTGATTCAATAACAACACTTGATTCATTTGACATAAGAGTGCCGAGTATTGTGCCTACAATAACTACAACAGTCGCAAACTGCAACAACGGCTCTGCAACTGTATCTAGTGTAGCAGGGGGAACTGCACCTTATAGATATTTATGGAACACCGGAGCAACAACACCTACTATCAGCGGCCTTTCAAGAGGAAGTGTACAAGTAACAGTTTCTGACAGTTTTGGCTGTACAGGGTATCCGCGCTTAGCAACAATAAACCAGGCGGTTAGAATAATTGCCAACGCCGTTGTAACACCAGCCACCTGCACTGATTCAAATGGTCAGGTAATCGTTTTTGGATCAGGAGGCACGCCACCATACACCTACAGATGGAGCAATGGAGCCACAAGTAATAACTTAACCGGTCTTAGTAGTCAATACCTGACTCTTTTGGTAACAGATGCGAACGGATGTACTGGAGATGGTGTCGCAGATATCACATCTACTTCACCTATCTATGCAAGTTACTCTACCGTTCCGGCATCATGTACCCGACCATCAGGCAGCGCTACACTGTCTCTTTCCGGTACCACAGGGCCGACTTCAATTGTATGGTATACCTACCCGGTTCAAACTGGACTGACTGCTTCAAATTTAAGACAAGGATCTTATTATTTTGATATAACAGACAGCGTAGGCTGTACGGCAAGCGGTACAGTTACTATAGCCAATAACACTACTTTGTATGCCGACATCACACACTCCAATCCAATTTGTCCTTCAACTTCAGGAACAGCATCAGTGACCGCATCAGGGAGTGCGCCTCCATTTCGTTATTCATGGAGCACAGGCTCTACTTCATCAACTGCAGCATTTACCTCATTGGGCAGTATTTCGGTATTAGTTACTGACGATTCAGGTTGCACATTACGAACTAGTGCTTATATCGAATCAAGCTCGACATTAGCAACTCGTTTTGCAACCACCGATGCATCATGTATTTATAGTGCTGACGGGGTTGCCAGCGCGTATGTAACAGGTGGAAGACCACCGTATACTTACACATGGAGTACGGGTGCGACCACTGGGTCAATCTCCGGACTAGAAAGGGGAAGCTATTCTTTACGGGTTTCTGACGCTTACGGATGTACCCAAACAGGACACGCTGCCATTGACTACAACCACAGCAATGATTCATGCTATTGTACTGTAAAAGGAAAAGTTTTCCACGACAGAAATGTAAATTGTACGCTGGAGGCAGGAGAAGAAGGCGTAAGACATATACAAATGCATATTACCGGCACCGGTTCGCATTGGCTGCATAGTATTGCATATACCTACACCGATGACTCCGGCAACTACTCATTCAAACTGCCAACAAGTAACGATACACTTTCTCAAACTGTACTCGGATTTTATCCTCTGGCATCGTGCCAGAACAATTTAATCCCAATAACTGTTTCTGCTCACTCGGGCTGTGTTATGACTTATAACTTCGCCGACACTGTCGTACCTATTCACGACATGCATGTAAGAACGTGGGACTACGTTTCTCCACCTGTTGTTGGACATACATATTACCAAATTACTATAGCATCAAACGATGGTACAGTAAGCGAACCTGCTGTATTTGCAAGTTATAGAAATGACAACAATCTCGCATTCTCAACTATTTCTCCTGGTAGTACATACAGCTATCTTGGAAGTAATTATTTCAATAGCACCGGCACTTTTGATACAATAGCACCGGGTGAAGAAAGAACTTTCATGATGACCTACGGCGTTTCAACCAGCGTACCTATTGGCACTAATTGCCGTTATCGCGATACTATAGTTGCGCAACTGCCCGTATCAAACTGGACATCAGACTATTCTCCGTGGAACAATGTCTGTGATTTTCATACCAGAGTGGTGTCATCATTTGACCCTAACTTTAAAGAAGTTTACCCACAAGGCACAGGTCCCGAACACATTATTGCACAAACCGACACGAATCTTGAATACATGATTCACTTTCAAAATACGGGTTCATGGAATGCTGAAAACATTGTTGTAGTTGATACACTAGACCCAAATATTGACCCAACTTCACTTGTACCCGGGTATAAAAGCCATAATTGCAGGGTTGAACTTTCAGACTATGGTGTTGTCAAATTTTATTTCGACAACATTAATCTGGTTCCCCAGTACAACGATGAATTGCTTAGTCAGGGCATGTTCACATATACAGTAAAAATGCGCAGCGGCTTACCAATGGGAACGATTATTAGGAACAATGCTGACATTTACTTCGATTATAACGCTCCAATAAAAACAAACACAGCCTTCAATCAAATTGGCATCCCTGACACTGTAAATCAAGTTATAAATATCAATAACAAATCTGTTAAAAACTGCATTATTGCGCCAAACCCTGCAAGCAACAACTTCAAAATTTTATTCAACAATGCTGTAACCGACAACGTACAGATTACAGTTTTGGACATTGCTGGAAAGGTTGTTTTCACTGATCATTTTGCAATGACGCAATCGAATGCAACAGAACCAATTGATTGCTCTACACTGCAAACAGGAATTTATCTGGTGAACATTGCAACCGGCAACCAAAGTGAAACACATAAACTGGTGATTACGAAATAAACGTAAATCAACCGATTGGAAAAGGGATGAAGCACTGGAACTGCTTCGTCCCTTTTTCGTTAAAAAAACTGCGATATCACTAAAAACACCGAAATTTACAACGTATGAAATTCGACCTGCAAAGTGAGTACAAGCCCTCGGGAGACCAACCAGAAGCCATCAGGCAGTTGGTCAAGGGTGTCAACGAGGGTGAAAAGTCGCAAGTATTACTGGGTGTAACAGGTTCCGGTAAAACGTTTACGGTTGCCAATGTTATTCAACAAACCGGCAAGCCGACATTGGTGCTTACCCACAACAAAACACTTGTGGCGCAGCTCTATGGCGAATTTCGTCAGTTCTTCCCTAACAATGCAGTTGAGTACTTTGTTTCATACTACGATTACTACCAGCCTGAAGCCTACATGCCGGTATCTGATACCTACATTGAAAAAGACCTTTCGATTAATGAAGAACTGGAAAAACTAAGGCTCAGAGCTACAGCCAGTCTTTTAAGCGGACGTAGGGATATTATTGTTGTTGCATCGGTTTCGTGTATTTACGGTATTGGTAACCCTACCGAATACGCCAACAGCATCATAAGACTTGAACCCGGACAAAATATTGGCAGAAACCACTTTTTGCACTTGTTGGTTAATTCGCTGTACCTGCGTAGTCAAGGCGAATTTCAAAGAGGCTCTTTCAGGGTGAATGGAGATACAGTGGATATCAACCTGCCTTATGTTGACTATGGCTACAGAATTACTTTTTTCGGCGATGAGATTGAAGAAATTGAAAGCTTTGAAACCGATTCAGGTAAAAGAATTTCGAAAATGGACTATGCGGCTATTTTCCCTGCCAACCTGTACATAGCTCCCAAAGATCAAATGGCGCAAATCATCTACGACATTCAGTCTGAGATGTTTGAGCAAGTGGAATATTTCAAAAAACTGGGTAAAAACGTAGAAGCACAACGCATCAAAGACCGTGTAACCTATGACTTAGAAATGATTCAGGAACTGGGGTATTGCAGTGGCATCGAAAACTATTCACGTTTTCTCGACCGCAGGAATCCCGGCACCCGCCCCTTCTGCCTGATTGATTATTTCCCTAAAGACTTTTTACTTGTTATTGATGAGAGCCACGTAACCATTCCCCAAATAAGCGGCATGTATGGCGGCGACAGAAGCCGAAAAATGACACTTGTTGATTTTGGTTTCCGACTGCCTTCGGCACTTGATAACAGACCTTTGAATTTCTATGAATTCGAGTCAATATTGAATCAGGTGGTATTTGTTTCTGCAACGCCCGGCAAGTACGAAATGGAGCAATGCGAAGGTGTGGTGGTTGAACAAATTGTGCGCCCAACAGGACTTTTAGACCCGCCAATTGAAATAAGACCAAGCATCAATCAGGTCGATGATTTGCTTGATGAAATTGATAAAAGAATTAAAGCCGGAGACCGTGTGTTGGTGACCACCCTCACTAAGCGCATGGCTGAAGAATTGGATAAATACCTCAAGCGCATCAACATCAGTTCACGATACATTCACTCGGAAGTAGATACGCTGGAACGGGTGGAAATATTGAGGGATTTGCGATTGGGGAATATCAATGTATTGGTGGGTGTAAACCTATTGAGGGAAGGTCTTGACCTTCCGGAAGTATCTTTGATGGCGGTGATGGATGCCGACAAGGAGGGCTTTTTGCGTGACGAGCGTTCATTGACTCAGATGGCAGGACGTGCGGCAAGGAATGCACAAGGTTTGGTTATTTTCTATGCCGATAGAATTACGGTTTCTATGCAACGTACCATTGATGAAACTTCGCGTCGCCGTGACAAACAAATCAAACACAACCAGGAACACGGCATTACGCCAAAAACAGTGTACAAATCTATTGCTCAAATCATGGGGCAGACATCGGTACTGGATATCAAGGGCTATGACGAAACAAGCTCTTTGGCAGTTTCTGGCGAAAGTTTGTCAATCGCTGCTGAACCAGAAGTGCAATATGTTTCTGCAACTCAACTGGAAAAACTAATTGCCAAAACCAAGAAGGAAATGGAGAAATCCGCCAAGGACATGGACTTCATGGAAGCAGCCCGCCTACGCGACAAAATGCTCGGATTCCAAAAGCAGTTAGATGCAATGAAATAGGCAAATCACTGGGAAATACAACAATTACTAGTAGAACTTGCGTTTCCCTTCCGTAAATTGATTGTGCACCTCCTTAATTGCGTCTGTTGACAGACTAGGATAAGCCTCTAATAAATCGCTGACTGTTGCACCTTGGGCAAATCGTTCAAGTATTAAATCGACTGAAATCCTCGTGTTTTTGAATACTGGCTTTCCTAAAAGCACTTCAGGTCTAGATTCAATGTAATTACGATAGTCCATTGATTAAAACCCTACTCAAATATAACAAAAATCCATCAATAAAACATCAACCACACTTACGCCATTGCCGTCTTGAACTCACTTGTAAAGTGGAATTCAATATCTGGGTTGTTTTGGCGCTCGGTGTTGAGGAACCATTCGCTTTGTGCGAGGTATACCAGATTACCGTCTTTGTCGTGCATGATGTTGCTGTGTTTGAACCTGATGAAGTCGTCAATGGCTTTCTTATCGCCTGTTATCCAGCAAGCCTTGTAGAACGACAATGGCGTAAACGAACAAGACGCACCGTATTCCTGCAACAGCCTATATTGTATTACCTCAAATTGGAGTTCACCCACACAACCAATGATTTTACGGTTGCCACCGTGTTGCGTGAACAACTGTGCTACACCCTCATCAGTAAGCTGCATGATGCCTTTTTCAAGCTGCTTGGTCTTCATTGGGTCTTTGTTCACAAGTTCCTTGAATATTTCAGGAGAGAAAACAGGAATACCCGTAAACTGCATTTGTTCATTGCCCTCTACCAAAGTATCCCCAATTTTAAAGTTACCTGTATCGAACAAACCAACAACATCGCCCGGGAACGCCTCTTCGATCACGTCTTTTTCACGCGCCATGAAGGTATAAGGATTACTGAAACGAATATCCTTACCCAATCGACAATGCTTGTAATAGGTATTCCTTGAGAACTTACCCGAACACACCCTCAAAAACGCAATCCTATCGCGGTGGCGTGGATCTAGGTTAGCGTGAATTTTAAATACAAAGCCTGTGAACTTAGATTCATCTGGCTGTACAAAACGCTTATCGGTTGCCCTGCCTAAAGGCGTTGGCGCAACATGAATGAATGTATCAAGCAATTCCTTAACACCGAAGTTGTTTACCGCAGAACCGAAAAACACAGGTGCTACCCTGCCTTCAAGGTAATCTTCAACATTCAATGCTCCGTAAACCCCTTGCAGTAATTCAACATCTTCGCGCAATTGAGCCGCATCTCTTTCTCCCACTTTTTGATCGAGCAAAGGATCGTTAATGTCATCGATAGGCAATGAGTTTTCTTCTGTCGACTTTTGTCCTGAAGTGAAAAGGTTTAGGCTGCTATCAAATAAGTTATAGACGCCTTTGAATTCTTTACCCATGTTAATAGGCCAGGAAAGCGGGTGCAATGAAATTTTTAATTCTTTTTCAATCTCATCAATCAAATCGAACGGGAACTTACCATCGCGGTCTAACTTGTTAACGAAGACGATTACCGGCGTATCGCGCATACGGCACACCTCCATCAGTTTACGTGTTTGTTCTTCGACGCCATTCACACTATCAACCACAAGAATAACGCTATCTACAGCCGTAAGCGTACGATAAGTATCTTCGGCGAAGTCCTTGTGACCGGGAGTATCGAGGAGGTTTACAAGTATATCCTTGTACTCAAAGCTCATTACTGAAGTAGCCACCGAGATACCCCTCTGGCGTTCAATCTCCATGAAGTCGCTGGTAGCATGCTTTTTAATTTTATTGCTCTTAACCGCACCTGCCACCTGAATCGCACCACCAAAAAGGAGGAGCTTTTCTGTGAGCGTGGTTTTACCGGCATCCGGGTGAGAAATAATGGCAAATGTCCGGCGTTTGGCTATTTCAGTTTCGTTACTCATTGATGATGCTTTTGGTCGTTCAGACTTATTTAAACAACCATACTTTTAAAAAATCGTGCAAAGGTAAGCCGAAATAGCGGTAACACCTGAAAAATGCGTCATTTTAAACAGTAGTTAAGTGAAGATGACAAAATAAATGCCACCATTTCAATCATTCTGTTCCATTTCTGCGTCGATGCAAAAGTCCTTAAATAGTTCACTATGCTCGGATTTTGCGCCTAGCACAAAAGAAATATAATAATTAAACTTGATAGAACTTGTTTCGTCAACTTCACTAATTTAATAATCGCTACGAGGTCGCAGTTCCGTATCTTTGTAAAAACCATTTTTGTCAATGGGTTTGTTTTCACTTAAAGAAGACCTTACTACCGAATTCAGAGAAGAAAGGGAGATGCTCAATGAGCAAATCGTGCTTCTGAAACCATTGTATCAAAGCCTCAAAAAATCTTCTGTTCAGCGGTTTTTCGGCAATACATGGTTGTGGATTGTTGAATATTTCTTTTACCTGCTGGCTGTAGGTTGCGTGATTTTCATTTTCATAGCGCCAAGTACTTTTCCTTTTTCAGTGTTGAATACGGTGTACCATGCTACCCCTATTCCCGCCAAAATATCGGCATCGGATATGAATATGCTGGTACTCGCAGGCTATGGCATAGTAGTGCTCCTTTTCCTTTTGTGTATTTTAGTTGGCAGGCAGACAGGGCAAATTAGGCAAAAAAATGAATTGATTTATGAAGCCGCTCAGGAAATAAGGGAAGTACTTAAACAACAAATAGAACGCAAGAAAATGGTGGAAACCATTCAGGGGCGGCATCAGTTCTTCGCAAAAGACGAAGAAGCCAAGCCAAGTGTCACCGAAACACTCAACCCATTTTACGAAGGTCCACCACTTGATGGTGAGGAAGACGAGAGCGATGGTGAAGAAGAGGAGGAGGAAAAGTAAGGAAATTATGAAGTCGTTTTCGTAAGAGAGTTGTAGGTATTTCAATACAACCAACAAACTGAAAGGAAATTCCACCCCAAAACTCCCTGCACAATTCATTACTTTTGCGCAACATTTTTCAATTGATACGTCATGAACAGGCAGGAAATAAGCAAACAAATCTTCTCTAAAAAATCGGTATTGTGTGTGGGATTAGATACTGATCCTACTAAAATCCCTGCCCACTTGATGCGTGAGGAAGACCCTGTTTTTGCCTTCAACAAAGCGATTATTGACGCAACGCATGAATTCACTGTTGCCTATAAAATCAATACTGCGTTCTACGAAGCTCAAGGCTTGAAAGGCTGGATTAGTCTCGAAAAAACATTGAACTACATCCCTAAAAATATTTTCACAATTGCTGACGCCAAGCGTGGCGACATTGGTAATACGTCAGAACAATATGCCATCACGTTCTTCAAAACCTACCCTTTCGACAGCGTAACCGTGGCGCCGTATATGGGTCGCGATAGTGTTCAGCCTTTCCTTCAATTTGAAGGTAAATGGACGATTGTACTGGGTGTTACATCTAATGCCGGCAGTGCCGATTTCCAATTGCAACCATCAGGCGATTCATTGTTGTACCAACGTGTTTTAAAAACTGTTGCCGACTGGGGGCATCCGGGCAATTTGATGTTTGTAGTGGGTGCTACGCGCAAGGAGCAATTGCGTGAGGTGCGTACCTTATTACCTGAACATTTCTTCCTTATTCCGGGTGTAGGTGCACAAGGTGGCGATGTTGATACTGTTTGCCGTAATACGTTGAACGATGCCGGTGGTATTCTCATCAATGTTTCGCGCAACATCATTTTTGCTGCCAACGATACATCATTCGATGCGCAGGCGCACGATGCTGCTAAAAAGTTCCAGAAAGAAATGTCTGTGTTCCTGTAGGGGTAAATAAAACTTACAGACCAAATACCCTTGAGCCTCCTATGAAAGTAGTGAGTGGCTTAATTTGTTGTGCCTGCTCTTCAGTTGCAGTCATAGGGTCAATGTTCAGGATAACGAAGTCAGCGCGCTTGCCTATTTCCAGGCTACCAATTTCTTTTTCCATGCAATTGGCTTTTGCCGCCCAAATAGTCATTCCCCTAATTGCCTGCTCCCTGGTGAGTGCCTCTTCTTTTCTAAAACCATTTTTAGGGTTACCGCTGATGTCTGTACGGAACACAGCAGAAATAAAGGTTTTCACTGGTTGTATACCCTCTACCGGGAAATCAGTACCCAGTGGCATCCAGCCATTTTGTGCCAATAACGTTTTGTAGGCATAAGCACCCTTCATCCTGTTTTCGCCGAGGCGTGCTGTAGCCCACGGGGCATCGCTGGTAGCATGGGTTGGCTGTACTGATGGCACAACATTGAAATCAGCGAAATAATGTATATCGGCAGGGTCTACAACCTGCGCGTGTTCAATGCGCCAACGCTTATCGTTTTTACCACCAAGATATTTTTTGTAGATATCTAAAATCACTTTGTTGCCACTGTCGCCTATAGCGTGTGTGCACAATTGGAAATCGGTTTTAGCAAGGCGCGCAGCCAACGAATCGAAATGCGCATAGTTGCTCAACAAAAATCCTGTATGACCCGGTTGATCGGCGTAGGGCTGTTTGAGACAAGCACCACGACTACCTAAGGCACCGTCAGCATAGGCTTTTACGCCTTTTACATAGAGGTATTCAGTTTTATAAGGACCTTTTTCCAGGTATTTGTCAAGGTTAACCGCAGAATCAGTCAACATGGCATAAACGCGCATTTTGATAGTTCCTTTCTTTTGCAATGAATCCAGATTGCTGATATCATAGTACATCAAACCACAATCGGTAACTGTCGTTAGCCCCGACTCGAAGCAATTGATTTGTGCCTGCGTTAGCCACTTTTCGTAGTCAGCCAGTGTATTTTGAGGAATCAGGTTCGACACCAATTCAACTGCATTGTCAATCAGCACACCCGATGGCTTACTGCCCTTCATCTCAACCGAACCGCCTTCCACTTTAGTTGTCGCAGCCACATGTGCCATGTTCAATGCGCAATCGTTGGCAATTGCGGCATGACCGTCCACTCGTTTCAGCAAAACAGGTTTATCGGGGAATAACTTACTGAGCTCCTCATTGTCGGGGTATGCCTGACCGGGGAATTTATTCTGATCCCAACCCCTGCCTAAAATCCATTTCTCATTCGGGTTTTTATCAGCAAATTGTTTCACCCTTGCCAATGCTTCTCCCCATGTCTTACAATCATATAAATCGACCTGAAAAAGGCTTTTAGCATAACCCACAAAGTGCGCATGAGCATCAATAAATCCAGGAAAAACCGGGTAGCCCTTTGCGTCTATCGGTTCATCGGCCTTGTACTTCAGCAGTATGTCGTTATTATTCCCGAGTGCAATAATTTTACCGTCTTTAATAGCCATTGCCTCCACAGTTCTGAAACCACTGTCTACAATGTAAATCTTTCCGTGATGAACAATAATATCAACAGGAGTCCTGTCCATGCAGGAACTCAAAAGGGCAATGAATAAAAACGACAATAATAATCTTTGCATAACCGTCAGTTGCTGCAAAGATAACAAGTGTAAGGAAGGAGAAGGTGTACTACTTTTCTACAGCTATTTTTTTATAAATAACACCGTCTTTTGACTCCAGCCGCAGCACGTAAAAGCCAGTTGGAAGCACGGGCAGTTCGATTCTTGTTTTGCTGCTTTTAAAAGCACCATTCAACATTTCTCTGCCTGAAATGTCTATAATTGCCCATTGAACATCGTCGTGGTCGGCATCCAGTTCAACATAAAAAAAGTCCTGAACAGGGTTGGGGTAAATTCTACCCTCAAAGGTTGGAGCAACGTTTTGTACACCAAGGTGTGGCGGAGTGAGTTTTCTGATCGCTGCATTACCTATGTCAATGATGTACACATAGTCGGAATCGTCAACAAAAACACCCGAAAGGTTAGAGAAAGTGGCATCCGTAGCAGGACCACCATCGCCGGAGTAACCAAGACCTGTTGTGCCTGCTACAAGGTGTATGATGCCGTGATTGTCGACGCCACGAAGCACATTATTTCCATCGTCACAAATGAATAAGTTGTTGTGTTTATCAACGAATACAGCAGTAGGTGCACTTAGAGCCGCATCGGTAGCATTACCGCCATTGCCTGAATATCCTGACGTGCCGTTACCTGCCACTGTAGATATGATGCCCGTTTGAACATCTATTTTCCGAATAACATTATTACCCCTGTCAGCGACATAGACATTACCTGCGGAATCGGTACAAACCCCGGTTGCATAGGCGAATGATGCGCTTGTTGCAGCATGTCCGTCCCCGGAATACCCGATGGTGCCATTGCCCGCAACAGTCTCAATTGTACCATCAGGGCGCATAACCCTCACACGATGGTTTTCACCATCCATAATATAAAGGTTGCCTGTTCTATCGACCGCTATTGACTTTGGAGGCCCCATTTTGGCAAGCGTCGCGGCTGCACCATCACCCAAAAAGCCGGAAGAACCATCACCGCAAACTGTTGTAATTTCGTTTGTGGCGCCGTTCACTTTTCGCACAACAAAGTTTTCAAAATCTGCTATGTACAGGTTCCCGGTTTGATCAAAACAAACGCCTGCCGGATAGTTGTAACGTGCATTAGGAAACAGTCCGTGGTCACCAGTATACCCGACAGTACCGTCGCCTGAAATTGTAAATATTGAATCATTGGGCTTCAACAGCCTGATGCGCATGTTGGAATAGTCGGCGATTAGAATGTTTCGGTGTGCATCCATACAAATACCCTTCGGATTGGCCAAAGAAAACGAAGTAGCCGGATACCCGTCACCAATGTATTGTGTAACCCCGTTGCCTGCAATGGTTGTAATGATACTTTGCCCTTGCGCAAAATGGCAACACAAAGCTAACAATGCACCAAAAACGATTGATCTAAATTGAAACATGTACTCAGGTTTATTGAAATGAAAAATGCTCCCCGAAGGAAGCATTTTTCATTATCGAAACAAAATTATTTGTTTAAAACAAGTTTTTGAGTTGTTTTTCCGCTTGTACCTAGTACTTCAATCATATAGATACCTGCTGGTTGATCAAGTGAAATTTCCTGATTTAAAGAAACGATTGTTGAAGAGTAAACAACCCTACCGTCAAGTGCCACCACTTGAACTGGTTGATTCAACATATCTTCAGAAACAGTAAGCGTTACTAAACCGCTAGAAGGGTTTGGAGAAACTGTGAGCCTGTTCGTTTCGTTTTCACCCAATGAAGCTTTAGGTCCTGTTGGACTGAAAGAGATTTTACGGATTCTGTTGTTGCTGGCATCAGCGATATAAACGCTAGCACTTTCATCAACCCAAACACCTGTAGGGTTGCTGATTTTCGCAGCTAACGGAGAACCACCATCACCTGAATATCCTGCGATACCAGTACCTGCGATAGTAGTAATAATACCATCAACGTTTATTTTCCTGATTCTGTTATTACCATTGTCGCAGAAGAAAATATTGCCTGCAAGGTCAATAGAAATACCTGTCGGAGATTTGATTTGAGCACTAACTGCTGCCGAACCATCACCTGAAAAACCTGCAGTACCAGTACCGCAAATGGTAGAAATGTTACCTGTTGCGATATCAATTTTCCTGATTCTGTGGTTGCCCTTATCAGTGAAATATACATTACCGTCATGGTCGCAAGCAACACCTGATGGTGCACTGATTTTAGCGAGTACAGCACTACCGCCATCGCCTGAAAATCCGCTTGTACCTGTACCAGCTACGCGAGATAAGATACCTGACGTGTTTACTTTTCTAATTTCATTGCTACCATAGTCAGCAATATAGGTGTTACCCATACCATCAACACATGATGCTGCGGGTATCATAAATGTACCATCATGGCAATCGCCGCCATCGCCTGTGCGACCTTGGTGACCGTTTCCGCAATGTACACTTATTGAAGAACCTGCAACTTTAAATACCTGATCGTGAAATCGATCGGTGATATAAACGTTATCAGACTCATCAACCCAAACGTTGGCAGCACTTATTACTGTCGATGAAATAGAAATAGAAGAGATAACGCCCGTAGTCCCACTCACCTTTCGAAGTGTAGAACCATAAACAATATACATATCGCCAGAGCGATTTACAGCAACACCCTGTGGTGCAGCAATGTTTGCAGACCTTGCAGATCCGCCATCGCCAGTTGTTCCGTAGGTACCAGTACCTGCAACTGTATTAATTACACCTTGAGCAAAGCCCGAGGTAGACAACAAACCAGCTATTGCCAGAATGGGGAACGAATTTCTAAATAATCTTCTTTTCATACGTTTGTGGTTGTTTATTCAAATATACGTAACAAAAAAGCTAAAGTCAAGTTTTTCCTAAACTATTTTTTGATTTTGCTGCTCGAAATATTTAAAGGTTTAACTTTTGGCTAAAACACTGGCTTAGAATGGTTTGCAGGAAAGAAAATTGGTTTGAAATGAAGTTCAATTAAATACCCAGCAATTCGCGTCAAAAACATTTATTTATTTTTCGAAATAACCTCTTTCGCTAACAGCAATGCGACTATTCCTAGAACACAACCCGCAATAAATACAAACAAAATTGTCAAAACTGAGACTGCATTTTGCGGTGTCTTATTTACCGTTATGTCATAAACATAGTAAAATGTTTGAAAAATAGTTCCTGCAGCTAAAATGACGGTCAACGAAGTCATCTTACTGGTATTTGACTGTTGGTTCTCTTCTAAAGCCTTAATCCTTTGAACATCTGCCATTTTTCGCTGGTATTCCCCTGCATATCCGCCACTTTGTATAAAAAATCTACCATCAAACGTGATGCTATAATAGTAACGGGACGGAGTAACATCAACTACGCCTTCAATGGGCAGACTTCTTGAATTCACGATCAAGTATCCATCTTTGCAGAGTTTTTCAAGAATTGAGTTTAACCCGCTATACAGGTGAGAATGTTCCTTCATTTTTCCTTCTTTAACCATTCTTTCTGCAATCTCGTGGGCTGGAATATCGGGACTTTTAGCGTAAGGGCTTACTGCCATCCATTCCAGCACTGTATCTATTACTTTAAATGCATCGACTTTATTCTCCATGTAATTTTGAATGATTTACAAATTTACAGATTAAAAGACAGTACATTAGTCTCAGATAATAGCATTTACTTGTAAAATGATACTCATTCAATTTGCATCAATAAAATCTAAATCCCTTCACCTTAAAACCAAATAGAATGCACTTTAAATTACGTACCTTTGCGCGCTGTTAAAAATACAGGTTGTAATGTTTTGATTAAACGCTTGCACTGCAACCATTTATAGTCAAAAAATGATCTCAGTTAATAATTTATCGCTCCGTTACGGTAAGCGAATTCTTTTTGAAGACGTAAACATTAAGTTTACTGAAGGAAACTGCTATGGTATTATTGGTGCTAACGGTGCCGGTAAATCTACGTTCCTGAAAATTATCTCAGGCGAAATAGACCCTTCAACCGGAAGAGTTGAAATATCAAAGGGACAACGTATGAGTGTTCTAAAACAGAACCACTACGAATTTGATGAAATTCCTGTTTTGGAAACAGTTATAAGAGGCGATTCTGTTTTGTTCAAAATCATGCAGGAAAAAGACGCCATTTACGCGAAAGAAGACTTCACTGAAGAAGACGGACACCGCGCGGGTGAACTTGAAGCACAGTTTGCTGAAATGGACGGCTGGAATGCTGAAAGCGATGCAGCTACTCTATTAAGCAACCTAGGCATTAAAGAAGCACTTCATTCTAAACTTTTGAAAGAACTGGACGGTAACCAAAAAGTGCGTGTATTGCTTGCACAAGCTTTGTTCGGTAACCCAGATATCCTTTTATTAGACGAACCTACGAATGACCTTGACCTTGAAACAATTGCCTGGTTAGAGAACTTCCTTGCTGACTACGAAAAAATCGTATTGGTGGTTTCCCACGATCGTCACTTCCTTGATACGGTTTGTACACACGTTGCCGATATTGACTTTGGAAAGATTTCAGTATTCACCGGTAACTACTCATTCTGGTACGAATCCAGCCAATTGTTATTGAAACAAAGGAACGACCAAAACAAAAAAGCTGAAGATAAGATTGCAGAATTGAAGGAGTTCATTGCCCGATTCTCTGCGAACGCATCTAAGAGCCGTCAGGCAACGAGCCGTAAAAAAGCATTGGATAAAATTAAAGTGGATGACATGCGTGCTTCAAACAGGAAGTACCCTGCTATCCTGTTCAATAACCAGATTCGTGAAGCCGGCGACCAGATTTTAGAAGTAAAAGGACTCAAGAAAACACTTAATGGCGAAGTGCTGTTTAAGGATGTGACTTTTGACCTTAAGCGTGGACAAAAAATTGCAATCGTCTCTTCTAACTCGCTTGCTACTACAGCGTTCTATCAAATACTTGCGGGCGAAGACACTGATTTTGAAGGCACATTTAAATGGGGTGTCACAATTACTACAACATACTTACCTAACGACAACACAACTTACTTCAAAGATGTAAATCTGAGCCTCGTAGATTGGTTGCGTCAATACTCTGAAGAAAAAGACGAAACTTTCATTCGTGGCTTCTTAGGCAGAATGTTGTTCTCGGGTGAAGAGACTTTGAAAATGGTAACTGTATTAAGCGGTGGTGAAAAAATGCGTTGCATGATGAGCCGTATGATGATGCTGAAAGGCAATCTCTTAATGCTCGACGAACCTACCAACCACCTTGACCTAGAAAGTATCACTGCGCTCAACAATGGCATGAAAGACTTTAAAGGCACAATCTTATTTACATCGCGTGACCATGAGTTGATGAATACTGTTGCTGACCGTGTTATTGAATTGACCCCGATGGGTATCATCGATCGTGAAATGTCATTCGATGAATACATCGCTAACGACCGCGTTAAGGCAATGAGGGCTGAAATGTATCAGCAACCTGCTTAATCGAATAATATTTTCATAGACACCGCTGCAGTAATGTGGCGGTGTTTTTTATGCTCACTACTTCGCGAACCTTACTGCTGCTGCATAAGGGTAGTAGGTCATTTCGTAACGGCGGGTGTCAAGTTGCCGATGGGTTGCTAAATCAACGACAGTGTACCAACCTGCCTTGGGACCGCAACCTGTAACATGGTGTGGAGGCGGCCCGGTTGGGCTGTAATTGGTGCTGATTACGTACAAGTAGCCATCAATACCATCAACAGCCATATCGTGTGGTTGGTAAAAGTCGCCATAGATTACGTTTTTTACTTCCAGTGTATTCATGTCTATCACATAAATACTACCCAAAGCACCCGTAAACGTTGAATTGCCATCTTCAAGGCATGATACGTAAAGCTCGTTTGCTTCCTTGTAGGTTGTCATTTCCTGCGGGTACGCACCTACATCAATCGTTTTTAGAATAGAATCGTTGGCAGTGTTCATTACCACCACCTTATTAGTACCCTGGCATGTCACGAAATACTTCTTATAATCGGGTGCCATTTGTACAAAGTGAGGGTTAGGGCTAAAGCTGTCAGCAGAACTTGTTGAAGCCGGGGCTAGTCCGTTGACACCTATGAACTTATAAGTAAGGCGATGGGTTGTAGGATTCACCGATACCCTAGCTACCGCATTGCCCCATTGCAAAGCCACATAAAAAGTATCAAAAGTTGCGTTATGGGCTACTCCGTGCGGAAACGACCACGGAGCAGGCGGATAACCGCTTCGCGCATCAATACTCGATGATTGATTCACTAACATCGAAGACGTGGTCACATTCACCAGATTATTACAATAATATCCGCTCACCATCAGGCTTGAATCGTTGGGAGCAACGCTTATTATGCTCCAACCACCATTTGTGTTATCGCCACCTGAACCTATTGTCGCACCAACATTGGCGTACCCAACAATAGCATCGGTACGGGTATCAATTTTATCGATGTAAGCACTTGCCATAAAAGGCACATAACAACTCATACCATCGTTAGAAACGGCAATGCCATGAGGCGATTTAGCACTACCACCCGGGGCACTGCTTACATCAATGTACCGCATTATCTGCTTGGAACCAGCATCAATAACAGCCACAAGGTTGCACCCTTGTTGGGTAACGTATATTTTCTGACGCTTATCTGCATTTGATGCGAATGGTATATTGCCGTTTGCATCGGGCGCACCTTTTGCAATCCATGCAACTAAAGTATCGTATTCGGCCCGTGAAAGTGGCGATTGCTGGCGGGCTGTTGTGCTGTATGGCATGGTGGGTTTAGCTACCACTCCCAACGAAGAATCGGTATTGCAGTAGTACAACATAGGACTGTACTTGGTGCTATAAGGCACAACTGCCGCACCATGTTCTCCCCCTCTGAACAAATGCTCCCAGGAGTCTAGTAATAACCCATCACAGTTTTGGTAGCTCGCTGCATTGTGACACCCTGAAATAGCACACTTTTCAACCAAAATCTTGCCTATTGCAGTAGGAAAATTGCCATAAGATGGCTGCACTTGCGGCGGGTGAACACACGAAAGCACTGAAACGCCGATAGCGATAAAGAGCAGGATTACAGGTGCCAGCAAGGTTTTCATAACTATAAAATTAGAGAATATTGCTCAATCAAATTGAGTTCTTACGATTTAAAATACGCCAAACTTCAAAAACAGTATCTTTACATTTTTATTGCCCTGAAACTTCCCTTTCATGATAATAGCCGTATACAACAGGGTGTTCGACAAAGCTGACGAACCGATTGTTTCGCACATTTTGCAGATTTTGGATAAACACAAGCTGCAACTCGTATTTTATAAGGAGTTTTATGAAAGAATAAAATCGTTCTATCCCTCATCGCAGCAACCTCGTTTTTTCACCTCGCGCCTCGATTTACCACCAAATACCGATATGCTTATTAGCCTTGGTGGCGATGGCACTATGCTTGACGCTGTTACATTTGTAGGCAATTCCGGCATTCCATTGGTAGGCGTTAACTTAGGCAGACTTGGCTTTTTGGCTGCCATTTCGGAAGATGAAGTAGAAGGTGCCATTATGTCTTTGGCAAGAGGCTCTTACACGCTTGAAAAACGAACGCTCATTCACCTTGATTCAAGTGTACCATTATTTGATGGTGCGCCTTATGCGCTCAACGAGTTTACCATACACAGGCAGGACACTTCTTCCATGATTAAAGTACACACTTATCTGAATGGTGAATTCCTGAATACTTACTGGGCTGATGGTTTGATTGTGGCTACCCCTACGGGTTCAACGGGTTATTCTCTAAGTTGTGGCGGACCTGTGGTGTTCCCGCAAACATCAAGTTTCGTAATTACCCCGGTAGCACCGCACAACCTGAATACTCGCCCCATTGTTGTTCCTGACGATAATGTAATTTCATTTGAGATTGAAGGTAGAAGTGAGCAGTTTTTATGCACCCTTGATGCGCGCACCGAAACCATTAAATCAAGCGTACAACTCGCAGTTAAGAAAGAATCGTTTACTGTTTCGCTGGTGCGCCCTGACGAACACAACTTCCTGAACACCATCAGGCAAAAACTGTATTGGGGTGTTGACCGAAGGAATTAAATCTCTATAGTAACGTCACCTTCAATAGGGTGACCGGAACAGGTAAGTACTATTCCTTCTTCTAAATCAGAATCGAGGAGTACTTCATTGAATGCCATCCATACTTTGCCGTTCACGCACCTTCCGGCACAGCTCGCACATCTGCCTGATTCGCAACTGAACGGAATTAATACACCGTTTTTGCGCGCTGCTTCAAGTATGCTATCAGGGTAATGACACAGGAAAGATACTTCACGGTCGTGCAATTTTAAATGCACTGTGTATGTTTTCTGGTCCTTGGGTTCAGTTTTAATTACCGGACGTTCAAAAGGTCGGAAATTTTCCTTTCTGATATTTGACTCATCAATGCCGTATTCTTCTAACGACAATATGGTCATGCGCATATAGTTATAAGGTCCACACACATACGCCAAAATCGATGACTTAGGCACACGGACATATTCGCGCATTAATACAGGCAATAATGCTTTACTGATTCTCGCCCGCTCAAGATTTTTTGATGAACTATATAAAAACTCTACCTGAAACCTATTGCCGTATGTCGCTGCAAGTCTCACCAACTCATCATAAAATATGGTACTACCTTGCCATCGGTTGCTGTAAATAAGTGTTACAAAAGCATTTTCATCTTTTGCCAGTAAACTTTTAATAAGGGGAAAAACAGGTCCGATACCTATACCCGCTGCAAAGAAGAAATACTGTTGGAACTTCTTAGTATTTACGGGAAGTGTGAAACGACCGGTAACACCTGCTATGAAAAAAACATCGCCCACTTTTGTTTGGTCGTACAAAATGCGACTATAACAACCATTGTCAATGCGCTTAACAGTGAACGAAATAGGTTCATTCAATTCTGAAGTGGATGAAATTGAGTAAGACCTGCGATCCTCAACACCCTTCATGGTAAAAATGAATGTTATAAAATTACCTGAACGATAAGGAATCGGCCGACCATCTGCAAATGCGAGCGTAAACGTAACTACACCTGGAAGCTCTTCCTTCCTGCTCGTTATTATTACCCGCTTATAGGGCGTATTTGAACTATTCATGCTTGTATCACGTAAAGTTAAACAGATTATGGTTTATCAGACTATGACTGCACCCTTAAAATCTAAAACCTTTAGTTAAACACAGTTATCAATATACTTTTATCGCCAACTATCAAATCAAACAATCGACGCTTTCACACCTAACGAATTCATTTTCAATCAATTTTAATCATAGGAGCGAAAAGATGTAATTGATATAAATTCAGGTAAATGGACGCCAATGCGAAGGCTTGAATTTTGTAGCTACTTTTGGTGCTTAATTTTAATCTTTTCAATTCAATGGCTGTAAATTTCGGCATAGCAATACACGGTGGCGCTGGTACTATTCTCAAATCAACAATGACGCCCGAACTTCAGGCACAATATGAAGATGCATTAAAATGCGCCGTAGAAACTGGCTTCAGGGCTTTAGAAAACGGAGGAAGTGCACTTGATGCTGTTGAGGCTGCTGTCACTGTGCTTGAAGATTTTCCGTTGTTCAACGCGGGCAAGGGCTCTGTTTTTAATAACAAAGGCAGTCACGAAATGGATGCTGCAATCATGAGTGGCAGCGACCTGAACGCGGGCACTGTGTGTGGCATAAAAAGTGTTGCCAACCCCATTCAAGTTGCCCGAAAAGTGATGGAAGAATCAGGGCATGTGATGTTAATGGGAGATGGTGCGCTGGAGTTTGCTAAAAGCCAGGGATTTGAAGTTAAAAATGAAGACTATTTCTTCACCCAACAACGTTACAACCAATGGCAGGAAGCCATGGCTGAAAACAAAGTACAACTCGACCACACCGAAAAGTCAGATAAAAAATTTGGTACTGTAGGAGCTGTAGCTTTAGATAAAAACGGCAATCTGGCGGCGGCTACCAGTACCGGGGGGCTCACTAATAAGAAGTTTGGCAGAATTGGGGATAGCCCTGTTGTTGGTGCCGGCACTTACGCGAATAACGACACTTGCGCTATTTCCTGTACCGGCGTAGGAGAATTGTTCATCAGAAAAGTAGTAGGACATAACATTTCGTGCAGAATGGCTTTTTTGGGAGAAACCCTACAAAAAGCATGTGATGTGCTGGTGCACGACGAATTGGTAAAAATAGGCGGCGAAGGCGGTCTGGTGGCGATAGACAAAAACGGCAACATTTATATGCCGTTCAATAGCGAGGGCATGTACAGAGCCTCAATGTCATCAAGCGGCACCCAGGAAATACTTATTTACAAGTAGTTTAAAAGATTAAAAACATTCGTTTCATTTTCCGATTTCCAACCTCTAAGTGAAGATGACAAAATAAATGCCACCATTTCAACGATTCTGTTCCATTTCTGCGTCGTTGCAAAAGTCCTTAAATAGTTCACTATTCTCGGATTTTGCGCCTAGCACAAAAGAAACATAATAATTAAACTTGATGAAATTTATTTTGTCAACTTCACTAATTTTGTGGTATGAGTACTGTATTACTGAACAAAGAAAACGGTGTTGCATTCGTAACATTGAACCGACCGGAAACCTACAACAGCTTCAATAAAGATATGGCTTTTGCACTTCGCGACGCACTCGACGATTGTGCTGCCGACGACAATGTAAGGTGTGTGTACCTCACAGGTGCAGGTAAAGGATTTTGTTCAGGTCAGGACTTAGCAGAAGCAACCAACCCAACTCCTGAAGATTTTGAGCGTCTGGTGCGCGAACACTACAATGCAAATATCTTACGCATTCGCAATATGCCGAAACCGGTAATTGCGGCCGTAAATGGCGTTGCGGCGGGTGCCGGTGCTAATCTGGCGTTGGCTTGTGATATCGTAGTTGCGACTGCGGGTGCTTCTTTCATTCAGGCGTTTAGCAAAATTGGCTTGATTCCTGATAGCGGTGGTACATTTTTCCTGCCACGCCTGGTAGGTATGCAACGCGCAGCAGCTTTAATGATGACTGCTGAAAAAGTGATGGCACCTGAAGCTGTTGCTATGGGTATGATTTTCAAATCTTATTCGCCTGAAGAATTTGAAACAGAAAGCAAGAAAATGGCTTTCAATCTGGCTCAAATGCCGACAAAAGGATTGGGGCTCACGAAAAAACTTTTGAATGTCTCATTTGAAAACAGCCTCGAATCTCAGTTAGAACAAGAGAAACAACATCAAATGAGTGCCGGCGACTCACACGATTTTAAAGAAGGCGTACAGGCATTCTTAGAAAAACGCAAACCTGTGTTTACTGGTAAGTAACTAGGACAACAAAGCGGGGTACTTAATTCTAATATCCCGAATAGGTTTCTTTTTTGCGAAAATCACCTCTTTTCCACGCTTCGAAAAACTCACCCCAAGCAATTGGGTTCATGATATTCATTGGTTTTTGCTGTCCGTAATAAACTGCATCGTTGGCTTGCTGCTTTAAAACTGCCGACTGTGCTTCGCGACCGTCTTTAGGCATGTTTTGAGATATTGCTCTCAGGCGGGCTGCATCGGTATTCCTTCTGGCTACTTCAAGCTGATCGTTAGGAATTCGCCAGTGCACGAATGCATAATCGAATTCTTCCTTTGTAGGTACCGGGCGAATGATGGTTTCAGGCAAGTAAAAAGTATCCTGCACCATCAACTGAATCATCGAGAAATACTGCCCTTTAAGATCTTTTTTTATTGCAACTTCCTTGGTGCGGTAGCCCAAACAATTAAACTGGAGCGTATCGCCCTTGTAACAAACTAAACTGAATACACCTGATCTTTCTGACTCAACGCCCCTGTTCTTGTTCTTTACTATAACAGTAACATTTGGCACACCTCGCAGGCTATCAGCGGTCATTGTAACGCCATTAATCTGTACAATGTCGTCGCTGGCTTTTTGAGCAAAAGAATTCCCGAAAGCAACCAAACAGAGCAGCGCCGGTATTAAAAATTTCAATCTCATTCTTTACAAAGATTATACCTGTAATTGCCGGTGTACCAGTCGGGGGTGTTTACTGCAAATATTATGCAAAAAACACAAAGAGACCGCACAATCACCTCTTTTTAACCTTACAAAGTAACTGCCTTTCTCTTACTTTTGCAGTTATATTAAACTGATTTAACAAAGGTTTACATGATAACAAAAGAAGCTGTAATAGATGCTCTGAGCAACGTCCAGGAGCCAGATTTGGGCAAAGATTTAGTGACCCTGAACATGGTAAAAGACGTACTTATAGAAGGCAAAAAAGTATCGTTCACCGTGGTTTTAACCACACCTGCATGTCCTTTGAAAGAGATGATTGAGAAAGCGTGTATCAACGCCATTCATCATTTGGTTGATAAAACAGCCGAGGTAACTGTGAACATGACATCTAACGTCACCAACAACCGGAAAGACGCTAAAATGGTGTTACCAGGCGTAAAAAACATTATCGCAGTTGGTTCGGGTAAAGGCGGTGTAGGTAAGTCTACCGTTTCGGTAAACCTTGCACTCGGCTTAGCCCGTGAAGGTGCTAAAGTTGGCTTACTTGATGCTGACATCTACGGTCCCTCAATTCCTATCATGCTTGGTCTTCAGGATGAACGCCCTAGAATGACCGATGTGAACGGTAAAGGCATGATTGTGCCTATTGAACGTTTCGGAATAAAGGTAATGTCTATTGGTTTGCTGATTGATGAGAAACAAGCTGTTATCTGGCGTGGACCTATGGCAAGCAGTGCTATTAAACAGTTCATTACCGATGTGTTTTGGGATGAACTCGACTACCTGATCATTGACCTACCTCCGGGAACCGGCGATGTTCACCTTACTTTAGTGCAGTCGGTACCTGTTACGGGTGCTGTAATTGTTTCTACCCCACAAGCTGTTGCAGCTGCCGATGCGCGCAAGGCAATTATGATGTTCAAGCAAGCCCAAATCAATGTACCAATACTAGGTATCGTTGAAAACATGGCTTACTTCACACCTGCCGAATTGCCTGAAAACAAATATTATTTGTTTGGCAAAGGTGGCGCAAGGAAAATGGCAGAACAGTTTGAATTGCCTTTCCTTGGAGAAATTCCACTTGTTCAGGGCATCAGGGAAGGTGGAGACAAAGGCATACCGGTAATGGTTGACGATGACTCAATAACAATGAGCGCATTCACCAATTTAGCCGGCGCTGTTGCCAGAAGTGTCGCACTCAGGAACGCAAATCTTGAGCCTACGAAAATTCTGGAAGTTGTTTCCTAAAGTAAATTTTACCGAACTGTATAAAATACAATTCTGAATTTTTAATTTTGGACTTTCCTGCATTTTGCGGGAGCTTCAACATAGAAAAAAATATGAAGAAAATCCTTTTGCCTGTTTTACTTGGTATTACGCTTTCCGGCAGCGCTTTCGCTCAAAAGAAGACAGCTGCTGACAGCATTGCTATCGAACTTGTTTATGTGAAAGGCGGCTCCTTCGACATGGGTGACGACTCCGGCGCTAAAGACAGGCGTCCTATCCACAATGTAACTATCCATGATTTCAATATTGGAAAATATGAAATCACTGAAGCTCAGTACGTCGCAGTGATGGGTAAAAACCCTACAAAATATGGTGATTGTCCAAGCTGCCCGGTTACAAATGTAACTTGGGATGATGCTTTGGAATTCGTGAACAAACTGAACGAAAAAACTGGCAAACACTATCGCCTTCCAACAGAGGCTGAGTGGGAATATGCGGCAAGAGGCGGCGTAAAAGAGAATAAAGAACACTTCAGAAAACATGCCGGTCGTAAACTGCTTCAAACGATTGCATGGTACGTTAGAAATTCAAACGACCACGTTCACCCAACAGGCTTGAAAAAAGCAAACGAATTGGGGGTGCACGATATGACAGGCAATGTTGAAGAATGGTGCGCCGACTGGTACAGCAAAGATTACTATTCTAAAAAAGACGTAACTGACCCTAAAGGTCCTGATGGCGGCAAAAGTAAAGTGGTGAGAGGCGGTTCATGGAACAGTGAAAACGACGAACTTTCAATTACAAGAAGAGCAGCTTACCTGCCTGATACTAAAACTGTTTATTTAGGCTTCAGAATCGCTGAATAATTTTCCTCAAATAATTCAAAATCCTGTCAGCAATGGCAGGATTTTTTTTGCAATTAAAGCAACACAATGCAAAAGAAATCAATGTCGGAGCTCAACCGTTTGACTGCCGACGAAACAAAGGAAGCACAGAAACACCCCATCATCGTTATACTTGACGACATACGCTCTATGCACAACGTAGGGTCAATTTTCAGGTCATCTGATGCGTTTGCAGTAACCAGTATTTCCCTCTGCGGATATACGCCTACTCCACCCCATCGTGATATCAATAAGACCGCGCTGGGCGCTACCGAAACTGTCGCCTGGGAACATTTTGGAACAACAGTAGAAGCTATTAATGCGGCTAAAAACCTTGGGTATCAGGTAGCAGCTATCGAACAAACACATGGCAGCAAAAGCCTTGAAACAATAAAACTAAGCGCTGATAGTAAAATCGCTGTTGTTCTGGGTAACGAGGTAACGGGAGTTTGTGAAGAAGCCATAGCAGCATCAGATTTTTATATTGAAATACCCCAATGGGGCGCTAAACACTCCCTCAATGTATCGGTAACTGCCGGGGTTGTACTTTGGGAACTAGCCAAACAATTCGCATTTAAACAGACCTAAGCAATAATAAAACTACTTGATTGCGAATTTGAAAATGATTTGCTTAACTTTAATCTGTATTTTTTCAAACACTCAATAACAGCATTCCAATGAAAAGATTACTTACGCTCAGTCTATTTATGGCAAGCACCGCGTTGTATGCGCAAACCGACTACTGCAAACAAATAAAAAAGGAAGTAACCGATAACAATACATCCTTTTCTTATGAAACACCATATACCGAAAGTGCACCGCCTGCAGTAAGGGCATCGCGTAACTTCGGAACAACTGAAGATGGTGAATTTGACAATTTCGCACTCGTGCTCACCATTCCTTGCGAGTTTCAGGATTTGCTTGTAAAATCAAAAGAAGGCAATGAGTCGGAAAAAGAGGAATACAAAATCGCCGTAGAGTTTGATGATAAGACAAAAATCACCGACGATACTACTTTAATCTCGCACGATAAAAAAGGCGATGGCTCAGCGCTTCGTTATGCTTACTTCCCGGTGAACAACCAAAACATCAAAGCGTTGACAACTAAGAAAATTGTTCGTATTTACTTAGCAACAGCAAAACTGGACGTACCTGCTGATATGGCAACTGCAATGCAGCAATACCTCATTTGCCTGAAGAACACTAAAAAATAGTCGCCTTTTTGAGGCGCAACATATTTCCCATTTCCGTTCACGTTTAATGGCTAAAACTAAAAAGCACCCCGCAAGAGGTGCTTTTTAGTTATGTTCAACTTGAAGGGTAGATTACCTTACTTCAAATTTGATTGTTTTAGTTTGTGCACCGTTAACCACTTTTGCTAGGTACATACCTGCCGCAGCGCCAGTCATATCAACCGGAGTGTTGATGTTACCTTGTTGAACAGGAACATCGATAGTTCTTACTAGCTGACCGATTGCATTGTAAATTTCAACTGTTACATTGTTGCCTACAGCGCTTTCGATATCACCTGCAATGCTGAACTGTCCTTCGTTAGGGTTAGGAACAATACCTACATGCTCCATACCTACAGTTGCATTATTAACACCAAGCGCCCAAGCATAAACGATAGCAGTATTACTTACGCCAAGGTTTGCACAAAGAGCATTACTCGTCACTTCATAACGTACAGTGTCATTTGACCTGATATTATTTAATGTGAGAGTGCGACTTGTTGATGCTTGTGGTACATTATTTACATACCAGGTACCACCAAGAATTGATGTACCCATGATTGTTGAAGTGAATGTAACAGAAGAACCCTGAACAATAATTGTATCGCGAGGATAGATGTTCACCAATGGAGTATTGTTCACCAAAGTCATGTGAATAGTGTTACTTGTATCATGTGGCTTATCAGGGCAAGCGACACTGCTCGTCAATACACAACGAATATCAACACCCAATGGGAATGTAGATGAGTTATAATAGCTATAAACTGCACCTGTAATCTCGGTCGAATCGTTGCTCAACCACTGATATGTTGGGCGGCTGCCAGCTAATGTAGTAGTAGATGTGAAGTTAACCAATGTACCTTCACAAACGATGCTATCAGGAGACACAGCAATGTGAATATTTGGTGTGTCATTCGGATTTGCAAGAATAGTGATTGTACCAACTGCTGACTCGCAACCAGCCAATGTATCAATAACAGTATAAGTGATAGAACCCGGACCAGGAACACTTGGAATAACTGCATTTTGACTTGTAGTAGATGTAATACCAGGACCTGTCCAATGCCATGTAAATGTACCTGCCATGCCCGGATCTGCACGCAAAGTATCAGAAGCATGCGTACAAACAGTAGGGAAATCAGCAGTGATAGTTGGAGCAGGTGGGTGATACGTGCTTACAACAACGTTGATTGTTTGAGCTGATGCCGGACAACCGTTATGTGTTGTAGTAACAGTGTAAACGCCTGCACTCACTGTAGCAATACCTGCAATTGTTGGGTTTTGTAAAGTCGAACTATAAGAGTTAGGACCTGCCCAAGAATATGAAGAAACAGGGTACGGAACACTGTCAAACAAATAAAGTGTATGACTTACACAAACCGGACTGTTCGAAGACAATGTAGAAGCAGCCAAAGCAGGAACAACTTTGATGTTCGCAATGTTATCAACTGAAATATAAAATGGATTGCTAGCTACAATACGAATTCTGTAATTATCTCCCGGAGTTGTACTAGATGGAATTACGCATGTAATTGCACCTGTAGTGTTAGATGTCACAGATCCGATAGAATCGTGAACTGTTGCAAAGCTACCGGTAGCGTCAGAAAGTTCTACTTTGAAATAGTTTCCTGTAGCGAAATTGACATTAACAGTATCGTGAACAATCAAAGTACCACCCGCACATACCAATGTATCGGTGTATGGCTGCCTGAATCCTACGATAGTATCAACAGAGAATTTAGTAACAAAACCATCGTGGTAAGTACCCGACGAACCACCGATTGATGTTTGTTGAGCTCCGGTTGTAGACATACCTGAAACGCTATTCGTCATACCTGCAATTACAACCGAGCTATTTGTAGGGTCGGTAGAAATACCATATGCAGTTTCTGTACCACCTTTACCGAAGAACGAAACATAAATGTTCTGTCCATAAGTATTAAATTTAGCATAAAATGCATCAACACTACCGCCAGCACCACCGCCATTTGTAGTTTGATAACCGTACGTTGTTGCCAAACTGGTTACACTCATTGTATAACCATCAATAACAACATTGCCATACATATCGGTAGCAACTGCATTACCATTTTCAATAGTTGTGTCGCCAATATATGTACCCCAGGTAACTACACCAACTGAAGTCAACTTCATCAAAAACGCATCAACACGACCACCGAAGCTTGATTGGTAAGATACACCAGAAGATATTCCGTTTGTGCTTGATGTATTGCCTACAACGTAAATATTTGAGTTTGCATCGGTAGCTACTCCATTGCCCTCGTCGTTAGAGTTACCACCGAGGTATGTAGCCCAGTTACGAGTACCGCTTCCGGAAGTACTGAAAGAACCTGCAAATGCGTCAGCACCTGTGCCACCGGCAAAAGTTGTGAAAGCACCAGTTGCTGAAGCTATACCGGCCACACTTTTTGTTTTACCCGCAAACACCAGTCTACCCGATGCGTCGATAGTTACGCCATTAATGATATCTTCCGCACCACCACCATAGTAAGTAGCCCATTGAATAGCACCAAAGCCATTGAATTTAGCTAAATAACCATCAGTTACACCGCCGAAAGTTGTTTGGTGTGGAGTACTACCCACCGCCATAGCAGAAGTTGTTGTTGTGCTACCACCAACGTAAACGAACCCACTGGCATCAACTGTAACACCTAAACCTTCTTCATCACCAGAACCACCAATGTAGGTATTCCAACTCAACGTGCCTGATGGAGAAAATTTCGCAAGGAACATATCGTTACCACCGCCAATTGAACTGTGGTAAATTGTTCCTCCTACTGCAATGCCCGGTGATTTTGTAGTGCCAATAACATATACGTTGGTACCCGCATTATCAGTTGTTACACAATGTCCAACATCAATGCTATCACCACCGAAATAGGTTGAGAACAATAAAGTTGTACCGGTAGAATTGTACTTAGCAACAAACGCATCGCGCATAGCGGTGAATGAACCGCGGTAAGCCGATGCAGTTGGCAAATCGGAACTGGTAGTGAAACCAGTTACATAAATATTGCCGCTTCTGTCACATTTTGTCGAATAGATATACTCATCACCTGAACCTCCGTAGTAGGTACACCATGACAAATATGGATCAATGGTAATTGCACCTTCATGCGCAGCTACTGCAAAACTTACAGTATTGTTGTTCACCACGAAGCGAGAATTGATTTTTTTACCGGTAGCATTTTCAAAAGTAACAGGTACTTTTTCATTGATATCGCCTAATGGAGTGTGTGCAGTCACCGAACCATCAGCATTTAATGCCAAAGACGCAGCGCCATCATACTTCACTTTAATTTGACTCGCATCACCACCTGGTTTTACGATAAAGTCATATTCAACACCTTTTTCCTTTACATAAACAACCCAGTCAATGTTTGGATATACATTGGCATAAGTAACTTTTGTAAAAGCATGTGCAGTTTTACCAACTGCCGCAGTATTGTTAAGGTAATAGTTTTCGTAGTACGGCAATTCTCCCGCTGCACTGATTTGTGCATTTGGGTTAGCACCTACCAACATAACGCTCATTCCCAACCTTTCGTTTTGTTGGTTATTGAGAAATTGGTAGTGCAAGCCATCCTGACCAAGGAACAGGCTCACATTCTTATCTGTGAGTTTGTATTTGATATCAGTTCTCGAATTGTGGTGTTCATCCACAATTTGTCCTTTGTTTTCAATAAAGCAAAGAGGCTTTTTCAATACTTCACCCGTATTGAATTTCGCTTCTTTAGCGAATAGGTTTATGGATAAAAAACAACTGGCAATGACCAATTGGCATTTTGTACCTTTAAAATACATATGCATTAGTTTAGGTTATATCAATAGGACTGCAAATTAAGGATTAAATTACAATTTTTAAAGGAAAACACCCTTTTTTATAACCGTTATTTCATCTAAAACTTCAACCCTTACATAAAAAAAGCGGGTGGTTCGCACCACCCGCTTTCTGTATTAGGAGCACTACTAACGCAAGAGCGTAATATTGCCGTTTTTACTCATTGTTCGTCCGTCTTTAAACGTTGCTTTAATCACATAGATGTATACGCCTTCAGGCTGTGGTATGCTGTTCAATTTGCCATCCCAACCTCTGCCTTCAATTGATGTTGTCTGATATACTAACTGACCCCACCTGTTATAGATATCCATGCTGAATGCAGTGATACCTTTTGTCAGGTATTCTCTTGGGAAGAAGTAATCATTAACACCATCATCATTAGGTGAGAATATGTTCGGCAAGTCAACATAACAATCGTTTGTTACTTCAACTGTATCTGTCGATGCACAACCATTGATTGTTACTGTTGATACATATTGTCCTGCTTTTGAAATTGAAATAGCAGCAGTTGTTGCTTCATTGTTCCACTTCCATGTTGCAGCAGGATTACCAGCGTTTGTGAAGTCACCCAATGTGATTGCTTCTCCACCCTGACAAATGCTTGAATCTTGTCCTAGGTTGATTCTTGGATATGAATAAACCCTGATTGTCTTTTGAACATGTTTTGGAGGACACAAACGGTAAGTCAAATCTAATGTGATTGTTTCTGTACCCGGTGTTTCATAAGCATGTTGTACCGGGTTTCTGTTTAATACTGTTGTTCCATCACCCATTGACCATGCCACATTGGTAAGACCAATATCAGTATATGTACCTTGGAATGTAACAGCACCACCAACGCAGAATACTGTATCAGTTGATGACAGGCTTACTACGCTGTTCGAGTCAATTTGAACATAATGAATGAATGTGTCTTTACAACCGATGTTATCAGTAGCAAACATCACCACTTTGTAATTACCTGTGTTGTTGTATGTGTATGTTGGGTTGATGTCGGTTGATGTTCCGCCATCGCCAAAATACCATTTGTAAGTGTTACCCACGCCTAATGAACCATTTACAAAGTTCATTGGTGTACCTTGACAAACAGCATCAGGTGCAATCGTATAAGACGCATCTATTGGTTGTTGCAAAGAAACGTTTACTTTGAAGCTATCAACACAACGGCCGTTTGAAATGTACAATACTGTTGCGTACGTAGTTGCTGTTGTAGGGTGGTAGATGTACCTAGGATTTATAGCAGTATCCGTGCTTGTGATATAATCTCCAAACCACCACCTGTATGTCAACAGACCTGCAGGAGTTGAAAGGTTATTGAAAAATACTGTATCACCATTACAACCAAGGTGCGTTGATGTTGTGTACTCTGCGTGAATGGTTGGTGCTGTTAACGTAACAGGACCAACAAAGTTTGAAACGCAAAGTGAGTTTGAACTAGCACATGCGCCGGTTGTTGACACCCAAATATTAGTATAAACACCCTGCAACAATGAAGGTACCCTGATTGAACTATCTGCAAGCACTACTCCTGTAAAGTATGAAGGTGTACCATTGAACAAGTAGTGAACCGTATCAAACTGACCAGGGTGAAGACCATTTAAGGTAATATAACCATCGTTATAACCACATGCGCTAGGATCACCATAATCGCGGATAGCCGTTGTAAAGCCCGGGTTAACCAACGTGTAAGGACCACGAGGGTTTGAATGGCAACGACCAGTATTTACTGTAATATTGTTGTAAACACCAGCGCAAAGTCCAGTGATATCATAAGTACCTGATGAAGTTGTAAGGATAGATAATGATACCGGGCTACCGTTGTAGTTGTACCTGATTGTATCAATTTCTGTTGCGTTCAAGCCAGTCAAATGGATAACTCCGTCGTTAGCACCGCAATAAGTTGGGTTTTCGAATGTTACTGTAGGATCAGGGAACGGTGCTTGTGTAATACAAATAGGCACTTTGGCAAAGCAGTAAGATGAAATTGCGCTATAAATTGTGAATGTATCGCAACCAATAGCAATCGTATCTAAGTAAGTACTTGTTAGACCTGAATCGTTACTCAAAATTGTACCAGCAGCGTTCGTAAGTGTTACGCGCCATGGTGCGCCCATACCGCCCGGTGTTACAGAAACAACACCATCTCTCACACAGTCTGACTGAGATATGATTGTATATGCAAGAGCCGGAACAGGCAATACGTCGATGTGCACCGGAATGGTTTGAATACCCTGAATTGGGCAGGCATTATCTTTTACAATTACATAAATAACGTAAGAACCCGGAGTTACCGATGATGACCAACGCATCACACCAACAGCATGGTTGGTAGAATCGCCATAAACAGTAAAAGTCATTCCCGGAGGCAAACCTGTGTTCCTGATGTATAGTTCATTCGTAGTATCAGTCTCTGAAGCCGCAAATGTCAAAGCAAAATCAGTAGTATTGGCACAAATATGAAAGTGATAAGGATCATCAATCGTACCACCACCGCTATCAGATACGAACTGACCAGTTGGCGGAGCTGTAGAACAAGCGATAACAAGGAAAGTCATCTCCCTTTGGCTGGTACCGACTAGTGTATCACCGCGCCACTCCTCAATATTATAAACAACCAATGCACGTTGAGTAACATTTGGGTGGAAACTAATCAAACCTGTTCTCCAATCGAATGAATAACTGCCGGCTGTATAGCTCAATGGGTCTGTTGCTGAGTGGCCACCAATATATGTCACGGTTGGTCCAGCACCGCATGCGCCAGATGGAGTCGCTCCAGGAACTAAAGAGTAAACTAAACTATCTCCATCTGCATCGATACCACCCGGTGTATAATAGTCATCATTATTTAAACAGAAGAATGGAGTTGGTACAATTGTCAAAACTGGATTAGAGTTATTGACATCCTGATTATTCAATGTTGCAACCAACCTAGTAGTTGTTCCACCTGAAATGTTTGTAATCGCTGCGGCGCGACCCGTAGACGACGCCCCCATAGCACCATTAAACATAAATCTCCAGTTAGCCGAGCGATGCCCAAGGTCATAGTAAGTACTATAACCAAATTGCTTAATACCGGGAATAGAGGAAGTGCTACTATGGCATTGTGTTGAGTTAGAATCACGCGGGCAAACAGGAGTAATCTCTTTACCACTTCGAATATTCAAACTACTATCCCATGTTAAAGTCAAACTAGTTACCGATGTGGAACCATCATAAACACAAATAGTAGGCGTTGCAGAAGGCAATGTACTGAACGCCGACGCACTCGCCGGACCACAGTCACCATAAACAATCAAGGTAATTTTATATCGTGTTCCTGAAATCCACGTGTAATGCAAATCGGCACCTACGACGTGCGAAGCAAACGAATTTTGCCCCAAAACCAGCAATAAAATGCTGAACAACAAAATTCTGTAACGATGTAAAATTAATTTTCTCATGACAACTTCAATTGTTTACGATGATAGTCTGAAATAAATACAGCCGAAAAATACTAAAAGGTTGGGTAAAAATAAAAATTGTCTCTGCTTTAAGGCGATTATTTGGTGTTTTCTATTAATCTAACTCGCATATCGACTCCAAATATGTCTTTTCCGCCAAGGTTTAAGCCATTATTTGCTAGTACCTTCCACATCCTGTTGCTTAATAATGCGTAATCAACTACTTTTTTTTTAGTGTGTGCCAAATCTATTTACGCATACAGGAAACTCAAATCAATGAACTTTTTAATAAACGGAACATTTGCCAAAATTCACCAATTTTCCCTCTATATATGCCCTTCGAATTTTCATCTAAAACCTGAACCCCTTACATAAAAAAAGCGGGTGGTTCGCACCACCCGCTTCCTGTATTAGGAGCACTACTAACGCAAGAGCGTAATATTGCCGTTTTTACTCATTGTTCGTCCGTCTTTAAACGTTGCTTTAATCACATAGATGTAAACTCCTTCAGGCTGTGGTATGCTGTTCAATTTGCCATCCCAACCTCTGCCTTCAATTGATGTTGTCTGATATACTAACTGACCCCACCTGTTGTAGATATCCATGCTGAATGCTGTGATACCTTTTGTCAGGTATTCTCTTGGGAAGAAGTAATCATTAACACCATCATCATTAGGTGAGAATATGTTCGGCAAGTCAACATAACAATCGTTTGTTACTTCAACTGTATCTGTCGATGCACAA
>CANGIY010000014.1 GCA_947454235.1 Chitinophagaceae bacterium
AAAAAAACCTTTGGATGTTAACTTGTTGCCTTTGTATTGCTCAGGTATATCATTGATTTCCTGCAAATAAAAATCAAAGCGTTCTGATGAAGAAGTATGATTTGTAAGTTCAAAATAGTCCTTGAATGCTGAAGGGAAAATAATGTCTAATACCGTTGTAAAGGAAGAATGCATGACACTAATTTACAACAACTATTTGTTCTGACCCACAGGTTTTGTTCCTGATCCGAGAAGGGTCGGGGATGAGGTGGACACAAAAAAGCGGAGTGCTCTTTGCACCCCGCTCTCACTCTGTTTTTGTGATCCGGATTGGATTCGAACCAATGACCTACAGCTTAGAAGGCTGTCGCTCTATCCAGCTGAGCTACCGGACCAATAGCTCATTTCCTGAAGTTTTACCTTCAAAAGGAGTGCAAAGGTAATAAAAAAATGATTTCCTGAAACCCGTGCCAAAGAAAAGTAGAAAGATAAATTTTTACTCAATTTTAAGCGGTTGGGTGGGGGAGATGCCTACTTTTTAACGTCTTCTGTTGGGGCTTCACCGTCTTTCAAATCCTGGATAGGCAGAATGTTGGTTTTGAAGTTCCACATGCCGTCGTTCCAGTAGAAAGCATTGTATTGCCCGCTAGGCACAAATGTATATTTACGATTCGGGTCGTTGATTTGAGAAGTGAGGTCGTCACAAACAATAATGCTCTTTTCTTTGTCCCAATTCAAAGTTACAGAAACACCTTTTTTATACTCTAACAGAAAACGATTGATAGGTTGCCCCTTCATAGTTTTAGAACCAATTCCAATAATAGGTGCCCCAAAAGTGATACCGTTTTCAGTAACAATAATAGGGTCCATTATTTTTCTGTTCACCGTAGGGCTGGCCTCGCTGAAACCTAAACATGTGTAAACTCGACCACCATTGTAGTCGGTAGCTAAGATGCGGTAGTACAATGCCCCCATCCATTTGCCACCCGTGAGTATGCTGTCCTCGGCGCCTTTTTCGAGTTTTGCGCTGTAATCTGAAAGTCCGAATAATTTGAGTTTTTGGCTCGGTAACTGAACTGCTCCGTAATAGCGCTTATTGATTGAATTATAATCAATCATCCAGTTGAAAATCCTGAAGGCGCTGTCGTCGGAATAAATGATGCTGATTTTATCGGCAATCTTGCTAAAAGGGTAGATGTAAGAATTATCGCAACGAAGTGCTTTTACCAGTTGCTTGATTAGCCTTTCACTGTAACCTACGTGCGACTCGGGTAAGTACGCATTGTATATCGAATCGATAGTTATGAGCATACTGTCTTCCATAATGCGCATTTTCTCAATATCAGGTGGTGCAATTTCCTGCGCGTTCAGTTTGCTGCCCGATTGAAAAACAAATAAAGAGAACAGGGCAATAATAGTAGCTGAAATTCTGTACATGTGTCTTAAACCTTTCCAAAGCCAAACCTAAACATTTTTATGTTAAAAACAGAATAAAGAAATACATTTGTTCGCTGTGGTAACCAGTGTTTTTGGGTGGCTACCAGTAAAGTTTTACAAGTGCATTTTAAATTAGTAGCTATAGCAGGTTTGTTTTTTGTTGTTGGTACGGGTTGCAATAATGCCACCCGGCGCACCGATATTATGCAAGCATGTGTAGGTAGCAAGTTGAAAGATGTGGTGGGTAGCCAAAAGATAGAGCCTTGCTGTAAAGAACTGACCGAATATGTACTTTCTAAAAATGTTGGCGAACAATCGTTCGCTACATTCGATTCGTTGTTGAAAGACACTTTATTGACTAAAATTGTTGATAAGTACGGCAAGTAATTGAGGTGCAATTGACTTTCAAGGTGGCTATACAGTAAGTGTGGGATAAAATTCATCATTAAAAATTAGCTTCGAAACACTTATTTATTATTTTTGTCCTCATCAACAATTGGTATGTTCAAAACCATTCGCCTAAAAGCATCAAAAGTACTTAGTTCTATCTGTGCCGTTGTTGCACTGCTCGCTGTTGCGCAAGAGTCACACGCATTTGGTCGCCATTCACGCTTTGAAATTGGCTATTCTTATGTAATGGCTACCGGTGAGTATAAAGGTATCGCGCCCATATACGGTTCCGACTACAAGTCATTACTTCGTGATTCAACTGTTAAGATAAATGTAAATGCATATTATGGGCTTGGCGCATATATGAACATTAACTTCCCCTTGCGTAAATTAACCAATAACAGCACTATTTCTTTGAGCTTAGGAGCTGTTTATCAAGAATATCTGTGGTTGCACCTAAACCCTGTCTTTAAGACAGATGGTTCAATTTTAGATGATGAAAGTCTTAACCCATTAGGTGGCGACTTAGTTGGTGCGACATTGAAATTAGGTGTACCTATCAGTCTCGACTATAAAGTAGGTGCCGATGCGCTTTGTAAAAGGAATCCGCACTTTGGCTTTACCGGTGGTGTTGGTTTGATGCCTCAGGTTGATATGTCTGCAATGGGGTATACAGGTACAAATCCTGCGTATTCTGATATCAGTGCAGGTATTACTACAGCAGTTAAACCATTTGTGAAAGGTGAGTTTTCATTCTTCTTAGGTATTTGCTTCAAAGTGAAAGTATTGTACAGTTTTGGTTCTATTCCATTAATTGACCATACTAAAAACGTATTGAACACGAATAGTCCGTTTACGCTCACCGAAAAATCAAATATTACAACATCGGTAGGTATTTTACCATTCTCTTTTTTATGGAGAAAGAAAAAATGGTTCAATGAATACGAAACCAAGTACGAAATTCACGAGAATTATAACTAATTGATTATAAAATATTTAAGAGCGACCTACGGGTCGCTCTTATTATTTTTGTCAATCGGGTAATTCCAAACGGTTAATAACATGTGCTGAACTATCAAATTCGGGTAGCAACAATTGTTAAACCTTTTAACGATAATTTTTATCTTTGCGCCACAAAAAATTTTTAAAACTCAAAACTTAGCCGGATCGCATGAACTGGAAACTGTATTTTAGTACCTCTGTTGGGAAGAAAATTCAAATGGCACTTACGGGGCTGTTTCTGATTGTTTTTCTTATTGTTCACTGTTATGTAAATGCTCAGATTTTTTACAACGATAACGGTGTTCGTTTTACCGAAGCTGCGCACTTCATGGGCACAAACTTCTTGATTCGTGCAACCGAAATTGGTTTGTTCGGGTTTCTGATTTTGCACATTGTGCAAGGTCTTTCGCTTTATTTTGCGAATAATTCTAAAAGGCCAAGCCGTTACGCAGTAAGTGCGGGCAACGCTACCAGCAAATGGTACAGCCGCAGCATGGCATTGTTGGGTACACTTATTTTGTTGTTCCTTGTTATGCACCTGTACAAGTTTTGGGCGCCTAACCGTTGGTCACAGCTATCAACCGGTCACGAGCTTGATTTGTATGCTGCAATGCGCGAAGAGTTCCAGATTATGTGGGTTGTAGGTGTTTACTTGTTCGGTTGCTTCTCTTTGGCATGGCACCTGGTGCATGGTTTTTACAGTGCGTTCCAAACATTGGGTTTAGGTATGCACCGTTACAAAGGAATGATTAAAGCAGTAGGTGTTGGTTTTTCAATCATCGTTCCATTGATTTTCGCAGCAATGCCAATCGCATTCCACTTCCACATCATTAACTAATTCATTCACAGGTGGTTGTTGAATCAATCAGCTTCTTAACTCTTAAAAATACTTTTGATATATAAATATGGCACTCAATTCTAAAATACCTGCGGGTCCATTAGATTCAAAATGGAAAAATTACAAGGCAACTTGTAAATTGGTTAACCCTGCCAACAAACGCTCGCTTGAAGTGATTGTAGTTGGTACCGGTCTGGCAGGCGCTTCAGCAGCGGCATCGCTCGGCGAAATGGGCTATAAAGTAAAAGCATTCTGTTTTCAGGACAGTCCGCGCAGGGCGCACTCTATTGCGGCTCAGGGCGGTATCAATGCAGCTAAAAACTACCAAAACGATGGTGACAGCACCTATCGTTTGTTCTACGATACTATTAAAGGTGGCGATTACCGTGCACGTGAAGGTAATGTTCACAGGCTTGCAGAGGTAAGTGCTAATATCATTGACCAGTGCGTTGCACAAGGTGTTCCTTTCGCTCGTGAATACGGCGGTCTTTTGAGCAACCGTTCTTTCGGTGGTACTCAGGTTCAACGTACATTCTATGCAGCAGGTCAAACCGGTCAGCAATTGTTGATTGGTGCTTACCAAGGACTTGAGCGTCAGGTGGCAGCAGGAACAGTGCAAATGTACTCTCGTCATGAAATGCTTGAAGTTGTAACTATCGACGGTAAAGCACGCGGTATCATTGCCCGTAACCTGGTTACAGGTGAGTTGGAGCGTCACTTCGGTCATGCAGTATTGTTGTGTACCGGTGGTTACGGTAACGTATTCTATCTTTCTACAAACGCGATGGGTAGCAACGTAACTGCAGCATGGAAAGCGCACAGAAAAGGTGCTTTCTTCGGTAACCCATGTTTCACGCAAATTCACCCTACTTGTATCCCTGTAACAGGCGACCACCAGTCGAAACTTACTTTGATGTCAGAATCATTGAGGAATGACGGTCGTATTTGGGTGCCAAAAGCTAAAGGCGATAATAGAAAACCTACTGATATTCCTGAAGAAGAAAGGGATTACTACCTCGAAAGAAGGTATCCTGCATTCGGTAACCTTGTACCTCGTGACGTTGCCAGCCGTGCTGCAAAAGAGCGTTGTGATGCAGGTTATGGTGTAGGTTCTTCAAAAATGGCAGTATACCTCGATTTCGCTTCTGCGATTGAGCGTTATGGTAAAGTTGAATCGAACAAACAAGGTAAACCTAATGCTTCTAAGGCTGAGATTATTGCAATGGGTAAAGATGTCGTTAAAGAAAAATACGGCAACTTGTTCGATATGTATGCAAAAATCACCGGTGAAAACCCTTACGAAGTGCCAATGCGTATTTACCCGGCGGTACACTACACAATGGGTGGCTTGTGGGTTGACTACGAATTGATGACTACCGTTCCGGGCTTGTATGCTCTTGGAGAGGCTAACTTCTCTGATCACGGTGCAAACCGTTTGGGCGCATCTGCACTCATGCAAGGTTTGGCTGATGGTTACTTCGTAATTCCTTACACAATCGGTAACTATCTTGCTGACGATATCCGCACAAAATCAATTCCTACTGATCACCCTGCGTTTGTTGCAGCAGAAAAAGAAGTTTCTGAACGCATCAACCGTTTGATGAACATCAAGGGTAAACAAAGCGTTGAAAGCTTCCACAAGCGTTTGGGAAAAATTATGTGGGACAAATGCGGAATGGGACGTAACGAAAAAGGTCTTAAAGAAGCAATTGAAGAGATTAAGGCTTTAAGGAAAGAATTCTACGCTGATGTTCGTATCCCTGGTGAAATCATTGGTTTCAATCCTGAGTTGGACAAAGCAGGTAGAGTGGCTGACTTCCTTGAATTGGGCGAATTGATGTGTATCGATGCATTGCATAGAAATGAAAGCTGCGGTGGTCACTTCCGTGAAGAATACCAGGAAGAAGATGGCGAAGCAAGAAGGCAAGATGATAAATACATGTACGTAGCATCGTGGGAATTCAAAGGCGATAGCCAATATGAATTACACAAAGAAAGCCTCGACTACGAAGTTGTTCACCCAAGTACTAGGAGCTATAAGTAATCTTCACCTTTAACCCGAAAAAAACGAAAAAAAGAGTATGCAACACTATACAATGAACCTCACTCTAAAAGTGTGGAGACAAAAAAACAGTAAAAGTCAAGGCGCATTTGAAACTTTTCAGGTAAAAGATATTTCTTCTGAAATGTCATTTCTTGAAATGATTGACGTTTTGAACGAACAACTCGTTTCAGAAGGTAAAGAACCAATTGCATTCGATCACGACTGCCGCGAAGGTATCTGCGGTATGTGTAGTATGTACATCAATGGTCGTGCACACGGTCCTTGGCATGAAACTACTACCTGCCAGTTACACATGCGCGAATATAAAAATGGAGATACCATTGTTATTGAGCCATGGAGAGCAAGTGCATTCCCGGTTATTAAAGACCTTGCAGTTGATAGAACAGCTTTCGATAGAATTATTGCTGCCGGTGGTTATATTTCAGTTAATACAGGTAATGCGGTTGATGCAAACTGCCTGCCGGTTGAAAAACAACAAGCTGACGATGCGTTTGCTGCTGCAACATGTATTGGTTGCGGTGCATGCGTAGCTGCCTGCCCTAACGCTTCAGCAATGTTGTTCGTATCAGCTAAAGTATCGCACCTCGCGTTACTTCCACAAGGTGAGCCTGAAAGGAAAAAACGCGTTGTGAATATGATTAGCCAAATGGATACTGAAGGTTTCGGTAGCTGTACCAACATTGGTGCTTGCGAAGCTGAATGCCCTAAAGGTATCTCGTTGGAAAACATCGCTCGCCTGAACAGAGAATACATTGGTTCTATGCTTTCAGGTAGTGCAACAGGCGTTTAATCTGAATATTTAAATATTGGGCCCCGGGTTTTAAACAGCCCGGGGTTTTTCTTTGTTAGGCTTTGATTGTTGCCCCTTTGGTGAACAGAGGGAAAATGCTTTATTTTACGTTTTTACTTGAGACCCAATATGAGTAAACCAGTACAACAAAAGACAGGTAAGGTTGCCCCTGTAGCAAAGCCAGCATCTTCTGCTTCTGCAATTACACCACAAGGTGGGTTAATAATGGCACCTATCAAAATTTTTATGGTGGTGCTTGCCGCTGTTTCTTTCTTGCTTTACGCCAATACACTCGGACATGGTTTTGTGCTTGATGATATCATCATGGTCAAAGACAATACCATTGTAGCAAAAGGATTTCAAGGTATCGGTGAATTACTCACTACGCCCCACATGCGAGGTTATTTGGTAGTGCCAAACGATACTTATCGCCCGTTGTCGTTAGTTATGTTTGCTATCGAAACAGGTTTGTTTGGGCAAAATGCGCATGTAAATCACTTTTTCAACGTGCTGACGTTTGTAGGTTGTGTGCTTCTTTTCTTCTGGTTCTTACACTTGTTTTTTGATGAAAAAAAGCCTGTCGTTGCTTTTATAGGTGCTTTAATATTTGCGGTCCATCCTATTCATACTGAAGTTGTTGCAAACATTAAAAGTCGAGATGAGCTATTGTGTTTCTTGTTTGCTTTTTGGGCATTGATTTTATTCCTGAAGTTTATGAAACAGGGTAAGATGATGCACCTCGTTTTAGGTAGTATCATTTTGTACCTATCTATTATATCTAAGGAGAACACGGTTGTGTTCATGGGTGTTGTGCCTGTATTGTTCTTTTTATTTAAAAATGATGATTCTGGTAGGGCTATCAAAATCACATTAGCTGCTATAATTCCTATCGTATTGTTCATCATTGTTCGCAATCGGGTTTTGACTGCTTACGATGCAAACACTTCCGGCAGTATTGAATTTATTGACAATGCATTGGTTCAGGCGCCTGATGTAATGACAAGAATTGCAACCAGCATTTACATTTCAGGTAAGTATTTATGGATGATGTTTGTACCGTATCCTTTGGTATGCAACTATTCTTACAATGCCATTCCATTCGTAGGTTTTGGTAATCCTGTTGTATTGGCTACAATGGCTGCTTACGGCTTCATTGTTTATTATTCTATCAACGCCATCAGAAAGAAAGAGAAAAATCCATTTGCTTTTGCTGTGTTATTCTTCTTAATGACTATTGCATTGTTCAACAACATGTTCATCTTGATAGGTGCTGAAATGGGGGAACGTTTCTTGTTCATGGCTTCTGCCGGCGCGTGTCTGGCTATTGCTACAGCATTTGATAAGTGGTTGTTGCCAAACCTGGAAGATATTTATCTTAGTAAAAGATTCACAATGCAACCCAAGGTTCTGGCATTGCTTGTACCGGTGGCACTCGTTTACAGCGTTATGACTTTCGCTCGTAACAAAGATTGGCGCGATAATGTTGAGCTGTACAAAGTAGATTTAGAGAAATCACCTAATGATGCTCGATTAAATTATTACCTGGGTACAGCACTGGCTGAAACTGTGTATATGGAAGAACAAGACCCGGCAAAAAGGTCAGCGATCGATGTTGAGGCCATTGGACATCTTAGAAGTTCGTTGGCAATATATTCTAAATTTTCTGAGGCAAATGCAGAATTGGGGCGCATTTTCGATCGTGAGAAGAAGTATGATTCAGCAGAATATTATGATAGAAAAGCACTGGAAATTAATCCCGGTCATGCTACTGCTACGAATAATCTTGGAAGTGTGTATTTGGCTTCGGGTAAGTATCCACAAGCTTTGGAATTGTTTAGAAAGGCTTTGACAATGAGTTTTGACCCTAGATTGGCGTACTTCAATATGGGTAAGGCCTACAATCAGTTGAAAATGTACGATTCTGCTATCACTTGTTACCGTTATGTAGTAAATGCAAGCCCTGAGCTTCTTGATGCGGTGATGGAGTTGGGCATGGTTTATTTCAACAAAGGCGTTTATGATTCAGCCGAAATATGCTTTAAAAAGATTGTTGCAGCTAACCCTAAAGATCCGGCTCCGATCAATAATTTGGGTGCCATTTATTTAAATGCAAAAATGTACCCTAAAGCTATTGAACAATTCAAAGCCTGTTTGGCTGTAGATGCAAATTACATGAGTGCATATTCAAACCTTGGTAGGGCTTATTATTTCAGTGGAATGTACCCTCAGGCCATTGAAACCTTCCAGAAAGAGATTTCACTCAACAACAAGATTTTCCAGAATGTACCATATATCGCATTGAGTTACAAGAAAATGGGTAAAATGGATGAAGCAAGGAAATGGGAGGCCGAGGCGAAGCGTTTTTATTCTAATTTTAGTTTAGCTGCTGAATAGAATTCTAAAATGTACCGTCTGGTATATTTTAAGTGTGAAAAAATCATGTATAAAAGATTGATTTTTGAGCAATTTTTTACCAGTATTTTTCGTTGAAAATGAGTAATGTAAGGGATTAAGATAATAAGGGAGCCAAAAAATAATTTTGTTGCATCAATGATATTTCCTTATTTTGCGTAATACATAAAACTTGGTTTTTGAAGCTAGGGGTCTGAAGCATGAGGTTGTTGTCGCGTCCATATAAACTAATCCTGATAATTTTAGTGCTCGTCTCGGGTGCTAATGTGTCCCAGTCTGTAGTTGCACAGGTAAGAAAAGAACCTTTGGGAAAGCCGATGCGAAGAACCGTAGAAGAGGAAAAAGCAAGAGAACAAACCAGATGGATGTTCAAAAATCTTTCGCTAGACCTTGACCAGTACGATAAAGTGAATGCCATCAACTTGCAGTATGCTGCAAAGTTTGATAGTGTAGATAAAATTAAGAGCCCTAACTTAAAAACTGAAGCAACGACAAAACTTAAAAAGTCGAAAGAGGAAGAGATAAAAAAAGTATTGACCGAGCAACAGTTCAAACAATACATTGCGCATAGGGCGAAACAATCAACCCAGAAAAAATCGCCTTTTACAGGAACCTATCTCGGTAATTAATTCCCATTTTTTTGATGTTATCAACATTGTGTTTTTGCCAATGTTTCGAATCATTATTGCTAAATCATTATTTTAGCCCCGAAATACAATAGACATGAAATTACTTGAAAATAAAGTTGCGCTCATTACAGGTGGCAGTAGGGGCATAGGCGAAGGGATAGCATTGAAATTTGCAGAACATGGTGCCAATATTGCTTTTACCTATTTATCGTCAGAAGAAAAAGCGCGCGCACTTGAAGTGCGTTTATCAGAAATGGGTGTAAAAGCAAAAGGCTATAAAAGTGATGCAGCTGATTTTAAAGCCGCTGAAACCTTGGCTGCTGATGTGATGAAAGACTTCGGTACTATTGATATCTGCGTTAACAATGCAGGCATCAGTCGCGATAATCTGTTGTTACGCCTTACTCCTGAACAATGGGATGAGGTAATGCAGGCTAATTTGAAAAGCGTTTACAACCTCACTCGGCAGGTAATGCGACCAATGATGAAAGCCAAATCTGGTAGTATCATCAATTTGAGTTCTGTGGTAGGCGTAAAAGGCAATGCAGGTCAAAGTGCTTATGCAGCTTCTAAAGCAGGTATAATTGGATTTACTAAAAGTGTAGCGGCTGAAATTGGTAGTAGAAACATTCGTTGCAACGCTATCGCTCCGGGTTTTATTGAAACAGATATGACGCATTACTTGAAAGATGGTGGTGCTGAAAAATGGTTTGAGAAAATTCCTTTAGGTCGTTTTGGTAAAACTGAAGATGTGGCTAATGCTGCGCTTTTCCTTGCCAGTGACATGAGTTTATACGTGTCAGGACAGGTGTTGAGTGTGTGTGGTGGCATGTCTATGTAATCGAAAGTTCATTTTTTATTCACATTTTAATGATAGTAAGTGTGGGCGGGAAACCGCCCGCAGTTTTTAAACGGGCGTAAATAGGGTGAAAATCATTACTTTTGCGCCACTAAAATTTCGTCAATGCAGAGAATTCATGCAGCTATTACGGCAGTGGGCGGCTATGTTCCCGAATACAGGCTTACCAACGCCGAACTGGAAAAAATGATGGACACCACTGATGAATGGATTACTACCCGTACCGGAATCAAGGAGAGAAGGATTTTAAAAGGTGAAGGAAAAGGAAGTAGTGACATGGCGGTTGAAGCAGTGAAAGACTTGCTTGCAAAACGCAACATTAGTCCCGATGAGATTGAATTATTGATTTGTGCTACCACAACTCCCGATATGCAATTTCCGGCAACAGCAAATATTATTTGCGACAAAGCCGGTTTAACAAATGCATGGGGTTACGATGTGAATGCAGCATGTAGTGGTTTCATTTTCGCGCTAACAACTGGTACACAGTTCATAGAAACAGGCAAACACAAAAAAGTAATTGTAGTAGGTGTTGATAAAATGAGTTCAATTATGAACTACGAAGATCGTGCTACTTCAATCATTTTTGGTGATGGTTCAGGTGCAGTGTTATTGGAACCTGATACCCATGGGTTTGGTATTATTGACTCAGTTTTGAAAACCGACGGTAAGGGTAGGGTTTACCTGCACCAGAAAGCGGGCGGATCAGTAAAACCGGCTACCATTGAAACGGTGATGAACAAAGAACACTATGTTTATCAGGAAGGTCAATCGGTATTCAAATTCGCTGTAAAAAATATGGCTGATGTAGCCGCTGAAATCATGGAACGCAACAACCTTACGGGTGACGATGTTTCTTGGTTGGTGCCACATCAGGCAAATAAGCGCATTATTACAGCAACAGCCGATAGAATGGGCTTGAGCGAAGAGAAAGTAATGATTAACATCGAGCGTTTTGGTAATACTACCAACGGCACATTACCGTTGTGCTTATGGGAGTGGGAATCGTTGTTGAAGAAAGGTGATAATATCATTCTTGCTGCCTTTGGTGGTGGCTTTACCTGGGGTTCAATCTACATCAGGTGGGCGTACGATGGTAATAAGGCATAATTAATTGCTTATAAAATATTTTTCAGGGTGTTGTCCAAAAGGCAGCACCCTGTTTGTATTTTAGAGCTTTCATTTTTATTCACCAGCAAAAACTGAACAACATGCACGAATATATGCTCATCTTTCGCCACGAAAACATGGCTGGCAAAGTGTCGCCAGAACAAATACAGCAATGGATGCAGCAACACACCGCTTGGCTTTCAGAAGTCATCAGCCAAAAACGGCTTGTAGGTGGTGCCGGACTTATGTTCGAAAATGCCAAAGTGGTGCACTTCAATAAAACAGTAACCGACGGTGCGTTTGGTAATACCAAAGAAACATTGACTGGGTATATTATTATTTTGGCTGAATCTATTGAGGCAGCGGCTGAATACGCAAAAGGTTCGCCGATTTTGGCGGGCGAAGGCAATACTATTGAGGTAAGGCAATTAATGAAAGCTTAGCGAATTAAATTCTAGCTGTAATCTTAAGATAGTCCATCAAACCCATTTTCTATTAAATTTGCGTATGCGCATTGCTATTATTAACGGTCCGAATTTGAATTTGTTGGGCACCAGAGAGCCTTCAATTTATGGTGTAACTACTTTTGAGCAATTCCTGTCGGAACTACGCGCCCAGATGCCGGAAGTTGAACTGGAGTACATTCAAAGCAATGTAGAAGGTGAGATCATCAATGCGCTGCATAGTTGTATGGGGCGGTGTAAAGGGGTGATACTTAATGCAGGTGGTTACACCCATACAAGTATTGCCATTGCCGATGCTGTTGCTGCAATTGGTTTACCTGTGGTAGAGGTACACATAAGCAATGTGTTTGCCCGTGAAGAATATCGAAAGACTTCTTTTATTGCTTCAAAGTGCATTGGCAGTATTACTGGCCTGGGCTTAAATGGGTATAGGCTAGCGGTGCAACATCTTATTTCCCTTTAGGTTATTTATTGAAACTGGGTTTTCCGTTCACATATTTATTACCTCGCACAAAGAAACGGTAGGGTAGTTGCGCATCATCACCTGCATAGTCAACTCCTATTCTTGGTGAAAAGCCGATATCCAATTCCTTTCCGCTCATTTCAGAAATCTCTATTTGCGTATTGATCAATAATGATGAGCCTGTTAAATGTGTCGTTATTCCCATTGCCTGACTAAGAGCGCCCGGGCCTTTTGTAAGTGTGGCATCAAGTTTTGGTTTGTTTCTCCTTTCTAGCATGTGTTCAATACCTGCGGTTGGCTCTAGTGCACGAATCAAAATGGCGTGAGGCACATCTTTTACATTGGTCACTACATTGAACAAATGATGAATACCGTAACACAGATACACATAGGCTGTTCCGCCTTCGGCATACATAATTTCAGTGCGCTGGGTGCGGCGGTTGTTCCATGCATGTGAGGCTTTGTCGGTAATTCCTGCATAGGCTTCTGTTTCCACAATAATGCCCGATGTCTCCGCACTATTGAACCGTGTGGTGAGTTGCATGCCTATCAGTTCGCGTGCAATAGCCAATACATCGGTGCGTTGGAAAAATGAAGATGTTAACATTTCTGTGCAAATTTAATTAAGGGATCGACGCAACAAACGAAAGCAACCAAACTTACCTTTGCACCAATGAAAGTAGCAGTTGTTGGCGCAACAGGGTTGGTAGGAACCACGATGATGCGCATTCTTGAAGAAAGAGATTTTCCGGTAACGGAGTTTATTCCTGTGGCAAGTGAGCGTTCGGTAGGAAAGAAGGTGGTGTTTAAGGGCAAGGAATATGACGTGGTTGACTTCAAGACAGCTCTTTCACGAAAGCCTCAGATTGCTCTTTTTTCAGCAGGAGGCAGTACTTCTTTAGAACTCGCGCCAAAGTTTGCAGAGATCGGTTGTGTGGTGATTGATAATTCTTCAGCATGGAGAATGGCGCCAAATGTGCCGTTAGTAGTACCTGAAGTAAACGGACATGTCCTCACTAAAAATGACCTGATTATTGCCAATCCCAATTGTTCTACAATACAAATGGTGATGGTTTTAAGTCCATTACATAAGAAATATGGCATTAAAAGGGTAGTAGTAAGCACTTATCAGTCGGTATCGGGTACCGGGCAAAAAGGGGTTGATACGCTAATGGCTCAAAGAAACGGCAGCAATGAAAATGGCGCATATCCACACCCAATTGATCTGAATGTGTTACCGCACATTGATGTGTTTCAGGACAACGGTTACACAAAAGAGGAGATGAAAATGAGCCTCGAGACGTGTAAAATAATGGGTGACGACACTATTAAAGTATCAGCTACAACAGTGCGTGTGCCGGTAAAAGGCGGGCATTCAGAAAGTGTAAACATAGAGTTTGAAAACGATTTTGATTTAGCAGAAGTGAGGCAACTTCTTACCGATACTTCCGGCGTTGTGCTTCAGGACGACCCAGCTAATGTACAATACCCGATGCCTTTGTATGCCGAAGGTAAAGACGAAGTTTTTGTAGGCCGCATAAGGCGCGATTTTACGCAGCCTAATACTTTGAACTGCTGGATTGTTGCAGACAATTTAAGAAAAGGCGCAGCAACCAATGCCGTACAAATTGCGCAGTACCTGGTAAACAATCAAATCATTTTAGACTCCACTCCAAGATAATTAATGGATCAAGATCCCAAAATATTGTGGAAAAGCATTCCGAGCAATCAGGATGAACCATTCTCTAAGCCCGACGATATGATTGGGGCAGGGGCAGTATTGGGTAAAAAACTGATTGCGGCATCACATCGTGGGCGTTCGCACGCCAGCATGGGGTATCATCGTGAAGATGATTTTTCTATGTACACTGATATAGCTCATCATTGGGCCGTATTGAGTGTATCTGATGGGGCGGGAGCTTACGAATATTCAAGACTTGGCAGTTCGGTGGCTGCTCAGTCGGTAGTCAGTTATTGCAAAGAAACCCGTTTTGTAAACGGACTGATTCAACTTGATGAGGCTATCGAAGACTATTTTAGGTTTAGGTCGGAAGCCGCTAAGCAACGTATTGATGCATTTATAGAGATTCACCTCGAAGCTTGCGCTAAATTCGTGCATCATTCATTAATTAGTAAGGGTGGTGAACTTAAAATAGCGTTGGATAAAATGCACGCCACACTGTCTTTTGTGTTGCTCAAAAAATACAAGTTTGGTTATGCTTTATTTTCTTTCGGTGTAGGCGATAGCCCTATTGCACTGGTAAGGGATGGTGGTAAAGATGTAAAGCTGCTTAATAAAATAGATGTTGGCGATTCAGGTATAGGCACCGAGTTCATATCAATGCACGAAATATTTGATTCTGTGGGTTTCAATAGTCGGTTTTCGTTCCAAATTGTACCCAATTTCGATTTTCTGTTTTTGATGACAGATGGTATATCAGCACCCAAGTTAGGTTCGGGTAAGTCAATCGCTGACCCCGCACAATGGCGCAAATTAATTGCTGATTTGAATGGAAAAAATGACGGAAAATTTGTTGTTGACTGGAAAGCGCAACCCCAAACTGCGGCGCAACAATTGTTGCAATGGCTCGGTTTTTGGGATTTGATGAACCACGACGACAGAACCATGATTGTTGTGTACTAATCAGGTTCGTTCACTGCGAATTAATGTAAAGTCGGTACATAGTTTCTACTGTTAAATCGTACCTTTGCAGCCCAAAATTCTGTATTTTAAGATGTCACAATTTGAGGCTACGCTCGATTTTGCCCGCAAGATGGATGCTCAGGATGTACTGGCTCCGTTCCGCAATCAATTCCGTTTCCCGCAACACGATGGTTATAACGCCTATTACTTTTGCGGTAATTCACTTGGTTTACAACCTGTAACGGTTGAAAAACTGATGGTAGAGGAGTTGAACGACTGGGCTAAATATGGCGTAGAAGGACATTTCAATGCAAAATATCCGTGGTTCAGCTATCACCATTTTTTTGCTGAAAGACTGGCGGAAATTGTGGGTGCCAACAAAGACGAAGTAGTAGCAATGAACACTCTTACCGTGAACTTGCACCTACTCATGCTTTCATTTTACCGCCCTACAAAAACGAGGTACAAGATAATTATGGAAGCAGGTGCTTTCCCTAGCGATATGTACGCAGTTGAAACACAGGTGCGTATGTTTGGCTACGACCCTGCCGATGCAATTATTGAAATTGAACCAAGAGAGGGAGCACATATCATCGAAGAAGCCGATATTTTAAGTGCTATTGAAGCAGCAGGTGAAAGTCTTGCGCTGGTGATGTTTGGTGGTGTCAATTACTATACCGGTCAATTATTTGATTTAAAGAAAATAACCGAAGCTGCGCACAAGGCGGGCGCTTATGCAGGTTTTGACCTCGCACACGCTGTAGGTAATGTGGAATTAAAACTCCACGACTGGAATTGCGACTTCGCGTGCTGGTGTTCTTATAAATACCTGAATTCAGGCCCGGGTGGGGTAGGTGGTGCCTTTGTGCACGAGCGCCATGGCGACAACCCTGAAGTTTTCCGGCTGGCAGGCTGGTGGGGTAACGACGAGAAAGTGCGGTTCCAGATGAAAAAAGGATTTCACCCTCAAAAAGGAGCCGCAAGCTGGCAAATGAGCAATGCGCCAGTATTTAATATGGTGGCACACAATGCATCGTTAGAGATATTTAAAGAAGCAGGTTTACCTGCATTAATTGCAAAAAGCAAGCAACTTACTGGCTACCTCGAATACTTATTGAAACAACTGAATAATCTTTCCTTCACCGTAATTACACCCGAAGATCCTACTCGCCGCGGTTGTCAAATTTCGATGCTCTTCAATGCTAAAGGTCGTGAAGTGTTTGAAGCCATTACAGCCAAGGGTGTTATTGCCGACTGGCGCGAACCAAATGTAATCAGGGTTGCACCTGTACCACTGTACAACTCGTTTGAAGATGTTTACAGGCTGTACGAGGTTATGAAGACGGTGTAAGTACTACTGGAGGTCTTCGGCATTTTTTGACAGCGAGCGCAAAGAGTTGGAAACATCTACTCCTGCCGGACGACATACATCCCTCCAACAATAACTTTTTCATACTCAATAATTTCTGTTACCAAACTTACTGATTTTTTGCGGGATGGGGGAGGTTATCTTGCCCCCATTCTTCTAATTGTGTTCAGACATTTTTGGATAGCTTGTTGTTCGAGTTTTTCGCGTTGTTGTTTAGCAAGGTTGTGTTGTTGAGCCTGTTGAATATCTTAGAATTTACATGTTTGGTTGAGTGGAATTTATACTTAAGCGAACACATTTTTAGACTGAACTCTTGGCTTTATTAAAGGGCAAATCTTTTTAAACTCTCTACAGTATATACTTTCGATTTTTGATTTTACCTCCTCATAAGATTTTGTATCAATTTGATAGAGAGTTGCATCATGCATTGGAAGAAGAAAATGGGCTTTTTTAATTTCCTTGTTTACCGCAATTATAGAATTTTTGTAAATATAAGATGCGGTGCTTTGAATTTTATGACTTAGAGCCCATGTGCTTTCATCAGAAACAGAAATTCTGAAATTGCCTAATGGGCTATGAATTCGATGCTCTGAATCAATCCTATTTAAGATTTCTGATTTGAACAAGCGTAATTTCTCAAACTTTTCAAAATAAGCTTTTGCTTTTTTGCTCAAGGTATTATCACCATACATAAATCTATAGAAAATTATTTTTGCTTCATTTCGTTCGTTGCGATCCCCAATAACTTCATTAGCTAAATCTGCGTAGATGTCAGCGTTATACAATTCAATTAATTTATTGTCTTTGCTAAGTGAAGCTAAAATTCCAGCTTCAAATTGTGAGTAGTCGACATAAAGCAAGCTGTGATTTTTGTCAGGTATGATTATATCTCTCAGATTCTTACTTAAGTTTTGCAATGAAGGTTGGCGTACTATGATTCGAGAAGTTATTGTACCGAACCCCAAATATGTTGGGTACACCTTCTTTCTACCACCTGAATTTGCCAACATCAACAACAAACAGTCATAGTCTTGTTCTAGTTTAAGTAATTTGTATATTTTGCCACAAATTACATCTTGATTTTTCCTAATTTTAAATGAATAAAATAATGAGTTAATAAATGAATAATTTTTTGTTGCTAGGTATTCCCTTTGAAAGTTTTCGTTGTTTGGGTCGAGAATGTTGTGTTCAAATTGGAGATCGTTTTTTATTTTATAAATGTCTTGCTCGATTAATAGTGAAGTACTTTGTATTTTTTCGAAATTGATATTGATTCCTTTTTTTTGTCTTTCATATATAACTGCATTTACTGGTATTTCAATTTTGTCAAATCTTTCTTTTTCTTCTGGAGATTTTTCAATTAAATGGAAATACAAAGACGAGATTTTTTCTAAAAAAAACTTTATATTGTCTGGTAGTATGTCAATTTCTGAGTTTAAAATTTCGTTACGATTCAAGCATTCAATTATCGACCAGTTTGAATTTGATTTGAGTTCTTTGCCATGTTGTGAAAATTGTTTATCTAAACATTCAAGATCTATAATATGAGGTAGCTTGGTCTCTGAATTATGTATCCTTAAAAGGTCGCTTGTTTGAAAGGTTATAATTGTATTCGTTGAATCAAAAATGCTTAAATCATTAATTTTGTATTCGTTATGGTTATTGATATTTATCGAATGTAAATTTGATTTTGAGTAGATTACTATATACGATTTCATTTTAAAGAGAATATAAGTGTTCGACTTCGGAAGCTTCAGATTCAGAAAAGGATTCATTAAAACCTTGTATAAAAACTAAGTCTTTATTTTTGTGTTTGTTTGTAAATTCAAAAGAACATGACAATGATTCTAAAAGGTCTTTTTGAGATACCAAGTCGGGTTCGAGTGAACGAATTGAAATTAAAGCTAAGCGATTTTGAAAATATGTTGTGAATGCATCTTGTTCAATTTTTCTGTGAATTACTTTTCTGTATTCAATATCAACTGAACAAATATAAATTATCATTGCCGCAGTAACTGGTCTGCTTGTGGCATCATTCTTTTCTATTTCTTGAACAGCAAATTTTTTCAATTCAATATCGTCACATTTGTGCCTTGCTAAAAGTAACCAAAGTTGATATGTTTGGTAAGAATAGATGTTGTAATTAGCGTTAATAAGAACTATTTTAATACAATTTAAATAAGAAGAATACAAGTATTTTGTTGGTATTAAATTTAAGACATTGCAAACTTGCGCAGTAATCCATGGTTTGTCCTTTAAATTTTCTATTGCAAGTGTTAATGCATTTGAAAATGTTGAGTTGCCTTCGTAGTTTATCCCCCTTTTAGCTAGATTTGAGATTGAACTTAATGCAAAAGATAACTTTCTACTATTGTCTTCCTTGGAATTTACATCATTCTCAAAGCTAGCTAAAAGAATACTTACTGAGTTATGAAAGGCATCATTTAAGTGTGTGTAATTGTTTGATTTTCTTAATCTTAATATTTTAGCTACTTCAATATCTGGATAGTTATCGTAATGATTTCTTGGAACAGTATCCTCTAAATTTTGGTGTTCGTCACTAAAAGTGTAAATTTTTGTTTTTTGCGAGTTTACAGAAAGGGAGCATCTTCTTAGTTCTTCTTCCAATATTTGAAGAATTTTTCTAGCTTCATATTTGGTTTTACAAAATATTTTTATATCGTCCATGAATCTGTAATAGGCTGGTACATGATTTTTCATAAAAGTATCAACCTGGTTTAAATAGAAAGTTGCAAGTAAAGAAGATGCATCGCTGTTTTGAGGAAGCCCAACTGGTTTTTCTTTATAAAAACCGGTTAAAATTTTTTTAATTAAATCTGCTGCGTTTTTTTCATTCTTCGATGTGCAAATTCGAAGAAGCTTTTTATGTAAAAGACTTATTTCAATATTGTCATAAAAATTAAGTAAATCGATTTCTATGACACAGCCAAAATCGTAGATGGAGTCTGTTGTTTTATGTGCGCACTCCATTAATTTATATTTCATTTTCTTCCATTGTTCTACGCCATTCAGTATTAATTGTTTTTTCGAGTAGTAGTTATATCTGGCAGAATATATGTTGGGTAGCAATGATTTATCAATGTTCTCAGCAAGTACACCAACAGCAGCCAAATATATAACTCTATCAATAAATGGTGAAATCATTGCCTTTCTTAATGTGAATTGTTTTTTAGGTATAAAATAAATTTCTGCTTCTTGGCTCTTGTAACTATTGTTTTCAAAATAATTTTCAAATTGTTTAAATAGATATTCATTATTTAAAAGGTCGATATATTTTAATGGGTCATGAAACCAATCATCTTGGATGTCATGCTTTAAACGTCTGCTCGCCAATTCTAGATTTAGAATTGTGTAGTTTATTTCTGCTTCTGTAATGTTAATAGTTGATTTGTTGATAATTTTTGTTTTTGCGCTAGCTTCGAGTACTAATGGAATTTCACCTTTGGCAGTTAGAATTGAATTTATTTTTGAGAATTCAATTGGTGCACATTCAAAGGTTGAGTTAAAGAAGTCTTTGTTCGGATATTTTATTATTATTCCGTATAAAACACTTCGATTTTTGTGAAAAACTCCTGCACCTGAAATTCCTTTTAAATGTTCAGGATTGTGATTTATTTCCGAAGAAAGTCTTTTAGCGCTATTGTCGCTTCTATTGAGTTCAAAAAGATTTATAATATTTGGGTTTGCAGAGGAACATCCCCAAGCAAAAAAATCCTTATCATTTTCAGCAATCTGATCAGAGACAGAAAATTTAGAAAAAGTTAAATCGGACTTTTTGTGAACTTTCAATATGAGAAAGTCAGCTTCAAAATCAATGATAGAATTTTTCAGTTCTGCTTGTTGTAAAACGGCAAATTTCAATAATTTGCCGTTTAATTCGTACTCTAATTTAATTGTACTGAGTTTCATGATATCAAATTCAGTTTCTGAGTCTTCTTGAAAAATGTGCCTTGCGGTTAGTACATACCAATGTTTGCAATTCAAAGGTGTGTCATATAAAACCCCAGACCCAAAACTTTTTAGTCCGGCAACATCACATGTTAGTTTTAGGCCGCATGTTTTGAATTTATCAGATAACATAACCGAATGTAGAGTTGTGTTTTAGAAGTTTTATTTTGTATTTTGATAAATCAATGTTTGAAAAATTCAATTCTTTTCTCAAATCATAGTTGAAAAAAAAGTTGATTTCGTCAGTCTCCTTCCTATTAGAGTATTCTATAATCTTAGCAATCGTCTTTTTATTTGGATGGTAGTGTTTTTTCCCATTTGTAGTTATAACAAAGTTTAAACAGCAAATCTTACTAATTATTTTTTTATTTAAACTCCTGTAGCTCCCGTGATGCGGTAACTTTACGAGGTCAAAATAAACAAGGCCGTCACTTTCTTTTTCTGCCAATTTGTTGATAATTTGTTCTAATCTTTTGGGTGTTACATCGGCAGTTAGGAGAACTTTTTTCTTTTCACATGTCAATAGAATAACAATGCTGCTTGCGTTTAGTTTTGACCTATCTTGGCTTTTGTCGTCGACATATTTCAAAAGATTGTCTAATGTAGAGCTCCAGTCCGATTTATATTCACTAGTTAATAATTCGCCAGCAAAATCGTAGTATTCTTTTACTGCCTCTGCAGTTGGAGATAAGAACTCAAGTTTTAGTCCATCAAGATTTACTTCTTTATTTTCCAAACACTGTTCCCAAGTCAAATTCATTTTTGTCAATAATTTTTCTACTTCTTTTGCTTGATTAAAAGAAATTAGATTTTCATCGTTATTTTCAATTGGTAATTTAGAAATATTAGGAGAATTAAAGAAGATTTTATCTATAAATGTTTTAGCTTCTCCAAATTCCCCTATGTTCAAAAGCGTAAGTAATTCTAAAATTCCTTTTATATGATCATCATCATGGTGGGTGATTATTAATATGTCTATTTTTTCGCTGGCATTATATATATGTTTTATTTGATCGATTAAGTAACTAGAATCATTACCACCGTCAATTAAAACGTTTTTGCCATTATGCCGAATCAATATGCAATCTCCTGATCCTGCTTTTAAGAAATTTATTTTCATGCTCAGGGAATTTATTTAAAGCTATAAATTGTGTAAATGTATAAAATAGAGCATAGAGATTTATACTTTGTGGATTTTGTTTTACTTTTTTTTCCTCCCCTCTCCCCACTACTTCCCAATACAATAATTTTAATTAGGCTACTGGCAAGGGTTTCAGCGATTTCGCCAACATTGGTACAACACCGATGTAGAAACTATAGGAAACAATACGAAAAACATGGGTTCATTTTGCCCTCCGCCGAAATTTGATGTTAATATTCCTATGTACCTCTGTCGACTCTGGAAAGAGATCCTCGTCGTTATCGTCATATTTTATCACTAATCTCTTCCGCTTACCAGGAAAGGGATCTGTCCCGATTTCTTTAAAATTTGTTGTTCTTTTAAAATCGGTTGCGAATTTGTCAACGAAAGGGGACGGAAGTATGTGTGGAATAATATTGCCCAAAGGGATTGTTATTCTCCTACCTGACTCAATACTCTCCCAAAGAAATTCCTTAATTGTGCCCATAAGTCAAGACATATCGCGTTAAGACTCTGATTTTTTCTCTCCTCTTAGTTTGCCAACAATAAAACCATAACCCAAAGCTAAGCTACCAAGCCAATACAAAGCATGGAATAGCTTTTTATAACCCGCTTCAGTTTTGTCAACATACCAATATTTCTCTCTAAATGCAGTACGAAGATTATCAAATTGACTACTGAAGCTATCAACGACTTTGTCAAAGGCACTGTCGATGCTGCGATAGTTTTGTTGTCTCAGGTTCTCTCGGTTCGTAGCGTCAAAAATCTCTTTATAACGCACCATATTAACATACTGGCTATCATAATAAAGACTCTTTTCATTTTTATCTAATACCCTGCCAATGCTTTGGGTTAGATAATCGAAATAAACACGAGACAGCCTCTGTTTTGATAGGGCAACTTGAAGGCTATCTATTGGACTCTTCTTGAGTTCAAGCGCGAGTGCTATTTCGTAGTTGCAACGTTCCATTTCCAACATATCAATAACCAACTGGGAGCGCATTAATTTGTCTCTTTCACTCGACCAATCCGATTCAGTTTTGTCAGCATACCAAGAAAAAAACAGCAATATTCCACCGATAATTTTTAGCCAATCTGTAAATGCGAATTGTTTATACCATCTAATTTGATTCGCAGCAGGTCTGGCAACAGTTTGATTTTGTTTTTGTCGTGTTTTTGAGTTCATAAAACTTCATTGAATTAAATCGTCGTTTTATACAATTGTCTAACCCTGTGTTGCTGTCGTGAAGGCAGGGATGCAATTATTTCTTCTGGTGATTGGGGATAATCGACAATCTGCAACACGTTCACGTTGTTTTGCTTTTCGGATCTTATCAAGTAAATGACGTTAGCAGGGTTTGCCTCATGGTTATTTATAATAGCGGTTGCAATGCAATTGCTTGTTAAATCATACGATGATAAAACAAGGTAAATCGCCTTGCTTTTACTGTTCGTTCTGTAAAGATCTCCTTTGTTAAGTTTGCGTATGTTAATCAAAGTCGCATCAACTGATTTTTTACCCTGATTTTGCTTTGCTGTCTTTTTTTTTCCCTCAGAGTCTTTACTCATCACTAAGTTGACCTTAGCTTTATTCTGAACCTGAGTCAATGCATCGTACCAGCCCATGATATACCTCCAATCCTTAGTATGAGAATGTTTCTTTACCAAATCACCATTTGCTATCCAGTGCGTAAAGACAGAACACAACCCATCCCAGCTTTCCAAGCTACCAGGCGGAAGTATTTCCCACCCCAGTTCTTCCACAGTAAAATTTGATTTCGCTGAATTTCTTAGCTGGCTCGTTGTGATCCAGTTCTCTTCTGAATTGCTTCCGCCTCTTGCAATCGGAACGATGTGGTCAATTGTTGGAAACAAATCACAGTAAATCATGTGCGTTTCCGACATCTTCCAATTTTTATGGTACTTGAAAACGCTCGGCATTTCGAGCGTCAGTAGCCGAATTAACCCAGGGAACAACAGCCTTTCCCCTGAATATCTGTCAATGAAGCCGTCCCTGAGATAAATTCGCATCATTTCGGCTTTCGTGTATTTCCTTGAGTGCAATTTTTCTATTTCTACAAAAGGATAATTCTTATTAACCAAGTCAACACCTTCATTTAGTTCATCATCAATAAGCATCTCACATAATCTGCGAATTATATCTGCCTTTTGATTATTAGTTGTAGAGTATACAGATATCATATTATAAAATTTATATTACTATAGTTATAAATCAAATTATTTAATTGGCTAATCGAAAACATAAATGATAATACACAAAATAGACTACAAGCTAGTATAGCAAACTACGACTAAAAGACAATCGCTTTTCTTGGAATGAAAAAACCTTTAATGCAGTTTAGATTTTTAATACAAATCTGAATATGATTTTTTGCTTGAATACCTGCTCCTTCAAATGCAGGACCTCCTTCTGTGAAAATTCCTCTTACGGTATCAAAACGTTTCATTTCAGAAAAACCCTTATTAAGAATGTCGGCTTTTTGAGCTTCATCAATTTTTTTATGCATGTATTCAATAACTGCGCAATCTAGCTCTCTTAAAACACGATCTTTATGCTTATCAGCTTTAATATCATTATTAGTAGGTAAAGGAGTGCCTACACTTTGCAATTCAGCCTTGAATAAATCGTAATATACCGGGAGTAAATTTATAAAATGACTGTCAGTAAAATCTAAACAATAATCTAGCTGATATAATACCCCAACAACAGACGGTTGAAAATCTTTGGGAGCATCCTGACGTTTTTTCTTTTGAATAGCCCAACTTAAAGCTCTTTCAAAGTTATTTTCCCAAATATAAAATCCATGACCTAGCCAATCAAAACTCTTCTCGCTAATTTTTACAGTATCAGGTTTATTGACTAAATCATTTCTTACTTGTAAATCGCAACCGTGAAAGCCTATCATTAAATTAGGCCTACTTTGGTAAATATCCATCTAGCGCGACTTTGTTACTACTTTACCAAGATTGGGGTAATTGGCAGAAAAACTTCCACTTTTGGTTAAAATACCAGCACTAACAAGCGTTTCTAAAGCTTGTGCCTTAGTACGTGAGTTACGTTCAGCTTTTATTTTTTTTGCTAGGTTATTAAGTAATTTTATTTGGTCAGTCATGGCGATTTGATTCTAATTACACAAAGATAAGTACAAAACTACATTCTCGATCGTAATGAAATATTAAAAACACTTATTCTATACCCCTACTTCCCGATACAAAACTTACTAAAAATGTAATCCAGCTTATCCTCGGTGGTGATTTCTCCGGTGATTTCGCCGAGGGCCTGGAGGCAGCGGCGTATATCGAGGGAGAGGAGGTCGCCGGATAAGTGGGTGTCGAGTCCGGATTTAATGTCTTTGAGGGCGTCGGCAACGTCTTTGAGTGCTGCATGGTGGCGGGCATTGGTCACAATGGTGCCTTCGCTGCGCGGGGCTTCGCCCACAGCCAGGTAGTACAGGCGTTCACGCAGCCTTTGAATGTTGTCGCGGTCGCGGGCTGAGATGAACAGAACCTCGTTATCATGTTGCCCAAACAGTTCTTTCGCTGATTCTGAGCCTACTTCATCCATCTTATTGCCTACAATAATCGACTTAAAATCTTTGGCGGCCAGTTCGTTTTTAAACTGCGTCACTTCATTGGCGTGTTGTTGCATGAGTGCGCGCAATTCGTGGTTGTCATCCTCTTCGGTTGTAGGCTTGCTACGGTGTTTGGCCTTGAGTGCAATAAAGTCTTTGCGTGCCTCATTGATGTCAAAAAGATACACCACAATGTCGGCTTTATCAATGGCTTCGCGGCTGCGTTCCATGCCTTTTTGCTCAATCACATCGGTGGTGTGCTCACGTATGCCTGCTGTGTCTATCAATCTAAAAACGATGCCGTCAATGTTCAGTGTTTCTTCGATGGTGTCGCGGGTTGTGCCTGCAATCTCGCTCACAATAGCGCGTTCCTCGTTCAGCAGCGCATTGAGCAAGGTGCTTTTACCAGCATTGGGTTTGCCCACAATGGCTACCTTAACGCCGTTCTTAATCACATTACCCAGGTGAAACGATTGTAACAGGCTATGGGTGGTAACAGTCAGGCTATCAATGAATTGGTGGAACTTGGTGCGGTCGGCAAATTCTACATCTTCTTCTGCAAAGTCTAGTTCAAGTTCTATCAATGCACTGAACTGTAATAGTTGCTCGCGCATGGCTTTCAGGTCTTCTGCAAAGCCACCCCTTAGGTTGTGCATGGCGGCATCGTGCGCCCGCTTGTTGTGCCCTGCAATCAGGTCTGCAACAGCTTCTGCCTGCGTAAGGTCAAGCCTTCCATTTAAAAATGCCCTGAGTGTAAATTCCCCAGGTTTGGCGAAGCGTGCCCCATGTTTCTGGCACAACTGCAATACCCGCTGTAAAATATAATCAGAACCATGGCAGCTTATTTCAACCGTGTTTTCACCGGTATAGCTCTTAGGACCTATGAATAAGGTAATCAGTACTTCGTCAATCAGTTCGTTTCCATCAACTATACTGCCAAAGTGGGCGGTATGAGTTGCTTGTTTTTTGAGGTTTTTGCCTTTAAAAAATCCTGCTGTTATATCAATGGCGTCTTTTCCACTCAATCTAATTACACCAATGGCTCCTGAACCGGGAGGCGTAGCTGGTGCAACAATTGTATCCTGCAAATCGAACATACTGTAAAGGTAAAGGTCTTCGAAATTTTCTATTAATTGTCTTCGTACTTAATCACATCCCACGGGGTTTTGGCATAACTATCCTGCATCATCCATACCAGTATGCCTACAAGTACAATCAGTATCAGTTTAAACCACAGAATATGGAATGCCAGCATGTGCAATGCACCCATCAGCAGGGTGGCAAACATACCCATCAGGTTGCGTAAAAAACGCCCAGACTTTTGTCTGGTAGCCTCTTGTTGCGAGAATGGAAATTTCCTGAAGCCCATGTACATAATCAGGTAACCGAAGAAAAGTATGTTCAGGAATGCCAGCACAATATTTGAAAGGTATGATATCCCAAAAGCGCTTGCAAATACAATACCTATAACGAGATAAACGGGTATGAATATTTTCGCAATAATTGCCTTTACTGCTCCATCCATCACCTTGCCGGGTGTGTTAATTGGTGTGGCATAATACACCCAGGAAGCTTTATAGCTTTCTGAAAGCACAATGAAATTCAGTGCAGAAATCAGTGCTGTAGCACTCAGGTACAGAAAGATGCAAACCAACCTTGAATGGGACAGTCTTTCAATAACTTCTTGCGTTGATCCTGCTTTGTTGACCCTCGCCATGATGATTGAAATAAAGTATATCGGAGTGGTTGCAAGGCTAGGGTATACCCTCAGTCTAAACGTTCGGCTGCGCGAAGTTTGAATCCAGGTAAGCATAAAACCCGCCTTACTTTCATCGTCTTTACAAAACACGTCTGCGAGTCGTTCGTATAGGCGTTTCCCAGTTTTACTATTACTTTTCACCTTTGCAACCGGTACCGATTGAGAAGATTCATTAATGTCTATTTCTGAAATTCTCGCACTAAATCTAGGCGCTAAAACCTTGATGAATATGGTCATCAGTATAATAGGGACAATCAAACCTAAGAGCGATATGAAAAATGGCGTATGAAAAAAGTTGGGCACTCCCAGCCATTGCCACATCGAGGCAAACCAGTAGGTGGGTATGAACTTCACCCATTTAAGGCTCTGATAATCAATAGTTTGATTGCCATCAGCCCCAAACATCATATTCTGCCGCAGGTATATGAGTCCAAATAAGAAGATTGAAGAAAGTATTTGAAAGAAACTTAATATATCTTTAAACTTAGAGCCACTGGCGATATTAAGAATCAGCAAATAAATGACATTCACAAAAAATAAAGTCATGAATATCAATAGTACAAGGGGAATATAGTAAAAAACAGGGGAGTACCATTTGTCAATAAACGCCAATGCAATCACTGTTGGTAGTGTCATTGGTATTATCATGCGCACCAGATAAATGAAAATATGCAACATCTTCGACAACAAAATGGTTCTGTCGTCAATTGGGCGTGGCGCAATAATCATCTTATCTCTGTTGTCGAACAAGGTATTCGAAAAGTCAGAAACCAGCGTCATTGTGAGTAATACAAACAATACTGTAAAATGTATGGTAAGTCCGTAAATACGGTCGGTGTAACCTACAATAGGTCCCATGTAAATGATACCAAAAACGAAGTAGAGAAATGCACTCAGCAAGCTTCCGTTTCTCAGTTGTTTCTTTTCTTTTTTTGCGTTTGATGTTCTACCCATGCCTATTGGCTTACGGTCGTCCATCAGCAGGCGCATTTTCAGTATGGCTTCCAACTGCACAATATCTGCCCCCAGATTTCTCCAAAGGGGGGTAAGCAGCATCACTAGTTTTAAGAGTAACTTATTCATAGGTCTAGAGGCTGTTACCAGGGTTAATTGAATCTCTGAGTACTGCTGTCAGGTCGTCTGCGGTCAGGGTATTGTGTCCTCGGTTAGTGAGTCGAGCAAATATATGTTCAAGGCTTACATCTTCTCCATTCTTCAGTTCCGCGATGGTGCCGTCAGCGACAATGGTTCCGTCATTAATCAGGATGATTCTGTCAGAAACTTTCTCAACCACATCCATCATGTGCGAGCAGTAGAAAATGGTTTTTCCTTCTTGTTTCAGTGCTTGTAACAATTCTTTAAAAAGTATCACAGCATTTGCATCGAGCCCCGATAGTGGTTCATCCATAAATACGATATCCGGATTGTGAATGAGCCCCGAGGTCAATAAAACTTTTTGGCGCATACCTTTTGAAAATGAATCCATCCGTTGATCATAGTTAGCCAAAATGCCGAAAGAATCCAGCATTTTCTTAGCTCTGTTTTCGATGATATCATCATCAAGGTGGTGTAACTTTCCTACAAATTGCAAGTACTCTTTGGGCGTCAAAAGGTCGTACAGTTCAGCCAGTTCAGGAATAAAGCCGAGTTTACGTTTTATTTCTATTGAGTTGGCTTTTAGGTCTTTACCGAATATAGTTATAGTACCACTGTATTCCGGAATTATTCCTGTGAGTATTTTTACTGTTGTCGATTTGCCTGCACCATTGGGACCAATGTATCCGATGATTTGCCCCGGTTCTATTTCAAGATTGATATTTGAAAGCACTTGTTTAGTGCCGTAAAATTTCTCCAGATTTCTTACAGAAAGGATAGATGCCATGTGAATTGGATATTGTATACACAAAATAACACCTGCCTTCCGAAAAAAGCAGGTGTTACCATAAATATTTTTAAACTGATTACAATTTCATGAGTTTGAACGCATGGTTCCATTCACCACGCAAGAAACCAGGAATGCACCACAAAATGCATAAAGGTTCAATTGCACGTGCTGCTGTTGCTTTACCCATGTCGCTCGCTTCCCAACCAAACTGGTCGAGTATTGCTACAACATCTTCTTTCGCGTGGTCGTTATTACCGCAAATGAACATGGTTGGTTTTTCTGCAAAGTTAGGATTCACCATGTGTGCATTTCCTACACTATTGAATGCCTTAACGAAGTGTACTTCAGGAAATTGCATTTGCAAACGCTCCATCAGCGATTCGTCATTGCCAGTGAAAAACTTCAGTACACCGTTCTCAGGCGCTGTGTCTTCAATTGGGTTAGTAGCGTCAATTACAGTCTTCTTTTGGAGGTTTTGTGGACCAGCTTCTTCAAGTACATCAACTGCATACTTGCCTTTAACAGCAATTACCACAATGTCGCCAAATTTAGCAGCTTCTTTCGGAGTGCCAATTTTTGCATTAGGGCCGGCAGCATCTTGCCATGGCTTAATTTTTTCACTGTAGCGCGAACCCAACATTACTTCATAGCCATGTTTTAAAAATCCATGACCCAACACCTTCGCAACATCACCGGAACCTATTATACCTATTTTTTTCATAATCTCGATTTTCAGAGGGCAAATTATAAGGAAATTGCGAAGTAAAGAAGAAGATTTTCATCAGTTCCAAATTTTTCTCACAAAAAAAATAGCTGTATTATTTGTTAATAGAAAATATAATTCATATAATTGTGGTGCTAAGTTTATATGTGCTTTATGAGTCAAAAAAAATATAGTGAAAGTGCTGAATTTGGGAAATTGGTTTCTGCTATTAAAAAGAAGAGATGTATTTTATTTCTTGGAGCAGGAATTAACAGAAAGCCACCTGAGGCTTCAGGTACATCATACACTTTTGATATTAATGATCAGCTGCCTGACGGTAAAGGACTTTGCGAACGATTGATTTCAAAGAGTGGCTTGGATTTTCCAGAATATGTAGATAAGTTTAATTTGCAACAAGTGTCTCAATATATTGTATTGGAATCAAAGGGAAATAGATTTGAACTAAACGAAATGCTGCTAGATATACTTCATTCCCAGCAAAAACCATCACCTCTATTGTTAGCATTAGCCGATTTAGAGTTTCCCTTAGTGATTACAACTAACTACGACAGGCTTTTTGAAAAAGCAGTGTTAAACAGAAAATTTATTGAATTTCAAGATGCATCTATAAACTATAAAAAAAGTAATCATAAAACGTATGGCAAGGAAGGAAAAACGCTTTTAAATGTAATGGTATACAGCAAAGATGTTAAAGAAGAAACGCCAAAGTATGTGCCTATATCAAAAGAAAGCTCAAATTCAATTCCTACTCTTTTTAAAATGCATGGAGATTTGTGTTTGGAGGGAGCAAATGGTATTGATTCAGCAGTAATCACAGATGAAGATTACATTGATTTTATTATGCGTATGACTTCAACCAAGAATTACCCGGTTCCTCAAGGGATATTGCAGAATTTCTTTGAAATGCCAATAATATTTATAGGATATTCATTGAAAGATTATAATTTTAGATTATTGATGAAGATACTGCATAAGGATAAAAATAACTACCCAGGAAGATATTCAATTGACCCTAAACCCGATGAACTGATTAAGAAAATATTTGTTGAGCGTTTTAGTACTTCGTTTTTTATTGAAGATGCATGGACTGTAATTCCAGAAATTTATCACCAAGCTTTAGGAAAACCAATGCCAAATTATTATGGTTAAGGATAACACTAGATTGATTTTCCCCAAAGAGCCTTATAGGGGAATAGAGTCTTTTAGGTTCATGGATCAAAATATCTTCTTTGGTAGGGACAATGAAGTTGACGAACTCATGCAGCTCATTACAATTTATAAGGGAGTTTGTTTATTCGGAGTTCAAGGTATAGGCAAGTCATCAATTATTTCAGCCGGCGTAATACCAAAAGCACTCAAAAAGAATTTTATACCTGATCGAATTAGGGTTCAACCAGTTGAAGGGGCTGAATTTGTCATTGAGGCTATTTATGAAGAAGAGGCTGATGGCGATCAGGTGAGTTTTCTGCCTTCAAATTTTATACCATTTTCTGATAGAAATAAACGACGCACAGTTTCTGTTGATGAATTTCGTAAAATACTTATTACGAGAAACGATACATGGACTGAATATGTTAGAAGTTCTAATTATGCATTGTTGGACGATGATTGTTATAGACCGATTACTCCTTTATTAATTTTTGACCAGTTCGAAGAAGTTGTTACACTCTTTGAACATGGTACAGTCGATATTCTGAGAAAAGAGAAACTGATAATTCAAAACAAAATTTTCAATGAACTTGCTTCTTTACTGTATGATGATTCTATTTCTGTTGCAATCTTATTTGCTTTTAGAGAAGATTATCAGCCAAGTTTAGAAAAATTCTTCAATAAAACGCCGGATCTTCGAAATCAAAGCTTGCGACTGGAGATTTTTAGTGATACAATAGTCGAGAAAAGCTTTGACGCGTCGAACATTGATAATGTAGTCAATAGAGGATTTATAAGCGAAGTTGTTGCAGGACCTGTAACCAATGAAAATAGACCCCCCAATTATTTAAATAGAAATTTTGAAAATCAACTTGGCTTAATTGTTAAGTATTTTGAAAATAAAATATATAATAATTCAAATTCTAGTGCTGTTTTATCAGAAATACAAATTGTTTGTCAATCTGTATGGCGATCGGGAGATGAGGCGATTGTAACATTGAAAGGGTGCGATAGAATATTATCTGATTTCTTTAAAAACAGAATTCTAAAAATATCAAAGGAAAATATCGAAATAGCAGAGGAGATTTTAATTCTGTTGATTTTAAATGATGCGAGGAATATTGTTTCAAAAAGCACTTTGTTTGATGATTTAAAAACTAAATTTCCTGAGACAACGGAGGTCGTGTTTGAGCGGGTATTGCATGAATTAAAGTCGGAAAACGTAAGGTTAATTCGAGAAGATACAACGAGGGATATAGTGTGTTACGATATCATAAACGAGTTTTTAATACCATCTATTAAAGAAAAAAAAGACGAGCGAACGAAAAAGCAAATTGAGATGGAAGCTCAGAAAGTGCTTTTTGAAACCAATATTAGGATAAAACAGAGGAGATTTTTGATCATTGGAGTATTTATAGTTTTAATATTTGTTTTGGCTTCGCTTTACCAATCTTATAATATCGCTTCTAACTCTTTGGAAAGCCAAAAGCTTACAAATGTGGAATTACGTAAAGCAAATGTGGCTCTTATACAACAAAAAGCAATTTCAGATTCGGTTATTCTAAAATTCAGGCAGGAAGAGAGTCGGCGGAAAGGTTTAGAAGTTGACAAACAGTTAGCTAAGGCAAAGTATCTGTTTGATGCCAATGAATTTATTGAAGCAAATAAAATCTTAATTGAGGTGATGAATATTGATAGTTCCCCAGAAACAAAATCTAAAATTAACTTATTCAAAAAATGAAGCAGTTACTAATATTAATTGTTTTTTTCGTTTTCGCAATAAAAACGGCATTTTCACAAGATTGTCAAAAAATTTTAATTGACGGAGATAAGGCCTTAGTAAAAGGCGATTATAAAACTGCATTATTGAAATATGTAGCAGTGAGAAATGTATGTGGTCTGGCCTTTTCTTCGAAAGCAGAATTGAAAATATTTTCTTTGTTTGAACGAATGAAAAAAGTAAACGATAGTCTTTCAAAGACTTTGTTACAACTTAAGGCTACAAAAAAAGAGTTTAAGAATTTAGATTCAAGCGCAGCTTGCCAAATATTTCGAAATAAAAATAAGGCTTGGCTAAAAGATTTGAGCGCAGATGAGGAAATAATGGTATTTGATTTGGTGACAGATCTACAAAATAAAAAAGAATTTGGAAAACTTGACAGCTTTAGTGCTTTATGCAATTTAGTCTTTAATGCTCGAAGTTTGAAAACCTATGTCTATGAGAAAGTATCAGATTTAGTAGAGATGGATGTTATTCCGACGATTAAAGATTTGAATTCATCAAATAGCCTAAATATTTTTGGTATGAAATTTATGGATGTATTCATAAAGTCGGCATTAACGGAAATGCATGACGCGGAAAAGTTGTTTAATCAAGAATTTGATGACAGAATAAGAAGAGTCTATTATAAAATCGCTGATTCAGTTGATAAGACTAAAAAACGACTAGAAAGAAATTTTACAATGCCCGATACAATTATAAATATACCTGATAAAACGCTTTTTTCAATGCGATCAGTGAATAGAAAGCACTATTTATTACAGTATAAAGATGGTGATAGTTATTATAATACACTTATTCATTATCGGGATATTTCATTGCCGAATTTCCAAATTGTTAAAGATACTATATTTGAGTGTTTTGATACTGGTACTTATTTTTCATTAGTACGCGCAACGCCGGAATTCAAATATTCAATAGCCAAGGAAGTTAGTTACTCCTTAAAGCCAAATAAAGTTGAATTTGATAAGGTTGAATATAAATACCAAACTAACGGAGATTTATTTGGTTGGCCTCATCAATTGCAGAAAAGATTTTCAGATTTTGATGGATATGTTTTTACGAGTGATTCTAAAACTCTAATTCTGACCAAGTCAAAAACAAACGGTGGAGGTGTTTACAAATATGATCTTGAAAAAAATGAACTTAAGAATTTTAAAAAAATTAAAAATGTTGATAAAATAGTGGTAGACTATCAATCGCCTCGGTTTGTTAATTATGTCGATGGGAAATTTGATTTGTATAATTTGGATGGTAAGCGAATATTTACGGCAACCTCAAAAGATGCAAGCGTGTCATTTGTAAAAGAAATTGAATTTACAGGTACTCACTTTTTGGTCTTAACCGATGATGATTCAGTTTGCTTATTTGATTATTTAAATAAGGCGGTAATAAAAAAATTCCCAGTTGCGCTTATCAATCAAATAGTCGTAAGTCCGAATGATAAGGATATTTTACTGAGTTACAATACTAAATACAAACTTGATGGTGATTCTTATGAAAGCTTTTACTCTGTATTGACTGAGATGAATTTTCAGAAAAAGAAGAGCTTATATTCAGATTGTTCAATGTACATGTTTTCGGAAAATGGAGATTATTTAATAGCAACAGGGGAGGGGAAAATATTGAGATGGGAACTAAAGAAAATTAAGTCTGATATACAAAATAACTATCGTTCTATTCTTTCGGCACAGAAGATTTCAGCTACAAAATCAAGGACACTTGAACTAGGAGATTTTGAAAACACTAATGATCCAATTGTCATTGAAAAAGGAGCCCGTTATTTTAAAAATCTTGTTGAAACAATGGATGACTATCCCGTTCTAAGAAAAATATATTATAACTATTCAGCTCATTTATTTGATAAGCTTATAGATGAAAACAAAGAAATTAAGGTGAATGAAAAAAGAATCCCATTGTTTTACGATTGGAGAAATTGGATTGATAACCAATGTGGACAAAATAACTTTGAAATCCAATTAAAACGACAAAGAAAAGCCAATGTTTTGTGGAACAATTTTGTGAATTCTCGAGATTCAATATACCCAGAACTTCTTTTTTATGCAGCAAATGGTTATAAATTCGAGAGATATATTCTTGATAGTATAGCACTTAATGATTCTTCTGTTTTTGATGAAGAATACCTCATTTTGGTTAAAAAAGAATTAGATATTCGAGATAGGGCATTTGTAAAAGATACAGAACGGGAAGAGAATAGTATAAGTATAATTACTGCACTGAAGCGGTTATCTTATGTTTATGATATTATAGGTCAACGCCTTTTTAAATTAAAGCAAATGGATCAACGATTGAAACTTTATTCAAGTGCTCAAAATTATTTTATTTCGCGAACAGGCGAGTTTCCACCGTATACAAATGATAGTTTGTTATTTAATGTTCAAACGAAATTGGCTTCTACATACTTTTTGTTGCACTGTAAAGATATTGACCGTAATTCACCATTCAATGATTCTATGAATATGTTTTTAGGGAATGCTACCACTTTGATGGACAAAAGAGATTTCGATGGGCATCTTCTGAAAATTATTGGTGGCGCTAGATTATTGCTAGTGGGTGAATTTGATAAAGGAATGGCTAAGTTCGATGAGATAAAAAGTAATTCCTGTGAATCATTTGACGGTGTTGCTGAATCCGAAAAAAAGCACATTATTTGGTACCTTGAACAACTTGAAAGTTTTGGATGTAGGAGTGAGAATGTCACTCGAGCAATAGTCGAACTCAAAAAAACAAAGGATAAAAAATAACTTAGACCAGAATCATCCGCCCATTTCTGCTAATTGCCTCATCAACATCCGCTTGGCTATAGGCAAAAGTGTTTCATCAAATGGTATAAACTCGGGGTAATCAACCATGAATACCGCGGGGTTGGGTAAAAGCCTATAGGTGCGCACGAGGTCAATTTTTATTTGTTCGTATGTGTTTCCCGAGTTTTTTGTTCTGGTCTCCAGAAATTCAAGCCGTATGCCCCTGTACTTGGAATCGAGCTGCTCGAAAAGTGTGACGTTATAATTGTATATCCTCACTTCAGGCAGGTTATTGTAGTGCATAAAAATGTACCCTTCGTTTTTGTACAGGGGTATAATGCCAATTGGCTCTAGTTTTACTTTGTGTTCTACCTTCTCGTAAAGCTCAGCTCCAGCCGATACGGTATCGCGCATCACAGGTATGGAATAGGTGATTATGTCCTCGAGTTCTCTCATTATTTCAGAATCTGCGAGCATTTTTTCATACACCAGCTCCATTTTTTGTGCATTGATGCCTTCCAGCTTTTTAGGAAAGCCGTCTTCCATCAGTTTTTTGCGCTCTCTGAAGGCGACAAGGTTATTATAGTGAAACACCAAATCGCCGAGGTCGGGATATAGTTTTTCATCTTTAAAATGTTGCTTAATAGATTTTAAGTATGCCAGAAGGCGGTATTTCTGTAGCTCGAAATCAATGTAGCCTTCCATGAACCAATTTTCACTGAGTACCATAGCTAATTCATTTTATTACTAAGATAATCAAAAATAACGGCTGATGCAATAGATTATTGTTATGTAAGTCCTTTATTTAAAAATCATTAACAAAAATTTGCGACACTGAAAAGCATTTTGTTTCTAAAGTTGACATTCTGAGTGTTGAATTCCATATTATTTGGAAATAAGACGAATTTGTTTACTTTTGTAGAAATCAATGCCTCGAAAAATGGAACGCCACATCCTTCACCTTGATTTAGATTCGTTTTATGTATCGGTTGAACGCCTGAAAGATAGTTCACTCATGGGTAAACCTGTGGTTGTAGGTGGTACTTCTGAACGTGGAGTGGTGGCATCTTGTAGTTATGAAGCGCGTGCGATGGGAGTGAAAAGTGCAATGTCATCAAAAATGGCGAAACGCCTTTGCCCCGATGCCATATTCATTAAGGGCGATTATGCAGCTTACAATAAGTACTCGGCAATGGTATCAGATATTCTTTATGAACAAGCACCCATTGTTGAGAAAGCTTCAATCGATGAACATTACTGCGACGTTACCGGACTGGACAAGTACTTTGGTTGTTACAAATGGGCATCGTCTCTCCGGCAAAAAATAATGAAAGAAACGGGGTTGCCTATTTCATTCGGACTGGCATCGAGCAAAACCATTGCTAAGATAGCCACAGGACAAGCAAAACCCAATGGGCAACTTTATGTTCCTGCCGGTACCGAAGTGCAGTTCCTGGCACCGCTACCTGTGCGTAAAATCCCCATGATAGGAGAGAAAACCACTCAAAAGCTGCAACAATTAGGTATTCAATATATCTGGCAGATTCAGCAAATGACGCAACAAGAGTTGGTCAAACAGTTTGGTGAGAATGGCTTGTTTATTTGGCGTAAGGCAAACGGTATCTGCAATTCAGAAGTGATGCCTCACGGCGAAAGAAAGTCTATTAGCAAGGAAGAAACTTTTGGGCGTGATACCAATGATGTACAACTGATTAAGAAAATTATCATGCGCATGGTTGATGGTATTGCCTTCGACCTTAGGAAACACAAATGGCTTACATCATGCGTTACAGTGAAAATCCGTTACTCCGATTTTCAAACTGAAACCTGTCAGGGTCGGGTAGACTATACTTCATGGGATGAAACCATTGCCGATAAAGCACTTGAGTTGTTCAACAAACACTATAAACCCAATCGCCCGATTCGGTTGATAGGGGTGCGCCTGTCGGACTTGATTCACGGAAATTGCCAGATAGATATGTTCAACAACACTGTCGGTCAGGTTGACCTGTGTGCCGCCATCGATGGCATTAGAGAGCGTTTTGGTACTAAAATAGTGTCGCGGGCATCAATTATCTAAGATAAATACTTACCCACAATCGGTACACGCCTGCCAATACCAAAAGCTTTCGGTGAAACCCTGATAATAGGGCAAAACTGGTTGCGCTTGTATTCGTTGGTATTAACCAGTTTTAGAACGCGTTGCACCAATGCAGCATCAAAACCCATGGCAATAATCTCTTCAGGTCCTTTTCGTTTTTCAATGTATTGGAACAAAACCGCATCCAAAACTTCATAGTCGGGAAGCGAATCGCTGTCCTTTTGACCGGGGCGAAGTTCGGCACTCGGTGCTTTGTCAATGATATTTTGAGGAATCACGACTCCATTTCTATTAATATACCTCGACAAAGCATACACTTGCACTTTATACAAATCGCCTAATACCCCTAGACCTCCCGCCATATCGCCATAAAGTGTACCATAGCCTGTAGCCAGTTCACTTTTATTAGATGTATTGAGCAATATAGTCCCAAACTTGTTGGACATAGCCATCACCAGTGCGCCTCTTATTCTCGATTGCAGGTTTTCTTCAGCAACATTGAATGGCAGCCCATTGAAAACAGGTTCCAGCGTTGTTTCAAATGCTCCAAAAATATCTTTTATTGGCAGGGTATGGTACTCGTTATTCAGGTTTTTAGAAAGTTCAACTGCATCATTTACCGAATGGTCGGTAGAAAACTGCGATGGCATAAGCAATGCAGTTACGTTTTCTGCACCCAGTGCATGACATGCGAGCGTCAATACCAAAGCGCTATCAATGCCGCCTGAAGACGCAACGATTGCCTTCTTAAATCCCATCTTACCGAAGTAGTCTTTGATGCCTGTTATCAACGCACTATATATCTTATCAATACCTCTTTCAGCATCTAGCGTTGCAAGTTGTACCAACGGGTCTATCGTGCCTTCAGCTTTTGATTTAATTTCCTTACCTAATTCCAAATCACAATAAACAAGACCTTCCTGAAAAGCAGGAAGTTCAAGTGCCACTTGTTCGTTTTCATCCATCACCATGCTTCCGCCATCAAAAACAATTTCTGTCTGCGAACCTACAGCATTGCAATACACCATTGGTAAGCCGTAGGTGCGCACATTGTTTTTGATAATCGTCATTCTGTTCTCATGTTGAAAATAGTTGAATGGCGAAGCACTCAAATTAATCATCAGGTCGGGTTGCTGGTGCATCAACTCGTCCATTGGCGTAATGCGGTATTGAGGGTCTTCGGTGAGATTCCAGATGTCTTCACAAATGGTTACCGCAAGTTTTTTGCCTTTAAAGTCAATGACATTCCACTCATTCGCCGGTTCAAAATACCTGTATTCATCAAATACATCGTAAGTGGGAAGCAGTGTTTTATTGACAATAGCCTTCACCGCGCCTTCATGAATAAACCATGCGCTGTTGTGCAGGTTTTTGCCTTTAGGAGTATTGTTTTTAGACGGTGACCCCACCAGCACAGCAATATTTTGTGTGAGTGGTTTAATGCGCTCAATGGTTTCGTAGCACTTGTCAATGAAGTCGGCAAACTCGAGAAAGTCGCGGGGCGGGTAGCCACAAATAGCCAGTTCAGAAAAGACAATCAAATCGCCTTTTTGTTCAATTGCCTGTTGAATCGCATCAATTATTTTTTGAGCGTTCAATTCGAAATTACCGATATGATAGTTCTGCTGAGCAAGAAAAATTCGCATGAATGGTCAGTTTGAAAAAAGCTAGGTCATTAAATCATTTCCTCCTGGGGCAATTTCGGGAGTGAAGTACTTTTTGAAATATCTATTGAACAATCGTCCTGTAATGTTAGCAGTGGCAATGCCCAAAATAGCACCACAAAACACATCGAGCGGGTAGTGAACGCCAACATATACCTGTGAATAGGCAACCAAGGCAGCCCAAAGCGGAGCAACCAGGTAAAGCCATTTGTGTGTTCTTCCCAAGGTTATAGCAGCAAAAAGCCCAATTGAAAAGTGATTGGCAGCGTGCGAAGATGGGAAACCATAGTTGCCTCCACAGTTCACTATTAAATGTATGGTATTTGCTAGTGCCGGATTATTACATGGTCTTGGGCGAGCGAAGTATTCTTTTAAAATACCAGCCGAAATCCTATCAGAAATAATAAATGAAACCAGAAATCCCAGACACCACCACCATCCTGCAGCTTTATACTTAGATGGCATGTATAGAATCAAGAAAAAGTACAGCGGAGTCCAAAACCATTGATTCCTGAAAAAGGGGATGATATTATCCCAAAACTCATTGTGCCATCTATAATTTAAATAATATTCAGCCACCTGATCCCAGTACAAAACGGTTTCGAGAAAGCTATGTGCCATTGAGTGAATTAAATGTGTTGCGCAAAGGTAAGTATCATACAACTAACAAGTGAGGTAATTGTAGCTTTTATAGTTTGCAGGGTAAGGAACGCTCAACTCCCTTAACGCGTACGGAGTATTTCATTGAGCGCTGCGAAATGCCAAAACTAGTTTCATCGAATTGCATCTGAAAAAATATCGCACTCTGGTTGAAGGATTTGTTTCATCGATCTCCCAAGGATAGATTTTGCTTTTGAGAAAATGGGTTACTGCTACGCCAGTTTTGACTGTAGCTCTTCGAAGAAATCTTTAAAATAGTTGCAGTTTTTTAAGACCTTTTCAAAATCCAATTTTTTGAAAAGTGCAGGGTTGCTAGAAGGACTAAATTTTTTTCTTTGGTTATTGGTAGCGCTCGTTAATTCTCCTTTTGGATTCGGAATTAGTTCAACCTTTCTATTGCCTTTCAACGCGGTGCCATATTCTTTGTTGAATGGTTCGATGTCAGCAAATATCAGTGCTTCAATTTCATAAATATTGAGCAGAAGAATTTTCTGATGAACTCTACTAGAGACTCTTTTAAACCAAAACTGCCGTTCGTTTATTTTTGTCACCTCTGTTTCAAGTCCATCTGCATCACGAATAAAAATCACTAAAAACGGTTGTATTCTATCAAATTCGATATTGAGTTTCCTAGAAAAGCTTTCAACTGCGTCAAGCTGTGAACCAGTTACGTTTTTTACAAGTTGCTTGAATTGGTAATCATCCGATACTTTATTTCTCAATAGATTGATAATAGAATCAGTATCGGTTGGGTCTTCCCCTACAATCCCTATGATTTTACGCTTCTTCAAGGTCGGAATGGAGCCAATAGTCACTTAATTCAAGTTCCTGCATGTACTTTTTAGCTAGTGCAATTTTGTCGGCACTTAATGGCTGAAACTTTGTCCCTTTTTCCCCTATGGTAGCAATATTAATTCTGTCTAATTCATCGGAATTTAGAACATTGAGCACCTGGGGAGAATGAGTCGAAATAATTATTTGCTTGTAGGCTGATTGTTCTTTCAAGAATTGCATCAACAAGTGAAGTTGATGCGGGTGAATACCAAGTTCAGGTTCTTCAATGAGCAAAAGTCCGTGTTCATTGCTGATACATTCAGAAATTATGAAGAATAGCCTTTTCGTTCCATCAGAAAGGTGGCTCCAAGGAACCCAGTTTTTACCCAATTTAAATTCAATAAACAGATTATCAACAATGATTTGATCTTCGGTTTGAGAAAATCTCATATGTTCATTCAATCTAATTTCATCAATAGGTGTTAATCTAGCTAGATGTTCGTTTAATTGATTTGAAGAAACGAAATCTTGAAAAGAAGCTGTTAATTTGAAGCTATTTCCAAACTCTACTTCTTTTATCGAAAACAAGAATTCGTGTAAAAATCTAAAAGTCGCTTCATAATATTCATTTACAATAATTCCCGATTCTGTGCAATCAAGTTTGCCTTCAAGATTGAACCAACGGATAGAATCGGGGATTGTAAAATTGACGAAGGAAATTAGTAAGGTTTGAAATTGTTTAATGAAGTCCCTGTATTTTTCAAAAGTATTCCAATTAGCTCCTGTTTTTAAAACTTGTTCGTAAACAAGTTTTTTTTGACCATCAACAATTTCACTGATTTTGACCTCAGTGTCAATCGACGCAGGGGAGTGGGTACTATTTGTCTGTTGCAATATTTTGAACTCTGTAACGATTTCATTTCCATCAGAAACTTGAATTGTAGTATCGAAAAGGTCAAAGAATTTTTTACCAAGTAAAAAATTAAAAAAAGTCTCGTACCTACAACTATTTAAAATAAACCCCAATAAGTTTGATTTTCCAGCTCCGTTTTTACCAATAACTATGTTCAGACCTTCCTTAAAAGATATTTGGGAATCTTTAAGTGACCGATAGTTTTTGATGTGTATGTTTTTTAGGAACATAGTACAAAGTAACGAAAATAAATCAACCTTTCGTGGTTATACAATAACCTCCACCACTACTTCGCGGCCGCGGCAATGTGGTCTATGATTATTTGGGTGTCGGGGTTAATGAGGTTGGTGAGCCACATTGGTGCGATACCTATTGAAAGAATAGCCACAATCAAAGTCAAAGAAGCCAATTTCTCATTCCATTTAGCATCACCGAAATGGCGGTATTCCTCATTTTTAATAGGTCCCATACCAGTAGCACCGGAAGCGCGAAGTATGTACACAGCCGTAACTACAATAGAAGCACAAGCCAATACGGTAGCTACACGAGTGTAGGTTTCGGGACGTTGCCAAGCACCCATAAATACAGTCATTTCAGCAACGAAACCGCTCAAGCCCGGCAAACCCAGCGAACACAAGCCGGCAATTACAAACACTGTCATAATGAATGGAATCACTTTCAACAGACCGCCTAATTGATCGACCATACGGGTATGGGTTCTTTCATACACCATGCCAATCGCACCGAAGAAAAGGGCAGTCATAAGTCCGTGGGACACCATTTGCATCACGGCACCGTTCACCGCTGTTTTGGTGAGCATACCTATACCAAATATTACAAATCCGCAGTGACTAACAGATGAATAAGCATTGATGTATTTGAGGTCTTTTTGCATGAGAGTTGCAAAGGCACCGTAGAAAATCGCGATTGTAGATACAAGGATAATCATCCATGAATATTCATGAGCTGCTTCCGGCATCAGGAATGCTGCTACACGCAAGCAACCGTAACCGCCCAATTTCATTGATATGCCGGCAAGGAACATTGATGCCGCTGTTGGTGCTGAAGAGTGCCCGTCAGGAGCCCATGTATGGAAAGGGAAAATTGCTGTGAACACACCAAAACCCACAAACATGAACGGGAAAATGATTCTTTGCGCCTCAATAGGAATGTGTAATTGGGCTATTTGTAACAGATTAAAAGTATGTTGACCATTGACTTGCGCGTTATAGAACAAACCAAGTAAGCCGATCATTACAAACGCAGAACCTCCCATTAGCATCAAAGCGAGTTTCATGGCTGAATATTCTTTCTTGCCGCTACCCCAAATACCAATCAAAAGGAATTTAGGAATTACCGCTACTTCAAGGAAGAAGAACATAGCAAATAAATCAAGAGAAATGAAGAAGCCATAAGCTCCCAGGCTCAACAATACCAATAACAAGAAAAACTCTTTGGTCATTTTTTCTACATTCCACGAAATCAGAATGCCCGCAAATACAACCACCGATGTAAGTAAAATCATGGCAATTGAGATGCCATCTACACCCACAAAATAGTCGATATGCATGGCTGAATACCACGAATATTTAGCTTGAAACAGCATCGGTTCTTTATTGCCTGTAGCTCTTACATCGAGGTAAGATTTCATAAGCATTCCCACTGCACCTAATTGAGCAATAGAGCCCAATAAAGCACTTAAGCGAATGATGTTCTTATTAGGTGACAACAAAACTGCAATCGCCGATATAAGAGGAATAAGAATTAATATAGAGAGGTTCATGAACTCAGTTTTGTTTGTTTAAGATACTTTCCACACGTAAATAAATATCAAAGCCAATCCTATTACTCCTGCGAAGAAATAGGCTGCATACGACTGCACTTTGCCCGATTGCATTCCTTTCACCCCGTCAGAACTTTTTTCAGTAACGTCAGCCAATAGATTCATAGTGCCATCAACAATGTTCCTGTCAACCCAGGCAGCAGGGCGACCTACAAGATTGAATAATATTTTTTTAGTAATGAAGATGTACACTTCGTCGATGTAAAAACGTTTGTAAGCACCGCGATAAACTCCGGACATAGCACCAGCTACTTTATCAGAAGCTCCATTTTCTTTTTTGTAGAAACTCATTGCCAGTAAAATACCACCAAGTGCAAGCAATACAGGGGCAATTGAGAAAGTAATATGGAATTCGGTTTCCAGTGGTTTGCCGTCAGATGTTACAAAATGTCCGAAAGGAATCATACCCACACATATTGACAATAAACCAAGAATAATTAAAGGCAACTTCATTGTAAACGGTGCTTCGCCGTGGTGGTGGGCTTCGCTGTGATGATCGTCATGTGCATGGTGCGGATGGTATTCTTTGTTCCAGAAAATGTTGAAATACAAACGGAACATATAAAAGGCAGTCAAGGCCGCAGTGAAAATCGCCAAAATGAAAATGGTCATGTTTTTATGGTAGGCAGCCGATAGAATTTCTTCCTTACTGAAGAAACCCGCGAACGGAGGAATACCTGCAATTGCTAAACAAGCTATCAGGAATGTAATGTGCGTAACAGGCATGAACTTTCTCAGTCCGCCCATGTCTTTCATTTCGTTGCTGTGTACATAGTGAATTACAGAACCGGCACCCAGGAACAACAACGCCTTGAACATTGCGTGTGTGAACAAATGGAACATAGAAGCCATGAATCCCAGCCCTTCTTCACCACCGTATCCTGAGACACCTAGAGCAAACATCATGTACCCAATTTGAGACATAGTAGAATAAGCGAGTACTCTTTTAATATCAGTTTGTGTGCAGGCAATTACTGCTGCAAATACAGATGATACGATACCTATCCAAGCCACAACATCAAGTGCGCCGGGGCACGAATGAGAGAAAATAGGGAACAAACGCGCTACAAGAAATACACCAGCAACAACCATGGTTGCCGCGTGAATCAATGCTGATACCGGTGTTGGACCCTCCATCGCATCAGGTAGCCAAATGTGTAACGGGAACATTGCCGACTTACCGGCACCACCCATAAACACAAGTAATAAGCCCCAAGTGAGTGCTGAAACACCCATGAATGAAGCCGCGGAAATTTTCAATAAATAATCAGAACGCGTGCCGAGACGCTCAATGAGGGTATTAAAATCGAGTGTATTGGCATAATAACCTAAAACAAGTATACCAACAAGGAAGCCAAAATCTGCAAAACGAGTAACGATAAACGCCTTTTTAGATGCAGCAACAGCTGAAGGTTTGTCGAAATAGTAGCTAATCAACAAGAATGACGATACACCCACCAATTCCCAGAAAGCGTAAATCTGAAAGATGTTGGAAGAAAGCACCAACCCGAGCATTGAAAACGAGAACAAACCCAGGTAAGAATAATAGGTTGCATAGCGCTCTTCGCCCTTCATATAACCAAGGCTATAAAAATGTACCATGGTGGAAATAAAGGTAACAACGCATATCATCATCACAGAAATAGGGTCAAGGAAAATACCCATATTGATTGACACACCATTGCCAAAATCGAGCCAGTTGACTTTTACCGCTTCAATAGCTTGATATACTCCATTTACTTTACCTACAGCAAAGAAGTAATTGTATGCAACGTCAGCCGAAATAAGGAACGAACTGAATATCGCCAACGTACCCAGCGCACCACAAAGAGTGGGGAACGCTTTTCTGCCAATCAAAGAAATCAGCAAAAAGCTGAGCAATGGCAGTAGTGGAATAAGTATAATTAAACCGTTAGAAGGCATAGATTAGTTCTTGAGCGTTTTAACATCATCAACATCAATGGTTTTGAAGTTGCGATAAAGGTTAATAATAATCGCGATGGCTACCGAGGCTTCAGCCGCAGCAATCGTAATAATGAAGATGGTAAAAAACAATCCATCTAACTTATGAGGCCACAAGTATTTATTGAAACCAATAAAGTTCAGGTTTACCGCATTCAATATCAACTCAACCGACATTAACATAGTAATGAGGTTGCGTCTGGTTAAAAAGCCATACACCCCAATAAAAAAGAGTGCGCAGGCAATGAAAAGTATATGTCCTAATCCTATTTCCATTTTTTGTTTTGCTGTTTTAAAGTATTGAAAAACAGTTGATTGTTGGGTTTATTTATGGTGCAGCTTCATGGTTTATTTCTTCATGATGCTCATCGTCATGGTATTTGACCGGCCCACCCGGGTCAATAACCAATGGTGGTACTTTGATTTTGATGGCAATAACAATACAGCCTATCATAGCTGAAAGCAACAAGACGCTCACTACTTCAAAGGGCAGTATGTAGCCATTTTCAGTGGTGCTTAAAAGGGCTTCTCCAATATTAGAGGCACTCACTTCTACCGCCGGTTTTGATGTGCCGGTAAACGAGTAGTGGTGTTGTATAAAATGTACCAGTACAAACCCAATAATGGCACTCAATGCCCCAAATACAATTCTGACCATGTTCGGTTTAGGCATATCACCTCCAGACCCATGGGTAAGAAATATCGAAAATAAAATGAGCACTATGATACCGCCCACATACACAACGATTTGTACGGCTGCGATAAACTCATAATTGAGGTAGAAGTAAATGCCCGCAATACCAATCAGAGAAAACAGCAAGTAAATCGCTGCCCTGAAGATTTTACGGGTGGTCACCGACAACATGCCGCCCACTACGACGACTGTTGCAAGTATGTAAAATATGATAGTAGATATCTCCATTTGTTTTTGAGTCGGTTGTTATTATTAAAGCGGCTATTCTACACCCTCCATTAGTTTTGAACCAGGCTTATTCAACGATTTTTTTAACTGGCGCTTATCGTAAACACTGTGTTCAAATGTTTGTCCCATTTTAATAGCGTCACTAGGGCAAGCTGAAATGCACATGTTGCAAAGCGTACATAGTTCAAGGTGGTAAACAAACGTATCGAGTGCTTTTTTCTTTTTACCGTCAGGCTGCAGTTCTTGCTTGGTGATAATCTTAATTGTACCATTCGGACAAGCAATTTCACAAGCCTGACAACCAGTGCAACGATGTTCATTGTTTTCGTCATGCGGCATTGTCACTTCGCCCTTGAAACGGTCGAACATCACAAGTGTGTCGCGGTTATCAGGATATTCTTCTGTTAGAATTTTTTCCTGATGAATAAAATAGTGGCCAGTCAACTTCATTCCCTTCAAAAGAGATTTGGTCGATTTTACCACAGTACCTATATAATCTTTCAAAAACATGGTCTCAATTTCGGTTTTAGAAGGTTGTTAAAGGTACCAATGCATAATGGCAATAAATGTCATCAACAGTATGTTGAACATGCTGATAGGTAACAAGTATTTCCACTCAAGATTCAACAATTGGTCAACACGCAAACGAGGGAATGTCCACCTGAACTGCATGATGATGAATATGACAAAAAACGTTTTTCCAAAGAACCATAACGAAGACGGAATGAAATCCATGGCATGATTGAACCATTCTACATGACCTATATGCAGCGGCATCCAACCACCTAAAAAGAGGGTAGCAGCCATAGCGCTTACAACGAAAAGGTTAATGTATTCAGCCAAAAGGAACATTGCGAACTTCATACCCGAGTACTCAGTGTGGAAGCCTGCAGTCAATTCTTGTTCAGCTTCCGCCAAATCGAAAGGAGCGCGGTTGATTTCCGCAGTCGATGCAACAATGAAAATTATGAAAGAGATGATAGCCGGAATGTGTCCTTTGACAATCCACCATCCGTCAGCCTGACTAGCGATGATGTCAGACATTTTCAGGCTACCTGAAAGTATAACAATTGAAATCAGCGACAGTCCGATTGAAAGTTCGTAACTCACAATTTGCGCTCCGCTTCTCATAGCACCCAGTAATGAATATTTGTTATTTGAGCTCCAGCCCGCCATCAAAATACCAATTACCGAAAGGCTGGAAATAGATGATACATACAAAACACCAATATTAGTATCCCACAATTGGAAGTCTTTAGCAAATGCAATTGGAGCCAGCACCAACATTGATGTAATTACCACAATCAATGGTGCAAGGTTAAACAAAAACTTATCAGCCGAATTAGGTGTAAGTCCTTCCTTCATCAACAGTTTAACTGTATCAGCCACAATTTGTAGAGTACCCTTTGGTCCCACACGGTTCGGACCTAGACGCATTTGCATGAATGCGGCTACTTTACGTTCCATGTAACCAAGGAAGAAACAAAGTGGAACCAGAAACAGCAACAGGCAAACACCTGCAATCACCATTTCGAGTACCTGTGCAGCGGTAGGATTGGAAATCATCGAGGCAATCTTCTCATGAAGAGAGTGTGCCCAAACTGCAAATCCGATATCTAAAAGAAGGCTCAATTTCGTACTAATTAGAAAGTTGGTTAAAAATACTCATCTTTATCGTTAAAGCAATCTCATTCATATTCAATTGTCCGAAATCGCTTTTGTGTTGTTAAAAATTTCGTTTATCGTAATAAAACAACAAATTCGTCTTTTAGCGATCTACGTCAGGAATTACAAGGTCAACAGTTGCCATGATAGCCACCAGGTCGCCAATTTTAGCACCGGTACACATTTTTTCTAATGCAGAAAGGTTGCTGAAATTTGGAGAGCGGTACTTAATACGGTATGGCGAAGCCGCACCATCACTCACTATATAAACACCTAACTCGCCGCGGGCAGTCTCCACACGTTGGTAGAATTCACCCTTCGGCAGTTTGATAACATTCTTCGTTTTTGCCTGATAATCGCCTTCAGGAATGTTGTCAATAAGTTGTTCGATGATGCGTACCGATTGTTTCATTTCAAGCATACGCACTTTGTAGCGCGCATAACAGTCTCCGCCATTGTCCAGAATCTCATCAAATTCAATTTTCTCAAAGCCATCGTAAGGGAACCACTTACGAATATCGCTGCTCACTCCCGAACCACGTGCTGTTGGGCCAGTGCAACCGAAAGAAATTGCATCTTCAGCCGAAAGGTACCCAACGCCCTTAGTACGTCCTTCGAAAATGACATTACCAGTCAATAGTTCGTCGTATTCCTTAAAGCTCTCTTTGATTTTTACCAGCGACTCTTTAACCCTTTTCTGGAAGTTAGGGTGAATATCGTACATTGTTCCACCCGGAACCATGAAGTTTTGTGTAAGACGCGCGCCACAAGTTTCTTCCATAATATCCATAATCAATTCGCGCTCACGGAACGCATAGAAGAATGGAGATACGGCACCAAGGTCAAGACCCATACAACCCCACCAAAGCTGGTGAGAAGAAAGACGGGTAAGCTCGCCTAATAAAATCCTGATGGCCTGTGCACGTGGTGGTGCCTCAATTTGTAGGCCTTTTTCAACTGCCAGCGCACAAGCCTGATTGTTGATATGGGCACTGAGATAGTCCATACGGCTGGTCGCGAAGATGAAGTTTCTATACGACAGGCTTTCAGACATTTTTTCGATTGACCTGTGGATATAGCCCAGATGCGGTTCCATTTTCTGGATAATCTCGCCATCGAGCCACACCTTAAGGTGTAACACGCCATGCGTTGAAGGGTGCTGCGGGCCAATATTGACAATGAATTCGCCCTCTTTGTTTACTTCCGGTGCTCCTAACAAACTCATAGCGATATCATATTTTCGTCCACATAATTTTTTCTCAACGGGTAGCCCTCCCATTCGTCATCCAGTAAAATCCTTCTGAGGTCGGGGTGGTTATTGAATTTTACGCCAAACAGGTCGTACACTTCGCGTTCGTGGAAGTTGGCTGTTTTCCAGATGTCGCACACGGTTTCTAAAATCGGGTTGTTGACATCGTCGAGTTTTACTTTAACCACCAGTTGGTGCCTGTGTTTTTTTGAAAGGAGGTGGTAAACCATGGTCAGGTTTGTCTTCCAGTCGATACAAGTAAGGCAAAAAAGGAAGTCAAACTCCAAATCAGCATTATTGCGAATTGCTTTCATGAATTTCCTGAAATCGGCAGGGGCAACAAATGCCTGCATGAATTCGGAAGTTTCATCAAAAGTCACATTCGGATTGACGGCTGTCAGTGCGCTTTTTAATTCTTCGTTGTTCATTATTGAATCAGCTTTAATTTCCGGGGAAATTGAGTTTAGCCAGATTTTTTAAATAGATGCTCAAATCTAAAAAACTCTCTTCAATAATGCTATTAAACGTTTTTATTTTTTGTCAGGTGTTGTGGATAGTGGAGGGTAAGAGAAAATCTGATGAATTTTAAGGTAAGTTTGATCTACTAGTTCGAGAAGACAAATACTATCCAACTTTTTTGATTATTGAAATAAATCCAACAACGATTTAGTAACCTGCTTTTGTGTTGAGTTATTTATCGTTCCAGATTTTTTAAGAATAATATTTTTGTCAGCCGTAAAAATTCTTTGAATTCGTATGTAAGATATTACAGGTAATCTGCACGCACCCATATCCTGAAAATTCTGATTGAGACGATTTATTACATGCAAGACCAAGTCTTGCGCTCACTCGTCCTTAGAAGATTTTATGGAAAACAAATTGAAATAAAAAAGCGGTGGTTCCTAAAAAATGTCGAAAACTATTCCCTAGTTATGATTGAAGATTTTCGAAATGAATGTGTTGATACGTTTACAATGTACAATCCGGAGGTTAACTCTAATTCAATTGAATAATGATGGTTGGTAGTAATGCGTTCTCGGTACAATATTGTGCCCGTAATACTCATAATAATCACTTCAGCATCTTGACTTACAGGGCTTTCTAATTCAACTTCGATTTGATTGGAAGTTAATGGATTGGGGTAAACTCGGAAAACTAATTCTTTTTGAAGAATTCCGTCAATACCCAAAAAAGGAGGCGTAATTCTTCGGCAGCGATAATTGTCGCTATCCGCTAATAATAAAGCACCATTTTTATCAAAACATATTCTCGTTTGCCTTAAATCTGCAGCGGTTGCAGGTCCCCCATCGCCTGAAAAACCGGAATTTCCCGAACCGGCAATGTGATAAACTTCGCCACTGGGTGTGATTTTGTGTATTAAATTGCCAGTTGATTCAGATGCATAAATATTGCCAGATGAATCGACAACAAGCCCCGCTACTGTTAACAATCTCAGGTCATGGGCGGCACATCCGTTACAGTATGTAAAAATCGTACCTCCTCCTGCAAATGTGGTTATGATGCCTGAGGTACCTATTTTTCGTATGCGATGATATTCCATTGGTACTCCAGCGTCAAAATATATATTTCCAATTTCATCGACAATCATACTACCTCCACAAATCAAAGCTACCGTGTCAGCGCGTGCATTATCAGCATACCGAGTGCCTCCGCCTGCAATCTTTGTAATAATTCCAGCCGATGAGATCATTCTGATTCTTGCACTCAGTTCGTCCATCAACAATAAATTCCCTCTTCTATCAAAGCATAAGCTAGTTACATACCCTAACTCAGCAGCAGTTGCAGGTCCACCATCTCCTGAGACACCGTTAAATCCGTTCCCTGCAATTGTAGAAATAAAACCTAATGTATCTACTTTGCGGATACGCCTATTTTCAGAAAAATACAGATTCCCAATAGAATCAATGACCATCCCAATATATCCTTGAGAAATTGCAATATTAGCCGCCGTTGCTTGCCCTCCATCACCGCTGTGTCCCGAAATTCTGGTGCCGGCAAAGCGCCAAATCCTTCCATTCGTATCAATGCGTTGAATAATATTATTAATATCAGAAGCTATGTAAATATTTCCTTTTCGGTCGGCTGCTATTGCATCCGGTCGCTCAATTGGCGCATCAGTTGCCATTCCACCCTCACCTCCAAAACCCATACTACCATTTCCTGCAAAAGTTTGGATAACTTGAGATGATGAATTAAGGCTAGATAGAATGAGCACTAGTAAAAAATAAAACCTCACCATAAAAGTTTCATTTAAGGAAAATTAATTTCCAAAACAGATGGATTATTGCAAAACTTCTCAACAAAAATAATGTTAGTTAGTGAATTAAAGGGTACTATACAAAAAATATTGCTGTTATCCTTAAACTGTAGACTATCCGGCATTACTAAAGTATCTTCTAATTCAGAATACATATATGAAATATTATTGAGCGCATATAAACGAGTGATAGAAAGCCCTAATGCGAGAGAAATTGCCCATTACAAAAGTAACGTGGTAGAAGTTCATTCCACTCCTACATCCCTCCTGCAAGCATATCAAATAATTCCTGTACGCGTTTGCGAAGGAGATTTGATTTGTTGTTGGCATAAATGATACCTTGAATAGAGCCGCCACCTGAATATTTGTCTTCGGTGAGCTTGCGCAATAATTTTAGTTCCTTTTCTCGGTATGCCAACCACGCTTTTTGAGCTTCAATAAGCACTGGTTTATCCTTGGTTGTCAGCTTGTTTAATAGTTTTTTATAATAGCTGTTGAGTAATTTGTCATACAACGAATCAACATCGTAGGAAATCTCCATCATAGCCAATGTAGAACTTTCAATGTCCATGCAACGGCGTTCAAACTCATTGATTGTGAACGTATCAAGGGTGTATTGGGTGTACAATGCACTGTCGTCGCCATCACGTACATATACGTTCAGCAACTTAGCCTTTTTCTGCGCTTCGGCATAAAGCTGCTTCTTTTTTTGTGGGGTTAGCTGTTCTTGGGCAAAACTGGCGTTTGCAACTATGGTCAATACTACAACAACAAATAGTCTAAAAGCGTATTTCATTTTTCGATTTTGAAGCAATGAGGGCTTAATGATACAAATTTTATTTGTGGGTGTCGTCCTCAAGTAAATCAGTTACTTTGAAGTAATAATTAGCAGCCGTGTAATTCAATTGCTGTTCAGCGGGAAAACAATAAATTTGTTCAATAATCTCGTAACAGCGCTCCAATGACCAACGACCAAATAGCCGATTGCTTTTCGCTTTTAAGTAAACTCATGGATATTCATGATGAAAATTCATTCAAAATAAAAAGTTACAGCATAGCAGCTTACAATATTGAAAAGTTGCCTGCCCCGGCTATTGAAATGAGTCAACAGGAGTTGTTTGCTCAAAAGGGTATTGGCGATTCAACCGGAAAAAAAATACTTGAAATTATAAATACCGGTAAGCTCGACGCGCTTGAAGAAATTATAGCACGCACTCCTCCCGGCATTTTGGAGATGCTACATATTAAAGGGTTGGGGCCCAAAAAAATAGGTGTTATCTGGCACGAACTGGGTATTGAATCGCTGGGTGAACTTGAATATGCTTGCCAGGAAAACCGATTAGTGACGCTGAAAGGGTTTGGCGCAAAAACACAAGAAAGTGTTTTACAAAACATTGCTTACCTGAATCAAAACAAAGGATATTTCCTGTGGGCTGATGCACATACCATCGCGCAAAGCATCATTGATAGTGTGCAAAAAGCGATGCCGAACATTCGCTTCGAAATGTCGGGTGCTTTAAAACGCCAGATTGAAACAATGAACGTTATTGAGTTCATTACTGACGGCGAAAGAGGGTTGGTTGATGATTTTTTTAAGGCACTAGGTCAGCTTGATGCTGTAGAAACGAGTGAACCGTCTCAAAGCAGGTTTAAAATGCAATCAATACCTGAAGTGTGTATTTACTACGTTTCAAAAGAAAACTTTGCACTAGAGAGTTTGCAATTGTCGGGTGCTGAAGACTTTGTGGCTGGTGTCAGTGAATACATAAAAGATACTGCGGGCATACAAACTGAAGTTGAACTGTTTGAAAAGAACGGCATACAATTTATTGTACCTGCATTGAGAGAGGATAAAAGTGTTTGGGCAAAAGCAAAGGCTAACTCTTTGCCCAACCTCATTCAGCCGGGTGATATAAAGGGTATTATTCACTCACATTCTAAATGGAGCGATGGTGTTCATTCGTTGGCAGAGATGGCAAGTGCAGCCATGAAAAAAGGACTTGAATACCTCGTTATCAGCGATCACTCCCAATCGGCTTTTTATGCCAATGGGTTGAAGCCGGAAAGGGTGGCAGAGCAACATGCTGAAATAGACATGTTGAATCAGAAGTTGGTGCCATTCAAAATTTTTAAAAGCATAGAATCTGATATCCTGAACGATGGTAGCCTTGATTATACTGATTCGGTGCTGTCAACATTTGATCTGGTGATCGCATCGGTACACTCAAATTTAAAAATGAGTGAGGAAAAAGCGATGATGCGTTTAATGAATGCCATCGAAAACCCGTACACAACCATACTTGGTCACCCAACGGGCAGGCTGTTGCTTTCCAGAAAGGGTTATCCAATCGATCATAAAGCCATTATTGATGCATGCGTGAAACATAATGTTGTTGTAGAAATCAATGCGCACCCAAGAAGGTTAGATTTAGACTGGCGTTGGGTAGAATATGCTATGGAAGCAGGAGCATTACTTTCTGTAAACCCCGATGCGCACAGTGTTGAAGGGTACAAAGATGTGTATTATGGCGTAATGGCAGCACAAAAAGGAGGGCTTACCAAAAACCGAAATCTGAGTAGCTTTTCGTTAGCGGAACTGACTAACTATTTGAAAAACAGGGGCTAATTCACTTCTTTTATTGTTGTGTTTTTGTTAAACGTTTGTTCGATGTTTTAAAGTGTCCAATTCGTATTTTGATAGAATAGGATTTTGATTAACTTTGATAGGCGCGAGTTGTATCGCACTTGTCAAACCCAAATTTCATTTTATGAAAAAACTAATTATGGTGGCAGTACTAGCCATCGTAGGATGTTCTCAACTTTCTTATGCCCAAACAATTAACACATTTGCTGGTGGTATTGGAACACATGATTCTTCAGCCCACATTGGGCTAGGAGGCATGTCGGGTGTTGCTTACGACACCTCAAATAATCTCTATGTTGCTGACCAGCAATATTACGTGGTCAGGAAAATTACACCTTCAGGTATTATGAGTACCTTTGCCGGTAACGGTGCATTTGGTGAAAGAGGCGATGGTGGTTCTGCGACTTTAGCAGGCTTGATCGCTCCAGCAGGGGTAGCGGCTGATAGAAAAGGCAACGTTTACGTTTCTGACATCGCCACTCACGTTGTTAGGAAAATAAGCTCATCCGGTATCATCACTCATTTTGCTGGAGGCAACACATCTGGCTTTTCGGGGGATGGCGGCCCCGCTTCTATAGCAAAACTTAACTGGCCGTTGGGGCTCGTTGTCGATCGTTTTGGGAATGTTTTTATTGCTGATCTCTTAAACAATAGAATAAGGAAAGTTGATACAAATGGCATCATCACAACGGTTGTGGGTAGAGGAGCAATAGATTCAAACGGTGATGGCGGTGCGGCTACTTTGGCTGGGTTAAATCGCCCCAGTTCCATATGCTTTGACAGAGGCAACAATATGTACATTGCAGACCAGAGCAATAACAGAATAAGGAAGGTAAATACCTTAGGCATCATATCAACGTTCGCAGGAGGAGGTACTTCAACAACTTGGGCTACTGATACATTAGCAACATCTGCTACGATTTTTCAGCCAAATTTTTTAGCAATTGACGGAAGGGATAGGTTATTTTTTACTGATGGCACCGGATTGGATGTTCGTTATATTGACTCAGCCGGATATTTGAGAAGATATGTTGGAGGAGGCTCAAGAACGCCTGGATATGGCGACGAAAATCCTGATTCAATTATGTTATATAGAGCAAAAGGGATTGCATTCGACAATTTAGGGAATTTTGCTATTGCTACATACGAAGATCATCGTTTATATAAAGTTTCCCCTGCACACATATTGAACAATCTAGCAGGGAATAAATACAACTCAGTTTCAGGCAATGGTGGTAATGCGCTAAATGCCCAACTGTATCGGCCTACGGCAGTGGCTGTGGGGCCTGATAACAATGTGTACGTAACAGACAATGAGAACTTTATTGTTCGCAAAATTGATAATTCTAATACCATTACGACTTTCGCAGGTACTGGCTTTGGTTTTTCCGCTGGAGATGGGGGGCCAGCTACGTTAGCTCTTTTAAGATATCCATTTGGAATTACAGTTGATCAAAGTAACAATGTGTATGTGGGTGAAGTATCCCTAATCAGGAAAATCAATTCAGCTGGAATCATTAGCACTTTTGCAGGTGCGGGAACCAATATCAGAAATCACGTTCCTGCAATAACAACGCGTATTTATTCTCCTTACAATATGTCGACCGACAACTTCGGAAACATTCTAGTAGCCAATACTTATCAAAATACAGCTATCTATATTGATAGAGACTCAGTAACAAATAATTTGAGTGGATACTTGGGTGGTCACTCTTTTTGCGGCGATGGTGGAATAGATACAATGGCTTGCCTGAACAACCCTTACGGCGTGTGCCGTGACATGCACGGTACATTTTATATCGCAGATTGTTATAATAACCGAATTAGAAAAATAGACACTTCAGGTATCATCACTACTTTTGCTGGGGGAAATTCAGCCGGATATTCAGGAGATGGCGGACCTGCATCATCGGCTTTACTCAATAGCCCACGTGATGTAAAAGTAGCCCCTGACGGGGAAACAGTTTTCTTTATTGACGGTTACAATTACGTTATCAGAAGTATCACTCATGATGGCGTTATAAACACTGTTGTGGGTAACGGAACTAGTGGATATTCGGGCGATGGTGGCCCAGCAATTGCTGCTCAACTTTCAAATCCGTCATCTATTGCCTTCAAAAACAATGGAGACTTATTTATTGCCGATGGCATGAATAATAGAATCAGGGTGGTGAACACAGGCATTGTAAATGCTGTTTCAAATGTTTCAAAAAATGAAGTGTCATTCAGCATTTTTCCTAACCCAGCAAGCGACATTGTAAACTTTGCAATTAGTTCTAAGATTGAAAAAGCACATACCATTTCCGTGTTTGACTATTTAGGGCATAAAGTATCTGAAATTAATATTGATGGCAATAGCCATAATGGTTCGCTAAATATGGGCAGTGTTGCAAAAGGAATTTATCTGGTTCAGGTGCATTCAGAAGGTGCACTTGAAGCAACAACCCGCCTTGTGGTTCAGTAAGAACTTATTAAAAGTAATTTGATAGAAGCCGTCGGGGTATTTCCGGCGGTTTTTTCATTTTTGGGCGATTGCTCTCTGTGCAGTCTTACACGTCAAATCAAAACGTTTGGTATTTTTGGGTCAAATTTTCAGGGAATGAAAAAAGTGCTTTTATTATTTGTTGCAGCATTTGCAGGAATAGGGCATTTAGCAGCTCAGTCATCGGGTTCTGGTGAATTGAAGATGATGTCAGAACGGCTGGTTACTTGCGACGACATGTTTTATAATGCACTGGTATTGATTCCCCGGTTTTATGAAGAAAAGAAGTACGACTCAGCAGATTTAATATCCAAATTTGTTTCACAAAATTGTGGTCTTTACGAGCCGGTATTTTCATATCAGGTATTGCGCAGAATTGATGCAAACGATATGAAATTGAATCAGGTATTTGACTTGTACCTAGGGTATAACAAGAATCAGAACAAATCACTGAATGAAACAAACAAGCTATCAGAATCTGTCATTTCTTACCTGGAAACGTACAAGGAACAATACGGTGTTACAGTAAATAATACCGGTTACCCTCAGTATGTTTTTGAAGTGCAGCAAAAGTACTACTCTTTCATTCGCAGGCTGGCAGAATCACTGCTCAACAAACCTGGATTAGATTCGATGCAGGAAAATTTGTTGCGTTTTTACGCTAATCCCGCCACTTCAGATTTTTCAAGGTGGTCGCAAACCAATTATAGCGGCTCAGTGATACACGAAGACTACAAGCAGCAAATGAAGCGCACCTCGTTCAGTTACAGAATGCAGGCAGGATTATGGACACCGAATGGAAACATCGATATTTTAGGCAATCACCCATCGATTGGATTTGGTTTCGGCCCCAGAATCAATAAGACCCTGATTGAAATGCACTTTGATATCGCTTTCATCAAATCACCGCGTGATTATAATATCTATGCATACGACACTGTATTTCCTACCCATAGATTTGAAACCATTTATTTTGGGTTCAATATAGATCAGCCAATTATTTCAACCCGTAAAAGTGAAATTTCTTTGCTGGGCGGTACAGGCGTTGATATTCTGAACATTGTAGAAAATACAAGTCAGGACAAGAATACTAACAATGCTGTCAATCTTTATTCATTCAATTTGAACGGTGGTTTAGAGTATCGCTACTTCTACCATGGGCTTGATACGCGCAATGGAGTGCTTTCTTCATCGTATATAGGGCTGCAAGCCAGGTTCAACTTAATTAACTACTGTAATACTAATGGTACCGACCTTGCGGGTCAGTACACATTAATATCACTGGTTTGGGGAGGGTTCGCGAAAGTGATACACTAAACGTCTAGGTTATCCCCCTAATTCCTTATAATTCAATTGTTTTTCCTACTTCAGGCAGTATGAGTTCAATGCCTTCTTTCGCAAACATGGCTATAGCTGCTTCATGGTCAATTTTGATATAACCAAACGTATCAAAATGCACACCAATGATTTTTTTACAGTTGATCATTTTTGCTGCGATTACAGCGTCAGCGGCATCCATGGTAAAGTTGCCACCCACGGGGAGAATTGCAAAATCCATTGAGCCGTAATATTGAAACATTTGAAATTCAGAAGTCAACGAAGTGTCGCCTGAATAGTAAAACGTTTTTTCTTTTCCGTACACAACAAAGCCTCCTGGGTTGCCACCATAAGTGCCATCGGGTAGTACACTGCTGTGCATTGCAGGTACATACCTCACCTTTCCAATTTCAAAATTGAATGAGCCAAAGTTCATAGGATGGAAGTTAGTTACGCCTTGTTTTTCAGCCCATGAAATAATTTCATAAGCTGAAATGACTTTAGCATTTGTACGCTTAGCAATACTTACCAAGTCGCCTACATGGTCGCCATGACCGTGCGATACCAGAATGTAATCAGCTTGAATATCATCGGCATTTACTTTTCCTGCTGCCGATGGGTTACCAGTGATGAACGGATCGAAAAGAATTTTTTTGCCATCAGTTTCAATCATGAAAGTGGCGTGACCATAAAAAGTAAATTTCATATACAATTGAGGTTTGTTGTCAAAAATAAGGTTGAAGAATCAAATAACGATTTCTATTTTTTAAGCTCCAGAAGTACTACATTTTCAATGTGGTGTGTATGCGGGAACATATCAACCGGTTGCACTTTCTTTATATCGTACATAGTACACAGCAGTTGCAGATCGCGTGCCTGGGTAGCCGGGTTACAGCTGACATAAACAATTCTTGGGGCAGCCATTTTCAACAACTGATCTACCAGTTTTGTATGCATTCCTGCCCTTGGCGGGTCGGTAATTATCACATCAGGCTTGCCATGTTGCGTAAAGAAGTCATCAGTACAAATATCAATTACGTCGCCTGTAAAGAAGGTACAATGGTCGAGGTTGTTAATTGAAGCATTTTCACGGGCGTCAATAATTGCATCGTCAATTACTTCAATACCTACTACTTTTTTCGCACCCGCTGAACAAAAAATACCTATTGAGCCGGTTCCGCAGTACAAATCATAAAGCGTTTCACTGCCTGTTAGTCCGGCAAAATCTCTCGCTACTTTATACAGCGTTTCTGCCTGGCGGGAATTGGTCTGGAAGAATGATTTTGGTGAAATTTTGAATACATATTGTTCGAGTTGCTCCCTGATGAAAGCAGTACCCTTGAACACTTTTACATCCCGGTCGTAAATAGTGTCGTTCTTTTTATCGTTGATGGTGTATTGGAGCGAAGTTATACCCGGTATGTTGGCATCCATGTGTTTGAGCAAATCAAACAACACATTATCATCTTCGTAAGCTACAACGAGGTTAATCATTAATTCTCCCAAAGTAGTTTTCCTGATGATAATATTGCGCAACCAGCCCGTGTGTTTACGTATGTCGTAGTAAGGGAGTTGGTGTTCTAAAGAATATTTGCGCACTACATCCAGTATCAGGTTTACCGGGTCTTCCAGCAAGTAACATGTTTCAATCGGTACAACTTTATCGAACAAGCCTGGTGCATGGAAGCCAAAAGCCGGTTCGGGTTCAAACTTTTCGTCGCGCGATTCAATTTCTTCAAAGGTTCTGTATTTCTGTGTTGAGAAAGTAAATTCCAGTTTGTTTCTGTAGTATTTATCATCAGCACTACCTAATATAGGAAACATCTCACGAAACTCGAGGTGACCAATTCTTTTGAGTTGATCTTCAACTTGTTGCTGTTTGTATTTGAGCTGAATAGGGTAGGGCAACATTTGCCATTTACACCCACCGCAAACACCAAAGTGCTGGCAAAAAGGTTGTACCCTGTCAGGCGATGGTGTTATCAATTTCACCATGCGTGCTTCAGCCCATGCACTTTTGTTTTTTGTTGTTACTGCATTAATTACGTCGCCGGGAACTACGTTTTCAACAAATACTACCTTCCCATCTTCAAGGTGAGCGATACTTTTACCTTCGGCAGCATAAGCATCAATAGTTAAATGCTCGAGCGGAACGCGTTTTTTCTTTTTACTAGACAATTTAAAATGTGTTTTGGTTGTAAGAACCCAATTTTCGATGGCGCAAATTTATATGCAAAAGGGCATAGTATCGCTGTATGGTTTATTTTGGGAGTGGTTTTCTTAAAGGTTTGTATAAGAACTGTTATTGATTTCTAAAAATAACAGGTCGAAAAAATGGCAAATCGGTGTTGTTACATTCTTTTATGAATTTTTTAGCTAAACCTTTCCCGACAATTAATAATTTTGAACCTGTCTAATAGCTGTAACCAAATATTCAAAAACCTATGAATCAGGTAAAAAAATTACTTACTGTTGCTTTAGCCTTATGTGCCCTGCAATCTAATGCCCAAAAGTCTACCGACAAATCTAAAGGCGGTGGGTTACACAAGGCGTACAATATTAAGCTCGTATTGCCCGATGTGAAAGATACCGGTGTTTATCTGGCGCACTTTTATGGCAAGGGTGGCAATGAAATTTACATCTCCGATTCGGCTAAGTTTAAGAAAGGAGGCATTGCCGAATTTCATTCGAACGATAGCAACTTCGTAGGTGGTTCGTACATGCTTTTGATGTCTGATAAACGCACCAATTTCGAATTTTTGCTCGATCGTGGCGATAACTTGACCATCACTGGTTCGGTGGAAAAACTTCCCGAGAGCCTTAAGTTCACAGGTTCGCACCAAAACGATTTGTTCATAGATTATGAAATTAAAGCACGAGAAAATGGTGAAGCGCAACAAAAGCTGGTAAAAGAACTTGAAACTTGCAAGACAAAAGAAGATACTGCTAAAGTGAGAGAGAAATCAGTGGCGCAAAGCAAGAAATTTGTGAATTACAGGCGCGATGTGGTTAAAAATAATCCGGGTTCATTGGTTGCAAGCATCCTGAATGCGCTAGAAAAACCTGAAATTCCTGAAGGCGACCATTTCTTAGCTGATGGAAAAACAAAAGACTCAACTTTTGCATACAGGTATTATAAAAACCACTTTTGGGATTATTTCAACTTTCAGGACGACCGTTTGATTTACACACCATTGTATGACGGTTTACTTGATGAATATTTCAGCAAAGAAGTACTTCCTTACCCTGACTCTGTTGAGCAGGAAGGCGACATGTTGTTGAAGAAAGCACGTGGTTCGAAAGATGTGTTCAAATACACGCTTTACTGGCTCACTAAATACGTTGAAAACAGTAAAGTAATGGGCTTGAGCGATGCATTCGTGTATTTCGTTGAAAACTATTACATGAAAGGTGATGCATTCTGGCTTTCTCAGGGCGACCTTCAAAAATACATTGACAGGGCTCGTAAAATGGGACCAAATGTAATTGGTAACGTGGCTCCTGAATTGAAATTGCCAAACGTAGGTAACAAGAAAACAGAAACACTTTCACAAGTGAAATCAAAATACACGCTTGTTATGTTCTATTCGCCAAACTGCGGTCACTGTCAGCACGAAATTCCTGCTTTGGACTCAGCTTATGAGGCAAGTTTGAAAGAAAAAGGTTTGACAATATTTACCGTAGCTACCGAGGGCGACGATAAAGCTATTAACGCATTCCTTGAAAAACACAAAGTAGATAAAAAGTGGGTGAACACCTGGGATCCTGAAAACGTAGGTAACTACCATAACAATTACGACGTGTACAGCACTCCTACAATTTACTTGCTTGACGATCGTAAAATAATTGTTGGTAAAAGGCTCGACCATAGCAATATCGGTAGCCTGATAGACATGAACGAACGTAAGAAAAAGGAAAAAACTCAAAAGAAATAAAAGCTCAAAAAAGCAGTTAAAACATTTTAGCTGCTTTTTTTGAATGTATTAATTCCTGATTAAAGAAGTTGAAAAGTAACCCAATTAACGGTACTTTTGAGCACACTAACCATTCATAAATAATACCCCAAAACAAACATGAAAAGGATAATAGCACTACTTTTTTGCGCCATTTTTGCCACATCAGCGGCATTTGCAGGCAAAAAAGGATATAAAATTCAATTGAAGCTTTCGGGTGTAAAGGACTCGATGGTGTACTTGGTACACTATTACGGAAAGCCGTTACCTAAAATTTACAAGTCCGATTCTGCTATTTTTAATAAGAAAGGAATAGCTGAATTCAACTCCAACGATTCAACATTTGTAGGTGGTATCTACATCATGTTGCTTTCTGACAAGAAAACATACTTTGAATTCTTGTTGAATGCAGGTGATGATATCTCTATTTCAGGTAAAATTGGTGATTTGCCGGGCAGTCTGGTGTTCAGAAATTCGCCCGAAAACGAGCCATTCAAACGTTATGAAGAGTTTTTGAAAACCTACAGCGAAAGGCAGGAGGGATACAAAAAAGAACTTTCGCAGGCAAAATCAAGTGCTGACACTGCCGATGTAAGGAAGAGAGCGGTTGCAGCAGCCAAAGAGTTGAATAAATATAGAAAAGACTTCGCTACAAAAAATCCTAACACATTTTTAGCCGAAATATTCAATGCACTTGAAGTGGTGCAGGTGCCTGAAGGCGATCATTTTTTGCCTGATGGTAAAACAAAAGACTCTACGTTTGGCTTCACATACTTCAAAGCACATTACTGGGATGGCTGGAACTTTCAAGACGATCGTTTAATCAACACTCCTTTGTATGATGCTAAGCTGGAAGAATATGTAACCAGGCTTACGCTTCCTTACCCTGACAGCCTTGAAAAAGAAGCTGACTTCTTATTGAAAAAGACGAAAGGCACTAAAGATTTGTTTAAATACACTTTGTGGTGGTTGACACAATATATTGAAAACAGCAAAGTAATGGGTGTTGACGAAGTATTTGTTTATCTCGTTGAGAACTATTACATGAAGGGCGATGCTTTTTGGTTAACGCCTGAAGAGTTGAAAAAATATACCGACAGGGCACAAAAAATTGCTCCAAACGTAATTGGTAATGTGTCTCCTGAAGTGAAAGTGAAGAATGTATTTACTCAGGAAGATGTTTCATTGAGCAGCATTAAGGGTGGTAAGTTTTACTTGCTGGTGTTTTATTCTCCCGATTGCGGTCACTGTCAAAAAGAAATTCCATTGATTGACTCGGTTTATAAGGCAGCTTTTAAAGCAAAGGGCGGTAAAATATTTACAGTTTCAACCGAAGGTGACAGCAAGAAAATTCAGGAGTTTCTGATCAAAAATAAATTGGAAGAATGGACAAATAACTGGGATCCGGACAACCAGGGCGGCTGGAGAAACAATTTTGATGTGTACAGTACTCCAACAATTTACCTATTAGACGAAAAGAAAATCATTAGGGGTAAACGCCTCGACCACTCAAACATCATGACTGTAATTGAAATGATGGAGAAGAGAGCAAAAGACCAAAAAAAGTAATTAATTTCGAAGCCTAAAAACACTTATTTAACTGCACAGAATATGCGAAAGTTTTTATTGACTACCCTGATTACCGGCGCTGCAATAGGTTCCGGATATGCCCAAAACCTATTTACTTACGGAAATAAGTCGGTCACTAAAGAAGAGTTTTTAAGAGTGTACAAAAAAAATGCACTCAAAGGTAAAGCTGATATGAGCGATACCGCACTCAAAAGTTATCTTGATTTATACAGCCTGTTCCGCATGAAAGTTGCTGAGGCTGAAAAACAACATCTTGATACTGTTGAGAAAATTAAGAAAGACCTTGACTCGTATCGTAAGTCGCTTGCCCGTAATTACCTCACTGATGAGCAAATGACCAATAAGCTTGTTAAAGAAGCTTATGACAGAATGAAGGAGAATATTCATGTTGAGTATATCCTTATTTCTTGCCCTCCGGGTTCTGATTCTACAGCTCCTTACAAGAAAATTGACAGCATCTATAAAGTGCTCGTCGATAAAAAAGGAAACTTCGAAGATCTCGCCAAAGATCTTTCAGATGACAAAGGAACAAAAGACAGGAATGGCGATGCAGGTTTCCTTACTTCAATGCAAACCGTATATCCGTTTGAAAATGCGATGTACAACACTCCGGTTGGTAAGTTCTCAAAACCTTTCAGAACGCAATTCGGTTATGTAATTGTAAAAGTGCTTGAAAAGCGCAAGGATATCGGTACTATGAAAGTAGCTCAGATATTGTTGGCTACTCCGAAACTGAAAGGAGAAGAGGGTGTCAGGGTTGCAAAAGCAAAAGCTGACAGTATCTCTGCGGCATTGAAAGCAGGAGCTTCTTTCAGTGAAATGGTTAAAAAGTACTCTGAAGACAACTATTCATTGCGCGATAGTGGTGTTTTGAAACCATTCGGTTCAGGTACATATAGAGCTGCATTCGAAAATGCAGCAGTTGCGCTTAAAAACCCGGGCGATATCTCTGCTCCGGTTAAAACTGACTTCGGGTTTCACATTATCAAGTTGATATCAAAAACAGATTTGAAACCATTCGATTCTATCAAAAATCAATTGAAAAAGCGTGTAGAAAACGACTCAAGGGCTTCTATGGCTCGTGAAGTGTACATGGCTAAAGTGAAAGAGAAGAACGGTTACAAAGAGTTTAGCGCGAACATCGAAGAGATTTACAAAAAAATAGATAAAGCGATTGTTGACACTGGTAAAGCGCGTGGTTCTTTCAACGCAAGCAGCCTTTCTGATGCCAACAAACCTGTATTTACTTTAGATGGCGTAACCTACACTCAATACGATTTCGTGAAATTCCTGGATGAATTGACGCATTCAAGAATCATGAACAATCGTATGCCTACAATCACTGACGGCTTTACAAACTACACAAGTAAAGCACTAAATGATGTTCAGGAGAAAAAGCTGGAAAAAGAAAATCCGGAATTCAGAAACCTGATGAGCGAATACAGAGATGGTATCTTGTTGTTTGAATTGATGGACAGAAATGTTTGGAGTAAAGCATCTAAAGATTCAGCAGGTTTGAAAGCTTTCTTTGAGACACGTAAAGGCAAGTACATGTGGGAGCCTGGCTTTGAAGGTTCAGTTTATACTTTCAAAAATAAAGCGGCACTTGATACGGGTATGATGTTTATTAACGATGCTAAATTAACCGACGAAGAAATACTGAAAGCATTGAATACACAGTCAACGCCAGACAGAGTGAACATTCAGCGCGGACGTTATGAGTTCTCTAAATTCAGAGATGCTTCTCAGGCTGAATTGACCAATAACAACAAAAAGGTAATCAACATGCCTAACGGTTCATTCAAAGTTGTTTATGCACGTCAGATATTCAATACCCCTGGTCCTAAAACTTTAGAAGAAGCACGCGGATATGTTGTGGCTGAATATCAGGATTTCCTTGAAAAACAATTCAATGAAAAAATGCGTCGTGAATTCCCAGTGAAAGTTAACGATGCAGTTCTGAAAAGCTGTTCTAAATAATATAAATTAAAGTATGTATAGAGGCCGGGTTCGAAAGAGTCCGGCTTTTTTCTTGCGACGATAATTCCCATTTTCTAACAGATGTATATCCTTGTCACAAAAAAGTCATTGAAGTGTGGGCTTTCTTTTATCTTTACGTATCTGCTTTATGGTAGGTTTTTTCGAAGATGATTGGAAAAATATTGGACAAAATAGGACTGGCAGAGGTTGCTGACTTTGGGAGAAGTGTAAAGACTAAAGGGCTTTCAAAAACGCTCCAAATTGCCCGTGAACGTAAGGAAGATGATAAAAAAGCCGCCCCCAACGATACGGTACTGGAAATACATAAAATCAGGTCATTAAGGGAATACCAGCATTTTTTGAGCACTCATCAGGTCGAATACACCGAGATGGCAAAAGTGTGTGGCGAATATGAAAATAATGGGAAGCAAGAGTTTACAGTTGCCGCCTATTCTTATCCTATGCAAAAGTGGGAACGAATGCACGTGGATTTCCTATATTCTGATGGAAAGACAATCAATTGGCGGGAACGGCTAATTTGCCCCGACTCTTTGCTCAACAACAGGTTAAGGGCATCAATACACATGATTGACAGGGAATTGAAACCGAATGTAGGATCTTCAATTTACATCGCCGAACAGCTAACACCGCTCTACGCCTACCTATCGAAAAAGTATAAGCACCTTGTAGGTAGTGAGTTCCTGGGTATTGACGTAAAGTCCGGAACAGTTAACGAGCGAGGTTTGAGGCACGAAGATGCTACTCAGCTTTCTTTTAAAGACGAATCGTTTGATTACTACCTCACTTTTGAATGTTTAGAACATATCCCTGATTACAAGAAGGCATTTTCGGAAGCATCAAGAATTTTAAAGAAAGGCGGAAAAATGTTTTTTACCGTTCCTTTCCGTTCAGGCGCGCATGAAAATCTAATTAGGGCAGTTTTAAATGAGAAAGGAGAAGTGGTGCATTTAACCGAACCCGAGTATCACGGCGACCCTGTACATTCTGATAAAGGCATATTGTGCTTTCAGCATTTTGGTTGGCAGATGTTTGAAGAATTAAAAGAGGTAGGTTTCACCGATAGCTACGCACTTGTTTTTCAATCAGTTGAATTTGGGTATTTTACGGAACAAATGATATTTATAGCTTGTAAGTAGCCTAAAACAAAAAAACTGCCGGATGGCAGTTTTTTTGTTTTATATAGACAAGAGAAAAATTATTTAGATGATTTTTCGCTTTCTTTTTTGTCTTCTTTTTTCTCGTCTTTGCTACATTTTTTCTTGTCTTTGCAGCAAGAACCTTCTTTGTGGCATTTTTCACTTTTCTTCTTGCAGCATGCTTTTTCTTGCGCTCCGGCAACACCTGCAACCATCATTGCAGCAGCCAATAATAATGTTACTTTTTTCATTTTTTCCGTTTTAATTTAGTAACGTAAAGGTAAGTGAATTTTTATTTCAAACACCAACCTACGTCATAGTTATAGTTAAAAAATTAATAAAGACCTGTTTATTTCATTTTCCCAAGTACCATCTCCCATATCTCGGCATCCAGTTTTTCGGTTTCCGCCAAAATGTAATCAGCATCAGCCAGAATAGGTTTTACTTCTTCATGGTCTTTGAGGTCTTGTGCATTGATCTTGATGTTCAGGTAACAACCGCGCACAGCAGTTCTGGCACACAATGCACCAACACCAGCATCACTCACACTGTTTGGGTTACCAATCTCCACCATTTTCTTAATCAGTTCAAACGATTCATAAGCACGTTTGAGTGTCGTATATGGCACTTTGATGGCTAGTATAGTTGCCGCTTCGATAGCTGCCTTTCTTGCCGCTTTTTCACTGTCACTGCCTTTTGGTAAACCAAATGCAGCCATAATTTGATTGAAAGCATCGGTGTCTGCATCAACAAGGTGCAGCAATTCTTTCATTAAATCCTGACCTGTTACAGCGTAGTTGCTGAACTCTTCCCAGCGACTATCCCAACCTTTTTTGTGCGATGAAAGGTTAGCTACCATGGTTGCCAGAGCAGCACCCAAAGCACCGCAATATGCTGAAATAGAACCACCACCAGGGGCTGGACTTTCACTAGCTGTTTCGTAAGCAAAGCCTGAAGCTGTTTTATCAACAAGTTTCTTTTGATCTAATTCACGCAGGCGATATTCTATAATTTTCTTTTTCGGGTCAAACGGATAAAGCTCATCAAGTCCCAGCGATTTTACAGCAATTTTGATGATTTCTTCTTCACTAACACCAATACTTCTTTGTTGTTTGCGTAAGAAATATTTGCCTGCTTCAAGAATGGCATCTAAAGGCACCAACCCAACTAATTCGCTACCAGTAACCCTGAGTCCACGTGCTGTAGCTCTTTCGCAACAAGTGTCAAATGCTACATGGAGTGGGGTAATGTGCATGTTTGTAAGGTTCATAGAAATTTGTGCAATGCCATATTCCTCAATGTACCAGCCAATACCCTTAACAGATTTCAAAAGACCCGGTTCCCACACAGCATCGCCATTGGCATCTTTTACAATTTTTCCGTTGGCATCTTTCTTCTGGCGTCCTTTTTCACGAATATCAAATGCTACTGCATTTGCCCTGCGTGTACTTGTTGTATTTAAGTTTACGTTGTAAGCAATCAGGAAGTCACGAACACCAATAGCAGTTACACCAGCAGTTTCATTTATTGTTGCATGACCATAATCGGGTTTCCATTCCGGCTGTTTGATTTTCGCACCGAAGCCTTCAAACTCACCACTACGAATTTCAGCAAGGTTTTTACGATTTGGTGCTGATGCCGCGTATTCATATAGATAAACAGGAATACCCAACTCCCAGCCAACGCGTTTACCTAATTCGTGGGCAAATGCAATTGTGTCTTCCATGCTGATGCCAGAAATCGGTATCAATGGACAAACGTCGGTGGCGCCCATACGAGGGTGTTCGCCCTTGTGGTTGCGCATATCTAAGAGCTCTTGTGCTTTCTTAATTGCCAGGAAGGCAGCATCAACTACGGCATGCGGATTTCCCACAAAAGTTACAACAGTTCTATTGGTTGCTTTACCCGGGTCAACATCCAATAATTTTACCTCTTTAATCTTTTCAATTTCGTCGGTAATGCTTTTTATGATGTCCATGTTCACACCTTCGCTGAAGTTAGGAACACACTCTATAATCGCGTTTCTGAAATCTTTCATTGTAGTCTCAATTTATTGCACTGCAAAAGTAAAATTGAAAACGCAAAACAATCCACAATTTGACAACAGCCTGCTAAAATGATTTCAAAAATCGCTTTTAAACCATATTATTGCATTAAAATAGGTTTCTATGAAAAGGGTTCTAAAGTCGAGTTTAACACTGGGTTTGGTGATGTTTTTGGGGCTAACTGCCTTTGGTCAAGCGTTTAAAATGGGTACTCCTATTTCAGTAGTTGGTGAAGTAAAATGGGGCTATGTTTCAACACATTCTACTACTCATCAAATTTATTTAGCCCATGGCGATTTCGTGGATGTATTTAGCCCGTTGGGTGATAGGGGAATGCAAATTCTTGGTATGCACGGAGCTAAAGGACTTTGCATTCCACGAATGGGTTCTAAAGCATACGTGAGTAATTCTAACTCAGGTACTATTTCAGTTATCAACCTTACCAATAATGTTGTTGAACAAGACATTCCAGTTGGCGAAGCTCCGGGATTTGTTACTTGGGATCCTGCAACGCATTCGGTATTAGTGAGTCTTGAAAAAGCAAATCAGTTGTGTGTAATACAAGATACTACTTATGAGATTTTAAAAAATGTTGAGTTATCTGGTAAACCGGCAGAAATAACTTACGACGGCAAAGGAATAGCTTACGTATGTATTCAGGACAAAGATCAAGTAGCGGTAGTTGATATCACACGCGGTAGTATCTCGAATGTCATTGATTTAGAAAAAGGAAAGTCACCAACAGGAATTGCATACGATAAAGCAACACAATTGCTTTTTGTTGGTTGCCAAAACAAAATCATGGAGGTAATTGATACTAAATCAGGGCAAACTTATGAGAAGAAAAAGATAGGTGAAGGTTGTGGCAGCGTAATTTTCGATCCATTGGGGAAATTTGTTTATGTTTCAAATAGTGATGGCACCTTGAATGTTTTTAAAGTTAGGGTGGGAAAAATTATTGACGAACTAGAAACAATTAAAACCCAAAAAGGAGCACCAATTTGTGGTATTGACTTTGCTGCTCATAGAATTCTTATTCCTTGCGGCGATGTAATAATACCAAAAGACGGGAAAAAGGGAGGACAAAGTTTTAAACCAGGTTCTTTATCAATATTGATTCTGGAACGAGATAAATCAGTACTCAACGAGCCGAATTAATTTAATTGGTTGATGTGGCTTGCTGCAATGAAGGCACTGCACCATGCATGTTGGAAATTGTAACCACCTGTTATGCCATCTACATCTAGCGTTTCACCGGCAAAATACAATCCCGGTACTATTTTGCTTTCCATCGACTGGTGTTGAATTTCATTGAGCGATACGCCGCCGCATGTCACAAATTCTTCTTTGAATGTGGTTTTGCCTTGCGCTTTGAATGGCATTCTTATCAGGTTTTCGATGAGTTTATTTTGAGCCGTTGATGGCAGTTCACCCCATTTCGCTTCTTCTTTTACTCCGCATGTTAAAAGAAGGTATTCCCAAAAACGTTTTGATAAAGTGAAAGGATTCTTATTGAAAACCAGTGATTTACCAAATCCTGACCGCATGGAGTTCAACTCTTCCCGAAGAACATTTTCAGTGGTATTGCCCAACCAATTGACGGTAAACTCAAAGTTGTAATTGTTTTCAGCCAGAGTTCGTGCTGCGAATGCAGAACACTTCAAAACAGCGGGGCCACTCAAGCCCCAGTGGGTGATCAAAACCGGACCGCTTTCTGATATTTTTGTACCCTTAATTTTAACAGTAGCCTCTGGTACAGCTACCCCCATTAATTGAGTGATGCTGTGCCTGGGTAAATTAAAAGTAAACAAAGAAGGTACAGGCTTGTTGATTGTATGACCCAATTTCAACAGCCAATCAAACTTACCGGGTGCCAACATCCCTCCCGTGGTGATTACCACTTTGTCGAAGATTTGAGGGCTATTGTTATCAAAGTGCAGCTTGAACCTACTATCAATATGTTCAATATTTTGCAGGCTATGGTTGTACCTCACCTGAACGCCATTAGCTATAACTTTACTCCAAATGGCATCAATAATAGTTTGTGAATCATTTGTATTGGGGAACATTCTACCATCCTTCTCTGTTTTCAGCGTGACCCCGGCTTTTTGAAACCATTGAACTGTATCGAGCGGAGAAAAGTGATGAATTGCTTTCTTGATAAATTGTGCTCCTCGAGGGTAGTTTTGTTCGAAGGCATCGCCTTTTGAATATTCATGCGTTACATTGCACCTGCCACCGCCTGAAACCTTTACTTTTTGCATCACCTTGCCCGTTTTTTCAAACACCACCACTTCAAGACCCAATTCGTGATTGATGTTGGCTGCACAAAAACATCCCGCAGCACCGGCTCCGATGATTGCAATTTTCATGGTACAAATTAAACCAATTAATTGCGAACATCGGTTATTTAAGTGGCTGACCCACCAAACTTAATTTTTCTTAATTTTTGATCTTTAAGCTTCTCTGTACTCAATTTGTGTCTATTTTTGGGAAATCCAACTTTTCATTTTTGAAAACAATTGTCAAAAGATTCAGGAAATCCAATCCTGATGTGCCTTTATTAAAACAGCCTTTATTGGGTCTTTTTTTGAGACACAAGCCATTAAGGCGCAAGGTGTTTGGGCATTTTTTATTGATGCGGTTAGCCATCATTCTTGCACTTAATATGCAAGCGACCATTGTTGCTTACTACGTTTACAGGCTTTCATTTGACCCTGCGACAGGCAAGGGCGACGCATTGGTTTTGGGCTTAACTGGTTTGTGGGAAGTAATACCTGCCATCGGTTTTTCTTTGTTTTCCGGTCATTTTGTTGATTTGGCTGAAAAGAAAGGAATGGCACTCAAAGGTATTTTAGGGTACTTTTTATTGGGGGTATTCTTTTACTCGCTCACGTTTATTGAACATACACATGCCATGTCAAATGCCGGAATCATCAGATTGGCTTATGTGGGTATTTTCGTTGGTGGCGCAATTCGTGCATTTTTAAGCCCGGCAATTTTTGCACTCTTCGGACTCATTTTACCACGCAACCAATATGCACGCGCAACGACCTGGAGCAGTGCTGCATGGCAGGTAGGGTTTGTTATTGGTCCTTTATTGGCAGGTAGTTTAATAGCTTTTGGCGGGTTCGGAATGAGTATGATTGTTACACTCATTATCGAAGCAATTTCATTGTTTGCTTGTGTACTCATACCGCGCCAAAAAGTGATTGTGAAAGACCAGAAAGAGCCAATTTTCAAGAGCTTATCGGAGGGAGTGAGATTTGTATTTAAAACTCAACTGGTTTTGGCGACTTTGTCATTAGATATGTTTGCTGTTTTATTTGGAGGGGCAGTAGCTTTATTGCCTGTATATGCCGATGAAATTCTGAAAGTTGGTGAGATTGGCTTTGGCTGGATGAGGGCAGCACCGGGTATTGGCTCTATTTTAATGCTGTTTATTTTGTCGGCAAGACCATTGAAAAAAAGCCCCGGCATCAAGCTGTATCTGGCAATTATTGGATTTGGAATAACAACTATTTTATTCGGTTTGTGTGGGGACATAGCCTCAATAAAACCACTGTTTACTTTGTTTGGTTGCCCTATTTCAGCAGGCTTTGTTTTAGCATTGGCTATGTTGTTCCTGGGTGGTGTTTTTGATTCTGTGAGTGTGGTAATAAGAAGCACAGTATTGCAACTTCACACACCCGACGAAATGCGTGGTAGAGTAGCGGCAGTAAACACCATGTTCATCAGTTCTTCCAATGAATTGGGGGGAATGGAAAGCGGTCTTACAGCCAAATTAATGGGGACTGTTCCTGCGGTGGTGTTTGGTGGGGTGATGACGGTTGCTGTTGTTGGTGTAACTTATTTTGTAGCACCATCACTCAAGAAAATCAAGCTGGAAACTACCTAGTGTTTACATCTGCGGCTCTACCTTATAGCCAGCCTTACGTAACAATTGAATAACTCCGTTTTCGCCATCAAGGTGTCCTGCGCCTACTGCAAAAAAGACCGAATTGTACTTCATCCTTTCGCTCATTCTTGGAATCCATTTGATGTTTCGGTTGTCTAGGAATGATGCTTTTTTGTCGCCTAAGCCACCTTCTCTTGTAGCTATCATTTCAAATAGCCTAGGTAAGTCCTGGGCTTTATAAGCATCAATTAGCTTTTGATATTCCTCTTTCGATTTGGAAAAATCGTTCGGTGCTTCCAGTAAGTTTTGAACTGCGGTATCGGTTGGTACAGTACTCAAAACATCAATTTGTTCGCTTGCTTCTTCCAGTCCGAATATCTGTTTGTTGGTACTACGGGCGTCTTGCGCCATTTTTTCTTCATAACTCTGCGGCATCAGGCATTTGGCGCACTTCATTTCTAGCATACTCAATACAGCCATTGGCTTCATACTGTTGAACATCGACAAATCCATGCCTATTGAGTCTTTAAAGAATTTCTTGAGCATTTTGAACTGGTCAGGTGTGTAGTAGTCGGTTAGTTTTTTGCCATCAGGGTCTACAATACCTTCCGATACTTCTCGCATCACTTTTGGGTCGTTGATGTTCATTTCAAGCCCTATTTTCTCACTTTCGCTGAATGCTGTCTTCATTGCTGGTGTCCATACATAGTCCTTAGGACAAATAAGATGAATTGTCCCAAATAAGTATGATGGTTTGTTAAGTCCATTGCCTGAAATCTTCCACAATAAACTGTGTGGCGTTTGACCAAAAGCATTAACCACCACAATCAGCAACAAAGCGATTGAAAAACGGTACTTCATCAAGAAATTTTGATAAATATAGGAATTTTGGTGTAGAAATTTGAAGGTGGTATTAACCGAATCTCTTACTGCACTTCTGCCCTAAACTTAACATCATACAAAAAAGCCTTGTCTGTGAGGGTATTGAGGAATGCTACAAGGTCTTTTTTATCCTGAGGAGTGAGTTGCATGTTTTTATTCAGTTTGGCAGAAACTTTGTTTGAGTGAATGGTGCCCGTATTGTAGTGTTCAATAACATCTTTCAATTTACTGAACCTGCCATCGTGCATGTAGGGTGCCGAAACTGCTACATTGCGCAATGACGGTACTTTAAAGTAAAATGAATCACTGGATTTCCCGGTTATTGCGGCTCTGCCGTAATCTTTTAAAGCAGTGTCAAATGGTAGTCCGTTGTTCTCAAAACCTTGGTTGGTGAACAGTGGCTCGGGGTGGCAAGCGGCACAGTTCTTTTTGTAAATCTCGTAACCCCGCAGTTCTTCATTGGTAAATTGCACGCCTTGTTCATTTCTTTGTATGCTGTCGTATTTTGAGTTGGTGGAAACAAGCATCACATCAAACTGAAACAAGGCATTCAACAACATTTTTTGCGTTATCTGGCTGTCAGTATACACGTTGTAAAACAACTTCCTGTAAATGGCTGAGTGGTTGAGTTTCTCAATCACATCTTCCATTTTACTCGCCATTTCTACGGGGTTGGTGATTGGATTAATGGGCTGGCTTTCTAGCGTTTCTACACGTCCATCCCACATCAAGTTTTTACTCCAGGCAAGGTTGAAAAGAGCGGGGGAGTTGCGCGTACCTTTCAATCCATAAATGCCGTGGCTTACCGCATGGTCGCCATGTGTAAACGCAGAAAAATTGAGATGGCAACTGGCACACGAGATTGAATTATCTTTCGATAAAATTGGGTCGTTGAATAGTTTTTTACCCAGTGAAAATGCGTCAATGTTTACCCTGTTGTGTGGTGGGTGTACTACTGGCTTAGGCCAGTGTTTGGGCACTTCAAAGTTGAGGTAAACCTCTCTTTTCTTGAATGCAAAAAAGCTCCATGCCGCTGCAAACGCAAGCAGTACATATACCTTCTTGTTGAATTTTACGTTTTTCAATGGGGGGCTGTGAAAAGTGTCTAAAAGTACAAAGGCACACCCAACGATGCGCCCTTGCTAAAACCTCTCTCAAAAATATTTATAAAATCTTATTCTTCAATAACCTCAACGCGTTTTACAATACGCTCACCGTTTTCAAACTCGAAGCGAAGCAAATACATACCAGCGCCTAGCTGTGGTGCTGAAAAACTTTGATTTGCTGTGAATTTACCTGCTTGAAGATTTTTTATCACCAGCGCACGACCTTGAAAGTCAATCAGACTTACTAATACATTTTTATTGGTGTTCGGAATTTCAAAACGGATGTCTGAACTTGGAGCAGGGTTTGGTGCAACAATCACTTCGTTTGATGCAACATTCTCTTCAATTACTGCTGTAGGTATATACTCTGTAGCACCTGTAGGAACTGTGTTATGTCCACCAGTCATGCCAATATCAGTAGTTACTACATTACCATAATAGGTCGGTCCAAGGATGAACGGATATTGCGGTGTGCCAGTGCTATCAATGGTAACGAAGTAAGCATAAGTGCCAGAGGGATATTCGGGTGTTTTGCACCAACGACCGTTATGCTGATCGAGGTCTCCCGCACCTGGCGTATAAACAAAGTCTTCAATGAATGTACCAGCCGCATAAGCTGACATAGTTGGCCCACCTGAGCGGGTAGTTGCTGTTGTAAGCACATAGCTGCTGCGCATTCTTCTTATTGCACCTGTTCCATTGGTGTCAGAATAGGCGTATGCCCCGTAAACAGGGTAGCCATCAAATGCATAACCAATGATTGGCGAATGCACAGTTGTTGCAGTAGCATCATAAATGCATGTAGGGTTCACGTGGTTGTGGTAACTACCTCCCTGGTCGGGGTGACCAAGGCAAGCGTCAAAGCTGGGCCCTTCGAAAAGGTATGCATTCCTGTTCCATTGTCCGGTTACACCAATAGTGTTACCGAAAGCATGTGTTGTTGTATCCCAGTAAAATCCGTCTTTAGGGTTGTACATGGTTACGCCATTAGACCACACACCGGCTTTGCCCATTGGTACTGCAGTTGGGGTGCCGGTATTGGGGGTAGGGTTCAACGGAATTTTTTCAACCAGGTTCTGGTCACTAGGTACGTTAGGGTTGCCAGGCCATGGCCCAATATTGTAACTTGGTATAGCCGCACATTTAATGTACACATCGGTTGTAGTATAGTACACATGCTGTATGTTAGCTGCAATTGTACCATAGTGTGCAGGAGTGCAACCCGAACAATTATAACCTGTTAGTCCGGTACGATTTAAAACCCAACTGGTAATAGCAGGGCTTTGTGCCTGAGCATGTATTGAAAGGCCTGCAAAAGCGAGTGCAAGCCCCGAACGTAAAAGTGATTTTGAGTAAACAGAGTAGCCCATAGTATTGGTTTTTTAAAGCTGTAGAAAATGGTTGATGGTATTTTGACGAAAGAAGCTGAAGAATCCTTCGTCACAGGGCGATATTTTTTTGAATTATTTACCGATGGCTATTTCATCGGGCACAATCATACACGGAGAGTAATTGTTATTGGCTTCATGCAACATCCCTAATGCATCTTCACGCCTTTTGTAGTCGCCCACTTTAAGTTTGTAATAGGGTGCTAAGTAAACAAGGTAAGTTTTTACGTTAGGGTAGTAGCGCATAAAATCGGCCTTGCGCCTGAGTGCTTCATCCCTGCTTTGTCCATTGTATATCTGAACTCTAAATCCCTTTCCTGCATATTTACCACCTCCGCTGCTTCCCTGAACTGCTTTGTGTGCATTCTGTTCGTCTTCGGTAGGCGCCTTTGTTTTCTGATTTTTCTTCAGTTTAGGGTCAGGCGTTTCTTTTTCCCGGTGTACGGGCTTTTCTACAACAGCCATTTTTATGGCTTTGCGTTCCGCTTCAATTTCTTTCTTGGTGGGTGGTTCGGGTGTATATTTTGTAGTTGAAAGCGTTGGAGAAATGGGTTTTATTTTTAGTTCTTCCTTATGTTCTTTTTTAGAGACCGCTTTAGGTTTTTTTTCTGCAACAGGGGGGGCAGCAACCTGCACAGGTTTCTTGCTTTTCAACAACAACGACAATCGTGGGTCAGAATGCAATGATACACCCTTCACAGATTGACCGTGAACCATACTGAAAAACGCGAATAATGAAAATAGGAGGCAAAAAATGCGCTGCATTGTCACAAAGGTATATAATTGCCATATCACTTTAGTGTTATGAACCCATTAACCAGCATATTTTAACCAATTACAGTTCTTTTCTTAGGCGCGCAACCGGTATGTTGAGCTGTTCGCGGTACTTGGCAACAGTTCTGCGGGCAATATTATAGCCTTTCTCAGAGAGCATTTCGGTCAATTGTTCGTCTGATAGCGGTTTATGCTTGTCTTCATTGGCCACCATGTCGCCAAGTAACATTTTAACTTCTCTGGTCGATACTTCCTCTCCGCTATCGGTTTGCAGTGCCTCCGAGAAAAAGTATTTTAATTTGTAGGTGCCATATTCTGTTTGAACAAACTTACTATTCGCCACCCTTGAAACTGTTGAAACGTCAAGGTCGGTCACATTGGCAATATCCTTCAAAATCATTGGGCGAAGATTAGATTCATCGCCCGTTAGGAAGAATTCTTTTTGGAAATTGAGGATTGCCTGCATGGTGTGTAATAAAGTGTGCTGGCGCTGCTTAATAGCATCAATGAACCACTTTGCAGCATCAAGTTTTTGCTTGATGAACATCACCGCTTCTTTTTGCTTCTTATCTTTCGACTTGTTGCGTTCGTAAGACCTTAGCATTTCTTTATATCCGTCAGAAACACGCAACTCCGGTGCATTTTTAGAATTAAGTGTGAGCTCTAAAATGCTATTGTTGTTGAAAACGAAAAAGTCTGGGATAATATAGCTTTCGGCCTTGTTCAACACTGCAAACGTAGATCCCGGTTTAGGGTTCAGTTTAATGATGATGTTGATGATGTTTTTGATGTCAGCATCATTCAAACCAAGCAGCTTCTGAATTTTTTCGTAGTGTTTTCTAATAAACTCGTCATAGTATTTCTCCAATACTATAATCGCTTTTGCAACGTGGTCGGAAGGCGTCATGCGCTTCAATTGCAAAATCAAGCATTCCTTTAAGTCCCAAACACAAACTCCCGGTGGGTCAAATTGTTGAATCTTGTGGATGATAGCATTTATTTCTTCTTCGCTGCAATCCAGATTTCTCCCAAACGCAAGGTCGTCAACCAATGCAGTCAGTTCGCGCCTTAAATAACCATCTTCGTCAATACTGCCTATAACTTGCTCTGCTATAACTTGTTCTTTTTCTGTCAGCACCAGCATTCCCAATTGGTCAATGAGGTAGTCGTGGAAATTATTTTCAATGCGTGCCGGCGTTACTTGCCTGTCGCTATCGCCGCCGTGGTAGTCATCGCCATAGTCGTAGCCACGTTCGCCATCGTCTTCACTGCGTAAAAAATCGTCGAAATCTATTTTCTCGGCTGTATCATCGCTCAATTCTACTTCTTCGCCATCTTCACCAAAGTCACTTTCGTCGCCGTCTTTATCGTGGTCGTCAAGGTCATATTCCGAACCAGCCTCCGGCTGTGCCAGCTCATTTTCAAGCGCAGGGTTTTCTTCAAGTTCTTCCTGTATTCTTTCTTCTAGGCTGGCAGTAGGTATTTGCAGCAATTTCATCATCTGAATTTGCTGAGGTGATAATTTTTGAAGCAGCTTTAATTGATTCGACTGACGTAGCATTTATCTTCTGTTTGTGCTGTAGGCAAAAGTAAATTGAAAAGCACTTCAAAAACACTGCCACAAATATTTTGTGGGTATCGTTGTAACAATTGTGAAAACGTTTTTTTAGTTGGTCAGTTTGTCGTACCTTGTGTATTATCGCGACCGTTTACTGTCATGCTAAAGAAACCACAAATTGCGCCGGGTATTTCCTATTTACCGTTAGAAGAAACTCTAATGGTGAAACCGCGAAAAAAACAGCTATTCATAGGTATTCCCAAAGAAACTTCATTTCAGGAAAATCGTGTGCCCCTTACCCCCGATGGCGTAAGTGTACTCATTAATCAGGGACATGAAGTTGTGGTTGAGCATGGGGCTGGCGAGGGCTCTTATTACTTCGATAACGACTATTCAGAGGCAGGTGCCCGAATTGTATACGATAAAGAACAACTTTACAAGGCAACAACCATCATTAAATCGGCACCTATTACCGATGAAGAAGTGGTGTTCATGCAAATGAATCAGGTGATATTGTCGCCTATTCACTTGCCGATGTTGCGTGCTGATTTAATACAACAATTAATTGCCAAGAAGGTAATAGCCATAGCATTTGAGTCCATTCGCGACGATTTGGGGTCATCTCCTATTGTACGTTCAATGAGTGAGATTGCAGGTAACTATGCCATTCTTACCGCTGCCAGATACTTAGGGAATACTGATAACGGCAAGGGTGTTTTGCTGGGTGGCATCACTGGTGTGCCTCCTGCTGAAGTATTGATTATTGGTGCAGGGGTAGTGGCTGAATTTGCTGCACGGGCGGCACTGGGACTTGGAGCCAATGTGAAATTATTCGATAACTCTATTTACCGCCTTATGAAGTTGCAAAACAACATTGGGCGCAGGTGCTACACTTCAGTAATAGACCCAACGATACTGGCAGAAGAGCTTAAAAATGCGGATGTGGCAATAGGTGCTCTAAAGCCTGTTAACGGTGTTACACCAATGGTGGTAACCGAGCAAATGGTGAGCAACATGAAAGCCGGTTCGGTGATTATGGATGTGAGCATTGACCGTGGCGGCTGCTTTGAAACGTCGAGAGTAACAACCCACGAGAAGCCAATTTACAAGATGTACGATGTTATTCACTACTGTGTACCAAATATCGCTTCAGGAGTATCTCGTACAGCATCAATGGCTATTAATAATGTACTGATGCCAATTCTTCAAAATTGTGCTGAAACAGGCGGTTTTGAAGAAATTTTAGAGAAAAACGAGGGTATTAGGAATGGTGTTTACTTGTATAAAGGTGCTGTTACTAATGCACCAATTGCTAAGAAATACGGCATGAAATTTACTGACCTCGATTTGTTATTTGCTGTACAAGGTTAAAATGCTCACGGTATCGCTTCATAAAATACAATTGCATGCGCCGATAGGCTTGCATGCACAAGAGCATGTTCTCGGCAACATTCTCGAGATTGATGTTGATCTCTTTTTACCCGCCGCTAAGCCGTGGCCTTATGCCGATTACGGATTGATAAGGGCAGCAGCAGTTACAGTGTTTGAAAAAAGCGGCGAGCTGCTGGAAACCTTTGTGGCTGAACTGCATGAAGAACTCAAACGAGTTTTCCCTTTTTCTGAAAAAGTTAGGGTTGCAGTACGCAAGATGAACCCTCCATTGCCTGGAGTTACCGGTTATGCTCAAATTTGTTACGAAGCCTAGTAGCGATGAACAAATAAGGTATACCATCTTACTTGTTCTTTCCCATTTTTGCTTTGTTGAAAAAGTCCTTATTCCGAATACTTTCGGAAATCGGATTTTGCGCCTTGCAAATAAGATAAGTAACTGCGCAATTCGATACACTTTATTGATTCAACGTTCCTTAGTTATTTCTTCATTCTTTTTGCGCGCTCATATTGAAGTGGCCACATACCTTCATCTTCATTCATTTGAATAGCAGCGTGTAACGGAAAGTATGGGTCGCGGAGCATTTCGCGCGCCATGAAAATAAAATCTGCTTGTCCGTTTTGCAATATTTCCTCTGCTTGTTCAGCCTGAAAGATGATACCTACTGCCCCTGTTAGTATTCCAGTCTTACGAACTGCTTCCGCAAACGGAACCTGATAGTTAGGGCGAGCAGGAATTTTAATATCGGGTAATATGGCGCCTGAGGAACAATCAACTACATCGACACCTAGTTCTTTTAAAATGGTACCAAGTTGAACACTATCGTCAATTGTCCAGCCGTTTTCGTGCCAGTCGCTGGCTGAGATGCGTACAAATAAAGGCATGTTTTCAGGCATTACGCCACGTAAAGTTTGTACAATTTCCAGCAGAAGCCGGATTCTATTTTCGAAACTTCCTCCATATTCATCAGTTCTAAAATTGCTGAGTGGCGACATGAATTCGTGAATCAAATAGCCATGTGCAGCATGTATTTCTATTACTTCAAATCCAGCGTCTATTGCTCTAATCGTTGCCTTTTTAAAGTCTTCGACAATACGTTTTATTCCATCGATATTGAGTGCTGCCGGGGTAGAATAGCTCGAACTGTACGCCACCGCACTTGGTGCAACTGTGTCCCAACCGCCATCGGCAGGGGAAATATACTTATCTCCGCACCAGGGTTGTGTTAGTGATGCTTTACGACCTGCATGTGCAAGTTGTATACCCGGTACTGTGCCGTTTTGGGTGATGAATTCAGTGATTCGTTGTAACATTGTTTTTTGCCCATCTTCCCACAAACCTAAATCGAACGGTGAAATTCTACCTTCCGGGCTCACTGCTACAGCTTCAGTAAATATGAGTCCGGCACCACCAACGGCCCTACTGCCCAGGTGCACAAGATGCCAGTCATTGGCATAACCATCTTTCGCTGAATATTGGCACATAGGCGAAACCACCAGTCTGTTTTTAAAGGTGACATTTCTAACGGTGATTGGAGAGAACAGCAACGACATTGAAAGTTTTTTTTTACAAAATTACGTTTGCTTTTATGGAATTTTTTAAGTGCCGCATCTTTTTATCAAAGGGTCTTTTTATGGTATCAATCTAATCTCTCTACACACTTTTTAAATCTTTTTTTATGGCTGAATTAATGGTAGCCCCCAAAGGGAAGGGGAGGCGTCGTGTGCATGCCTTAAAGGTCGACTTAACACCCATGGTCGATTTAGGATTTCTGCTGATTGCATTCTTTATGTTCACAACCTCATTGGCTCAAACCAAGGTGCGTCCAGTGAATGCGCCTGATAATCAGTCGGCAGTTGATCACCCCACAGCATGGCCCGAAGAAGCAACTATTACAATTATTCCTGTTGGGAATAACACATGTTACTACTACAACGGCGTATCAATTGACAACGCCCAACCAGTTGCTACTACACTTCCCGCGCTTTCAAAGTTATTGGTCGATAAAGCCGGTGCTTGTCGCGCATTTCCTACAACACTTTCAAAAGAGGCACACGAAGTTCATGTGCTTATTAAGCCCGGTACTAAAAGTTCTTATCAGGATCTAATCAACATTTTCGATGCTGTTGAAGTAGCAAAAACAGAACAATATGCCATTGTCGATTTTACTGCCGATGATTCTTTGATGTTGGTAAAAGCGGGCTATTCACTCAAGTAAATCTATTCACTCAATTTATTCATAATCAACCCCAAAAAACAATTTTATGGAAAAGGAACAATTGCTTAAAGCAGACTATCTGGACATTATTTTTGATAACCGCAATAAAAAATATGGTGGTTATATTTTAAGAAGGCAATATGGTAATACTTCTCGGAAGGCATTATTGACAGTCGTATCAATAATTGCAGCATTTGCATCACTTTCATTTGTGGGTAGCCATAATGAAGGAGCAAACTCACTCGTGAATAAAAAAGTGGTTGAAATAACAGATGTTCAACTCCCGCCTAAGCCACTTGATCCCGTTAAGCCTCCGGTACAACCACCGGCAGCACAAAAGGAAATGCCAAAAGCTCAGATTAAAATGACTGAAATGAAGGTGGTGGACGATAATCATGTGAACGAACCTCCGGTCGAAATCAGCAAATTGAATAATGCAGTTGTAGGTAAAATGAATGCAACAGGAGATTCAATGGGTTCTGACATTTCTCTGCCAAAAGGAAAACCTGAAATTGCGGGATTTGTTGATGTACCTAAAAATGACAAACCTTATTTTGTTGTTGAGGTGATGCCAGAGTTTCAAGGTAGTTTAAGGGACTTTCTGTCTAAACATATTGTCTATCCCGAAGAAGCACGTTCAGCACATATTGAAGGTAGGGTAGCTATACAATTTGTGGTAAATGAAGACGGAAGCATTTCTGAAGCTAAAATTCTTAAAAGTGTGTGCAGTGCGCTTGATCTGGAAGCATTGCGTGTGGTAAAAAGTATGCCGGCATGGAAACCAGGTAAAATGAACGGAAAGGCAGTAAAAGTATATTTTACCCAACCCATTTCCTTCAAATTAGATTAAGGGGTAAATTGCAGCTCAGTATGGCTATCAAAGTCCTATTTTCTAAGTTACCTTTCGATGTAAGTGAATACAGGATTGACTCGCTGGAAAAAAGTGTGGGTGCACAATGGCGTATAGGATTGCAAAGGGGCAGCGATTTAAAACAATATGGTCAGTCGCTTTTAGGTCGCAATTTGATAGAACGATTGGTGAACGAGCATTGTAGTTCTTGCACTGATTTATTCATCAATGATTGGGGGAAACCAATGCTTACAACAGCCGAATATTTTAGCATTGCTCATTCTGAAAATATAGTGGTTGCTGCCTTTTCTAAAACCTGCCCGGTTGGTATAGATGTAGAATGCGTGCGCTCGATTGAAGTAAATGACTATACCGACTACTTTACGGCTGGTGAAATGGCTTCTTTTGCAGGATTCGCCGGGCAGTATAATTTTTATAGTAGTTGGACTGCCAAGGAGGCTATTGCAAAAGCAATTGGCGAAGGAATGAATATCGATTTTCGACAAATGGCCCCAATTGAAAATGGACTTTACGAATATCGCGCAGAAAAATGGAAAACAGATTCAGTTAAAATTGGGGCAGATATTGTGTGTAAATTGGCAGTTCAATACGCCTGCCAGGATCAGGAGTTTGAGGTGAATTTCATTAATTGGACTTCATTGTTGGTTAAATAAACCTACTTGCTAAAAAATATCCAAAATTTTCTCCATTTTAGCGGTCGAAATCAATTATTGCCTAATTTTAGACAAACAATTCGAATATGCGCAAACTTGGTATTCTTTTATTTGGTTTTGGCATGGTTACATTAAGTACTCATGCGCAGGAAGCAAAGAAAAAGGAATCTGGTAAATCTAAGAAGGCTCCTGCTGTTGCTGCTCCAAAAGTAGCAAAAGGTGCAAAGCCAAAGGTGGTTCCACATCCTCCAATGCCGCCAACTGCTGACAACAATGTACCGCCGTTGCCGCCGGGCGCACCACCGCTGCCACAAGGTCCACAACCGCCACAACCGCCTATGCCAGTGGGCGCTCCTCCATTGCCACAAGGCCCTCAACCACCTATGCCGGGTCAACCGCCATTACCGGGTGGAGGAGGTCATCCTGTAGCTGTAGAACATAATGGAAAAGGAAAAAAAGGGAAGGTGCCAAAGTTGCCGGGTCAACCGCCAATTCCTGGTCAGGCAAATGGACAAATTCCTCCTCCTAACCCAATTCCTGGACAGCCTCCAATACCTGGTCAACCTCCGTTGCCGGGACAAGAAAATGGTCGTCCTGTAGCTGGTCAGCCACCAATACCACCTCCATTGCCGGGTCAACCGCCAATGCCACCATTGCCGGGTCAGGAAGCGAAGCCACAAGCTCCGCCTAGCCCTAATGCAGGTGTTTTCAAATTCAATGAAGAGCGTCACAGCTTTGGTTTATTGACAGAAGGACCTACCGCAGAATATGATTTTGAATTTACCAATACGGGTAAAGAAGATATTGTAATTTCAAATGCAAGAGCATCTTGCGGTTGTACTGTGCCAACATATCCTAAAGAGGGTATCCCAGCCGGAAAAACTGGTAAAATACACGTTGTGTACACTACACAAGGTCACATTGGTCAGTTCAACAAAGAAGTATACATCACCTCTAATGCAAAGCAACAAAACCTGACTTTGTACATTTCTGGTGAAGTGAAGAAATAATTAATAGAACTTTTATCGCGAGCCGCCTCATTGATTTGGGGCGGCTCGTTTTGTTTTGAGTGGGGGGCTGGTAAATAAGCCGGTTCTCCATTTAACTTACCCTCGTACCCTCATCAATCAAAAACGCCACATACTCCTAAAAGCATGTGGCGCATTATATTTTTGAAGTAGTATATCTACCTGATCAAGGTTACATTACCTGTTTTATTGACTATTTTACCCGAGCCGCTAACTGTTGCTTGTACATCATAAATGTACACATCAAAAGGTTGCGCCTTACCGCTGAACGAACCATCCCAGCCCTCGTTGATATCCTTGGTTTCAAACATTAATTGCCCCCAACGGTCAAACACCCTGAAATGATTCAAAGTGGCTATTCCCGAAAGATTGATTTTGAATGTTTTATTGTAGTCGCCAGAAGGGGTAAACGCATTTGGTACGCCTATCACCGACTGCTCCTGTACATCAACATACACCGAGTCTTGTGCAGTACAACCAAAATTGGTGGTTGCTGTTACAACGTATTTCACGCCCAATGCAGGTTGAACCGTTGGGTCAAGAATACTGTTATTGTCAAGTCCTTCATTTGGTAGCCAAGTAAAGGCACTGCCATTACTTTGAGGTGTAAAGTGCAGCGATTGCCCAGGGTACAGTTTTACAGTATCTCCCGCACCAATATTCACTATTGCGGCAGGGTGTACTATGATTTCAGCACGTTGGGTATCAGTACAGTTGAATTCATTTTTGGTCACTAAAAGGTACTTTATCGAGTTAGCAGGTGTTGAAACATTGGAAAGCGTCGTAGAGTCAGGCAGGTAGAACGATGGCACCCAACGGTGTGTATCGAATTTACCAGTGTCAGTTGCTGTATATACAACAACTTCATGCGGGCATATTTCAGTGTAATTAGGTGTCAAAGTAACATTCGGTTTTGGATAAACTATTACTTGCACCGAATCAATATCGCTCTTACAACCACTCACAATTTCGCTGAGGTAGAAGAAATAAACTCCCGGAACTGTTGTTGATGGGATTGGCGCAACCGATGTTGATGTGCCACCTGAGGCGCTTGCATACCATTGTATATTTCTCCCATCAATCGGAATCAAAGGTGAGGCATATGCATACTGGCAATAGGTAAGCCACGTTACCCAAGGGGGTAGAGGTGTTTGATTTACAGAAATGTTCAAAGATGTATCGGAAGTGCAGCCGTTAATATCGGTCGCTACAACATGGTAAATACCTGCATATTCCAGCATTGCCGGAGCCCTGAAAGGTGCCGAACCTGCTGCTGTAAACGAATATGGGCCTGTCCATGAATAACGTGTACCAGGCGATGAAGTACCCAGGAATTTAAGGGTGTCGCGTGTACACACTGGGCTATTAGATGTTACGAGCAATGGCGGAGCGGCATTCACTGTAACCAACGACTGATTTTGTTTTGAGCACGGACCAATTGATGCTGTTAAAGTATAAATACCGGCATTGGCGCTAGCTGCATTTAAAATATCTGGATTCTGAAGGCTTGAGGTGAAACCACCCGGTCCTTCCCAGTAATAAGAAACGCCTGTTGAATCATTGTTACCTCTAAGTTGTATAGTATCGCCTTCGCATACGGGGTTATTGGTAGAGATTTTTGGTATCGTCGGACTTGGGTTGACAACCACTGTTACTGTAGCTGTTGGTGATATACATCCAGATGCATCTTCGTACACGTAGTAGGTGCCTGATGCCGCTACTGTCACTCCAAAAATCGCAGGGAACTCAACATTGGAAGTAAATCCATTAGGCCCCGTCCAGTACCAATTTCCCGTTGATGGGGTAGCTGTTGCACTTAACGATAACAAGTTCCCGGCGCAGACGGGTGTTGTCGCCATCACCGTTGGCATGTCAGGAGTTTGGTTCACTATTACTGCTACCGTATTGCTACTTCGGCAGTTTCCCAATGTTGCGGTAACGGTATAAACACCACTATTATAAGTTTGAATACTGTCGATAATTGGGTTTTGAGTTGTAGAGCTGAATGTATCCGGGCCCTCCCAGAAATAACGTACACCCGGGGTTGAATCAGATGCAGTCAGGAATAAAGTATCGTTAGAACAGAATGGAGCTGTCAGTGCTGCAATTGCCGGCAAAGCTGGCGTTGAGTCAACGTAACAATATACGTAAGCAGGTGGAGCAGTGCAGCCTCCGTATGTAGCTGTTACAGTGTAACGTCCCTCACCCGAAGTTGGTATATTATTGATAGTTGGGTTTTGAAGCGTCGAAGTGAATCCATTCGGTCCTGTCCAGTTGTAAGTAGCACCTGCAGTATCGGTAACAAATAAGTTCAGGTTGTTTCCCGAACAAACAGGTCTGATTACAGGAATAATAGGTACAGGAGGCATAGGACTCAAAGTAACCGCTGTAGTTGCAGAAGCAGTACAAGTGCCAATTGTAGCAACAACTGTATAAATTCCAGCATTTCCGGCAGTTGTCGATGTTATTGTGTTTGTTGCATTTGTTGATGAATAGCCTGAAGGACCAGTCCAACGAAAAGAAACTGCTGCTGAATCGCTGGCTGACAAAGTAACATTATACCCAATACAAGTAGGCGAAGTATTTGTGGCAACAGGCACTGGCACTCTTATAGTAGTCACGCGTACCGATTGGGTATCCCGACACCCGTGCAATGATGCGATGACGGTATAAACCCCGGTATCAGCATACGAAAATCCTGTACGGGTAGGGTTGTACACAGAAGCAGAAAAGCCCGAAGGTCCAGTCCAGGAGAATGTCTCGCCAACTGAATCAGGCAAAGCAGTTAAATTAAGTGTAGTGCCATAACAAACCGGAGAGTTACTAGTAATTGTAAGGGAAGGTGTGTGGTTGACTGTAACAATTGTTGAAGCAGTGTCAGGTACGCCCGCAACAGTTTTTACAACATAATATATACCAGAGTCGGCATAAGTGACATTCGGAATAATGGGGTATTGAAGCGTGCTCGTAAACCCTCCCGGTCCCCACCACGAATATGTAGCTCCTGTTGAATCACCAACTGCTCCCAGGCGTAAAGTATCTCCCATACACAGAGGCCCATTATTAATAGGTGTTAAACATCCACTAGCAACAATTGAAACTTGTTTTATACTCTGGCGACTTGTAACACCACCGGTACTAGAACTGAATCCAAACTGTCCTCTGATACCTAAGTAATAGTATCCTGTAATAGATGGGGTAGTACTGTCGTTGAGGTAAACCGAAACGTTTCCTGCATCATAAACAACTTTAACGTGGTGCCAGCCTCCATCTCTTATCCACGTTAATGGACCAAGCACCGGACCTAGCCTTCCTGTTGTAGACCCTTCGACAAATGATGAAACTGATCCATTATATCCTAATAAAGTAACAAGTGGGTTATTGCGGTCTCCGTCGTTATCGTAGGTATCAAATATCAAAATCAAACCGGTTGGTGTTGATGGCAAGCCAATTTGGGAACCTGTAATACCAGTAGGAGGAGGGTTATTTAAAAACCAAAAAGCGATACCATCGGCAGCACTTGTACCAGAGCTAGGAATAATTTGAAAGTCAAAATTGGCAGTAAACTTGCAATAGCCCGCCATGTTTATTACCGAGTCAAATTTAGCATAAGATGCAACCCCACCTGTAGTACTTGTCAATTGAAAAACACTATCGTGGGTACTGGCAGCAGAAGGATAGCTCCAGCCGGTAGTTGAAATTGTGGTGCCGCCCATTGTTGCAGTAAATTGCGCATTCGAGTTGAATACTAATAACAATGCAGCGACTATATAAATAATCCTTTTCATGAAAGGTGACTATTTTTAATGATGTGGTAAATTTAGATATTAATTGTGGTTCGGCAATATATGTTATGCACAAATCACACAACATTCAATAAATAAGACCTTCATTTGACTCAGTACGGTTGGTTAGGCTCCTTATTGTTGTTCAGCCCAGCCTAATCCAGCAATCTTCACCGTTTTTGTTGATACTTCTAAGCCATCAAGCATAGTTGTTTGGGGTGGCGCAGGTGTATTGTCATAACCATTTCGTCCACCAACTCCAACACCCATTCCCGAAAAACCGCCAACACTTATAGACGGTCTTATCATGGGGCGTTTGTTGCCTTTTGGTTGTGCAGGCAATTGAACGTTAGGTTTGTAAGCTTCTGTTTCGATATATATACCAATGGGTTTGCCTTTATCAACTCTAGAAATTTCAGGTTTGTGCATAAAGCTCGCAAATGGCACTTTCGCTTCCCAAAATAGATTGCCTTCACCATCTAATGCCATAGCCACTTCTATGCCACAGCTATCGTGTTCTTTCAATAGAAATTGTCCTTCGCACCCTTTGAAACCTTGCAGGGAATAGTCGTTGCAATATTTGTATTCATCTGCAACTTTTTCCATTAGTTCCCACCTCATTTTTTCCTGATTGGGAATCACTTTGATTGACTCGCTTGTTTGAGGGCGATTTGATTTGTACTCATCAGGTACCGGGAAATTGATGGCTGTTTTTTCATCGTGGTTCGCAGTTTTATCAATCCAAACGGTTAGCCCCCGGTGCATTATTTTAAGTTGTGTTGCAAGGTCGCCGGTTTCTATTCGCAGATAGAGGTTGTTTTTGTCGTTTGTTACTGAATACCCAAGCCTTGCCTTAACATCGTAGTCTTTATAGTCAGCCGACCAATCGTCTTTTTTGCCATCAATTGTGATAGGGCTCACCTGCCAATATCCCTGGTACTTTTTGTATTTTTTCTGGTTAGAAGTACTACAAGACGCTAAAAAAAATAAACAGTTAAAAAAGAAAAATAATTTACGCATAGTTGGGCTTGTGTTTTCGCTTTGTTGTTTGACCTCCAAGTAATTGCGAAGTTAAATGATTATTAAACTACTGAGTCCTAATAGTAAAAACTAGGGACATGAAAATTTAATTATTGATATTTAAGTGTAATATTCCCTAGTTTCAGTAGTTTCGCAACGGTTTTTAGTTCAAAAATAGAGAAAGTATGATAGGCATGGAAGTAAAGACCTTATTGAAGGATATTTTTGCGAAAATTCATCAGTCCGCTGAAGCTCTGGACGCAGATTTCACTACTTCAAACATAAAAAGTTTGAAGAAAGAGCTTAAGGTCATCAGGTCATTTATGAGTTTTGTTAGGAGTAATAACTCTGATAAAAACTTTCATATGCCCGATAAAGTCAAGAAAGTATACATAACGTTAGGTGCAATTTGTGAGTGGTTAGAAGAAAATCCCGGAAAGGATACTGATGATAACCCGTTGTGGGTAAACATATTCAATGTTGCGAAAGGTGAATGGGAAAGAAACTACTCTCCAGCGATTTTTAAGAAGTTTGAAGCCTACCTTATAGATTATCATTATGGCAAGATTCACCCTGATGTATTTCGTAATTTCCTGAGCCTCAAGGATAAAGCAGAAATGTAGTACTACATTAGTATAGTACGGCAGCGATGTGTTTTGCACCCAAATTTTGGGGTGTTTTACCAGTATTTTTAGCAAGAGATCAATGGTGAATTTTACGTTTGAAATTTTACCAAATTGTTATTGGTGAATTGTATTTTGAATAGACGTTTTTTCGTAAATTCGCAATCCGTTCAAAAATTCAAACTTCATTTACGTATTTACGAATCGATAGTTTGTAACTCTTAGTTAAAAAAACCAGTATGAAAGCTAAAAACACATCCAGACCTGCTTTTGACCTAAAATATGAGTTGAATCAGTATTTTGGTTTCGACTCATTCAAAGGTGAGCAGGAAAGAATCATTCAAAGTGTACTGGATGGCAACGATACTTTTGTAATTATGCCAACAGGTGGCGGTAAGTCACTCTGTTATCAGTTACCGGCTCTTTTGTGTGAAGGGGTTGCAATTATTGTTTCTCCACTCATCGCACTTATGAAAAATCAGGTTGATTTAATAAGGGGGTATAGCAGCAAAGACAATATTGCGCACTTCCTGAATTCAACCTTATCGAAATCTCAACAAAAGAAAGTAAAATCTGACCTTACTGAAGGAAAGACGAAAATGCTATACGTAGCTCCTGAAACATTGACAAAACAGGAAAATATCGCTTTTTTCTCCGACCTCAACATTTCATTTATTGCTGTTGACGAAGCACACTGTATTTCAGAATGGGGACATGATTTCCGTCCTGAGTACCGCAAACTGAGGGGTATGATTAACGAAATCAATCGTGAACTACCAATTATTGCACTTACAGCAACCGCGACTCCAAAAGTTCAGGATGATATTGTTAAGAACCTTGAGTTGGAATTGCCGCATATCTTTAAAGATTCGTTCAACAGGCCGAATCTTTACTACGAAGTAGTGCCAAAAGTGAGCAAAGAACAGGTTTTGAAACACATTGTGAAATTCATTACCGGTATGAAAGGTAAAAGTGGTATTATTTATACCCTTAACCGTAAAACCACTGAAGAGCTAGCTCAAACGCTCAATGCAAATGGCATTTCTGCAGTGGCGTACCACGCTGGTTTGGAGTCTCCCCTCAGGGCGCAAAGACAAGATCAGTTCTTACATGAAAAAGTAGATGTCATAGTCGCTACCATTGCCTTCGGTATGGGTATTGATAAACCAGATGTCCGCTTTGTTATGCACTACAACATTCCTAAATCGCTTGAAAACTACTACCAGGAAACCGGTAGGGCAGGAAGAGACGGTTTAGAGGGCAAGTGTGTTTTGTATTATTCTTATAAAGACGTTCAAAAGCTCGAACACTTAATGCGCGATAAGCCATTAAGCGAACGTGAAATGGGTGCTCAGTTGATTTCAGAAACACTTGCCTATGTAGAAAGCGGTGTGTGCAGAAGGAAGCTTTTGTTGCATTACTTTGGTGAAGAGTATAAAACAGAAAATTGCGATAGCTGCGACAACTGTAAAAATCCTAAAGAAAAACTTGAAGTTAAAGACAGCGTAAAAATTACACTTGACGCCATTAATGAACTCGATGAGCGTTTTGGTATTGAATACGTTGTAAACATCATACTTGGTAAAGCCAATCCTCAGGTTCAAACTTACAGGCACGATAAATTAAAATCGTTCGGTAAGGGGCTTATCATGGAAATGGAAGCTAACTTCTGGTACTCTCTTATTCGCCAGATGATTCTTGAGGGAATGATCAGGAAAGATATAGAGGAGTATGGATTGCTAAAAGTGACTGAAAAAGGTCATAAGTTCCTTAAAAAGCCATATTCTATTCAGGTGGTATTGAACCACAACTATGAAGACGCGCAAGGCGACGACGACGAAGCAAGCGGTGCCGTATCAGGACCTGCGGCTGTAGATCCTGCGTTGTTTGAGATGCTGAAAGGCTTGAGGAAACAAATCGCTAAAGAGAAAAACCTGCCTCCGTTCGTAATCTTCCTCGAAAATTCATTGGAAGATATGGCTACTAACTATCCTACTACGCTTGAAGAGCTGGAAAAGATACAAGGGGTAAGCAAGGGTAAATCAATTCGTTACGGTAAGAAATTTGTGGAATTGATTGGTCGCTACGTTGAAGAAAACGATATCGTTAAACCTGACGATTTTGTGATGAAGAGCGTAGTGAACAAGAGCGGTATGAAGGTGTTCATTATCCAGAACATTGATAAGAAAATACCATTGGAGACAATTGCTAAAAACAAAGGTTTATCGATTCAGGAATTACTTGTTGAGATGGAAACTATTGTTGCTAGTGGTACACGTTTGAACCTGGATTATTGCCTTGAGCAAGAACTTGATGAAGACGAACAAGACGAAATTTTTGAGTTCTTCAGAAGCAGTGCTGATGATGACATGGAAGGTGCTTTCGAGGAATTCCGCGACCGCGATGTAAGTATCGAACACCTGAAAATGATGCGCATCAAATTCATGAGTGAATACGCCAACTAAAAAAAGCAATCCTTATATAATACGAAAGCCGCTCTTTTTTGGGCGGCTTTTGCTTTATGGGGGGGGCAGTGTATAAAACCTACCAAAAAAACGGGCTGCTCAATGAAGAACAGCCCGCTGTAGTATTTAAGTTTTTGATTTACTACGCTTTTGCAGCAGCAAAGCTAGCTCTGATCACATTCAATGCGCCGCCTGCTTTGAACCACTCAATTTGTTGTTCATTGTAAGTGTGGTTAACTGTAATGGTATCGCTGCTGCCGTTTTTGTGGTTCAATACCACTTTCAAAGCAACACCCGGAGCGAAAGACTCTAAGCCTACGATATCAATGTTGTCATCTTCCTGAATTTTGTCGTAGTCAGCTTTATCGTTGAATGTGATAGCCAACATACCTTGTTTTTTCAGGTTAGTTTCGTGGATACGAGCGAAGCTTTTCACCAAAATAGCTGAAACGCCTAGGTGTCTTGGCTCCATAGCTGCGTGTTCACGGCTGCTACCTTCACCATAGTTTTCGTCGCCTACAACAATACTGCCAATGCCATTTGCTTTATAATCGCGTTGTACCGCAGGTACTTCGCCATAAGCACCGGTCAATTGGTTTTTAACGTTGTTCGTTTCGTTGTTGAAAGCATTCACCGCACCAATCAACATATTATTAGAAATGTTGTCAAGGTGACCACGGAATTTCAACCAAGGACCCGCCATTGAGATGTGGTCAGTAGTACATTTTCCGAATGCTTTAATCAACAATTTCAAACCTTTAAGGTCAGTACCATTCCAAGGAGTGAATGGAGCCAACAATTGCAAACGAGCACTAGTTGGGCTAACAACCACCTGTACTTTTGAACCGTCTTCAGCCGGAGCAATGTAACCCGCGTCTTCAACGTCGAAGCCTTTTGTAGGCAATTCATAACCTTGAGGTTCAGCTAATTTCACCTGCTCACCTTTTTCGTTCGTCAGAGTGTCAGTCAATGGGTTGAAAGACAAACGACCAGCGATAGCGAATGCAGTCGTGATTTCAGGAGAAGCTACGAAAGCGTGTGTAGATGCAAGGCTGTCATTACGCTTAGCGAAGTTCCTGTTATAAGAAGTAACGATTGTATTTTTTCTGTTTGGGTCGTCGATGTGACGTGACCACTGACCAATGCAAGGACCGCAAGCATTAGCAAGTACTACACCACCCATTTTACCGAATGTTTCCAACATGCCGTCACGCTCAATTGTGTAACGAACCATTTCAGAACCCGGAGTGATATTGTATTCACTTTTTGCAACCAAACCTTTGTTCATAGCATCTTCAGCGATGAAAGCAGAACGGCTGATGTCTTCGTAAGAAGAGTTGGTACATGAACCAATCAAAGCAACGTCTACTTTATCAGGCCAGCCGTGTTCAGCAACAGCTTTCGCCATTTGGCTGATAGGGGTAGCTAAATCCGGAGTGAAAGGACCATTTACGTGTGGTTCTAATTCATTCAGGTTTATTTCAATAATTTGGTCGTAGTATGCAGCAGGGTTAGCATAAACTTCAGCATCAGAACGCAAGTGTTCTTTAACTGCGTCAGCTAAAGCAGCAACATCGGCGCGACTAGTACCTTTCAGGTAGTCAGCCATTTTTGGGTCATAAGCAAACATTGAACAAGTAGCACCTATTTCAGCACCCATGTTACAAATTGTTGCTTTACCAGTACAGCTCAGGCTTTCTGCGCCATCACCAAAATATTCAACGATTGCACCAGTACCACCTTTTACTGTAAGAATACCGGCAACTTTAAGAATAACGTCTTTTGCTGAAGTCCAGCCGTTCATTTTTCCTGTCAACTTAACACCAATCAGTTTTGGCATTTTAAGTTCCCATGGAAGACCAGCCATAACGTCAACGGCATCAGCACCACCAACACCAATCGCAATCATACCCAAACCACCAGCGTTAGGCGTGTGGCTATCGGTACCAATCATCATACCGCCAGGGAATGCATAGTTTTCAAGCACTACCTGGTGAATGATACCTGCACCCGGTTTCCAGAAACCGATACCATATTTGTTAGATATTGAAGAAAGGAAATCATACACTTCTTTATTCACGTCAACAGCGGTAGCCAAATCTTCTTTAGCACCCACTTTAGCCTGAATCAAGTGGTCGCAATGCACTGTGCTAGGAACAGCAGCTTTATCGCGGCCGCAAGTGCTGAACTGCAACAATGCCATCTGAGCAGTAGCATCCTGCATCGCAACGCGGTCAGGGTTGAAGTTTACATAGTCTTTACCCCTTACAAAAGCAGTAGTAGTGTCGTCGCAAACGTGGCTGTAAAGCGTTTTTTCAGCAAGCGTCATTGGCCTGCCCAGTGTTTTACGCGCAGCAGCAATTTTGCCCGGTAACTCACTGTAGATTTTCCTGATTAGTTCAATATCAAATGCCATTGAGAAAAAGTTTAATACAATATTTGGGTGCAAAATTACTATAAAAGTTGTAAAGGTGGTTGCGAAATGGGCGATTTGTATTTCAAGTTAATAACATTTTAACCATGCTTAATTAGAAAAACGGGCGAAAATCCATGAACATCAATTTTTTAGTTAGAATCCCCAAAAAAACTTTCCCAAAACTGTAACTTTTAAACCACTCCTGCGATTCATGTAACATTGGGCATTTCCGTAATTTTGACCCTCTATTACTATAAGTATGATGAAGAAATCGTTTACCTTTTTGCTGGTGCTTGTGGTTTCGGCACTGAATGTTATTGCACAGGAAAATCCGTACAAAAAAGAAACGGACAATATTTTTCAGGCATTCAAAACCAAAAAGTTCGATCTTATTAAAGACTACTTTACTGCCGAAACTAAAATTGGCACGTTGCCGCAAGGCATGGCAGGAATGATAGTACCTCAGTTGCTCAATCAATTGCCTGAACCTAAAGACTATAAGGTAACTGCTGTGGAAAAGGAAAACGGAGGGACTAGAGTAAAAACTACCTATAATTATGTAAACGGAATGACCCGCGAACAAAGCTTTTTGTTCAATACCGACCACAAATTGCTTGACTTCGATGTGTTGGGTGGCGTGCAAACCATGACGGCCGAAATGCCGCAGGCTAAGAACGATGTTAGTTTCACCATGCCATTCAAGTTACATCGCAACGTGATTTATGTAAAGGCAAAACTGAACGGTAAAGTAGAAAATTTCATTTTCGATAGCGGGTGCCCTACACTAGTGTTGAATTCAAAACACAAGGGTAACAAAACTGATGGAGCAGCGGGCATGGAAGTGCGGGGTATTGGTGGCAAGAACACTACTACTACAGTTGATATGGAATCGTTCGAGTTCGGTGCCATTAAATTGGGTAAAACAAAATCCATTGGTATGTCTATGACCCACCTCGAAAAAACAACATTTCGCAGAATGGCTGGGATAATAGGATATAGCCTGTTTCAGAATTATGAAGTTACTTTCGATTACGAAAATAAGCTCCTGACATTCACTAAACTAGATAAAGAAGGAAATCCTGAGGGCGGCAACAAGGCAGGAGAGAAGTACGATTCTGTGAAATTTAATTTGGTACAACATATCCCTGTTTTTGATATTCAGGTTGCAGGTAAACCCTATAAAATGGGTTTTGATTGTGGTGCATCAACCAACCTAATGTATGAGAAATACATTCCTGAAATTAAAGCTAACCTGGGTAAATTGAAAAAGGTGAAAATGAGAGGTGCAGGAGAAAAAACAGTAAAGGCTAAAAGAACCAAAGTTCAGAATATCACAGTTTCTAATGTACACCTCGATGCGCAGAAATATGCTTTTGAAGACGCTACACTCGATCAAATTAATTCAGCCTATGGATCCGGTATCGACGGACTGATGGGCTACGAATTGTTGAAGTCGCACAAAGTGGTGGTCAATTATATTAAGAAAGTAATAAAAGTCTATTAGTTTTCGTTATTTTTATAACCTGTTTTTGCTTGCAAACTGAAAGCGTTCAATGAACATCAACATGCATTTTCGTAAATATTTTTACTTTCTTTTCGCTCTTTTGACTTTCTCCTTGGTTGCTGATGCGCAAACAAAAAAAAGGAAGCCCAAAAAGCATCACGTTACTCATGTTAAGAAAGTAAACCTATCCTCAAAAAGTGAATCAACCGACAGTGCAAGTGCAGTAGCAAAAAAGAAGACCAAGGTGTTGGGTGTACTCAAAGAAAAGAGTTTTAAAAGACCGGACTCATCAAAAAAATAGACAATCAAAATTCAAAAACTTCGTTCATGAAGAAATCTTTTATTCAAGTTATAACCCTCGCCGCCGGATTATTCCTGATGGCATCAAACCTTGCGAACGCCGATGCTAAAAAGCATTCTAAGGCTGAAATGGTGAAAGAAATGTTGCGGGAAAAATCGTTTCATAAAATATCAGAGTCTGACAATGACTCGGAAGAGGTACGGGAGCGTATGACAACCTTCGACCAACGCCTCACCCGCAATGCTGTGGGTGCATCAGAGGCTGAAGTGTCGATTGCTGTCAGCCCCAATGATAGCAGCCACTTGGTAGCAAGTTGTATGGCCTATACGAGTGCTTCAAGTCCACTTGCATTTCCTATTTACTACTCAAGCAATGGCGGAACCACCTGGACGCAAGCTACATTTAACAGCGTGACTATCCATGGTGCTGATTTCCCTGGTATGGCCATAGCCGGTGGTGGAGATCCTGTTTTTGCATGGGATAAAAATGGCAGACTTTATTTTGGTTGGATATACCTTTCAGCTAATTTCTCTTCGTTAGATACGGCTTACTTTACACTCAATTGGGCATATTCTGATGACAATGGTGCAACTTGGAATATCAAGCCTAATCACTTTGTAGGTAGGGGTGTCTTGAATGCATCAACAGGCGATGTTTATAATATGTTTGACGGTATTACTGATAGAGAATGGTTTGCTGTTGATAACAGCGGTGGCGCATTTCAAGGGCATTTATACAGCAGTTTTGTTTGTTTCCCTCCGGGCTCGGCTGCTGCATATGAAGGCGTGAAAACTTTAGTACCTGGAGTCGATACTTTTGGAGCTGCGGTACATGCTTACAATGGATCTTCTCAATTTGGTAATGTTGAGGTAGATAGAACCGGTCGTTTGCACATGAGTTTCGCTGACCTTGATTCTAATTTCGTGGGACACGTTTCTTCAACTGACGGTGGAGCAACATTTGGTGCAGCGACTGTTGTGGGTAGGGGCTCTGTGCTTTTCCCTCAATCGAGTACATTTGTTTTTCATAACCGTGAAAATGCTGCTGTAAATATGGCAGTTGATGGAGCTACCGGTACGGGTAATAATGTACATGTAGTGTGGAGTGATTTCCCTTCTGGTCCGGTAGCTTATTCATGTTACGCCCATTCAACCGATGGTGGAGCAACTTGGAGTACACCCGACACTTTGAACAGTTATTTTGGTGGTAAATCGACTTTAATGCCAACGGTAGCAGCGGAGGGTAATAATGTTGCCATTTCATTTACTGCAAATACCGGTGTTGATTCAGCCTGGTATTATCACATGGGTTCAACGGATAACGGAAGCACTTTTACGGGCCCTGTATTGGCATCAGCATTGCCAACCCGATACCATACTATAGGTGCAAATAGTTCTTCAAGCAATTTGTTCTTTGGCGACTACAATCGTTCAGTGCGCAAGTCGTGCCAGGTTTATGCATTGTGGAGCGATGGCAGAACCAGCCGCCCGCTTGTTTATTTTGCCAAGCAAGATTTTTGTCGTTTGGGTATCAACGAACTTACTGCCATTAACAGCGGAATTAAACTCGTTAATATTTACCCTAACCCTGCAGTGAACGACCTGACCTTAAAAATCGAGTCTAACGAAGGTGCAAAAGTCAGTATTGATGTTTTGGATTTGAATGGCAAGTTGTTGATGAGTCAAAAAGAACAAATTTCTAAAGGAACAAATATGGTTACAATACCAGTGAATGCACTACATGCCGGCAACTACGTAGTAAGTGTAAATACTGAAGCAGGCCAGATAGCTACCAGGGTAATTACTATTCAATAATAATAGTTTTTCGTTTTATGATAGAGGCGTGCCAAAAGCGCGCCTTTATTATTTGACATTTGTCAAGCCCCGATTCAGTCTTGCAATTACAAAATCAACTACTTTAGCATTATGGAAAATACTGTTACCAGTGGGGTAGTGCAATCATCAGACAAAAAAACACATCGTGCATGGGCAATGTACGATTGGGCTAATTCGGCTTATAATCTGGTAATTACATCCACCATCTTCCCTATTTACTATGAGGCGGTAACTGCTTCAAGCGATAAAAGTGGGGGCGATATTGTTTCCTTTTTTGGACTGAGAATCAAAAATTCATCACTTTTCGATTATTCAATTGCAAGTGCGTATTTGGTGATTGCTTTGCTTTCGCCCATACTTTCTTCCATTGCCGATTATAAAGGCAATAAGAAATTGTTCATGCAGATTTTCTGCTATTTGGGTTCTATAGCCTGCTGCATGTTGTACTTTTTCGATAAAAATACACTGGAATTGGGTGTTGTATCATCAGCACTGGCGGCGATAGGGTATTGTGGCAGCCTGGTGTTTTACAACTCTTACTTGCCTGAAATAGCTCTGCCGCACGAACGCGATAAAGTGAGCGCAATGGGTTTTTCTTACGGGTATATCGGTAGTGTGATATTGCAAATAGTTTGTTTCATCTTTGTGTTGAAACCTCAATTTTTTGGCATCACAGATGGTACTTTTCCCGCGCGATTGTCATTTTTATTAGTAGGTATCTGGTGGATGGCATTTGCACAGATAACATTTGCAAAGATGCCTAAAGGCGTTGCTGCAGCCCAGGACAAAGCGCACAATTTGCTGGTCAACGGGTTTCACGAACTGGCAAAAGTGTGGCAACAGCTTAAAAAGTTAAGTGTACTGAAAAAATTTTTAGGTGCTTTCTTTTTCTACAGTATGGGTGTTCAAACAGTTATGCTCGCTGCAACATTATTTGGTAAAAAGGAGCTTCATCTGGAATCAGGGCAATTAATTGCAACCATTCTTATTATTCAATTAGTTGCAATTGCAGGGGCGGTAATCATGGCGCGTTTGTCTGAAAAACTAGGCAACCTCGTGGTTTTATTAATGACCGTTTTTATTTGGATTGGTGCTTGCATTGCAGCCTATTATGTGTATTCAGCTACAGGATTTTACATTCTTGCTGCAGTGGTGGGAATCGTCATGGGGGGCATCCAAAGCCTGAGCAGAAGCACATATTCTAAACTAATGCCTGTAACCCATGACACGGCTTCGTTTTTTAGTTTTTACGATGTCACTGAAAAAATAGCTATTGTTATTGGTATGGCTACATTCGGAAAAATTGACGAATTGATGAATATGCGTGTGGCAATTCTGGCATTGATTTCGTTCTTCCTGGTGGGAGCATTTATTCTGGCACGGGCTCAAATGTTGTTCAAAAAGCAACAAGTTACAGCGAATTAACTGCTTTGTGGTTGTGATTGAATGCGTATCACTTCAAAATAAACTGTTAACTTAGTTTGTTTTCTGGCTGTTCGCAAATATCCATCTCAAAAAAATAATGAATTTTGAAATCGAATTTTTACTTTTGACGTTTCATTATGCTTAACGGAAAGAAGATTGTCATCGTTTTACCGGCTTACAATGCTGCTAAGACCCTCGAACGTACCTATAACGAAATTCCATTTGATATAGTTGACGAAGTTGTACTTGTTGATGATAACAGTAAAGACGAAACTGTTCAGGAAGGCAAACGCCTTGGCATTAGGCACATTATCAAGCATGAGGTAAACAAGGGCTATGGCGGCAACCAAAAGAGCTGTTATAGGAAAGCACTTGAGCTAGGTGCTGATATTGTAATTATGTTACACCCCGATTACCAATACACTCCTTTGTTGATAACTGCAATGTCTTCAATCATTGCCAACGGACTTTATCCTGTGGTGCTGGCGTCCAGGATTTTGGGTAAAGGTGCATTGAAAGGTGGTATGCCAATGTATAAATACATAGCAAACCGTTTCCTTACTTGGTTTGAAAATGTAATGATCAGCCAGAAGTTAAGCGAATACCACACTGGTTACCGCGCTTTCTCTGCTGAAGTTATTCGCTCAATTGACTTTTCGCATAACAGCGACGACTTCGTTTTTGATAACGAAATGCTCTCTCAAATTGTGATGAATGATTTCGAGATTGCAGAAGTGACTTGTCCTACAAAATACTTTAAAGAAGCATCAAGCATCAATTTTAGCCGGAGTATGAAATACGGCAGGGGAGTGCTTAGGGTTTCTATGATTCACCGTTTCCACAAGTGGGGAATCTTTAAATCAAACCTCTACAACAAACCGGCTTAATTGAGCCGCAAACATATTTGAGTTGAAGCCTAGGTTTTCCTGGGCTTTTTCTTTGCAGCAGGGAATAGAATGTTGTTGAGAATAAGTCTGTAGCCCGGAGAATTTGGGTGCAGTTTTAAATCAGTTGGGTCTTCACCCACAATGTGCTGATAGTCTTCAGGATCGTGACCACCAAAGAACGACCACGTACCCTTTCCGTATTCACCGTGAATGTAGCGAGCCTCATCAGCGGCTTTATTCTCACCCATAATCAGCACGCTACTTTTAAGCGTCGATTTTCTGAATGCGGTCGATTGACCCATAAAGCCTTTGATGGTGGTTGTATGATTCTGACACAACATAGCAGGAACAGGGTCGAATTTGGCAGAGAAAGTGAACAAAGAGAAATAGTCTGTTTCCTTTGCCATGTGTCTGAAATCGGTGTTGTCAATGTCTGACTTGCGGTAAACGTAGGGATTAGTTACCAATTGGAAGTCTTTGAATGCGAAGCACTTAGAATAATTGAGTTTTGATTGGGCATTGGGGTCAATAGGGTCGCCGTCAAATTGTTCAGTGCAAATATCAGCACCTTCAGCCGCCAGTGCAATATCATAACTATCGGGTGCCGAACACATCGCAAATAAGAAACCGCCACCTGCCACAAAATCCCTGATTTTCTTAGCCACAGCCAGTTTCAGTTGAGATACCTTTTTGAAGCCGTGCTTCGCGGCCATTGCCTCAATGGTTTTCTGGTCGTTCTGGTACCATGTCGCATTATGGAAGCCTGCCCAGAATTTGCCATACTGCCCTGTAAAGTCTTCGTGGTGCAGGTGTAGCCAGTCGTACTTAGGTAAGTCATCGCCTAAAACCTCATCGTCATACACTTTCTCAAACGGAATCTCGGCGTAGTCTAACGCCATGGTTACTGCATCATCCCATGGTTCTTTGTTGGGTGGGGTATAAACTGCGATCTTGGGTGCTTTTTCCAGTTTTATCAGGTCGCCGTTAAAATCAGGATTGGCGATTTCGGTCAAGATTGCACTGTATTTTGAGTCGCTGATTTCTTCGAAACTCACACCACGTAACTTGCACATACGTACATAAGATTCAGCATCATCAAGCACAAAACTGCCGCCTCGGTAATTAATGAGCCATTCAACAGTCATTCCGTTTTTAAGCGCTGCATAGGCTATGCCATACGCCTTAAGGTGTTGCGCCTGGCTTTCGGCATCCATAGGTATAAAAAGCCTTGACGCCTGAACCTCGGTCGTGAAAAAGAAAACTAACCCTGTGAGCAATGCGAGAAACGCTTTCATAAAAAATCAATGTGGCTGTAAATTATTTAAAAAACTGTGCCTGCCGTTTAAAATCGTTTTTTTTAACAAAAACCAACCTCCCATAGTGTTAATAAAACGTGTTTATAACGTTCTTTTTATGCAAAGTGTTTCCCTATTTTTGCAAGTAAGGCAACCTCGTATCCGGGTTGTAGTTAACTATGAAGCATCGTGTTGTAATTACGGGTATTGGTATATACTCGTGCATCGGAAAAGATATTGATACTGTTCGCCAATCGTTGTACGATGGCAAAAGTGGTATCATATATGACGCACCACGTAAAGAGTCAGGATACAGGAGCGCACTCACAGGTTTCGTAGAAGATCCGGATTTAAAGCCTTTCCTCGGCAGGCGCGAGCGCATGGGAATGGGGCAACCTGCAATGTATGCCTACATGTCAACCCGTCAGGCTATTGAACAGGCAAAAATGGATGTCGATTTTTTCGATAAAAATGAAACTGGTATCATATTCGGTAACGATAGCACTGCCGGTGCTGTAACCGAAACGGTTGATAAGGCACGCAGAAAGAAAGACAATACGCTTATTGGCAGTGGCGATATTTTCCAGAATATGAATTGCACCGTAAACATGAACCTATCAACTATCTACAAGTTGAAGGGTATCAATTTTACATTGAGTGCGGCATGTGCATCGGGTTCACACTCTATAGGAATGGGCTATTTTCTCATTCAACAAGGCTGGCAGGAACGCATTATTTGCGGCGGTGCACAAGAAATCAACGCTTATGCAATGGGCAGTTTTGACGGTCTCAGTGCTTTTTCTGTTCGGGAAAATGTGCCTACAAAAGCGTCGCGCCCTTTCGATCGCGACCGTGACGGACTTATTCCTTCGGGCGGTGCAGCAACCGTTATTCTAGAGTCATTAGAGTCGGCACAAAGAAGGGGAGCGCCTATTTTGGGCGAAGTAATTGGTTACGGTTTTTCGTCAAATGGCGACCATATTTCAAATCCTAGTCTGGATGGGCAATTGCGCTCGTTGAATATGGCAATTGCACAAGCAGGAGTAAATATCAGCGATATTGATTACATTAACGCTCATGCAACATCAACACCTGCGGGCGACGCCATAGAAGCGCGTGCACTGGGTGAAGTGCTGGGTAATAAGATACCAGTAAGCTCAACCAAATCAATGACAGGACATGAGTGCTGGATGGCAGGTGCAAGTGAAATTGTGTACAGCCTTTTAATGATGCACAACGACTTTATTGCACCCAATATCAATTTTGAAAACCCCGATGAAGATTCGGCAAAAATCAATGTTGTTGCTAAAACACAGACACACAAAATTGATTGTTTCCTTTCCAACTCATTTGGTTTTGGTGGTACCAATTCAACATTGATTGTCAGGAAGTTTAAATAGGGTATTTTATTTCTTAATTCAATCAATTCATTCGGTTTCCGAAAGCAAAATCATTCAATCTTGGCTACAACTCTTTACCTCATTCCGCTGCCTCTATCGCCTAATAAGCTTGAAGCCTTACCTGCACAGGTGTGGAAGGTGACGGAAATAATCAAGCATTTTTTTGTTGAGGATGTGCGCACTTGCCGCCGTTTTATCAAAGAGTTACACCCCGCTTTGAATGTTGAACCTATTTTGTTCCAGGAAGTCAACCAACACACCAGCCCGGATAGAAAGGTTTTTAAAGAATGGGTGAAAGCTGGAGTAGACATTGGCGTGATGAGTGAAGCTGGGTGCCCCGGCATCGCAGACCCCGGTGCGGAGGTAGTTAGTTGGGCGCATGAATTGAGCCTGAAAGTTGTACCTCTTACCGGACCAAGTTCAATTACGCTGGCACTTATGGCTTCAGGGTTATCAGGACAAAACTTTGCATTCAATGGATACCTGCCTGTAAAAGAACCTGAACGCAGTAAAAGGATCAAAGAACTGGAACAACATTCGGCTAAAAATCAACAGACCCAGTCATTCATAGAAACTCCCTATCGCAACAATAATTTACTGGCTGATTTGCTTAAAAATTGTTCAGCTAATACATTGATTGCCATTGCGCAAGATGTTACCGGAGATAAAGAATGGATAAAGACCAAAACAGTTGCAGAATGGAAAAAGCAAATTCCAAAACTTGAAAAGTTGCCGACTGTATTTTCGTTGCTGGCGGGCTAAATTCCACACTCAAATAACAGTGCATTGCGCTGCATTCCGCAGGCTGCATTTTTATTATTATTTTGCAAGCACAAAACACTTTCCGGTACCGAACACTACATGTTTTTTTATCGGAAGCACATCTTAATTAAAGAATGGCATACACACTCGTAATACATGGCGGAGCAGGCAACATCACTCCTGCAATCATGAATAAAGAACAGGAACAAGAATACACCGAAGGCTTGCAAGCTGCCTTGGTTGCTGGCAATGCAGTGCTTAAAAATGGCGGTACATCTGTTGATGCTGTTGTTGCTGCTATCTCAGAATTAGAAGACAATCCGATTTTCAATGCAGGCAGAGGAGCAGTTTTCACCAAGAAAGGGCTCAATGAAATGGATGCTGCCATCATGGATGGTTCAAATCTGGCTGCAGGTGCTTTGGCTGGTGTGCGCAACATCAAAAATCCAATTAAACTGGCTCGTGAAGTAATGCTTCATTCAGGTCACGTATTTTTAAGTGGCCCTGGTGCTCAGGAATTTGCCTTGAAACAAGGCATAGACATGGCGCCCGATGAGTATTTCTTCAATAAATCAAGGTACGACCAGTGGCTTGAAATACGCGATAGCGATTTTTACCAGCTCGACCATAAGGAAGATAATTTAAAAGGCGTTGTACCTAACACCGGACATAAATTTGGTACAGTAGGTGCGGTAGCTGTTGATATTCACGGTAATCTCGCGGCAGGTACCAGTACCGGCGGTATGACCAACAAAAGGTTCGGAAGGATAGGGGATAGCCCCGTTGTTGGTTCTGGTACTTATGCCAATAACAAAACATGTGCGATTTCATGTACAGGTCACGGAGAGTTTTTCCTGAGAGCTGTTGTAGCGTACGATGTTTCTTGCCTTATGGAGTACCGCGGACTTTCGTTGCAAGAAGCTTGCAATGTGGTTGTTCGTGAAAAATTAGTGGCTATGGGCGGCGAAGGCGGTTTGATAGCTGTTGATGCAAAAGGTAATTACGATTTTTGTTTCAACTCCAATGGTATGTACCGCGGTATGATGAATCACTTGGGCGAACAAGTCGTTGCATTTTATAAATAATTACTCAGTTACCTATAGATTACAGCTATAAGCTGTTTGAAGTTTTAAGCATTGAAAATCTATCCTACGGGGATATTTTCGCCAAAAAATTGAACAAAATGAAAGTAATGATCATCATGGGGTCAAAGTCTGACGAAGGTGTTATGTCAGAATGCAGTACTTGGCTCAACTGGTTTGGTATTGAAAATGAAATGGTTGTAGCATCTGCACACCGTAACCCCGATATGGTTCGCGAACTCATGGTAACTGCAAAAGAAAAAGGCTTTGGTGCAGTTGTAGCTGCCGCAGGAATGGCTGCTGCATTACCGGGCGTTTGTTCAGCATATACTTCACTGCCTGTTTTAGGCGTTCCTTTAGAAGGTGGTTTGCCGGGTGGTATCGATGCACTGTACAGCATTGTTCAAATGCCTGCAGGATTGCCAGTTGGAACCTTGGCGGTAGGCAAAGCCGGAGCCAGGAATGCTGCTGTTTTGTGTGCCCGTATGTTCGCTCTCACCGACAGCCGCCTTGCTGCTAAAGTGGAAGAGTTCAAAAGTCAAGGTTACAAAATTTAATACTGAAGTCATTTTACTCAACTATATTCAACCCAATTAAATAGTACCCGTTTGGACGAAATCATCATAAATCTCGATTCAGTTAATCCCATAGAGTTTTTTGGGGTTAATAATGCTAAGTTCGATATCCTCAAAAAGAGGTACCCTACTTTGAAAATACTGGGTCGCGGTACTCAGGTTAAGATAGCGGGGCACCCCAACGAAGTGATGGTAGCCCAAACGAAAATCAACCAAATCATCCAGTTTCTGGAACGAAATGGTCATTTGTCGGAAAACTATTTTTCAAAGATTATTGGAGAAGAAGAGGGCGAAAGCGTTAAGGAAGATTTAGCCAACAACGATATTTTAGTTTTTGGTCCAAACGGGAAAGTAATCAGGGCAAAGACTGCCAATCAGAAACTGATGGCGGCTGCGTCTGAAAAAAATGATATCTTATTTGCTATTGGCCCTGCCGGTACGGGTAAAACATACACGGCAGTGGCTTTGGCAGTTCGTGCATTGAAGAACAAAACAGTGCGCAAAATCATTCTCACACGTCCGGCAGTTGAGGCGGGCGAGAATCTCGGTTTTTTGCCCGGCGATTTAAAAGAGAAAATCGATCCGTACCTGCGTCCATTGTATGATGCATTGGATGACATGATACCTACCGACAAGCTCAACTATTACATGACCAACCGCATCATAGAAATTGCGCCTTTGGCATACATGCGTGGTCGTACCCTCGACAATGCCTTTATCATTCTCGATGAAGCACAAAACACCACCGACTTACAACTTAAAATGTTCCTTACCCGTATTGGCCCATCAGCGAAAGCGGTGATTACAGGCGATTTAAGCCAGGTCGATTTACCAAAGAACCAACGTTCAGGTTTGATACGTTCCTCAAAAATTCTACAGAACATTGAAGGGATCGCATTCATTCACCTCGACGAAGCCGACGTTGTGCGCCATAGACTGGTTAAACACATCATTCGCGCATACGACAAAGCCCAGGCGCAAGAAGACGAACAAAAGGCCCGCGACAAAAAAGAACAACAAGAGCGCTACAACAACCGCGACCAAGGTCAGCAATCGTAGCGAGGGGGGTAGAGTGGGTGGAAGTCATCGTCGCAAAACTAGTTTTTCGATTGTAGTAAGTTTAATGTGACCTAAAATCATCGGGAAAAGTTAGAAAACGAATTCGTCTATGAGGAGTTAAAGAAATTGTTCAGCTAAAAGAACTTGTGCTGTCGTTTAAACAATAATCAAAAGAAATTTCAGCGTTTACCATATCAATATGAGGAAAGTGTTCAATATCTCTAGTGAGGACTAAGTTGTATTTGCCATCAATTTTTTCGGATTTTATTACACTATTTGGTTTTATCCATCATCCCAATGAAAAATACTTTTGAAGCCAAATTCCCCAAAGAAATTGCCCTTCTTTCACATCTTTATCGTCTGAACTGATTTTTAGACTAGCATTCTTAACAACGAATGAGTCGGTTCCATTCAAAACTAAGTAAATGGAAAATCTATCTAAAGGACCTCCTTTTTCGGCATAAACTTCACACAGAATTCCTTTTTCTAAGCCTAAGCAAACATAGTCCTTATTTTGAGACTTGCATTGTGACTTTAGATTAGTGGTGTATACAGTACTGCTCCTACACCCCATTTAAAAGCAAAAAGATAAAACAGATATAGTATTTCATACTTGCAGGTTTTGCATTTTTGAATTAATGCCCCCTAAAATCATTTGGATATGAAAGTAAACGAATTCTTCTATGAGGGGTTAGGAGGATTTTTTTGCTAAAAGAACTTGTGCTGTTGCGAAGACAATAATCAAAAGAAATTTCAACGTCCAATGTAGGCATATCTTTGAAATTATCGATACTTCTATTTAATACTAAATCAAAGTTGCCATGTAGTTTTAGGGATTGTACAATATTAGAATCAACCCTTCCACCGAGAGAAAAATCATTATTTAACCATATCCCCCAAAGAAATTTTCCTTTAGTTATGTTTTGGCCTTCATGAAATAAGTTCATTTTTACATTTTTGACATAGAATGTATCATCGCCATTCAACATTAGGTAAACATCGAAGCTATTGAAGGGTTTTCTGTTTAAAACAAAAAGATTACAATGGAGCCCATTACCCAATTCAAAGCAAGCGTAATCCTTATTATCTGTTTTGCATTCCGATTTTAAATCCGAAGTGTATACAGTACTGCTCCTACACCCAACTAAAAGCAAAAAGATAAAACAGATATAGAATTTCATAGTTGCAGGTTTTACTTTAAAGTTTTGATTTAATGTCTTACGAAAACTCAACTCTGGTTCCTAAAAAAAACATAGCAAGACAATCTATCTTTATACAAGAAGGAATTATTCCCCCTAAAATAGATAAAAATAGCTGAAATCGATTGTGGAGTATTTAGAAATCCACTTGCAGGTTTCAATCCTTTCCTCGCGCGCTGCGACCTGCCCTCACCAGTTTCATCGGATTGCATCCGAAATAATACCACAATCTGGTTGAAGGATTTCCTTCTTCTCTTTTATTCAGCAATCGTGTAGGGGCGGAAGATCTTCCGCCCTTACAGTCGGCGCCCCTTCAATCTCACACTGGCATGTCCGGTGCATAGCCCTCGCGCGCTGCGACCTGCCAACACCAGTTTCATCGGATTGCATCCGAAATAATACTACAATCTGGTTGAAGGATTTCCTTCGACCTAATATTCAGCAATCGTGTAGGGGCGGAAAATCTTCCGCCCTTACGGTAGTATGTGTTGCCGAAAAATCAGAAAAATCAACATCAAACAACCCTTCAATACGATTCAATTGCCGTAATTTACCGTCGATGTCTATAAAATCGTTGATTGGTATTTTTGCCCTTAGCTGCACATGTTCGTTAGGGTATTCGCGAAGTATGAATGAATTACGACAACGAATAAAATCGATTACCGACACCACTAAAGGGATTATTGGAATCTCGGTGCATGAGTTAGAAACAGGCGATACACTAACGTTCAATGCGCAACATCATTACCCAATGTTGAGTACCTATAAACTGCCACTCGCACTCGCAATTTTGCATAAAGTCAATCAGGGAGTATTAAAACTCGATCAGAAAATTCACGTTTCAGCAAAAGATGTGAAACAAGATACCTGGAGTCCAATCATTGAGCAATACCCTCAGGGTAATATCGATTTGTCGTTGAAAGAAGTGCTCGAATATACGATTGCTCAAAGCGATAACTTAGGGTGCGATTTGCTATTCAGACTAATTGGCGGAACGCATATCGTGAATGAGTACATACATAGTGTAGGCATTGATAGCATGGAAATTGTTGCTACAGAGGAGGAAATGCACAAAAAATGGAATGCACAATATAAAAATTGGTGCCTACCAAATGCAATGGATAAAATATTAGAAGACATTTTTCATCAAAAATTGTTAGACAAAACATTGAATGCACTACTTATTCAAATTCTTGAGTCAACGAGTTTTCGGCCCGAACGAATAAGAGGATTGCTGCCCAAAGAAACAGTAGTTGCACATAAAACTGGCACTTCCGGAACAAGGTTAAATGTCAGGGCTGCGTGCAATGATTTGGGCATTATTACGTTGCCCAACGGTCATCATGTTGCCCTGGTCATTTTTATTACTCAATCAAAATCTCCACTGCCCATCGAAGAACATCAAATTGCATTGATTTCCAGGGCTGTTTACGACTTTTTTGCAGCCGTCAATCATTAGGTTTTTGTCAGGCAGACAGTTGGGGTGCACAATAGTAGGGACCGAAAATCTTCCGCCTTTCGGTATGTACATCTGGTCCAAGATTTCCTTCGACCCAACATTCAGGAAGTATGTGCTTCCGAAATGAAAAATTCTGAAAAATGATTTTCAGAAAACCCCAAATGAAAATTACCAACTAAATCTATTTCGCAATTGTAAACGCAAACTCTGTTCGACCAGGTTCAGATTTTACATTAACATTGCCACCTAGTTTTTCCACCAATTTTTTAACTGTGGCGAGTCCCACACCAGTACCGCTGTCTTTATTGATTTTGTTGGTTTTGAACAAATCGAAAATGTTCTCAAGCGCTTCGTTGGGTATGCCCGGACCATTGTCAATTAAAGAAAAATAGTATTTCCCACCTTTGCATTCACAATTAATATTGATGATTCCATCAGGCCTGTCCAAATATTTAATTGCATTCGCCATCAGGTTCAGTATTATTTGCTTCAACGCAATTTTAACCGAAAATATCTCCTTACAATTTAAAAACTTTTCAATCTTGATTTTCTCAGAGGGTTTAAGCAGAAAGGTAATATCATTGAGCAAAGAGTCTAAGTCAAACAGTTCTTTTTGAATGCCAATTATCTGCGTATTCTTTGAATAATAGAGGATGGCATCAATGAGGTGACTAAGGTTTTCAGAAGACTGTTTGATGTATTCAAGGTATTCTCGGGTTGTTTCAGGGTCACTGTCATCACCCATATTCAAAATAATATCAGTAAGCCCATTGATTGTATGTAAAGGACTTTTCAGGTCGTGTGCTGCCCGGTATGAAAACTGTTCTATTTCCTCATTTTGTTGTTCTAGCTCAGTCATTATGTTATTGAGCATCTCATTCTTCACCCTCAACTCAAGTATTTTTGAAATCTGATTGCTTATAGCTTGTAAAGCATTCTTTTGAGTAGGTGTTAGATCTTTCGGCTTATTGTCTAAAACGCAGATTGTGCCGAGCGCATACCCCTCTTGCGACACGAGTGGCATACCTGCATAAAATTGTATATAAGGAGCACCCACCACCAATGGATTGTCAAAAAAGCGAACATCTTTTGATGCGTCATTAACTAAAAAAAGCTCGTTGGGTTGATTAATGGCATAAGCGCAAAATGAATATTCCCTGGCTGTTTCTGTATCAATCATGCCAACTCTGGATTTAAACCACTGTCTTTTTTCATCCACCAAAGAAATCAACGAAATGGGAGTTTGACATATCTCCGATGCAAGTACCGTCAAGTCAGCGAACTCCTTCTCGTCGATGGTATCAAGGATATTATAATGCAATAAATTAGCCAGCCTTTCTTTCTCGTTTGCTGGAATCGGTGGAGCTTGCATATTTTGGTTTGGAAAAATTTTGAGCGAAGTTACTTGCTATGATATTTAGTGTGTTCAATTCAACAATGCAATATAACAAAATTTAAGTTAAAACGAGGTCCCTAAGGGTGAGGTGTTGAAAACGTGTGTTTGAGTAAAAAAAAGACCGGCACGAGGCCGGTCTTGAAATATTATTTGTGTAATTACCTAGTCAAGTCTGAAAGTGATAGGCTGTGTGTAACTTACTTTTACAGCTTTACCATTCATTTTACCTGCTTTCCACTTAGGCATTTGCGAGATTACGCGTTTTGCTTCTTCATCGCAACCTGCACCAATACCTTTTAAGATTTTGATGTCGGTAATAGAGCCATCTTCGTTTACTACAAACTGAACAGCTACACGACCTTGAACACCGGCCTCACGCGCAGATTCAGGGAACCTGATATTCTTAGCGAGGAACTCCTGAATATTGTAACCAGGTTCAGGCATTTGCTCCACGAACTGATAGATTTGTGGAGGAGGCGGGGCAGAAACAACACCTGTACTAGGTGGTGCTACAATACCCGGATCAATTGCATCTGGGTTACCTTCCTTTGTTTCTTTACCTGCGTTGGTTACTTTATCTTGTGGTGGTGGCACCTCATTTTCCTTCACCTCTTCATCCTTTTTAATTACCGGCGGTGTAAATTTTACCGTTGGTTTTTG
>CANGIY010000015.1 GCA_947454235.1 Chitinophagaceae bacterium
AAAGGAAAAACTTCACGAACGGTCGAAAAACTTCACGAACGGTAATTGACCTATGCAAAAAGGAGATGAAATTGCTTCCATCTCCTTTTTTAGTTTTTATGACTAGTATTTATCTACTATTTGAACTGAGGAATCAAATCCTGAGCGAGTTTCACCAATTTAGCGATACCATCTTCAGGAAGGTTTCCTTTTTTGAATTCTTTCAATACATCAGGAAGTTTCATTTCCATTTGTTGTAAGAATGTTTCTTCGAAAGCCCTAACATTCTTAACCGGAACTTCTCTGATAAGGTTGTTAGTACCCAAGTAGATGATAGCAACTTGCTTTTCTACCGAATATGGAGAGTACTGAGCTTGTTTCAGGATTTCCACGTTACGGCTACCTTTATCAATTACGTTTTTAGTAGCAGCATCAAGGTCACCACCGAATTTAGAGAACGCTTCCAACTCACGGTAAAGCGCCTGGTCAAGTTTCAATGTACCGGCAACTTTTTTCATTGATTTGATTTGAGCGTTACCACCCACACGGCTTACCGAGATACCTACGTTGATCGCAGGACGGATACCAGAGTTGAAGAGGTTAGATTCAAGGAATATCTGACCGTCAGTGATCGAGATTACGTTCGTTGGAATGTAAGCCGATACGTCACCTGCTTGGGTTTCAATGATTGGCAACGCCGTCAACGAACCACCACCTTTTACAAGGTGTTTGATACCTTCAGGCAAATCGTTCATTTTGCTTGCTACGGCGTCGTTATTGATCACCTTAGCAGCCCTTTCGAGCAAACGGCTATGGAGATAGAATACGTCACCAGGGTAAGCCTCACGTCCCGGAGGGCGACGAAGCAACAATGACACCTCACGATAAGCTACCGCTTGTTTAGAAAGGTCATCATAAACCACCAATGCAGGGCGACCAGTATCACGGAAGAACTCACCAATCGCTGCACCCGCAAATGGAGCGTAGAATTGAAGTGGAGCCGGATCGGAAGCAGAAGCCGCAACAATTGTTGTGTAAGCCATAGCACCTGCGTCTTCAAGTGTTTTCATAACACCTGCAACGGTACTTGCTTTTTGACCAATAGCTACGTATATACAATATACTGGTTTACCAGCTTCGAAAAATTCTTTTTGATTGATAATCGTGTCAATACAAATGGCAGTTTTACCAGTTTGACGGTCACCGATTACTAATTCCCTTTGACCGCGACCAATTGGAATCATCGCGTCAATCGCCTTGATACCAGTTTGAAGTGGTTCTTTTACCGGTTCACGATAAATTACACCCGGAGCTTTACGCTCAAGTGGCATGTCATAAAGATCTCCTTTAATAGGACCTTTACCATCGATTGCCTCACCAAGTGTGTTTACAACGCGACCAACCATACCTTCACCTACTTTAATAGATGCGATTTTGCTAGTACGACGTACTTTATCGCCTTCGCGAATGCTTTTGTAGTCACCCATCAATACCACACCCACATTGTCTTCTTCAAGGTTGAGGGCGATAGCTTTTACGCCATTGTTGAATTCAACGAGCTCACCTTGGCGAACACCTGTAAGACCATAAACGCGAGCGATACCATCACCGATCTGCAATACGGTGCCTACTTCTTCCAGGCTCGCAGCGTTGTCAACGTTGCTTAACTGCTGACGCAATATCGCTGAAATTTCATCCGGTTTAATATTAACCATATAATTTGTATTAGTATTTTACTTAATTAATTTCGTTGTTGTAAAAATTTAGATTTTGCTCACGTAAGATGTATCAAGCACCATAGTTCTTGCATCCACCAATTTCTTCCTGATGCTTGCATCGAACAGACGGTCGCCTACTTCAAGTACGAAACCACCAATCAATTCTGGTTCAACCGCCGATTTAAGTTCGATAGTTGTACCCGGCATAAAGTTAGCCACTTTCCCGACAATTGCCTTTTTAGCCTCTTCAGTAACAGGTGAAGCAGTAGTCAATGAAACAGTTTTAATGTTCTTGATTTCGTTGTATTGCTCAATGAAAGCATTTACAATTGAAGCAAGGTTCTCTTCCCTGCCTTTGTTCAGCAACAACTTAATGAAACTCATTGTAATTTCATGCAACTGACCGGCAACTACAGCTTCAATTACAGCGAGTTTCTTTTGTGCAGAAACAATCGGGCTTTTGAGCATCAGCTCAAATTCATGGCTTTGCTTGCAAATGGCATCCAAAAGTTTTATATCGTTCAATGTATCTTCAAGGTTGTTTCTTTCAACCGAAATATCAATGAGCGATTTGGCATATCTGGACGCGAGGCGCGGATTTTCCATGTTTTCTTCTAATTGTTTTCTTTATGGATAAAGGTGACCTGCAAAGGTCACCGTAAATCTTAGTTTAATTTGATATCGTTAGAGAGCATGCTCACATAAGCTTCTTGGGCATCTTGTGCAGTCAATTGCTTACGAATAATTTTTTCAGCAACGTCAAGTGCCAAAGTACCAATTTGGTTTTTCACTTCAGTCATAGCAGCATTCTTCTGTTGGTTGATTTGCTGTTGTGCATCAATGATAATTTTGTTGGCTTCAGCCTTAGCTTGTTCTTTAGCTTCGTTGATGATACGATCTTTCATCTCTTTAGCTTCTTTCAACATAACTGTTCTTTCTTCGCGAGCCTGAGCCATCAACTTTTCGTTTTCAGCTTTCAATTGACTCATTTCGCCTTTTACGCGCTCTGCTGTAGAAATAGAATCAGCAATGCCTTTTTCCCTTTCGCTGAGTGATTGAAGGATTGGTTTCCATGCAAATTTCTTAAGTATGAGGAATACACACACAAAAGCTAAGAAAGTCCAAAAGAATAAACCGAGTTCCGGGGTTAATAAATCCATTTTCTATTTACGATTATTGGTTAAAAACTTATTTTTTTGATAGAGTTCAATGGGTTGAGCATGTGCCCTGAAAATAAGATTATCAGCACCCGTTGCCCTATGCATTGGGTGCTGATAAAGAGGTCTTACTACTTTACGAAGATAGCGAGGATACCTGCGATTACCGCAAATAGAGCCACACCTTCAACGAACGCAGCAGTCAGGATCATGTTAGCACGGATGTCACCAGTAGCTTCGGGCTGACGAGCAATCGCTTCTACAGCACCTTTACCGATTTGACCAATTCCGAAACCTGCACCAAGAGCAGCGATACCAGCGCCGATTGCGCCACCTGCCTTAGCCATTTCACCTTCCAACAAAATTGTGTTCAACAATTGAGACATGTTATATGGTTTTTGATTAAAAAAAAACTACGCTAATACTTCTTTATGGTGATCGTCATGATGATGCTCTTCGTGATGCGCTTCTTCCATTGACTGACCCAGGAACACTGAAGTAAGGTTAGTGAAGATGAACGCCTGAATAGCTGCTACCAGCAATTCGAGCATGAACATGAAAATTGAGAATGCCAGTGAAACAGGAACGAATGCAGCACCAGCCACTTTGCTTAACACAGCAAAGATGAAGATCATACTGATTACGCTCAAGATTACGATGTGACCGGCAAGCATGTTAGCGAAAAGACGTATTGTCAACGCTACTGGCTTAATAATCAACGACATAATCTCAATTAATACCAAAAGAATTTTTACACCGAATGGAACGTTTGGCGGGTTTAAAAGGTGGCTCCAGAAATGCGCGTTACTGTTCACCATCATGTAAATGAAAGTAACGATAGAAAGGAACAATGTAACAGCAATATTACCTGTAAAGTTAGCACCACCCGGCAACAAACCTAAAAGGTTATTCACCCAAATGAAGAAGAATACAGTTAATAACAAAGGCATTAGTCTTGGTGCATTTTTCTTACCGAGATTTGGAATAGCAACTTCATCTCTAATGAATAATACAACCACTTCAATGGCATTCTGAAGACCTTTAGGGGCATTCATTGGGCCATATTTGTAACCTTTAGCAGCTTTAGTAAGCACATACAGCAAAATGAAAATGCTGATGAACATTGAAATTACGTTCTTAGTTAAAGAGAAATCATACACTGCACTACCGTCGTCAGCAATTACTTTCTCCTTCATTGATTTCTCAATATGCACACCTTCATGGCTGTTAGAAATCATAACGCCATTTGCATCTTTATGCCACTCTTCAAAATGTGAAGCAGAAAACATTTTCAATCCTCCGTTTGTTGGAGAATAAATAATCATTGGCAAAGGAATTGCAAAAGGAATTTCCTTACCGTCAGCAGACTTAGTGCTGAAGAAATGCCACTCGTGAGAATCAGAAATGTGACCGAAAACGATTTCAGTAATATTGATACCTTCTTCTTTTGCAGGAGCTTGATTTTGAGGCTCTTGAGCCGATACTGTTACGGTTGTACAGAACAGTCCTAAAATCAATGATAATAAAGATAAAAATCGTTTACCGCGCATTACCCTTTTGAAATTTTTTGCAAAGGTAGGAGTTAGAGTTTAAAAAAAGTGATTTTTTGTAGAAATTTTGTGAAACGCAACAAAATTTATTGCCATTCAAACAAAAACAACCCAATAATTGATTTTGCCATGTAACTATTACTTTCAACTTTGGTCTACGATTTATGCATCTGTAAACAAGATGATTTTAGTTTTCTACACAAAACTGTAAACACAAATATATTTATTCCCTAAAATAAATTTTAATACCGTCGTTAAACTATTTTTTGACTACCTTGTCTTTGAAAGAGCTACTATTTAAAAAAACATATAATCATGGCACAGAAAAAATTATTCAGAGGCATTAGTATTGCCGCAGTTACTTTGGGGCTGTTCGTATTAGCCTTTGGTTGTAAAAAGAAAAATGAAACAACCACTGAAGATACCAGTTATGCGACCGACCACATTCAAGCTGAAAAAACGTTTAATGACGTTGAAGCCATCAGTGATCAGGCAAATAACAATGTTACCGCCGGCACTGGAATGGGTTATCGTGGTACCAGTGAAACGATTGGTGCATGCGCATCGGTGAGCCATACCGGCGATTCAATTATAGTCGACTTCGGCTCTACCAATTGCAGTTGCTTAGATGGCCGTACCAGAAGGGGTAGGATAATTGTTACTTACACAGGTGGCAGCTATGCAACTGTAGGCTCTAGCCATACAATCTCTTTCGATAACTATTATGTTGATGACAACCATGTAGAAGGCCACAAAACCGTAACCAATGTAGGCGACTCTGCCGGTCACCTCACTTTCCATGTTACCATCGACGGAACTATTACACGTACTACGGGTACAGTTGTTCATGCGGTGTGGAACAGAGAACGTTGGTGGTATCAAGGTGATACTACCCGTACAGGAACTGATGATGCATATATGGTAAGCGGTACAGGTACTGTAACACGCACCCCTTCAGGTGGTTCAGCAACTACTTGCACAGTTACAATTCCTACAACAGCACCATTGGTAATGGCTTACGGATGCAGATATGTTGAAGCTGGTACTATCAATTATGTATTATCAACAGGGGCAACAAGAAGCATCAATTTCGGAACAACACCTGTTTGCAATAACACTGCAACTGTAACATGGACTACTGCAAGTGGCGCAACCGGTTCAAGAGATATAACTTTACCTTAAACAAGGCTTTTTTATTCATTTTCTACAGCCTGCTCCACCTGGGGCAGGCTTTTGTTTTTCTTTTGTTTCTTTTCAGGTACTCCCATTACCATTGCCCATGGCTCCATACCTTCAACTCGCTCGAAAATGAGCTTTGCAATACCAGCCAACGGTATGAACAGAAACATTCCCGGTATACCCCAAATAAACTCGCCTAAAACAACTACTATAATAGTAACGAATGAATTCATTTTTACTCTGGAACCCACAATTTTAGGTAGCAATATATTTGAGTCTATCATGTGAAGTATCATCATTCCTACGCCAGCCTCAAGTGCTATTGTTCCATTAGTATAGGCGAAAGTCAAAAACATGATGAGCGCAATAGAGAAATAAATTCCTACATAAGGCACAATATTGAGCACTGCCGCCATCACCCCCAATAATAAAGCATATGGCGCCTTTATTACCAGCAGTAACACCGAATTTGCAACCCCCATTACCAGCATTTCGGTCAAAAGCCCCAGCACATAACCACCCACCATATTTTTAGTATCGCTCAATACCGCCTTTACCTTCACAGAATGGTCATCTTTGAACAGGCGAACAGCAAACTGGCACAATAGCTTGTGGTAGAACAAAATGAAAAACGTGTAAATGAGGATAAACACTACCAGAAACAGCGTATGCGAAAGTGAAAGAAAAAATACACTTACTCCCCCCGCCAGTTTTTGCATAATTTCAGCACCTGCCTTTTCAAGGTAGTCACTTTGTTGGGCGCGTGTAATATGTAGTTTGGCTGATACCCAATGTTGTAATTCATGAATGGTTAGTTGAAACCTCATTTGTAAATCAGGGAAATTCTGAAAAAACTCGGTGAACTGGTCGGTAAGCAAAACAACTACCATTGTTGAACCAACTACCAATGCCACAATGCTCATTAATGCAGCGATAGCAGTAGGCATTTTCAATTTATTTTCCAAAAACCTGTGCAATGGGTACAGCATCAGGGCAATAATCAACGCCATAGCAAGCGGCATGAACAAATCTTTACCCTCCACCGCCAAAAACAATGCACCTATTATGGATATGAGCGCCATCGGTAACCTGATAAAAAAAGATTGAGTGTTGGTTTGCATTCTTAGTGCATTGTTTTGTTTACCAAACCTACTTGAAAATTTGCGTACCTCAAAAAATGAAATCTTAATTCTGTCACAAACAAGGTTAGTTTCTATCTTTGGTATTGATACGTAGTAAACGGATGCTGGAGCCATATTTTAGGAAAGGACTTATTGAAGCTGGTTGTGACGAAGCCGGGCGAGGCTGCCTTGCTGGTCCGGTATATGCTGCCGCTGTGATTCTTCCATCAGACTTTCATCACCCCTTGCTTAATGATAGTAAGCAGGTGAGTGAAAAAAACAGAGAGCTACTGCGCCCAATAATTGAAAAGGAAGCAATTGCTTGGCAAGTAGTAAGCCAAACGGTGGAAGATATTGATAGGGTGAATATTTTAAATGCTTCAATGACTGCCATGCACATTTGTATCGAGCGACTTTCTGTGATGCCCGAACTATTGCTGATTGACGGTAAGTACTTTCCACCTTATTTCGGTATTGCGCACCAATGTATTGTACAAGGCGACGGAAAATTTACATCTATTGCAGCTGCAAGCATACTTGCAAAAACCCACCGAGATGAATACATGAATCAACTTCACCATTCATTTCCACATTATAACTGGCACAACAACAAAGGGTATGGTTCAGAGGAACACAGACTGGCTATTTTAAAACATGGGACAACCATACACCATAGAAAGTCTTTTAAAATGGGTACTGAAAAGCTAACTTTATAGTGCATTGTAACTTTCAAGTATTTTGTGGGTCTCAATAAAACAATGTTAAATGGGGTAATGTCCGCAACATTTAAATGTACAAACACGTTTTTAGTTTATTAAAACAACCGAAAAAATAAAAAATGGAAAGAAAAGAGTTTTTAAAGCTTACGATGGCACTCGCAGGTGCATCAGTAGTTCCGGCTACTTTGTTGAACAGTTGCAAGAAAACCAGTTATTCGGGTCCATCAAATGTAAATTTCACTATAGACCTCACGAATTCAACTTATGCTTCTCTGAACTCTGTGGGGGGTAGCTACACAAACCCTATTGGTGTTATCGTTATTTGCACAGCCGCAAATACCTGGGTCGCACTCAGCAATTCATGCACTCATGAAGGTTGCGCAATCAATTATTCCGCATCTGCAAGTCAGCTCATTTGTCCTTGCCACAGCGGTAAATTCAGCACTACAGGTGCAGTTATTTCAGGTCCGCCACCAAGTGCACTTACGTCGTATAAAGTTTCAAAAACAGGCAATACCCTTACAATCACTTCCTAATATTCATTAGAAATCTTTTAAAAAACAGAGCCGCCGGAACAACCCCTGCGGCTCTATTTTTATGTCAAATTTTTAACCCGATACTAACCATTCAGTTTACCTCGGTATTCTTTGGCTACAGCATCAAGTGTATTGTAGAACTCTTCTCCATATTTCCTGATGATAGGTTCTTTCAAAAACTCATACACAGGCACTTTAAGTTTATTTCCTAGTTTACATGCCGGGCGGCACAATTGTTTGCGCGGCTCATAATTCACGGCTTCAAACCCCTCAACAGAAGTAACCCTAAGTGGGTACAAATGACATGAAATAGGCTTTTTAAAACTGATAAGCCCTTGTAAATAAGCTTGTTCTATGCCGCATTTTACTATACCCTCCTCGTCATAAAATCCGTATACACATATACCTCCGTTGATGGTTGGTGTTACATATCCATGCTCAGGGTCCATTACGTGGGTTCCCTGCAATTCTATTTCCTTAATAAATTGTTCAGGCAGAAACTGTTTTACAATCGGTAAAACCTCAGCTATTATTTTTGCTTCTTCCTCGGTTAATGGAGCACCACAGTCACCTTCCACACAGCACCCACCCTTGCACTTTTCCAGATGGCAAACAAAATTGGCTTCAATTACATCATCACTTAACAGTACGTCGTCTATTGCTATCATTACATATTCAGGTAGGTCATCAACAAATGGTACTTATCCATAAGGTCTTCCATGTGGCGCTGGTCGCCGTACACTTCCTTGACATTAATTCCATGGCGATCAAAAGAATTTGCCAGGGCATCGAGTGAAGTCTTATTTGTTTTCAGTGTTACCTCCAACATTCCGTCGGGTGTAGTGAAAATTTGAGAATGTAACACTGTAATATCTTCGTTTTCGCAAATACGGGCTATTTGCACCAAACTATAGTTTATTGGTGTCATTTCCAGTACCAAAATACCACCGGGACCGGTAATACCACTTTGGTCGGACATGTACCTGAGTAATGCCTCACCTGTTACAACACCATTGTATTTATTTTCTGAATCAAGAACAGGCAATATCGCCAATTGTATTTGCCCCTGTACTTTTATTGCTTCAAAGGGGTGTACTGACATTGGAATTGCAGGTCTGAAATTAGATAGTACACCGATGTCAGAAAGTAAGGTTTCATCATCCATTTCTAACATGTCGCTCTCCTTCACCAGGCACACATATTGCTCCTCGTCAACGACGGGCAATGCATCATAACCACCATCTTCCATTAAATCTAATGCCTTTCTTACCGAATCGGTTGAGTGCACTACTGGCATGTCATTAGTAACAAGAGATACAACGCTCATAAACTTTCAGAATGGTGAAGTGAGTAGAAAACCGTTGTTTACGATTTATGTTTGTCTAAAAATACTGATAGAATCTTGTTGAATTCAACAGGCACTTCCATCATTGGGGCATGTCCACACTTATCTATCCAGTTCAATTCAGAATTAGGTAATAATTTGTGGAACTCCTCTGCCACCATTGGAGGCGTAATAGTATCGTTCTTACCCCAGATAAGGCAAGCTGGTATTTTGATATCTTTTAGCTCTTCACCCAGATTGTTTTTAATAGCTGAACGCGCCATTGTAATAATTTTCAGCGCCTTCATTCTATTATTGACTATTTCATAAACTTCGTCAACCAGTTCGTCAGTAGCCACTTTCGGGTCAAAGAATGTCAGTTCTGTCTTTTTGCGGATATACTCTTTGTCTCCTCTTTTCGGATAGGTTTCACCCATACCGTTTTCAAACAATCCAGAACTACCTGTAAGTGTCAGCGTCCTTACTTTGCTCAAGTGCTTAAGCGTGTACACCAATGCAACATGGCCACCCAAGGAATTGCCTAAAAGGTGGAAGTTATTGAGTTTACGATGCTCTACGAATTTGGTAAAGAATTTAGCCAATCCAGCAACGGAAGTTTCAAGTATGTTCAGGTCAAACAATGGCAACAAAGGGATAATCACCTTGTGCGTATGCCTGAAATGCTCAACGAGATCTTTAAAGTTACTGAGTGCTCCAAATAAACCATGCAAAAGCACTAATGGTTCTCCCGTTCCTTCTTCGATGTAAGTGAATTTCCCTGACTGCTTGATTTCGTATTCCATTAATGAGTATCGTAGTTCGCTAAAATAGTGAATCGTTTCTAAACCACAAAAGTAGAACAAAGAAAACTTCCGCGAATTAAATATAAGTTAAACCATAATTTATTTATCCTGTGGCGGTGCTTAGGTGTAAACACATAAAAAAATCCCGCCGTGTGGCGGGATTTTCTCTATATCGAATATCGACTATTTCCTGTGTGTTTTTGATGCACCGAAGCTGTTACCTGCTGGTTCATTGTTACCACTTGGGCTTCCAAGACGGTCAACAACGCAACGGAAACCAATAGTGTTGTAAGATGTACCACCATTTACGAACCTGCGTGTACCTGGAGATAACCAGTAAGCGCGATCGGCCCATGAACCACCTTTGTACACTTTAGAAGAATCGTTAACAAGCGTGTTTTCGCCAGTCAAATATCTTCCGTAGATACCGCTTCCGCCACCATAGCTTGTGTCGCCATCTTTGTAATTATGCAATTTGCTAGTACGTACTTTATAGTGACCTTGTGCAGCTAAATCAGCAGCAGTTACGTCAGCATAAGGAAGGTGACCAGTGCTATCTCTTTCTTCGTCAGTACCATCTTCCTGGCGAACTTTTTTCTTCCATTCGTTACCACGGAACGGACGGAACTCATCACCATCTTCATGTGAAGCAGGGCGGTAAGTATCCATAACCCATTCGTTTACGTTACCTGCCATGTTGTACAAGCCCCAAGCGTTAGGTTGGTAGCTACGAACAGGAGCAGTTACGTCAGCGTTATCGTTCAATGCACCAGCAACACCCATTACGTCGCCTTTGCCACGCATGAAGTTACCCATGATTTCACCTTGATACATATTGTGGATGTCGTAACGAGCTGTGTTACGCGGTCCCCAAGGCAATACGTTACGGTCAGTGAACACCTCCTCACCGCGACGACGCTTCGTTTCAGGAGCAGGGTTGTTACCAACTGTACCAAGTGCAGCATATTCCCACTCAGCTTCTGTTGGAAGGCGATAATCAGGCATGAATACACCATCTGATGGTTTGTAAGTTCTTGTACCTGCACCGTTCGGGTCAAGATCTTTCTTCAGGTTAGAACCCAAAGTACCTTGATATTGACCGTTAATATATGTCTCAGTAGTAAATACGTCTTCACCCGTTCCGTTCCAGTTTGGTTTCAATGCACCTTTCTGAATCAAGAGGAATTCGTTAATCCTATCTGTACGCCATTTACAATAATCTGAAGCCTGATACCAGTTAACACCTACAACCGGATATTGGTCGTAAGCCGCATGCTTGAAATAATTTTTTACGTAGTTTTCGTTGTAACCCATAGGAGACCTCCAAACAGTCTCATCAGGCCATGCACCGCTAACAATCTCAGGAAGATCGTTTCCGTATGCACGCTGTAACCAGTAAATGTACTCGCGATAATCAACGTTTCTAATCTCAGTTTCATCCATATAGAACGAAGAAACTGAAACAGTACGCCTTACGTTATTGTTTTCAAGAGTAGGCATTTCATCGTCGTTAGCTCCCATTGTAAAACGACCACCCTGAACCAGCACCATGCCAATTGGCGTTTGCTGACCTTCGTAGTTGGTAACGTCGAAACCACCAAAACGTGGGTCGTTGTAAAACCAACCTGTAGTGGAAGAAATACCTTCACCCCTGCCTTTTTCTCTTGAAGTAGACTCGCAAGAAGACAAAGAAAGAGCTATTCCAATGCAAACCAAAGCAACTCCTGATAGTTTTTGTTTCATAAGCTAACAAAGAAATTTTTTTGTTCCCAAATGATGAGAATTCAATTAAGGGAACAATGTTAGTACATTCTTTCGAACTTTTCAACTTTTGTGTGGAAAAAATCTGAAAACAGTATTTTCAGATACTTTTTTGTGCCACAAAATAAGCTTATTTATTTTCCGTTATTAAAGCACTCTCATTCTTTATGTCAGGGTTGTGGAGTAATGTATAACTTTGAATTGTTTTTCAATCAACATACCATCTATCAATGTATTCTTTTAGGTTAAAATCTTGGCTGGGACGCACGTTGTTTTTTTGTATCACAATGGTGCCGTTTATAAGCTTTGGATATAATAAAGTAGTGAATGTAACAGATGCCACTGTTTCCGGTGGGTATTTTAGTTGTAAAATTCCGTTACAGTACTCAGCTAAGCCTACTATTAATATCAGTGCGCGTCAGTACACCAATATCGAAGTGTTACCAAAGGGTGCCGAGGTGCTTCCTGCCGATGATGTGAAAACATTTTTGATTGGGGAACGCAAAAACAGCTACCTGATTATAAGAGTACCTATCTATCTCCGGAAGCAAACAGCTTTCCAAAAGCTTGAGTCATTCCAGCTTTCTTTTGAAGAATCAGAACCACTTAAAGTAGCCAACAAAAACACTGGATTCAATGATGTACCACAATCGGTATTGGCAAGTGGCACCTGGTATAAAATAGGAATTACCAAAACTGGATTTTATAAGCTCGATTTCAATTTCTTCAATTCCCTTGGTATCACAGCTTCAAGCATCGATCCTAAAAAAATTAGAATTTTCGGAAACGGAGGTGCAATGCTTTCAGAAAACAATCTTGTAAGTAGACCTGCTGATCTCAAAGAAAACGCAATTTGGGTGAATGATGGCGGTGACAATACTTTCAATAATGGTGACTTTGCTGTATTCTATGGTGTTGGCACAACATCGTGGACAGCCGATACAGTAAATAAAAGGTTCAAACACACAACAAATCTTTATTCTGACACTGCTTTCTATTTTATTACAGTAGATAATGGTGACGGTTTGAGGATTGGAGGACAAGGCACACCACCGACTGCAAACACAACCTCCTCAGGATTTGACTACAGAGATGTTCATGAACTTGAACTTGTGAACCCATACAAATATGGCAAGAGCTGGTTTGGAGAAACAATGTCGTCACAAATAGGCACATCGTTAGGTGTAAGCTTTGATTTGGGTGATGTTGCAGGGCAGTCAACCATCATCACATCGTTTGCATACGAGCAGGGCAATTCAGGCAGCTCAATGGATATTTCAGTGAATGGTTCAAGTGCAGGTAGACTCAATTTTTGGAAAGTCACTGACCCGAACGGTCTTAATACATTGGTGGGGCATTCAGGTCTTAAGTACACTGGCGACTTGAACAGCCGTACCCTGAACATGCAATTTAGCTATACGCCAACGGCACCTTCGGCAGCGGTTACAGCTAAAGCCTATCTTGACTTTGTTGAAGTGAATGCAAGACGTCCATTAAATATGAATGGTGCTGGACAACTTTCGTTTCGTGACTTGCAAACTACAGGTGCCGGTAAAATCACTTCGTTTGCACTACAAGGAGCTAATTCCAATACCCAGGTTTGGGATATCACCGATGCTCAGGTGCCTGTGTTGATGAATGGTTCTTTAAGTGGTAACACCTATACTTTCGTTCAAAACACATCGACTGTGTGTGAGTTTGCAGCCACGAATCAATCAGATTTTTTGACACCGGTCGCTAAGGGCACCGTAAACAATCAAAATCTACATGGTCAGGTTCAGCCTAATTTGATCATTGTTACGCACCCTGATTTTAAAGATGCCGCTGAAAGAGTTGCAAGATACCATGAAACCCACGATGGCATGAAAGTGGTAATTGCAACTACAACACAGGTGTATAACGAGTTCTCTTCCGGTGCGCAAGATGTGTCAGCGATTCGCGACTATGCGCGCATGTTTTATAAAAGAGCTAAAGACAGTGCCGACGCCCCTGGCTACCTATTATTATACGGCTGCGGCTCTATAGACTATAAAAATCGGTTAGGCAACAATGCAAACTATGTTCCTACTTATGAAACTGCCAACGACTCTTCAAATCTTGATGGTTATCTAAGTGATGATATTTTTGGGTTTCTGGACGATTCGGAAAATATTGGCAACTTCGTAATTCCTAATATCGTAGATATAGGTGTAGGGCGTATTCCTGCGAGAAATGTAACTGATGCCAATGTTGCTGCTGATAAAATTATAAGATATGGCTCTTCTGCCAGCCTTGGTCCATGGCGTATTGCATCTATGGTGGTAGCTGAAGCTGAAGACGGCGCAGGCTTTCACTTATACGATGCTGAACGTGCAGAATCAACTTTCAACCGCGCAGCCAACAATTTGTATAATGTACAAAAGGTGTATGTTGATGCAATGCCATTAATCGTTACTCCGGGAGGTACCCGTTGCCCAACAGCAAACGCTGCTATCAACGATCAAATTTTTCAGGGCGTTTTCTTCGTGAACTATACAGGGCATGGCAACACTGAAGTTTGGGCTAATGAACGCATTTTAACTCAAGACGATTTCAACTCGTGGAACAATATAAACACGATGCCGTTCATGGTTACTGCAACCTGCGACTTTGGTCAGTTCGATAACCCAACTGCTTCTGCTGCTGAATTAATGGTATTGCATGAGGGCGGTGGCGCAATTGGCATTGTAACTACTACCGGCGCAGTTTATGAATCGTTCAACATTCCTATGAACCTCGATTTTCTGGAAGCTCAATTCACCAAGCGTGATGATGGAACCTGGCATGCATTTGGAGATGGTGTACGCATCAGCAAAAACTTCGCTTACGTGGCTAACCCATCGATAGACGCTATTTCCAATTTCAGAAAATTCGTTTTATTGGGCGACCCTGCTTTGACCCCGGCATTCCCGGTTCATATTGTAAAAACCGACAGTATTCTTGATGGATTTACAGGTGAAAAAGCTGATACCATTAAAGCACTTGGAAAGTATACACTCAAAGGCAGTGTTACGGACGTGCACGGTGCCTTGTTGAGTGATTTCAACGGCTCGGTGTATATTTCAATATTTGATAAACCCAACCACTTCGTAATTACAACGGGCAGGGCAGTAGAAGCATACAACGTACAACTGAACCCTATTTATAAAGGTGTTGTAAGTGTAAAAAATGGCAAGTTTGCCGTTACGTTTATTGCACCGAAAGATATTAACTACTACATGGGTAAAGGTAAAGTGAGCCTGTACGCCCATAATGGAAATGTAGACGGTGCAGGATCTGATTCTACTTTGAGTATAGGAGGCTATTCTGACAACCCGGTTTTGAATGATTCAAAACCAATAGTACACCCTTACATCAACGACAGTATGTTCATTAATGGCGGCATCACCGGCAGTTCAACTACATTATTTGTGGCAATTCAATCGGTTACAGGTATCAATGTTACAGGCTTCGGATTTGGACATAATTTAATGGCTATTCTGGATGGTAATACCGAACAACCATATATACTGAACAACTACTACCAAACAGCACCTAACACCTACCAATTGGGCTACGTTAATTTCCCTATTTCTGGTTTAGCCGATGGCAAACACAGTATTACAGTTCGGGCATTTGATGTGAACAATAACGAAGGGGAAGGCACAGTTGACTTTATTGTTGTTGATGGAAAGGTAATGGCCATTGAAAGTTTGGGTAACTATCCGAACCCATTCAGCAATACCACCAATTTTGTTTTCGAGCACAATCACCCGAACGAAAACATGAACATCAGCATCAATATTTTCAACGCAGCGGGCGAATCGGTTAAAATAATTGAAGAAAATTTGACGCCTACAGGTAGCCGCACAGCAGAAATTTCTTGGGATGGCACAAATGGGCATGGCGACAAATTGCCTTCTGGTGTATATTTATACCGCCTTCAAATAAAAACTGACTCAGGAATTCAGTCGACGGCATACCAAAAACTTGTAATTGTACGTTAAACATGGTAGAAGAATTTTCCGACAAAAGGCAAATTGTTTCCACAGTCGGCAAATTTGGATATTTTTGCAAAACTTTATAAAATATAATATTTAAATGACGAAGCACTTTTCAATAGCGGGTTTGTTCTTAACTACCTTATTGATGTCTAACACCGGTTATACCCAAACTTCACTGGACGGAACTAAGAATTTTACGACCACAGCAGTACCATTTTTGAGAATTTCTCCTGACGCCCGTTCAGGCGCTATGGGCGATGCAGGTATTGCAATTGATGGTGACGAAAATTCACAGTATTGGAATGTGGGCAAGATGCCATTCAACGAAAAAAAATACGGCATTGCAGCTACTTATACTCCGTGGTTGAAAGATTTGGTGCCTGATATCTTCCTTGCTTACATTTCAGGTTATGGAAAATTTGGCGAAGATGACAATCAAACCATCAGTGCATCAATGAGGTACTTCTCTTTAGGTACCATCAACTATACTGATATTACCGGAGCACCAACGGGTACAGGTAGCCCACGTGAATATTCTTTCGATTTGGGCTATGCAAGGAAACTTTCTGAAAACTTAGGTTTGGGCGTAACGGGTCGTTACATTCACTCAGCAATTGTTTCGAATGTATCGTACCAACCGGGCGTTGATTACCATCCGGGTAATGCGGTAAGCGCTGACCTCGGTTTGTTTTACACCAAGACGAAGGAAATGGAAGATGCCAAAAACAGGAAACTGAATTTGGGTGTGGTGATTAGCAACCTCGGCTCTAAAATATCTTACAACAACACAAGAAAAGACTTCATTCCGATGAACCTTGGCTTGGGTGCTGCTTATACAACCCAATTTGACGAGTACAATAAAATCACATTTGCACTCGACGTCAATAAACTTTTGGTGCCACCACAAGCTATTCTTACTGCTGACTCAAACGCTTCTATTATCACTGCGATGACTAAATCGTTTCAGGGTGGTGACCAATTGAAAAAATTGGACATTTCACTGGGTGCAGAATTCTGGTATCAAAACCAATTTGCTGTAAGAGCAGGTTATTTCTACGAAGACAAATCAAACGGTGACAGACAGTATATCACCGCAGGTGTAGGTATTAAGTACAATACATTTGCTTTGAACTGTTCTTACATCATTCCTCAAGGTTCAGGCATTACACGTAACCCGCTTTCTAACACATTGCGTTTTACATTGTACTACAGCTTCGACAAATTTGAAACTCCTGCACCTGAAAGCACACCTAGTGGTGAGCCTGCACCAGCTCCGGCTCCTGCGCCACCTGCTGAAGGAAAATAATTTTAAAACGATACGTTTAAAAAAAGCGAGGCCAAAAGCTTCGCTTTTTTAGTGCCCTGAATTCCAGATATCCCAACCTGCTTCGGCTTGAGTGAACAACATTTCAAGGCCACTTTTAACGGCCGCGCCATGCTCTTCTCCCTGCTTTAAAAATTGTGTCTTTTGCGGGTTATACACCAAATCATACAACAAATGACGCTCTGTAATGAATTTGTAGGGAATCGGTGGCATTCCTTCGATATTGGGCGACATACCCAATGGAGTTGTATTGATGATAATTGTGTGCTGGAAAATAATCTCCGGGTCTAAAGAAGTGTATTTAATATCACCGTCTCCTCGCCTAACGACGGTGAGGTAAGGAATAAATAGCTCATCGAGCACATGCTTAACTGCCTTTGCTGCACCACCGTTCCCGAGTATCAGTGCTTTGTCGTGGTGGGGTTTTAGTAATGGAATCAAACTCTCCCTGAACCCAATAATATCGGTATTGTAACCGTAGGTCTTACCGTCTTTGATTTTAATACAATTCACTGCACCCAGCTTCTCTGCTACTATATCAACTTCATCTAAAAAATTGATAATCGCGGTTTTGTGCGGAATAGTCACATTCAGTCCTTCCAGGGTCGGGAAACCTGTGAGCAGATTTGGGAAATCTTGAATAAACCGCAACTCAAACGGACGATAACGGGCATCGATACCCATACGTTTAAATTTTTCCCTGAAATAAAGCGGGGAAAATGAGTGTTCAAGCGGGTAACCAATCAGGCCAAATTCTCTTGTCATAACGCAATAGGTTTAAATTTCCGTAACCGAACGATAAAGTAAGTGACCACTCCTAAAATAACTGCTACTGAAATGGGCAAAAACGCAGTGCCTATTCCATCAGTTTTTCCAATGGCGGTTGTGTATGATGTTACAGTAATCCACGCAAAAATGCCCATCACCAGTATTTTAAGCGTGCGAATAAACCACCCAATTGTTCGGTAGTAGGCTTCTTCTTTGGTTACTTGTACCTTTTTTGAAGTGTTCAGTGACTTTTTTAACCGTACAACAAAACTCATCTGTAGGTAAACGAATGAACCTATTACAGGCAAAATGAACGAAGAACCTTTATCGCTCCACGCATCAGGCTTACCCGCACCATCGAAGTGGGTAGGAATTTGTGCCGGCATTTTTGAATAAGACCAAATCAGGAATAGCCACATGAACGCAAAAAGCATAAAAGCGAACAATTCAGCAGCCTTTTCGGGTAACGTCGCAGCGGGGGCATCTGATTGACTCATAGCACTGTAAGTTTGTTCAACAAATTTAAACAACCTATAATACACTTCTATCACCTTCTGGAAAATTATTCTTGTAATCATTCAGTTTTTGCCAAAACACCAATAGCAAGTCATAAACACTCAATACCCGTTTTTTGAATAACTTGCAATTGCAAAATGCCGCAGTCAAAGGAAATAGCAGAGTTGCCCGAGCAGTTTTCAGGGTTTGTAAACACCGAAAGAGGCGATTTCCATTATGTGCGTTGGGGAAAGGGGAAACGACTGGTGCTAGCGTTTCATGGATATGGTGAAAGTTGTACTTCATTTAATTTGTTGCACCCATACCTCGCAGATACATGTACTTTTTATTCATTCGACCTGCCACATCATGGCCTTTCAAAATGGAATGCCAACCAACTGGTACAGGCCGATGACTTAAAGAAGTTAGTGAACTTTGTTCTGGATGAAAGCGCTGCACAACATTGCGCCCTCATAGGGTACAGCATGGGTGGGCGGGTTTGCCTAAAAATCGCTGAGCTATTTCCCGATAAAATAGAGTCAATGACGCTACTGGCTTCTGATGGACTGGCCAAAGATTTTTACTATGCGCTTTTCACTGAAAATACTTTTGGGAAATTATTGTTCAAGTCGTTTTTTAAAAACCCCTCTTTTTTTCTGGCGTTGATAAAAGGGCTCAATAAGGTAAAACTGATTGATAACTCCCGATACAAATTCATGATGCGCTATATAGGTACACATGAAGGGCGGGAATTATTGAAGCACTGCTGGCCCGCCATGGAACCCATACAAACCGACATAGCAGCACTGGCGCAACAACTCAACGGAAAAGCCATACCCATTTACCTCTTTATGGGGCGCTACGACAGAATAATACCCCTGAAAAACGCTGTGCGTTTTCGGAAATATATGATAGGGGCGCACTTACAAATCATTGAAAAAGGCCACCTCATTCTACGCCCCGATACTGCCGCTGCAATAGCGAAAACATTGATGTAACTTGCACCCCGGTAGTTCATATTCATTGTGTATGAACACGTACCGCTGTTTTACTGATGGGTGTCTTTATTGTTGTTTGTTGGATTCTGACTGTTTTGTATGTGCTACTGATGGTGGCATACATCGTCGGCTGGAAGAAACAACCGGAATTCAGGCTGCCTGCCAACTACGAACCTAAAACCACCATCACCGTTATTATACCCGCCCGAAACGAGAGTGCGCATATAGGCATGTGTGTTTCTTCAGTGTTACAACAAAACTACCCTGCCCACTTACTTGAATTGATTGTTGTTGACGATTATTCTGATGACGGTACCGCCGACGTGGTGCGACAATTTGAAGACCCTCGCCTGAAATGCCTGGACCTTGCCCACCACCTGCCGCGCGATAAAAAAATCAACGCCTACAAAAAAGCAGCTTTGGCAGCGGGCATTAGCCGCAGCAACGGCGAACTGATAGTAACTACCGATGCCGATTGTGTGGTGCCCAATTCGTGGTTGCTGCATATTGCTGCCGCTTACGAACAGAACCAACCTGCAATGATTGTAGCTCCAGTGGTGTTTTTTGCTACCGGCGGACTATCGCGCGTATTCCAGATGATTGATTTTATGGGTATGCAGGGCATTACTGCCGCCACCCATGCGCTTAATATGGGCAATATGAGCAATGGCGCCAACCTCGCCTTCACCCGCAAAGCCTACGACGCCGTACAAGGCTACGAGGGCATTGATCACCTTGCCAGTGGCGATGACTACCTGCTGATGATGAAGGTGAGCAAGCTACCCCTCGCTCGCATCTTCTACCTTAAATCGAAATCGGCGACCGTAACCACACTGCCCCAGCCCAACTGGATGAGTTTTTTGCGTCAGCGCATCAGGTGGGCATCAAAATCGGGTAAGTACGACGATAAAAAAATCACTGCTACCCTGCTCCTCGTTTATCTTTTCAACGTAGCTATTGTAGCTGCTTTTGCAACGAGCATCTATAATATTCATCTTTTTTTCCTGGGTGCCGTAATGCTGGGTGCCAAAACAATCATAGAAGCCATCTTCATGAAACCCGTTGTCGCCTTCTACGACCGCAAATGGACACGCCCCTACTTCGCATTCCTCCAACCCCTCCACATCATCTACATCGTCCTCGCCGGCTTTCTAGGCTTTGTGGGCAAGTACGAATGGAAGGGACGGAATGTGAAGTGATGGGGGATAAAAATGAGGATTCTTTTTACAGCAATCTATAATCAATCGCCAATTTTATTTTTCCATCGCTACAATTGTTCGCTTAAAGCTACCAAATATCTTTCATTGCTTCATCAACTGCTTCCTTTCCAAATAGAAAAACCCCAATTTGCTCTGTAACAAACCTAGCAAATTCTTCTTTTAATTGCTTCGTTATAATTTTTTTATCTCCATGATTGTCATGAAAAACATCTTTAAATGCCTTATCTATTATTAACCTGATTTCATTGTCCACTTGTTTCTTTTCCGCAATTGAAATAACTCTTTGCGTCTTTTCTTTTACCGCATCGAAAAATTCAGCCGGAATATTTTTTAAATCATCAAATTCACCCTTGGTAAATTTTAGCTTAACTCTTTTTTTAATTTCGCAATTAGAATTTAAATCATAAGCATATGAAAGATTCACATTTTTCCCTGAATAGTCATCTGATAGCAATACGATGTAAGAGTGAATACTAAAAAACTCTATATAACAATATAAAATTCTTTTGTGCTTGTCTCCAACTAAGTGTATGAAATGAACAATCTCATTTGGCTCCTTTTTATAAATATATTTCTTTGGATGAAAATGTTTAACACAATTTAATTTTTCGTCGCCAAAAATATATGGCAGCAAATGCACTATATTTTCCCTGAAACCGCATTTCAACATATAAAAATTAACCGCGGTTTTTGCAATTGACTTAAAAGCTAAATCGCCACCGAAAGACTGTTTGAATTCTACAGGCGTTCTCAGTCTTTCGTTTTTTACTTTTATATTCTTCATGCCGTCTTCAATTTTAAAACCATGATGCTCTTTTTTAACACGCCCCAATAATGTGCGCATTTGCTTTTCGTCACGAGCAACAATTGCATAATTAAAAACACCGTCTTTCTCTATCACTTCGAAATGAGGATTAACCAAAGTTGGGGTAACACCTTCAGATAAATTTATCTTTGTACCATCAGAAAGCAATCCTCCTTTTGTTGTAGGGATTGCCCCGTGATCCCTTTTTACTTGGAGGTACCCAGATAAAAATTTAAATTGTTCTGCGAGCTCTCCATCCACGTCACTCCCAATTTTACTGTTACAGTCTTTACAAATCAAATTCTTAGATTTTAATCTTCCCCCCATCGCATTTAGTATTAAATGCTCGTCACTTTGCTTTCCCGGAATCAACTCAGTTTGACAATTGTAGCATTTTTTTGCCATTTCAATTTCAGTTTTACAACCAAAAATATCTTTTTTCAAGCTCACTATAACTTTCATTTCTAATATTTACTACTTTTAAGCAAATTTTAGCATCGTTAATATTTTGACTTCTTTTTATAAATAATATTTATTCACTTTTTTGAATTTCTGAGACTTTTAATTCGGGAAGAACGAGTTTGACAGATTAATGTTTCCGAAGTACAGAGTATTCAACCGCAATTCTAATTCTATGCTGACAAAAGAAATTGAGAACATTTTAAAAGAAATTTTCAGCACATCTAATAGCGGAGTCAACACTAGTGAATTGAAGGCTCCATCATTTGAAGAAGCAATTGAATTTGCTCAATTAGTAATTGCAAACTCGAATGAAGAACAATTTCAAAAGTTCCTAGAGCGCAATCCTCATTTTATTATTCGTTCCACTCAGTTTGGAAATGATGCGGTTTTGGGAGTAGTTTTCAAACCTCCCATCGGAAATTTCCATAATGCTGATTTTGCAATAGTTAGAGTTGGTCAGGGTGCCCCGTCGATAACATTAATTGAAATTGAAAGTCCACTTGATAACTTATTTACAAAAAAACTAACTTTTGCGAAAAAACTTCAAAATGCTAAGGGTCAAGTTGACGATTGGAAAGAATGGATAAAAGTAAACAACGATGCTTTCACAAACTCAACGTTAGAATTGCTTTGCCGCACGAAGTTACATTCTCAATCCAACCATCAAAGAGGATTAAGATTTAGAGACGACAATGAAATAAGAAATGCTTGGAGTGCATTTGGAGGCAATGACTATTGCTTCATTAACTATTTAATAATCATTGGAAGATGGAGCAAGCTCACAAGTAAAGAACAAAAGCGCCTCCTTTTAATCAATGGCGAGCGAGAGCTTAATGGCGTTCAAATAAGAACATTCGACCAGGTAATTAGATCTGCTTTTGATGGACCCAGAATCCTTGGGTGATAATTAATTTGTAAAATTTGCAAGCTACAGGATAAATTATATTTATTTCTCATAATACTAAACTAAAATTCTGGCTAAACAGACTCATTGTTTAAGAGCGACTAAAATTTAACTATAAAATCAAAAAGAAACAACAAATCATTCAAACACTAAATATACTCGATAAAAGATTTTAAAACCCGCAAACTAATAAACTAACTATTTGGAATTGCAAATGTCTGTTCAAAGACACCACACAAAATAAGCCCTTTAACACAAATCAACCATGTTCACAAAACCAACTGTTCAAGAAACGTGAACAATACAAAATAGTGAACAAAAAAGGCTGCCCCAAAATTAGACAGCATTAATGTGGTGGAGAATACCGGAGTCGAACCGGTTACCTCTTGCATGCCATGCAAACGCTCTAGCCAAATGAGCTAATTCCCCATTAATATGGACCGCAAAGATAACGAAATTCCTGAAAAAGGGGTAATTTTAGCGAAAATCAGCAGCTATGAAACCATCGTTCAAGGACATGATACTAACGTATTTGTTTCTCAAAAAGAAACCTGCCGATGCGCCTAAAAACATCAATTTCTCACTCATGCATGGCATGAACAGAATTTCAATTCTCGTTTTTTTAATTAGTATTATTGTTATGCTGGTGCGTTTATTCCGCCATCATTAGCGGGTACCCATTTTTACAATTGCGGTTGCCGCCGCCACCGATGCCTTTTTGGCACCCAATAAGTCCCACAGAGCCTTGTATTGCTGTAAAAGCTGCGCACGTTTGTTGCCACCTTCAATAATAGCACCCAGCTCTTTTACCAGTTGTTGCTCGTTCAGCTCGTCCTGAATTAGCTCCTTCACTACTTCTTTGTCCATTATCAGATTCACCAAACTGATGAATTTAACCTTGATGAGCTTCTTTGCCAATTGGTACGAAATAGGATTGCCCTTGTAGCACACCACCTCAGGAATACCCAGTAGCGCAGTTTCAAGGGTTGCCGTACCGCTAGTAACTAAAGCCGCTTCAGCCTGTCGTAAAACATCGTATGTAGCACCTTTTACTATATCAACATTCTTATGGTCACCAATTAACTCGCGGTACAAACTATCGGGCTGCGATGGTGCTTGTGCTATGATAAAGTGATGGTTGGGGAAATGCGAAACAACACTCAACATTACAGGTAGCTTCACCATTATCTCTTGCTTACGACTACCCGGCAGCAGGGCAATGATGGGCTGTCCGCCTTTAAGGGGTTGCACTGGTTTTTGAAGCTCATCGCCAATCACCTCTATCAATGGGTGACCAGTATATTCTACCTCAAAATCCCACTTCTTGTAAAATGCCTGCTCAAAAGGTAGAATCACAAGCATTTTATCGACACTGCGTTTGATCTTTTTAACCCGATTCTCTTTCCAGGCCCACACCTGCGGCGAAACGTAATAGGCGACCTTTATACCTTGCCCCTTAGCCCATTCGGCGATGCGCAGGTTAAAGCCGGGGTAGTCTATCAGCACCAGGACATCGGGCTTGTATTGCAGTATATCCTGCTTACAAAATTTGATGTTCCTAAAAATTTCAGGTAAATGGCGCACCACTTCCACAAAACCCATGAACGCAAGTTCGCGGTAGTGCTTTATGAGCGCTCCACCGGCAGCCTCCATTTTATCGCCACCCCAGCATCTTATATCAGCCTGACTATCGGCATCTTTGAGCGCCTTTATCAGGTAGCTACCCAATAAGTCGCCACTCGCCTCACCGGAAATAATGTAATACTTCATTACCTGAAGAAATTATATTTCAAAAGCACCACCACTACAGCATAAAGCACCGTGATTGAAACAATACCCCTCAATGCATGGTCGAGGCGCTTGTAGTTGAAATATAAGAAGGGAGCCAGATTTGCCAATAATGATAGCGTCATCACCTTTCCGCAGGTATCAGGCTGTGCATAGACTGTATGGAAAAATTCCCCAATTCCCTCATGGTGCCCCCATGCCAGGTAAACAATTGAAAAGCCGACTACCGGCATTACCAATCCGATTAAAAAACCGACAAGCGGAACGTTTATTCTCATTGAAGCAAAATTAATACAAAGTACAATGGTATTGAAAAAGCGGTTGCAACACAGGGGTCTGACATGTAAAAATGTTGCAAAAACATGTAAAAACGAACATTTAAAGCATCATTCCCCAACACGGCACCTAAATTGCTTGACTATTTTACGTAAAATTGCACATCAAAATTGTTTTTTATGTTAAAGAAACTCCTTTTGTTTTTAGTAATGCTTGCGCCACTCGCAGGTTTTAGTCAGGGTTGTATCACCATTTTCAGTGAAGATGGCGACAGATTCCAATTATACTTGAACAGCGTCCCGCAAAATCCGACGCCTCAAGCCAATGTTCGTGTTGACGGTTTGATGAACGACTACTATTCGGCGAGAATTGTATTCGAAGACAAATCAAAACCAGAAATCAAGAAAAACCTCTACGTTAAAGATGCTGGCACCAACGCCCTCATGGAAATGACGTACAAAGTAAAAAAGGCTAAAGATGGCGAAATGAAACTCAGGTTCTTCGGCGCTACACCAATGCCTGTGAGCTATACCCCAACGCCAGACATGTTCTATGTACATTTTGGACAAGCTGCTGCTCCGGCACCATCTATGGGCGGACAGACTACAACAACTACAACCACTACAACGATGAACACAACATCTCCTGATGCTGCAAACATCAATGTAAATGCAGGTGGTGTAAATGTAAACCTTAACGTGCAAGACCCTACCAATGGTGGCATGGGCGGTGTGAACATGAATGTAAACATGAATGGCGCACCAATGATGAGCGGAAACGTAACTACGTCTCAAACAACTACGCGCACCACAACTACCACTTCACAGTCTTACGATGAACCTGCACCAGCACCGGTAGCGGCACAAGGTGGCGGCTGCGGTTACCCAATGAGTATGACTGATTTTGCAGAAGCAAAGAAAACAATTGGCGCAGCTAGTTTCGAAGACACAAAACTATCTACTGCAAAAACCATTATTTCTAGCAATTGCCTGTCAACTGATCAGGTAATTCAAATTTGCAAAATGTTCTCTTACGAGGCAAGCAAACTTGATTTTGCAAAAACTGCTTATGGAAGAACTACCGATAGAGGCAACTATTTTAAGGTGGCAAACATTTTCAGTTTCGATGCCAGCAAAACTGAATTGAACGAATTCATCAGTCACTAATTCAATAATTTATAATAACGAGCCGGAATTACTTTGAGTGATTCCGGCTTTTTTAATATTAGTTTTTTGAGTTAGAACATAAAAAATCGAAAAAAAGGGTAAAATTTGCGGTTTATTCGAAATCTATTTTTGAGCGCAACAGAGCATGATGGAGGCAAAACAAAGAAAAAAACTTTTACTTCTTACGTTGGTACACCCCGACTTTTTGCCCCCTGTGTATGCCATTGCCCAAACACTGAGAGATTTCAATTACGACGTTCATATCCTTACTTTCGACTCACTGGTACCTTCTGATTTTAATCCGGGGGCACACATTTCTGTCGAGCCATTGGGGCAACACCATAAGGTGGGTACACTTGAGCGTTTCAAATTGAAAGGTAAATTTTCAGGCAGAGTGAAGCAATTGGTAAATGATGCACCTCAGGCAATAATCGCTTTTTGTCCGTTTTCATATTTGCAGGCTATCAAACACCACGGCGAAATTCCGGTATGTTATGTAGCTATGGAAATTGCCAATTATTCATTTGAAGGTTTCAAACGCTCACCATTTACACAACTGGGTAATTACAGGGCAATAAAACAATTGCACAAAGCCGCATTTTTAGCTAACCCATCGGTACAGCGGTCGGCATGGATGGCAGGCAGAGCCAATTTGCAAAACATGCCTTTCACCATCTTAAATACATCTTACTACGAACCCAAACATGAGAGCAATTCGGTTGAAACGTTCCGCAACTTATTGCCTTTAGACTACCACGACAAACAGATAATACTGTATACCGGTAATGTAAATTACATGTTGTGCGTGAAAGAACTGGTACAGGCATTTGTATTGCTTGACAATGCCAACACAAGGTTGGTGGTAACCGGCATGAAAGACAATGATTACTGCAATGAAATAAGACAAATTGCTGCAAGCCACCGCTGCCCCGAACACATAAAATTACTCCCCTACGTTACACGGAATGAATTGATTGCTTTGCAAGAAAACTCGCATGTTGGCGCATGCCTCTTCCGCGAAGAAAGTAAGACCATCAATGCAAAAATGATTGCTCCGAATAAACTGGGAGAATACCTCAACAAAGGGCTTTTTGTAGTTGGAGTGCGTTCAGAATTCATGATGCAGTTTGAACATGCAGGCGTTGCTTATCTTGCCGCAGGCACACAGCCGGTTGATATTACCGAAGAGCTAAAAAGAGCAGTAGCAACAACTTCAAACAATTCGTTTAAAGCCCGAATAAGCTCGTTCATACAGAATGAGTTTTGCATGCAGCAGCAAGCAAAACCCCTCATTCATTTCCTGTCAACACTTAAATAGAACAATTACCTGTTCCAGCTGTTGCCGTTCACCTTGTCTTTTACTTCTGGCAATGGTTTACGTGGCAATTTTTCGTCGCGCATAGCTGCGTTATACACAAACGATGCCATAATTACCGATGCCTGCATAAGATCGTTAGCGCTCACACGGTCGTATGAGTCCATATTAGTGTGGTGTGTACGAGTGCCATATTCAAGCGGGTCTTGAATGAACTGAAAACCCGGAACACCCACCTCATCAAATGAAATATGATCGGTAGAGCCTGTATTGCGCAATGTAAGCGTTGAAGCACCTAAATCTTTAAATGGCTCAAACCATGCCTCGAAAATAGGGCGCATCTGGTCGTTACCTTGCATGTAAATACCTCTTATTTTACCACCACCATTGTCTAAATTGAAGTAGGCAGATATTTTCTTTTGTTCAGGCTTCATTAACTGTGTAATACGGTCGCCAACGTGCTTTTTCACGTATCCCCTGCTACCTAAAAGGCCTTGCTCTTCGCCGCTCCATAATGCAATTCTTATGGTACGGCGTGGTTTGATATTCATTGTTTTGAGAATTCTAACTGCCTCCATACATACAGCCACTCCGGTGCCGTTATCGGTTGCTCCGGTTGATGCATGCCAGCTATCCATGTGGGCACCCAGCATCACCACTTCATCTTTGAGTTCGGGGTCGGTGCCAGGAATTTCTGCAATTACATTACTTTCTGTACTGTCTTCGGTGTGAAATGTTGTGCGTGTATCCATTTCAAGTTTCACCTCTTTACCCGATTCCAACAACCTAACCAGACGTGCCAGATGTTCAGCACCCATTTCCAATTCAGGCACTACAGCCGGCGCATCCCATGCACGTGAAGCTCCATTTGATGTGAAAACTGTACCCATCGTGCCTCTACCACCACTTAATACAGCCTGAACGCCTTCACGAACGAAAAACGAATCAATTGCTTTTCTCAAATTGCGTGCTGCCATCGGGTTTGCCGGAGTAGCTTTTTTTCTGCTGAGGTTGGTATTGCCTTCTTCAACATGCGGATCCATTTCTGTTTTCTCAAGGTCTTCAGCGGTAAGCCTTTTCGCATCGGCGGTAAAATTGGGCTTGGTGTCCATGCTCATTGAGGTAAAAACAACAATCTTGCCTCTTAATTTACCGGCATATTTCTCCATGTCATCAATCGTCTCAATTTTTGCAAAAACCGCATCGCCCTTTATCAGTCCGTTTGTGCCCGGTGTCCATGCCCTTGGGTAAGCGATGAGTGGCTGATAATAAGGCGCCGTCATCGCCACGTAACATTTGTTGATTTCCCAACCCTTACCAAAACCGCCCCACGTCTCAATTTGCGCATTAGAAAGCCCCCACGAAGTCAGCTTTTCTTTTGCCCATTTCTCAGCACTCTTCATGCCCGGAGAACCCGTTAAGCGTGGTCCATTTACGTCAGTGAGCTCAAACATGGTTTCCATTACCTGAGAGTGATTAAAACCTTCGTTTTTGATATCCATCACCTTTTTCAGGCTTACACGCTCTACGTTATCACCTTTAAATGACATCAATGCAATAGAAAGACCAGCTATGGTCAACAAAATATGCTTCATGAGAATATAATTACGCTAAAAGTAGAAAAAACAGAGCAGGTTTGCAACGAATATATAAATATCCCCTTGCAAATAACTCTAAGCAGAAAGCCTACTCATAAATATTTTCAATGCACTGCAATTGCTAGGTTTCAGGTGTAAAAAGTAACTTGCATTCAAATTTCGGATATCATGAAAAAACTCATCCTCTCTATTTTTGTATTGTTGTCAGTTTTTGGTGTTGATGCACAAGGACTTAAGCTTCCGGCACTTAGCCCGAACGCTAAAATTGTACAAGATTTCTCGCTCACTAACATCGAGATTAACTACAGCCGCCCTTCAATGCGCAACCGTAAAGTATTTGGCGACTTAGTGCCTTATGGAAGTGTATGGAGAACAGGCGCGAATGCAGCTACAAAAATCAAGTTTGGCGAAGACATAGAAATTGCTGGCAACAAACTAAAAGCCGGTGAATATGCGTTGTACACTATTCCGGGTAAAGAAAACTGGGAAGTAATTATCAATACAGGCGTTGGCAACTGGGGCGCGGAAGGCTATTCTCGCGAAAATGATGTTTTGCGCTTTAAAGTAAAACCATCAGCGTTACTGGGCGAGTGTCAAACATTTACAATTGCCATCACCGACATCACTTACACTACCTGCAAACTTGAATTGACTTGGGAAAAAACGAAAATCAGCATTCCTATTAAGGCTAAGGCTGAAGAGACAATCAATAAAAACATTGACAAAGCGATTTATCACCCGGCTATTCCTTATTTTCAAGTGGCTAACTACTACTTCGAAAACGATACAAAACTCGACATTGCAGCAATGTATGTAGATAAAGCACTTGAAGAAGACGGTAGTGCATTCTACATGTGGTACCTTAAAGCACGTATCGAAAAGAAATTGGGTCACGAAGAAAAAGCCATTGAAGCTGCTCGTAAATCAATTGAAACTGCCAAGGGTTCTGCTTTTGAAGCTGATTATATAAGGAACAATAACAAGCTGATTGACGACATCAAAAAGGCTTCTTACAAAGACCACAGCAAGAAATAAAAAAATCAGAAATCTACTTCCATCCGGCTCCTTCAACGAGGGGTCGGATTTTTTATTGGTTCACGAAATTGGGCAATATACCCGCGACACCTTTAAGCGGCGCGCCAAATAAACCCGGTAACAAATAAATTGCCAGCGTAAACACTGCTATCGCCATAAAAAGCCTGAACAAACTTACATACTGCACTCCATACACATTCAATTGTGCCATGAAATCGTTGTTGAGCTTAAACCAACCGAGCAAGTAAGACCCCAGAATACAACACAAAACAATCCAGACAAACAGAAATGTACCCCTGTCGAGTATATGCCACCCCTTGGCAATGTCGGCATTTGAAAACAGCTTTACGCCGATGAAGAACAAAATAAACCCAATAGTCACCTTGACGTAGCTTAAGGCAGTAGAGGGAACAAGATTAATGATTCTAGGATAAAAGAATGGCGATGCCAGCCCGATAGAAAACCCAAGCATAGCAATCGCAGGCCCCCAAACTCCATAATTGCCTGCCAACACCATAATGAGACCTGCAAAAGGGAAAGTAGATGCAAAGGTTACAACCGGTAAAGAAAGAGCCATAAAAAATAAACCCTTAACATCAACACGTTTTGCCCTATTGTGTGTTGCCCTGATGATTTTCATGGGTAGAGAAAGTTCAAAAGCCCCAATCATTGACAACCCCAGACCCGCCAAAAAACGACACAAAAACAAATTGAAAAGCCAGTGTCCGGTAAGCTTGAATAAACCTGTTGATTTGAATATCGTAGAAATGAACAACCCAACCGACGTAAATATGAGCACAATAAACGCCGAAAAAATGATTGTATTTTTGGCACCTTCCTCCTTGTTCTTGCTTTGAAAAACAAGGGTACTTAGCGTCATCGGAACAAACGAATGCAGGTAAGGAGTGAACACAGTAAGCAATCCCCCGGCCAAGCTGCCAAGAAACACCCAAAAGTAAACTGCGATCATAAACGAACTCACTCCCGAAAATTAAAGACAACAATAACAGTCCGCCATTGGGACTTCACTTTGAAAACGGGCGCTCAATCAGGAGGTGGCTAAACTATGACGCACCAATACGGTGCTTCAGTTCATGCACCTGCGAATTCCATAATTGCTCCTGATCTTTGATGTCATTTTTATCGGCAAAATCGGTGATGCGCAAAATGGTTTCGTTGGTAACAGGCCCCTGCTCAATGCTGAATTCAAAAAATTCATCAGGACCGTAATAGTCCCACCTGAAACGAATGAATTCATTTTCTACATTCTCTAGCACCATAGCGGTATCAGTAGAACCACTCCAGGAAAAAAAGAATTTATGATCGCGTTGATCTACTTTATCAGCAAACCACTCTTGCAACCCAACGGGGGTAGAAAGAAATTCGTATAAGATTGCCGGCGAACAACGAATAGGATATTCAACCGAGTACATTACTTTTTTCCTGCTCATTTCGGAAATTTTGGACTAACTATCCGCAATAATAAAAAAAGCATGTTGAAAACGAAATTTTACAGGCATTAAAATTGAATATTTATTTTCTTAAACCGACGCTCAAAACTTTTTGCCGTTAAATCTATCCTAAAGTTTTTTTTGGGTTGAATTGTTTTCACCCTTAGATTTGCCGAGCAAACAAACTATTGATTGGTTATTTATTTGTGAATTTCAATTTACTTACTCTTAATTTTCTTTACCTATGTCAATGCGTCAGCTAAAGATTACAAAATCAATTACCAATCGTGAAAGCCAGTCCCTGGAGAAATATCTTCAGGAAATTGGTAAAGTTGACCTGATTACTCCGGAAGAAGAAGTACAACTCGCCATCAGGATTAAACAGGGAGATGAAAGAGCGTTGGAGAAATTGACGAAAGCAAACCTTCGTTTCGTGGTATCTGTTGCAAAACAATATCAGAATCAGGGTTTATCGTTAAGTGATTTGATTAACGAAGGTAATCTGGGGCTTATTAAAGCAGCTCAAAGATTCGATGAAACCAGGGGTTTCAAATTCATTTCTTACGCTGTATGGTGGATCCGTCAGTCTATTTTACAGGCACTTGCCGAACAATCAAGGATTGTAAGGTTGCCTTTGAACAAAGTAGGACTTTCCAACAAAATCAGTAAAGCTTACTCTCAACTCGAACAAGAGTTTGAGCGCGAACCTTCAACCGAAGAATTAGCAGAATTGCTTGATATTGGTACTGAAGAAGTAGAAACAACATTGGGTGTGGCCGCACGCCACGTTTCGGTTGATGCTCCTTTCGTTGACAGTGAAGACAACTCTTTGCTCGATATTCTGGAAAACCCGAACTCTGATGCTGCCGATGCAGATCTTTACCACCGCGAATCGTTAAGTTGCGAAATTGAGCGTTCTTTAAGCACGCTTACTGACCGCCAACGCGATGTAATTATGCTTTATTTTGGTATTGGCGTTCCAAACCCAATGAGCCTTGAAGACATCGGTGAGAAATTCTCATTGACGCGCGAAAGGGTAAGACAGATCAAGGACAAAGCAATCACAAAATTGCGCACCCCGGGTCGCTGCCAACTTTTAAAAACATACCTCGGAAACTAATCTCTGAGTATAAAATACACAAAGCCCGCTACTTCAATGTGGCGGGCTTTGATTATTAAAATTAATTTTCGACAACTATTTTTTTCATCAGCCTTTGCCCGTCGACAATTGCATTGACAAAGTACATACCAGCAGGTATTCTTAAATCAAGTTCAACTCTTTGATTGGTTACTGCTGCCAATTCTTTCACCTTTTCTCCCACAAGGTTTGTTACTGTTAGTGAAACAACTTTTTTTGAAGGGCAGCTAATTTCGGCAAAAAATCTGCCTGAATTTGTGTTCGGGTAAATTGATAGATTTAAGTTTTGCAGTTCAATACCATCAATATTAAAAAAACAAGAGCTATGAGGATAGATATTGAACCTTGATGTATCGTTGCCACAACTATTTCCAACTACGTAAAAAATATTTGTTGCGGCTCTTGCTAAACCTGTAACCAGCCCAGTAACGGAATCGACAGAAGCAATAGTTGTGTTTGAGCTGTACCAATGGCCTCCACTAGAAGAACTATGCAACGTTGCTGTATCTCCTAGGCATATACTGTCTATACCCGATATTATTCCTGCTCGAGGTAGCGGAACAATATTCAAGGAGGTAGTTGCGATAGCAAACCCACAAGTATCAGTTATAGTGTATGTAATTGTGGCTACACCGGTATCAATACCTGTTACTACACCTGATATAGAATTAATTGTCGCAATAGAAGTACTGGTTGTAGACCAAACACCACCTGCAGTTGTATTTGTAAGCCTTGTTGTATCACCCAGACATAATGTTGTGGCGCCAAGTATGGCGGCTACTGAAGGCAATGTGCATTGATTTACCTTTCGTATACGATAATTATAACCGTCTGAAATGTATAATATTCCAGCCCTACTTACAGCTATTCGAGCCGGGTAGTTTACTCTAGCATCTGTTGCAGGTCCCCCGTCTCCACTAAAGCCATAATCACCAGTCCCAACTTCGGTGCTTATCATTCCGCTACGCCAAACCTTTCGAATGTGGTTACGATAGTATTCTGCAATGTACAAATTACCACTATCGTCCAATGCAAGACCATAGGGAGAAAAAACACCAGCATCTGTAGCGGGCCCACCATCACCGGTGGAACTGCTAGTTCCATTTCCAGCAATTGTGCTTATTAGTCCGCTAGTGTTTACTTTCCGCACCCTATAATTCCCTTGGTCCGCAATGTAAATATTACCACTTCTATCCACGGCAACATCAATTGGATTTTGCAAGTTTGCATCAGTTGCAGCTCCACCATCTCCGCTGAAGCCTAATGTACCATTTCCAGCAATTGTAGTAATTATTCCACTTGCATCTACTTTGCGAACACGACTATTTAAATAATCTGCAATATAAATATTGCCACTACTGTCAATTGCGATACCAGTAGGGCCGTTTAAACTCGCATTACTAGCTGCATGGCCATCACCACCATAAGCACCACTACCCATGCCTACAATTGTAGTAATCATACCTCCAGTGTCAATTTTTCTGATGCGATTATTGTAATAATCTGCTATATAAATATTCCCCCTTTGGTCTAATGCCAATCCGTATGGATAATTAAAACTAGCTGCGGTTGCAGCACTACTATCTCCACTAAATCCGGTCCTGCCATTTCCAGCTATTGTATTTATTATACCGTTGGTATCAATCTTTCGTATGCGTTCGTTGTAAAAGTCAGCGAGATATAAATTACCTCGATCATCTATGGCTATGCCCCAAACATTGTACATTCTTGCTGCAGTTGCAGCCGCCCCATCCCCACTAAATCCCGATGTTCCATTCCCTGCAATCGTTCGGATAACATTTGTTTGACCAAAAAGTGTGCTTGAAAATACTATGATTGTAACTAGGGCGACCTGAACTAGAATTAATCTAAGAAAACATGACCCAAAGCTTTTCTTTCGGTTTTTTGGTGGTATATTTATGATGATTGGGTTTACTAGTGCCATTTCTATTTGCCTTAAAATGATAAACTTTACATTGTTTTTTTGCGATTCCTTTGAAACATAAAGATATGAACAAAATGTTTCTCATGTGTAGATGATATCAAATTCCAGAAGTAAATCTACAAATGCGGAAAAAAACACTGAACCTTTTAACTGCATGAGTGTAGCGAAAGGCCTCATAGAAAAACCGTTTCCCTCTGTTTAGAAAGAAAGAGCAGCTTACCTGTTTAAGTCCACTAAAAGCTCATTCGATTGCGAGGCAACAAAGATTTAATTTCATTATTTAAAATGGGGTCAAAATTTAAAGAATTGGCTCAACCTACCCACCCCCACCATCTTTTTTAACACATTGCCCGAAAATTCTTGTTATTTTTGCCGACTGAATTTTTAATAGCTGTTAATGAGTAAGCTTTCAATAGTTATTCCTGCGTACAACGAGGGTGCCACCATCCACCATATCCTGAATAAGGTGAAGGCGGTTGAATTGGTGAACAACATCTCGAAGGAAGTAATTATTGTGAACGATTGCTCGCGTGATAATACCGAAGAGGCTATTCTCAAGTACAAAGCTGATAATCCTGAGCTGCCTATTTCTTATTACAAACACGAAATAAACCAAGGAAAGGGTGCAGCATTGCATACGGGCATTAACAAAGCTACGGGCGACTATGTGATTATTCAGGATGCCGACCTTGAATACGACCCTGATGAATACAACATTCTGCTGAAACCTATTTTGAATGACTTTGCCGATGTGGTATATGGCTCAAGGTTTATTGGCGGCAAACCCCACAGAATACTTTTCTTCTGGCATTCAATAGGTAACAAATGGCTCACTGTGCTCTCTAACATGCTTACCAACCTGAACCTCACCGACATGGAAACTTGCTACAAACTGTTTCGACGTGAAATCATTCAGGGTATTAAACTGGAAGAAAAGAGATTTGGCTTTGAGCCGGAAGTAACTGCTAAGGTGGCGCGCCTGGACAAAGTACGCATTTACGAAGTAGGTATTTCTTACTACGGCCGCACCTACGAAGAAGGCAAAAAAATCGGCTGGCGCGATGGCTTCAGGGCCATTTATTGTATTGTGAAGTACAATATTTTTAAATAAGCGATTTCCAAATATCCTTGTTCCATCCTGCAAGTTATCTGCTTCATTTTTTAGGGAGTTATAAATACCTCATTTTCAGATTACCTATTTATGAAATTTGAGTATATTTGTCCCCGGAACCGAATTTCTATGAAGAAGATTTTATTTTTCTTGGCCGCCGTGGCGATAACGACAAGTGTATTTGCACAAACAAATACCGAAGCGCCGGAGAATGCGCCAAAGGGTAGCCACAAAAAGAAAAATGCCAATAAAAAGCCTGCTTTATACATCGGATTATCGGGAGGTATCAATAACCCTGCTGGTCTTGCAGGTATAGATTTTAACCTATGCCTGAACCGCTATCTGACACTTGATGCTGGTACTGGCGTAAGCACTTGGGGTAACAAGCTCTACATAGGTGGTAAAACGTATTTAAAAGCCAATCAAAGGGGTTTTGCCTTTGGTGGTGGTCTCAGCTTTAATTCGGGCGTAGAACACCGTGGCATGAGAATTATGACCGGTAATGGACGACAAATGGCAACGTTCAGCACCAACCCTCAAGCAAACATCTTCCTGAATATGGCGCACTACTGGCGTCTGGGTCATAGAAACAACCGATTCTTTACTGAATTGGGCTGGAGCGTACCTATCACACATCCAAAAGTGCGTGAATTGTATGGTCCACCGGCATCGCCCGATAACTTCCGTCACATTGAGCGTCTCGCGCCCGGTGGTCTTACATTCGGAATTGGATTTTCTTTTGCACTTTACCGCAAATAAGCTGGAACGTAACGCTTAATTTTGCGCTCTCAATATTATTCGTTGAATCGCAGCTCGTTTAAAAAAATTTTTATTGCCTTTGTAATTGCTCTTTCCGGGCAACAGACGGGCATTTATGCGCAACAAGCGGTTCGCGATACGTCCTATCATCCTTTTCAGCCCAACCCCAAAAGGGCCGGGCTATTCTCTGCCATTCTTCCCGGCTTAGGGCAGGCATACAACAGGCAATACTGGAAAGTTCCGGTTATTTATGCGGGCTTAGGCGCAGCAGGCTACTTTATGGTCGATAATTACAACAATTACCAAAGCTACCGTAAAGCATACGTAGGGCGCATTAACAACCCTTATTACACCGACCAGTACACCAACATCTACACATCAGCGCAATTAAAGCAGTTACAGGACGATTACAATCGTTTTCTGGATATGACAGTGTTGTTTACTGGCGTGGGTTACGCATTGCAAATTGTAGAGGCAATGACGGGTGCACACCTTAAAAACTTCGATGTGTCCCGTGATCTTTCTGTGAATATCAGACCTTCGATTCAACCCAATTATGTAGGAATTGGACTTGTGCTGAGTGTTAAGTAATGCTTTGCTGTTTATTCAGTCTTGCTTGCTTCAAAAAGCTGGTCTTTAGGCACGCTTTTCACTTTCGCTTTATCAGTTAACGTACGCGCAATTGCACCGTAAGGGGCTACAACCACTTCTTCTCCTTCCTTCAAACCCTCAGTGATTTGAATGTAGGTATTATCCTGCATCAAGGTTTTCACGTCACGAATATGTACTTCCTGTGTTTTGTTGTCGTACACAAATACAATTTGTCTGATGCCTTCTGTTGCCCTTGGGTCGCTGTTTTTCTTACGTACACTATCAGGCCAGTCGCGAGTAGTAACTGCATTCACAGGCACCGAAAGCAAATTCTCCTGACGGTTGGTCTGAATCTCTACAGAAGAAGACATGCCCGGTTTAAAAGGGAATTTCCCTTTTGGCAGTTTCGCTGTTATATCAGCATAGCTTTCAGGTAAAATCAATATGTGTACGGTATAATTCGTCACCTGGTCGCTGGTTGCTGATGCCAGCGCAGTTTTTGAACTTACTGCAATGCGGCTCACCAAACCTACAAATTTGCGGTTGCGATAAGCGTCAGTTTGAATGAAACAAGTATCGCCAATTTTCACTTTTGTAATATCAGTTTCACTCACATCTACACGCACCTCAAGACGGCTCATATCAGCAACCGTGAGCATTTCGGTACCTGCATATTGCGCTGTACCTACTACCCTTTCGCCTTTTTTTACGTTCAACTGAGAAACAATGCCCGATGTAGGCGCAATAATCGTTGTTTTGAGCAAGTTTTCTTTTGCCTGATTCAAGCCTGCCTGCGCACCCTTTACACTGAATTCGCTGCCCATTGCATTGGCTCTTGCAGCATCCAGCGATGCTTTTGCAGAAAGGTATGATGATTTGCTTTGTTCAAATTCAAGGCTTGAAATTACCTTTTCTTCATACAATTTCTTGTTGCGCTCATAAGTAGATTTTGCCAAATCATACTGCGATTCTGACTGCGCAATCATTTGCCTGTAATTAGTTGTACCCGCCCTTGTTTGCTCTACCGATGCTTCCTGTTGGTTCACCATAGAATTGTAGATAGCAGGGTTAATTTTAACCAACACATCGCCTTTTTTAACGCTGTCGCCCTCATGAAGGTCAAGAAAAATAATCTCACCACTTACTTCAGGGCTTATTTTCACCTCTGTTTCAGGGTATATTTTACCTGTCGCCGATACCAGCTCGGTAATAGTATGGGGTGCTACCTTTTCGATAGTGACCTTAGTAAAGTCATTTCCACCCATAGATTTCGACATAATGGCCATTACAGAAATGAGCACTACACCGATAATAACTATCCACCATATTTTTTTTGACTTCATAGCCGCTGGTTTTAACGAGTTTAAACTAATGCATTAAAATCCTGTTGATGCAAAATAACTTAAGAAAGGGCAAACAACAATCACTCTTAACATATCGTTCTTAAAACACGTAAGAAATAATGTTGTTTGCCCGCAAAATATCCTATCGCACTTCACTGCCATTATCGGCAGTTTCCAGCGGCGACACAAATTTCAAACTGCCGTCGCTATTTTGCGCCATCAATATCATACCGTTGCTTTCAATGCCTTTCATTTTCCTTGGAGCAAGATTGGCAACAACTGTAACTTGTTTACCTATAATGTCTTCAGGCTTAAAGTGCATCGCAATGCCCGAAACAACTGTTCTTGTCTCAAAGCCCATGTCTAACTGAAGTTTCAGCAATTTGTCAGCTTTTTCTACTTTTTCAGCACTGATGATGGTACCAACCCTCAAATCGATTTTCATGAAGTCGTCGATTGTAATTACGGGTTTTACCGGTGCAATTTCCGGTTCTTTAGCTGCCTCAGTAGGTGCAGGAGCCTGATTCATATTGTTCACTAAATTTTTTCTGAGTTTTTCTACTTGTGCTTCTACTTCTGCATCTTCAATTTTCCTGAACAATAATTCAGGAGCAGGCAGTGGGTAGCTGGTTTTCAAAAGATCGGTTCTACCTCCGTTTTCCCATTCCAGCATACGGTCAACCACCTTCATCATTTTGCACATTTTCTTAGCCGTAAACGGTAGGAACGGATTGATGTAAATAGCCAGATTCGCCGAAAGTTGCAGGCACAAATTAATACAGTTGTCAATTTTCGCTTGATTCTCAGCCGCCATTTCAGGGGTTTTAGCTAAACTCCACGGTGCACATTCCTGCAGGTATTTATTTCCCTTCCGCGCAAGGTCTATCACCTCTGAAAGTCCTTCCCTGAATTTGTAGCTTTCAATTGAATTTTCTACACTCACCTTCGTAGCTTTTATAGCTTCAATAAGTGCCAAATCTTCAGGCGTAATCGCATCAGGGTGAACGGCAGGTACGCGACCCTTACAAAGCTTATGCATCAACACAAAAGCTCTGTTGACCAAGTTGCCGAACACAGCCACGAGTTCGCTGTTTACGCGCTCCTGAAAATCTTTCCAGGTAAAGTCATTGTCTTTTGACTCTGGCGCATTGGCACAAAGCACATACCTCAACAAATCCTGTTGGTCAGGGAAGTCTTTTACATATTCATGCACCCAAACTGCCCAGTTGCGCGATGTAGATACTTTTTCGCCTTCAATATTCAGAAATTCATTGGCAGGCACGTTTTCAGGCAACACAAATCCGCCGTGCGCCTTCAACATAGCAGGGAAAATAATGCAGTGGAATACAATGTTATCCTTACCAATAAAATGCACGAGCTTAGTGTCTTCACTGCACCAATAGTCCGACCATTGGTTAGTTAATTCTTTTGTCGCACTAATGTACCCGATAGGTGCATCGAACCACACATAAAGCACCTTACCTTCTGCACCCGGCAACGGCACAGGAACTCCCCAGTTACTGTCTCGGGTCATAGCGCGTGGGTTCAAGCCACTGTCTATCCAGCTCTTGCACTGTCCGTAAACGTTTGGTTTCCAGTAGTCTTTCTTACCTTCAACAATCCACTCTTTCAGCCAGCCCTCGTAGTTATTCAAAGGGAAATACCAGTGTTTGGTTGGGCGTTTTACCAGTTGTACACTGCTCAACGCACTCCGTGGATTGATTAATTGGTCGGGTGAAAGTGTAGAACCACATTTTTCACATTGGTCGCCATAAGCATTTGGGTTTTCACAAATTGGGCAAGTACCCTGAATGTAACGGTCAGCCAAAAACTGTCCGTTTACCTCATCGTAAAATTGTTCTGACTCTTTTTCTTCAAACAAACCTGCATCATACAGTTTTTTAAAGAAAGCCTGCGACGTTTCGTGGTGAATTTGGTTTGAGGTGCGACTGAAAATGTCGAAATTAATGCCCATATCCTTAAAGCTCTCGCTGATGATGGCATGGTATTTATCGACAATTGCCTGTGGCGTAGTACCTTCTTTTTGTGCACGAATTGTAATAGGCACACCGTGTTCATCGGTGCCGCAAATCAATTTCACATCGCGTTTTTGAGCACGTTGGTAACGTGTATAGATATCAGCAGGCAAGTAACAACCTGCAAGGTGACCAATGTGTACCGGCCCGTTTGCATAAGGAAGTGCTGCTGTAACTAAAATTCTTTTATGTTCCAATGTCGTTTGTTTATTGAGTTTTTATTGCACCCTTGCGGGAATTAATTCTGCGAAATTATCGCTAAAGCATTAACTAAAAAAGGGACAGCCTCAGCCATCCCTTTTAGCTTAAGCTTTTTTACAAAATATTATGCGTGCATAGAAACGTTTGGCATTTCTTGTGGGTACAACTTGTTGTCAAGTTTGTAACGCACAGCATCAAATGCAGCCATTGTTTGGTCAATATCAGCATCAGTATGCGATGCAGTTGGGATAATCCTCAATTCAATTTGTCCTTTCGGAATTACCGGATAAACAACTACTGAACAGAATATATCGAAGTTCTCGCGCATGTCGTAAGTCAATTGAACAGCATCAAACAAACCTCCCTTCATGAAGACAGGAGTTACACAAGAGTTGGTAGTACCAAGGTCGAAGCCTCTTTCTTTGAAACCATCCTGCAACCTGCGCACATTGTACCAAAGTTTTTCGCGCAATTCAGGCTGAGTTTTCAAAAGTTCAAGCCTTTTGAGGTTACCCACTACAAATGCCATTGGCAAAGATTTTGCGTAAATCTGTGAACGCATGTTGTAGCGAAGGAACGTAATCAGTTTTTTATCGCCCGCAAGGAAACCGCCAATGCTCGCCATAGACTTAGCGAACGTTGAGAAATAAAGGTCGATATCTTCAGTGCAATTTTGCTCGTCGCCAACGCCTGCGCCCCTGCTACCCAAGGTACCGAAGCCATGTGCATCATCAACAAGCATTCTGAAGTCGTATTTTTCACGCAATACTGCGAGTTCTCTGATTTTACCTTGGTTTCCGCTCATACCGAATACGCCTTCAGTAATCACTAAGATACCACCACCTGTCTTTTTCACATATTCAGTTGCACGTGCCAATTGTTTATCGGCATCAGCAATATCGTTGTGTTTGTAAACGAACCTGTGACTAGGCACCATCCTCAAACCGTCAATGATACATGCATGGCATTCAGCATCATAAACAACCACATCGTGCCTGCCGCAAAGACAGTCGATAATGGAAATCATACCCTGATAACCATAGTTGAATAACATACCCGCTTCCTTACCTACGAAATCAGCCAAACCACTTTCTAACTGTTCATGGTAATCACTGTTTCCGCTCATCATTCTTGCACCCATAGGCGATGCAAGACCAAATTTTGCAGCAGCCTCAGCATCAGCCTTTCTCACTTCAGGGTGATTAGCCAAACCAAGATAATTGTTCAGACTCCAAACAATTTTCTCTTTTCCACGGAACATCATTCTGTTGCCAATTTCACCTTCCAGCTTTGGAAATGCGAAGTAACCCGGTGATTTTTCAGCGTAGTCGCCAATAGGTCCTAATCTGTTTTCAAACTTTGCAAAAATATCCATTGTTTCAACTATATTTTTAGCGGTAGCAATGCCGCCGCAACGTTACTTGTTCAATTTGTTGTACGAAAAAAATGGAGGGAAATGGGTTTCAAACACACAAAATCCCGGCAAAAAAGACATGTACAACGTTAAAAGAAGTGCAAATTTAAAAAAAATATAACCGCTGACTAAATGTAAAAATTCGGACCTTCGATTTTTGAAGTAAAATTTAACGAAAAATAACACACATGAAGTGGAATAAAGCGGTAGTAGCGGCACTTTTATCAGTAGTGGCACTCTCTTGCAATACGCAACACAAATCGACAAACTTACCCGGCAGACCAAAACTGGTAGTTGGTATTGTGGTTGACCAAATGCGCTGGGACTACCTCTATCGCTTTTATAACAAGTATGGCGAAGGCGGCTTCAAGCGTTTGCTGAACGCAGGTTTTACTTGCGAAAACACAATGGTGAACTACCTGCCTTCGTTCACTGCTCCGGGGCACTCATGTGTGTATACAGGTTCTGTTCCTTCCATTCATGGCATCTCGGGTAATAACTGGATTGATGAAAACGGCAAGAAATGGTATTGTGTGGATGATAGTGCGCATAAAGCTATTTCAGGCAACTCAGCAATGAGCCCAAACACGCTTTTAACAACCACCATCACCGACGAATTACGCCTTGCAACCAACTTCAAATCAAGGGTATTTGGTGTTGCCATCAAAGATCGTGGCAGTATTTTACCTGCCGGTCACCTGGGAAATGCAGCCTATTTTTATTCTGAAGAAACAGGCGTTTTTACAACCACTACTTACTACGCACAACAATACCAAAACCCTGCTTGGCTACAGTCGTTCAACAAAAGACATGTAGCCGATAGCCTTGCAAAACAAAACTGGAAACCACTTTTGCCTGCTGCCGAATACGATCAAAGTGTTGATTACAGTGCCTATTATGGCAAAATTTGTAAGGGTGAAAAAATTCCTTCATTCCCGCACGTAGTAGATACCCTGAACGACACCAACCGTCTTGCTGCCATTAAAACAATGCCGGGTGGTAATACTATGACGCTGATGATGGCAAAAGCTTGTCTGGAAGGCGAAAAACTGGGTATGGGTGATGCTACCGACTTTCTGGCTGTCAGCCTTTCGTCAACCGACTATTGCGGACATACCTACGGTCCTAACTCGGTTGAAATAGAAGATATGTACATCAGGCTCGACCGTGAAATGGCAGATTTGCTTCAGTACCTCGACGAAAAAATGGGTCAAGGCAATTATACAATGTTCCTTACTGCCGACCACGCTGGTGCCCATAATGCGGTGTTCCTGAAAGACAGAGATGTGCCCGCTGAAGTTGTTGGCTACCAAGGTAAAGTGGCTGACCTGAACTACTATCTGAAAACCGAACTGCATCTTGATTCATTCACACGTGTTGTTGAAGACATTATGAACTATCAGGTATTTTTGAACAATGCTATCGTTGATGCCAACCACATTGACCGCAACAAAGCAAAAGACCTGATTATGGGCTGGTTAAAGAAACAACCGGGCATGCAATATGTGATTGATATGGAAAACATTTCTGGTGCCACTGTTCCTGAACCAATCAAACAAATGGTGATTAATGGCTACAACCGCAAGCGCAGTGGCTGCATTGAGTTCATCCTCGAACCCGGCTGGTACGAATTTGGAAATTCAAATGGACTCACGCTCACCGGTACTACCCACGGCACCTGGAACCCTTACGATACACACATTCCACTGCTTTGGTATGGTAAAAGCATTCCGCACGGCACCACCCATACTGTCGTTAACATGACCGACATCGCACCTACTCTTGCCGCTTTGCTGAACATCCAAATGCCAAATGGTTGCATAGGTAAGCCGATAACTGAGATAGTAAAATAGCAAGCACCAGCCTATTCAGGGTGTGCGTACTTATTTTGATTCGATGGTTGTACTTCCAACAAGTTGCCTTTGGTGATAGAATTTTAGCGAATCATCATATAGTGAAATACTGTCCATGTACGTGGAATCGGCATCAAAATGATGTTTCAGAAATTCCTATCTTGCAACCTCTATCAATTCCTGTTTCTGGCTCTTGATGTTCCTAATGAACATACCAACAGCCAGGAGTAGTAGCGCAATAACTACTATTGGAATGGATTGGTTTTGTTTTGAAGGCATATTTTGAAGGGTGTTTTTTCATTTAAGACACAATTGCAATTTATGATTTTACGGTAAAATTTTGGCTTGACACTTGCTTAAAACTGTTTGACGGTAGTGTAAATGTATTACAACAAATCAGCGAACTGCACTTCTATATTTTCCCTTATTTCCTAATTTTGAGCAAAGAATATATCTGTTATGCGTTCATTGTTACTGGTGGTCTTATTGGGCTTTTCGGGTCAGCTTTTTGCTCAACACAAAATTGAAGATTGGATTGCCCCTGAGGGCCGCATCTTAAACTACAGAACCCTTAACTGGAAAGACTTCCAGAATAAGGAAGACCAGGAACATGCTGAAAAAAACGCTGCCAAAAACTTGCAGGCACTCGCCTATGTGTGTCCGTCGATTTATATGACAAGTGATAGCGGTGAACTACTAGATAATGGGCGTGTTACTTTCAAATTCCACGTTAAATGCGCATTTCAAACTAGGTCATTCGTACGAGAGTCAACAATGGACTTAAAATCAAACTACGTTTTAATCCATGAGCAAGACCACTATGATATTGCACTCACCTTCGCCAACAAACTGTATTCCGACCTAAGCACAAGAGATTTCGACAAAGAAAAGTACAAAGATGAGGTTGATAAGATTTACAAAGACCTCATGGATAAATACCACAACGTTCAAAAAACATACGATGGCGAAGTAAACCCAGAGGGCACTGAAGATACCGCCAAACAGTCGTTGTGGGACATGCGCATTAAAAAGGGCATGGAAAACAATTCAATTGATTTTTACGGCAGCCCTCTAACCGATGTTATTACAGTAAAATCGATCGGACAATCGGTAAAAAGAAGGGATAATGAAGCACCACTGCAATTTGCGGTGCGTTGCCGCCCTTTGTATTGGGAATTGCCCGAAGAAATGATGAAGAAAGCAACTGAAGTTACAGAATGGACAAAACTCCCTGCTGTACTCGCATTCTACACACAACGCTTCTTTGACGAAGAGAATAAAGAATGCTATCGCACCCTTGGTTGTTTGTTTTTCGCACAGGGCAACGGACAGTACAAACGCAGCATTATAGATACTTTCTACGGCGAAGGTCAACCGGTAAAAATTGAGTCGGCTTTCTTTGCCAACTGTGACACCGATCAAGCCAAAGAATTGATTATTGTAGCCAGCTCACCGAAAAAAGACAAGGCTGGCAACGGAACTATTTACATCAACAAAGTGTTTGATAACATCAACAGGGCGTTACCGGGCAAACTTAGACGCCTCGACGATGCCGGCGAAAAAATACAAGGCGGGCTCGAAGGTTACCTTGGCGGCAAACCTTCAAAAGCCAAATTCAAAAACGAAAAAGAAATTTTAGACGGGCTTAAAAAGTTGGGGTACAATAACTAACGCTTTTGTGAAGGCATTTATGGCTTTCGTGCAATTTTATTTGCGGAACCGCCCGAATGATACAACTAAGCCTTCTGTATTGCCAATGTATTCAGATAATTAACGTGAGACAACAAAATCACAACTGTTTTTGTACATTTGTAACTTACCATTTCGTCCAAAGATGCAGTTAGCTCAACGACTCAATTCAATTGCTGAACCACAGACCATTAAAATGGCCAAGCTCAGCAGAGAATTAAAGGCAAAGGGAATTAGTGTTATTGATATGAGCCTGGGTGAACCTGACTTCGGCGTGCCGGAACACATCAAGGAAGCAGCCATCAAAGCAATTAACGATGGCTATTCAAAATACACCCCTGTTGTTGGCTACCCCGACCTGCTTGAGGCGATTAGTACAAAACTTAAAAGAGACAACAACCTTAACTATCCGCCTAACCAGATAATGGTTTCAACGGGTGCCAAACAATCGCTGATGAATGCAGTGATGGCAATCGTAAACCCTGGTGACGAGGTCATTATTCCTACTCCGTTCTGGGTTACTTATGCTACTCAGGTTGAAATGGCAGGTGGTATTGTAAAATACGTTCATTGCCCTGTTGAGCAAGATTTTAAACTCACGCCTGAACAACTGGAAGATGCGATTTCGCCAAAAACCCGTTTGTTCATGTTCTCTTCCCCATGTAACCCTTCGGGAAGTGTGTACAGCAGAGAAGAACTGGCAGGATTGGTAGAAGTATTCAAAAAGTATCCTCAAATAGTTATCATCAGCGACGAAATCTATGAATACATCAACTTCGTTGGTGGTCATGAATCAATTGCTCAGTTTGATGAAATATACGACCGCGTAATTGTGATCAATGGTATGTCGAAAGGCTTTGCAATGACGGGCTGGAGACTTGGCTACATGGCAGGTCCGCGCGAAGTGATTCAGGCATGTGATAAACTACAGGCTCAATTTACTTCAGGTACTAACTCGGTAGCCCAAAGGGCGTCTATTACTGCACTGCTCAGCGACTTAGCACCAACCCACAAAATGACTGAGGAGTACCGCAAAAGGCGCGACTTTATTGTAAGCGAACTACGTGGTATGCCGGGCATTAAAGCCAACGAACCACACGGTGCGTTTTATGCATTCCCTGACGTAAGCGCTTATTTTGGTGCCAGCGATGGCGAACATGTCATTAAAAACGATGACGACTTCGCCATGTTTATGCTCAATACAGCCCACGTGAGTACTGTATGCGGCAGCGCATTTGGCAGCCCTGACTGCATTCGTCTTTCTTATGCTACCTCCATGGAAAACATAGCCGAGGCGATGAACCGCATGCGTACAGCACTGGCAACACTTAAAATGCCGGTTGCATTTTAATTTTCATGGGATTTTATTGGTGTGTTTTTTAAACGGACTGATATTCCGGTTTGGGAATTTACGCACTTATATTAGATAATTTACGTTTTATGAATCGTAAATTGATTGCTGCGCTCTTTCGCGCGCCAGTCTCACATGATGCTTTTACCGGGCGTAAGCCTTACGCCCCTACATTTTCACATTAAAATTTACCTTTAACTGGTCGCGGCGTCCCGCCTCGTCCTAATACTGCGCAAGCGTCCGATTGCATTTAAAAAATAATCAATTTATGACCGACAAGCGGGACGCTTGTATGTGTGTAGGTCGAAGCGGATGCTTCAACCAGGGTGCATTTTTTGGCATTATATTTATCTCCACAGCGTGAGGGATAGTAACGGAAAGCCCGCAGCGCAGCGAGGACTTGCAGTGTATAGCCCGACCCGTAGGGGCACGCCCAAGTTTTCCGCCAAAATCTCAACCTCAACGTCTTTGATGCCACAGGCATCAATGCACCTTTCTCCGCTGGCTGAGAAGGGCCGGGGAAGAGGTGGACTAACACCCCACTACAATCCCTTGATCATTCTCCCGAACCGTTTGTGGTATGCCTCTTCCAGTGAATAACGATGGTCGGGATGGGCGATTTGAGTGAGGAGTTGTGCGCGCTGTTCCAGGTTTTTACCGTAAAGGTTCACGACGCCATATTCAGTAGCTACATAGTGTATGTGCCCGCGCGTAGTTACTACTCCGGCACCCTCATGCAAGTGAGGAACAATTCTTGAAAGCCCCTTACTGGTGACTGATGGTATCGCAATAATAGGCTTACCGCCCTGTGAAAGCGCAGCACCCCGCATAAAGTCCATTTGACCACCAATACCCGAATACTGATATGTACCAATAGAGTCGGCACACACCTGACCCGTGATATCAATCTCAATTGCACTGTTGATGGCCACCACCTTAGGGTTTTGCCTGATGATGTCAACATCATTCACAAAGGCAACATCCATACAATGCACCAGCAGGTTGTTGTCAACAAAGTCGTACACCTTGCGCGTACCCAACACAAACGAACTTACAATTTCGCCACAGGCAATTTTCTTTTCTGAATTGGTTACAACACCACTTTCAACCAACGGAATAAGCCCATCAGAGAACATTTCGGTATGTACCCCCAGGTTTTTATGGTTGCCCAGCGACTTTAAGATGTCATTGGGAATGCACCCAATACCCATTTGTAATGTAGAGCCGTCTTCTATCAGTTCTGCTACCAGCTTACCAATTTTCTGAGAAATCGGGTCGGCTTTGGCTGAATAATCTACCTCAAATAAATCGGTCTCTACCCATGTCATTGCCTCGAACTTCGATACATGAATAAATCCTTCGCCTAAAACACGCGGCATCTTAGGGTTCACCTGCGCAATTATTTTTTTGGCGTTGCGCACTGCACTTATAGCGATATCGGTTGAAGTACCTAGCGTACAATAGCCATGTTCATCGGGCGGAGAAACATGCACCATAGCCACGTCAAGCGGCAAGTAGCCACGGTCGAACAAATGCGGTATTTCGCTCAGGAACACGGGCACATATCCGCCATATTCTGAATTCGCCCAATCACGAATATTCTCAGAAACGAACAAAGAATTGAGGTAAAAGCTCTTCAGTACTTCAGGTCTGTTCCAGTTAATAGGTCCGTAGGTACTTATAGCTACCAGCTCAACATTGTTTACCTCGCCTGCCCTATCGAGCAAAGCATTAATTAAAGTTGTTGGCGTAGCAGCGCTGCCGTGCATAAATACCCTATCCCCCGAAGCCACACACTTCACTGCCTCTGCCGGCGAAACATAATTCTGGTTCATGTACTGTTCTATCAAAGTGCGCAAAAATATCAAATCAAAACCCCTGAAAAACCAACCTCAATCATAGCTAATGATGAATTAACATTTTAGCACGCCAATGCAAACGTTATATAAACATTTAACTTTGCACCCTCAATCATTTAGAATGAATACAACTGAATTCATTATTGCAGCCCTGAAAGAAGATATTGGCACCGGCGATTGTTCGACCCTTGCCAGTATTCCCGCTGATGCCCGTGGCGAAGCAACACTTAAAATAAAAGAAGACGGTGTTATTGCCGGCATTGACCTCGCTACAGCTATCTTCCACCAACTAGAACCGGAAGCACAGTTTACTTATTACAAAAAAGATGGCGACGTAGTTAAAAACGGAGAAACCGCATTTGAAGTAAAAGCTAAGGTGCACACCATTTTGCAGGCTGAACGCCTTTCGCTCAATTGTATGCAACGCATGAGCGGCATTGCTACAATTACCCGCACCTACGTTGATGCGATCAAAGATTACAAAACAAAAATTCTGGATACCCGTAAAACTACGCCATTGTTTCGCGCCCATGAAAAAGCAGCCGTGGCTATTGGTGGAGGTGAAAACCACCGCATGGGGCTTTATGACATGGTGATGCTTAAAGACAACCACATTGATTTTTGTGGTGGTATAGAAAAAGCCATTGAGAAAACTGTACAATGGGTAGCAGCCAATAACCCTGACCTGAAAATAGAGATTGAAACACGTTCATTAGATGATGTTAAACGCGTACTGGCGTATGGCAGAGTACATCGCATTATGCTCGACAACTACAATCCGGCACAACTGAAAGAAGCTGTTGACTTTATTGGCGGGCGTTATGAAACTGAAGCATCGGGGGGCATTAAACTTGAAAACATAGTAGAATACGCTAAAACGGGTGTCGACTATATTTCGGTGGGTGCTATTATACACCATGCAGTAAGTATGGACTTAAGCCTTAAAGCAAAAATCACCGGTTAATGAAAAACCTGGTTTTTATTGTAAACCCGAAGGCAGGCGTACAACGTGTCAAGGAAATACAAAACGCCATTGAAGCTTCGATTGACCGCACCAGGTTCCACACCGAAATTGTGACCACCCAATATGCCAAACATGGCGCAGAACTGGCACGTAAAGCCGCTGAAAACGGTGCCTATGCCGTTATTGCCGTAGGCGGAGACGGCTCGGTGAACGATGTGGTTGATGGGCTGGAAGGCTCCGATGCCATTTTAGGCATCTTGCCGCTTGGGTCAGGGAACGGACTGGCGCGCACACTCAATATCCCGCTTGAATTGAACAATGCCATGGCTGTGATCAATCAAGGCAAGACGCTGTTTATGGATGTGGCTATGGTGAATGACCGAAAATTCCTGAGTAATGCAGGTGTAGCGTTTGATGCGTTGATTGCACAGGTTTTCGCATCGAGCGACAAAAGAGGTTTTACGACTTATAGTTGGCTGGTGCTCAAACACTTCTGGAACTATACGGTGCGCAATTACCAGATAGAATTTGATGGTAAAACAATCAACCGCGATGCATTCCTGGTAGTGGTTGCCAACGCCAAACAATTTGGTTATAATTTCAGCATCGCACCTACCGCCGATTTATCAGATGGCTTGCTTAACCTTATTATTCTTAAAAAATTCCCTAAATGGGCAGTAGCCGGGGTAGTGAATAGTGCCATGAAGGGGCGTTTGCATCTCAACAAATACGTAGAACATTATACAGTGAAAGAGGTTAACATTCACCACCCTGAACTCACCACTTTACAAACCGACGGCGATGCACACCCTTGCGCGCCCAACGTCTATTTCAGGCTTAAAGAAAGAAAACAACAGGTGTTTGTGCCATAAAAAAGTCCCTGCTTCATGTAGAACGCAGGGACTTTTGGTTCAATATTTTGCAGTTTAGTGTGTCACCGAAAATTGTTCGTTTGCTAATAAGGTATGGTTTGTACCATAAACTCTTACAACATACATGCCATTAGACAGTGGTTGCGCAAAGTCAATTGCAACTGAGCCATTTTTCAAAGTCGCTTTACCATTTTGGATGGTACGACCCAATAAATCAGTCACTACATATTCACCCGGAGTAACATCTGTTCCTGTAATCATCACATTCACCGATTGACCTGTTGAAGGGCAAGGGTAAACTACAACGCTTGATACATTAGGCGCTACAGCTTCAACACCGGTTGCAGTAATAACGCTATCGGTTGAAATGTAAATTGAAATTGGTGTGCTGTACGTGTAATCATGCCTATAGTACAACGACATCAGGAAGTTGAAAGAACCCTTCCTGTAAAAATTGTACCTGTAAGAAGTATCGCTATATTGGTTTTGAGCAACATTCATCGCTGTGAGCATAGCCGCAGGCGCCGGAGCACCAGACAGGTAAAAACTATCACGTGCAAATTGTTCAATCCTATCCATTAATACATCATACTGAATGCTTGGACCTCCTGACGTGTACACCCTCATTTTACCCCATCCTATAACAGAATCTTTTCTATTTGCGTACCATACATGTTTTGCAGGAGTATGGCTCAATGAAAAAGCCGCTACAGTTAAATTAAAATTCACCTCACGGCGAGATACCGTAGTCCAGTTTGTACCGTAAGTGAACGGGAATTGAACAAATGTTTTTGGTGTAGACAAAATGTATTTCTGTTCAGGTATTACCATGCTATCGCTGCTTCCGCCTGTGTATGACGAAATATCATAAGCCTGAAACGGTATATATACACCCGCTTCCTGAACCGACGTTGAATTGAAATCAATTTCGCTGGTGTAATTGTAGCCCACCATTGCATTGAAAGATTTAAAAGAACCAGCATTAAAATCGATACCGGCATGGGTGAAAAACGTATCAGTTTCCGGAGTGAATAAAGTAGTGGTTGCAGTGCCTCCGTAGGTTCCGTAATCCCAAACCATGTTGGTGCCACGCGTAGGGTTTGGCGCCGATGGCGAGATGCTTAGCTCGTTGTATGCTGCAGTTGGCATAGGCATATCAGTAGCATTAATAGTAATTTGGGCATTTGCCGCCGTTGAAAGCGACGCCACCGCAAGAATGGTAAAAAATTGCTTCATATCAATAATTCGTTTTAGAATGCAAAAATTAGGGACTTAATCGATGTAACCTAGCGTTATTCAACGCTTGCTATGTTAAAGTTCGCTAAAAACAAGAAAAAACCCGCCGAAATAATTCGGCAGGCTTTAGGAACGTTGAATAAATAAAATAATTATAGTCTAGTGTGGCATTTCATCGGCACTTGGTCCGTACACACCCGGAATCGGGATATTGAGTAAGCGCAGGTACACTCCTAGTTGTGCGCGATGATGTGTAATTTGACAAAATGCATGTCTGATGGTTTCAAGCTTCGTCAAGGTCATTAAAACCATTTCTCCATTCCTGAGAACCCATGGTTGTTCGAGGATATCATCGCTGGTATTGCGCATCAATTCCATGGCTTTCTCATAGTTTTCGTTGTAGTGTTTCACCAACTCTTCTCCGCCGTCAAGGTCTTTTGGTTTGTATGGCGAAGCCGCAAAATCCAACTCGTCTGTCATAATTGCCATATTTATCCAGCTTGGGATGTCGGCGATATGCGTTGCGAGGTCTTTCATGCGCATACTTTTTTCGTGGGGTTTGTAGTCGCCTTTGTCGGCAGGCACCAGTGCCAGCATTTTACGTGTTCCGATGCTTTCCATTTCAAGTTCCTTCAGGAACGATTGCATAAATGTGATCATATTGTCAATTGTTTTATGAATGCAAACCTACCGGCAGGGTGTGACAACAGTATGTCAGTAGTAATTTCTACTGTTCTGTTTTTTTCAAAATTTCTTTTGCCAGCGTAGTTATGTAGGTCTTTATACTTGTGGGCTGGGTGATATCAGCGGCATCACCCAGCATCATATACCACCTTGCGAATCCCCATAACGATGAGGTTAGGAAAGTCATTTCCACCCGTTCGCCCAGGTCGCGTTCTGATATGTAGCCATTGTAGTATTTCTGCTCACCAATAAAACGCATAGCGTGTTTATCAACTTCCATAACCACTGTATGCAGTTCGCGCTTTTGAGCCGTAATATCCTTTAGGAACGAACTGAGCGGTGCATGTTTCTGTTGAAAATGCTGGCCGGAAGCAACAATTTTAGATATTCTGTCAATCCTGAAACTGCGATAGTCTTCCCGTAGCCAACAATACGCAACAACGTACCATTTTCCTAATAGGAAAAAAATACCCACCGGCTCAATCTTCCTCGTCGTGAATTCCTGTGAATGGTTGGCAAAGTAATCGATGGTGATGGTGGTTTTTTGCGCGATGCTTTTGAGTATGGTTTGCAGGTGTATTGAAGTACCCGCATCTTCAGGCAGGTACGGATTCCCGAGTACTTCTATGTGGTCGCTCATGGTCTCCAGGTGCGACTTGTCATCACCCCGCAGCACGGCCTTAATCTTCATCATCGCCGAATTGTACACATCGGCAGTTGTAGGGTCGGTGAACTTTTCAATCAGCTTTTCAGCGGTCATAAGGGCAGTAGCTTCTTCGCGGGTAAACATGACCGGTGGCAACCGATACCCATCCATAATTGAATAACCTGTACCCGGCTCACCGATGATAGGCACACCCGCCTCTTCCAGCGTTTTCACATCCCGATAAACCGTCCTTAAACTAATGCCAAATTTATCAGCAATATCCTGCCCCTTCACAACCTTTTTAGATTGCAACTGAATCAATATCGCCGAAATTCGATCAATGCGGTTCATAAGAGTGAAGGTAGGGGAAAAGGTTCAAGATTCTTACAAAGCTGAAACGTAGGTGCTTATTCCTTTTATTGGATGGTGTGGTTGTTAGAGCCGAAAAATTAACTTTGCGAAAGAATCTACTATCTTTGAATATGAAAACACCCAACAATGTTATTCTCTCGCGATTTTGCGTTGACGATTTTATGGCGTTAATAATTGAATACTCGGGACTACACACTTAAAAGAAAACTATTTAAAATATGTCTCAAAACAATCCTTCGAAAAACACTTTTGTGATAGTGCTGATTGCACTTTTAACTTTTGGCTCTTTTGTTACACAATCAAAAGACAATAAGCTGGAATTCAAACACATGGGATATGACAAGAGAAATGTCTTTTATTTCAAACTCTCAGAATATAACGAACATGATTCATTAGTTGCTTATGATACCATAGGGCTATTTTGTACTCCGGATAAAATGGAAATTAATGGTCAATTTATATCTTCATGGCGATTTTTGAACCTTATTAAAGGAAAATACATAACCAACAGAAAATTTGATTTTAACGGATATTCAGGAATTGTGGTTACCGATAGTTTACTGTTCATTCATCCCGACAGAGTTGATAAATACACACATTTTCAATTTTGTCCCCATCCTTATTTTATGAATAATACTGCTATTGGGGAACCTATAGTATGGGATTTAGTTATCGGCAACCCGATGTACAATTTACCACCCTACTACAATCTTGATACTAATTATAATTTCCATTTCTGCTATGTCTTTTCTGGTTTAGACTCAGTTTCATTTAAGGGTTGCGTGACACATAAGTATATTGCCTCCTCAACGTCGAAATTTGGCGTAACTACTGCAAACTATTTCTTGTGCAATGAGTATGGTTTAGTGAGAATGGAAGTCTATCCTTTAGATAAACATAAATATATCTTTGAATACTACGGGAAAGATGCCGATAAAAAAGAAAAAGACTACTTCAATTTGAATAGCTCTATAGATAAAGTCTACTAAAAACCGAACGAAATCCTATCAATGCGGTTCGTAGGAGCGTAAGTAGAGGAAAAGTGAAGATTTTGGAAAAAACCAAACTCAATAACTCACTTCTTCTTTGATGCCTTAGCTAGCTTGTTGAATGCAAGACACAAGCCTAACCAATGGTCAAATTCTGATTTGGAGCGATATCCATTTTCAGCGACAAAAACATAGCCTTTCATAGGCTTGCCGGTGAATATCATTTCCCGGCACCCGTCTTTTTCAAGTGCCTGTTCGTAAGCATCCGGTCCTATTCGGCACATCAATTCATCACCTACTACACCAATACACATTTTCCCGTCTACCATGTAGCAAACACCTCCGAACATGTATTTTTCTTCTATGTCGTTACGAACAGCTAAGGCTTCTCTTATTCTGTCTGAAAGTTTCTCGTTAAATGCCATATTCTATCTGCTTTCCTCAACAATATGTTTCAAACCCTGCATAAATTGGTTTATCCCATTGTTAAATTGCTTCCTTACAACAAGCGCATCCATCAATTTGCCAACAAATCCAAACTTTACCTCATATTCCATAGTCTGGTGAACTACTGTCATTCCGCTATTAGTGGAAAAGCTGTATGTACGTTTTAGGCTATTGATAGGAAAGGTACAATTTGTTAATTGAATAGCTAATGAATGATCAGGTTGGAAACTGACTATTTTTTCTTCAAACCAGTTTTTCCCATCCTTCATGTATACCTTTCTCTTGGCATCAATACCGGTTCTGTCTTTCGATAATAACTCAACTTTGAGTACAGTTGGGTCGTACTTTTCGAGCGTTGGCATGTCTGCTAGTACCGCCCAAATTTTTTCGACCGACGCGTTGATTTCAATTTCGTTTTTTAAGATAGTCACTTGGTTATTTTGATAAAACTGTTTGAATATTACTTAAAATTTGCCCATGTATTTTCCCCATTGTACGCTTCATCATTAAAGCATTGAGAACTGACGCAAAGATTGTAGCTGGCTGATAGTATGATTCGTTAATAATTTTTGTCCTGTGCTCTGAAACTTTTTCCAGATAGAAACAGAATCTTGTATTGTTCAACATCTTCGACATACCCATGCTATCCTCTACAACTGTCCATACAGTTTTCCTAAATGGTTCTAACTCAATGAGCCTTTCAGTCATAGTGCCTTTTTTGCCATTATTGCTCATTTCACACGTTCGGGTTCCATTTAATTGGTTCATTGTACCGTGTGCACTTACCACACCCGGATTTACCAGATGCAATTGTTTGATATCTGTAATAAGCGCCCAAACTCGGTCGATGGGTGCATTTACTACCAATTCATTCCTTGCCTGCAACTTGCTCATAGGTCTATTTCATTGAATGCAATGCAACTTTATTTCCTTCAGTATCTTCGAAATGAGCCATAAAACCATTAGGACCAATAGACGTTTTTGGAAGTACAATCTTTCCTCCGGCACCTTCCACTTTTGATAACACCGTACCCAAATCTTCACCACCATTCAAATAAATTAAACTACCAACAGTTGCAGGAACATACCCCTGTGCTTGCGTAATGCAACCACCAATTCCATTTTGTAAGTCTGCCGGAAAAAATGCTGACTTCATGCCCGGCATTTCCATAGTCATCATTTCAGCACTCAAAATAGCTTCATAAAAAGCTTTTGCCCTATCAAAATTTACTACTGGTATTTCAAACCAATTAACAGCGTTTTTCATCTTTTTGTTTTTAGTGAGCGCAAAGCTAGTGTCCAATTTAACACGGTATGTAGCGAAAAATAGACAATCTCAAGGGCATATTTGGACATAGTTTTATCATAGATTTGTTCCAAAAAAAAGAGATGAAGCACCTAACAATTCTAGTTCCAAACGGTCACCCAAATCCCATTACAATCATCAGCACTTTTATGGCTTTCATGCAAGCAGAAAAGCACCACACCCTGAAAACAGGTCAATCGGTATTTGGGCAAGTGACTATTGCAGGAACTTCAGACAAAGTAGATGTCTACAACGGTATTTTTTCGGTAACTCCAGTTAGAGATATTTCTGAAATTACAAAAACCGACCTCGTCATCATCCCTGCATTTTTGCCACAAACCAGCCCTGAACAAAATATAGGACTGAACGAAAAAATGATGGATTGGATAACACTTCAATATAAGCAAGGTGCAGAAATAGCCAGCCTTTGTACGGGCGCTTACCTATTAGCCGCAACCGGAATAGCCAATGGACAAAAATGTTCCATTCATTGGAATGACGCTGAAAAATTCAGAAGTATGTTTCCAAAGGTAGACTTGGTCGCTGACCAGGTAATCACTTACGAAAACGGGATTTATACCTGTGGTGGTGCTTTCTCATTTATGAACCTCATTCTATACTTATTGGAAAAAAATTACGGAAGAGAGATGGCGATTTTATGTTCTAAGCTGTTCCAAATTGATATCGACCGTTCCAGCCAATCGCCTTATATGGTTTTTAATGGACAAAAATCTCACAACGACCCCATTGTGTTGCGGGCTCAGGAATCAATTGAACAAAACATCACCGAAAAATTTTCGGTAGAATCATTGGCGCAGAAACTTGCTGTTAGCAGGCGAAATCTTGACAGGCGTTTCATCAATGCTACCGGGAACACCCCCAACGAATATGCACAAAGGGTAAGAATTGAATTAGCGAAAAAGCAGCTTGAAACCACTCGGAAAACAATTCAGGAAGTCATGTTCGAAGTGGGTTATTCTGACCAAAAAACCTTTCGCGATACATTTAAGAAAATCTCCGGGTTATCGCCACTTGAATACAAATCAAAATACAACAGAGACGCCGTTGTAAGCACACACTAATAGAGTTATCAATCCAACATCCCCCCTTCAACAACAAAAGCCACCTCTCGGTGGCTCTTGCAAATTATTTAATCATTGGGTTACAGCATTTTTTCGAGTGCTGTATCGTATGCTTCTTTCCAATCGTTGAGGTAACCCCAGCTTTCGTTGTCAATCAAAATATCCTTGGTTGCGTTTACATTACCAATGCGGCGGTGTGGCAAGCCCTTCAATTCTGCTTCAAACAAATGCTTTAAGTCAGGGTTTACTGTAACTACAATCCTGCTTTGAGATTCACCAAATAAATACGCGTCTTTACGCATGTTTTCCATCGTAGCAACTGTAAAGCCTAAGCCGCTCGCCATTCCGCTTTCCAACAAAGTGGTGAACAAACCACCTTCTGAAACGTCGTGTGCTGACTTGATGAGTTTGTTGTTGATGAGGCGCAATACAGTTTGTTGCAATTGGAACTCGTCGTCTAAATCGAAGTGCGGTGCAGGTGAATGTGTTTCGCCCACTATGTGGTGCAGGTATTCAGAACAGTTAAAATCTTCTTTTTCATGACCTAACACATAAATGCAATCGCCAGAGTGCTTGAAGCCAAGCGTCATTTTTTGGTCGAGGTTGTCTAATACACCCACCATACCAATGGTTGGCGTTGGGTACACAGGTCCGTCTTCGCTTTGGTTGTAGAAACTTACGTTACCACCAGTTACCGGCGTATCGAGCTTGCGACATGCCTCACCCATACCTGTAATAGCATGAACAAACTGATAGTATACTTCAGGGTTGTAAGGGTTACCAAAATTCAGGCAGTTGGTAATTGCCACCGGCACACCACCCGAACAAACAATGTTCCTCGCAGCCTCGCTCACGGCAATCATACCACCTTTGTAAGGGTCGGCCCATACGTAGCGGCTATTACAATCGGTAGTCACAGCCAAACCTTTTTGAGTACCATGCACCCTAATTACAGCAGCATCGCTGGCACTGTTGGTTTGGGTATTTCCTGTACCTACCATGCTATCGTATTGCTCCCAAATCCAACGTTTAGATGCAATGTTTGGTAGCTGAACCAGTTGCCAAGCCACCTCTTTAAGGTCGTTAGGCTGAGGTACTTTATTTGGATCGAAAGCAGCAATAGTTTTGAAATATTGCGGCTCGGTATATTCTCTTTTATAAACAGGAGCGCCACCGCCCAGTACAAGGCTTTCAGCAGGCACATCAGCTACCATTTCGCCATCTTTGAAGTATTTCAATCTGCCATCGCCTGTTACCTCACCTATCTGCACGCAGTGGATATCCCACTTAGTAAAGATGTCCTCAATCACTTTCTCCATGCCTTTTTTCACCACAATCAGCATACGCTCCTGGCTTTCGCTCAGCAGCATTTCCCATGCTTTCATGTTGTTTTGGCGTGTAGGTACTTTGTCAAGGTCAATAATCATACCATGCTCGCCCTTGGCACTCATTTCACTGGTGCTGCAAGTAATACCCGCTGCACCCATATCCTGCATACCAATTACTGCACCTGTAGGTATCACTTCAAGGCATGCTTCCAATAATTTCTTTTCTTCGAATGGGTCACCCACCTGAACTGCAGGCAATTGCTCAACACTGTTCTCGCTGATATCAGCAGAAGCGAATGACGCACCGCCAATACCATCTTTACCGGTCGCAGCACCAACAATGAACACCGGATTGCCAACGCCATGTGAAGTTGCAGAAACAGTCTGGCCTTTTTTAACAACACCAACGCTCATTGCGTTTACAAGCGGGTTGGTTTGATAGCAGCTTTCGTAGTACACCTCACCAGCTACAGTAGGCACACCGAAGCAGTTTCCGTAGTGACCAATGCCCTTTACAACACCTTTAATGAGCCAGCGTGTTTTAGGGTTATCTACTTTACCAAACCTCAAAGAGTTGAGTGAAGCGATTGGGCGTGCGCCCATTGTAAAAATATCTCTGTGGATACCACCTACACCGGTAGCTGCACCTTGGAAAGGCTCAATCGCCGACGGGTGGTTATGGCTTTCAATCTTGAAAACACAACCTAGGTCATCACCAATATCAATGAGACCGGCATTTTCATCACCTGCTTTCACCAATACCCTACTGCCGTCGCGAGGGAGTGTTTTCAACCAGGTGATTGAGTTTTTATAGCTACAGTGTTCGCTCCACATCACCGAATACATTGCGGTTTCGGTAAAGTTGGGTGTGCGCCCCAGTATTTCTTTTATCTTTTCGAATTCTTCTTCTCTGAGTCCAAGTTTTACTGCTTGTTCAAGTGTTGCTGCCATGGGGCAAAAGTAGGAATTTTTTTGAGGGGTATATGACCTATAATGGAATCAAAACTGAAAGTCTGAATCAGAATTCACAGAATTTCAGAATTCACAGAATTTTTTGACATTAATGATGGCTGAATTACACGACAGAATTATCATTTAGCACCTTTGAAAATTAGCTTGTGCTCCAAACTGTTTCCTCCAAAATTGACTAATAGTCCAACAGGTAAGTTATAAGCTGTAAGGTAATTCTTTGTTTGTGCAATGTGAGCCGGCAATAGTTCAATAACAGCTTTCAGCTCCACGATAATTCTCCCATCAACAATGAAATCAACCCGCCTCGAACCCACTAATACCCCCTCGTAAAAAATATCCTGTTCAACCTCACGTTTAAAACCCAATTGTGCCTGAGCAAATTCTATCGCTAAACAACGTTGATAAATTACCTCCTGAAACCCGTTTCCAAGTTTACTGTGTACTTTCATAGCACACCCGATGATTTTATATGTTATGGGGTCAAAATTCAAATTGCCTTTGTAAATTTCTACTCTATTTCAACGAAAATTCGGAAAATTCTAAAATTCTGCAAATTTTGATTTAGTCCTTTTTCACCTTAATCAATGCCAATTCATTTTTCTTATTGAACGCCTTTACGGGGTGTTTGATAGTGCCGTCGAATAAATTGAGGTTGGCGGTGTTGGGAGGGTCAGATCCTTCATTTTCAGCTTTGATAATGATGGTGTGTACCTGATTATCGGGTAGTGCAATTTTGATGCGCTTTGGGGTGGGAGTTATGGTGTACTGCGTCAGCACATATTTTTTATCGAAGCCAATGCTCACAATGTCTCCGTCAAATCCGCCACCATCCCAAACATCTATCACAACTGTATCAGAATTCCATGTGTAGGAAACGTCGGTACCCGCGGTAATCTTGGCTTGTTGTTCTTCTGCTTTCTTCTCTTCAACAACCGGTTCAGGCTCTTTAGGTGCCTGCTTTTTGCGCGCACTACCCATCGACACTTCAACGTCGTACTTATCATGCGAAGAAAATAATGACTGTAATTGACTGGCATTGGAGAATGTAAGCACACCAGGCGTACACGCTGTATTATCAATTTCTGCGCTCTTTGCTTTTCCTGTGAGCACATTATCTGTCATTTCCAGCGATGCATTTAGCAGACACATAAATGCCTGTGTGTGCACATCGTGCGAGGAAAGGATTTCCGTCTCTTTAAACTTGATTTTCTTTTTTTCTTTATCAATGGTGCCTCTTATAACCACCTTCGTAGCAACAGCGGTGTCGTAGGTGTAGCTTACCCCGGTTAGTATACCAAAAGAGTCTTTGGCAATAATTTTATAGGGGAACTCTTCACCCGTTTCCATTTTTAGTTTGCCAGATAAATAGATATCGGCAACCTGAGCCCTTCCGCACAAGGGGCTAAGAAACACACAACAAAAAATAATAAAATACTTCATGAACCCGTCAGGATTTTGGCAAATCTACGGATAATAAAATACACGCTCGTGTTAAACAAACATTCCCTGCAGACCAGAAAAACTACTCCACTTGCAGCATCTGTGTTTCAGAAACTCCGTCAATTGTAAGCACAACTGAGTACGTTCCCGGCTTCGATAAGTCAAAATGCCCGTTTGTCGCTTGTATAGCACCAGAGTCCAAAACAAGTCCGCCTAACATATCGTATACTCTAATTCGTAAGGTTGAATTATTTTGGCCGTCGAGCAAAAAATTCACGGTGCCTGTCGACGGATTTGGATACAATGTATAAGTTTTACGGTTTGGTTCTACACCCTTAACTCCCCACTCACACTGCCAACAATGCATATTTACCATTACTGTATCATCGCCACAAGGCGAATGTGCGACATAATAAATTTGACAAGTACCTAAGCGACGACCTGATACGATTCCTGCACTAGATACACCTGCTATTGTGGTATCAGATGAATACCAAATCCCACCCGCAACTGAAGGAATGAGTGTATCAGTAAGCATCAAGCAAACTGAATCAGGGCCAGTAACAGTAACTCCGCTTATAGCGGTATCTACTATGATTGATGTAGTCGCAGTATCAGCAAAACAAACATTTGAAGCAATATAGGAGACTGTAACTGTACCACCGCGCACACCAACTACCCTGCCTGTGGTATCGATGGTCGCAATTGAGGTATCACTCACCGACCAGCTTCCGCCCGACAAAGTATCTGATACAGTGATAGAATTACCACGGCAAAGTCCTGCTTCACCATTAATAGGTGGCACATTTACCGGAAAACAAACCTGTATTTTCCTTACTGCGTGATTACCATCGTCAGAAACATAGATATTACCGCACCTGTCGGTCGCAACGCCCGTCTGATTGAACATACTCGCATTGGTAGCAATACCACCATTACCTGTATAACCCTGAATGGCATTTGATGCAATTGTTGTGATAATACCTGCTGAATTCACTTTTCGCACCCTGTTGTTCGCCCAGTCTGCAATAAAGAAGTTGCCAAAATTATCAGATGCCACACCAATGGCACCATTGATTTTTGCAGCGGTAGCCGGACCACCATCGCCCGAATAACCGACGGTTCCAGTACCCGCAACAGTGGTGATGATTCCGCTCCTGTCTATCTTTCTGATTTTACCCGACTCGCACAAGTAAATATTGCCGGCGGTATCAACATCTATATCCCAAACGCTATTGAGTCGGGCTGCGGTGGCTGCCCCACCATCACCGGTAGTGCCCATTGTGCCTGTTCCTGCAATGGTTGATATCATGCCTCCGGTATCTACTTTTCTGATACGGTAGTTATTTTGATCGTTGATGTACAAATTGCCTGCACGGTCAACTGCAACACCTCTTGGTGAATTGAAATACGCAGCGGTCGCCGGACCGCCATCACCTGAATAGCCCGGACTCCCCACACCAGCTACAGATGTGATAAAACCAGAAGTGCTCACTTTCCTGATGTACCCTGAATTTTCACAGATGAATAAGTTACCTGAACGGTCAACAGCAATGCCGCTCAATATTTCAAGACTGGCTGCAGTAGCAGGCCTTAAATCACCCCAGTGGCCCACACGCCAGCTACCTGCAATTGTGGTGATAGTTCCATCGGTAGCTACTTTTCTAATTCTGTAATTATCGGCATCAGCGATGTAAATATTCAATGCAGAATCTACTTTTAAACCTATTGGGTGCCTTAGTTGTGCCGCAGTTGCAGCACCACCATCACCCGAAAATCCAGGGTGTCCCATACCAGCAATAGTAGTAATTATGTGCGCGGTATCAATCTTCCTGATTCTGCCATTGCGCTCGTCAGTCACATAGATATTGTCGCGGCTGTCTACGTAAACTCTGGTTGGAAAGTACAACGAACTGGTTGTAGCAGCCACACCATCGAATGAATAGCCTACTGAAGTATCGCCCGCAACTGTCGTTATAACCGATGTCGTCGCGGTCACTTTTCTTATTCGGTTGTTATCCCGGTCGGCGATATACATATTGTTCCGTGAGTCAAACGCTACACCCGTTGGGTTCATCAATGCTGCCAACACCGAGGCGCTACCATCACCACTGAAACCCGAAGAGCTTGAACCCGCAACAGTTGAAATATTACCTGTAGTATTGTCAATTTTACGAATTCTGTTATTGAGCATATCGGCTATGTACAAATTGCCCGATGTATCACAAGCAATGCCGCATGGCTGGTTGAGCGTTGCAGCAGTTGCAGCACCACCATCGCCTGAAAAACCCGAACTTGAAGTACCACAAACGGTTTCAATAAGTCCTGAAGGTTTTATCTTCCTGATTCGGTTATTGACAAAATCAGAGATATAAATGTTGCCCGCCCTATCCATGCATATAGCAGAAGGATTATTGATTTTTGCAGCCGTCGCGGCGCCACCATCACCCGAAAAACCTGGCAAACCATTACCCGCAATGGTTGTGATGATACCTGATGTGCTTATTTTCCTGATCTTATTGTTGAACCTATCGCAAATAATCAACTCACCTGCAGGCGTATAAATCAATCCGTTGGGAGCAAAAACCCTTGCTGCCGTTGCCATCCCCCCGTCACCTGATGCTCCAAAGGCACCATTGCCTGCAATTGTTGTTATTAGACCAGTAGTACTTATTTTTCTAATGCGATTGTTGTACTGGTCGGCGATATAAAAATTACCTGCCGTGTCCATTGCCATACCCTCAGCAAAATTCAATTGAGCATTTGTAGCCAGAATGCTATCAGCATTGTAGCCGGCACCACCTTGCCCGGCAACCGTTGAAATAATTTGCCCATCTGTTTGGCTAGCCAAAAGAAGAAAAACAAACAGAGTATGAGCGAGTTTAATAACGGTACGTTTCATAGCAATAGTTTCAACAATATTAGTGCAATTTAATCTCTTTTATACTGTTTAAAAACACGATCGAAAATGTTACATGCCAACTTATTGATTGTCATAAACTTGCGCTAGTCTTCTATTGGCATAGGCAACAAAACGAAATCCCACCCCAATTTTTTGAGGCGACTGCTATCAATCTAATAATTTTTGAAATTTTAAATTCCTAAAACCTATCCTTCGGTGTCCACTTGGTCAATTGTTGTACCGTTGCCGACATATCTTTAGGTAATGGAGCTTCCACAGAAACCAATGTACCGTCTTCCTTTTCAAATTCGAGGCGATAGGCATGTAGGGCAAGACGGCTCAACAGTGGTTTTTCATCCTCTTCGTTTTTAGCAATGTTGTACTTGCGCTTAATTGAGGAAACATAAAACGGTTTGCCATCTCCATAAAGCTCGTCGCACATTATTGGGTGCCCTATTGATTGCATGTGTACCCTGATTTGGTGGGTACGCCCTGTATGAATCTGGAATTGCACCAATGCATACAATGGCCACTGCTGCGATACTTTATAATCGGTTACAGCCAGTTTACCCTTTCTGGCAACAATCATTTTGCCGTTTTTGCCGGGGTGTTCAGCAATGTAGTTCTCTATTCTTCCTTCTTCCGGAACAACTATTCCTGTTACCAAGCCAGCGTAAAATTTACTGACGTCACGCTCCTGAAATTTGGTAGATAAGTCTTTGTGTGTCTCTTCGTTTTTCGCAAAGCAAATAACACCCGATGTCTCACGGTCTAACCTGTGAATCACCCACACTTTTTCGTGCAGCCTTGCTTCCAGCAACTTATTGAGGCTGGCGAGTTCGTTGTTAAAACGGTCGGGGATAACCAACAATCCTGCCGGTTTGTTGACAATAATCAGGTCGTCGTCTTCGAAAAGTATGTCGAGTTTCATTGTTCTTATTTTTCTATTCCGTACTGTTGAAGGCAAATATCTTCCTGACGGTGCATTTCTTCTTTTAAGGCAGGTTTTTTATCGTTGAAGCCGCAAAGATGCAAAGCCCCGTGAAAAATAACCCTGTGTAATTCATGCAAAAAGCTCACTTTAAATTTGTCGGCATTTTCGCGAATTCGTTCAACACTTATATACATCTCGCCCACCATTTCAGTGTCTTTCTCCGATAGTTCGAATGTGATGATATCGGTGTAAGTATCATGATCGAGAAATTGCTGATTCATGTCAATAAGAAAGGCATCAGTGCAAAAAATGTAAGTCAGGCTTACTTTTTTGACTTCCTTACGATGACTTTTCACCAATTCAGTCAGGAAATTTCCCAGCTTACGCTTGTCTTTTAGTCCTGATGCGATGTCCTGGTCATGAAACGATACTGCCATGCTGCAATTTTTTGCAAAGTACGGTAATGTTCCCGTAACATCAGTTTGATTTTAAGTAGAAGGTTGCCCGAGTGCTTGTTTCTCTGCCGTGTGCCTTCTTCCTAACTCGTTTTGAATTACCGTGAAACTGGAAGTCTCCATTTGAACGTGGCTTTTTTGCTACATCTTCAACACACAAAAATACTCCGGGGTTCATTTCTAATACTGTACCCAAATTTCTTGTTGCCTTCTTATCAATGATGTGATTTCTACCTATAAACATCACAAATTTGGAATTGCTTTGCTCCCTTTTTGCAATATCGAGATTGTAGTAGATGTCACTATCCCGATTGTTGTAATGCTCAAAGGATACCTGATTATGCAGTGCAGCACACACTAAAGGATAGTTTGGACCAAAAACATTTCGATAGTCAGCATCGTTTTTTTCCAAGTCACCCTTGAATCGTTGAACTACTTTCGCCAGTGTATCGCTGTTGACATCCGCCACTTTCTCCGTGTCTAGGAAACTCATTGTGGCACGAATTGCATCGGGGTAATTGTGAGTGACCTTCTGAAATTGCAAAAACTTGAGTAGTTCCAACCGTTCAAAATCAAACCCACTGATGGTCAGTTTGTTCTTACAGGTTTTGTTGTATTCGTAGAGTTCGTGCCAAAAAGTTTTGTCTTCAGCCTTTCGGTAAAAAACCAGCTTTGGCGAAGTAACCCAAGTAGTATCACCGGTTTGCAGGTATTGATTGTACAACCAAGCCGCACCCTTCCCAATCTCCAGAAACACCTCGTTTATACCTTCTTTCTCGTTCAAGTATTTTATCAACCCCAATCTGGCACTCATTGTTTGTGGCTCATCGTGCATCTCTCCAAAAACATAAAAATGATACCCCGAAAGCAAAGGAATATCATCAGGCAATTGGTCGCAGCGGGAAAAACTGATAGAATCCTGAGCACAGAGTTGGGTGAAACTCAGCAATAGAAATACCAATGAAAAAACGATCCGCCCCATAAATCTTATGATTTTTTGGGCGAAGCAGATGCCCATTTGGTGGCTACTAACGATGGAATTGTGATGAACGGCACAAACAACCACCACTCAAGAAAACGAAAATACCATGCGCCAACAATAGTCACCAAATGAACCATAACAATAAAGGCTGTAGCCCTTGCATGGTTCAAACCCTTGTCTAACAAGTAATAATGTAAATGCCGTCTATCGGCTTTGAGCGGAGAAATACCTTTGGAAGCCCGCACGAAAAATACCCTTAGTGCATCGAAAACAGGGAACAGCAACACCGCTAGAGTTAGCTTCATTGCATCGGAAGGGGTTATGTACGTTTCAAGAGGGTAAGGGATGTGGTTGGTGGTTTTCACCAGCATGGCCATGAACGACCACACCCAAAAACCTGCCATCATTGAGCCTGTATCGCCCATGTAAATTTTTGCCGGTTCAAAATTATAGTACAGCAATCCGCCCGTAGCACCCGCCAAAGCAAGTGCTGCTACTGCCCCTCCATGGTTACCTGTAAACCACAACAAAGGTGCAGCAATCCCTACGCTTACAATAGTGAGTAGGCATGCCAACCCATCGATACCATCAATGAAATTGAAAACATTAATGAAGAAGGCACACAGGAAAGATGTAATTGCTACCCCAGCCCAATATGGCACCTCTTCAATACCAAACAACCCCTGAAAAGAATGGATTTCCAACCCCGTGAAATAGACACCGACAAACGCCGCGATGAACTGCGCTGCCAGCTTTTTTTCGGGGCGCATGTTCATGATATCGTCGTAGATACCTGTGAAAAACAAGATGGATGACGAAATAATGAGAAAATTCCAGCCCGGTACGATTGTACCTGCAAACAATGAAGCCACAGCCACAAAACCAATAAAAATCCCAATACCCCCTAAACTCGGAATCTGCTCTCCGTGAATTTTGCGAATATTATCGGGGATATCGTAAATCTTACGTTTTTGGGTAATGAAAATCACCTTTTTCACTGCATACAACCCAATCACCAATGCAAGCAGGGGCGACAGCAGCAGTAAAACAGAATCAGAAAAAGGTAATTGCATGTATGTTGGTTAATAAACGCCCATTTCATTTCAAGATTGTATAAAATGGGGATGCAAAAATATCAGATGTTTTGTTCTGTTATGCTGTGACCTTGTAAAAATATTGCACTACAAGAAAAGTAGAATACAGAATTGTCGGATTAATTTTTCGTGAATAAATATCGAATTCAGATTTCATTAAGGGCTAGCGAAATTCCTAGTCTGGAACAGCATTTAAAACGAAAAATTGTTTTTTATCGTTTCAAAAATTTTAATTTCATCCCATCTTTTTTGCTTCAATTTGTTAGGTCTTGCCGCGGGGTGGTAAAGGCAAATTACGTTTTTGTCGTTTATTTTTTGTAAGATCTGCTTTTTACTGCCAAATTTGGCCCCTAATATTTGCGAATCAACAAATGCTGAAATAACTGAATTACCACAAAGTAAAATCAAGTCAGGTTTTATTGCCTCGATTTGAAGCTCCAATATGTCTTTGTTTTGTTTGGCAGTATTATAAATTAAATTATTATCTTGTTCACTTTGTCTATTAGACGACTTTTTTACATTTATCCAAGCGATTTTTTGCAATGTTTCGAACCCTTTTTCCTTATTGAAAATAGAATTTGTTTGTTGATATTCCGTCATATTCGAGGCGTTTAACAGGTTGAATGAGAGCTTTAAGACATTTTTCATTGTTCTGGATTTCCAATGAGAGCTGAAAATCTTCTTTTTTCTTTCAATTGGATATTGTTCTTCCACTTCGATATTAATAAAAGGCCATATTGCCTTATCATATCCCTCAGAAAGTACGAAAAGCAATTTTAGTTTTTGCTCTGCGTAAATAGCTGGATTTTTTATACCATCCAAAATATAACCTTTACCTGATTCAGGCATATTCGTTAATAGTTTTATTATCTTTTGATTGCACTCCCTGTATGAGTTAAGGTCAAACATAGTTTCTTGTGTTAAGTGAATATAAATTTACAAGTAAAATTGTTGACTTTGGAAATCGCCTTCGCAAATATATTTGTTCTACTTATTGTCATTTTTCGACAATAACCCATCTTATTGTCGTTTTTTGACAATAGAAGCGAAACAATCAAAACTGTGTTTCTCGAACATCGAATAACTTATCCTCCTCCCAAACAATTTCAATCCCCCTATCCCGACAACAGCGTAATTTCGGGTTCAAAATTAAGTCATGAAGTGCCCTAGACATCTTTCAGCCGGTGCAAATAATGAGGTAATTGCCATCAATGAAACAGAAGTTGCAAAACTGTTTTCAGGAGATACTCGTTCAGATATTGGCTCAGAAGCTGAAAAGATGAAGTTTGCTAATGCAATCAATGGACTTGTAGTACAATTTATAAGAATTGACTTTGACGAAGCCCTGCAATCAGAGCGACTGGTTATGGAACGCATTTATCCGATTGACTATCGAGCTTATGAGTTTGAAAAACGTGAGTTATGGTTTGATGTATTTAAAGATGAACTTCAACAGTTACATATAGCGGGATTTGTGCATCGCCACTTAAAACGCCAATCGAACATTAGTGGCGATAAATACGATAATATTCTCCTTACTAATACCGGACTTCGCTTGATTGATGTGGGTATTTCAGCACTGAAATCACAAGTAGGCGACGATTTATTTAATAGATATGTTGCGATTGAACTCGAAGAACTGGAACAGTTCAGGGTCTACTTTTTGAATAGGTAGTAAAGAGCTACTATTCCGCTATTGTATCGAAAAACTTCTCCTCCCACAATATAATTTCAATCCCCCTATCCCGAAAACTGCGTAAATTCGCGGCATCTCAATCAAACCAAAATCTTTCTATGTCTCGTAAAATCTCAATTTTAGGAGCCGGGCTGGTAGGCTCATTGCTAGCCGTTATTCTTCGTAAAAGAGGATATGAAGTAACTATTTACGAGCGCAGGCCCGACTTGCGCACTGCAAAAATAGGTGTGGGCAGGTCAATTAACCTGGCTACCAGCGCACGTGGCTGGAAAGCGTTAGAGCTTGCCGGACTTAAACAAGAATTTGAATCAATAGCTATACCTATGTATGGCAGATACCTCCATCAAATGGACGGCAGCCATATCACACAGGCATACAGCAAGAACAACGAAGCCATTTATTCGGTAAGCCGCGGCGAATTGAATAAACGCCTGATGTCTATTGCTGAAAACGAAGGCGCAACTATTCACTTTGAACATCGCTGCTCGAAGGTTGACTTGCAGAAAAATGAACTGACCTTCCACCTGCCTGATGGTACTGAACAAAAAGTAGTTGCCGACCTGCTTTTGGGTGCCGATGGTGCTTTTTCGGCATTGCGCGACAGCTACGCCCATAGCGATAGGGTAAATACCACTCAAAACTATCTAGAATACGGGTATAAAGAATTAAATATACCGCCCGATGCCAATGGCAATATGCGCATGGAGCGTAACTACCTGCACATTTGGCCAAGGGGTAAATTCATGCTCATCGCGCTCCCGAATATGGATGGCTCGTTTACGTGTACTTTATTCCTGCCTTTTGAAGGCGATGTATCATTTGCCAACCTCCACACAGAAGATCAGGTAAAAGCGTTTTTCGGCCATTACTTCAAAGATGCAATGGAAATGATGCCGACTTTAATGGAAGATTTCTTTGCAAACCCTACTTCTTCATTGGTCACCACAACGGTTTTCCCTTGGCACTTTGGCGATAGAAATGCTTTAATTGGTGATGCTGCACATGCTATTGTACCTTTTTATGGTCAGGGTATGAATGCGGGATTTGAAGATTGTTCGGTGCTTTCGAGGCTCATGGATAAGCATGGAAACGACTGGACAACCATACTCAATGAGTATGAAATAATGAGGAAACCGAACGGAGATGCGGTTGGTAAGCTCGCTTTGCTTAATTTTGTCGAAATGCGCGATAAAGTCGCGGATTCAAAGTTCCTTGAACGCAAGAAAATTGAGAAAGATTTGGGACTCAAATTCCCTGATAAATTCATCTCTATTTACGAAATGGTGTCGTTCAGTCATATCCCGTACGATACCACTATTCGATGCATCGAAGCGCAGGACAGCCTTTTACAAAATATCATGAATGAAGGTGACTATTTCACCAACATCCATAACCCTGAATTTGAAAAAAAATTAAACAATTGGGTTGCCGGTTATCATGAAACCGTGCAGCTATTCGATTTCGGCAATGAGGCCTGATAAACGTTGGGTAATAAAATCGGTTGACGCTCAAAAAGTTACTACACTCCACGAGCAACTGTCAGTTCATCCTGCAATATGCAGGCTGTTGGCTGTGCGTGGAATCAACGATTACGAAGCTTCTAAAAAATTCTTCCGTCCTACACTCGAAGATTTGCACGACCCCTTCCTGATGAAGGGCATGAAAGCGGCTGTAGACCGCATTACTGAAGCCATTGAATGGCACGAACGTATTATGGTGTACGGCGACTACGACGTTGACGGTACTACATCGGTAGCTACGGTTTATTCTTTTCTGAAAAAACACTACGCCGGAGAAATCACCTATTACCTTCCCCATCGTTACCGCGAGGGGTATGGCGTTTCAAAGCAAGGCATTGATTACGCCCATGCCAATGGGTACACTCTTGTAATTACGCTCGACTGTGGCATTAAGTCGGCAGAACTGATTGCCTATGCACAATCGCTGGGTATTGATGTTATTGTATGCGACCACCACTTACCCGATAAAAACCTGCCACCTGCTAAGGCGATACTAAACCCTAAACAGGTCGATTGCCCCTACCCTTACAAGGAACTGAGCGGTTGTGGAATTGGTTTTAAGTTGATTACTGCCCTTGCCTCACACTGGAAAAAGCCAATAGAAGATGTGTATGAGTACCTTGATTTGGTAGCCACTTCAATTGCCGCCGACATTGTACCCATAGACGGTGAAAACAGAGTACTGGCATACTACGGCATCCAGAAAATCAATGAAAATCCATGCCCTGCTATTGCGATTCTGAAAAAAATGGGGGGCGTAAGCCGCGACCTCATGGTGTCAGACCTCGTATTTGTAATAGGCCCAAGGGTAAACGCCGCCGGACGTATGGACGATGCGCGCAAAGCCGTTGAGCTATTTATTGAGAAAGACCCGCAAAAAATTAAAGAACTGGCGCAATCGTTGCACTCTGACAACGACGACCGCCGCGAAATAGATAAGAATACCACCGAAGAGGCCCTCAACATACTGTACGAAGATGTGAAAATCCGTAAAAAGAAAAGCACAGTCGTATATAGGGCACACTGGCACAAGGGTGTTGTAGGTATTGTTGCTTCCCGCCTTATCGACCATTTTTACCGCCCTACTATTGTACTTACATCGGCGAATGGAAAAGCAACGGGTTCTGCGCGTTCAGTATCGGGTTTCAATATTTACGAAGCTATACATGAGTGCCGCGACTTGTTAGACAACTATGGTGGTCACTTTTTTGCAGCTGGCCTTACCATGGATGCCGCCAAGGTGGAAGAATTCATTGAGAAATTTGAGACTGTTGTCAATGAACGAATCACCCCTGAACAACAGGTGCCCGAAATTTTGATAGATGCTGAAATACCATTGTCGTTGATACAACCGGGGTTCTACAAAATCCTCAAACAGTTTGAACCATTTGGCCCTGCCAACATGAAACCCGTTTTTGTGAGCAGGAATCTATTCGACTACCAGGGTGGCTCAAACGTGGTGAAAGAAACACACCTGCGCATAATTGCGAACCAATTGCAAGGCGGCATCACCGAGGGTATTGGCTTCCAACTGGGGTATAAATACAACATTGTTGGCTCAGGGCCATTTGATATGGTGTACACCATCGAAGAAAACGAACACAATGGCAACACCCGTTTACAGGTGCGGGTATTGGATGTACGCAAAAGTGTGATGCAGTAGAATTATATGCCCCTTCAGGTACTCCACACCCCTTTTAACAAAACTTTCATGTCCTGCTGATATGGATTTGTACGTTTTTTGGTTCTGTATCATAAATTTATTTCATGAAACTCAGACTCCTCATTACAACGTGCTGCCTCTCAGCACCATTTTTTGCCGCTGCCGATAGTAAAATCAAAGAAAAACTGAACATCGATAAAGCCACCGTTTTCTTACATGGGGCTGAATTAGAGTGTAGTGGCAGTGTTTCGCTCTCGAAAGGAGAAAATGAAGTATTGCTTTCAAATGTGGCGGGCGACATCAATACCGAAAGCATTATTATAAAAGCAGCCAATGGTGTAGTGGTTGAGTCTATTACGTTTCAGAACAACTATCTGAATACCGACAACCAATCGCCGCAGGTAAAGGTGATTAAGGACAGTATTACATACTACCAACAGAAAAAGTCATTGCTTGATAATAAGATCGCTGCTATTAATTCGGGTATTTCATTGATTCAGGCAAATAACAAGATTAATGGCGACCAGACTAAACTAACGCCTGCCGAACTGGACAAAATGCTGGAATATGCATTGAGCAAAAATGAAGCGCTGCTCAACCAACGAATTGATGTCAACAAACAACTTGAAGAACTCAACAACCACATTGGTAAACTGAACCTACAACTCGCTGAAGAACAAAGGAGAGACTACCAACCGGGTGGTGTTTTGGCGGTAAAATTTTATGCTAAAGAGTCGGTAAGAACTCCGCTCAAAGTGGAGTATATCTCTACCAATTGCGGCTGGAACCCAATTTATGATATTATGGCCGATAATGCAGGCAGCCCGATTTCTCTGTTTTATAAAGCCAATATCTACCAAAACAGCGGCGTGAAATGGGACAATGTTAAACTCAGTATCAGCACCGGCAACCCAACTCAGGGCATGCAAATCGCTGAACTGCCTCCCATGTATTTGAGGTTTTACCAGCCTGTTGTCAATAGAGCATATAATTACGCACCTTCAGCCCCGATGGCAAAAAGAGGAGCAGCACTTAGCAGCGAAGGCGGAAGAGGAGACGGTTCAACTTACATAATTGATGGCATTCAAACCACCTCAATGAATCAATACACCACCGTGAATAATGCAGGCGTCAATACTGCCTTCGATATTGAACTTCCTTATACGATTCCGAGTGATGGACAAGAACACTTAGTGGCCATGAAACGTTACGAGGTGCCTGCTATTTTTGAATACCTTGTTAGGCCTAAAATGGATTTAGATGCGTTCTTACAGGCTAAAATCACCAATTGGGAACAATACAATTTACTGCCGGGTAAAACCAACATTTTTTATGAGGGCACCTACATGGGTAATGGTTACCTGAACACGGAAAACGTTACTGACACCATCAATATTTCTTTGGGCAGGGACAAAAAAATTGTGGTGAAACGCGAACAAGACCAAAAATTGCGCAGCACCAAAATGATAGGCACCAACGTTCGCGAGTCATTTGCATACACCATCAGCGTACGAAACACCCGCAAAGAAGACATCGCAATTGTTGTTGAAGATCAATTGCCTGTAAGTGGCGACAACGAACTGCTACTCGAAAACTATGAAATTGGTAATGCTGACTACAACAACACTACCGGCTTGCTCAAATGGCAACTGAAAGTGAAAGGAAATGAAACAAAACAAGTACCTTTCAGTTATAATATCAAATACCCTAAGGGCAAAAAAGTCGTTGAGGGGAGGTAGGGCTTACTGTTTATATCAAATTTTCAATTTTCGACATTTTTTAAATACGTAACAGTTTGGGTGGTTCTGCCAAAGATTTTTAAATTGGCAGAACCTTTTTATTTTGCGAATAGGTTTCGTTTTGAAAGAGGTATTTGCATAATAAAAATACTAACTTTCAGTTATAATAGCATGTACTCCCATAACCGAAGTACTTCAACCTAATAAAAACACCATATGAATAAAAGACTCCTCCTGTTCCTCCTTGCAACCATCTGTTCCTATTTCACTCAGGCTAAAGTACCTGGCATTATCCCTTTAAAAATTGAAAAAGTAACGGTATTCCCCAAGGGTGCCTTAATTGAGCATACGGCTGAAATAGAATTGAAGAAGGGTGATAATGAATTGATTTTCTCAGGCGTACCCAGCGAAATTATAAAGAATAGCTTGGAGATTAAGGTTCCCGACAATATAACTGTCACTTCAATTGAACATTATAAGGACGAAACAGGGTCTCATTTGACAATTAAACTTGACCACCCTATTAGAGATTCAATTAATACTTACTACAATCAAACGGATTCAATAAAAACTCTGATTGAAGCTGTTGACATCTCAATTGCCATGTTGCTCAGAAAAAAGAGCCTTTTTGACAGCAGCAAGACCAGGATAACGGAACAAGATTTTAAAAATTGGGCTGAATATTTTTTAAAAAAACTGGAAAACTTAAAAATCACAAAATATAGATTAGTCGCCGAACAAGAGAAAATCCAAAAATATGCCGATGAGGCCATCAACATTAGGGACCATCATTTCAAAAATATTTATTCTTCTATTGCTCTTTTAAAGGCTCATCTGTTTGCTCCATCATCGGGCAAAGTTAAAATTATCATTCGCTATTGCATGACAGATTGCGGTTGGTTACCATGTTATGACGTAATCCAACACGGAACGGATAAACCCTTGGAAATACAATATAAAGCCGTTGTATTCCAGCATTCTGAAACCTCTTGGAACAACGTAGTTTTATCTGTTTCTACCCGAAATAATCTTAAAGACTTCGAAACACCAGAGCTTGAAACAAAAACGGTAAAGCTTAAAAAGTCAACTGCAAAAAAAAGACCTGAGTTATCCAATCCTGTTGAATCGATAATTGTATTTCCATCTAATGGGCAGGACAATGCTCAAATTTGGGGTACCGCAGACGTAAAAATAAATAATTATGACGAAGATAAAGTACCTGACAGCACAACCCTAAACAGAACTGATGTAGACACCACTTATGATATTCCCTATACGCAGACCATTAACAACTGCAACCTGAACTATGCATTCAATATTAGTAAAGTAATGGCACCTGTAGTCTACGAAAATGTTTGTCACCCCTCCATTGTGCCCGGGGTATTCACAGTTGCTAAGATTCCAAATTATGAGAATCTTAAACTTTTAGAGGGTAAAACAAATGTATTTTCAGAACACAGAAGAATTTGTTCGGGTGAAATGAAACTTAGTGAAAAGGGAGATTCCATGGTCATTACTATGGGCAAAAACCCGAACTTTCAAGTAACCAAAGAAATAGTTGCTGATGAATGTACTGTTAAAATAAATGGTTCCCAAATTATTGAAACTACCGGATATGACATTAACATAAAAAATACGGGGAACACCGTGCAACAGGTTTTGGTAGAAGATGTTGTACCAGTGAGTAAAGAAGAAAATATTGTTGTTGAAAACTTGAAAATTGGTAAGGGCTCATTAGATAGTGTAACCGGTGTAGTTCATTGGACGGTGAACCTAAAGCCAGCGGAAGTTTATAGCTGCCATGTCGGCTATACAATAAAATACCCTGAAGGTGCTTCCATACTTGTTAAACGCAAATAACCGAACAACTACTATGAAAAAGTTATTCTCAACAATTTTAATGGTGGTGGCAATTTGTTTCAATTGTCTTTCTAAAACGCACCATTCCTACAAACTACATACCAACTCTGTTGAAGTGTATGTAAACGAATCGCAGGTGGAAAACAGTGTTGTTGTACAACTGCATCGAGGTTTGAATGAAATTTTACTCACCAACGCAGCAACCGATTTAAAAACGGAGGAGATAGCCGTATTTACAGAACGAACCGTGCAGTTGGTAGGTCTGATGTATGAAGTAAACCTCCTTGAAAAGGACTATTTTCCAAAATCTATTCAATCGCTGATTGATAGTGATAATACTTGTTATTGGAAAGGACGAGCTATGGTGGCCAAAGTCCACGCAATAGACTCGACTATTGAGTTTTACAAAAGCTATATTCGAGATTTGGGAAACCAAACAGGCTTTAAACCTAAAAGCGTTAACAGCAGACTCAAACTAGCCACTGAAGCTATCAAAAATTTAACTCGTCAAAAAAGAATTTCAGTAGCTAAAGTTGAATCTATTTTTGACATAGAAAATAAACTCAAACGGCGAATTGACGACATGAAACTAGATGAAATCCAAAAGCCGGGCCAAATCCTTATAAAATTGTATGCACAAAAAGCGATTCAGACTACGTTAAATGTCAATTACAAAACTAAGCTAGGATTCTGGCAATCCAATTATCGAATTTATTTTGGTAAAAACGATTCAACGGCGACGCTACAATTCAATGCGGAAATGATTCAAAACACTGGTGTAACATGGGAAAATGCTGAATTGCAGTTGATCAAACATAACACTGAATTAGATTCTGTAATTCATGACATTGAACCCAACTGCCTGAGGGTTGAAAAAGATGAGGTACTTACCCAAAACAACGCAGATTCGCTTTCAGAAATTAAAGGCTTAAGTTCGATGGTCATCGATTTCCTATTCAACAAAAAAGCGGTTGCCAATGGTGTACCTTGGTACACAAAAACCTCCTTTCAATGGGAACAAGATGCCGATTATTTTACACCCGTTTCAAAGTTCGCATTATCAAACACTTACAGGCTAGGCAAATCTTATTCAATTGAAAACGACAACGAAAAACATTTGCTTCATTTAGCCTCAACAAGTATACCCGTAAAGCTTGAGCGAATCATTCGCCCCAGCGAAAGCGCAAACGCCTATATTCTAGCTAGAATAAGTAATATCAATCATTATGGAATTACCGGAGGCGACATTAATGCAGTTTATGATGGCAAAGAATGCGGAAAGACTGAAATAAATAATTACTACCGCCCTGATTATTTAAAATTTGAACTGGGTAGAGATAAAGATGTGTTCGTGAAAACAGAAAACCACCATGTTTATAGCAATGTAACTGCCTCAGATAGTTTCAAAATAAGGCATGATTCTTTCGACATCACCATAAAAAACAATAACAAAAAGGCCATAGACCTAACAGTCGAAGACCAGATTCCGGTGAGCAATGACCAGGATTTTAAAGTGGATGAAATAGAAACCGGTGGTGCCATACTCGACGACAAAAAAGGATTCCTGCAATGGGAAATAGCCCTCAAGCCCGACGAAACCAAAGTGCTTCATTTCAGCTACAACATAAAATACCCTAAGGGCAAGGAACCTGAAATAAAGGTGGGTGAGTAGGGGCTAACTCTTTACAAACCTACCCACCTGAACCACGCCATCAGTAGTTACAACCTCAATAAGGTACATCCCGTCATTGAGTTGCTGGATATCAATAGTATGCGCTCCATAGCATTTGCCAGTGATTGCAATTCTGCCCGTAATGTCTTTGATGGTGTAAGTGTACTCGCTTTTGGGTACTTCTATTGTCAAGGATGTGCTTGCCGGGTTAGGGTAAAACGAAAGTTGATTGAATGAACCAATTTTCGGGTCATTCACACCAAGGCGGCAGTTATCGGCGGTGGGAAAACCACCTGCTCCCGAAGCGTTATAGAGTACAGCGCTATCCAGCAAAACATCGCAATTATTATTGACAGTATAGTACCATGTCTTTGAAAAAGTGCAACCAGCTAAGCAGTCACCCCACCCTATCCTAAAACTGTAGTGACTCACAGAGTCCCGGCTGAACCATGCACGCTTAGGGGCATCACCTACAGTTGAAGCATCGTGCCAACTGTATACACCCGCAAACCTACTCAGGCTATCCATAAAGCGTTTGGTGTTAATGGGCATTGTGGTATGCAAATAAGCTAAGTTAACTCCTCCTATACTGTAGTGCCCTGTTACACTAAAGCCATAGTGCGACATCAAATTATCGATTGAAGTATTGCCTGTTGTGGTTGTACCCGCCATCCATGCATGTGTCCAGGGGTAAGTAGTATCGAGGTCAACAGTAAAACTGGTCTTAATGAACCCATTTGGGAATGCGTGAATGCAATACTTATTATACACCGAATCAGCCTGTAGCACTGCGGCCGTATTATAGATAGCCGATAGACCACTCATTGCCGAATCGATATAAACTGTGGGAATATCAATGAGTTGTGTATCTGCCACACCAAGTGCATAAATTCTGGATAGTGCCATATCAGCGGCATTGTTTTGATAGGCACTCGTGAATATCGCATCACCAACACAAGAAGAGGTTACTTGTGCCATGGACATATTAGCCAGTAGCAACACACAAAAAAGAAATCGCAGCTTTTTAATCATGGAAGTAGGGTTGAAAGCATAAATTTACGTGTAATTCGCGACGGAAATATGACAACGAATGAAATTAATATGCTGAAAAACCAGATCGGACATTTCACCTCCCTTTCTGATTCCGACTGGGCATTGTTTGAACCCTACCTCCACGAGCAAACTGTTAAAAGGAATGAACCTATGATTAAGGAAGGGCAACACGGCAGGGAGCTAGGCTTTATCGTTGAAGGGGCAATGCGCCACTATTATACCCGCGACGGCATTGAAAAAACCACCTATTTCTATTTTGAAAACGCGTTTGTGGGGCCATACATCAGTTGTCTTACAGGGCAACCTTCACTCATCACCATTGAAGCACTTGCCGATACCCGGCTTATTATGTTCCCATATACTCGCCTACATGAGTTGTTCCTGACCAATAATGCCTGGGGGCACTTTGGGCGTAAACTGGCTGAATGGGCATTGCTGGGATTGGAAGATAGAATGGTGGGCTTGCTTACGCTTTCACCCGAAGAGCGTTACATTCAATTGCTGGAAAGCAATAAAAAGAAAATCCTGGAACGCGCGCCGCAACATCTTGTCGCCAACTACCTCGGAATTACCCCGGTTAGCTTAAGCCGAATCAGAAACCGAATCACAAAAAAATAGAGCAAAGTCCTTTTCTTATCTTTTGTTATCGTTTAGGCATCACCGGTTGGGGAATTTTGTGTCAACAAAAACCAATAAAAATGGCACACAAAATTCAAATGTTGATGATGGCTCTACTAGGTGTTTCAAGTATCGGTAATGCCAAAACTCAACCCGCTGGTACAGAGGGTATGGTGATTAAAAAAGGCAAAATCGTGTACACCGAAATTACCATAAAGGCTACCCCCGAAAAAGTGTGGCAGGTATTCAGCAACTACCAAAACTACCCTCATTGGAACCCATTCATCAAATCACTTGAGGTCACACCTGAAGTTGGGAAGCACATCAAGGTATTTCTGCAACCAGCGAGTGGCAAGGGAATGACCTTTACACCGCGTGTACTCAACAATGCACCAGCCATAGAATTGAGGTGGGTGGGCAAACTAGGCCCGGGATATCTTTTTGATGGCGAACACGTTTTTCAATTGCATGACAATGGCAATGGCACCACCACATTCAGGCAGTTCGAGCGTTTCAGGGGCTTGCTGGTACCTTTTATGAAACACATGCTTGATAGTAATACCTACAACGGCTTTAAAGCCATGAACGAACAACTTAAAATCGAGGTGGAAGGGAGGTAATTACCCCCTATTGTCAAACTATATTTTGTCTTTTTGTCATTTTTGTCAAATTATATTCTTACTTTTAGGTAAATTTGTAGTGCAAAAAACCAAAAAGGTATGAGTCGGAAATCATTACAGTTGGAACAACTGAACGACAAAATGATGAAATTCGGTAGTCTACAAAGTGTATCAACCCCACCTGAAGGATGGATAAGAACAATTCGCAATGCCATTGGGATGAGTATGGAACAACTTGGCAGAAAACTATCTGTCACCAAACAAAGTATTCAGAACTTGGAGGTAAGGGAAAAGGAAGGCGCAGTTACCATCAACGCCCTAAGAGATGCGGCAAAAGCACTTGACATGCAACTTGTGTATGGGTTTGTACCGAATGATTGCAATCTGGATGAATTGATAGAGCAAAAAGCGCGAGCACTCGCAACCCGAATTGTGATGCGCGCCAATACAACTATGAACCTTGAAAATCAGGGAAATAGTCCTGAAAGACTGGAACGCGCCATTGCAGAAAGAACCGAAACCATAAAACGAGAAATGCCGAAGATTTTATGGGACTAGATTTGATATATAACGATGGGCAAACACCATTGGATGAAGATGAAATTGAAGGGTTGAAAATAAAAACAATTTCAACTAGGCAGGAATTTGACGAACTTGAGCAGAACAATATCGAAGAAGCCTTGTTATGGACGCTTTCTCATTCTTTAAAAGCAGAGAAAATACTAGCAGAAGAATTCATCAAGCAACTGCATATAAAAATGTTCGGCGACGTGTGGCAATGGGCTGGGGAATTCAGGAGAACAAATAAGAATATTGGAGTTGATAAATGGCAAATATCGACTGAACTAAAAATGTTGCTCGATGACAGCCGATACTGGTTAAAAAACAGCACTTACGCTCCAGATGAATTTGCCATTAGATACAAACACCGTCTAGTGAGCATTCACTGTTTTCCAAATGGGAATGGAAGGCACAGTCGTTTGATGGCTGATGTAATTGTTGAAAAGATTTTCAAATTAGATGTTTTCAGTTGGGGTGCTAATAACCTTATTCAGCCGGGGCAACTAAGAACAGAATACTTAAAAGCGGTAAAAGCGGCTGACCTTGGGAACATCGAACCATTGCTACATTTGGCTAGAATGTAGTATCAGTGAACATATATTTCCGCTTCCACCGTCAGCCAATTTAAATATACTGCCAGAGAACATTTTTGGTTTATTGTAAGGGAATCAATAACTTTGCACCCAAATTTCAATTGAATTTTTTATAAAATATGTCGGGTCAACTTAAAGAGGTAAGGAACAGGATTAAATCTGTAGGATCTACACAGCAAATTACGAAGGCGATGAAAATGGTGAGTGCAGCGAAATTGCGCCGTGCTCAGGATTCTATTATTCAAATGCGCCCTTATGCACGTAAGTTGCAAGATATGTTGTCAAACATTGTAAGCAGTGCTTCAGGCGATATGAGCCTGCCGCTTGCAGACACCCGTACGGTTGAAAAAGTATTGCTTATTCCTATCACTTCCGACAGGGGTTTGTGTGGTGCTTACAACTCTAACGTTATCAAACTAACCCGTGCGACTATTGCTGAAAAATACGCAGAGCAGGATAAAAAAGGCAACGTTACTATTTTGCCTTTGGGCAAAAAAGCTTGGGAATTCTTCAACAGGTACAACTTTAAAACTGTTAACGATTTCTGGGAAGTATTTTCTGACCTTTCTTTCGATAACGTAAGAAACGCTGCAGTTTATGCTCAAAAAGCATTTTTGAACAAAGAATTTGACCGCGTTGAAATTATTTACAGTCAGTTTAGAAATGCAGCTACTCAGGAATTTGTAGTTGAGCCATACTTGCCAATTCAAAAAATTGAACAAAAGAAAGGTGCTAAAAACAACGACTTCATCTACGAACCTTCAAAAGAAGAATTGTTGCTTGAATTGATGCCTAAAATCCTTAACACCCAGGTTTATAAAGCAATTCTCGATGCGAACGCATCAGAACACGGTGCTCGTATGACAGCGATGGATAAAGCGAGTGAGAACGCGAACGAAATGTTGAAAGGACTGAAAATCAGCTACAACCGCGCTCGTCAGGCTGCAATTACTACCGAACTTACAGAGATTGTGAGCGGTGCAGCAGCTCTTCAAGGCTAGTCTTCAAAATAAGATATTATGTAAAAAGCGCCCTCGTTGGGGCGCTTTTTATGTATATAGAATTTCGTTCCGGAAATTTCTCTAAAAACAACAGCCTAGTTATGCAACGCAGCATCAATTCCAGCTGCTGAAGCGCCGATAATGCTTTGTCTAATCTTAAACTCTATGTTCAAATGAGCATGTATTGTGTCGGTAACAATATGCCTGAGCTTACCTGATAGACCATAAAATACATTCATTGAAACCGATTTCTGCTTTAATGGAAAGTAACTTATATAATCTACATCATCATTTACTGACATTGGTTTAAGGGTTAAGACTGTATCAGAAAAATTGACATCTCCACCCGCTAACACCGTCTGGTTTTGCGCTGTATTCATCATTAAGTTACAGTGCTCAACTACAGATAAATTCGCATTTCCTGCTCCTCCATTATCAAGCAAAAGATAGGCACTATTAATTTTAGCCGACTTAATTATTGAGTAATTTACTGTACCACCGTTCGCAAATTGGGAGAGGAAGCTATCAGTGCTTACGATAAACACCTGCCTACTGATATCAATTGTATTTATAGTATCTCTGCTAGGGGGTATGTCAACCGGAACACTTATAGTGTGTACAAAATTGATATAGGTAGTGTCAGATTCTCCTTTGCTGCAACCAGCGAACGCCAGTATTGCAGCTATTGCTATTATATTTTTCATAAGCTTTAAATCATTGGTGTTCTGTCTTCAGTAATTCCTTCAAATTCAATAATACCATTAAAATAAATACGGCAAGGCAGGCTTCTACTAACTGGTACTGTACGCCTTGCCTTCAGTTTAAACTGGAAGTCGGTTCTATTGAGGTTATCCTGATTAATAAGGCTATCTAATGCGGTAGTGCCATCAATTGGGAAACGCCTTGAATTCACCGAAGATGAATCAATTGCATAAAAATTAAAATCAGACTGAGTTTTATAAGACCAAATTGAACCTGTGAACGAACTGAAACAATTCAAAGTTCGCCCCTGTGTGGTATCTAACAGCTTAATATAAAAGTTACTCGACTTCACTTTAGTAAGCTTCAAAGATCCACCGTATGTTTCTTGACCTCTTAGCATTTGTAGACTCGCTAAATTCAATACAACTGAATCACTTGCAATGGTTGCAAAATCACCGGCGGCTGTTGGTGCAATTGTAATATCCAGCGAATCAAGTACTTCGATCGAATCTTTAAAATAATGGGTTGATTTCACGCAGGAGGCAAATGTCGTAAACAGAGCGACGGAGGCAATTATGCCGATTTTTCGTAGGGGGGAGTTTTTCATACTGCAATTTATTGATTTTTTAATTAAATAGCATTCTTCTTTAGTGAAAATGTAATGCCAGATCGTCAGTGAGAAGCGATTCTCCTTCAAAGGTTTGTAAAATTTTATATTCAACAATTACATGGCACCTCATTGTGTCTGTCAATACCCTTCTGAGTGTTCCATGCATACGATAGTAAATATTTAAGTTGGGGTGTAACTGCCCATTGTTGAAATACGAATTATACTCAACGTCAGAATTCAGGTTCAACAACTGTTTCTGGGAAACTACATTAGGAAAAATAGTTGATGGAAAAGTTGCCACCTTGGTATTAAGTTCAGTAGAAAACTCACCTGTCATTTCATTAATAACCGACAAATCGTCTCCTGATTTTGCCTCATCAAGCTGCATGATTATGTGATTCAACTTCATACTTTGAATGGTATTATATTTTAGTCCCTGCCCGTTGGTATACTTCAAAAAATAAGAGTCAACCGGCTTTAGACTGCTGATATTCACAAAATCGATATCTCTTCCAATTGGCATCCCCGGATAAAACGTGATAGGTATGTCTAATGTATTTACAAACGTCGTATTATAATGATATACCTGCTTACAGCTCACTCCAAAAAATATGACCCCAAGAAATAAAAGTAACTTTTTCATATTAGAAGTATGTTGTAGTAGATGACCCGGCTTTTGCAACTAAATAAAAGTAAAATTTACAGTGCATAGTATCGGTGAAACGATGTTTCATTCTCGCAGTAATGTAATAGGGATAAGTAATCAAACCACCCGTTGAGTCAGAAGTAAATTTATCAGTGCTTCTTTCAAATTGGTATTGCGCTAAAACTCGGGTTGCTCGAACTGAATCTCTATAGGCTTTGAAAGACTTATATTCTACGGAACCTAATACTTTTACGTAGGCAGTGATTGTGTCAAGATTATTGAAACTTAATAATGTGTCAGCGTCTAACAGTGTCAATTGCATCTTCCCAAATATCAAATGCTCAAGTTGACCTGCATTTGTCGCATTTCCAGATTGTAATTTTATCAATGAATCCAGATTAGCCCTAAACTCACCCTTGGCAATAGTATCAATCTTAGTTGTGTCTTTGGGCGGATATAAGTTTACTTCTATAGAGTCATAATGGTAAATGCTACAATAATCACCATTCACCTTGGCACAGGAGGAGTGCCAAATCAATGAACCCGCTACTACTATAAAGGCGAGTATGAAAGAGATTTTTTTCATAATGACGAAAGTACTGGGTTAAAAAATAGGGGTCAGCAATGCCAACCCCTTATTCAAAAATTATTTATTCAAAAACATGTGGAAGGTATCACCCCTCAAGCCCACCCTGGTTGCTTCCAGAGGTATTACCTCATTTGGCGCAATATTACCCAAATTTACATTTGCTCCCAGTAACTCAAGAAAGTAAACCTGTTGTGCTTTTTGTGGCGCTTCCCAAATGATCCTTTTTTCCGGAATCTGCGTCAAAATCTCCTGAACCAATCCTTCGCGCACCTCACCCGAACCACGATAAATACCCACGTTACCTGCTTCCCTTGCTTCTGCAATTACGTAGCTGGCGCCGGCTTCCAGTTCAGCCTTCATTAACTCAATCCATTTGTATGGCGGCATTATGTGAGCTGCATCTTTCGAACCTACTTCCGAAAATATGGTTACATGCTTTGCTAGCTTTTCGATATAGCCACACTTTTCAATGTGCGGAATAGTAATTGACCCGTCTGAAACTTCGACATGAGTAAGGCCGTATTCCTTGACAACATTCAGGTAGTCATCGAATTGATTACGCACCAGAAATGCTTCGAACAAAGTACCACCGAAATAAACCGGGATACCGAAATCGTTGTAAATCTTTATTTTTTCCTTCAGGTTAGCTGTTACATAACTAGTACCAAAGCCTAGTTTTATAATGTCTACATAAGGGGCTGCTACCGACAAAAAGTCTCTTGCTCCTTCCAGCCCCATTCCTTTATCCATCACCATTGTTAAACCGAATTCCCTCGGTTTCATGGTTCTTTCCGGAATGTTGTTTAATGCAAAATTCATTGAAACGATTTTACAGTTTGAGGGGCAAAGATAACCTTTTGAAAAATAAAGTGAACTGACGACGATTGTTTAAGACAGTTTTACCAATTAGCCGATTGCCTGCGCTAAATCTTCAATCAAATCTTCAACAGCTTCAATACCAACACTCAACCTGATTAAAGAATCAACCAAACCGTTCTTAATCCTGTCTTCACGCGGAATAGATGCGTGTGTCATAGTAGCAGGGTGTCCTATCAATGACTCTACTCCACCCAATGACTCGGCCAATGAGAAAAGTTTCGTTTTCTTCAACACTTCCATAGCCTCATTCAAATCGTCGTTTTTCAACGTGAACGAAATCATACCACCAAAACCCCTCATTTGCTTTTTAGCTATTGCATGATTTGGATGATCTTCAAAACCTACCCACAATACTTTGCCTACCTTAGGGTGATTGCGCAAGTACTTTGCTATGGTCTCTCCATTCTGGCAATGCCTTTCCATGCGTACGTGCAAAGTTTTAATACCCCTTAGTACCAACCAGCAATCGTGTGGGCCCGGTACTGCACCACAACTGTTTTGAATGAACCTGAGTCTTTGTTCAAGTTCGCTATCGTTCATTATTAATGCACCATGCACCACATCAGAGTGACCACCGAGGTACTTTGTTGCAGAATGCAAAACAATATCAGCACCATGGTCAAGCGGCGTTTGCAGGAACGGCGATGCAAAAGTGTTATCGCACACCAGCAACAGGTTATTTGCTTTGGCAATTTCAGCACAACCGGCAATGTCAATAACGTTCAACAATGGATTTGTAGGCGTTTCAATCCAAATCATCTTGGTCTTTGAAGTCAGGTATTGGTTGATGTTTGCCACATCTGACATGTCAATGAAATGGAATTTTATACCGTAGTTAGCAAATACCTTGGTCATAATACGGTAAGTGCCGCCATAGAGGTCGTTTGATACAATTACCTCGTCTTCAGGGTGTAACAACTTAATAACCGCATCGGTCGCTGCCATACCGCTACCAAAACACAATGCGAAATTGCCGTTTTCAATAGCTGCCAACGATTTTTGTAAAGCATCACGCGTCGGGTTTTGGGTACGCGCATACTCGTAACCTTTATGGTCGCCCGGTGCTGCCTGCACATAAGTTGACGTTTGGTATATAGGAGTCATAATAGCTCCTGTCGTTGGGTCCGGCTCTACACCGGCATGAATCAACTTGGTTTCTAATTTATAGTTTCCTGAAGACATCTGGCTTTGTTTTAGGCAACAAAGGTATAATTTTGATTGTGTTTGGCGAACAACAATGAGGTAAACACAATGTTTACAATTATGTTTTCATTAACGCTATCACCCCTCCTATTGTTTACCTTTGTATGATATAGTTTGAATTATGAAGTTTTTACTCATCATAATAGCTTTGGCGGTTTTGTTCAATATGATTGCCAAAGTGTTGCTCCCAATGTTTTCTGTTTCAACGAACATGAACCAGAACATGAGGCGCATGCAGGAGAAAATGAACGAAATGGAAGAAAAACTCAATAAAGAGCGCGCCAAATCGAAAAAGAAAAACAGGGATGGCGACTATATTGATTACGAAGAAGTTAAGTAGCGATAATTAAAACTCCTTTATTCCCTTGAAAAACAGCTTTTTAAAAAAGACGATACTATTGTCATTGTTTGGGGCTCTTTTTCAACCCATATTATTCTCCCAAAACAATGAACGCAGGATGAAACCCGAGGATATTCCCCCTCAGTTTCGCCCGCCACACCCCGCCGATAAGGTAGTTCAACGTTATTTCACTATCGACCAAAAACGGAACGATAAGGATATGACAACCGATGAAGCCTTGCCAAGGTCGCGCGAGTTCATTAGAATTGACAGTACGTATTATGTGGGCTGGATGTTTGAAGGCGCTTACAAATTTGAACATGCCGAAGACTATCTGGGGTTTAAAAATGCCACTGCACCACTTGAAAAAGCGTTAAAATTGCTGGAACACGATTACGCTAAAGCATTGGCAACCCGCACGGGTTCCTTCCTCACCTTTTATCCTATTCAAGGTATTCAGGTAGATTATACTCACATCGCGAACATGCTGATGAACTGCTACAGCAATACCGATAGGCCTGACCTTGTGTACAGTCTTTTGCGCCGAACCTTAAAATGGAATCTGCAACTCGATTTCTATATGGATTCCTACAACTACCTGGCATGGAACGTACACAGGAATCGTTTTTATACTAGTTCGAAATACAGCTTTTTAAAGAATTCAATTGCTGAAAACGAAAAACTCGCCAATAGCTACTTAGATACATCACTGAAACGCATTGAAAAAAACCGACGCCTCAACGACAGCCTGCGCAAGGGGCTTTCCGACCAGGAAAAATTCAGTGTATACCACTACAAAAACATTCTTTACAGTTATAACCTGAATATAGATTCTGCGACTTTGTATTTCAACATGCTGAAACACGCAGGCAGGCTACCGCACAACAACTTCGCCACCTTTATGAGCGTTTGCGGGAAGTTTCGGGATGCTGAAAATGAGTACAAAATTGCCTCTCAAACTGAAAACGGCGATAAACGATTGCAGGAATGGGCGTATTACAGCACCATGCTTCAAATCTACAAGGCACAACCCAAGGAAGGCATTCAACTGGCAAAAGATATGATTACGGCTAGCGGAACCACTCCGGGTTTTGGTTGGTACAACATAGCGCTTGCCCGCAGCCTTATGTATGACGGGCAGCTTACCGAAGCTGAAAAATACACCGACCGTGCGGCAGAATTCAAAGAACTGCATATAGGTACCACTTTGGGGCAAAGCCATTACGAATTTAGTATTCAGCTATTAAAACTACTGGCACGGGAATATGAATGGTCAAAAATCAAGTTTGAACACAGTAACTGGTGGTACAACCCTTCAGCCTTGTGGGATATGTCGGGCAAGTATTCTGACCTGTATATGCAGCGATTCCTAATCCTTAACCAGTTTGCACAAAACCCTGAACGCGACAATGTAATTTACAAGTTGTTTTCAACTGAAAGCACTGTTTCGTGGGATGAAATATGGTATCTGATTAATGACTTCAGCACCAAGTTTTTCATTAAACGATTTGAAAAAGAAGCTGCCGAAGACAAACGCCCATACATTAAAAAGTACTTTAAGCTTTTTTCGGCACGACTAAAAATGAAGCAAGGCGACTTCAAAGACGCTAAAAAAGATCTTGACGATTTGTTCAAAGAACCAAGTATTGACCAGCAATACGAGAAACTGTTCACCGCACGGTTATATCAGGCTGCGGCTGAGTGTGCCGATGAATTGGGGCTCGTTGATAAAAAGAATGATTACCTCTACCAAATGTACCTCACCTACCCCGAAATTATGCCTTACACCGGGCTGAAGTGCAACTTTAACCTGCACCTTATTGGCACACCCGACCCTGCTGTAGTTGATCGCCTGAAAGATTGCAACATTAACTGGACAGCCAACAGCTCAATTCCGGCTCCTCAATTATACCTTGAGTTTGGTGCCGAAAAGGGCAAACGCAATATAACTTACTATGTTACCGACAAAAACGGCAGGTACATTGTGAACAAAAACACCATCACTACCGGCAAGCCAGAGCAAACAGGAGTTGACCTTGCTTACAGAATTTTCAATATTGGTGCAAAAACACCTGAAAAACCTAAATCGTAGCCGGGCAATAAGTTCGTTTTTAACGGCAATCCATTATCTTTGTTACTGATTATTTTATAAAAAATAGATTTAATCGGTGCACAACGCAGAAATGCTGGCTTTTTACAACATTTGATGCACTGCTTATTACACAACACTTTTTCATGGAGTACAATACTACGCGTTCCCAAATGAAGATGCCGGAATACGGCCGCAATGTGCAGAAGATGGTAGAGTTTCTTACTACTATTGAAGACAAGGAAAAACGCCTCAGAAATGCAGAGTTCATCATTGAATTGATGGGAACATTGAACCCACACCTCAAACAAATTGAAGACTACCGTCATAAACTATGGGATCACCTGTACCAAATGACCGGCTTTAATTTGGAAGTTGACTCTCCATACCCAATGCCTACTCCTGAATCGGTTTTTAAAAAACCACCAATGCTCGACTACCCTCAAAAACACATTACGCACCGTCACCTCGGGCAGAATGTTGATGATTTGATTAGTAAAGCACTCGAAGAAACCGATCCTGAGAAAAAACAAGGACTCACGCAAGCCATTGGCTACTACATGAAACTGGCTTATGCCAACTGGCATAAAGAGCCCGTGCATGATGATATGATTAAGAATGAATTGCTTGAACTCACTGATGGTCAGCTACTGTATGAACCAGGTGGCTTCCGTCCTCAGTTTGACAGCAGAAGCAATTTCAGATCGAAAAATCCAAATTTTAACGCCAACTCCAACAACCCGAACAACAAAAACTATAGAGGTGGTGGTTCTGGTGGCAATGGACGCGGATTTAAAGACAACGGAGGCGGCGGCAACGGCAATTACAAAAAGAACTTCAACAAGAATAAATACAACAAGAACAAATAAACAGTGTTTGGTGCATGAATTCATTTGAAATTAGGGGTGGGCGTAAACTCAACGGAACCATTACGCCACAGGGAGCAAAAAACGAAGCACTACAAGTATTGTGTGCTGCATTGCTCACCGACGAACCGGTAACACTTACCAACATCCCCGATATCATTGATGTAAACACGCTTATTGAACTTATAGAAGATATGGGAGTGCGCGTACTGCGCCCTTCACCTAACGCTATCACATTATATCCTGCTAACATAGACCCTGATTACTTTACAACGCCTGTTTTTAAAAAGAAATCGGGTAAACTAAGGGGTACCGTCATGTTGGCAGGCCCAATGTTAGCCCGTTTCAAAAAAGCATACATACCGCAACCGGGTGGCGACAAAATTGGGCGCCGCAGGTTAGATACTCACATTCTTGGTTTCGAAAGAATGGGCGTAAAATTTGAGTATGACAACGAAAACCACATGTTCTCGTTAGATGGTAGTGAAATGCATGGTGCAACCATATTAATGGAAGAACCTTCGGTTACCGGTACAGCCAACTTAATAATGGCTGCCGTACTTGCCCCGGGTGTAACTACTATTTACAATGCAGCCTGTGAGCCTTACGTACAACAACTATGCAAAATGTTGTTGTCGATGGGTGCCTCAATTAGCGGCTTAGGTTCTAATTTACTTACCATTACAGGCGTGGCTAAACTTAAGGGTTGCACACACCGTTTGCTGGCTGATATGATTGAAGTAGGCTCGTTCATAGGGCTTGCGGCAATGACAGAAAGTGAAATAACTATCAAAAACTGCGATGTAGCTTCATTGGGTATAATACCTGATATCTTCCGTCGCCTGGGGATAGAAATTAATATTGTTGGAGACGACGTTTTAGTGCCTGCACAAGAGCACTACCGAATTCACAAATTCATTGATGGCAGTATACTTACTATTTACGATCACCCATGGCCTGGGTTTACCCCCGACCTTATAAGTATTGCATTGGTGGTAGCTACTCAGGCAAAAGGAACTGTTTTGCTGCATCAAAAAATGTTTGAGAGCCGTTTATTCTTTGTCGATAAACTCATTGAAATGGGTGCACAAATTGTTTTGTGCGACCCTCACAGGGCCGTTGTCATTGGCCTAGATAAACAAGTGCCATTACGTGGTATCAATATGGTGTCTCCCGACATTAGGGCTGGTGTAGCTTTGCTCATTGCTGCATTATCGGCTACCGGCAAAAGCACCATCCAGAATATACACCAAATTGACCGCGGATACGAGAAAATTGATGAGCGCCTAAACGCACTAGGAGCTGACATTAAACGTGTTAATCTGGCTTAAAACACCCTTTTGAAATTATTTTTAAAAATATCTGAAAAATTTTTAGAAAAGTGGGTTACCTTTTTTCAAACAGCGTATTAACTAGTAAACAATCAAAAATCAAAGTTATGAAATTAGTTAAATTGGGCGTATTCGCTCTTGCTCTTGGAATGTTTGCATCTTGCGGTAACAAAGCTGAAGAAAACAAAACTGAAGCTCCTGCTACAACTGCTGCTGCTGCTCCTGCTGAAGCTCCAAAACCAGCTGCTGACACTACTAAGAAAGATACAGCAACTGCTGCTCCTGCTGCTGCTCCTGCTGAAGCTCCTAAAAAATAATTTTAAAATTATTTACAGAAAGCCGATACTGCAAAGTGTCGGCTTTTTTGTTTTATGGCATTTCCTGATTGAACTCCATTGCAACAGCCTACTTCTATACTTTCCCGCCATTTAATCACCTCGCCCTGTTACTGCTACGCAGAATACCTATTCGTTTACGCTAGCGGCATGAATGCCCTGCAATGCACACATCAAGCGTATATAACCTCGATTTCAGAAGCTCACATCTAAATCCAATAGCCTAGTCAAAAGAAACCCTATTTTTCTTTTTCCGATTCTGTTGTAGTGATTTTGAAGCATACAGAAAAAGCGTAAACCCAGCTTGATATAATACTTCATGCACTCGTAACACAAAGCATAATTGATACAATAAAAAAGGGGCTGTTCGATCGAACAGCCCCTTCCCTTTTCATATTTAGTGATTAACGAACCAAAGTAATTTCACCCTTTTGGATGAGGTTAGTTCCGCCACCGGCTTCCCCACCTTTGAAGTCGTTACAATCGTATGTAACATAGTAGTAGTAAACACCTACGTCCTGAGGCTCACCACCGAAAGTACCGTCCCAACCTTCGTCAGAATCTTTACTTTGGAATACTGTTTGTCCCCAACGGTTAACGATTCTAAAATCGTGGAACCTGTGGTAGCTACCATCTTTGAACAACGGTTTGAAACGCTTCAATCTTTCGTCAGTAGCTCCAGGAACAAATGCTGTTGGCATGTACAATTTGCAACAACCATCAGGCTGCAACAACAGAGAGTCTCTAGAAACGCAATTGTAAGGAGTAGTTACAGTTAAGTAGATATAACCTTGATTTTGAATTCTACCCCAAGCATGGTGCTCGTTTTGGCTAGTATAGAAGTAGTGTTTAGGAGCCCACTCGTATTTGAAGGCACTGTGTGTGCTATCATAAGCTTCCAAGTTGATGCTATCTTCAGAACAAATTCCAGCAGGGAAAGGTAAAATCCTGGCATCAGGCAATTCGTGAACTGTGAAAGTATCAGTAGTTGGTTTGCTGATACAACCTTCAACCGTTGCAGTAGCTACGTTGATGATGTGTGTACCCGGAGTTGACCATGTAATTTTATAAGGACCACCAGTGTTTGAACTGTGAGATACAATAGTACCACCTGCAAAGTTCCAGTGATAGTTATAAGCATTATCTGATCTAGTAGCAAGCGCAACAACAATTGTATCGTTAACGCAAAGATCTTGGTGATTTGAAGTAAATGCAACAGCTTCAGGAGTGTAAACAACTTTCACTGGCAATGTGTCATACACTTTACACCTTCCATTGTAATCAGAAGTCAACAAAATAACTTTCTGGAAGTACAATGAATCAAATTCTACTGTGATTGAAGAATCAGTATCAGTACCACGAACGATATGTGCACCGTTAGGCAAATACCATTTGTAACCAGGATAAGGAGCGTTATCGAACGGATTGTAAGACAAACTCAAAGTATCGTACTGACAAACGAATGGTTTACCAGCAAGGATATCGAAATTAGGCAGTTTGTAAGTAGTAACTGTTACTTGTGCTTTATCACTTTCGCAACCCAAAGCTGTTTGTGTAACCCACCATGAAGTGTTTCCTACTACAGTAGTAGATGGAGTTGGTGCACCTGAAAGCGGAGTAACTGAAGTACTTGAAGCATACCACTTAACTGCTGATATTGCAGAAGCTGTCAAAGGAACTGAATGTTCGTATTGGCAATAAGCTGTATCTCTAACTGTAGGAGGAGTTGGCTTAGGATTAACTGTTACATACAATGCTATTGAATCGCTCGTACAACCATTGATTGTTTGTGTTACATAATATGTCTGAATACCAGGCATAGTAGTTGGAGGAGTTGGAGCTATTGAAGTACTAGAAATACCAGGACCAGACCACAACAGGGCAGTGCCGGTAGCTGTCAAAGGAACTGAAATATCAAACTGACAATAAGTAGGACTGTATGGATCAGGCTGACCAGGTTTTGGCTTGATAGTTACCACGATTGGTGCACGAGGACCTTCGCAACCAAATGCTGACGTAGAAGAAACGTACCAAGTGTAAGTACCAGGAACATTCGAAGAAGGAACAGGTGCGCTTGTGCTGCCTGAACCACCTGTTGCATTCGCATACCACAACAAGTTCACACCAACTGCGGTTAGAGGAGCTGTAGGCTCGTATTGGCAATATGATAATGGTGTAGTACCAGGCGCTGTAGGTCGAGCATGTACCACTACTAAAGTAGAATCAATTGCAGTACAATATCCTGAAGTCTTCAACGCATAGAAATATCCAGAGTCAGCAGCTGTAGTTGTAATAGTAATAGTTGTAGAAGTACCAATTGTCCTACCGCGGTTGTCTACCCAAGAATACGTAGAACCTACTGCAGAACCAGTGTCATGAATATACAAAGTAACGCGATCACCTTCGCAAACCGGACCACTATTAGTAGCTTCGATATGTGGCGGAGGAATAACTGTCAAATAGAAAGTCTTAGACTCACAGTTACCACCGGCAGAATCGGTACCGGTGATTGTGTAGTGTTGAACGCCTGTGATGCCATTCAAATGTACAGTATTATGTACGCCTGTGCTTGAAGACAAACCTGTAGCAGGAGACCACACCCAGTTGCCCATAGTCCATTGACGAGTATCGCCATGAAGGATATCAACCGGAACAACCGAATCGGTTACACCAGAGCAACCAATAGTGTAGGCTGTATCTGTAATGTGCCCTAAAAGGCTCATTTGAGGATCAGGGAATGCTTGCATCAAACCAACAGAATCGTTGAATATATAAGCGAATGAGAAACCAACGCTATCGTAAGCAGGAATATTACCTAAGTTAAATACTATACCTATCCCAATATCGCCTGAGTGCACAGTACGTAAATCGTAGTAAGAACCACCTAAGCAAGTTGCTGCAGAACCTCCAGCATAAATACCATCGAGAGTAGTACAAGCAAATCCACCCCAGTTGTTATAGATAACTACTTTAGCACGGCAATCTCTTGCGCCTAAGCTATAAGGCGTATGTCCGCTACCGTGAGTAGCTGTAGTGTAGGCACTAACCATGTGGCGAATATCAGAAGAACTGGTACCTTGATAGTTAATATAGTTGTTGGTAGAGAACGAACCGCTCCATGACTGATCATTGTCTGGGTCACTAGAACGCCAGAAATAAACGTTATTGATTGAAGAACTTGTATTGTTATACATTTTCACTGTGAAAATGAGTGCAGATCCAAGTGTATCTACCCTATACTCGTCAACAACTGTTAAGCTACCGCTCAAGTAAGTTCCATTCCAAGTTCCTGCAACTGTACCGGGACCTGGAGTGTAACTCGTAAATGAACCAGCCAGTGAGCCACTACCTGTAATTGAACATCCTACTGAATAAACGCGAGCGCAACTACCGTTAGCCTGAATTGCCCACATTTCCCACGGAGTACCCGGAATAGTATAGTCACCCATGTAAGCAGGAGTACCTGTTGTCCATCCGTCTAAACCGTAGTCATAAACCGACGCCAACTGACCTGAGCCTGATGAACCAGTACATGAAATGGCAGAACCAGGGTGAGGATTATAACCAGTTGGAGCCGTACCTTTTGTACCAAGGGCTCCATTCATTTGAGCACCTGCTTCGAGGTACTTTCCACGAAGGAACAAATCACCCGAGATGATTTGGGCCCTAACAATACCTGAGCCGAACACAATAACCAATAAGGTTAAAAAGCTAGATAAATTCTTTCTCATAAAAAAATTATTAACTGAGGTTTTCATCAGCGATTTCTTCTGCCTCTTATTATAAGACAGAAAACTACGCAAGATAGTTGGTTTTAACGAAAATTTATTTGTTTTTCCTTCAATACGCAAAAAAAAGGTTTCTTCTCAACAACCGCCTTCCGAACTAACTATTATTTAATGGTTTGAACATAAAAAATATTTTCATTCGAATATAATCAGTAACAACTTGATAGGAAAAGTAAATGACAGTTGAAAAAGAATTCGTTTTTCCACAACAAAAGGAACTCAACTCTATTAATTAAAGACAGCATGAAAAGAACAAAAAGTTGGTAAAAGCCAAATTAAATTTGAAAATATTTTCTCTCTAATGATTTAATAACCCCGAAACAGTTCTTCATTGGAAATCAGGAAGCATAACGTAAAGTAAAAAGCAATTAGACGCCAGATGATAAAACGACTGATGAAATACCAATAAACTTCAAATTCAAACATCGAATTCAATTACTTCACAAACTTGTAGAAAAACAATAAACGCCTACAAAATGCCATAAAAAAACTGTGTCTGTTTTTTCGTTCACAAAATGTAAACTCAAAACAGACACAGGAATAAAAACTCTAATAGCTATAATCTATCGCATCAGCGTTAGGTTGCCTGATTTCGTAATACGCCTGCCGCTTGAAAACTCAGCAGTAATATTATAGATGTAAACACCCTCTGGTTGGTCAGTACCACCGTACTTACCATCCCAGCCACGACCTTCAGTTGCAGTTGTTTCGAACACTTTCTCTCCCCAACGGTTATAAATCCTCATAACGAATGATGAAAGCTCGCTTGAAACGCCACGACGCGGATCGAAATAATCGTGAACGCCATCACCATCAGGAGTAAAGCAGTTACCTACGTTGAAATCGCAATCATCAGTCAACACAATTGTATCGGAAACGGTACAACCACCTATTGATACTGTAACCCAATACGTACCGGCATTTACTACACCAATTGAAGAATTTGTTTCACCGGTACTCCACAACCAAGACGCTGCTGAATTACCAGCATTTGTAGCATCTCTCATATAGAATACAGCCTCAGTACCAGCGCAAATACTTGTATCAGGGCCAATATTCACTGTAGGTTGCGTATTAACATGAACAACTTTTGTTGCAGTTGCTGTAGGGCAAACCCTGTAAACAACTTTGGCAGTTATTGTGTAATCTCCAGGAGTTGAATAAGCGTATGATACTGGGTTATGATTATAAACTGAATCACCATTACCAAAACTCCAAACTAAGTTTGTAAACCCAATGCTAGAATAATCAGCAGAAAGCGTTAAATAAGAACCAACGCAGATAGCTGTATCAGAAATTGTTGGAATAATTGGACTGGCAGAATCTACAACCACAGTTCCGTACGCAGTATCATAACAAGGAAGGAAATCCTTCAAAATCATCATGATATTATATGTACCTGTATTCGCATAAATATGTGTAGGATTCCTTGCTGTATCGGTTGCTCCGTCACCAAAACTCCATTGGTATGACAACCTTCTACCCGTTGACGAGTTCGTGAATGTATCAACGCTACCTTGGCAAATCAAACCCGGAGACAAGGTAAAGTCAGCATTCATCGGGTGAGTCAGATCAAAATACTCAATTAAAGAATCCTGACAATGACCGTTGTGTGCATACAAAATAACTGTATCAATTTGCTGATGAGTATAAACATGTGTAGGATTTACATCGTGCGAAGAATTGCCGTCACCAAACGACCACAAATAAGTTGATGCACCATACGAATAGTTATCAAATACAATTGTATCGCTTGTACAACCTAAATGTACAGTACCGTTAAAGTGCGCTCTAACGCTATCTAACACAGTAATTGTGATTGGGCTACGATCACTTTCACATCCAAGTAATGATTGACTTGCCCAGAAAGTATAAGAACCCGGAACATTCGTATTTACAGTAGGAGGTGTTGCTGAACCAGGTCCACCAGTACTGCCTGGGTACCACAAAAGAGCACCGGTACTTGAAGGATAGCTGAATGTATGCCAAGGCTCACCGGCACAATAAACACCAGGAGTATCAGTGATTGTAGGAGGAACCGGTTTAGGGTTAATTGTAACAACTACAGGGTACCTGGCACTTTCACAACCGTTTATTGTTTGAGTAACCCACCAGGTGAATGTACCTGCAGCAGTTGTAGATGGTGTTGGTGCAACAGCACTACCAGTACCACCTGTAGCAGTTGTATACCAAAGAATGTTAGACCCTCTGGCAGACAATGGCACAGAAGAAAGATACTGGCAATAAGTTGGGTTTGAGAAAATAGGTGACGGAGGAGTGCTGTGTACGACTACTAAAGTAGTATCGCTTATATAGCAACCATCATCGTTAACTGTAATGTGATAAACTCCGGAATCAGCAAAAGAACAAGGGTTAATATTTACGTTGGCTGTGGTTGCAGTGAAGCCACCAGGACCAGTCCAGCTAAATGTGCTCGATGTTGAACTCAATGTATCAATCAAAGTAATAATCAGGTTATCACCAGGGCACAATGGACTGTTATTAATAACGTGTATTCTCGGAGGAGGGATAACTGTTAAAAGGAAGCTCTTTCCATTACAATTATGCGAAATAGAATCTGTACCAGTGATAGTATATGTAATAGGAGCAGTAAGAGAGCTAACATCGACATCAACGTGCGTACCGGTAGTGCTTGAAAGACCAGTTGCAGGAGCCCAAGTCCACTGCGTCCATGTAAAGTTACGCGAATCGGCATGAGCAAGATCTACAGCTACTGTAGCAGCAGAGGCAGTACGACAGCTTATTGTATCCAAGATATCGTAAGCAACTCCACCTATCACCATCTGTGGATTAGGGAAAGCACTATCAATACCCACTGAGTCATTATAAATATAAGCGTATGAAAGGCACGCACTATCGTAAGCCGGAATAGTACCAATATTGAAAATCAATGCAATAGCGATATCGCCTGAGTGAAGACCACGTAAATCGTAGTATGAACCACCTAAACATGAAGCTGTTCCTCCATAAATAGCAGAAAGATCGGTACATGAGAAGCCTCCCCAGTTGTTATAAATAAGTGCTTTCGCTCTACAGTCTTTTGTTGCGAGTCCATAACGACCATAGCCACCGCCACCACTGTAAGGGTAAGCTGTTACTTCGTGTCTATTAGCTGCATCACCTTGATAATTAATGTGGTTATTAGTAGTGAATGCACCACCAGAACCCCAAGACTGGTCATTATCTGGGTCACTAGAACGGAAATAATAAACGTTTGTAATGTCTGTTGCGGTAGTGTTGTACATTTTTACTGTCACAACTAAGTGGTGACCAAATGTATCTACTTCATAAAGTTTGCTCAATCGAAGATTTCCTGAAAGGAATGAACCATCCCATACGCCCGATGCGGTACCGCCTCCGGCTGTTGCAGAAGTGTAAGAAGACCAGCTACCGGTTAGAGAACCAGAACCGGTAAAGGTACAGTTCGTTGCATAAGAAAAACCGGTGGATCCATTTGCCATGATACACCACATTTCCCAAGGCGTACCCGGTAAAGTAAAATCACCATAATAATGCGATCCAGTTGCAGTTGACCAGCCCGTATGCCCCGCATCAGCAACCGACGACAAAATACGATTGGAACTAGTACTACATAAATATGCACTGGTTGATGCGGTTAAACCAATATGCGGATGGTAACCAGTAGGTGCTGCTGAGCCCGAGCCCAATGCAGCAGTTCGCTGTGAACCAATCTCTACATATGCTCCTTGTAAGAAGATACTGGTTCCTACAATTTGCGCCTGTGCGAGCTGTGTCGCAAAGGAAAAGAACATAAGAAAAATGGCGAGGTTTACCTTCTTCATAATCTATTTTATTTAAAAATGATTAGCTTTTAACCTATTGATTTACAATTATTTTCACTCACACACATTCGTTTTTCTCAAAAATGACACATTATAAAGTCATTCTATCAAAAAATTGAACGTGTAAAGTACAATTCTTTTTTAAAAATGAGAGGGTTAATCAGGTGATAGTTCTAAAATAAGTGCATTTTTATATTCAACTTAAAGCAGAACCATGTTGATTGATTTATCTCAAAAGGGTTACGTTGCCTCTGCGTGTAACAACTTTACCCGCCGATGTTTTCGCCACCAATTCGTAGATATATACTCCAAAAGGCTGTGCCTTGCCTTGATAAGTACCATCCCAGCCTTCTGTGATGTCGTTGGTACTGAATACCATTAAACCCCATCTGTCAAAAATTCTGAAATGATCAAGTTCAGCAATGCCATCAACTACAAGTTTAAATTTACTATTCGGCTCAACACCCGGTGTAAACGCATTTGCAGCACCTACATACGAATCTCCATCAACAATAATATTTATTGAGTCAGTTACAACGCAACCGTCTTGTGTAGTACCTGTTACAAAATATACAGTGCTTGCAGCAGGATTAGCTACAGGGTCCATAACATTATTATGATCTAAACCAGCATCAGGAAACCAGGTAAAGCTTGTACAGTTCGACATGGTCAAAATTTGATAAGTTTGACCAGGGTGTAACGTTATGGTATCAGGAATAGAAATAACAGCCGCTGGGAACACTTTCGCAGTAAAATTGAATGTGTCTTTACAACCAGAACTAGAAGTAGCTACAACAGTATAAACCTGATCTGAAATAGGCTCAACTTTTGGTGAACTTCCAAGACTGTCAGATAAATAATAGTGCGGATACCAGTGGTAAGTTGTTCCTACAGGACCAGTAGGTACTAGATCCATACTTGTGTGCGGACAAAAATCAACATGATCAGGCGTAATTGATGCAAAATTTTGTGGGTAAACGTTGACGTCTACTGAATCTTTTGCAGTACAGCCCGCAGGAGTTGTCACAGTGACAAATAATCTGGTAGTAGTACCGCCGTTGAATACAACTGTTGCACCGTGAGTAGTATCTAAATCAGTTGCAGGCGTCCAGGTATAGCTATAATTATTATACCATGTAGGAAGTACAGTTGCTTTAATGTGTACTGTATCAAACTGACACTTGAATCTGTTTTCTGAAATCGAAACCACCGGATTTGGCTGAACTGAAATGTTCGAATAAGCAAACATTGGAGGGCACAGGTGATATGTTGCAATAACGGTGTAACGAGCTGATGTATCAGGCGTAATACTTGCATTCAAAACATCAGAAATCGCAATACCGGCAGTTGGTAACCACTGATAATGGAATAATGGATGCCCTGAACCTACCATGTTAATTGTAGCACCCATACAAATTTGAGTATCAATTGGCGATACACTAATTGAATTTGGCAGAACATACAACATAATGTCATCTGTCATGGTACACTCACGTGCATTAGGGTTAATCAATAATTGGTAATTAACTATACCCGGAGCTGTAGGACGAATCCACGTGTTACCTGCCGCAGGGTCGTTTACGTTTGTTGCAGGAACCCATGCGTATGTATAATGATTGCTGCCTGTGTCAGGACCTGCAACCCTTAAGTCAAGAGTATCGGCCATACCCAAACACAACGTATCTATGATTCTGCGATAAGGAGCAAGTGTATCGACTTCAATATTAAACCCAGCACCCATATCAGGACAATGAGCATAGGTAGCAACTACTGAATAGTATGTAGTAGTTGTTGGCGTTAGTACCGGCTCTTTAATATTAGGGTCAGAAACACCGGTAGTTGGCGTCCATGTATATGCAAAATTATTAGAACCTGTTATGCTTGCATTTACGTGCTTGCCCAAACAGATTGCTGTATCATGGTTATTCAGTATGAACGGTGCTTCAGTATGTACCGTTAAGGTAGTCGAAGAATTACATGTAGGATCAGTGCCCGGATTGATGGTAATTGTATATACAACATCACCTGCTGCAGTTGGCGTAACAATAGGATTAGGTATTGTAGTGCCACTTAACGCTGTACCCGGTGTCCACAAATAGCTGTAAGGCAAGCCCGAAATTGAAGGATAACTATTAAGCTGAACCGGAATACCTATACATGTCAAAACCAATGGAGAATCAACCCTTACAGTTGGAGGTGCAGGGTTGGTTAGAATAATTGGACCTATGGTATCGGTAGGGCATAACGAAGAGCTTGTTGGTATGCCATGAATGTTATCGTAACTGCCCGTGCCTCCTCTTGCTGACAAACCAGTCAACGTAATATTACCGGAAGCATCAGAGGAAGTGCCTAGCGGAGTCATTGGTGTACCATTATAATCATAATAGACGACGTATCGCGAAGATGCTGCAAATCCACCAATTGTAATTGAACCATCAGATGCACCGCAATAAGAAGGATCGACATGTGTTACTTCATGAATTGGTGTCACAAAAGGCCCTCTTTGAACGGTATGGTACGCAAATGAAGTGTCTCCACAACCCAATGCTGCTGCTATGTATGTAGTAGTTACCGACGGACTTACAGTAAGGCTAGCACCTGTACCCAGGAATGCTCCTGTTGAAGCGTTATACCAATAAATAGTTGAAGTGTCGTAAGGAATCGGAGTAAATGGTATTGAAGCAACAGCGTAAACAGTATCAGAAGTGTCAGGTGTAAAACGCCATCCTTCATCTAGGCAGGTGTACACCGAAGGATAATCTCTACTAGGTGCTGTTGTAGCATGGGTACCGTCAGAGTTTTGAACACCAATAATTGCATAACCACCATTCCATGTACTACATACAACTTTATGTGCCACATAAACATCAATTACATTTGTTGATTCATAAAGTACTATTTGTGTTGTAATAGTTTGCGACGTACACGAGAACATGTTTACGGTACAATAGTTCACCACATATTTTCTGTTAGGGGCAGTTCCGTCGGTAGAATAAGAAATCATACCACTACGGCTACCGGCTGTAATATCAATATCGCACCATGGTCCACAAATACTGTTGTATTTACTAGAATTGCCGCGCAACCGGGATGTGATAGGCCATGGGTCGTATGCCCCTGCCAAGGTCGTATCGAAGCCTATTGTTCCATTTGCGCCTATTAGACAACGTGAATAAACGGTACCATAAAAGCGAAAGTTAAACCCGAGTGGGTGAACAGCTGAATAAACGTCGTCGGTAGTAATACGGGCATTGATAGGTCTGTCACCAATCAATGTCGCGTTCATTGTGGCGGAAGGATGGCTACAATCAACAACCGTATCACCGGTAACAAATACCTGCCCAAAACTTGGGAAAATAAACGCCAATAAAACGACTGTAAGATAGAATTTCAGTTTCATATTTCTTTCGTTACAAAACGGACACAACTCCGCCAATAGAAAAGACAACTCTTTTTTGTAAAAAGTTGGTTCAAGCGTTAAAAATAATCAAAAAAATGGTTGCTGTGACAAAAATGTGGCAATGTGGGGCTAGCTGCCACCCGCTTAAAACTTCAACTTATCAAATACTAGGCTGAAACACAGTATATTCTATCCCAACATGAACATCTTACAGAACTATAGATTCTTTAGCTCATCCTTAGTCTCGTCGATTGAATCGAGAATTATCGGCTTAATTTTATTGAGCAATTCATAAGTCTCACCCGATGGCGGCAAGTGGTTTAATTGGTTTTCCAGTGAAGCAAACATGTGGAATAAGGTATCAGCACCAATCAAACCTACCGAATTTTTAAGATAGTGGGCCCCCGCCTGCGCTTGTTTGTACGCACGGTTAGCCATGTTAATTTCTAACTCTTCCAGCAAACCCGGCGTCTTGGCAACGTAAATCTCTAGTATCTCTTTCATTAAGTGCACATCATCGCTGGTGATGTTTTTGAGATACTGAATGTTTGTAATCTTTTCTTTTACATAGGCATTTGTAACCGGCATTTCTTTCAGCTTCATTTCAGGCTTGTTCAACAGCGCGAAAATCTTTTTATGAAGCTCTGCAGGTTTTAGTGGCTTTAAAATGTACTCATTCATACCTGCCCGCAAACAAGCTTCTCTACTTGCCTGCATTTCTGAAACCGTCATGCCAATAATTGGCGTATTGTCCATTAGCTCTCCTCTAATCATGGTTGCCGCTTCAATACCACTCATTTCAGGCATCTGCACATCCATCATTATGATGTCAAAATTACCCGAAGCCACGAGGTCAATGGCTTTTTGACCCCTATCGGCAACTGTTACAGTCGCACCCCAGCTATCAAGCAACATTTTAGCAATGCGCTGGTTCATGAGGTTGTCTTCTACAACAAGTATTGAATAACCATTTAACGCAGTAGATTCGTCATCTTCATGTTGTTCTGTCGGCTCTGGCAGCACTGCATCTCTATTGAGCTTACAATGGTAAGTAAATGAGAATGTAGTACCTATACCCAACTGACTTTTCACCTTTAATTCTCCGCTTTGCTGTTCAACAAGTTGGCGCGCAACAGCTAAACCCAACCCGGCCCCACCCGGCATGCGTGGATTTCTATCGTCGTTGATAAATGTCTCGAATATTGTTTCCAGCTTATCCTGCGCTATACCAACACCTGTGTCTTTCACCACAAATTCCAGACTCACCACATCGTTTTGTTGCTGCTTCATGAACACGCCTATACTCACGCTTCCTTTTTCAGTGTACTTCAAGGCGTTGCCTGCAAGTATCATCAATATCTTACTCAAAACATCTTTTTCAGCAATCACAGCAGGCGGTATCTTATTATCAACCTGCAGTGTGAATCTGATGTTTTTTGCATCAGCATCGGGCTTTAATGTGAGTATAATATTATCAACCAAAGCTTTTACCTCAAACTCGCTATCTTCATTCTCGTGCTTCGATGGCTGCTTTTTCGACACGTCATATATGTGATCGAGTGTATTCAGCATTTCGCCGGTGGCATCTTTAATGCCCGATACCAATACTTTTTGTTCAATTGTAAGTGGTGTAGTAGACAGCAAATTGACCATTCCCAATACACCCGCCAGCGGATTGCGCACTTCGTGCTTCATGCGCTCCATCACTGTCTGTTGCATGTCTTTTGCTTCCATGGCAATCCACGCTACTTCGTGTAATGCTTCTTCTGTTTTAACGCGTTCGGTTACTTCATTGAAAATAATTTCGATGTGCTCTACTCTACCCTCGTTAAGTATCAGGTTTCCGCGCATCTCAAGCCACAACTTACTTTGTTCGCCCTTTTCAATTGAAAATGTAAAAACAGAATGGCGTTCCTTACTGCGAAGTTGCTTAGTAAGCAGGTTGAGTGCTTTTGTGCGCTGGTCTTCATCGGTAATAAAATGAAAAGGCCGGACCTTTAAATCTTGTTCAGATCTTCCTAATATTTGCAACAATGCCGGACTGGCAAATACCAAATTTGCCTCTGAATCGGTCTCGGCAAATAATAATCCATCAGGCATCGACCTTTTTTCGGGTACTGATACCGCAACAGTTTGTGCACCCTGCAAAATGGTGTACACATATAGTTCATCCAGCTTCACCGCTGAAACCAACACATCAACAACGGTACCGCCACCTGCAAACAGCGCCAGCTTTTGCTCTTGTATTTTGCCGTTTGACTCAAGTTCAGCCTGTAGGCTTTTCACCTGCTGGCGACCCATGCGTAAAATATTACCAAATAAGTCGCTGTCAATGAGTTCGAAGTTGAAATAACTGAACTGTTTTCTGAAACTTTCGGTAACGGCTGTTATTACGCCATCCTTATCGGTTATCACCAAAGGAAACGGCATCTGAAGCAGTAGCTCCTGTTTGTTTTCTTGTTGAAACGGGGCTGGAATTGACTCTGCATCCGCCTCTGTAGGCTGCTCTACCGCAACCGGCAAAGACTGCACCGGCGCCAACCCCGAAATATCTAAAAGCGTACCATAGATACCCGTTAGGCCACCCTTGGTATTGTATCTTTTTTTAACAACGGCTTTTACTCTTTTTTCTCTGCCCTTAACAGTTCTTAGGTTAAATTCAATGGTGTCGCCGTGCGTGTTTTTATCAAGTAGTTTTTTATTGGCATCGTTCACCCTGTCGTAATCGGCAGGACTTACAAAGTTCATAATCGATTGCGCCTTCAAATTATCGGTGGTGCCATCGCCGTCAAGAAGTGCGAACATGCCCGGAGTCCAGGTGGTGACACGATTGAAAATATTCAATTCCCAACGCCCTGTACCCGCCAGTTTCTCCGATTCTTCCAGCCTTTCACGCAACAAAACTTCCTCAGTAATATCCCTGCGCAGGTACAGTATTTTTATGGTCTCATTGTCTTTATTGACATAAGGAATCACAGTTAGGTCGCACCATGTTATAATGCCTTTTATGTTCTGATTCCTGACAATACCCCGCCAGATGCTCCTTCCTTCTATAGACTGTTGAATTTCTGACGACTGTACAGTAGTTAAGTCGGCTAGTTTGATGTCGTTGTAATTACGACCTATGATTTCGTTCTCTTTCAGGCCCGCCATGGTGCAAAACCAGCCATTGGCTTCCTGTACGGTATTATCCTTGGTAGTGAGGGCTACAACAGCAATTTCATCGAGTACATTTCTATAAAACTCCGCTTCTTTCTTTTCCCGGCGCAACTCCAGCAACGACATTACCGAAGACGTAAGTATTTGTAACGAAATACGTTGGTAGCTATTGAGTTGATGGTGCTTGGGCGATAAAACGCACAATGTACCCAGCCTGAACCCTTCTTTGTTGACCAGTGGAATACCCGTATAAAAACGCACTCCGGGGTGCCCGGTTACCAGCGGACTGTTTACAAAACGCGCATCGGCTATGGGGTTGGTGACTTCAAAAATCTCATCGTCCTGAATGGCGTAGAAGCAAAAGCCTGCTTCACGGGGCATGGTATGAATCGACATACCCACGCTTGACTTAGTCCATTGGCGGGTTTCATCGATGAAGTTAATGAATGCTATAGGAGCATTACATATCTCAGCAGCTAGTTGAGCCAGGTTATCGAATTCCTGCTCCGCTTCGGTATCGAGAATGTCATACATCCTCAACGCCGCAATACGGTTCATTTCATTCTTTGGCATCTGATTGTTATTCATAAAACCAACTACCTCAATTAGAGAACAATAATACGCATTTTTCCCCGTATCCCTAGATACCTAGAATGAGGGATGACGTAAAAATCATTCAAAAACGGCGCCCCTTACAGCACATTTCGGGGTGAGTTTGAATCGGAATTCACTGAATTATAGGGTTTTCAGGCGGCAAGTTTCAACTTGAAAAGAACTTTGGTCGTGCCCCTTGCGGGTCGGGCTATACACTGCAAGTCCTCGCTGCGCTGTGGGCTTTCCGTTGCTATCCCTCACGCTATTGAGATACATATAATCCGCACCCTGGTTGAAGCATCCGCTTCGACCTATACACATACAAGCGTCCCGCTTGCTTTCCAACCATATTCAATTTTATGACCGGCACGCGGGACGCTTGCGCAGTATTAGGACGAGGCGAGACGCCTCGACCAGTTTTAGTATAACAAACAACAAGAGCCAGCACTGCGGCACTGGCTCTTGTTCATCATTTATTCAAAATATTTTACCGCCCTCGTTTCACAATCCTCCTCACAACCCTAACTCCACTCACCGGGTTGTAAGCAACAACCATATATCCGCCATCTTCCAGCATAGAAATATCAATTGTCTCGCGTTTAGTGATACCCTCTTTTTGTAGCACTGTTTGCCCAATAGCATTAATAACCTCAACGGTACAACCCCATGCGCCATCAATGGTAACATCACTATTGGCAGGGTTGGGGTACACATTAATATTGATTGGGTCAATAATGGTGTGTACCACTGTTGGGGTATCAGGCCACACGTGTACTGTTATGGTATCTGCTTTTATGCCATCACCGCAAATATCCTGTGTTACCACGTACCGTGTAGTAGCTGTGGGGTGTACCCACAAGCCGCCGCCACTATCTATTGTAGTACTACTACCCAATTGATACCACAACCACGGCACTAATGCCTCATGTGTACCCAAGTACACGCTATCGCCTGGGTGTATTAAGGTATCATTACCAGCAAAAGGCATGGAGGCGCAGTCGATGACTGAGACATCATCTATGAGATAATATGCGTACATATCTCCTCCCGATCCGGTTGTATCAATAGTCAATCGTACATGCGTATCAGATGATCTATAGAAATTCCCAAATGTGATGTATTTCTCAGTTCCACTAGCTGTATAGGTTCCAGAAATTTCCGTCCAATTCAAAGTATCGGAAATAATTGAAGTGTCCACTATTTGAGGATGACAATTCCATTGAG
>CANGIY010000016.1 GCA_947454235.1 Chitinophagaceae bacterium
TATGTTTGGAATCCGTTCCTCGGTAGTGCTGGTGCATTCGAAGCAAAAGCTATCAACACTGTATCTCCAATTGCTTACAACATCGATATGAACACTTCATTCCAGGTACGTGCTGCTTACGATGGTGCTACTTTAAGCCTTACCGAAGCAAACAAAGTAAGTGCTGCAAGTTCAGTTCTTTTGAAAGGTACAAATAGCGCAGTTGCTTCTGTTTCACTAAAAGTTGTTGATGGCAACAACCACCCTTGGGATATGACTTATATCAACTTCGACAACGCTGCTAACAGTAATGATGAGCTTGATAATGACGCCGACAAACAAACTAACCCAGATTTGAACTTCTACACTTTGAGTGCTGATCACAAAAAATTGAGCATCGACGCACGACCTTTGAGCAACACTACAGTTATCCCAATGGGCTTCACTACAAGCTACGCTCAAAGGTATACTATCAAAGCTGAAGACGTTAACATGCCTGCCGGTTCAACTCTTTACCTCCACGATAAAATGAATGGTACTTATACTGAATTGGTAAGCGGTGCTCAATACAGTTTCGATATTACTGCCGATGCGAATACTCAAGGCGAAAACAGGTTTGAATTAACTGCATCTAAAGCACAAAATGCGCAAACATCTGCAGTTGCTAACAACCTTACAATGAGCGTAAGCCCTAACCCTGCAACTGAAAACGTAAGCATCCGTTTCAACATGCCTTCTAATACTAAAGGTCAGTTGAACATTATGAACACTGCAGGTGTAAGCGTGGTTAACCGCACAATCGATACACAAAACGGTGCTTTCAACATCAATATCAACAACCTCCCTGCTGGTATCTACATGGTAGAACTGCAAGCTGGTAACGAAAAAATGATCGAGAAACTAGTAAAACAATAATAGAGAGAGGATGAAAAACGGGGCGGTCTCGTGATGCCAAACCACCTGGCTGACCCCATTTTTCTAACATTGAAAAATCTACTCCTGATGAATGAACATTTTAAAATCAAAGCTTATGCTACTGGCAATCATCGCAATCAGGATTATCATTTATTCGAATCGCCTTAGGAAAATAAACAAAGCAATAGCAGCTCTTGAGCTGAGTTTCCAAAGCGGTTTTATCTGACAAACCGGAAACAAAAAGAGAAAGCCCCGTTCGACCATCGAACGGGGCTTTTTTATGGCTACCCAACAAATACAAAGACCGCCCGAAAAAGTGGGCGGTCTCGCAAAAATGATACTCTATATATATGAAAAAAACGAAACTAGTGGTACACAACACGCATACCTAAACGAACAGCAATATCCCGATGCAACTGCGCACCACGGCTTTCCTGCCAGTCAGGCAGCATATGAACTTCATCGCACTCCATCAGTTTCTTGATATCAGCCTTTGAAGCATCACTGTTTTGCAGCTCGCTTTCATACACACCAAGTGGGCTCACCACCTGATAACCCATGTTGATGAGTTTTTTCGCAAAAACGTTGAATTTGTTTTTGATGATTTCTTTCGGATGTCCGGATACATTACCGGAAACGTATGCTATTTTGTTCATGATGGTAGGTTTAAAAGGGTCAAAAAAACTGGGATTGTACTTACTAATAAAGACGTAAAAGTTGTCTCATTTGTTTGGTGAAAGGGTAACTTTTTTTGTTAAGGTTTATAGGGGCTGGTAATACGGGTGGAAAAGGCGCAAAAAAGGCATCGGTGCTGCAAGCAATGCTCACGCAGCCATCTTGGGGTCTATGAAAAACAAATCGTCCTGAACTACTTGTATACCAATCTCTTGTAACAACGGAGCGACGTTTTCCTTGTGCCTGTCAGCTAACAACAGGTCTTTTGCAGGTTCTTCATTCACGCGTACGTATTGCGGCAGCTTTTTTTTCAGCTTGTCCAATACTGTTTTCCATGAAGTGCCTTTTGAATTCTTGATTCGGGGTGTACCCAGCCTGAAGCCTACAATGCCATGCTGCGTACCGAAACTTCTGCGTTTACTGAAAAGCATGTTTTTGTTGCCGGTGCAATAGGCTTTAATCGTTTCAAAAGCGGCATTTTTCACCTGTGTGGCACTTTGCAGGTCTACTTCGTAGCGTGCAATTACTTCATTCACCTCATTTTCAATGGCTTTGTTTATCTCAATGCCCCTTAGCCCGGCATCAGCATACCGTTTCATAGCTTCCTCAAATTGCGCAGGGGTAATTTCTTTGTTCTTTTTATTCATAGGATTGTATTTTACTAGTTCAACGAATTTATGCCGCCAGCCGGCTCATTTTTTTCAGCATACTTTCAACAATCACTGCCGCATACTTGTCATTCTTTAAGTCCAGCATTTGCCAAAGTTGGTAAAATGCGATCGACTCGGTGCCACTGAGCGCAATAGTGTATAGTTCCTGCGGTTTTTGTGTCAACTTCTTCAGCGAATGCTGCAACTCATACATGTATTCTTTGAGCAGCAGGTGGTGGTCGTTGGTAGGTTGAAAAGAATCGTTCATTTCATCACAAAGTTCTTGTAGGGCTTCTACGCGCTGATGGCTGATACGTACCCTGATTCCTCGTTTTTGAGCCATTTGTTCACCGATTTAAGAGCTTTTTCATATTTGTGTGTGAATTTTTCATCACCCACAGCAAGTAACATACCCGTACGTGCAAGTCCGTTCATAATGGAAGTATGGTCTTGCCCGCCAAAGAATACTGATATCTGCTGTAGTGTAATTGATGGGAAGTAATTTCTGAGCAGGTAAGCACATATAAACCTCAGGTCTACATACGCTCTTTCTCTTGATCTTACTCTGTAGGCAGAACTGTGCATACTTAATGCGGCGGCAACCACATCAAGCATTTGTTCCGGAGTTTTGGTTTCCTGGTTATCAGGGCATACGAGCAGCGTTACCTTCATCCCTGTTTTCTGTTTAATTTGTTGTTCGGCAGCCCGGGTGATGTTGCGTGCAAGGTTTATTTGCCTTGGAATGGTTCTTTGAATCATAGAAGTATTTTTTTAGTTTTTTATAATCAAGCTGCTTTCTTGTCAAGTAAAGCGTTGTACATATAGTCGTTAATACCGTGTAGTGAATTGCCACATGATTGTTGGATAAACCTAATGGTATGTTCGTCATAAATACCGTAGGCGTTACAAATGCACGCAATATCATGAGGACCCGGTTTGCGCATGGTCGCAAAATGGTCGCCTATAATGCCTGCAATCTTTTCACGAGCTTCATTAGTTGGGTGGTTAAAGCAATCAAAGTGTTGCTTTATGGTTTCTTGCCCCATGAAAACAATACCGGCATAGGGTTGTATCTCCAATGCCAATTCACATAAATAGTCAAAAGTGGAAGCTGGTAATCTGTCGCAATTGTCAAAAATGAAAAGTGTGCCTTCGTTGTTTGCCAGCATGTGCAACAGTTGTTGGGTTTTCCTAACCACCCTACCCCTGAAGCTCACTTTCAATGCTGACTCAATGCAAGCAAAAAGTCCGTTCTTAGTCAGGTTTTCGTTACAATGAACCAATGCTGTACGCTCATTTTGTTTCAGGAAAGCTATCGCCGCTGTGGTTTTACCAATTCCTTTGGCAAACCCCGCGCAATACATATACCTATGATTGAGTGCATCTCTGAAAATAACGTGTAGAAGTAAGTACACCGAGGTTTCACCAACCTTACGCTCACCGCTGTAAAATCCCACTTTCGATGCCACTTCCAGCCATTGGTCGTCATTGAGCAAAGACCAGTTGTCATTTTCTATGGCATTAGCTACTGGTGGTGCAATTGCAGTAGTTTCTGTTGCATTATGGGTTATTATCCATTCATTCCAGCGCTTGAGCGCATCTTTTATCTGGTGTTTTTGAATATCGTTCATTGCAGTTCGTTTTAAAAAAAGTGATAGGATTTACAGTTATCGACATAAGAGCAACAATAATTACAACTATTTTGGAATAATTATTTTGTAATGTTATCTTTGTGACCAATTGTGTTATTTACGGTACAAATTTAGTCCAAAAAAATTGACAATTCCAAATTTTGTGGAAAAATTTGTTTAAATTTGCAACATGAACCTACCAGCTAACCTTCGCTTTCTGAGAAAAAAAATGGGCAAAACCCAGGATGGGCTTAGCTCAGAGCTAAATATTGGTCGTACTACATTGGCCAACTACGAAGCAGGCATCAGTGAGCCTAACCTTGAGACCCTATGCACATTTTCCAATTTTTTTGGAGTTTCACTCGACGACCTCTTGTCAAAAAATTTGGAACAGCTTACTAAAGATGGTGCTTACGACTCCGAAAAAGGTGCACTCATGGCACCGCAAGAGAAATTTACAGGTGTACCCAAGGTGATAACAGTCGATGAAAAAGGTAACGACAATATTGTATATGTGCCTGTAAAGGCGCGTGCAGGCTACTTACTTGGCTATGGCGATACCGGCTTCATGGAAACTTTGCCAACATTCAGGCTGCCCGGACTCAATAACGCTACATATAGAATGTTTGAAGTAGATGGCCCGTCAATGGCTCCCAATATACTTCACGGCGATCGCCTGATTGGTGAGTGGATTGATGATATTACAAAGATTCGCGACAACCGCGTATATATAATAGTACACAAAGGGGGCGTGGCAGTAAAACGTGTGGTGAACAGACTCACTGAACGTGGCAAGATTTATTTGAAAAGCGATACTGTCGTTCATCGCCACGAATACCCTACTTTGGAAGTAGACCCATCAGATATCATGGAAGTATGGTATGGTCGCCTTAAAATCAGTGCCGACTTCTCAGAGCCGGCTGAAGTGTACCATAGGCTCGCCGACCTGGAGATGGATGTAATGGAGATGAAAAAAATGATGACACCGGGCAAAGATTTAACCAAATAACAGCCCTGTAAAATTTTTGAATCGCAATATTATCTTTTCGTAAGATGTTGAACCCGTGTGGGTATTTAAGGGTGATTTCTTGGGGACTTTCCTGAAAAAGTTTGGAAATCTAAAAACCATTGTTAAGAAAATTGTAACGAATCTTTTGATAATTCACAATCTTGCTATAAATTCACCCCCAAATGTGCGGGAACGTGTGTTCTCGCCAAAAATTGTTTCATTAACGCAGCTTTTTAAAAAGAAAAATACAGTATGAGAAAAACTTCGTTACTCATTGTACCAATCCTTGCAGCTAGTATGGGTGTGCACGCTCAAACGCACAACATTACTGGTAAGGTTCTGGACGAAAACGGTCAGGGATATCCTGGTGCGGGCGTCACAGTAAAAGGTACTACAGTAGGTACGGTCACTGATGCGAATGGTGAATTTAACCTCAATGTCCCTGATGGTAAGCACAAGCTTTTATTCATGGCAATGGGTTATAACGCTGTTTCAGTGTCAGACACAGGACAAACAGAAATCGTAGTTCGCCTTAATCCGGCTCCGCACACGCTCGAAGGCGCAGTTGTTACTGCGATGGGTATGAAAAGAGAAAAAAGGGAACTTGGTTACTCATCTACTACTTTAAGTAACGAAGAGCTCACTTCAGGTCAAAACAACTCTGCAATCTCTGGTCTTGCAGGTAAAGTTGCCGGTGCTAACATTTCCAGCACTACAGGTGGTCCGGGTGGTTCTACCCGTATCGTTTTGAGAGGTGAAAAATCAATCTTGAAAAACAACAATGCCATCATCGTTATCGATGGTATTATAATGAATAACTTCGACCGTACTGCTTCTGGTCAATTCTCTTCAGGCTCACAGCTTACGCAGGTTGACTTCGGTAACAGTGCCAACGACATTGATCCGGATGAAATCGAATCAATGACAGTACTCGAAGGTCCTGCGGCTGCCGCTCTTTATGGTTCAGCCGGTGCTAACGGTGCAGTTATGATCACCACTAAACACGGTAGAAAAGCTGATCCGGGTTCGAAAAACACTAAAATGGACATTACGTACAAAATGACGTACACAATGTCTGATATGTTGTTCGTTCCAAAAACGCAAAAAGAATTCGGTCAGGGTTCTATCCCAACAGGTATCATCGACGACAGGCAAGATAACTTTAGCTGGGGTCTTCCTTTCGACGGTACTTTGAAACCATGGGGTCAGGCTATCGATGGTAAGCAATTGGTGAAACCTTATTCTTACATCAACAACAACCTGAACAACTTCTTCGACCGCGGTAAAGATTTGAACAACTTCGTTTCTGTTGCAGGTGGTACAGAGAAATCAACATACTTCTTGTCGTTGAATGCTTTAAATAGCACAGGTATCGTTCCTAACACTTTCTACAACAAGTACAGTGTAAGGTTCAACGGAACTACCGAGTTGTCAAACAACTTCTACTCTTCTATCAATTTGAATTATATCAACACTTATTCTCGCGCTGAAAACAGCGGTCAGAGTGCAGGTGGTGTGATGCAGTCATTGTTGCAAGTACCTACAGATATTCCTATTGCTGAGTTGAAAAATACCGGCAATAAGTATTATTCAATGGATTTCATTGATACTACCGGTACTCACAGGTATGGTTACTTCAATGCTTATGCTAAAAACCCATACTGGGCTGCTAAAAACTATGACAATAGGAATAAGAGCGACAGGATTATGGGAGATGTAAATATTGGATTCAAAAAAGGTGAATTCAATGTGTTCGATCGTATTGGTGCTGATGTTACTGATGACAGGTCTTACTACAACTCTCCAAAATTCAATGTTCAACCATACGATCAAACAGGTTTGTATCCAGGTAACCCTTACGTTTCTAATGGTGGTTACAGTCAGGCTGCTTACACAGGTTTCCGTTTAACAAACGATGTGATCGTTGATTGGAAACATTCTTTCAGCGATAATTACGGTATCGACGCAAAATTGGGTCAAAACGTGACTATGCAACAAGCTGAAAGACTTGCTGCTGAAAATACAGGATTGGTTATCCCTGATTTCTATAACATGTCTAATAACCAAGGTCCTAACAATGTTGAGAACTCTATCAGCAAACACCGCACTGTTGGTGTTTACGCTGACGTAATTCTGAACTACAAAAGAGAAATGTACCTCGAGTTAACTGGTCGTAACGATTGGTCTTCAACTTTGGCTTTCGGTCATAACTCTTACTTCTACCCTGGTGCCAACTTCTCTTGGATTTTCACCGATCGTTTGAAAGGTGCTTTCAAAGATAAAGTGCTTAACTACGGTAAATTGCGTATGGGTTCTGCAGGTGTTGGTAGCGATGGTATTGCTTATGCTAACAATAACGCATACTACTACCAAAACTCAATCAACAACGCATTTGGTACAATCACTCCGCCATTCTCAAATGCTGTATCAGGTACAGTACCTGCTTATTCAGTATCTCACATCTTTGGTGCAACAAACTTGAAACCAGAGTTGACTCGTGAATATGAAATTGGTGTTGATCTTTCTTTCTTGCACGATAGGTTGTCTGCTTCGTTCACTTATTACAACAACTACACACACAACCTCATCACTTCAGTTCCGGTTCCATATTCTGCAGGTTATGCATTGCAATATGTTAACGTAGGCGATATCTCTAACAAAGGTGTTGAATTGGCATTGCGTGGTACTCCAATCAAAACTAAATGGGGTCTTAACTGGGAATTGTTCGGTACTTACACACACAACGTGAACAGGGTTGAAAGCCTTACAGGTGGTGTCGACCAAGTTAACCTCGGTGGTTTCAACGGTATGTCTATCGTAGCTGCTGTAGGTCGTCCGTTCGGTACTTTCTATGCTGCTGATATCAAATATTGGAATGGTCACGCAGTAGTTGATGCGAGCGGTGTTCCTGTTCCAACTGATAAACCGGTTTATGCAGGTTCTTACCAACCAAGGTTTATTGCTTCATGGGGAACTGACCTTTCTTACAAAGGCATCAAATTGCACGCTTTGTTCACTACAAAACAAGGTGGACAATTCTACAGCCAAACAAAATCATTGCTTGACTTTACCGGTAATTCTGAAGAGTCAGCTCAAAACCATCGTAACCCGTATGTTTGGGCTAATTCAGTACAACAAATCGGAACAACTGATAACTACGTAGCAAACACTACTAAATTCAATCCATACAATTACTGGGTGAATGTAGCAGGTCAAAATATCGTTCCTGCTCAAATGTTAGTTGACGCTAGTTATGTAAGGTTGCAAGAATTGTCATTGTCTTACAAAATCCCTGCTAAATACTACAAGAAAACTCCATTCGGTAATCTTGAAGCAGGTCTTTTTGGAAACAATCTGTTCTTATGGACTGCTTCAAGCAACAAATATGACGATCCTGAAATGTCATCAGCAGGTTCTGCAAGTAACGGACAGGGTTTCAACTTCAATGCACGCCCATCTTTGAGAAACTATGGTGTGTTTGTAAAAGTTAATTTCTAAACCCTAAAAAACGAATCGAATTATGTTGAAAAATAAAAGTATCATAGCATTATTAGGTTGCTGCATTTTAGGTACAGCTTCCTGTAAGAAATTTTTGGACGTAAATACCAACCCAAATGTGGCTCACACGGTAACAATGGAAACTATGTTGCCTGCTGCTCAACTTTATGTAGGTAGTGCACTCGGTTGCGACCTTAACCTTACTGGTGCATATTGGGTACAATACTGGACACAAAGTCCTTCTGCAAGCCAGTACGTAAACCTCGATAAATATTCAATCGGTCAAGACCAATGGTCTGCTGCCTGGAGGAATCTTTATTACGGTGCGGAAAACTTCTATCAGCTTTCTAAATTAGCTGACTCACAAAAAAGCAAGCAATACAAGGCTATCTCTTTGTTGATGTCTGCCTATACATTCCAACTGATTACTGATGGTTGGGGTGATGTTCCTTACAGAGAAGCTTTGAACGGTCAGCCTTCTGACGGTTACAAAGTAAATCCTAAGTACGATTCTCAACTTGTTGTTTACAATGGTATTCTGAACCTGATTGACTCTGCTAACAAATACATTGATGTAGCAGCCGATAACAAAGTTCAAAATGTTGACCTCGTTTACCAAGGTAACATGAGCAAATGGTTGAAGTTCTCAAACACTTTGAAACTGAAAACTTTGATGCGCATGTTGAACAGAAACACTACTGGTGTAACTGCAGCAATCAATACATTCCTTGCAACAGGTCCTGATTTCATTGGCTCTGGCGATGGTGCAATGATTTACTACGGTGGTAACACGAATAGCCGTAACCCAATGTACGACGAAGAGTATCATTTGAACTTTACTCAAAACTTCATTGCGAGTAAAACTTCAATTGACAGCTTGTTGTCAAACAATGACTACAGGATTGGTGCATTCTACAATACCAATGCTGCTGGTGGTTTCGCTGGTATTCCTCAAGGTTTGTTGTCAAACAACTTCACTGTAACAAGTAACTCAACGCCGTCATCAACTGTAGGTGCCGATCCTTCAAATTCAGCTTCTGCAAATGCTCCTGTAATCTTCATATCAGCATCTGAAAGTTACTTCCTTCAGGCTGAAGCGATTGTTAAAGGTTTCATTACCGGCGACGATTCGGCTATGTACTATCAAGGTGTTTATGAAAGCTTCAGCTTCTACGGCAGTGCAATCAACAGTGCTTTCTCAGTTTCAGCCGATACTGCTTATGGTCGTTATGTAATGGGTGAGGCTGGCGCTGCTCCGGGTTATTGGGCTGTTTATCCTACTCATGGCACATCTGCTGCTAGACTTCAATTCATTGCTACTCAAAAATGGTTCTCAATGAATGGTAACCAAGGTTATGAAGCATGGTGCGAATACAGAAGAACAGGTTACCCTGACTTCCTGACTATTCCTTTGGATAGAAGTAATGCAAGCGTTGACCATCCGGCTCGCCTTCTTTACCCTACTACTGAAAGTAACGTAAACGCAAACTATCCTGGTTTGCAATTGTTGAACTCAAAAGTTTGGTGGGCTAAGTAATTAAAAACCGATAAAACAATTCTGATGAGAAAAATATTATTATTAGCAGTTTTAGCAGCCGTTTCGTTTGCTAGCTGTAAGAAAACAGTAAATGACGTTTCTACTGAAGTTACGGTTTCGTTTCCAATAATTTCCTTTGGTGGCGCAAGCCCGTACTATAGCATTCCTGTAGGAGGGAGCCTTCCGGCGATTCAGGCGACAGCTCAGGATACTTTCTACAAAGAGTACGATTCAGTTCTTATTGATAAAAGTACTTTAGACAATACAACTCCGGGCTTATACATCGTAACAGCTTCAGCTCGTAACAAGTATGGCTTCACTTCGTATGCTTCAATCTACGTTGCAGTAACTAATGTAAATTCTTCTTACAACTACGGAGGAAAGTGGTATAGAGCTTTAACAAATGATACTGTAACAGTTACGAAACTTGGTACAGGACTATATCATACCAATGACTTATTAGGAAATCCAAATGCAATTGTACCAGCTTACTTTGTTCAGCTTGATGACACAACATTAAGCATTCCATCACAAGATGGCGGTTCATTTGGTAGCATATCAGGTGACAAGGCAAAAATTTATGCCACACCAATGGATACTACTATGCAATACATTGTAGTTGGTACAGGTATTGGAACTTCCGTAAGAAGATTTGTAAAGCTGTAATAAAGTTTGTAGAATACGATATTTCAAAAGAGAGCCACGAAAATTTCGGGGCTCTCTTTTTATGTAATAATGTATTTATCTGCATCTTTAAGGAAGGGTAGCTTTTCCCTCGTTCCAGTCAAATGTTCCCTATTGAGGAAAACGGTTTGGGTACAATCGTTACCCGCATCTGTCCAAAGCAATTCACCCAATGGCCCAAATACCGAACTGTCGCCCGAGTAAGTAAGCCCCTTTGCATCATTGCCCACACGGTTTACCCCCACCACATAGCACATGTTTTCAATAGCCCTCGCCTGCAACAATGTTTTCCATGCTGTTGAGCGCACTTGTGGCCAGTTAGCAACATAAATCAGCACATCATAAGCCTCTCCTGCATTTCTTGCCCACACCGGGAATCTCAAGTCATAACATATTTGAAGGTTAATGCGCCATCCGTTCACCTGTACAATCTGGCGTGTTTCACCACGGGTGTAATGTTGGTCTTCTTTTGCATATCCAAACAAATGGCGCTTGTCGTAGTAGCCCATATTGCCGTCAGGTTGCATCCAAACCATTCGGTTGTAAAAGCAATTGTCCTCTTCAATAATCAAGCTACCGGTAAGTATAATTTTATGTTTCGCGGCTTGTTGCGCCATCCACCTAACTGTTGGGCCGTCCATTAGCTCAGCTAGTTCTTTCGCATTCATACTGAAACCGGTACTGAACATTTCAGGCAGTATCACTATGCACTTTCTTTCCTTAATACCTTCAATTTTCGCTTCATAGTGTTTTAGGTTGGTCGCTTTGTCTTCCCAAACTATGTCTGATTGAATCAGAGTTACACTCAGTTCTTGTTGATTCATACTTTCAAAGTTACCCCCTGTGCATTTAAAAAGATAATTTCGTGCCCGGAAAATAATTCAACTTTTTTTGCGTTTTGATAGCAACGCAGAAAAACGGGCTTAAAAATTCAACCGACTGCGTGTCTCTGGAAACGGAAAAGAAAAAATACTGGTTTGGTGTTACTGCTAAAAGGCGAATGAAGAAAGCCCTCTTTTCATTGGTTGGCTTTATACTGTTATTTTTCTTCCTCGATTTAATATTTCCGCTAAAGCCCAATATTGAATACTCCCAACTAGTTCTAGCCCGCGATGGTACAGTGGTGCATGAGTATCTAGGTAAAGACCGTCAGTGGCGTTTTTTCGCTCGCCTCGATGAAATAACCCCGGAACTTAAAAACGCCGTCATTTACAAAGAAGACAAAGGGTTTTATCACCACATAGGTGTAAACCCACTCGCGGTGGGTAGGGCATTGGTCAATAATATTTTCAGGATGCACCGCACTTCGGGTGCGTCAACTATTACCATGCAGGTAGCCCGTATGCTTGACCCCAAGCCAAGAACATATTTCAACAAGTGCATAGAGATGTTCAGGGCTACGCAAATGGAGCTGCACTTTTCGAAAGATGAAATATTGCAGATGTACTTCAACCTGGCACCCTATGGTTCTAATATATCAGGTGTTAAAGCTGCTTCGCTCATGTACTTCGATAAAATGCCTGATCATTTGTCGCTGGCAGAAATCACAGCCCTGAGTATTATTCCCAATCGCCCCAATTACATGGTGATGGGCAAAGACAACCTGAGAATTGAGAAGGAGCGCAATAAGTGGCTTGAAAAGTATCGAACCGAAGATGTATTTCCAAAGCACACCATCGACGACGCTATCATTGAACCATTAAATGCCTACCGTCACGCAGCCAAAGGGGCATTACCTCAACTTTCTTACCGGCTAAAGCGCATGAATGCACTGGAACACGATTTAAATACAACCATCGATGCGGCAATGCAACAAAAGGCAGAAGGCATTACAGCTAATTATGTAAATCAGATTAAACACCGAAATATCAACAATGCTGCTGTGCTGGTGATTGATAATAAAACAAGAGAAATACTGGTGTACATTGGTTCATCTGATTTTTCTGACCGAATAAATTTTGGGCAAGTGGATGGGGTGAAAGCAGTACGTTCTCCCGGTAGTACCTTAAAACCACTGTTGTATGGATTGTGCATGGATAAGGGGCTCATAACAGCGAAATCGGTACTAAACGATGTTCCCATCAATATTGCCGGCTATACACCTGAAAACTATGACAGAACTTTTTTAGGGCTTGTAACTGCTGAACAAGCACTCAGTAATTCCCTGAATATTCCGGCAGTAAAACTATTAGATACCGAAGGGGTAGTATCGTTTGTGCAAACGATGCAGGCATGTAATTTCAAATCCATCAATCGAAAAAATGTGGGCTTGTCCATGATACTAGGTGGTTGTGGTGTTTCGCTGCAAGAGTTATCAGGGCTTTACTGCACATTTGCCAATGCGGGCGTTTACAAACCACTGGTAATGCTGCGAAAGGGAAGTGACCACAAAAAAAACAAAGAAACTGTAGCTGCAGTAAAAGTGCTTACACCGGCAGCAACTTACATGGTATCGAAAATACTCACCCAGCTCAAACGCCCCGATTTGCCTACAAATGTAGATATGGTCAAAGATATTCCCCACATCGCATGGAAAACGGGTACTTCTTATGGGCGTAAAGATGCGTGGAGTATAGGCTACAATCAGAAATACACAATAGGGGTGTGGTTGGGTAACTTTTCAGGCCTTGGTGTCCCCGATCTATCGGGCGCGACGGTCGCAACTCCGCTATTGTTTCAACTGTTTAATGCACTCGACCACTCTGAGTCAGCCGAGTGGTTAGAAAGGCCGTCAGAAGTTGGGTTTAGATTGGTGTGCAGGGAAACGGGAAAAATACCCAACGAGTTTTGCAACAATCAGGTGATGGACGACTACATACCGGGAGTATCAAACTGCGAACGTTGCAACCACTTACAGCAGGTGTGGCTCTCTGCCGATGAAAAGTTTACATATTGCGCCGCATGTCTGCCACCTGCCGGCTTTAAAACAAAATTATTGCCATACACATCTCCTGAGTTGGCGAGTTGGTACGAGATTTCGCACACAAAGTATTTCAGATTGCCGCCTCACAACCCCGCTTGTTCAAAAGTTTTCGACGGAAAACCACCTATAATCAAGTCGCTCACCCACGGCATGACGTACATTATTGAAAACCCGGAAGAGCAAAAACTTCAGCTCCTGTGTGCTACATCACCCGACGTTACAAAGGTGTACTGGTACATTAACGATCAACTTGTAAAAGAATGTGCAGCGAATGAAAAGTGCTTCTTTATGCCGCCACCGGGAAAGGTGAAAATAAGTTGCACCGACGATAAAGGTCGAACATCGCACATCCAGATTATAATAAAACTCATGAAGCACTAAAAAACCCGCAGATTGTACACCTGCGGGTCGAAATATAATATTGTTGAATGATGTTTTAGATTGTATAAACCACCAATCCGTCGCGTAGTTTAGGCTCAAACCATGTGCTTTTTGGCGGCATTACATTACCCGAATCAGCGATTGTGAATAATTGTTGAATAGATACCGGATAGATAGAAAATGCAACAGCCATTTCACCGCTGTCAACCCTTTTTTGCAACCCTTCCATACCCCTTATACCACCAACAAAGTCAATGCGCTTATCAGTACGCTGGTCTTTAATACCCAAAATCGGATCCAAAACGTTGTTTGATAAAATAGACACGTCAAGAATACCAATTGGGTCGGTAGTGTAAGTTCCTTCTTTCGAAACCAGCTTGTACCAGTTCTTTTCAAGGTACATACCAAATTCGTGTGGTTTACCAGGTTTAAATGCAGTTTTACCAACCAGGTTCACTTCAAAATCGTGTTCAAGCGTCGCCAATAGTTGTTCAGCACTGTGATTGTTCAAGTCTTTTACAACCCTGTTGTAATCTAAGATTGCAAGTTCGCTGGCAGGGAATATGCAAGTGATGAAGTAATGAAAAGCCTCGTCACCACCAATTGAATAACCGTTTTTAGTCATTTCTTTACACACTTTAGCGGCCGATGCAGCCCTATGGTGCCCGTCAGCTATGTATGTGCAAGGCACATCAACACTAAAATTATGAGTGATGGCAGCCACTTTTGCATAATTGTCAATCACCCAAAGACGATGAGTAATACCATCTTTTGCCGTGAAATCATATACTGGTTGGTGAGTAGCTTTCCAATCGTTGATGATGCTTTGAACGCTTTCTGTATCGTTATAAGCCAGGAACACAACGCCGGTTTGTGCACCTGTAATTGTAATATGGTCTATCCTGTCTTTTTCTTTTTCAGGGCGTGTGTACTCGTGTTTTTTTATAATGCCGTTTTCGTAATCAGCAACCGAAGAACCACAAACAAGTCCGGTTTGTGATCTGCCGTCCATCACCAATTCATAGATATAATAACAAAGTTCATTGTCCTGAACTAAAATACCTTCTTTAAGGAATGCCTCCAGATTTTCCTTCGCTTTTTCATACACAGTGTAACTATGCACCTCAATGCCTTCAGGAAGGTCAATTTCAGAACGGGTTATATGATAGAAATTGTATTTTTCTTTCCTAAACTCTTTTGCTTCAGCCACACTCACAACGTCATAGGGTAGGGTTGCAACCTGGTCAGCCAAATCTTTTGCAGGTCTGAGACCCTTAAATGGAGTAATCTTTGCCATTTCAATATGCTTTTACGGTGGGCAAAATTAAACTTTTAAGATTAACGCTGTTAGTTAAAATGCACTCGATGCATCTAACGGACATTTGATGCAATTTCGCATTAACTTTGGCTAGTAAAATGACAATATGAAAAAGAATGAACTCTTTATTACCTACGGTGCAATTTTAGGTTTTGTAGTTATTATCTATGAGTTCTTCCTTGAAATGACGGGTTTACAATACAAAGCCGGTTACCCTCACTACATATCACACATAGTTGGGCTAGCTATGTATATTGTTTTCGCAATTTCCTACTCCAGGGCTAAATCTAAACAAGTGACATTTGGTCAGTTGTTTGGGCAATGTATGAGAGTAGCTACAGTAGCTGCTATTATTATAATTACATACCGCGTCGCGATCTATTTTGCTATACCAAATCTCAAAGACAAATCGTGGCAAATGGCGCAGGAAATAATGGCGAAGAATCCGAGAATGACCGATGACTTGATGGAAACCGCAAAATCATTTTCCGACAAATGGTTCGTTTACAGCTATTTTTTTACTGCAGTATTCGGTCCGTTTGCCTCAGGCGCAATTTTTGGGCTTATCGCATCGGGTACAGCACCTAAGAAACCAGAAAATCCATTCTCTGATGCGCCTGAAAGCAACCTTAGCTAAGTTTGTTCTTGATATTAACCAGCTTAGTTCTCAATTGAAGTAGTGAAGTTTTTAAATCAAGGCTTTCAACTTCAATTTTCTTGCGAGAATTCAATTTCTCACGTGCTCCAGCCAAGGTAAATTTTCTATCGTTCACCAAATGGTAAATAGCCCGTAGCTCCTTCACTTGTTCAGGTGTAAAAAGACGGTCGCCTTTTTTAGTAGTCCTGATTTTCATTTTGAACTCGTTGCACCAAAAACGCACTTTTGATGTCTTGATTTCCATCAATTCAGCTACTTCACCAATGGAATAATATTGTTTAGAGCCCTTCCAGTCATCCTGATAAGGCACCTCTTCAACAATTACCGCTGCCGGAACTTCTTCAGCAACAACAATTGGTTCTGGTGCAGTAGCTACTACAGGTTCAGGAACCGTCACTGGCGGTGCAGGTGCAACTTCTACCACAGCCGCTACAGGTTCGGCTTCTTCATTTTTTTCAACTTCGCCTTCACCGTTTAAATCATCTTCTGTCTCGTCAGTCGAACCATCTTGCTTTTTCTTGGCACGTGGTTTTGGTTGTTTCGGTGCTTCCGGAAACAATTCTTCACCAAATAAAGTCATGATTTTTTCGCTCATCTGTCAGAATATTAGAAGGTTGTAGCGTGCAAAGTTCGTCAAAATTCACGATTTGTCAGGCAATTTCTCTTATTAAAATTGTTCTTGAAAATCAGCACTTTCTGAATGTTACTTGTACATCCGTTTTCCAACAAAGAAAATTCTATTTTTGTGTGACAGTCACAGTAATGAAGTTAAAACAAACATACCTAAAATACAGCATCATACTATCAGTTTACTTAATACTGTCTAGTATGGCTTTTACTTTACACTGGGTGAAAAACAATGCCTTATTAACTTCTCTGAACTTAATTGTGCCGGTAGTTTTATTTTTAATGAATGCTGCTGAATTCAAAAGAGTAAATCAGGGAAAAGCGAAAAATCGCGATTCATTTGTTGAAGGCATGAAGTTGACAATTGTACTTTTTATAGTAAACATGGCGACGTTCCTTCTGAATACTTTCGTGTTCAACACCGGTGCACAGTCGCGCATGATTGAAATGCAAAAGCAAAAGTTTCAAAACGACCCTCACATGACCGACATGGCACTGGAACAAAACCTAAAGATGACGAAGTTGATGATGAGTCCGCAAATGATATTTGTTTTTGTGCTCGCACCAGTCATTTTTGGCGTAATAATGAGCATTGTATCAGCATTAATTTTCCCTCCTCAATACACGCCCGATTTCGAAGAGCACTAAAACGCTCACCACTTAAAGTGAGGCCACTTCGCTTTAAGTTCCTGTACCGGTAGTTGTTGTTCCTTAATCACTTTCAATCGTTCAACATTGTTTTGTACAATTCGGGTGATACTGATTTGAGACAGAAAAAACTCTTTAACTAAAATTGCCATGATGTCTTCAAAACATCGGTTACTGAAATAAGAGTAATAGTAGTACCGGTCTAGCAAACAACAATTGCGTGATTCTAATAGTGCATCATTCCTACCCTTCTTAACAGCTACAAATTGTTTTGGGCGACCCGATATTTCATTGAATAGTTTTTGTCCTTTCATAGATGTTTTTGAAACAAATCTAGTGCTTCAAAACAGGGCTTTACAAACCAATTTATAGACAAAAAACAGCATTAATTAGCTGCAAAACATTGGTAATCAAATAACAAGAAAATGTTCGTGAAGTGGATAAATGCGTAAAATGCTAGCGAACAATGCGCACCCTGGTTCCTACATTCACTATAGAAAATAGCTCGTCAACGTCTTTATTCTTAATTGCAACACAACCGTCGGTCCACCCTACGCCTAGTTCTATCAAATCTTCAGCACCCTTCCAGGTTCCATGAATACCAACGTTACCACCCATGCGGGCTTCTCCCGGAATGCTTTTTTGTTGTTTCAGTTTATTGAAGCGTACTACAGAAGAATCATTAGGATAATCGAGCAACATGAATTTATTATACTTCGATGCCGAATTTTTTGCTTTAATCTTAAACCACCCCTCCGGTGTGCACCTGTCTCCTTCCACACATTTGTTTTCCATAGGTCTAGGACCGAAAACGGCGGCATAGGTGCGTATCTTAAACTTCTTATAATACACATCAACCTTATAAGCCGATTTGTTCACCACCAGGTACACCGAGTCTTTATTAATAGTATCAAGTCGCACCATTTTCATAGGTACAACAGCTCTATCTTTTGGCTTTGGTTTAATAATAAGTTCAGTAACTCTCATGTGACCCTGGTTGTATTGTATTTTTCTTACAAAACTTCCGTCTTGGTCGTAATACTCATCGAGTACCTTAATATCAGTGGGTTTAGGCAGTTCTTTAGCAAGGTCAGCATTCCTCTCATCCAGCTTAGCTTGCCCCATTGAGCTAAAGCATGAAAGAATGAAGACTAGGAATGTGAGGCTAAAAACGCGCATTGAGACAACCTTAATGAGTTCGAAATTTACAAAAGATTTGTTTTTAATGCACTAATACCCCGAAAAACTCAAAATCTAGTTATGTTTGTGCCCAATTATTTTAAATAGAACAAAAGTGAATCAACCTAAAGGACATCTCATTGCCGTAGGTGGAGCTGAAGATAAGGGTACTGACCTCGAAAAAGGAATTCTCCAAAGAAACAGACTCAACTTTTTTGAACTTGGGATTTTAAAAAACATTGTGAGCCTGATTCCCGGCAAAGAACCTCACGTTGAAGTAATTACGACCGCCTCTACCATCCCCGATGAGGTGTTTGATAACTACCGCGATGCGTTTGGTAAATTGGGTTGTCAAAACGTAGGTCACCTGCGCATTCGCAATCGCGAAGACGCTTCTAACCCTGAGTTTATAGAGCGTATCAAAGCTTGTAACTGTATTATGTTCTCAGGCGGAAATCAGTTAAGGTTATCTTCAATTTTTGGAGGAACCGAATTTCTGGATATTCTTCTGAAGCGTTACCAGGAAGAAGATTTTCCGATAGGTGGTACCAGTGCCGGTGCAATGGCCATGAGCAGCACAATGATTTACGAAGGTAGTGCAACACTGGCACACCTGAAAGGTGAGGTAAAAATCACTACGGGTCTTGGGTTGCTACAGAATGTAATTATTGATACACACTTCGACAAGCGTGGTCGTTTCAATCGCTTGGCACAGGCTGTCGCTGCACAACCGGGTGCTATCGGTATTGGTTTAGGCGAAGACACTGGTGTCATAGTTTCAGAAGGTAAAATCCTTCAGGCTATTGGTTCCGGCAGTGTTATCATCATCGACGGTAAAAACATTGAATACAACAATATCGCTGACATTCGCTTTGGTGAGCCTATTTCGGTAGGTAATATCACCGTGCACATCATGTCAAAGGGTGGTGTTTACAACATTGTATCTCGCCGTTTTGAGGGTTGCGAAATAGTGGTTGACGACGACGAATAGTCCTAATCGCCTTATTTCCACAGTCAAGTTGATTTTCTGCACTCGTTAAAGGTGGCAATCCATTGTTTTCTTGCTACTTTTGCGCCGCTATGGCAAACGAAAATAAACTTCAAAATATTATCGCCCACTGTAAGGAATACGGTTTTGTATTCCAGTCAAGTGAAATTTACGATGGACTTTCTGCCGTGTATGACTATGGCCAGAATGGTGCTGAACTGAAAAAAAACATCCGCGAATACTGGTGGAAAAGCATGACCCAAATGCACGAAAACATTGTGGGTATCGATGCTGCTATCTTCATGCACCCAACAGTTTGGAAAGCAAGCGGTCACGTTGATAACTTCAGCGACCCAATGATTGACAACAAAGACAGCCAAAAGCGGTACCGTGTCGATCACCTGATTGAAGGTTACGTTGAAACATTGAACGACGACGCAAAAGGAAAAGCACTCATTGCTGAAATGGATGCTTTGCTGGCCAACAACGACCTCGCAGGGCTCAAAAAACTCATAGAAGACAATAAGATTTGCTGTGGTATCAGCAATACCTGTAACTGGACCGATGTACGCCAGTTTAACCTGATGTTCAGTACCCAATTGGGTTCTGTTGCCGAAGAAGCGTCAGAGATTTACTTGCGCCCTGAAACAGCTCAAGGTATTTTCGTAAACTTCCTGAACGTACAAAAAACCGGACGTATGAAAATACCATTCGGTATTGCACAAACAGGTAAAGCTTTCAGAAATGAGATTGTAGCCCGCGGCTTCATTTTCCGTATGAGGGAGTTTGAACAAATGGAAATGCAATTCTTCGTGCGTCCCGGCACCCAAGCTGAATGGTACAACTACTGGAAAGAAACACGTATGAAGTGGCATTTGGCTCTAGGCATTGCTCCTGAAAAATACCGCTTCCACGACCACGTTAAACTCGCTCACTACGCCGATATGGCTTGCGATATCGAGTACGATTTCCCAATGGGTTTTAAAGAAGTAGAAGGTGTGCACAGTCGTACCGACTTCGACCTGAAGCAACACCAGCAGTACAGCGGTAAAAAATTGACTTATTTCGATACCGAAATCAACCAACACTATGTGCCTTACGTCATTGAGACTTCAATTGGGCTTGATAGGGCTGTAATGATGGTATTGAGTGAGGCATACGAAGAGCAAGACCTCAGCACTGAAGAAAAAACAGACAGCAGGGTAGTTTTAAAACTTCCTGCAATGCTGGCTCCAATCAAACTAGCAGTATTACCACTCACTAAGAAAGACGGTCTTCCTGAAATTGCGCGCGACCTCATTAACGAGTGTAAGCCTTACTTCAGGTGTTTTTACGAAGAGAAAGATACAATTGGAAAACGTTACCGCCGTATGGATGCATTGGGTACGCCTTACTGCATCACCATCGACCACCAAACGAAAGAAGATGGTACAGTAACCATTCGCGACAGGGATACGATGCAACAAGAACGCATTGCACTAGTTGATGTACGTGCCATGATTATGGAAAAAACAAAGATGTTTTAGTCATCTTCACTTAGTACTATAGCATGATAAGAAATGAGCCGCTCCTTTTTTAGTGAGCGGCTCATTTTATTTTTTGTGGGTGAGTTCATACAGTTCTGTAACTGTTGTACCACCATCCCAAAATTTTACATACTTTTTGTTTTCGTCATACAGCACTAAGCCTGGTGTATGTTGGGGTTTAAAGTAGTCTATGAAGAAAAATTCATAGTCTCTGCCTATTATTTTTAGGTTTTTTAAATCCCTGAAATGGAAGTCGTCATAAAACTGGCGGGTGAGCGTCATACTGCTATTCAATGTCATCCAGTACATATCAATATCAGCAAGCGAGTCTTTCTTCTCCATAAAAACGCGGGTCAGGTCTTTGCAGTGTTTGCAATCAGGGTCAAACAGAACTAGCAATACCGGCTTACCTTTCGGTATATTAAACGTATTATAAACGGTAAAGCTATCCAGTAGCCTGATGTTGAAACTTGGCAAATCAGGATAAGTCACGTAAGTAGGTGGAGCATCTTTTTTAGCAGCGCCCTTTTTAGGTTTGTCCTGTGCCATTAAAGCTGTTGCAGCAAACAACGGCAAAATAAGTGCAGTGAGCAATTTCTTAATCATGATTTCAAAGTTAGTGTACTATCAAATACCAAGGCAAATTAAATGCCATAAATATGAACAATGTGCTGTTGTCTCAATTTTTTTTGAAATAACACGTGCATATCGAAACATAAAACACTGTTATAGTAATAAATTATCGGAAGAAGCATTAAGAGTCACTATTTTTGTGCAAAATCTAAACCAATGGTGAAGACAGGTAACACAATCGTAAGCATTTATACAGAAATGACCCCTAATCCGGAAACAATGAAGTTTGTAGCCAACAAACTGTTGTATCCCGGTAAAAGCATTGATTTTCCTGATGAGGCTTCAGCAGGTCCTTCTCCATTGGCAAAAGAGTTGTTTGCATTTCCATTCATTAAAAGTGTGTTCATTGCCAGCAATTTTGTGACACTCACAAAAACTGTTGATACACAATGGGAAGAAATTATCCCAAATATGCGCGACTTCCTTAAGCAATACCTTGAAGCTGGAAAGGGCGTTGTGAACGAAGACGAAGTACCTCAAAAAATTGAAGCGAACATTGTTAGCGACAATGATACCGATGTGGTGGTGCGTATCAAGGAATTGCTTGAAAATTATGTAAAACCTGCTGTTGAAATGGATGGCGGTGCTATCAGTTTCAAAGGTTTTGACGATGGCGTTGTAACCTTAATGTTACAAGGTTCTTGCAGTGGTTGCCCTTCTTCTATGATTACGCTTAAATCGGGTATTGAAGCCATGATGAAAAGAATGATTCCTGAAGTAGTAGAGGTCGTTGCAGAAGCTGAATAATTCAATACGCTTTATAAATCATTGAGAAGCAGGGCATTGACTCTGCTTCTTTTTTTATGTCCCTAGAAATTTTCTCACTAACATTAGGTTTTTTAAAGGAAATGTCACTACTTTGGCTTTCTTAATAAAAATGAAGTGATAACATGTTTATAACAAAGTATAGCTGAGTTATAAGATTATTATTCATAAACCGTAAAGAAGCGCCGGTAACCTTGCTATGCAAAAATCGATTATTAACGTAATTGTTTTGTTCTTTCTATGCTCATTTTTGGGTGTAAAGGGCATGGCGCAACAGAGTTACAACTTCAAACAGAATTCAGTATACATATACAACTTCATCAAGTACACCGAGTGGGCATCTCGTAAGTCAACCATTGTTGTAGGCATTGTTGGCTCCACCCCAGTTGAAGAAGAGTTGAAATCTTTAATTAACCACAAGAAATCTCCGGGATTAAGCCTCGTCATCAAAAGAGTATCGGTTGAAGAGGCAAAGAAATGTGATGTGTTGGTAGTTGCTCAATCTGCAATAGAAGAACTCAAAGCACTAGCAAAAGTTACCGACAAGCTACCTATATTAGTAATAACTGAAAGACCTAACATGAGTAGGTACGGAGCTTGTATATCTTTCACCATCAATGAAGACGAAGACTTTAAAACCGAATACCAGCTTTCTTTGAAAAATTGTAAAGCCCGCGGCCTTAAAATTAGTGATCAAATAAAAAACAATGCCGAGTTAATGCGTTAACCATGAGAACTATTATCCTAGCCATATTATGTATGTTTTGTTCCCATAACACTTGTGCACAGCAAGACATGCCTCAGCCTATCGATACAACTGATTTGTCGGGGCTATCATTGGAGCAATTGAAGCACCTAAAGTCGCAATATGCTGCAACCGATATGGAGAAGAACATCAACCTTGCTATCGAGGCTGCTTCCAATAACCCATTGAGTTTAAGAAAGTCTCCTTCTATCATATCAGTAATTACCGGAGAGGAAATCACCCGAACAGGTGCCAAAACTTTGCTGGATGTATTGAAAACCATTCCCGGTATGGAGGTAAACGTCGATGTTCAAGGCGTTGTGGCGCTATCATTCAGGGGGCTGTGGGCTAATGAAGGTAACCTGATGCTGATGATTGATGGTTTTGAATTCAATGAAAATGCATACAATTCTCTTCAATTAGGAAACCATTACCCCGTTTCTGATATAAAACGCATCGAAGTAATAAGAGGCCCCGGTTCAGCGATTTATGGTGGAACCGCTGAGTTTGCCGTTATCAACATCATGACACAAAGAGGCGAGGATATTAAGGGCGGAAAGTTAGGTGTAGTTGCCGGTCAGGCACAAAACGGTTTCACGCAACAGAATGTTAACTGGGCTATTGGTAACAAAGTGAATAATTTTGGCTATTCGCTCACAGGTGTCTTTGGGCGCGCTCAAACTAGCCAGTCTGACTATAAAGATGTGTACGGTACAAGTTTCAATATGACCGACAATGCTCCATCGCAAACCTTATACTTAAACGGAAACGTTTCCTTTAAAAACTGGGCTTTTAAAATTATTTACGACGACTACCAATGCTATACCCGCGATGGTTATCAGGCAGCACTTTCTAAACCTTATCCAAATTATTTTAAAAATGTAATGGGCGACGTGCGCTATCGTAAAGCCATTGGTAAAAAATGGAACATTCAATCAAGGCTCAGTTACAAACAATGTATACCATGGCAAAATAAGCTTGAAATTGCCCCGGTTGACACAGGTAATTTCAATGTTTACAGCCTTCGTGCAGAAAGATATAAATTCAATATTTCAGCTAATTGGGAACACAGCAAGCGTTTTTCAGCCAATTTTGGGGTAGATGCTAATTACGATATAGGCACTAAAACCGACGGAGAATTATTCAAAAACAATAACGCTACACAATTTAGTTTCTTCAATTACGCACCTTTTGCCCAGTTGTTGTTCAATCATAGAATTGCAAATGTTACGCTCGGTGCCAGGTACGATGTAAGTAGTGCCTATGGCAGTGCTTTCAACCCGCGTTTGGGCATCACAAAACGAGTGGGTGTTGCTAATTTCAAGCTGCTATTCGCTTCTAGTTTCCGGGCACCTTCAATAGAGAATATTGATTACAGCCTAAATAAAGTAGAACTTAAACCCGAGAGATCCAACACTATCGAGTTTGAAGCAAGTTTCAAAATCTCAAAGTACATGTTCCTTTCAGCTAACCTTTTTGACATTACAACAGAAAATGCCATTAAGTATTTCGTTCGCAGTGATTCTCTTACCGTAGGCGATCCTGATGGATATAGAAATTCAAATGTACGATGTGGAAGCAGAGGCTTTGAACTTGAATATAAATACACGACACCCAAAGGTATGCTGAGGATAAATTATTCTTATAATTCAACTGCGGGTAAGCAAATTGATTCGCTCAATATGGTGCCGGGACACTCTGAAAGCACTTTGGGTATTGCTCCGTATAAATTTTCAGTATTAGCAAGTAAAACAGTGCTCAAGAAATTTTATGTTGCACCATCGTTCCAATTTATTGGCGAACGTTTTGCAATCACTGCCCTTACCTCAACAGGTTCGCCTATTTATTCAACAATTCCGGCGCAATCTGTTTTTAACCTTCATATAGGCACCGATGCGATGATTAGAAATGTCAGCCTCGGATTAGGTGTTAAAAATCTTACCGATGAAAAAATACTCTACCCTCAGGCTTACAACAGTCTTCATGCCCCACTACCGGGTATGGGACGCGAATTATATTTAATGGTGAACTACTCTTTCAGGAAAAAAGAACAAAATAAGTAGCACAATCAATGAAAAAAGGACTGGCAAATAAACTTCTTACTACCTATCTGGCTATTATTTTAGCCACGGCAGTGAGCGGCTTTTTCTGTCTGTTCGTGCTCAAGATGAATAAGAAGTCCAATCAGGAACTTCGGTATGTCATAATGCCTTCTCTTTCTGAATTAAAGGAATTGAAAGCCGTTTTTCAGGAATCTAAAAGACTAACCAACTCCTGGATTGTTACTTCTAATTCTAAAGATCAGGAAAGGTTAGGCGCCATATTGTATAAAGACTATCCGCTGCTGTCTAAAAACTTATTTGAGCATGCGATGCTTTGGGAGAGCGATTCTGAAAGAAACTACCTTCATCTCATACTTGCCAACGACTCTTCAATAATTGTTGAAATAAAACAAGTGACTGAATTGTTGAACAATGAAGATGCATACCTTGATGACTCTAAAGTTGATAGGGCTATTGACGTGTACAGCAATCTGGCTAAAAAAATTGCTACCAACGATAAACTCTATGAAAGCCTCATTAGCATCATTAATTTCAATGTCACAAATGAACAGAAAAATGTAGATGACTGGCTCAGGTATTTATCAATGGTATTGATAGCAGCTTTCCTGTTTACAATCGTCATTACCTTTTGGGCTTTAAGGTTTTCGCAAAAATATATCATCAATCCCATCATCGCATTCAATTCAACCATCAGTGATTTGGCTAATGGCGATACTGTACATGTTGAGACTACCCTGAATGAAGATGAAATAGGGCAAATGCACAATGCCATCGCTGCTCTTGTTGAAGGTATCAATCAGAAAATCAATTTTGCTGATCAGATCGGTAAAGGCAACTATAATTCCGAATTCAAGCTATTATCTGAAAAAGATAGGCTGGGGCTTGCGCTTCTGGACATGAAAAATGACCTGAAGGCATCACACGAGGAAATACTGGAACAAGATAAACGCCTGCTCGATGCGCAGCGCCTCGCTAAAGTAGGCAACTACTACTTCTACGCCAATACCATGACTTTCCAAAGCTCAGTAGCTTTTGATGAAATACTCGGTCTTGATGATACTTTCGATAAAGTTGTGAAAAACTGGATGGATTTGATTTTGCCTGAATTCATTGAATCGGTAAGGAGTAAAGCAAGCGAATCAATAACAACCGGCGTAAAATTCAACGACCAATATCAAATAAGAAAGTACAAAACGAATGAAATTTTCTGGGTGCGTTCAACTGGCGAAACAATCAAAGACAACTCAGGAAAGGTAATAGGCATATTTGGAACACTGCAAGATATTACCGAAAGTAAATTGTTGGAAATTGAGATTCAGGAATCATATAGATTGGCAACCGAACAAAACAAACGACTTTCTAATTTCTCATACATCGTTTCTCATAACCTCCGCATGCACGCCGTTAACATTAAAGGCTTGCTCTCTTTATTAGACGATGCCGAATCGCAAGAAGAGCGCGACGAAACAATAGTACTCATTAAAAAAGCTGCCGGGCACCTCGACGAAACAATGCACCACCTGAATGACGTTGTGGAAATGCAAAATGCGGTAAGCGTTGAGATAGAACCACAATTGCTGAACCGGCATATTGAACATGCTGTAGCCGTTTTGAAGACCCAGATCGCTAACAAAAATGTGCTTATCGAAAATAATATACCTCCTGAAACTACAGTTAATTATAATTCTGCGTATCTTGAATCAATTGTTTTGAATCTAATTTCAAATGCAATTAAGTACAGCCACCCTGAAAGGCAACCCGTAGTACAACTCGATTTCAGTTATGAAGGCGGATTACGCGGTCAGACAAGAGGGCTTTTGACTGTTACCGACAATGGCATAGGCATTGATATGCACCGTAACGGGCATAAGTTGTTTGGAATGTACAAGACCTTCCACAATAACAAAGATGCCAAAGGAATTGGTTTATTTATGACAAGGTACCAGGTAGAGGCTATGGGTGGCGAAATAGTAGCTGATAGCGAACCTGGAATAGGAACAACTTTTAAAGTCTATTTTAAATAAGGCGAATGAAAACTGTATTGATAATTGACGACGACGAACTTTACCAATTGGTGCTGAAAAGAACCATTAGAAAAGTAGCGCCCGAAACAAATATCGTTTCTTGCTGGAATGGCGAAGAAGCATTAGATACGTTTGCTACTATGTTTATGGATAATACGCCGTTGCCCGACGTAGTGTTTCTGGATATCAATATGCCAGTGCTCGATGGTTGGCAATTCCTTGACGGATTAGAAAAAATAAAACCCAATGCTGGCGAGTTGTTCTCGATCTACATGATCAGCACTTCACTTGACTTCACTGACAGGCAAAAAGCGACAAAAAGCCATACTATCAAAAAGTTTCTGACGAAACCACTTGAGAAACACACACTGGAAGAAATATTGTGCTAACTATTTTTTGCCGTTATCTAAAGCAAATTGGAAACCCAGCCCAAAAATTACACCACCAGGCGAAATCGAATTTAAGGTTGATATAGAAAGATCACTTGCTTGCGTACCTCCAGTTTGTATTACATAATCGCTGCTGATATTTGCTGAATAGCCGGCATCTATAAATAAAATGTTTCCGTTTTTACCCAGGTACCACATTTTATATGCTTCAAAATGTATACAATTCACTGGTTTTAGATTAAACGTCAACTCCTCAATTTCTTCGTTGATGTTTTTTAGGCTCATGGTAAACCTATTAAGACCAGTAGAATGCGTAAAGCCGAAACCCAACCCAAATCTGCTGTTGTGATTTTTAGGGAAGAGGTATTTTCCGCCAATGTTAAACTTCCATCCCCAGGTACTAAGCCCCAACCCCATGTCAAAAGAAGTATTTTCAACCGGATAATAGCTGAAATTCAGTCCAATTATGCCGGTATGTTGGTTTATGCCGGTACTCGTACCCAGAAAAAAAGAAGCATCTGATTCCTTACGTTTTGATTGGGCATAAGTAACACCGTTTTTTTCTTGAGCAAAACCTGTAAAACTCGATAATACTAGAAGATGGATAAATACTCTTTTCATGGCATGGAAGTTTCAACAAAAATGCAAAATCATTCGGATATTTTTAGCAAATCCGACGGCATATTATGTAATGAACAGCAAAAAACTTCAGCGAAAACATTGATATTTTAATTTTATCTTTAACTTTGATAGGCATAAAAACACCCTCACCAAAATAATTTAAAACTAGTAAACAAATGAAAGCCGTTAAAAAACTATTTTTTGCTGCATTGTGCTGTGTATCAATGTCAAGCTTTGCACAACAATCAACTTTGCCACAGGCACAGTTTGGTGCGTTTCAAAACAATGCTACTACTACCGTTCAACAAGTGCTTGGTAACCCAAGGTTGATAGTAATGGATCCAATCGCTGTTGTAAGTGATTTCAAGTTTTCTATCGTTCCAGCTAAGGGTAAGTCTTATGGTCCTGTAACAAACACAGGAATCGAACTTACCGCTGAAGAAATGAAAGCACTTGAAAAAATGCCGAATGGCAAAATTGTTTTGTCTGATATTCATGTGAAAATGGGTACCAAAACAGTTACGCTCCCTAACATGACAATCAACATCTCTGATAAATAATCTTAGCAGAAAGTAACACAAATAAATAAGCCGCCGGAACTCCGGCGGCTTATTTTGTATTCCTTAAATGGAGCAAACACTATTGTTTGATAGCATTTGTGAAAGTAAGGATAAGTGCAGTTGAATGCGGATGCGCTTCAGTAAGGCTGATAGACGCTGCAGTTGCAGAGATTGTACCAGTACCAGAATAAGTATTTGTATCATTAACAGTAGAAGTAATGTTATAAGTACTTGATGTACCGAAGTTAGTCAATACAACCGGCAATTGCTTAGGAATAGCAAGTGTGTTGGTGTTGTCATAGATAAACAGGCTCATTTTCGTATAATCTGAAGTATCGGTACCTGCAGAATATGCTAATTTCCAGTTTGTATATGTGTAACCATCATTGTCGGTACCGTTACCAACATAGTTGTTATTATAAAGGCTTCTGTACACTGTTTCGCAAGTGTTACCACCTATACCTGAAGGGCAAGTACAAGTACCACCATCGCAAGTACCACTGTTGAGGCATGTAACACCTTTACAAGCATCTTTAGTACAAGAAGTGTACAACACACCCGAGAATGCTCCCACTGTAACCAATGCGCTTAGCGCAACAAGACGAATTTTTTTCATATGTTTTTTGTATTAAAATTTTTCCGTTTGCAAAAATAAGAACTAAAAACGGCTTACCCAAAAAATTAATTCGACAAACTCACTACCAATTGGTCTAAATTAATGACCATTTTTGTTAATGAGTGCATTTTTAGCTCTTTCTGGTGTTTTACCGGCTTCATCAGGCGTATAAAACTCATAAGCCCTTCTCAGCAGTTTCTCAAACATCAACATCTGAATCATGGCAGTGTCTTTGTTTTCGTTGTACACCGCATACATACGATCTGCGTCATAATCATCTGGGGCGTCTTCGTTGGCCATAATTCTGTTCTTGCTTCGCTTGTTCAATGGCATCCAGAATATACCTACATGGTATTTTTGATTGTCGACTGTCTCTATATCTAAATCAGCACGTTTTTTAGTCATTTTAAACGTAGAGTCTACGTCTTCATAGCCATTTACGTAACCCTCGCAGTTTACGTTGCTGAAAAAAGTGATGTATCGTTGTATTCTGCCTCTGTTAAGTGTATCAAGGTTTTTAGTCACACTTGGGTCTCCTTTTACATCATATCCGTTATTTGTTCTTTCAAGCACAAATGAGTTGATCGGGTTAGTAACATAACTCACCGAAACAGATTTTAATTTTTCAGCAGGAATATCGAATACTGTGCGGTCGCGCCAGTCTTTTTTAGCAACTGTATATCTCGGTCTTAGGTCACCCACAAAGCCTGGTGTTTGTACAATATAGGGTTGACTGGCGCCATCCATTAACATATAAGTGCCATCATTTGAAGTGGTAGATCCGCCAACATAAAAGGTACTCATTTTTTCACCTTTTAAATCATACACTTCCACTTTAATACCATCTGTTGAAAGCTCTTTTACAACGTTGTTATAAGCCGCTTTTGTCGATGGGCAAACTGCTATCTGGCTTTGCAGTGTGTAGAGCACCATTCTTACCGTCGATGGCAGTGCCTTGTATTCGTTATTCACCATCCAATATCCACTTTTGCGCTCTACTGTAACGTGTTCACCCGAATGAAGTGCAATGAAAATTTTGCCTACCTGCGATGTGTCTTTTATTGTAAATCCGGCCTCTTTCGCTCCGAAAGGATTACTTTTTTCTTTGAATATCAGAAAATAAACACCGGTGCCAAGTATGGCAAGAATGAGTAAGTAAAGAAGATTTTTCATTTTAATACCTAGGCAGGGTTTTGATTCATTTTCACCTCATACTTCTTCTTCCTGAAGAACATATAAGCCGAAGCAAACATCAATATCAACGCAATTGGAATACCGATATTAATAGCCTGCCACATGTCTTTTTCGTCCTTGGTTCTGCCTTTATCCAATAACCGTAATTTGGCATCTTTATTGCGTGATTCCAGTATCCCCGATTTGTCAGTCAGATACTCGATACAGTTCATCAGGAAGTCTTTGTTCGCAAATAATTCGCCGGAATACTTGTAATATCCCAAACGCAACGGACCGTCTTTTTGAGTAAAATCGTTTTTGAAAACATCACCTATAGATGTTACAATGATGCTGGTACTTTTTTCACATTGCGGTTTAAATGGCTCATTAATTGAGTCGAGGTGAGCAAGGTACGATGGTGCAAGTTTGCCTTTGTATACACTTTGAAACTTACCTTCCAGTAATACAGCAACATTTCGGTATGGTTTATTAAAATACTCGTTGGTTCCCGGAAACACCGCCTGATTCAGGTTGATAGTAACTGGGCTAGACGATGTTCTGCTGTATTTTGAGGTTGTAAGCAAAACGGTCTTTTTAATGCCCGATGCAAGAATGGTATCAATTGAATTGGTGAATTCTCCCTTCACGAAATCCATATTTTTTACAATAGGGTGTTCGCCGGTAGGGTTTATTTTAGGGAAGTAAATCCAATCTCTTTTCTCCATTTGCCCATACCTGTTCAGAATTGGAATTTCCAAACAGCTTTGGTCTTGAACTAAATCATTGTTTACCCTTACGCCATACTTAAACAGTATGTCATCCAGATTCAGGCCACGCTCTGTAGCCATGAATTTCGCAGCCCCATTGTTAAGGCTGTCCATCGATGCATTCAAGCTGTTTACTACCCAAAGTACGTGACCGCCGCGCATCACGAATTGGTCAATCCTTAGTTTTTCAGGATCAGTGAAAGGAGTTGTGGGATTATTAATAATTATGAGCTGGTAGGCATTAGAAATGTGTCCATTGTTCTTCAGGTTCAGGGTATCAAAGTTGTAATAGGCCAATATAGATTGAAGCATATCGATAGAATGCTGACCTACGTCTTCACCATGACCTGTAAGGTATGCTACATGCGGACTTTCAGCCCTTGAAAGCTCATTGATAGCCGATGCAAATTTGTATTCAAGCAAAGCCGAAGCGTATACAATTTGTTGTGTTCTGTCTTTACCCGGCGGTGACTCCAGCAAAGTAATAGGCATTTCACGACCATTGTATTGCAATAAAGCATAGGGGAAGCACACTTTCATGGAATACCCTTCTTCTTCCTGCGTAGGTAGCGGCATTATTTCAATACCTTTTTGGTGAAGTTCAAGGGCAATTTGCTTTTGTTCATTTTCAGCTTTGCCTTCAAAGGGGTCTACGAAAGTGTAAATCAGTTTTTTCCCTGCAATGTCTTTAAACGAAGCTAACTCTTCCCTCACAGCTTCTTGCATTCTTTGCATATCAGCAGGGAATTTGCCTTTCATGTACACTGTAATGGAAGCTACTTCTTTCATGTTCTTCAACAGGTTAACTGTTGAATCGGAAAGAGTAAACCTTTTTTCACGAGTAAGATCGAGACCCTTATGGAAATAAGAAGTAAGAAAATTGAGGCAAACCAATATCAGCCCAAGCATCACCAGCCTCATGGCTGCCGACCCCTTTTTACCGCTGTTATTTTTAACCTGAGCTTCTGCCATTGTCGCAAAAAGATTTAACTATGCCTTACTCCCTCAGTAGTTCTGTTACGGAGCATAAACCTTGTTAAAGAAATGAAGAAAAATATAACTGAAAGAAAATAAATCACATCGCGGGAATCTATAAGACCCCTGCTAATGGAATTATAATGAAACTCCATACCTACCATGCTTAAATAATAGTCGATACCCTGTGCAAACGCCGGAACATGGCTCAGGCGTTCAAAACCGGTATAAAGCAAAAAGCATGATAGCAATGAAATAAGAAAGCCAACTACCTGATTGGCAGTTAGTGAACTACAAAATACGCCAACAGCCGCAAACGTGGCTGCCAAAAAAAACAGCCCGCAATAAGAACCAATAATAGCACCGTAATCGGGATTATTGTCAGGTAAAGCAAGACTGTAAATAGTTATTACGTAAATAACTGTAGGTAAAATGGCGAAGAATATAAGAGCAAGGGTTGCAAAGTATTTCCCCAAAATAATATCTAAATCCCTGAGTGGTTTTGTCGATAGCCATTCTATAGTGCCTGTTCTGAACTCATCAGAGAATGAACGCATGGTAACAGCCGGAACTAACAATAACAAAAGCCACGGCGCAATTTCGAAGAATCGATCCATAGAAGCGTAGCCAAAGTTCAGCATACTGTAGTCGGGTATTACCCATAAAAACAGGCTACATGCAATGATGAAAACCAATAGCGCTACGTAGCCTACTATCGAACTAAAAAACGAATTAATCTCTTTGTAAAATATACTTCGCATTGCGAGTTATCGTGGGCGGCAAATATAAGCATAACCGTTACTGTATTCCTATGCCTGTGTTCCATTTAAAAGTTAAAATTTATCTGTTTAAGCTTATTCTATAGAGCTTTTATTAAAAAAATAGGTGCCTGCACAGGCAAAAAATGCTTCAGTGGTTGAAATCTCACCTGTATATTGATATATTTGTTGCGCATTCCCAAAATAGTGTTTTTGTTCAACATGGTTTCTGGGCTAGCATATAACAACATTCAATCATGAAAAGGTCAAATATGATGAGGTTATTCGGAGTATCGTTCGTTGCGGCGGTATTTACACTGTTGGTGGGTGGCTGTACTAAAACAGCCGATAATGGTGCTACGGCTCCGTTTGTTGGAAACTGGGCTGGTACTGGTTGTTCAGGTAACACTTCGGTACGTATCGATAAATCGAACACTAACTATACCATGACCATATCATATATGATAGCTTCCGATTCTTGTCAACAGCAGGTAAATATGTTAGCTACAGTAAGCAGCATCGACATGAGCAACTTCTCAATGGGCGTTCAACGATTTATTGACAAGTGCGGCACTCAATTTACATTAAGCGGTGGCGGTGCTATTACAACCAACGATACAATGCTGATAACAGTTTATTCTCAATCAGCGAAAACCGGTATTCAGGCTTGTACATTTAAAGGATACAAAGTTCTCTAAATTTTTAAGTGAAATATTTTTTAGGCAGCTCCGATTTTCGGGGCTGTTTTTTTATGCTAAAACTGCTAATTTCGGTGCAATATGAATTTTGATGTTTTCATTGATTTAGTCACAAAAAGGTTGTGCGAAACATTACCCGGCAGGGCTGCACATGAAAAGATGCTGGGCAGGGTGAAGAACATGCCAACACAATTGCCCGAAAATGCGCGTCAAAGTGCAGTTTTATGCCTATTGTTTCCGAAAAATGGCGAGTTACATGTTGTATTAATGAAGCGTATGGAAGACAACACGCCACACAGTGGGCAGGTTAGTTTTCCCGGCGGCAGATTTGAAGAAGAAGATATTGATTTTCAGGCAACAGCACTAAGAGAAGCACAAGAAGAAGTAGGCATAAAACCTACCGATGTACAAGTACTTGGTCCCCTTAGTTCATTGTATATACCGGTGAGTAATTTCAATGTAAATCCATATCTGGCATACCATGCATCGCACCCCGACTATCAACTAAACATTGATGAAGTAAGGCATGTGCTAGAAGTACCACTCAGCAGGCTTTTTGCGCCTGACACTAAAAAACGCACAAATGTGGTATCGCCAGCCATCCCCAACCAAACTTTTGAAGTGAACGCCTACATTCTACCTGACAATACCATTATTTGGGGAGCAACAGCTATGATTCTCTCAGAAATTGAACATTTACTCAACGAGCTTCAACCTTAAAGCGAGATTATGAACCAAATACTTTTTTCAAAATATCGGTGATACGGGCAGCAGGGTTGGTTCTAATTTTGCCTTCCTCTTCTTCGATGTACTTGAATACGCCATCTAAGGCTTTCTGAGTAACATATTCAGCCAAGTCAGGGTTTACTTTATTAAATGTAGTAGGAAGTGCATTGTACACTTCAAAAACTTCTCTCCAGTACTTTGTAGCATTTACTTTATCAAGGCTGGCACTTATCACTGGTTTGAAAGCTGATTTTAATTGCGCAGTTGTTTTTCCCTTCAGGTATTGAGTAGCAGCATTGTTACTACCTTTCAAAATGCCCAACGCATCGGTGATAGACATGCTGGTAATGGCGTTGGTGAATATTGGAAGTGCTTTTGTAGCAGCATCTTCAGCAGCGCGGTTCATGCTTAATATTGCTTTATCAACGTACTGGCCCATCCCAATTTCTCTAAGCGTATTTTCTACTTTTTTCGCTTCAGGCGGCATCAGAACTTTTACCAGGGCATTGCCAAAAAATCCATCAGCAATGGCAAGTTTTCCCGTTGCACTTTTCGCACCCAATTGCAGGGCTTCTTTCAAACCTTTTGAAATATCAAGATCTGAAAGCGCGCTACCGCCACTCTTTTTCTTTTTGTTCTTGTTGTAGATTTTGGAAGCATCATTTAAATATTCCCTCAACAATTGAGCATGTGATTGTTGCGTAAAAGCAATCAACAACAATAGTACCAGCGACGATTTGGCGAAACGTTTCATAAAATAACTTCCTTTTTGATGGCCCGAAATTAGGCATTTAGTTTTATATGTCCCTTGACTACTATCCAAAACCATGCCATTTGAGTTTGAGCAGCCAAAGGCACTAAGCATTATTTTATTTTCGGAGCCAAAAAATGATTCAAAAATCCAATATTGCAGAAAGGTTAAAACGTTTTACCTTTGAGCAGTTTTGCAGGTTTAGGCCTTAAAACACTTACCCAATAAAAAAGGTAGAGACAATGAGTGAACCAACTCCTAAATTCAAGGTTACAATTGATAACATTACTGTAGAGGTTGATCCCGGTACCACTATTCTTAATGCTGCTCGTGCGATTGGCGGAGAAGTAGCACCACCGGCTATGTGTTATTACAGCAAGTTAAAAAACAGCGGTGGTAAGTGCCGTACTTGTCTCGTAGAGGTAAGTAAAGGTTCTGAGAAAGATCCTCGCCCAATGCCAAAGCTTGTTGCAAGCTGCCGAACTACTGTAATGGATGGAATGGAAGTGAAAAACATTACATCACCTAAAGTGCAAGATGCACGTAATGGCGTTGTTGAATTCCTGCTGTTGAACCATCCTTTAGATTGCCCTGTTTGTGACCAGGCGGGTGAATGCGATTTACAAAATCTTAGCTACAACCACGGTCAGGAAAATACTCGTTACGAGTTCCCGAGAAGAACATTCGAAAAAGAAGACTTAGGTCCTTACATTTCATTGCACATGAACCGTTGTATCATGTGTTTCCGTTGCGTATATGCTGCCGGTCAACTCACAGACAAACGCGAACATGGTGTTTTAGAACGTGGCGATCACGCTCAAATCAGTACCATGCTCAATAAAGCCCTCGACAACGAATTCATTGGCAACGTTATCGACGTTTGCCCGGTGGGTGCCTTAACAGACAAAACATTCCGTTTTAAAAACAGGGTTTGGTTCACTAAACCTATGGATGCACATCGCGACTGCCCAACATGCTCGGGTAAAGTGAGGTTGTGGATGCGCGGCGAAGAGGTGTTTAGAGTAACTGCTCGTAAAGACCAATGGGGTGAAGTTGAAGATTGGATTTGTAATGACTGTCGTTTCCATAAAAAAGAAACAAAAGATTGGGTGATTGAAGGACCGACTAATGTTTCCCGTAAGAGCGTTATTTCTCAAGGACATTATGTAGGTACAAGAAAAACACCTGTGCTTATTGACAAGGTAATGGGTAAAACACCTAATTACCGCCTCGAGATTCATGAGATTAGTGACGTAAACAAACCGAATGTGCATTTGTCTCAAATTAGCGGACCAGCGCATTCTGACGACTTTAAATAACCAATTAAAAATATTTCTAAAAAGCCGGAACGATTACTAACGTTTCCGGCTTTTTTATCGTCTATAATTCCTAGTGTTGGCAAAATGCTAAAGAAAAGTTAAAACGGTTTGAGTATTTAACATATACCTGTTAATTACTGAAAAAAATATGCTTCTTTTCTACTTTTGCTGACTATTTTTTAGTTTATAACAGAACCACAATAAAGCAAAACTACTCTACTATGAGAAAGTCTTTCTCTTTCTTCCTATCGCTGTTGGCACTTACCCTACTCGTGTCAACAAAAACGATGGCAATTGGTGCAATAACAGGTGCCGATTCTGTCTGTGCTGGAACCACCACTACAATGGCAGATACGACCGCGGGAGGAACTTGGTCAACATCAAGTTCAACTATTGCTACCATCAACTCATCGGGCGTAGTTTATGCAGTTTCTGCTGGTACAGTTACCATCTCTTACGTTACTACCGGTACTGGTGGTGGGGTGGCTACCAGAACATTGGTAGTTAAAGCAACCCCTGCTGCAATATCAGGCAGTGCTACAGCAGTTTGTACTGGCTCAACCATAACGTTTTCTGACGCTACAACCGGGGGAACCTGGTCTAGTTCCGCCACTTATACATTTACTGTAAGTGCGACGGGTACCGGTACTACGGCCACTGTAGGCGGTGTATCAGTAGGTACCGGTACTTTAAGTTACACCGTGAGTGGTTGTTCGGCTTATGCTTATATTACAGTTATTGCAGCACCTATTGCAGGTACAATATCAGGCGATACAGTACTTTGTGTGGGTGGTACTGGTCACTTTACAACTTCAGGCGCCAGCGGAACAGGTAACTGGTCTTCAAGCGATGCATCTATCGAATCAATAGGCGCAGGAACTGGTGTGTCTACTGCACGTGCAGTAGGTACTGTCACTATTTCCTATACAGTTTCTAGTTCTTGTGGTTCAGCTGTTTCAACTTTTTCAACTCGCGTAGCTTCTGGTTCAACACCATCAGCGGGTACTATTACCGGTACTGCGACAATTTGCCCTGGCGCAAATGATACTTTTACAGCTGTTGGTGCTACTTCAGGTGGTACATGGACTTCAAGTGCCACATCTGTAGCAACAATCGGTAGCACATCGGGCATTGCACGTGGTGTTGCTCCAGGTACAACTACTATTACTTATTCTGTTTCTTCAGCTTGTGCTACTGTTTACACTACCTACCCTTTAACTGTAGGTTCAGGTGGTTCAGCCGGTACAATCGGTGGGCCAACCACAATTTGTGTTGGTTATACCGGTACAATGACTTCAACGGTTACTGGCGGTACTTGGACTATTACTCCAACAGCCGTTGCAACAGTTAATGCATCTACTGGTGTCGTAACTGGTGTGAGCGCTGGTTCTGCAACAGTTACCTACACGGTAACTGGTAGTTGCGGAACAACATCTACAACGAGGCCATTATCAATACCCGGCGCACCATCGTCTGGGTACATAGTTGGTCCTACATCGGTTTGTGTATCATCATCAATTACACTTCGCGACTCAGCAGGTACAGCAGGTGGATATTGGTTGTCATCAAATCCTAGTCGTGCATCAGTAAATAGTTCAGGTATTGTTACTGGTAACTCAGCTGGCACTGTAACCATAACTTATTATGTAACCAGCTCTTGTGGAGGCTCAGGTTATGTTTCATCAACTTATACAATCACTGTATTATCTCGCCCGGCGGTAAGTCCTATTTCAGGTCCTTCAACTGTTTGTATCGGTTCTCCGATTACTTTATCTGATACTGCTTCAGGCGGTACTTGGACTAGCAGAAATACATCAATTGCAACTGTTGGTGCTACTACTGGTGTAGTGAGCGGTGTAGCATCCGGAAATGATACAATTGTCTACGCTGTTACCAATACGTGCGGAACAGCTTCAACGTTTAAAATAGTTACAGTAAGTGCAGCACCTACAATTGGTGCAATATCTGGTGCTTCGTCAGTTTGCGCCGGTTCTAATATCACGCTTACCGATACAACTTCAGGCGGTACATGGACAAGTAGCAATACATCTGTAGCTACTGTTGCCGGCGGTGTTGTAACCGGTAGGGCAGGTGGTTCAGTGAATATCACATATTCAAAAACATATTCTTGCGGTACGGTTTATGTAACAAAAGCAATTACTGTTAATCCGCTACCTACTACTAGCCGCATCACTGGTCCTGCTTCAATTTGTCGCACAAGTGGCAGCGTTACCTATACCGATTCAGTATCAGGTGGTACCTGGTCAAGCTCTAGCCCAACAGTTGTTACTATTAATAGTTCAACAGGTGTTGCAATAGGAACAAACGTTGGTAGTGCTACTATTACTTATACAACTTCTAATAGCTGTGGAACTTCTCAGGCGTTGATTAACGTAACAGTTGTTAACACACCAAGTGCAGGAACCATTGTTGGTCCTCTGTCTTCAGTATGTACTGGTTCAACCATCAACTTCTACGATACTACTGCTTCAGCAGCAGGTACATGGAGCAGCAGCAACAGTTCTATCGCTTCAGTAAATACAGGTTTAGTGAGAGGCAATGGAGTTGGAACTGCAACTATTTCTTACTCAGTTACAAACGCCTGCGGTACAGCAGTAGCAACGCACTCAGTTTTAGTTACTATTTCAGCAAGTGCAGGAACAGTAAATGGTCCTGTTCAGGTGTGTGCAGGTTCTACAATCTCTTTAAATGATACAACTTCTACAAGCCTCGGTTCATGGAGCTCAAGCGATATTTCAATTGCAACGGTAAATGCCTCAGGTGTTGTTTATGGCGTTTCTTCAGGCTCTGTAACAATTTCTTACTCAGTTTCAGGTACGTGCGGTTCAGCTTCAGCTACTAAATCTATCACAGTATTAACAGCTTCTGCTGGTTCTATCTCAGGTCCAACTTCAGTTTGTATCGGTAACACAGTTTCTTTAAGCGACGCTATCTCTGGCGGTACCTGGACAAGTGGAAGCCCTTCAGTTGCTACGGTTAATGCATCAACAGGAGTTGTTACAGGCGTTGCAACAGGTACAGCAATCATAACTTACACTGTTACTAATATTTGCGGTACAGCTTATACAATTTATACAATGTCCGTTGGCACACCGCCGGCTGCACCTGCAGCAATTACCGGTCCGGCAACAGTGTGCGTGGGTTCAACAATAACACTTTCTGACGCTACTACAGGTGGCACATGGGGTATCTTTAATACATCATTAGCATCCATTGGTGCAACAACAGGTATTGTTACGGGTGTGGCTCCGGGCAGAGATACTGTAAAATACAGTGTTACAAATACTTGTGGTTCAACTACAGTTACTTACGTAATTAATATTATCACCGTTCCTGCAACACCGGCAGCTATTGCAGGTAGCAATTCGGTATGTACAGGTTCTTCAGTTACTTTAACTGATGCCACTACAGGTGGAGTATGGTATAGCGGCAACCTTGCTGTTGCTACGGTAAGCCCAACAGGTGTTGTAACAGGTATCTCAGGTGGAACAACTACTATCAGTTATACGGTTACAAATACATGCGGAGCTACATCTGCAACAATGAGTTTCACGGTTAATCCTGCGCCAACCGCTGGTGTAGTTTCAGGTGCTTCTACTGTTTGTACAGGAACATCTACTACATTTACCAGCACCGTTACTGGTGGTACCTGGTCAAGTGCTAATAGCGCTATCGCAAGCGTTTCAACATCAGGTGTTGTTTACGGAGTTGCTTCTGGTACTACAACAATTGACTATACCGTCGTTGGTACATGTGGTACTGCAACTGCAACACGTTCAATCGTTGTTAACCCTGGTCCTACAAACGGTCCAATTACTGGTCTTAGTTCAGTTTGCCCTGGTGCAACTATCGCATTGGCTGATACTACTTTAGGTGGTGTTTGGACTTCTTCTGATTCAACGATCGCTAGCGTTAACGCTGTAGGTGTTGTTACCGGAATGGCTCCTGGCACTGTAACAATTAGCTATACTACAACAAATAGCTGTGGTGCAATTTCAAACACTAAATCAATCACAGTTAACCCGGGTTCTTATGCCGGAATTATCTCAGGTGCATCAATTCTTTGCGTAGGCTCTAGTTCAACTTTGTCAAGCACTGTTGCCGGTGGTACATGGACAAGCTCTAACCCCGCAGCGGTTACAATTAGTGCTTCTACGGGTTCAATGACTGCGCTTACAACTGGTTCGGCTACTATTACTTATACTACAAGTAGCGTGTGCGGTTCTGCCGTTGCAGGTTATGTAGTTTCTGTAGGTTCGTTACCTGTTTCAGGTACAATTTCTGGTCCTACTGGTTTGTGCGCAGGTACAACAATTACTCTTTCTACAACAGGTACAGGCGGTTCATGGGTAAGCTCTAATACTACCTTGGCTACTGTTTCTGCTGCAGGTGTTGTTACAGGTGTTGCAGGCGGGTCGGTAACTATAAGTTATGTTGTTTCATCTTCTTGCGCAACTTCTACTTCAACATATTCAATTACAATTAGTCCGGCAGGTACAGCAGGTACACTTTCAGGTCTTGCTACAGTTTGCCCTGGTGCTAACATCACGCTTACAACAAGTGGTGCTACCGGTGGTACTTGGAGTTCAAGTAATACTGCTCGTGCTACAGTAAGTTCAACAGGTGTAGTTTACGGTGTATCGGTAGGTAGTTTGGTTATTTCCTATGCAATCAGCAACAGTTGCGGTACTACTACTGCTACTAAAACAATCACTGTAAATCCATTGCCTTATGTATCAGTTTTAAGCGGTCCTTCAGCAGTGTGCGTAGGTTCTACTATCACTCTTACCGACTCAGTTACCGGAACAGGTACAGCTTGGTTGAGCAGCAACACTGCAATTGCAACAGTAGCATCTGGTGTTGTTAGGGGCGTTGCAGCAGGTACAGCAATTATTACTTTCTATCAAACAAATAGCTGCGGCACAGCTCGTACTACCAAATCAGTTACAGTAAGTACTCTATCAGCAGGTGTTATTACTGGTTCTACTACAGTTGCTGTTGGTCGTGTCATTACTTTAAGTGCAAGCATCACAGGTGGTACATGGAGCAGCGTTTACACATCGCTTGCCACGGTATCTACTGCTGGAGCAGTTACAGGTGTGGCAGTTGGTACTGATACGATAAAATATGCTGTAACAAACGCCTGTGGTACTGCAATTGCAAGGTATACAGTCAATGTAACTGCAACAAGACCAGCTATAGAATCAAATTCGTCAGATGAAGATTTGAAACTTTATCCTAACCCTACAACTGGTTCATTCATGATAGAGTTTGCAGGTCAACCATCAAATACTATTGTACGTATCTTCGATATGTCAGGTAAAATGGTAGGTGAGATGGAAGGCTCTGAAAAAGTGATGAACTTCGATGTTTCAAATTATGCGTCAGGTACTTATCTGGTAAGAATAGAAACAGGTGAAAATGTAATATCAAGAAAATTAATCATTCAGTAAATGATTTTAAACTAATCAATCGGGCGACAGTCAAAAACTGTTGCCCGATTTAATTTTTTTTATTGCTATAAATTAATAATACTCGAGGCAAACCAAAAACCATTAAGATTTTCAGTTATTTCAGTGTAAACATTTGTTTATTCTGCAATGTTGCGATAATTTTACAATCCTGTGTTCAAAATACAATTCTAGAAAATGAAAAAAACACTATTACTATTACCTGTCATTCTTGGAATCTTCGGCATGATGACGTTGATGAGTAGCTCTAGCGGCTACACATCTGATGTCACTGGTGCACTCGGTACAACTTCCGGTTGCGGTGGCAGTGGCTGTCATGGTACTGCGTCAACATCTGGTATCACAATATCAGTTAGTCTCGACTCAGCCGGAACTACGCTAACCAGCTATGTGCCTGGAGCTACCTACAACATTAAAATTACTGCTACAAACACAACCTCTTCAAGCCTACCGAATTTTGGATTTGAATTGGCTGCTGTTAGAGCAACAGGAGCTGGTTCTACATCGGCTACCGACGCCGGTACTTGGGGATCTTCGCTCCCTTCTGGCTGTCGTAACCGTACAGTTGGTAGTCGCCACATTATAGAACAAAGTACTACGCTTTCTGCTACTTCAGGATCTGGAGGCTCAGGTACTACTTACACTGAATTAATTCCTTGGACTGCACCTGCGTCAGGTACAGGTTCTGTAAAAATATTCGGTATAGTAAACGCAGTTAATAACGATGGTCGTGCAGCTGCTACCGATAAATGGAATTTAGGAAACGCTACAATCACTGAGCGCGCTACTACTTCATCACTCCCTGCAATTACCGGTCCTTCAACAGTATGTGTTGGATCTACAATTACATTAGCTGACTCAATTTCTGGTGGTCGTTGGTCAAGTTCGACACCTACAGTTGCAACCATCGATACAGTTGGTCATGTAACTGGTGTCAGAGTAGGTACCACCACTATTACTTATACATATTCTGGCAGTTCTGTTTACAGAACTATCACTGTCATGGGTCTGCCGGATGTGGGTACAATTATCGGCCCAAGTGCTGTTTGTACTGGTTCTTCAATTACTTTACGTGATACTACAGCACCAGGAGGTCGTTGGAGTTCTGTAACAACAAGCATTGCAACTGTAGATTCAACAGGAGTTGTCTATGGTGTTTCTGCTGGTGTCGATACTATTAAATATACAGTAACCAATAGTTGCGGTTCGCGCTCTGCAGTAAAAGTAATTACCGTAAGCACCGCTCCTGTTGTTGCTTCAATTACCGGTCTTTCTACAATATGCGTGGGTTCACTTGACACTTTAAGAGATTCAACAACCGGTGGTTTTTGGTCGTCTAGTACTACATCAGTTGCTACTATTGGTACTTCAGGTATCGCGCGTGGCGTAGGTGTTGGTACAACAACAATTAGTTATACTGTTGCAAGTGGAGGTGGATGTTACACAACCCGTACGTTTACACTTACAGTGGGTGCTGCCGGTACTGCCGGTACAATAACAGGTGCTTCTTCAGTTTGCCGTGGTACACATACTACTCTTGCTGACACTGTTTCAGGTGGTACATGGACAAGTGGTAATACTTCAATAGCAACAGTAACTTCTGCGGGTGCAGTTTATGGTGTTACTGCCGGAACTGTAACTATCAGTTATGGCGTATCTTCTTCATGTGGTACAGTTTATGCTACCCGTTCAATGACGGTGATGGCTGCACCTTCACCGGTGGCCATTTCTGGTCCTTCTACAGTTTGTTTGGGAGGTTCTATCACTTTGGTTGATACTTCTTCCGGAGGTACTTGGAGCTCTAGTGCTTCTTCAATTGCAACTGTGACTTCAGGTGGTATTGTTTATGGATTGTCAGTTGGTTCTGCAACCATCACATATTCAGTTACCAATTCTTGCGGAACAGGAATTACAGTTAAAAACGTAAGCGTTGTTGCTACTCCTTCTGCAGGTAGTATTTCTGGTCCGTCTTCAGTGTGCGGTATGCCAACGACATTGGTTGATACAATTTCAGGTGGTACTTGGTCTAGTTCAAATACCGCTGTTGCAACTGTTAGTTCAGCTGGCATTGTTTATCCGGTTTCAACTGGTACAGTAACTATAACATATACTATCGCAACAAGCTGCGGAACAGCATACGCTACTAGAGTTGAGAACGTTTCAATGTCTTATCCTTACGGCGTTATCTCTGGTCCAACTTCAGTTTGCGTCGGTTCAAGCATTTCTTTGCGCGATTCAACAGTGGCTACTTCAGTTACCTGGGCGTCTTCAAGTTCTGGTATTGCAACAATCAACCCTTCTACAGGTGTTGTAACAGGTGTTAGTGCCGGTACAGTTACTATAACTACTACAGAAGTTTCAACTTGCGGTACTGCAAATTCATTCTATAATGTTACCGTAATTCCTATGCCGAATGCTGGTACAATCAGTGGTCCAACTTCAGTTTGTACGGGTGCTTCAATCACACTTACTGATTCCGTAGGTGGAGGTACATGGTCAATTTCTTCTGGATCTTTGGCTAATATTTCACCATCTGGCACTACATGTGTTATTTCAGGTGTTGCTACCGGTACTGCAACAATTTCTTATACTGTAACAAATACATGCGGAACAGCAACAGCAACTACAACAGTTACTATCTTAACTACACCTACGGTAGCTGCAATCACAGGCGGTTCATCAGTTTGTACAGGTACTAACACTACTTTGGCTGATGGCACTTCTGGTGGTACATGGACTTCTTCTAATACATCGCTAGCAACTGTAAGTTCTTCAGGTATTGTAAGGGGTGTTGCTGGTGGTTCAGTAACTATCACTTACACAGTTACAAATGTGTGTGGTGCTAACTTTGCTACAAAAGCAATGACGGTTATTGCAACTCCGACAAGTGGAGTTATCTCTGGTTCTTCAACTGTTTGTACTTCTTCAACTACTACTCTTTCTGAGACAGTTTCAGGTGGTACATGGAGTTCATCAAACACAGCAGTAGCAACAGTTAACTCTGCTACAGGTGTTGTTTCGGGTGTGTCTGCTGGTTCTGTAACTATTACTTACACTAATTCAAATGCTTGCGGAACTGCTACTGCTACTTATGCAATGACAGTTATCGCTCCTCCGGCTACTCCTTCGGCTATTTCAGGTGCTATCAGCATTTGTACTGGTACAACTGCTACATTCACTGATGCTACTACTGGTGGTACATGGAGCAGCAGTAACTCTTCTGTTGCTTCGGTTTCTAGCACTGGTGTTGTTTCAGGCGTTTCAGTAGGTACAGCTACTATTTCTTATTCATTCACAAATGCTTGCGGAACAACTGCTGCAACATTCAATACAACAGTTACATCAACTCCTTCAGCAGGTACAATAACTGGTGCTACATCAATCTGTCAAGGTTCAAGCACTACACTTGCTGATGCAACTTCTGGTGGTAGCTGGTCAAGCAGCAACTCTTCTGTTGCAGCTATCAACGTTGGTACAGGTGTAACAACTGGCGTTTCAGCAGGTACAGTTACAATCACGTACACTGTTACTAACTCTTGTGGTACTGCTAGAACAACTGCTTCTCTCACTGTTAATCCATTGCCTTTGGCAGGAACAATTACTGGTGCATCAACAATGTGTCCTGGTAATACACAAACATTGCTTGATACTGTTTCTGGCGGTACATGGAGCAGCAGCAACACGGCAATAGCTACTGTATCTTCTACAGGTGTTGTTACAGCAGTTGCTACTGGTTCGGTTACTATCTCTTATTCTAAATCAAACGCTTGCGGTACAACACGAGCTACTTTCGCAATTACAGTTGGTGGTGCACCTTCAGCAGGAACAGTTTCAGGTGCTTCTACTTTATGTGTAGGTGGTTCTACTACGCTCACTGATACTGTTTCAGGTGGTCTTTGGTCAAGTAGTAACACTGCAATACTTACTGTAACTTCTTCTGGTGTTGTAACTGCTGTTTCTACCGGTACAGCTTCAATTTCTTACACAGTTACTAATGCGTGCGGTTCTACAACAGCAGCTAAATTGATTACCGTTGGTGCATTACCAACATCTGGTACTATCAGCGGTCCTACAGGTGCATGTGTTGGTACAACTATCAACCTCAGCGAAACTGTAACAGGTGGTACTTGGGTAAGCAGTAGTTCTTCAATTGCTACTGTTTCTACTTCAGGTGTCGTTACTGGTGTAAGCGCTGGTTCTGCCGTTATTTCTTATGTAGTTTCAACTTCTTGCGCTACTTCAATTGCAACATATCCAATCACTGTTTCTTCTTCAGCTAGCGCTGGTACTATAACAGGTTTGGCTACAGTTTGTTTGAGTGCTTCAATCACTCTTACCGATGCTGTAACTGGTGGTACATGGAGTTCTAGCAACCCTTCAGTTGCAAGCGTTTCTGCTACAGGTATTGTATTTGGTGTAACAACCGGAACTGCAACAATTTCTTACTCAGTTTCAGGAAGTTGTGGTGCTGTAGTTGCCACTAAAAACATTACAGTTAATTCAACACCTACAGTAAGTGCAAGTACTGGTGCATCTTCAGTATGTGTTGGTACAACAACTACACTTACCAACTCTACATCAGGTGGCGCGTGGATCAGCAGTAATACTGCGGTAGCTACGGTTAGTTCTGCTGGAGTTGTTAGAGGTGTTGCTGTTGGTACAGTAAACATCACTTACTATGTAACTACTGCTTGTGGCACTGCTACTACAGTGAAAACAATGACAGTTACTACGCTTTCTGCTGGTTTAATTTCTGGTCCGGTGACAGTTGCGGTAGGTAATGTAATATCTCTTTCCAGCTCAATCACTGGCGGTACATGGGCAAGTGTTAGCACAGCTACAGCAACTGTAACAAGCGCAGGTGTTGTAACAGGTGTAACTCCTGGCATTGATACAATTACTTATACAGTTACAAATGCTTGTGGTTCTGCAACAGCAAGAAAAGCAATCAACGTTACTGCAACACGTACTGCACTTACAAGTACAGTTGAAGGTATCAATGTATTCCCTAACCCAACTAGCGGTTTGGTGACCATCGAATTGCCTGCTGGTGCTACTAATGCTTCTTTGATTATTGCTGATATGAGCGGTAAAGCTTCTGAAATCAGAGATATTACTGATAACAAATCTAATGTTGACCTTTCTGGTTACGCTCCTGGTACTTACATCATCAATGTAAATGTTGATGGTAAAGTATACAGCCAACGAGTAGTGATTCAATAAACTGGTCAGTTACTTTAAAAATAATAAGGGCATCCTCAAAAAGGGGTGCCCTTATTATTTTTGTATGATTGCTGCTTGTTTTATCCCTTTTTGATGTACCGTCGGCATCTTTTCTGAATGTCAAAACTAGGCGCCCAATGCGGTTTGTATAGTGTTTTAAAAGGATGTACTTGTGGTTGATAGGTAAAGCTGATTCTGTTTTTAATAGCATTTATTTGGGATAAATGAACATAGACGTTAAGTACAACCGGGTATTGAAACCTATTAGTGAAGTGCGTCAATTTCATGGCTCCAAATCTTTCCATCAGAGTTTTTAACCCAAAGGAAGCAGCTTTTTAGTCATTGCTCTCACTTGCCTCAAACCTAATGCAGTAATTGGTTTCAGCCGTTTTTAGCCTGAATTTTGTCCACTTCCTTTTCTTTCACTTGCTTCAAACCTCGTTCAGTAAAGGGTTTCAGACAATTTCACCAACTATTTTGGCCATTAACCCCAATTTTAGATGACAGGCTTGCACAAAAAAACAGACCCCGTATTTTGAGGTCTGTTAACTTTCTTTAGACTGATTTAAACACCTAGTCGCGGTATTTAAACCACTTGATAATTTCTTTGTAGCTCGCTTTTTTACCGTACATAAGTACACCCGTTCTGTAAATACGTCCCGCAACCCACGTAGTAAATATGAAACCCGCAACCATAAGTGCCATAGAGCCTGCTATCTGCAAAGGTGGTACGTGATATGGCAGTCGCACCATCATTGCAATTGGTGCAGTGAATGGAATCATAGATAGCCAAACAGCGATATTGCTGTGGGGATTGTTGATAATAACAAACTGCGAAACATAGATAGTGAACAACAAGGGCAATGTAATAGGTATCATAAATTGCTGTGTTTCCGTTTCATTATCTACTGCCGAGCCTACTGCAGCGAACAATGCCGAATAAAGCAGGTAGCCAAAAAGGAAATAGAAGATAAATCCAAAAATAATGGTTAAAACAGGCAAGCCATCCATACTTTGGAAGAGTTCCCCAATTGAACCTATATCTCCCGAGTTTGTTGCGTGAGTTGCTGCCGCTTGTTGTGCTTCAGCCATTTTTTCAGCATTATTGCCAGTTAGCATGGGTATTAGTGTATAGCCCAAAATGGCAGTAGAACCAATCCATAAAAGAAACTGGGTGAGCCCTACCATACCTACACCCACAATCTTACCCATCATCAACTGAAAAGGCTTTACAGATGAGATAACAACCTCAATGATTCTGCTTGTTTTCTCTTCGATTACTCCCTTCATTACTTGCACACCATAAAGGAACAGCGTCAAATAGATAAGAATAGCACCCAAAAGACCCACAACCTGCGCCACCACAACCTGTGTCTTTTTCTCTCCTTTTTCTGATATGGATGTGGTTGAAATTGACACTGATTTCATTGCATTGGCAAGAATCCCTGAATCTATGTGAGCCTCAGCTAGCCTGCGAGAATGGATAATACTGTTGATTTCATCTTCAACAACTGATTTGTCCATTGCTCCTGGTGTTTTTTCGGCGAACATTTGAATGTTGTTCAAGTTCGCTGGTATGTAAACCAGATAATCATAACCATCTTTAACGAACGCTTCCTTGTTAGCGGCAAAACCTTCAGCAAATGAGTACTCCATTTTTTTGGAGTTTTTCAATGTTGTTTTAAACCATCCGCTCTCATCAACTACCCTGATTTTCTTTTTATCGCCTTGGTTGACTGCTAAGAAGATAACCAACGACATCATACCTATGAAAAGCAACGGTACACCAAATGTCACATACAAAAACGACTTTTTCTTTACTCTAGAAAGGTACTCCCTTTTTATTATGAGCCAAATCTTATTCATTGTTGTTCTTTTAGCCTTTTGATTTCTGTGTTTGTTTGTTTACTGTTTCAATGAATATCTCATTCATGGATGGAATCTTCTCTTCTACCTTCAACAATTGCACCTTTGGAAGCAGTTCTGCCAGTACATTATTGAGGTGCACACCTTGCCTGAGTTTTATTTGCAGTCTGGTGCCAAAGTCTATTGATTCACTTTTCAGCAGTTCAAATTGACTTGACTGTTGCGCATCAGTATTATTGCCTTCGTATTCTACAATATAAGTTCCGGTGCGATATTGGTTTTTGATTTCAGTAACCTTACCATCCAGTATTTTATGCGATAGATTTATAAGTGCAATTGAATCGCAGAGTTCTTCTACACTTTCCATTCTGTGCGTTGAAAAAATGATAGTAGCACCGTTTTTATTCAGTTCCAATATCTCATTTTTAATTAATTCAGCGTTTATGGGGTCAAACCCGGAGAAAGGTTCGTCTAGTATAATCAGTTCAGGTTCATGAAGAACTGTAGCAATAAACTGGGCTTTCTGTTGCATGCCTTTTGAAAGCTCCTCAATCTTTTTATTCCACCACGATTCAATTTCCAGCTTTCGGAACCACTTAACTGCACGTGCTTTGGCTTCTTCGCGGGGCATACCTTTCAACTGGGCCAGATACAATATCTGTTCGCCAATCTCCATTTTCTTATAAAGTCCGCGTTCTTCAGGCAGGTATCCAATTTTGCCAATGTGGCTTTCCGAGAGCTTGGTACCATTAAAAAGTATTTCTCCCGAATCAGGACCGGTAATCTGATTGATGATCCTGATTAATGAAGTTTTTCCGGCACCATTTGGACCAAGCAATCCAAAAACTTCTCCCTTTTTAATGTCCATGCTCACATCAGAGAGTGCCTTATGCCCAGCATATTGCTTTACTATATTGCGAATGCTAATCATCGATTCCATGTATTAAACAATAAATTTAGGGATTTATCTCGGTAACATGGTCCCTAATCATTGAGAAGTAATTAAAAAACCGCTCCGGGAACTCCGGAGCGGCATAAATTCAATTTATTACATTAATCTTCTTTCGTGAATTTCTTGATTGCAACTACATCGCCTTTGACATCAATGAATTTTAAAAAGTACACGCCCGAAGGTATACTCTCAATATTTAGGTTTGCACTTGCACCATCGAATTTATAGACGTTTACAAGCTTACCAATTACATTGTAAATGCAAATCGTATTCGATTCCTGGGTGTAGCTATAGATTACATTTACTTCGTTTTTGGCAGGGTTGGGATAGAGGCTAATTTCATTGTTGACGATTTTTTCAACTACAGGGGCTTCTGTCGGAAATTTATTGACTATAAATGTTACAAATTTAGTAGGTGCAAGCGACCCGCCAATAGACTGCCAAGAGCAAGTTAGGTAGTGCGTTCCATTACTGGCATGTGCCAAATCGAGCACCAAATCGAAATTCGCTTTTTGCCCGGGGCGTATGGTGTCAGAGATAAATGAACCTAACGACGAAACATTGGAAATACAGTTCCATAAAAAAGTATCTCTGTCATTTTGCCTGCATGTCTTGTTATCACAAATTCCCAAAATGGAGGTGTCAGCCCAATCCCTCGGAAAATCTGTAGCTGTAATTTTCCACTTAACAACAATTTTATTCGCATCAGCACTTACCATATTATTGTACACACTTAGCGGACTTCCATTCCAACTGGCGTAAACAGTATCGCCTTTATCAGGAGTAACACCCTGTGCAAGTACTGCACCAACCGGCATACACAATAAAATAGAGGTAAGTAATGATAGAATGAACTTCATATGCAGAATATATTTTTGGCAAAAATTGGGATTGTAAACTAAGATACGGGATTATTTTCATTCAACACATCATTTGGTTGAACTTTATTTTAGCTAAAAGTTAAAGAAATGCCACCAGGGCATAAAAAAACCGCCCTACAATAGTAGAGCGGTTTATTAAATATCGTAATGATGATTAATCTTCTTTCGTGAATTTCTTAACTGCAACAACATCACCTTTAGAATCGATGAACTTGAGGAAGTAAATACCTGAAGGAATATTTTCAATGTTTAGGTTAGCGCTAGCACCATCAAATTTGTAAACACTTACAATTTTACCGATGATGTTGTAGATGCAAATTGTGTTTGACTCTTGAGCGTATCCGTAAATAACATTGATTTCCTTCTTAGCAGGGTTAGGATACATTGAAATTTCATGGTTAGTTACTTTTTCAACAGCAGGGGTTTCAGTTGGGAATTTGTTGATTACAAAAGTTACATACTTTACAGGGTAAATTGAACTTCCTACTGCTTGCCAAGAACAAGTCATGTAGTGTGTACCATTACTTGCATGTGTAAGGTCTAGCACCAAATCAAATGTACCCGTATCACCAGCGTTAATTACGTTTGAAGTAAACAAAGTATTTGATGGGCGACTTGTAAGGCTGTTCCACAACAATGTGTCACGGTCGTTCTGTCTGCAAATATTGTTGTCGCAAATACCAAGGATTGAAGTATCAGACCAATCTCTAGGGAAATCGGAAGCAGTTACTTTCCATTTAACGCGTAGAGTGCCAGTATCAGCACTTACCATGTTATTATAAACGGCCATAGGAGTACCACTCCATGTTGCATATACGGTATCGCCACGCTCAGGATTAACTCCTTGTGCACTCGATGTATTAGATGAAAATAGACCTAATAAAGCTATTAAAAAAGGTAAAAACTTTCTCATGATTATATAAAAAAGACTCGGTTTATAAATAGAAAATTATTGCAAGGTACAACATTTACACCTTGTTTGCACATTGCCATTGTTAATTTTCCCAAAATTGACAACAATATTGCAATTGCAACAAAATAAATTCAGTGGTGCATTTATTAGTAGATTGTGATTGCTGTTTAATCAGCGTTTTCTGCAGCGAGAATGTGATTCGGTGTGTTTTATTCAGGTTCGACAAATTCTAAAAAAGGTTGTGCTATTTCATTAATTGACTTTAATAAAAAAAATATCTGAAAAAATTTCAAGAAATCTCTAACAAACGAGCGAAGTGTTGCGTCATACTACATGACAATCCTTTGGAATACTGTTTAACAATGAACAAACTTTTTAAAATACTCTTCGCCTGCTGTACAATGATAATGATGTTCTTTACATCTTGTCACAAATCAGTAGTTACTGAAGTGAGCATCATTGACAGTACCGCAAATAATGTAGTAGATTATTCTTCGGTAAATAAACTGTTCGATGCAATGAGGCCTTCAGCTCAAACATACAGAGTTGAAGCGGGCACAAACGCTGTAGTCCGCGGCATGTACGGTACAGCACTTAAATTTTACCCTAACTCGTTCAAAGATCAGGCGGGCAATGTAGTTACCTCAGGTATCGTGAATGTGACCATTTATGAATACTATGGAATAGGTGGTCAAATGATTGCAGGGTCTTCTGCGACAGCAGCAGGCAAATTGCTCGACGTGAAAGGTCAGGTTTTCGTAAGTGCTTCTTGTAACGGACAACAGTTGAATGCTAATAAATACAGCATCGGCTTCAAGTCTAATCAACCTATGCGCCAGCACAATGCGCTGTTTGTAGGTAAAGTACTGGCTAAAGATTCTGTTGTAAGCTGGACTGAAACGTCAGGTGCTGTCGGTACTGCAACTGAAGGAACTGTACTTGATAGTTTCAACATCGTTACAGTCGATTCTAGCGGAACTAAGCTCGATACAATGATGATTCATACCAACTACAATCGATTTGACAGTTGTACTTCATTTGGCTGGATCAGTGCTGCGAATTTCTTCGCTTCGGGAGGAAACCTCACTAACATGACTGTCGCACCAAACGATACCATGTTTAAAAGTACCAACACCGTAGTTTATCTGGCATTCTCTGACATCAGGTCAAGTTGTTATTTGAATGCTTACAACAATACAACCCATCAATTTTCATTCAACACCGGATATGAAGTTCCTGTAGGTGTGAGGGCCAATTTGATAGCAGTATCAAATATCGGTGGTCATTACTACTTCTATATTGCGCGTAACATGACTATCGCAAATGGAATGAACCTCCATATAAACCTTCAACCTTCAACCTTACGAAATATTCTAGATGAATTGCAATCACTGTAAATAACAAAATCCTGTCACGACCTATAAACCAGTATCTGTAAACCTTAAAACTATGAACCCTATCTCTTTTTGAAAACAAGTACTATGACCCCTGCTATGAACAAGAACCCTTTTTAAAACCCTTAATTTGAATATAAGCTAGCCCCTATTTTCCCCTATCACTATTAAAAACTGTATAGCCCCTGCTTAAACCGTCACAAAGATCAACTGAACTAAAAAGAAAATAACAAACAACACCCTATTAATCATATATTTCAACATGCACAACCCTCTCAACCTTGGAAAACAAAATGCCCTATAACCCTACCCTGTGAACCCCCTCAATTTACCTTTAAACTCTCTCAGTAATTAGCGGCTTTCAAGCCGCTTTTTCATTTTAACCCTGTCATAAAACTGTAGTTGGTTATATCTTCAGTACGTTTTTCCCTACCTTAGTGCCTATGATACTACCGGTTTACAAAGATCAGTTTTTGATAGACAAGAATATTACGTTCCTTAATTTTGGTTCATTTGGAGCCTGTCCGAAGCCGATTTTTGATGAATACATTCGCTGGCAATACGTTTTAGAAAACGAGCCGGTGCGTTTCATAGCACACAATGCAATGCCCAATCTGGAAACATCAAGGAAAGCACTCGGTGCTTTTTTAAACTGCCATCACGATCACTTAGTTTACGTACCCAACCCGACCTATGCGGTAAACATTGTTGCGAAAAATTTCCCACTTCGACCAGGTGACGAGATTTTAAGTACCGACCTCGAATACGGTGCTTGCGATAGAACCTGGAATTATTATTGTCGCAAAGCAGGTGCGACCTATGTTCGGCAACACATAGGCATACCTGTTACTTCAAAAGACCAGATTATTGAACAGTTCAAAAAGGGATATTCTTCAAAAACGAAGGCCATATTTATTTCTCATATCACCAGCAGCACTGCCTTAAGGCTTCCTGTAGAAGAGATTTGCGAATGGGCTAAAAGCATAGGTTTGATAACAATTGTTGATGGAGCGCACGTGCCGGCACATATACCGCTCGACCTATCAACACTCAAAGCCGATATATATACCGGGGCTTGCCATAAATGGATGATGACACCAAAGGGCAGTACATTTTTCTACGCAAAGCCTGAGTTTCAGGATATGTTTGACCCCTTGATTATAAGCTGGGGTTATGAAGCTGCAATGCCATCGCATTCACAATTTCTGGACTATCATCAAATGACAGGTACTCGCGATTTTTCAGCATACCTAACTGTACCTAAAGCAATAGAATTTCTAAAAGACCATAACTGGACTGAAGTTTCAGCAGCATGTAGGAAAATGGTGCAAGATAACTACCCGGTTATTTGCGATTTGTTGGGTACTCAACCGCTGTGCCCTATCAACGATGACTTTTTAGGCCAAATGTGCAGCACACCTATCAATTGCCCCGAGCCTGAGAAATTACACCAGTTATTGTTCAATGAATACAAAATTGAGATTCCTGTATTCAGACATGGCGACAAAGTATTTATCAGGTTTTCGGTACAGGCATTCAATAGCCAGCAAGACCTTGATTACCTATTTGCTACATTGAAGACACTGAAAACGAAGGGCATGTTTTAAGTATGGTGTTTAGGGTTTAAAAAATTAAGATTGGCGATAGTTTCTAGTTTTTTAGGCGATCGAAGAACAATTTTTAATTCGATGTTGCCATTTTTAAGAGCTCACCAAGCGTAGTGTGTTTACTTTTCTGTGGCTCAAACACCTGTTTCATGCGTTTTAAAACACCCGCATTAATGCCATATTCTGCCAACTCTTGAATCAGCCCATCTAAATTTGATGCTGTAACAGTAGTTGCCAAAAGCTGAGGCAATCGCACTGTTTGTTTACGAAGGTGGCGGTATTCGTCGGTATTTCTGTATTCCCTGAGTACGATAAATAAGTCGCCGACAGTTTTTACAATTGCGGCATTTTCTGTCATTTTAATACCAAGCATTTGTGGTGTACAAAGGAGCGCAACATCTACCGAATCAAAGCCACAAGCCTCCATCTTAGTAAATACACCTGCCAGGTCAGCAACAGGCAGTGCATCAATTTTAATCTTCATTATGCTGTCACAAGCTCCGTTACGGCTAAGTGCAAACGCACCTTGAATTGATGTTACCATCACCAAAATCAAAAAGAATAGCCTGTTTTTCATGATTTCACCTAATTAAATCGTTTTATTGCAATAAATAGATTTAGTACTTATTGTTTCAATGGGATATCTCCTTCGGCACTCTTAAACTCAAACCTATGGGACCGTTCTCCGCTAATAACACGAGTGAACAAATTTAGTTAATTTTACACCTCAATCAGGAAATGGTGTCTTCCTGTCCCAACCGCGTAATGCTGATGGCGCCTGCTTCATTCGGTAAACCTAAAAATGGGTTTATCATTAATGCATTGCAGAAATGGGAATCGTCAATAATAAAAAAATCTTAGAAATGCCCGGGTATTTGGGCAAATGGTTGCTTCGGGCGGCAGTGTTGGCGCTGCCTGTAGGTACCATCGTTGCATTCTTTTTATGGTCGCTCGATAAAGTAGTAAGTACGTTTAATGCGTACCAGGGATTTCTTTTCGCTTTGCCATTGGCAGGTATTGCTATACATTTTCTCTACAAGGCATGGGGTAAAAGTGCAGAGGCGGGAAACAATTTAATTATTGACGAAATTCACCAACCGGGTGGCGGAGTTCCATTCAGGATGGCGCCCTTAGTTTTAGTTACAACTTTAATCACGCATCTGTTTGGCGGTTCCGCCGGGAGGGAAGGAACTGCGGTTCAAATAGGTGGTGGCTTAGCTGGCTATCTTTCTAAAAAGCTAGGCCTAAACCACGAAGATGTAAAAGTGTTCCTGATGATGGGTATTTCAGCCGGTTTTGGGGCGGTATTCGGAACACCCATTGCAGGAGCCATATTCGCAATCGAAGTTCTTACCATCGGTCGGTTTAAATACCAGGCAATTGTACCATGCATATTAGCTGCCGTTTTTGCCGATAGGGTGTGTATGTTTTATCCGGTACACCATACGCACTACAACATAGCTTCTGGTTTTTTACCGACGGGTATGTGGGGCTTTACTAAATTCGGATTGGCATTATTGTTTTCCGGTGTTGCTTTTGGTTTGGCTGCACGACTGTTCGCCTCTCTCACCCACAACATCAAAGACAACGGAAAGAAAATATTTAAGAAACACTTGTGGTTAATGCCCGCAACGGGGGGCGTTGTTATTATTTGCCTCACATTTGCTGTAGGCAATTGTGATTTTAACTGTTTAGGAGTCACAGGCACTAACCCCGATAGCTGTTCAATAGTCAATGCATTCGTTCCTAGCGGCGGTAATAACTGGGGGTGGTTGCTGAAACTCGTGTTTACTGCCATTACAATAGGTTCTGGTTTCAAGGGTGGGGAGGTGACACCATTATTTTTCATTGGTGCCACCTTGGGCAAAGCACTCGCATTGCAATTTGGTTTACCCGTTGACCTATGGGCAGGACTTGGTTTTATAGCAGTATTCGCTGGCGCAGCCAACACACCTCTGGCATGTGCTGTAATGGGTGTAGAATTATTCGGCGGAACTTATTTTATTTACTTCTTAGCTGCATGCTTCATCGCATTCGCTGTAAGTGGTAAAAAGGGTATTTACAGTGCGCAACGAGTGAGAAGGGGTTAAAACAATTACCAGTTCTGCATCATCTTCCTGAACTTGTTTTTCAGGCTTGACGAGTTTTTCAGGCAATCGATAATTTCGCGATACATAGCATCAGATATTTTTCCGCAATACTCGTAGTTTTCATCTTTTACCCTGTAGGTTAAACTTAGAGTTTCAACTGAATAGTCTTCCACCCATTTACCATAAATGAAAGTATTGAGCCTGAATGAATACCCTAAGTCTGTGACTGATTTACCTTTTCCAATACAATAACAATTAAAACTCACCTCTGGCAAATCAATGCAGCCTTCCTTTAGATTATTATCCGGAAACGGGACATACATCTGACTTGTCGGTAGGTTGGCAAGAATAACATCTTCGCCAATTTGTTTCAATACAAGAAAATACTTTGGTGAGGCTGCATTGCCGTCTTTAAATTAAAATGGCGTGCAGTATAAAAGTGATTTCTCTTCAAACACCTTTAAGCCGATTTTAAAGAATTATTAAAATCAAGCATTTCAAGCTGGTTATAGTAAAAGTCACGAATCTCCTTTCTTTCAATCAAATCACCGAAATCCAGAATAATGTCGCTTGTGGTTTGTTTCCTGGATTCAAATCGCTCCATCAAACCATCTTCTTTTGAAACTGTTTTATGCCATAACGATGTGCCCTTGTGGGTAATGAATACAAGATGTTGCGCATCATGGAATTTAAATTCCTGAGCAATGTGTTGCAATATCAACATTTCATCTTCACTAAACTCATCGTCGTTAAATGCCTTCAATGGTTTTACAAGGTATTTATTGCCATCAAACTCATTGGAAACGAATTCAGAAATCAAACTTGAGCCTTTCAGACTGGGGTCGAGATTTGCCCAAAGCTCCCTTTGAACAGGTCCAAATTGCCACGCGTAAAACGGAACTCCCAGAAACGGAGTAGCATGGTTTTTCACGAATAGCTCCTCGGCTAAATACACAAGCTTCAACAGCTTGGTTTTAGATAGTTCATTCGTGTTTTCAGCAAAATAAGTAGCTACATTGCCCATTCGGTTGATTTGGTCAATTGTGAGGTTGCTTTTTATTCTTGGCGACATAATAAAAAGATATGAAATGAAATTATGTTTTCATCAATGTTTAAGTTAAGTATTCCAAAAAAGTTGACAAAACGGGTGATATTGCTTTTTTGGCTTTAAATGTCATGAAAATTAGAATCGCAGCCGCTTCAATGTATTTACCATTGCACCCCGCTTTAGAACTTTTATTAACGTACCTTTGCACACTAAAATTTTAAATATTACATGCCCGGATTTACAGTTGCCATAGTGGGTAGGCCGAATGTTGGAAAGTCAACTTTATTTAATCGCTTGCTTGAACAACGCAAGGCAATCGTCGATGACATTAGCGGTGTAACCCGCGACCGTCAGTACGGCGACGCTGAATGGAATGGCAAAACATTCAATGTCATTGATACGGGAGGCTTTGTAGCCAGAAGTGAAGACGTTTTTGAAAAAGAGATACGCAAACAAGTTCAAATAGCCGTAGATGAGGCAGATTTGATCCTTTTTGTTTGTGACACCATCACAGGTATCACCGACCAGGATTCAGATATGGCTGATGTGTTGCGTAGGTCGACAAAGCCGGTGCTGTTGGTTGTCAATAAAGTAGACAACTCTGAAAGAGCATTGTTAGCGACAGAATTCTATGCGCTTGGTTTCGAACACGTGTACATGCTGTCATCAATTTCAGGCAGTGGTACAGGTGAATTGCTCGATGCAGTAGTAGATTTCATTCCGGAAGATGCTGGAGATGCCAATGCAGAAGATGCACTGCCAAAATTTGCCATCATCGGTCAACCGAATGCAGGTAAATCAACGCTCCTGAATGCATTATTGAATCAGGAGAGAACTATTGTATCAGACGTAGCAGGTACAACCCGCGATACCATACATACACACTATAAACTATTCGGCAAAGAGTTTTGGCTGATAGATACTGCCGGTATCAGGAAGAAGAAAAACGTTTCTGAAGACCTTGAGTTCTATTCGGTTATCCGTGCCATTCGTGCCATGGAAGAAGCCGATGTGTGTATGTTATTGATTGATGCTGCTGTAGGTGTAACATCTCAGGATGTAGCAATTTTCAGTTTGGCTACCCGTAAGGGAAAAGGTTGTGTGATACTCGTGAACAAGTGGGATACCATGACCAAGGAAACCAACACTGCGCGCGACTACGAGAAAGAGATCAAAAAACGCATTGCGCCACTTACCGATATCCCGGTGATATTCGTTTCGGCTAAAGACAAGACGCGCATATTCCAGGCCATGGAAAAAGCCCTTGAAGTGCACGAAAACAGAATCAGGAAAATACCTACTTCTCAGCTCAACGATATCATGCTGAAGGAGATAGAGCACTTCCCACCACCAATGACACGTGGTTATTCAGTAAAAATCAAGTTTGTGCAGCAGGTGCCTACGTTTGTACCGTCGTTTGCCTTTTACGCCAACCACCCCGATGGCGTTAAAGAACCATATAAAAACTTCCTTGAAAATAAATTGCGTAGCCACTTCAAGTTCAGCGGTGTGCCTATCAGAATTTTCATTCGTAAAAAATAGATACCGGTCGGTTTCAACTACCGCCAGTGCAACAAAAAAGCCACCTCGTTATGAAGTGGCTTTTTTAGTGAAGCTGACAAAATAAATGCCATCAAGTTTAATTATTATGTTTCTTTTGTGCTAGGCGCAAAATCCTTATTCCGAAAGCATTCGGAATAAGGACTTTTGCAACGACGCAGAAATGGAACAGAATGGTTGAAATCCTGGTATTTATTTTGTCATCTTCACTTAGTGTATTTGGAGATAACTATTTACTAGTTAGCATTGATAGCGTTTTGTACAAGTTGTGCAGCTTCGCTCAATAGGATTGCTGATTGTACTTTAAGACCTGAGTTTACAATCAATTCTTTTGCAGCTTCAGCGTTAGTACCTTGCAAACGAACAATGATTGGGATATTGATGTTGCCCATTTTATTGTAAGCTTCAATAACACCCGCAGCAACCCTGTCGCAACGAACGATACCACCGAAGATGTTAACGAGGATCGCTTTAACGTTAGGGTCTTTCATAATGATTCTGAAACCTGCTTCTACTGTTTGAGCGTTAGCGGTACCACCTACGTCAAGGAAGTTAGCCGGCTCACCACCTGCAAGTTTAATCATATCCATTGTAGCCATAGCCAAACCTGCACCATTTACCATGCAACCTACGTTACCGTCAAGTTTTACATAGTTAAGGTTGTGTTCGCCGGCTTCAACTTCTGTTGCGTCTTCTTCGCTTTTGTCGCGCATGTCAGCCAAATCAGGGTGACGCATCAAAGCGTTGTCGTCAAGGTTCATTTTACAGTCAACTGCAAGAATCTTGTCGTCAGCTGATTTGAACAATGGGTTGATTTCAAGCATTGAACAATCAAGACCAACGTAGGCATCGTACAGATTAGTAACGAATTTCACCATGTTCTTGAAAGCAGTTCCGCTCAAGCCAAGGTTGAAAGCGATTTTACGCGCCTGGAAGCCTTGAAGCGGGAAGCCAGGTTGTACCCACTCTTTGAAAATTTTCTCAGGAGTGTGGTGAGCAACTTCTTCAATATCCATACCGCCTTCAGTGCTGTACATTACTACGTTTTGTTTTGTAGCACGGTCAAGCAAAATAGACATATAGAACTCTTTTCTGTCGCTAGGTCCATCATAGTACATATCCTGAGCAACGAGAATTTTATTTACTTTTTTACCTGCAGGACCAGTTTGGATAGTAACAAGTGTATTACCCAAAATGTTTTTAGCAACAGTTTCAACGCCTTCAGCGTTTTTAACTACCGCAACACCACTTTGTTCTGGTACTTCAACCATACGTCCTTTACCACGTCCACCAGCATGGATTTGCGCTTTAACAACAGCAAACCTTGAACCGGATTCTACCGATATTTGATTATATGCTTGAATTGCTTCATCAACATTTGATACTGCGATGCCTTCCTGTGTAGGAACGTTGTAACGCTTTAATAACGACTTGGCCTGATATTCGTGCAAGTTCATGGAATAAAAATTTTGGCGAAAGTAATACTTTTGAATTAAGGGAACAACAAGAAAACAGTGTCAATTTCGTAATACAAAAGTTTCGGTTAGTAAGTTAAAATAAGTGAATCGATACCGCATTCTCTTACAACCTCACTATTTTTACTAAAATTGCATTCATGAAGTCTATTCTTACTACAATCATACTTGCGCTTACGTTTTCAAGTGCTTTTGCGCTCAAGCCTTCTAAAACGTACACCATGAAGCCTGATACGCTGCAAATGCCGTACGAAACCAACATTGTTAAGGTCAACGACTCGGTAAAGCTGCAATCGTGGACGTTCCTACCCAATGATGTAGACAACAAAAAGACAACAATAATACTCGCCTACGCCGATGCAGGAAATATGTCTTCATGGCTCATGCAAGGCTCTTTGATGGCTCAGGTAGGTTTCACTGTAGTAATGTTCGACTACCGTGGTTTTGGTGCCAGTTCCGATTTCAAAATTGATTCCAAAATGCTCTATTACAATCAGTTTGCCGATGACTTAACTGCTATGTTTCAGTTCGCCAGGAAGAAATATCCCGACAACAAAAAAACCGGCGTTTGGGCGTTTTCAATGGGTACTATCGCAACAACTCTGGCTTACGAAAAGTCGAAACCCGATTTCATCATTGGCGATGGTTATGTGGTGAGCCCTAAAAAAATCAAACAATTTTATGAAGGCAAGCGCGACCCGATTTTGTTACCTGCCGATGCTGATAAGTATGAAGAAAAATTGAAAAACGTTAAGGCGAATATGCTGGTGTTTTCAGGCAGCGACGACAAGGTGACACCGTATGAAGATGTGATGGTTATAAAAGGTAACAATGCCAAAAACAAAATTATTCAATTCAAGGGCGGACACATGGCGGGTTTCTCTGTTTTGGGTGGAGATTATCCCGGCCAAAAGTACATGGATGCAGTAGTTGACTTCCTCAAGAAAACAAAATAGTATCGCCCTTTTGGGTGATTAATTGTAGTATATCAGCCCTTGTGGCACCCTGTTCCCGCTGGTATTTAATAGAGGTTGCTCCCGCCGATTTCGACAGTTTCATATTGCCGGTATCGGTGAGTAACGGGTGGTGGTGGAACACAGTTTGTTGGAAACCGGGTTGGTTCAATGCCTTAGCCAGTCCTAGTTGCGCGCAAGTAGAATCCCAAAGGTCAATGCCACGTACAACAAGGTCAACCCCAAAGTGCAGGTCGTCAATCAAAGATGTGAGTTGATATGCCGGAAAACCATCTTTTTTACGCACTACAAAATAGTGCACCGATTCAGGTAATAACATATCAACGCCACCATTTTCAAGTGTGTTTACGTGTACTTGTTCCAAACTTGTTGTATCAATCCTCCAGCTTACACCCGGTGTATCGAGCGGAATACTCTTGTGCATGCAAGTACCTTGATAGTGCCCCAGCGGGTGGTCTTGCAACACTTTAGTACGCGAGCAATCGCAGGCAAATACAAGTCCCGAATCCCTCAATTGTTCCAGTGCGGCATTATACAAATCCATCCTCTGCAATTGTGACCAGTTCTCTTCAAAATCGGTAACATTGCCGGGACCACCCTTGTACTGAAGTTGCATAAACTGCAGCGTGTCAAAGATATCAGCCACATATTCTGGGCGCATACGCTCGCGGTCCATATCATCAATGCGCAACATGATTTCCGCACCATGTTTTTGAGCTAAAGATGCTGTAACAAGAAACGAATACACATTGCCAATGTGCAAGAACCCACTTGGTGTAGGCGCAAACCGTGTTCTTTTAAATCGCATCACTGCCCTAAAATAATATTTCTGCTGTTAAACACACACTCTGGTCTCAGGATTTCCTGAGACCCACCATTCAGGAAGCATGTGCTTCTGAAAAAAGAATCATAGTCTATCCAACAATCATTTGAATCATAGTTCTAAATTTCCTCAAATAACAAACTAAAATACCACCATTTACTCCTCAAGCAACATTTTTATATCTGCTGCTGCTTTGTCTATTTCGCCCGGTAGTGTGGCATCGTATACACCCCTTATCCTCGACTGTTGGTCAATTAAGAGCATTGCCTGTGTATGGAGAAATTCAGTGGCTTCTTTTTTAAGGCCTTCCTTCTTTTCAGCGAAAAAAGATTGCCTGCCGAGCGTATTAATTGCTTGTTCGTCGCCGGTAAGTAAGTGCCATTTCATAGGGTTAATTTCCATCCTTTGGCCATAAGCTGCCAATTGTGCAACACTGTCGGTGCCGGGCATCACCGAAAAAGAAATCATCTGTACGCGTTCGTCTTTAAAAAAACTGTCCTGCAACTTTTTTAGGTTATGCATCATAGGTGGGCAAATACTGGTGCAGATGGTGAAGAAGAAATTGGCGGTATAAACCTTGCCCTTTAGCGACTCGTTGGTAAACGTATGACCAAGCTGATCGCAAAATGAGAACTTGCCTATTTTATGAATATTGTCATACCCTTTGTCACCACGTTTGATCCATTCAGCGGTAAAATCGGCAGTATTATAAAAGGGCAGTTTTTCAACTTTTGGCTTTGCAGCGCAACCACAAAGCAATAGCATAGCCATTAACTTCAAGCCTGGCAAACTAGTGCTCGGCACCCGGGATGCAGCTTTGAACTTTGACAATTCCATATATCCTTTTGTCCTTGATTGTATAATTCGAGATCAGTTGCCCGTTTTCATCCCACACCCTTTGTATGCCTTCGAGTGCACCATTCAGGTAATTAGCTTCTTCGCGAATTTTTCCGCATATGAAATAGGCTCTTTGTGTGCCGTCCAATTGATTGTTCCTGTAAAAAAGCGTGTATCGGTACTTGCCATTGCGCCACCATCGGTTACTTTGTCCATCCAAAATACCATGAACGAAAGTATTCTCGATCATCTTTTGACCATTATCGTAGAATCCAACAAATGTACCATGTGGTAAGCCATCTTTAACCGGCATATCAGAAAGAACCAGGTTACTAGATTGGTCTTCGTGAATATGCCCATTAAAAGGGCGACCGCCATAGTACCAGCGCCCTTCAACGATATACAGATTGGGGTTGTTTCGCGCTATTTTAAAATCAGGGACTGCAGATTCCCTGCAAGCCCCTGATGTAATGAATAACAATAGAAGTAATGTTGTTCTTTTCAAATGATATCACCTATTTTTTCGGTCGGTTGTCGTCGAGTTCATGTCTTACCGGCCTTGGCGGGATAGTATCCACTACTATGAATTGTCCCATCAAGCCTTCATCTTCATGCGATAATATGTGGCAGTGGAACATGTAAGGATGCAGAGGGTCGCATACGAAATCATTGTAATAAGCCAATACTTCAACAGTCTCACCTGCCCTTATGTAGAAGTCGTCTTTCCATCCTTTCTCGTACGGGAACGGACCTGTTGTAACGCCATTGTAGTTTCTCCTCAGAATGTTGAAAGCGATATCATGTATATGAATAGGGTGACCTGAAATCTGATTGTTGATAAATTTCCACCTCAAAACCGCATTTAATGCAATTCTATGGTTGATGGTATTGTAGTTGTATGCAAAGGAATCGAAATAGAACAATGGCCGCGCAGGAGTAGGTTTTGGGTCTACACCATTAATGTGAGTAGTTATTGTATCAGTAACGTCGCTATCATTCCAGTAATAATTTGATGCCAGAGTTGGTGGGATCGAATAGATGGCACCCGATGTTGCAGCTTTTACTTCGATATGCAACAAATTGAAATCAGTATTTGACAAGAAACCTCGGAATTTTGGTCCTGGCTTTCCATTAGGTAACACAACCTCAATACCTGCTCCGCTTCCCGGAAATCCATTTTCAAGGTTAGTATTAAATGCTTTCAAATCCAAAGGTGTTCCAATAGCGTCATGGCTAAGGTCAACAATCAGTTCAATTCTCTCACCCGGCAATAAGTACAGTCTTTTAACTGTAACAGGTGTGTCCATTAGTCCGGCATCTGTACCAATTACGGTAAACGAGCGGTTATCGCTAAAGCCTATATTGTAACCTCTTTCCACCTCGGCATTTAATATTCTCAACCTCACCATTTGTTTTGGTAGTTGTGTAGCTGCGCTCAACACACCATTTGTAAGCAAATAATCGCCCATTTGGTCAGAATCAATGTTAGCTGAAATCGAGTAATTTTTCAGGAACCTACGGCTTGTAATAACCAGAGGTATGTCATCAACTCCATACTGACGTGGAATTTTATAATTGTCTTCTGCACCCCCTCTCATGTACACGAGGCCCGCTGCGCCCATGGTTACATGGCGGAACGTTTCGTGGTGCAAGTGCGGATGGTACCAGTACATAGCGGCATTATCTTCGCTTTGCAACAGGAAGTGAGGCCTCCAGGTTGTATCAGGTGCTATTTGCTGGTGAGGTCCACCGTCCATTTCAGCAGGTATATGGAATCCGTGCCAGTGTGTGGTAGTGGTATCTTTTAAGTTGTTTTTCAGGTTTATAACAATGCTATCTGAGATATTCATACTAAGTGTAGGGCCCAGAAACGTATTAGCGTTTTTGGTTACTGCACTGTTGTAACAAAAAGTAGGTGTACGATGACCTTTGAAGAATTCTGTTGCAGAAGAATCAATGGTTAGGTCAAACTGGCGGGTGTAATGGGTGGTACCACCTGCCACAAAGCTTCCAATCACTTTACCCGAGTCAATGGCAGGTATCGGTAATTGGTTGTATGCCGAATCGTTTTGTCCTAGTCCGATTGTAGCAATAGCGACAGTACTAAATACTGCGGTATCTCCAACATTGCGAGAAATATAAATTGCTACCAGATCAGAACTGGAATTACCATTGAAGGTCACAGGGAAAGAAACAACAGAGTCGTTTTCAGTCAATGTGGTTTCATATCTTGAAGGGCTGAAGCATTTTTCAGAAATGTGTTTACCACTTGATTTTTCATAGCCAGAGTCGGTGAGATTAAACACGACTTTACCTGCATAAGGCTTGCTGAGTCTAACGGTGAGCATCGTTTTCTGCTCCTTTTTGTTATTACTAAAAGCCATATTCAAAAGAGATGCGCCAGTGTCATTGTGCGGATTCAAGTGTTTACAACTTGAGAAAAGCATGGCTACTAATGCAACCAGAATAATACCTGATTTTTTCATTATTCAGTTAGTTTGAATTAATTAGTTGAGATCCGTAAATGTAATATAATGTCGCACAATGTAAATATTTTATTTTAAACTTTCAAATAGGAAAAAACTTTAGTTGGAATTATCGTCTATTTTTATTCCTTCCCGCTGGAGGGCGGTTATTGGTTTGTACGTAGGTTTACCAAAAAGTAAATTGAACAATTTCTCCCCCGTAATCCTTGAATTTCCTCTGTTTCTCGTCCCGAGAACCCTCGAGGTTCGAGGACTCCTTGGTAGGCCGTTAGCAATGCCTATTAAAACACCTCTGGTCTAAGGATTCCCTTAGACCCCCACCATTCAGGAAGCATGTGCTTCTAAAGTAAAGAATCATAGTTCATTATTTAACAAGGCAAAGGCAGTATCTTAGCTATTTCTAATTCGTGCGCCTTGAGGAACTATTTTTATTGTTGTTTTTAACTGGATTCAAAGACGGGTATGCACAAAAGCACAGCTATGGAAGCCCCACTAGTACTCGTTTGAAACGAGTTTTAAGAGGCTGAGCGTTTGCAACCTGTTAAAGCAATTCTGGTCTAACGATTCCCCTTAGACCCTCCATTCACAAACCATCTCCCCCCTCAAAAAAATTCCTAATTGAAAAACTACTCTAATTCCAGCTCAGGCTTCGCCTTACCGCCCATCAATTTAGCCAGACTAATGAAGAAGCCAAAAACGACGATAATAACCCCAATCCACAGCACATTGATGAAAGGGAATACCAGTGCTTTGAGCACAATAAAATCGTCTTTAGGGTCGGTTTGGCGCACTTTAAGTTCAGCGTAGGCCGAGTCTTGCGATTTCACCACAATATTATCAAGGCGCGCGAATACATTCATTTCCTTGATGGTGTCTTCAATATGCGCTACGTACTCCCTGTTTTTGAAAATATAGAGCGGTTTGGCACTGTGTTGTTTGCCTTGTTTATCGAAAATGGTGAGGTTGGCAGCAACAGCAATATCGCTATCACCCGGCTTGTAACGCGGGTCTTTAATGTCTTTATCAAACCCATTGAACACCATGAAACCGGCAGGCAAAAACGCAGTATCGCCCTTTTTATGCATGATATAAGTGCGGTAGCTGCTCGTGTCTGATTTACTCTTATCTGTAGCCTGATTGATGAATGTGTAGATATCATGGCTCATGTAGTGCTTGGTATCAGGGTTCGCACTTAAGCCCATCTGGTTGCCCTTAGGGTTTATGAACGCGTCAGGGTACAGCATAAACGATTCCGTAACCTTCTGCGATGCCGAATCGTACTTTTCGAATCGTACTTTGTAATACACACGCTTGTCCTTACCCTCCACAGCACTATCACCAATGTAGGTAGCCGCGTAGTCGCCCACTGCCACAGGTATACCGAAAAACAAGATCACATTTTCCCTGTTTTCCTTCATTTCAGCTTCCGCATTTCCTTTACCGAAATTGAGGATTTCGCCGGTCGTATTATACGATATTGGGTGTTTGTTGTAAGAAGAAAGCAGGATACCCAATAACACAGCACCAAAGCCAAAGTGAGCCGTCACAGGTCCCAGGTTTTTAAATTTCAACTTTTGAACTGCAATACCATAATGCAAGCTTCCAACTATCGCAAAGCAGGTTGAAAACAACATAAAGCTATACTGCCATGTCGTAATCCGTTGACTGTAACCAATACCCATTGCCATTATAGCCGCCAGACCAGCAGCTATTGCAGCATTCGTCCATAGTTTTTTAGGGGTAGTGTCTTTGTACTTCATGTACATCGTAAGCCCCGAAAGGAAACCAATGATGATGGCAATCCATACATGGATGTCGTTATAGTGTTTAATCACGTCAACCGGTGGCGCCATCTCTTTACCCGAAATCATTTTCACGAGTGGTGCCCATACAGGTAGTGAAGTATCCCAAATAATGGCTATGCCTGCGATAAACAATACAGCAGCGCCTATAAACATCCAAAATTCGCGTGAAAGCGTCGCCTCTTCTTCCTTGATGCGTGGCATTGTTTTCCAGCGGTACATCAGTAGCCCCAAACTCAATGCCAGGAAGCCTGCAATCACTACCAGTAAGTGATAATAAAGTGCTTGGCCATCGCCGGTAAAAGCGTGTACCGATGTTTTACCAAGAATACCCGTACGGGTAAGGAATGTAGAATACCACACCAGCAGGTAGGTAAATATGAGGAATACGAAAGTGATAGGCAATGCCCTTTTTGTACTTCTGAATACCAATATAGTATGCAAGCCGCCAATAAGCGTGAGCCAAGGCACCAACGACGCGTTTTCAACGGGGTCCCAAGCCCAGTAGCCACCAAAGTTCAGACTTTCGTACGCCCATTTGCCACCCATCATTATACCCGTACCAAGTACAGCACCTGCCACCAATGTCCAGGCAATAGTAGGTTTCACGAATTCTTTATAATCGCCGCGCCAAAGTGCCGCCAGCGACAATGCAAATGGAACTATTGTCAATGCGAAGCCTAAGAAAAGCACCGGAGGGTGTATCACCATCCAGTAGTTCTGTAACGATACATTTAGACCGTTACCGTCTTTTACGAAGTCGAGGTAATTAGGCACCGAAAATATTGGGGCACCCTGCATCATATGACGCAACAACACAAAAGGGGTACTACCTATCTTGATATCGTTACCTATATAAATACCTAAAATCATGGTACAAAGGACAGCCTGAACCAACGCTATGATGGTCATAGTGCGGGTTTCGAGTGTCTTGGCTGTCTTCATAATTACAACGCCTATGAGTGCCTGCCAGAATATCCAGAGCATGAAGCTACCTTCTTGCCCTTCCCAGAAACAGGACAACAAGTATTTACCCGGCAAGTCGAGCGATGAATGTGACCATGCATAGTGGTACTCAAACAAGTGATTGGCGATTACATAGAACAATGCAGCAAATATGCCGATGATTGAAAATGTATGAATGCCAAAGCTCCACCTGCCCAGCCCAAGCCACGATTTGCTTTCAGATGGGTCTGCGGTTTCCGTTTTTACTGCACGGAAGTAACTAAAGCAACTGAATAACGATGCTACAAAGGCTGTAACGATGAATAAATAGCCTATTTGCCCCGGTAACAGGTGCTCTCCTTCAAATGTGTTCGTCATATTCTGGATAACGATTTGGGGCAAAGGTCGTTAAGAATAGTCAAAAAACTAGCCCAACCCGCAATTGAAGGTATAAATAAAATAAAAGAAAGAAATGGAAAATACCTATCAGGTTGGCAATTAGATTTTTTCCCCGATCGTTTGGTCGTTTTTATACTTAGAAGGGCATTTCATTTGTATGCCGCTGCATATAAACTGGTCGCCCTGTACATGACCCTTCATCACCAATTGTTCTGATTTTTCGAGGTCGCGCGGAGGTGCACCCTTAATGAAAACCACCTGCTTTTCGTTACCTGCCTTATCTTTAGCGAAGAAGGTAAACTTGTTTGGGTCGGTTTTAGCATCGTAGTTTACTGCCTTGGCTTTGTCTAAGAAACCAATCACATAAAATTGCTTATCGGGTGCTTTTTCAGCCGACGAAAATGTCTCGTAGGTGCTGAAGTCAAGAAACTTAGCAGAGATACCGGCAATGGCAACAACAATAAGTAACAGGAGTGCGATGTGTGTTTTCTTCATAACAAAGACAATTACTGCAAATTTAGATCATTTCGTTGTTCTAAAAACTGATTTTAATAGTTATTACAAATGCATGGCTTCTGATAAACTGTTAAAAATCTACTTTTCTAAAATATAACAGCCGTTTTGGGGTTATGTTTGCAAGCGAAATGAATGCACTTTTCAGGCTATTGGCAGCGGTGGCACTTGTTTGTACGGTTGTTGTTGCAACAGCACAAACACAGCAAACTAAAAAGCCATTACATATTGTGGGCAAAACCGGCTTTGACTCGGGTAGGGTGTTTTTGCTGCCCTTTGCCGGCTCAACCTATTATGCGGGCTCAGTAGCAAAAGAGTACAAGTTAAAGCGCGGCGGTGCTTTCGAATTCAACGATAGCATCGCTTACCCAACCGCATTTCTTATTGGTGTACGCGTGGGCACCGACTGGAAATACATGTCGAACGTATTCTTTACCGAATCTGGTGAGCAATATATTTCATGCAAAGACAATAGAGTTACACCCTCAATCGAAAACGAAACTATGAGGGAATACATAGATGAATACCTGCCACGCTTCGATAGAGTCAATAAAGACCTCGACAACCTGTACGATCTAAAAGACAGCATGGTGAAGCGGTTCCATCAAAAGATTCCGCCGTCAGTACAAGCTGACTGGGATGATAAGATGAGCGACATTGCCCGTAAAGAAGATTTGATTTTATTGAAGTTCACGCAAAAACACCCAAAATCATTTATTCCCCTTTGGAAAATGGCAGAAATGCTCCCCGGTGGTTACAAGTCTATTTTTGACTCAGTGTACAGCACACTCGATAATTCAGTGAAATACACGTTTACCGGGCAGCGTTTTAAAACCAACTTGGAAAATGTAAGAAGGCTGGATATCGGTAAAAAGTTCCCGCAACTTCAAGCTTATAACGCCAAACAACAAAAGGCCTACACACCCGATTTTGCGCATCTGGGTAAATACACTTTAGTTCATTTCTGGCTCAGTTCAAGCTACCCGAGCATCAGGCAATTTCCTGCATGGATTGATTTATACAAACACTATCATGATTCTTGCAGTTTCGATATTTTAAGCATTAGCGTCGATGATAAATCTTTCAGCGAAACATGGACTAAAACAATTGCTGAATACCACCCTCAATGGCAGCAGTTCATAGACTGGGATAAAAAAATTGCAGAAACATACTGTATCGATTTTTGCCCTGTAAACTTTTTACTCGATGAAAAGGGCTTTATCCTGAAACGAAATATAACTCCTCAGGAAATGGAGCAGATTTTGAAAAACAGGTAATTATTTCTTCTTTTTGCCTTTTGGCTTTGCAATAAACCTACAGCAATAACCCACCGAAACACTCGATTGGTCGTTAAATCCTGCGTCAAGAAAAATGCTGCTTCTGCCTTGCACATAATACCGTGCGCCCACCCTAATGCTCGGTGAAACCGAATGCTGTACTGAAGTTATAGTGCTATCGCCTTGTGGAAGATTGGAATGTTTGATGCGGTTGAGCAATAAACCTGCACCCATGTACACATCAAGCTGTTTTATTTTAAACGCCTGATTCACGTGATAGGTAACATTAAGTCCCCAGCGTTGAATGGAAATTTTGTCACTTACATCGCGCTTAAATTTCACCAGCGAATCAGAAGAATTGAACAACTGGGAATAGTGATTGATGAAATTATCGTACCCAAAAGTAGCTCCAATACCAAAATGCTTACTTACTCCGAGTTCCAATTGTCCAAAAACCGGATTTAACCCTGTAGATGTAGTTTTTAGAAAATTAGTAGGTAGCGAAGATGTATTTCTGTAGGCATCATCGACACCCATTGAAAATGTAGCGAGCACCACATTTTTATCGAAGGCATGAGTGAGTGTGTCTGCCAGAGTAGGCATATCTTTTTTCAGCATGGCCTTTGACTTACCTGCATTGAGCGGACTCTGGGCAAAAATAAATGCCACACAGGTCAGTTGCAGAAATGTAAGTGTAAGCCAAAGCTTTCTCATACCGCTTTTTATAACGAAGCTATAACAGTATTTATTGTATGCCTCTTAAAAAAATAAGCGCTCTCAACTGAGAGCGCTTAAAAGATTTTATAGAATCAACTTTGACTATTCGTCATCGTCCCTGCTTCTTTCTTTTTTCTTAGCTTTTGGTGCTGCGTCATCATCGTCAGCGTCCATTTTTCTGTGGTGAACTTCATCACCTGGCTCATGATGGCTGTGCATTTTGTGACCAGTGTTGAAGTTTTTGCTCAAACCAAGACCGAAAGAGTGACCGAAGTTGAAAGCGAAAGTATTTGTAGCGTTAGCAACGTCAGTGAATTTGTCAGTTGTATAACCAAGACCACCGATGTTAACGTTCAAGCAAAGAGCTTTACCGAAGTTGATACCAAGAGCCGGTGTGAAACCTGCGTAGATACCAGAATGTTTTGCAGTTGCTGGGTTGCCTTCGTTAGTGTGGTAACCACCTTGATAAGCGAAGTCAAATTGGCAATAGTAGAAGAAAGTTTCGCTTCTTCCGATGTAATGTGACCAACGACCGAAAGCGCCTAGGCGATACATGTTGTCAGTGTTCCTGATTGACGCAGCACTTTTCGTAGCATCTTGACCCCACATGATGTTACCACCAAGAGTCCAGTTGCGGTTGAATTGATAACCTAAACCGATATTAGCATCCCAGTTTGTGTTTTTGCTCAAGTCAGTGTTCCTTACAGTTTGTAAGTTCAAATCGCCATAAAGCAGGACGCTTTTTGGCTCCTGTGCATTGGCTGATGTTGCTAAAGTTCCTGCAGATATTAAAGCGAGGATCAGTCTTTTCATATCAGATTGTGTTTTGTTTAGAATGCAAATATAATAGCGATTCCGAAAAAACAATAGTCTTTACGAATTTATTTTTCAGCTATTTTATTCAAAGTACCGTTCACCGCAAATTTCATAAATAATTAACTCGGTTAAAGGGGCGTTAACTCAATTGTGGATAAACCGCACTTTTGTGTTGATTTCTTTGAGTTTATTAACAGTTCAAAAAAATATATAAATGTTGCTCGCTTCCCTGAGCATGCTTTTTAATCGGCTGAAAATCAATGAAAATTTTTCTAAAAAATTCAATCTCAATCAAATGCAAAGCAAAAATTAGAGTATAGTACGGTGTAGGAAAGGCGCATTCATAAGTTCGTTCAGGAAGATGCGCAGAGATTCAGGGTGAACAAATAATGTGAATGCTAGTCCGTACAATGCACCCCACAGGTGTGCTCTATGCCCAATATTGTCCATTCCTCGTTTCGCCATGTAATAAGAATACACTAAGTACAACACTGCGTAGATGATAAAATAAATGGGAACAATAAAGTTGAACCTGATGATACCCCATGGCTGAAACAATACCAATGGAAATAAAATAGCTGTTACAGCACCGCTTGCTCCACAAGCAATGTAATTGCGGTTGTTTTTATTGTCGGCAAAGTCGGGGAACGAAGAAAGCGCCAGAGCCGATATATATAGTACGAGGTACTGTGTTTCTGTAAATAGTGTTCCTTCAATTGCATCACCAAAAAAATACAGCGTTATCATATTGAACGCCAGGTGAGGAATGCTGCCATGTACAAAACCTCCTGTAACAAATCGCCAGTACTCTTTGCGGTTGCTGTCAATTGCGTAAGGGTAAAAAGCCAGTTTATAAAACAGAGATTCATCTTTAAATGCCATCAAAGACACAATCACTGTAATTACTATTATACCTATGGTTATCATGCGTTCGTTGAATTTTCATCAGCAGGAGGAAGCAATGCCTGTTCTTGTGCCGGAACCTCTTCCGCAGGCGCAAAGTTGTCGTCTTTTTTCTTTTTAGAGAATATTCCGCCGAGTTTTCTTTTGAATGCAGCAAAACCACCACCCACGGCAAGTAGTATCAGCTTAAAGTACTTTAAAATCATACCCAGAAAACCTACTTTAAGTAATAGTTTGCCTGCAATCAATCCGCCAATACCATACGCTGCCACTTTATCCATCGACGGGTTGAAGTCTTTATATTTATTACCCTCGCCGAAGTTGGCCATTTTTAAAACCTCAGGGATGTGCGAACTAATATCTGCCAGCTCTTCCATGCTTCCTATAGCATTCAGGCTCAGCACACCCTTACGACCCAGTACTCTCACATCATAGTTAAGCGTGTAGCTCACGTCATTCCCTTTACCAACCCTTAGCTTTTTTGCCCAATGCAGTACTTTATTTTCTTTGTCGTAGTAAGGTTTTGCTGCCCATCCTTCAATGTGCAGAGGAGGGTAGCCTTCTTTTTCGCGTGCTTCATTTTCTTTCTCTTCTCCTTCTCTTATCTGTTTTAACAGATCGTCGTAGTCAATTTTATCCGCTTCCTCATCTTTTACATAGCCATCTTCTTTGTAAGTAACAATGAATGCCCAACCGTTTAGGTTCTTCAGACTAAAATCAGATTTCACCAACATACCAAGAATGTCAGGTCTTTCAGGGTTGTTCCATAATTTATGAATAATCATCTGGGCACTTTTCGCTGGTACAAACTTGTAGCCGGTGCCAACATTCATATCTATAATGTCGTTCACCTTTACTTTTCCGGTTTGGTAACCTATGCCTTTGTCTATAGAATCCAGAATAACTAAAGCTTCTTCTTGCGTATATTCTCTTTTACCTGAAGAATCGAGTTGCTGGGCCAGGGTAGGCCTGGTAATGAACAAGCCAAGGAGTAATGCCAGTGCAAAGCATATTTTTTTCATGGTTCGAGTCTTGTGTTTGAATGCCAACAAATATATATAGATATCTGTCGCGTTAGTAACGTAATACCCGGCACAGGGCTAAATTTTTTCGATTATTTTTTCTTTTTCGAGAAAAATTTTATCTTTGCACTCCCTTAAACGGTATGGAGGTGGTAGCTCAGCTTGGTTAGAGCATCAGATTGTGGTTCTGAGGGTCGAGGGTTCGAGCCCCTTTCGCCTCCCTTAAATTTAATAAAAAGAGTGCCGGAAGGCACTTTTTTTATGTACTTGTGTTTACATTTGTACTGCAACTCAGTAAAAAATTAAAACTAACATATATGAATTGGGAATTAGAAGGAAAACTCATCGAGAAACAAAACACTCAGGAAATCGAACGCACTAACAGCAGCGACGGTAAAAAATTCAGGAAAAGAGAATTCGTAATCGAATTCCGCGACATCATCAACGGTGTTGAATCTCAATACCCGAATTTTGCCAAGTTTCAAGTGGTACAAGACAAATGTGAACTCCTTGATCGCTACAACATGGGCGATAAAATCAAAGTATCTTTCAACGTTCGTGGCTCTAAGTACATTAACCGTGAAGGAAGAGAAAGCTACATCACTAACCTTAACGCTTGGAGAGTAGAATATGCATCAGCTGCAACACAGCCTGCCAATCAACCTGCTCCGCAGTACAACCAGCCTGCTCCTCAACAACAGTTCAGCCAAGGTAACAACGGTGCTGCTGGATACGGACAGTACAACCAATACAATCAGGCGCCGTCATCTGAACCAATTGACGACTTACCATTCTAAAATACACCTATAACGATTTCAATCGGGCAATTATGTTTTCAAGACTGCGGTTGGTAGCAACTTTCGCACTAATAGTAGCAATTCTGGCTTCGTGTTCTAAACAACCCAATCACCAGAAACTTATTCCGAAAGACGCTGCAGTAGTCGCCGGCATCAACGTCAAGTCGTTGAGTAAAACAATTGCCTGGAACGTAATTACGGGTAGTAAGCTTTTTAAGGAAATGCAGAAACGCATGCCTGAAAAAGCAAATAACGATTTAGCCGGTGGTATCGGTAAATTTGGTATCGATCCGCTCAATACTTTTTATGTGTACCTTAAAACTGATGCCCGATTCACGTCGGGCATCAGGGTTACGGGGCTTATACCGCTCAGTGACGCCTCCGATTGGGAAGCATTTCTCCAAAAAACATTTCCTTCTGCTAAAGTCACCGAAAGCAATGGCATTAAAAAAGCCAACCTCGAAGGTAACTTGTTTATTGGCTGGAACAACGATTTGTTGATTCTGATGAATGCCCTCGATTTTTCAGCAGGCACCATTCGCGCAGGTGTTTCACCTGATATGGCATCAGAACTTGAAAATGCTTTCAAAACACCACAGGAAAACTCAATTACTTCAAACAAAAACTTTGCCAGCCTCGAAAATGCGGGTCATGATTTCAGTTTGTGGATCAACTACGAGCAAATCATGAATCAGTACGTTGCAGATGGTAAAATGACTGCAGTAACTGTAAACCCTGATATGTGGAAGAACGCAGCAATGGCTTGTGGTTTCGATTTCAAAAAAGGACAAATCACAGGCGACCTTTCTTGGTATTCTTCTAAAGACATGGACTCAATCTATCGTCAGTTTGGTGCCAATAACGTTGATAAAGACTTGGTGAAAATGATTCCGGGGGAAAATCTGGATATGATGTTCGCTTGGCATCTTTCAACAAAGGGTATCAAAAGTGTACTTGAAAAAACACAGGTGTTGGGTTTAGTGAATCTCGGTCTTTCTACAACCGGTCTCGATGCCGACCAAATGTTGGATGCATTTACAGGCGATATGGCGTTTACCATGAACGACCTTACCGTTTCAAATGTAAGTTCACCCGATGGCACTTCTCAATTGGGTAAGGCATCTATGAGCTACATCATGAAAATTAAGAATGCCGAAAATTTCAATAAAATACTTGACGTAGCTAAACAAACTGGGCAAATGGCACCGCTTGCCAACGGATATTTCGTTCCGGTTTCTTTGACAGATACGTTGTTCATTTTGTTGAACAGTCAATACCTTGTTACATCTAATCACTACGACGTAGCAGCTAATATTCTTCAACAAAAGGGTGGCAAACCACTGAAGCCTGAAACGGAACAACTGGTAAAAAATCACCCGTTCAGTTTACACTTTGATATAGCAGAAGCATCAAGGCGCATCGAAGTAAATCCCGACATCAGTCCGGCTGACAGAGGTATTTATGAAGAAAGTAAGAAATTGCTGAAGAGCATTTCTTTCTTTGGTGGCGAATACAAAGAAGGTTGTACTTCAAGTCATCTCGAAATTAACTTCACCAATACCGATGAAAGCAGCATCATGACTTTACTTGATTTTGGTATGAAGATTAATGACGCAATTGAAGGAAAAAACCACACAACGCGCGAGCCTGATAATTCACTCATTCCGTCGTAGGTTTTAGATTCACTCACCCAATTTTTCCCCGAATGGCTACGGCAGGCACTACAACAACAACCAGTAAGGTCGCCTACCTCGATGGTATTAGGGGAGCAGCCGCTTTTGGTGTGTATCTCCATCATTTCTGCCTTATTTTTTTTACTGCTTTTTTTACCTTCGATGTTAAGGCCTCACTCGTAGGTGGGTTAGACAACAGGTACGGTCACTCTGTCTTCAGTTTTCTGACGAACGGACATTTTTTTGTTTGCATCTTCTTTGTGTTGAGCGGTTACGTTCTCAGCCGAAAGTACTTTCACGACAATAAATTAGAAACACTTATTTCTGCAGCCCAACGCCGTTACATACGTTTGTTTGTACCCGTTGGCATTGCGCTCATTCTTTCATACGTCTTACTCAAATGTGGTTTATACGGCAACAAAAAAGTAGCTGATATGACCAATTCGCAATGGTGGTTTGGCGGTATGTGGAATGGCGTTACTTATCCTACCCGTGCGCTATTTGAAAGTTTCTTTTTCAATACAATGCTTAACGGCGATGGCCGGCTCGATACAACACTGTGGACGCTTTCTGTAGAATTGATGGGTTCGTATTTCGTATTTGCTTTCCTAATGTTCACCCACAATACCCGCAATCGTGGTTTTTCTTTGGCAATGGTGATGCTGGCGTGTTATGCTACCAGTCATTTCCATACACTCGATTTCTTACTGGGTATTGCATTAAACTACAGCGAAAAGAGCATTGACTATAAAAAAATGCCATTTGTAAGGCGCATAGGTGTAGTTGTTATGCTGGTAGTAGCCTGTGTGCTTGGTTCAATGCCCACCACTTTTCTTTTCGAGGGTACACTTTTTGAACGCCTCACGTTTATTTTCGGGGAGCACAACAGGCAGTTTGCACACCCAATCGGTGGCTTCTTATTGGTTTATGCATTTACCCTTTCTCCTGGCTTGCAGAAAATCGGTTCGTTGGGTATTTTCAGGTTCCTGGGGCGTATTTCATTTTCGTTGTACGTTTTGCACCCTCTGGTATTTGGTACAGCCACCTGCTGGATATTTACCCATGTGCGCAGCGGCCCTGCCTATCTTCAGGCTGTAACCATTACATTTATTGGAACCACTGTGGTATTGATTGGTATCTCTTATCTCTACACAAAGTATATCGACGATTTCGGTATTGCGCTGGCAAGCAAGTACTACAATCGTTTTTGCAAGAAGGCCAACTAGTCAATTAACGAGCCTACAGCTTTTTCAATCGCTTCATATTTGAACTTGTAGCCGGCATTCATGATCTTTTCCGCCGATGCGGTAGTGCTTTTCAGCACCTCGATGCTCATTTCCCCAAGTCCTATTTTTAAGAACACCGAAGGTACATACATAGGTATTGAGAAGCCCCCTTTCGTAGTTGCTATAGTATTCATGAGTTGTTTGTTGCTCACGGGGTTGGGCGCAACCGCATTGTAAATGCCGCTCATCTCTTCGTGTTGTAGAGCATAGACAAACATACCCGCAATATCTTCAACATGAATCCAGCTTATCATTTGCTGTCCATTACCAAGGTAGGGTCGTACACCCATTTTCAGTGGATTGAAGAACTCAGGGAAAGCACCCGATTCTTTACCAAGTACAATACCAATGCGGAATATGACGGTCCGCATTTGTTTTTCCGCTTCATGGCTGGCATCTTCCCAACGAATTACAGTATCAGCTAAGAAATCTGTGTAAGGTGCATCAGTTTCTACGAAAGAATGTCCTGTTTTATCAGGGCCATAATAACCAATTGCTGAAGCTGCAACATAAGTTTTGCAATAAAGCCCATAATCATACAACTGGCGAAGGAAAAACTGAGTGCTTTCCAATCTGCTGGAAATGATTTCCTCCTTGCGCTTTTTAGTCCACCTTTTATCAGCAACTCCCGCACCTGCAAGGTGAATGGCACCCGTAAGTTGCTTCACGGCTTCAATTTCGCACAACCCTTTTTGAGGGTCGTACAGTGCATACGACAAATTTGGAATGATGCTTTTGATACGAGGGTTCCGCGTAAATATAATTACCTTGAAACCCTGCTCAAGCAGCAATTTTGAGATATACTTGCCGGTGAAGCCTGTGCCACCCGCAATGCCAATGGTAGGAGTCATAACATGACGAATGTAGCAGGTTAAAGCCCACCAATATGTTAAAGAAAACCTGATTAACGTTTTTTTCTGCTAATTAGCACCCATTGGGTTGAGGAACCCTTCTATCACCCACCACCTGAACATAGCCAGCATCTTGAATTTGCTTACTTGTCCTTTCGCCAAATACCCTAAACCATACAGTACTGCGTAGCCCCACTTAGCTATGTATTCCAGCAACTTGATGAATAGTTTTACACTTTGTCCCTTCAATCTCAGCCGTTCGCCGCCACCAATACCCATACTATGGCGTTTTACATATCCTTTGCCGAATTTATTAGACTCAACAGCGTGTGTCACCCAAACATCGGGCAGGTAATACACTTTGTGTCCCGCAGCCAGAATACGCTTGTAAATGTCTTTTTCTTCATTGGCTAACAATCCCTTCCCACTACGCCCCAAAGAGGTATTAAAAAACCCTACCTGGTCAAACACCGACTTCCGGAATGCCATGTTGGCACCGCAAGGGTAGCGCTGGCGGGTCAGTTGTTTAGGTTTACTCCCCAAATCAAATGAACCTACCAACCCGAAAAAATATTTCGAATACCAATCAGGGATATCAGTCAAAAAACGAGGCACGATTTTACCTCCTACTGAATACACATCGGGGTTGGTGTCGAAGAAGTTTACAATTCCGCGCAACCAGCCATTTTGTGCTTCACTGTCATCATCAAGATATGCAATGTATTCGCCCTTAGCTTCTTTTGCGCAACGCGTTCTTGTCCATGAAACCCCTTGGTTGGTTTCAACGTAATAACTGAAATTGTATTGGGGGTGTACCGTCTTAAAATTTTCAAGCAGCCTTACAGTATTATCAGTCGAATTATTATCAACCACAATTACTTCAAACTGGCGCTTGTCAAAATCTTGCTTAAAAATGCTCTCTACCGCTTTAATGACAAAGCGAGCCCTATTGTACGAGCATATTACAGCAGAAATTTTGTAGGGATACGACATGATTACAAAGATACATTTTTTCGGAAATTGGTGAGATTTTGAATATTGTTATTCAATGCACTCATTATCTGCACTTTACCTCACTTTGGTTTCACCGAGTTAGCCTCCTTTGGTTCAAAAGAGCCTCATTCCAAAAACAAACCCCCTTATTGCACTTCCCAATTGCCACTTTTGAAAAACCATCTGTCAACTCCGTGATTTGTCCGAACTTTGCAGCTCATTTCACGCTATGAGTCACTACACAATAGGGTTGCAAACCCATACCCTAGTCCCATAGATATTATTCCGGCACTCGATAGATGCGCATGTGATCTATATTATCCTACAGTTTATTGTTGGGATCCACGTGCTAGTACTGCAGGCCAATTTGTCGCTGCTTATTCAAATCACGTAGTTTCTGGTATAGGATATGGAGGATCAGCAACCGTGGGTGGTTTAGCTCCAACATTGTACGATAACTATTATATACCTGCAAACACTTCATACCAAGTTAGAGCACTACCACCTTCATCAGGTACTGTGACAAGACATATAGAAATTCATGAAGATGACAAGGTTGACTTGGGGTCTGACTTAACTGCTTTCAAAAGCGTAACCTATCATCGAACTGTAAATGAATTTGTCATTCTTAATTCAGAAGGGCGGCCTTATGATTTTTTCAATGTAGTTGTATTTGATAATCCGGTTGATCACGATAAATTATTTCCTGATGCAGGTAAATTATTTAACGAAGATTTCAACGTTTATACAGTGAGTGAAAATCACACAGCATTGAGTTGGGAATTCAGATCTTACCAAGATAACTACATTATTCCTATTCAAATCAGGGGAACGATAAATGGAAGGTTCACTTTAAATGCAACAAACATTGCAATGCCAATAGGCAAAACAATGTTCTTACACGATAAAAACGCTGACACATATACAGAGGTTAAAAAAGGAATGAACTACGATTTTGACTTCGTTGGTCAGAAAGATGCTGATGATGACAGATTTGAGTTGATTATGCGCCCAAGTAATAGCTCTCCTACTTTATTGTCAGAAAAACAAGGTTTAGCATATTCTATAGCTCCAAATCCAACATCCAACTATTTGGAAATTGTTTTCAGCGGGGTTGCAGCTGCGAAAGATTTAAAAATTAGAATTTTAAGCATAGCTGGAGTTGAAATGTTGAATAAAACAATTCCTGGAAAGTCTTCTGGTAACATCAAATTAGATGTACAAAGCTTTGCACCAGGTATGTATATTGTAGAGGTTATCTCGGGTGATGAAAAATACATCGAGAGGATAATGAAACAATAGTCAGCTTGTAATAATAGTGGGGTGTGTAATTAATTTATCCCACTATTATTAACTAATTCAGTTTAAAATTCATATTTTTGTTTTGAACAAAAATGTCCCCATGAAATTTACACTTAAACTAGCACGCATCAAATTTTTAGTACACTTTATTTTATTTGTACTGGTAACTTCTCATGTCTGTGCGCAAACAATAAATACCGTAGTAGGTACAGGTACATATCACTACAGTTCCGATGGCACATTAGCAACAAACGCCGGAACCTCTCCAAATGCGGCGTTGTTTGTAGATCATAACAATAATCTTTACTTCAATGATGGCCCTACAATTCGAATGGTGGCACCCGATGGAATTCTGAGAACTTTTGCTGGTTCAGCAAGCAGGGGATCTGGTTTTTCGGGTGATGGTGGCCAGGCGACTGATGCCCAACTAGGCACAGCGCTATACGCTATGACAGAGGATTCATCAGGTAATATTTATATCATAGATAATACAAGAATTCGGAAAGTCAATAGGAGCGGCATTATCACTACTTATGCCGGCAATGGCACCGTTGGTTCGACCTATCCCGCTGATGGAACAATTGCCACTGCATGTGCGATGAGAGTTTTCGGTATTGATATCGGTCCGAATCAGGATTTATATTTTGCTTTTCAGGGCGATTATCGCAGCAGAAATACAGTAATTGGGCGAATTGACCATAATACAGGTCGAATATATAAGTTTGCTGGTGGTGGAAGTTCAATAGCTGATGGTGTATCAGCCACTTCTGCAGATATTTCCGGCACACCCCTTGCCGTAATTCGGTTCGACCATTTAGGGAACCTCTATATTGTTTGCAGAAATGGTACAATTGCACGTGTGTCAACAGATGGTACTTTGCGCAATTTCGCCGGACAAATCAATAATAGTCGTGTTCCGGCAAGAGATAGCTTACCCGCAACATCAACCTATCTTAATTGGTGGGGTCGTATTGTGCCCGATAAAAACAACGACGTAATTTATTCAGACCCCGGCAACAATAGACTTCGGATAATAAGAGTTGCTTCTGATTCAATTTTCTGTTATGCCGGCGATGCAAGAGGGAGAGCCGGAGCATTGGGTGACGGTGGACACCCACTAGCTGCTACATTTGACTCTCCTGGCGATGTCTCGATAGATACTTTTGGTAACATTTTTGTCGCAGATAGAGCTCATTATCGGATTAGGATGATATCAAATTTCAAGGATTCAGTCATCGGGGTTGATTCCATTTGCATGGGTGATACTGTAAATTTCACATCGCTTCTGACAGGAAACAACTGGGAAAGTACGAGTGGTAATATGCAGCGAGTACCGGGAACGTCGAAATTTGTTGGTTTGCATTCAGGCTTCGACACAATAATCCATACATTCACTTACTTCAACATACCCTTCCAAACTCGGAAAGCGGTTTATGTAAAAATGGGTATTGACGCTGGTGTTGTTACAGGACCAACAAATTTGTGCGTAGGAATGCATGCGCAATATAGTTCTTCAGTTGCAGGAGGTACCTGGCGGCATTTTTGGAGTTGCACGTCTTTAAGGGGTGATACTGTATTTGCAATTTACCCCGGTGTAGATACTCTTTTTTACCATGTTTCTGGCGATTGTGGTTATGGTGACTCAAAAAAAGTCATCAACATACTTCCTTCACCCGACACAGGAATAATTACTTATCCTGCTCATCTTTGCCTTGGAGCGAATGCAACATTAAGCGAAACTTCTAGGGCCGGACATTGGGTGTGTAGTGATAGCTGTGTTACGATTAACTCAAGAGGAGAGATAACAGCCGTAAGTCAGGGAATTGCTACGATTTCTTATGTCACCACTAGTACTTGCGGTACAATGGCGGCTACTGCTCGAATTATCATTGACACTCCAGTTACGCCAGATATCAATATCAGGGTGACACATGACACAGCAAGATATATAGGTGAGATTATTACCCTCGATGCCAATGTAACCTATGAAGGTTATCGACCACGATACCAGTGGTATTTGAATGGCAGTGCAGTGCTGGGTGCTACAAGCAACTATTGGTGGTACACAATCTACTACCAACAGTCAATTTTCTGTGTAGTAACTAGCAGCCTCGATTGTATTACCCGCGCCACTGATACCAGCAATGTAATAAACCTGTATCCTTTTCCATTAGCTATTGAAGGAGTCGATGAAGCAAAACGAGAAGTAGAATTATTCCCCAATCCTGCCGCAGAGACAATCAATGTTAAATATGAAGGGGTGGTTGAATTCATTCAAATCGCTGATGTATCAGGCAGAGTTTTAAATACTTTAATTTCACCCAATTGCAGAGGTAAAGGCGTCAAAATTGATGTGTCGGCACTAACAAAAGGTGTATATATCGCAAGATTTATAGGACCTAATGTGGGGCAAGTTGTGCAATTTTTGAAAGACTAATGGTAGTTTACAGCAAGATGGGTAAACCCATTTTAGTATCCCACTATTGCACTTCCCAATAAACACTTTTGAAAAACCATCTGTCAACTCCGTGATTTGTCCGAACTTTGCAACTCATTTCACGCTATGAGTCACTACACAATAGGGTTCAGTCCGTGCCCTAACGACACGTTTATATTTGATGCACTGGTAAATGGAAAAATAGATACCGAAGGCTGCACTTTCTCTGTGGAGCTCGAAGATGTTGCCACGCTTAACGAATGGGCTGAACAAGGAAAACTCGATATTACAAAGCTCAGTTACTCTACCTTTTTAAAAACGGTTGATGAATACGCTTTGCTGCACAGCGGCAGTGCATTGGGTAAAGGAGTCGGACCATTGCTGATTGCTGCAAACGATATCGCGCTCAACGATTTGGTGGGTAAAAGAATTGCCATTCCCGGTTTCAACACCACCGCCAATTTACTGCTCACGCTGGCTATGCCTGACGTGAAGGATAAAACAGCCATTATATTCAGTGAAATTGAAAATGAGGTATTGAAAGGAAATTTTGATGCCGGGCTGGTGATTCACGAAAGCCGCTTCACCTATCAATCGCGCGGATTGAAAAAGCTCATGGACCTCGGCGACTGGTGGGAACAGGTGACGGGTGCAGCCATACCATTGGGTGGCATTGTAATGAAACGCTCCTTCGAAGCAGAGAAAATTGCTCAAATCGATAGGCTCATTCGTCGAAGCATTGAATACGCATATACTCAATACCCCCACCTGAGTGAATACATTACCTGCCATGCACAGGAAATGGAACCTTCAGTAATGCGCCAACATATTGATTTGTACGTGAACGAATACTCTATTGAGTTAGGGGAAACGGGTCGCAGGGCAATACAGACTTTATTTGAGAAGGCCGTGGCAGCAGGGCTACTCAAACACGGTATGCCTGAGCATATTTTCTATTAATTAAAGCTCCAGGTTATGGAATTTGATGCAAACAGTATCTTTATGAAAAGATAACCATTCGCTTGCCTGAAACAAACGCATACAACCAACACACCGACGAGACATTGCTTGCGATGTACCGAAGTACGGGCGACAACCATTGGTTGGGCGTAGTGTTGCAGCGTTATACTGCTTTGTTGCTGGGTGTAGCTATGAAGTACCTTAAAGACAGGAATGCGGCAGAAGATGCAGTTCAGGCTGTTTTTTTACGCGCACTCACGCACTTCCCAACCGAACCGGTTCAGAACATAAAAGGTTGGCTGTACATACTAGTGCGCAACCAATGCCTGCAAACGCTGCGCGATAAGTCGATAGAGCTACTCTCCGACACACTGCCCGACCAAACCCCTGCCGAAGAGCACGACAACACATCGTTCAATGCACTTGATGATGAGCAAATTTGGCACGCTGTGGCACAACTCAACGAAGAGCAACGCCTTTCGGTGGAAATGTTTTACCTGAAAAAAATGAGCTATGATGAAATTATGGTTCAAACAGGGTTTACCTTTATGCAGGTAAAAAGCTACATCCAGAACGGAAAAAGAAATCTCAAAACCATTATACTAAAACACATCAATACCTTTCATGGACGGTAATAACTACAATAAGCTCAGGGATTCCCTAACGGGTAAATCCGGTTCCCCGCTCAGCGAGGAAAAGCTATTGGCGTACATGGAGGGCAAGCTTACACCTGAAGAACGCCACGAAGTGGAACAGTGGCTGGCAGAAGACGGTTTAGAAAATGACGCTCTGGAAGGCATGCAATTACTCAACGCCACCGAAGCAAAAAGCAGTGTGCAATCCATCAACACACGCCTAAACGACGAAGTAGCTAAGGGTCGCCGCAAGCCTAAAAGAATAGGCGTTGATATGCAGACAGTCGTGGCAATAGTGCTTATACTGGTGCTGGCAATCGCAGCTTTCTTCGTGTACAAAATGCTGAAGAAATAAGCAGCAACAAAAAAGCCGCCCTGAAATCAGAACGGCTTCTTCTATAAGTCTTTATGGATATTATCCTTGGTTCACTTTGAATTTCTTCACCGCTTCAGTGATTTTTGGTACAATTTCCATTGCATCGCCCAAAATACCGTAATCAGCAGCTTTAAAGAATGGCGCTTCAGGGTCTTTGTTCACTACAACAATTGTTTTAGAACCGTTCACACCTGCAAGGTGTTGAATAGCACCTGAGATACCTACTGCGATGTAAAGGTTAGGGCGGATAGTACCACCTGTTTGACCAACGTGTTCGTTGTGCGGACGCCAGTGAGAATCGGCAACCGGACGGCTACAAGCGGTAGCAGCACCCAGTTCTTTAGCCAATGCTTCAAGTACATGCCAGTTTTCAGGGCCTTTCATGCCCCTGCCACCTGATACAACCAATTCAGCTTCTGACAATGGAACGTCGCCTGATGCCTTGTTCACGCTTTTTACAGCTACTTTGAAATCGCCGTCAGAAAGACCACAATCAAAATTTTCAACGCTGGCAGTGCCACTTCCTTTGTTCACCTGGAATGTGTTTGGCATTAAACCAATCACTTTCACATCGCTGGTAATAGAAACGTTAGCAAACGCCTTACCTGAAAATACGTTTTTCTTAACGATAAAGCCATTTGAAAGGTTAGGGTAAGCAACTGCACCGGCAACCATACCCGCCTGAAGGCGAGCCGCTACGCGTGGCAACACAGCCCTACCTGTAGTATCATGAGTACCTACAATTACTTTTGCGCTTTCTTTTTGTGCAGCTGCGGCAAGTACTTTAGCGTATGCTTTACTGCTTAGGTTATCGAGCCTTGCATCGGTAGTATGAAGCACTTTTGTTGCGCCATAGTTACCCAGGTTAGCCATTTCGCCCGCTCCTACGCTGCCCATTGCAATGGCAGTTACGGTTGTGCCCATATCCTGAGCAATTTTAGCGGCATATTGTACTGCTTCCAGCGACTTCTTTTTAAAAACTCCCTGAGAATGTTCCGTTAATACGAGTACAGACATTGTATAGTTGATTAACTGTTGTTAGAAAATTGGTTTGGGTGATTTTTTAGCGTGTATTAGATCACTTTTGCTTCAGTGTGTAACAGATTTACGAGTTCGTCGAGGTTATCAGCCGAAATCATTTTTACACCTGTTTTAGCAGCAGGCATTTCGTAAGAAGCCACATTGCTCAAAGAAGCAGCGCCTGATGGAGCAACTACTTTTAAAGGCTTAGTACGTGCAGCCATAATGCCCCTCATATTCGGAATACGGGCTTCAGCAACACCTTTCTGGCATGAAAGAACTACAGGCAAGCCGCAAGTATCTGTTTCTTCGCCACCGTCAATTTCACGGCTCACTTCAACAGCACCACCTGTAACATCGATTTTTGATACAAAACCTACAAAGTCCATATCAAGCAATTCAGCAACCATAGCGCCAACGCTACCATTGTTGTAATCGATTGATTCTTTACCACACAATACGAGGTCGTAACCTTGTGTCTTAGCGAAGTCAGCAATTTGTGCAGCAACCACATAAGGGTCGTTACTATCACTATCAATTCTGAAAGCTTCATCGCCACCCAATGCCAATGCTTTACGAATCACAGGCTCAACGTCAGCTTTACCTACAGTTACAAGGTGAACCGCTGTTGCAGTACCTGCTTCTTTTAGTTCCAAAGCCCTCACGAGACCATACCACTCATCATAAGGATTGATAATCCAGGTAACACCCTGACCATTAAAAACTGTGTTGTTGTCAGTAAAGGAAATTTTGGATGTAGTATCCGGCACCTGACTAATACAAACTAATATTTTCATTCCAAAAATTTTGTAAAGGAAAAATTTGCTGCAAAACTAGGGAAAAAACCGCAACCTAGATAGAATACAAGCGATTAAAGCCAATAGAAATATAGGAAGAAAAATGGTGTTTCAGACTATACATCGCAATTGCAGCTATTTTTAAACAGCCTAACTCTAACACACTGAAAAATGTACCTTTGCCGCTCATAAAAACCCATTTAACTATGAAATCAAAGATTTTGGCGATTATCTCCATCGCTACATTGATGGCATCTTGCTCAAAGCCCGATAACTCTAATAACAGTAATGCAGTTAACTTCGTGGTGAACGGTATCGCCGATAAAAATGTAACCCAATATATCGATACAAGCATAGTATTGCCCTTGGGTTTTGAATATGTTTCAGGCACTCAGGAGCGCATAACGGTAACTGCAACAGTGCCTGCCGACTGTGACATCACTCCGTCTTCGTTCTCAGGTACACCAACATTTGCAACAGTATGCACCCTGCATGTACGTACAGCGGTTGCGGGCAACCTGCCGGTTACATTAAATACAACTACTGCATCGGGTGCTACTAAAAGTTTTTCATTCAATCTGGTAGCAGCCTCTAATCCGTACTGTGCCGATGCGTATGTTGGTTCTTTTGATTACGTAGATTCAAATTTGTACGATACTGGTGGCGTTTATTCAGTTACCACCGGCACTACCAATATCACAAGGTCTACAACAAACCCTAATGTACTTGTCACCTCACTGGGTAACATTACCATCAATTGTAGTGACAACAATGTATCTACTGCCGCTGTTTCCAGAGCTGATGCCACTTTTGATGCAGGTACAGGCACAAGAACCAGCAACAAAATTGATGTCATCCGTGCTATTCATGTACACGACGGAGGCCCAACGTTTAACTTGAGCGACCGTTGGCATTTTACCAGAAGGTAATTGGCTGGCGTTCAAAAAGCCTGTTAAGTGTGACAGGAAGCTAAGCGAAAATTGATTTGCCGCTATCGTCAACAGCCAGACCGTATACATAGGTGTACTTATCAGTGTCAATGGTCTCACCATGCACAATTCTGAATTTTTCATCAATTGCATGGAAATTATTGACGATAAAACCATCCTGTAGCATCACGAGTAAATGAGTTATTCTCGTTGTGCCAAGGTGTATCGGTGTATTCAGGATTCCAAGCAGCGATTGGTCTTTTTTCCCGGTTTTGATCAAGTTGTTGATGGTCAATGTGATTTGACCTTCAGTTTTTAAGTCAAGGTTTTTTCCGGTATTCGTGAGTTTAATAGTCTTGCCCAGAAATGACGAAGCTTTAAGCACATACGGCAGACCCCAAAGGAGGAAGACAAAAGTGTTGAATTGGATATCGATTTCGCCGCCTACAACATTGCCCAATTTAGTACCCAACGTAAAAGATAGGGGTGAATATTGTCTTAAATCAAACTTAGGGTGGGTGACTATTTCCAGTGTTTGCCTGTCTAGATGTTGGGTTTGAATCACCAATGCCTGAAGACCTGCCCACACCCAAAGTACATTAGTAAAATGGCGGTTACCCTTTATGTAAAGAAATACACCTGTGAGCCCAAGCAATGAATTGAACATGGACAGGTTGTTATGATTGGGAAAAACATAGAGGATATTGGCAACGCATATGCCTACTATAAAGTAGACAATCATAGTATCTTTACGAAGCAGGTTATTCATTTTGGGGTGTGTTTATAACAACAAATTTATTCAATTTGCTGAATTTTCAATACACCACATTCTCAATAGTAAGCAACTACTTTCTATACCCGTCCGTCAGAGTTTTTAAGAAAGCCACCAATGCAGTTTCTTCATCGGCGGTAAGGCGCAGGTTGCCTGTCTCTATGCTATCAACTGTTGGCAAATACTCTGCCCTCGCAATGCCTGACCCCGGTACATCACGTACATTATAGAAATGCACTACCTCTTCAAGCGTATTAAACACACCATTGTGAAAGTAGGGTGCCGTGAGGGCTATATTGCGCAACGTCGATGTACGGAACATTCCATAGTAAGCAGGATTTTTCAGGAAGCCACCCAAACCCTTATCAACATACAATCTGCCATCGGGGTTATACTGGCTTGGCATAGTGTAGAAAGGGTTGCTGGGATTGGCAGGAACACCATCATTGATGTAGGTAAAGTCGGTAAATAATATTTGACCGGTCTCATCATCCGGCTCAATGTTGTGACAGTTGGCGCACTTGCCTTTAGCGGTATCTTTAAATATTTGCATACCCCTGAACTCCAAATCGGTCAATTGTGCCTGCCCCTTGAGGTAATAGTCAAATTTTGATGTAAACGGACTCAAAGAATCAACGTTTTCGTACGCCGCCAAAGCGCGCGTAATATTATCAAACGCCGTTTTAGGGTCGCTTATAACACCGAACATTGCCATGTAATAGCCGTAGTTGGTAGAAGCTTTGAATTTATTCACCAGCATTTCAACCGAAGTATTACCCATTTCCAGAGGATTCAAAAACGGTTTCCCGGCTTGCTCGCTAAGCGAATTAACCCTGCCATCGAGGAACAAGCCACCTACCCACGAAGAGTCTTCATTGTCGAAAAACATAGCAGGTGTGTACTTGGCGTAAGCTATGGTCGGGGCATTGCGGTTCCCAAACAACCCTGTGACTACACCCGGAGAAACAGCAAAATGCGATGGGTCGGTAAAGCCATTGGCAGGGGCATGACAACTCGCACACGCTTGTCCGCCGGGGTTTGAAAGTGATGTATCAAAAAATATACGCCTTCCCAGTTCTGAAAGGCGGTATTCGGTATAGTCAGTAGTACTTAAGTCTTTAGTACATGAATCAATAAAAAACACCACCAATGGCATCAGAATCAGAAGTCTCAATGCTTTCCTCATTGTATTACAGCAAATAAAGTTTGCCACAAAAATTAAACAACCCCACCACAGCCCCCATCAAAAGCGGGAAAATGTATTTTTAAAAATTGGAAAAATAGGAGGGTGTTTTAAACTTTTGATTTTCCCCGATCATTGAGCGAAGTCGAAATCACCAATGAACTATCCATCATGCAAGCATCCGCTTAGGAAAGAAGCCAATTACTTATTGTAGGTCTCTTAAAGATTTTCAAGTTTAGAAATCCAGTTGTTGAACCGAGGTGATTTTGCTCTAATTCGTGTTAAGCCAATTGCTTCGGAGATAATATCACCATAAACTACTTTGTTATAGCCACGAATGATTCTCGTTAATCGGTGTGAGGGAGCGTCTTTTTTACTACTATTAATCATTTCAGGATTAGTATAATCAGCAAAAGTTTTTTCTAATTCTGTTTTGCCAACAATGTCTTCAACAGGAATCTGATTGTAAAAAATATCTATTTCATTGAATAGTAGACCTTCAAATTCGTGCAATTGCAAATAGGGGATAAACCTGTGTTGAAGTGCAGCGTCTATGTCATCTAACATAGACTGTTCCAATGCATTCATCCGTGCGTTTAGGTCTAAAATTGTTTGAGCCGCATACCAATTCGGGAAATTATCCTTTGCATAAACACCATAATAATCAATGAAAGTTGTGACTAGTACATTTGGTTCCGACTTTAAATGGATTTCGATTTGTTCTTTCAGCTTGGCCCATTTTACAATACCGCCACGGGATGCCTTGATGAGCGGTGTTTGAAGAATAATGTTGTTATGCAAAAAATGAACTTGAAGATTAGTTTTTGCAAATGCCTGTTCAGTGGGCCCCTCACAAATCATAATAAGTCTTTTCATCGCTATTGATTATAGATTTGGTTGACCTGTTGTTATGATATTTCTTTTCCAGAGATCATCGATTGTGTAGTCATCAAGCCAGTCTTTTAATGATTCTGAATCGAGTCTTTTAAAATTACTTTCGCCATTAATTTGATCAACTGTGATAATATCTTCTGCTTCAAAATGACTTATTAAATCAGTAGATTGTGTTGCCAAAATAACTTGGCATTTTTTGGCAGCGGCTAATTTAATGAGCCCGGACAGTTTAGTAATTGCGGTTGGGTGTAAACCGAGTTCAGGTTCATCAATAATAATAGTTTCAGGTAAATTAGGTTGCAAAAACAATACAGTAAGAGCTATGAAGCGGATTGTACCATCTGAAAAATCATTTACACCATAAACTGATGAGCTGTGCTTACTTTGCCACCTCAATTTGACGTTACCATTGCGTTCCAGACGAAAAAAGAAATCAAGAAAATAAGGAGCAATGCTCTGTATAGTTTTTACAATAAGGTTGTAAACCACAGGATTCTCCTCCCGAATATTATATACAAAGGCGGCTAGATTGCTGCCTTTTTCATACAAAGTAAAAATGTCATTTGAAATGTTGGATTCTTTATTGAACGGTGAATTTTCTCCGGTATCATGAAAGTGATACCTTGATAATTGATCAAGGTATTTTCTTATATATTCTGCTCTCGGTGCAGTTTGATAACGTAAGGACGACTCACTGCCAAATGAAGCGATTTGTAACGGATTTGAATCATTAGGGTTGTCGTACCACATACCCTCGTCGGTAAAAATGAAACCGGAATTACCCTTTTTAACAGTAAATGAGTATCCGTTGGTTCCCTTGAAATACAAATGAGTTGAAATTTCAGTAGTTATTTTGTCGCCCTTGTGTAGGAATGTATCAATTCCCTTTAAAGCAACAAATTCTGTCAAATTACAGTTGTACACCTGTTTGAGAAAATCAAAGAATGACAGAAAATTACTTTTACCACTTCCGTTCGCACCAATTAAAATATTGATTGGTCTTAAATCCAAACTTAGGTCCTTGATAGACTTGTAACCCTGTATTCTGATTTTATTCATTTGATTGGTTTATTCCAAGACGAACAAGACAAATATATGCCAAAGGAACCAGATTGAAACATCCACAATTCAAAACACAATACGTTTGCAAAGCTAGTTACTCCTATTCCAGGCTTATCGCTCGGTATTCATCTGGTGATTGAGCGCAGCTGAAATCACCTCACTTAATCGTAGCAGCCTACCCCAACTCAACCATCTGTGCGTTGCTACGGCGACCTTGGTGCGGCGGAGCCGAAATTATGGGCGCCTTGTCCCGAACTCACTTCCGGATTGCCGCGCTTTTTTGTCAAGAAAAAAGCGCGAAAAAGATGTTCAGATAACACTGGTCTAAATCCTCGTAAAAGCAAACACCCCCGTTAATCTCACACCCCCGAAATCACTCCTTCGCATTTCAAAACTTTTTCTTTTACCTTTGTCCCAGCAATGTTGCTACGGGGTGCCTTAAATACAAGGGCTGAGATCATACCCGCTGAACCTGGACCGGGTAATGCCGGTTAGGGATGTACAATTCAGCGAACACTTTTATGGGATAAGATACTACACAGGGCCGGCCGGTGTTGTACCTTCTTTCGTAATTGCTCCTTTATTTAAGACCCTGTTTTAACCTCACAAAAGTTTAAAACATGGTCAAAAAAATCGTTACCGGACTAGCAGTCCTCTCTACAGTACAGGCAATGGGTCAGTCAAACCACGCTGATACCACCGCCTATGATGCCGACTCTGCGGTCGTCGCTAAATCACTCAAACACAAAAAGCAAGACTTACAACCCATTGAAGTAAGGGCATCAAGGGCATCATCAACAGCTCCGTTTGCCAAAACAGAAGTGGCGGGCAAAGAATTGCAAAAAAACAACCTGGGGCAAGACCTTCCGGTGTTGCTACAATTTACCCCTTCGGTGGTAGTTAACTCCGATGCAGGTGCAGGGGTAGGCTACACAGGTATTCACATCAGGGGTACCGATGCCACGCGCATTAATATTACATTCAACGGCATGCCTGTTAACGACCCTGAAGAGCAGGCTACGTACTTTGTTGATATTCCCGATATCGCTTCTTCGACCTCATCGGTGCAAATACAGCGCGGAGTAGGTACTTCAACCAATGGTGCCGGAGCCTTTGGTGCAACAGTAAGTATCAATAACCTCAAGCAACTCGATTCAGCAGGTGGCAGCTATACCCTTAGCGGTGGCTCGTTCAACACCATGAAAAACACACTCGTTGCAGGTACCGGCTTGTTAAAGAACGGCTTGCAGTTCGATGTGCGTCTTTCTGACGTTCGTTCTGATGGGTATATACAGCGCGCTTCAACAAGTTTGCAGTCAATGCAGCTAACTGCAGGTTGGAAAGCATCAGACAAAACAAGTTTTAAATTCCTTTTTATGCCCGGTCGCGAAAAAACAGGGCAGGCATGGAATGGTGTTCCGCAAGATTCACTTTCTACCAACAGGCGTTACAACGAGCTTGGTTTAAAACCCGATGGCTCTTACTACGACAACCAAACCGACAATTACTATCAAAACTACTATCAGTTTTTTGCAGATCATCAGTTCAATAAAAACTGGTTGGCTCATGGTGGTTTGTTCCTCACACGTGGCAAAGGGTATTACGAGGAGTACAAAACCTATCAGGCCTATGCCGACTATGGTTTAAACGATATAGTTACTGCCAAGGGCGATACGATCAGCCAAACCGATATGGTGCGCCGTTTGTACCTTGACAACTATTACTATGGTGGTATTTTCAACCTGTACTACACTAAAAACAAAACCAATGCGGTAATTGGTGGTGGCTGGTCGCAGTTCGAAAACCTGCATTATGGTAATTTATTATGGGCTCAAAATGGTGGAGTAGGTACCAACTACCAGTGGTACCGCAACGATGCGCAGAAAAACGACCTCAATGTGTTTGGTAAAATTGAGCAGTCATTGGGTAAAGTGAGCTTGTTTGGCGATTTCCAGTACAGGAATGTAGCTTATTTTATGAATGGCTTTAGAGACCACCCTGCATTAAGGCAAGTGGTGAACTACGATTTCTTTAATCCGAAGGCGGGCTTTAACTGGGCAATAAGTAATGAATACGGAAAAACACAAAGAATGTACGCCAGCGTAGCCGTGGGCAATCGTGAACCTAATCGAGGCGATTACGAGGCAGATCCTATCAACCTCCCAAAACCTGAACGCTTGTACGATGGCGAACTAGGTTATGAATTGGACCACAAAAACTGGGGCATAGGTGCCAACCTGTACTACATGCATTACAACAACCAGCTCGCACTTACAGGTAAAATCAACAGTGTAGGCGAGTACACACAAACCAACGTCGATCAAAGCTACCGCGCAGGTATCGAGCTTATGGGAGCATGGTACCCTACCAAATGGTTGAACCTGAACGCCAACGCAACATTCTCGCAAAACAAAGTCGAGAAATTTACCGAGTACATCGATAACTACGACAGCACAGCGCAAACAGCAGTACAACATTCTAATACCGATTTGAGTTTTTCGCCATCGGTTATTGGAGCATTTACAGTGGGTTTAAGTCCGTTCAAGTTTAAAAACAGCGGTTTTTTGAATATCGATATCAGTACTAAATATGTAGGTAAACAATACCTCGACAATACAAGCAATGAGAACAGGATTTTGAAAGCCTATTCTTATACCAACATCACCATCAGGCACGGCTTTAAGTTGAAACCATTCCGTATGGTTACAGCAACCGTTGGGCTGAACAATATTTTTGGTTCTATGTTTGAAAGTAACGGCTGGACATACACATACATTTCAGGTGGACAATCTTCTACCTATAACGCATACTTCCCTCAGGCGGGCTTCCATTTCATGGCTGGGCTCAACCTGGTGTGGTAATTTACTTTTCAGTAAGCATGAAAGTCGACAGGCTGCCTCGGTGTGGGGCAGCCTGTTTCGTTATTGAGTGGAATATAGAAAGCGCCACCAATTCCGCTAACTAACCGAGAAAGTAATCAGAAATTGACAGTTTTAAATTTTTATGTTCAGACGCAATTATATGGCCCTATACGTCAGATAATCGTTCGATGAAAGCCGTAGTTTGTTTTTATGTGTTAACTTTCAAAGGAATGAATAGCAAACTCCATCTTTATGCCAAATGGCAAAATTTTCAAAAGAAAACACGTCAAAAATAATATAGTTTGTATCTTTATGAAATGTTAGAATTTGAAATTGCATTCGGCTTGCCGTTGTAAAAAATAATATTAAAAAACATAATACGCATGGCGATCACAGTCCGTGAGTTTGAGCAGTTCTTCGGGCAATTCAAGAGTAATCCCGCTGCGAGAAATTTAGATATCGACAGCTACACTGATACGGTTCGGGCCGAATTTGAGCAGTATAGTGACGCGTTAGTCAACGAAGGGCGACCTACCGAGTATGTGCCGCAGGCGTACTACAAGAATGCGTTAGAATATCTCATTGTATCGAATTTTAAGCGATTCTTTCTGGACGAACTGGCAATGACGATAAGTATACGGGAAAACTTCACAGGCAGCACAATTCAAGCCGTTATTTTCGAAGGTCGAGAAACACCCTTTCCTGTTTCCGGCGGCGTAACGGAACTTAAGGATGCTTACGATGAACTATCAAGGTTATTTAGAATTATTCGTAGGGAGCTACTTGGCCTTGAAAATAACAATATTGATATTTTAGATCCACTTTAAATTATGCCAATACCACCAGTGGTCGCAACTGCAATCAATCAATTCTTTACTACGCTTGCTCCGGTGACGCTTGGTAGAGTAATTTCTGGCGACGGTAACAAATACGAGCTTTATGTCTATTCGGTAGTATATAAAGCGTTAAAACGTCGATTCCCAGCCATTACAGTCCAAGGTCTGGATGCAGGTGGGCGATTTATATTCAGGTGTAGTCCAGGAATAATTCGCGCAGGTTATAGCTATTTTACGTTCTCAAATAAGAAAGGGCAGGTGTTTGAGCTGAGAAATGGCATTGAGATTCATGGGCACGTAATGGAGCATGAAATGGATGTGTTGGTCGTAGAGAAAAACATACCAGGATACGGCCCCAACCCTACCACCTGTCATGCATTGCGCCTTGCCTTGGAATGCAAATTCTACGCGGACAACAGTTCTCTGAAGGGAGAGGTGCGGAAATTTCTGGGAGCCATGACCGATCTAAGTCAAACAGCACAAGTGATTATGGAAAGTTTTCCTGCGGCAGGCGAAATACACTCTGGCCAAGCATTCTTCAAGTCGTTTATTACTAATAAATCAGCCGAACTGAATACCCGTCTTGAAAGGTTTGTATATGCACATGGATTGTGGCCATTGTTCGATATGCTGCCTACGGGTGTGGAAGATACCTTGTACGATAGAGTGTATAGGTATAGCAAGCTATGGATATAGATTATTAAAAATATATATACTTAATGTACGACGTTATCTTTGTCGGCTTTTATAAAATAAATTACATGACGATTGAGCAGTTTATTAATGACTACTCTCAGGAGTTAACCGAAGGTACTGCGGCATATTTCGTAGGCGCTGGTATTTCTAAACCGTCGAAGCTACCTGACTGGCCGGAGCTGTTAAAACCACACGCAGCGAAAATAAAAGTGGAGGATTTGACGGGCAAAGACCTTCCGTTAATTGCGCAGTACGTTATCAACGAAGAAACGGGCAATAGAGGACCGTTCATAAATGCTGTGTCAAAGAAATTGAGAAAAAAGTTCTCACCGAACAGCTATCATGAATCAATAGTCAAAACAAATATTCGGACGATATGGACAACCAACTATGACAACCTGCTGGAGACAGCGTTCGGTAATAGCAATATTGATGTCAAAATCACCGATGATGCCATTTCAAGAGACGTCCCCAACGTACAGGTCAAGATAATAAAAATGCACGGTTGTATTTTTAACTCACACCGCAACGATATAGTAATAACCCAATCTGATTATGAGGATTTCTTTATAAAACGACCTGCTACAGCGCAGAGGTTGCAGATGGATTTACTACAAAAATCCTTCTTATTTATCGGTTATGGTTACGGTGATACGAACATCAAGAATATTATTACGGAAGCTCGCCGCTTATCAAACAATGCAACCAGGCAGCACTATCTAATTACTACGACACAGCCGGGAGAGGAGTTTAATCTGTGGTGCAAAAATCTGAACCGGTACGGTATCAAAGTCATTGAGATTCCAAATTATGGTGAGTTAGACCGAATTTTAGAAACGCTGGCGCTGAAATCCAGAGGCAAAAGTATTTTCATCACTGGAGCACACAACAAAAAGAGTATTCCTGATGTTCCTAAGATCGCTACTGCACTTGCTATGGAGGATGAAATTGTGTTGAATGATGGGCAATCAACAGGTGTGATGAGAGTAGCTGCAAGAGCCTATATGGAGAAAGTCATAGAGCGCCAGGCGGACATCAGCAAGAGGCTAAAATTTTATCCCAATCCCTATGCTGCCAACCCCCGCTTTACTGATGATGTGTCGTTACTGCCAGTATTAAAGCAGTGGCGATCTGCCCTATTCAAGGCAACGCAGGTAGTTGTGGCGTTTGACGGAGGCATGGGAACACAGGCTGAGATTGAAATCGCGCTGGAATGCGGTTGTATTGTTATCCCATTTATTAAAGATGCGAATGTTCCATTTTGGAAGTGCTTGGACAATGCAACATTGATCCAGCGCATCGAGAAATATGACAAAACCTACATCGGCAAAGTGCGTAAAGGCAACGCAACTGCTGCAGACGTTATTGCACTTATTCTGACAGTTTTTGAGATCAAACAAGATGAAAAAAAAGGTAGTAAACCTCGTTCATAAAAACGGAATAAAACGTGCTGGTGCTGGTTCTAACACATTGGTTTCAGTATTAGTTGGTGCAACCTCAAAAAAGGACTATTCCAATCAATTAAAAAAGCTTGACTGCTTAGGTAATTTAAGTAAGAGCGATCTGCCGGACATTATCTCTGACTTGAGCTTGCAAAATAGCAGCACTTCATTGTATACTTACTTAATTGAACACTTCCCCGATTTGGTCATATCCACTTTGCCTATATACCAGTGTAAGCAACGCAGTGGCTTTGTAGACAGTAACGAGTTATTAGATATTACTGTACAGCAACTTGAAGCAGGGGTAAGTTTCATCACTATACACCCAACTGCAAATCAGGAATTAGTTAGGTTGTCACTCAGTCGGTTAGTCCCCTGTACCTCAAGAGGTGGAGCTATGGTAGTCAAAGATCTTGCAAATAGGAACTTTAATGCAGAGAATGTATACCTGAGGATTATTGATGAAATTATTGCTACCGCAAAGAAATATAGAGCGGCGATTAGTTTAGGTGCAACTTTTCGTTCAGCTAATATTTTTGACAGTGTGGACAGTTGCCAGATTGGGGAATTTAAAGTGCAAAAGGAGATCGCAGATTACATATATAATAGGGGGGTTGACGTTATAGTTGAAGGTCCGGGGCACACTCCTCCCAATAAAATACAGCAAGTAGCCCGTTATTACAATAAGATGTCCTATCCTGTAATGCCACTTGGTCCTATCCCAACTGATGTTGCCATAGGGCAGGACCACATTTCATCTTCCATCGGCTCTGTATTGTTAGGGATGCATCAATGCGCTGACATTATCACTTCCGTCACTCGAGAAGAGCACACTGGGGGAGTACCTTCAATTGAAGCAACAATTGAAGCAATAAAAGCGGCAAGAATAGCTGCCCACATAATAGACATTAACAAGTTAGGTGACTCTTCTGCTGACAAAAAAATTGTAGCGTATAGACAGGAACATCATACATGTGTTTACGGCAAAAAAAATGCTGGATGCAGCAGATGTGCTGAGGTTTGTCCGCTCAAAGTCGATGTTTTTCTTTCGGATTGATTGTGGTGTAGCGAACAAAATTTTCCTGAAATTTTCTATTTGGCAAGGTATTAACATTAACACAAGCCTACCTTTCAATCCCCTGGCTATGTTAGAAGTTTCTGCCTGCCCCCATTCATAAAGTTGCACTTTTTAGCACTGCTAAAAATAAGATCTCTTGATACTAAGTGTGTACTTGCTTTTATTTCGATACATGGTAAGTGCGAGAATTTTTATAATCTGTTTCACCTATGCCCCACAGATTGATTCGGAGAAACTCTAACAGAGCGTAGTTTGGAATACCAAACTGTCCGTGACTTTTGTTCCAAAAAAATACGCCCCGGTTTATTCCGGAGCGCATTTACCATATTGTCCTGAGCGAAACAGAACATTAAAACAAACCTATTATCTTTTAAGTATCGAGTATTTCATTTGGAACTGAAGGTAATTTCGGTCAACACTGGCATTGTTAGGTGTAACCACGTTATTGATACCTTCCCTGTAAAGCACTGCCGCTTTAATGTTACTCGTGATAGCTACTTCAAGTTTACCCATTAAACCAACATCAAACAAAGGTGCCTGACGTAAGTTGCCTTTATCGTATTTCGAAGCTTCGGGACGATTATCATTCAACATTTGCTGGAAGTCGGTACCCACACCTATAGCTACTTGTTTTATTGGTTGGTAGCCAACTGTAGGTGTAATTTGTACATAGGCGGAATTGTACTCAATTTTTTGTGTTTTAATGATTTCGTTGGATGCACCTGTTGCGTCACCTGACCCTGTGCTTTTAACCAATGTACCCCTTGATGCTACAACCGAGCCGCTTCCTACAGCACTACTTGTACTACTACTTCCTGAACCCGGTGTCACAGCATAGGAAGAATTAGTGTAGTTGCTTGAATTAATGAAAGCAATATCGCCCTCAACAAACATTTTACTGCCAATTTTTCTGCGTGCCGAAGCACCCACAGCATAACCGTTTGATTGGGTGCCGTAGCTAACACCGCCTATCACTGCCAATGATGTAACTCCCTCGCGCCTTGGAGTTTTAATTTTTCTGAAGGTTTCTACAGGTTTATCTATTTGGGTAGTTTTTCTCTTTGCAATTTTGTTTTCTGGTTGTGAGGCCAAAGGGGCTTCCTGATCGCCGGCTTTTGCGAAAGCTGTTATCTTTTCAGTTTTGAAGGCATTATAACGGCGTACATTTTCAAAATTAATTTTTGCCTCACCCTTGTGCGACTCTTTCTCTTCAATGATTACTTGTTGGCTATTGCCGGTAGCAGGGGTATTTTCTATTGCCACGTCAATTGTCGGTTGAGCTACCTCAACAGGTTTTACCATAGCTGTAGCTTGCTCTTTTGAGCGATAAAATGAGCCTGCACCCTCGTTAAGCGCAGTAGTAAAACCGAAAGTGATAGCAAAAGACGCAGCTACACCTACCAATGGTGCCCACCACACAAACAGAGATCGTCTCTTCCGCGGTCCGTTAAGTTCCGCCGAAAGCCGGTCCCAGTTACGGGCGTTGTAATCAAAGTCATTCTGGTCAAACTTTTGCTTGAGCAAAATGTCAAATTCTTCTGGCTTCATACGTCACAAATTGTTGTTCTGCTTTATTAATTTTTTTTTGTAGCAAGTTGCGAGCCTGGTGTACATGCCAGTGCGACGTTCCCTCACTTATTTCAAGTTGTTCTGAAATTTCTTTATGGTTATATCCTTCAAACACGAACATATTAAACACAGTTCTTGTCATTGATGGTAAATGTTGAATCAAACCCAGCAATTCTCTGAATTCTATCGACTCGATAGCTTCGTTAGAAATTGAAAGGTTGGTTTCTTCCGGTTGAATGGCATGAACATGTACGGTCATTTCTTCTTTGAGGTAAGTACTTCTCAGGTAGTCCAGACAAGTATTCACCATTATTTTTTTCATCCAGCCTTCAAAAGATCCAGTATTCGAGTATTTATCAATATTGGTAAAGATCTTCAAAAAGCCATCGTTAAGTAGCTGCTCCGCATCTTGCATGCTTTTAGAATAACGGGCGCATATTTTAAGCATTACGCTATAGTACACCTTATACAGGTATTCCTGTACTGCCCGGTTTTTCTTCCGACACCCTGTAATTATATCTTGTTCAGAGTAGGCAGGCATACGATTGCTGCTTTAGATTTAGTTCAACATGAAAATACCACTTTTTCGTGAGTTCCCGCTCAAAAACGTATCAAATATTTGATGTACACTACGTTTCCGCAAGCTACCCTACACTATAATAGACGCTAAACGGTTGTGAATTCTTGGGTAGTTTTAAGAAAAAATATGGAAATAATGTGTAAAACATTGTAAAACAACAGAAAGAGTTGTTTAGGTGAGCCAAAAAAGTTTTAGGTAGGGTTTAAATTAAGTATAATCGACTGTTTTAGTCTTGTACATATATATAGTAGGTGTTTTGGTTGGCGTTGAAAGAGCTTTTTAGATGGCGGAAAAATATTTTTGAGTTTTTTAAAAATAAATTTGGTGGAATCAAACCAAAGTGCGTATCTTTGCACTCCCAAACAAAAAAGGGGTAAGTTCTTAAGCAGGTCGCTAAAAAATCTTCAAAAAATTTTTAAAAAATATTTGGTGGTTTAAAAATGTTAGCGTACCTTTGCACTCCGATTGAAAAAATCGAAAACAAAAAAAGTTCTTAAACAGAAAATATTTATCAGCCCGAAAGCTACAGCCGGTAAGGTTTTGATACAAGTTCTTTGACATATTGGGAAGCAAAATTATAGTTGAGTAGTAATGTTTGACTATAGTAGTAAGGTAATACCATATAGGCCTTTAGGGGTTTATGTGATGCAAATAAAATAACAATATTTAAAGCGAATAAGGGCGTACGGTGGA
>CANGIY010000017.1 GCA_947454235.1 Chitinophagaceae bacterium
GAGGGTGATAAGCTGATACACCTCCACCTAAATACTGCTTCAACAAAGAGTCTGTGTCAATTTTATCTATTACTTCATTAACTGTACGAACAGGATGATTTTGTGCTATAAGTTCGTCTAATGAGGGCGGCAAAAGGAAAGCCTGTGACTGGCTATATGTCTTAAAAACTGCTTTAAATTTCCCTTTTGGCATACTATAAATATACGCAAAAATCCTTATTTAGCAAAGTGTTTTGACAACTTTATTTCTTAGAATTTTATCTCATATCCTGATAGAATCAACAAAAAACGAAAAGAGGCTGCCCTTTTGAGACAGCCTCTTTGTTTTTCACTTATTTAGCCTATATCGATCACATTGTTACCAATACTTGATATACACCATCAACCACTTTAGCCATCCTGACGAAGTCTAATTGCTCTAGTGTGTCTGTGATTTCATGATAACTTTTGTTGCGTAAATATGAAGTATCGGTAACCATCAGCGCACTAAACCCAAAATACCAATAGTTGCGGTGGTCGCTCCAGTCAATACCCGGTAATAATTTTGGCGCTGTGAACTTTACGGTTCTTATTTCATTAGCTTGTTTGAAATTTTTGGCAAACTTGGCAGCGAAGCGCCCTGAATTGGGTTTTCTTATCAATGTAATAAAGTTTCCACGACTACCGTAAATCCATCTTAAGGGTGCGATTGGGTAAGACTGGGTGTGTTTTTCATCTTTAAAATAACCTATCATTTCTAACGAAACCATTCCATAAACATTGATTCCGCTATCAGCTAGTGATTTAGCATGAACAAAGCTACCCATACCATTTGTGTTGTAATATGGAGGTTCTTCCAAGGTGTAGGCAACTAAATCGATACGGCACTTTAACTCTTTGCCTGAAAGCAATCTCGCCAATTCAAGTAAACCTGCTACCCCACTACCATTGTCGTCGGCACCTTGCTGATTCCCACAAACATCGTAATGCGCACCCACTATAATCCTCTTTGCATTAGCTGGTCCAAAAGAGCAAATTACATTTTTGTAAACCTTTCCTCGTATGGAATACTTCTGCTCATAGACGTTTTTGCTGTATTTACCGAATTCACCTGAAATGAACGCTGCAATTTGGTTCAACAATTGAACATTCTCACTGTTACGAAAGCCATCTGTTTTAGTGAGAGTTATAAGATGTTGCCTCAAAACAGAAGAGTCAGCATTTTCAGTAGCATTTAAAACAATCGAACAACCCATTATACATGCCGACAATATTAGCCTTTTCATACCCAAATCATTTTTTAAGAAAACTGAGCACGAACAAAAAAACTATTGTTTCAGCACCCTGTGATATGCCGAAATACCATTTTCGACAACTTTTACAAGGTACACTCCATTTTCAAAGTCTGAAAGATTCAGAGTGTAAGAGCTTGAATTTATATTACCTAGTCCGCTATAAATACCAGAGCCCGTCGTATCAACAGCAAATAGATTCATATCGCGCATGGAGGTACCTACTAGTGCGGCAAGCCTACACTCGCTTAATTGATAAACAACTAAAGCACGCTGATAAATATTAAAATTAAATAACATTCACCCATTTGCATGTTCAAAAGAATAAGTTGAAGTACTTAATGGGTTTGTTGCTGTAAAGTGCGAAATATTGGTTACCGAATTGATGTAATTCGGAAGCACATGCTTCTTGAATGTGCGGTCGAATGAAATCTTGGACCAGATTGAAGCAAATTTGAAGGTTTTTATAGATTGTCCCAACAACAAAAAAGCCGTCCCGAAATGATCTCGGAACGGCTAATATTTGAAGCGTTTTTAGTCGGGGACTAGTAACGATACATATCTGTTTTGTACGGACCAGCTTTTGGAATGCCGAGGTAAGCAGCTTGCTCATCAGTAAGTTCGTCGAGCTGAGCACCTACTTTAGAAAGGTGCAAACGTGCTACTTTTTCGTCGAGGTGCTTTGGAAGCACATAAACTTCGTTTTTGTAGTTAGCGTGGTTTGTCCAAAGTTCGATTTGCGCCAAAGTTTGGTTAGAGAATGAGTTACTCATTACGAAACTTGGGTGACCAGTTGCGCAACCGAGGTTCACCAAACGACCTTCTGCAAGTACAATCACATCGTTACCTTCAATGTTGTACAAGTCAACTTGTGGCTTGATGGTATCTTTGGTATGTCCGTAAGCCTTGTTCAACCAAGCCATGTCGATTTCGATATCGAAGTGACCAATGTTACAAACAATAGCTTTGTCTTTCATAGCCCTGAAATGTTTTTCAGTGATGAGGTCGCGGCAACCTGAAGCAGTAACAACGATATCAGCTTCTTTAACTGCGTCAATCATTCTTTTAACTTCGAAACCGTCCATAGAAGCTTGCAAAGCACAAATTGGGTCAATTTCAGTTACAATAACCCTTGCACCTGCGCCCCTCAATGAATTTGCTGAACCTTTACCTACGTCACCGTAACCACCTACAACAGCCACTTTACCAGCCATCATAACGTCGGTAGCTCTGCGAATCGCATCAACCAGACTTTCCTGGCAACCGTATTTGTTATCAAATTTAGATTTTGTAACTGAGTCATTCACGTTGATCGCAGGAATTGGCAAAGTACCTTTTACCATTCTTTCGTAAAGCCTGTGAACTCCTGTAGTAGTTTCTTCACTTAAACCTTTGATGTGCTGCACCAATTCAGGGTATTTATCGAGTACGATATTGGTAAGGTCACCACCATCATCCAAAATCATATTCAATGGTCTGTCTTCGCTTCCGAAGAACAGAGTTTGCTCGATGCACCAATCAGCATCTTCAAGCGACTGACCTTTCCATGCGAAAACACCGATACCTGCTTTAGCGATTGCTGCAGCGGCATGGTCTTGAGTTGAGAAGATATTGCACGAGCTCCATTTTACTTCGGCACCCAATGCAACTAATGTTTCAATTAATACTGCAGTTTGAATTGTCATGTGCAAACAACCTGCAATGCGAGCTCCTTTCAAAGGTTGTGAAGGGCCATATTCTGCTCTAATTGCCATCAAACCCGGCATTTCTGCTTCAGCAAGACGGATTTCTTTTCTACCCCACTCAGCCAAATCAATGTTGGCAACTTTAAAAGGGAGTTTCATATCAATTTTTGAACTCGACATAACGCTCATAAATGTTCTAAATAATTTTGATGCAAATGTAAGGTTATTCCTACAATCCCTTTCCGCTAATTTAGTCTAATTGTGTATTTATTTGAGCTATAATTACATAGCATCTACACACCTTTTGACGACATGTAGTTGTAGTCGAACATAAGCTGATCGAGAAAATCGAATCCATTGAGTCTGGAATCAATTTTGAGGTGCTTTTTGACTTTTTTTGCAATATCATCGGCATACCGTTGGGAATCAGCCTGATGGCGCGGCAAACCAACTACACTTCTTATGCCGTTGATATCGGAGTCCTTCAAACGCATGACATCGGGAAAAATGACTGTGTAATTGCTCACCTCAATTTTTCTGAATATCGTTTCACTGATATCCATTTGGTATCGCGTATCAATCACAATAGTTCCTGCTGCCAAATCGCCAATACGTTGGTTGTTGGATGTGATAGCTATTGAAAAAATATCGGGCAAAGATGAAACCATTGATGCCAAAACCAGCACATAAAATAGGTTATAATACTGAGAAATTGCCATTGTTGCTATGGAACCAAAACTCAACGCCCACCTAACTAAATATTGACTGGCTGTAGTATTGGTATCTCGAAAACTGACTACTTTGATACCCAATATTTTCTTTCCGGGACTCTGCCCTTGCCAAAAAATCTCGAAGAACAATTTGTAGAAAGTGACCGGTAGAAAAACAAAAATTAAATTGAATAGAGTAAAGAGTGCCTCTTTGTATCCGAACATTGAATTAAGCAAAGTTTCGGCAGCCCAGATGTAAACGAGCACAATAGCCATGTCAATCGCTGCACCCGCCAATCGTTGAGCGAATGTGGCAAGCTTGAATTCCAGTTCGATATTGAAAGGAGTTTCGACTGTTACAATGGCCATAAGCAAATGTAAGTAACACACTCAAAAAATGAAGAAAACGGGCTGCCGTTTTTTGCGTTTCGTTTTATTTGTTCAATTTATGTGCTGTATTTCCTAACATTCACAGTTTCTTTTGTAAAAGCACTGTTAAGTGCTTGAATATAAGGCGGGCATTTATTTAACTTTGCCTCCACATTTTTAATTCAAACCCCTCGCGGTGTCACAGAATCTTAACAAGGTAACCATTGCAGGAATTATCATTGCACTTGGTATCATCTACGGCGATATTGGTACGTCTCCGTTGTATGTAATGAACTCTATTTGTGGAGGAAAGGTTATTAGTGAAGATTTGATTTTAGGAGCTCTCTCCTGCATCATCTGGACTCTGACTTTACAAACTACAATCAAGTACGTTTTACTCACACTGAAAGCCGATAACCGCGGTGAAGGTGGTATCTTCTCACTTTTTGCGCTTGTACGCAGGCATGGCAGGTGGACTGTATTCCCCGCAATGGTGGGTGGTGCTGCCCTACTCGCCGATGGTATGATTACACCGCCTATCTCAGTTACGTCAGCCATTGAAGGTATGCGCGGGCTCAGTGTATTTCATCAAATGTCCAATATGTCGATCGTTTATATCGTTATTACGATCATGTCACTGTTGTTCTTTTTCCAGCAATTTGGCACATCTACTATTGGTAAAGCCTTTGGTAATATTATGCTTGTTTGGTTTTTGATGTTAGGCGCATTGGGCGTTTTAACTGTATTTAAATTCCATGACTGGAGCATTCTCAAAGCACTTAATCCCTATTATGCCTTTAAAATATTGACTGTATATAAGAATGGCTTCTGGATTTTAGGTGGAGTCTTTCTTTGCACAACGGGTGCTGAAGCCCTTTATTCTGACTTGGGGCACTGCGGTCGCCCTAATATCAGGTATTCATGGGCATTTGTAAAAACATGCCTGATTCTGAACTATTTGGGTCAGGGTGCGCAATTATTAAACACGCGTTCCGGCTCTACCTGGAACTCAACCGCAGACAATCCTTTTTACTATATGATGCCGCATTGGTTCCTTCCAATTGGCATTATCATAGCTACAGTTGCTGCAATTATTGCCAGTCAGGCTTTGATTTCGGGTTCTTTTACGCTGATAGGTGAAGCTATTAAACTGAACCTTTGGCCTAAAATGAAGATCAACTTTCCAACGGTTGAAAGAGGTCAATTGTTCATTCCGGGTATTAATACATTGCTGTTTATAGGTTGTACCGCTATTACAATGTATTTCCAGCAGTCATCTAAAATGGAAGCGGCGTATGGACTTTCTATTACTATATGTATGATAATGACTTCTGTGTTGTTCTCGTATTATATGTTCGTAAAACGTGTACCAATCATCTGGATTTTGGGTTACCTGATTGTTTATTTCACGATTGAATTCTCATTCCTCTATGCAAACCTTGTAGAGAAATTTGTGGAAGGTGGTGTGGTTACACTCATTGTTGCAGGTGGTATATTCTTGGCTATGTTTGTGTGGTACAGGTCTAGAAAAATCAAAAACCGTTTCGTTGAATTTGTGAAGTTAGACAACTATGTACCTGTAATTCAGGAACTTAGCAACGACTTAACTATATCGAAATACGCGGCACACCTTATTTACCTCACCAGTGCCAATAACCCGAAAGAAATTGAGCACAAAATCATTTATTCAATCCTATCCCGGAAACCAAAAAGAGCCGATATATATTGGTTTGTACACGTTGAGGTACTCGATGACCCATACACAATGGAATATGCGGTTCAAACGATTGTTCCTAATGAAATCATAAGAATTGAATTCAGACTAGGTTTCAGGGTTGAGCACAGAATTCAGCAAATGTTCCGTAAGGTAGTAGAAGAGATGTATGCCAACAAAGAAATCAATGTTCCTTGTAAATACGATTCTTTGCAAAAGAATAATGTTTTAGGTGATGCTCGCTTTATTGTGATGGAGAAATTCTTGTCACGCGACAACATCCTGCCATTGTGGGAGCGTTTGATCATGAGGGGTTATTTCATTCTTAAAAGGTTTAGCTTGTCAGAAGAAAAAGGCTTTGGATTGGATCCTTCTGACGTTACGCTGGAGAAATATCCGCTTGTTGTTTCCAGTACCGCCGATTACAACTTAAAACGCATCAACGAATAATAAAACGAATATTCATATTAAGCCCCGCTTTGATTTGCTTTCAAAGCGGGGCTTTTTGATGAGTGGTTGTATCTTTTTGTTGACTTTGGGACAACTATCTTATACTTCCCGGAGGTGTTGGTATGCCTTTCAGTTGTCCGCCTTTCACCCTCATAATTTGATTATAAATGTCATCGGCCATTTGTTCAGATGGCATAAGCCCTTTAGCTTCACGCAATAATTCCAAGCTCTTATCATACTCACCTTTATTGCCATAAGCAATTCCTTTCGCACACAAAGCATTGTAATCGAGGATGTTGTTATAGTGCATATTGTAAGCTTTATCAGCAAACACCAAGGCTTCATCAACCTGATTCATTGATGCTTTAGCCACCGCCCAGTAAGCGAGAATCGTTTGGGGCTGATTTCCTGTATATTTTACATATGCTGTAAACAAAGAATCACCTAATTTATGTTCTGCACGTTTGAGCGCATCAATGGCCTTGTAGTCCAATCGGGCCGTATCTCTAATAACCACACACACAGGCTTATCATCAATACTTGTAGTATGAATGACACCACCAGGCGGATAAGTACTTCTAAGTATAAACGGCTTAATAAACAGCGTATTATATATGGCATATTGCCAAGGGAGACCATGACGCCCTGTAAAACCTGTACTCGTTGCCCTCAATTTAAGTTTCGGGTGATGCCTTTTTAAATAGTCGCCTACGACACCCGGTGCATTGGAAGAAACTATAATTGTATCCTTTAGATTTTCAAAATGTTCGTGCAAAACCAGCCATTCTACTGATTCAGGAATTGATGCCTGCCAATATTCATTGTCGAAATCGTAATAGGTTTCTTTAAATCCACCTACAAACTCATTGAAATACACGTATTCGTAAGGGTGGTTTTTGATGGAAAAACTGATTGGGCCCGAGAGTCCGGCAAGAAACACAACAGGCACTGCATATTGAAAAGCAGGCTTATTGAGAAGACTCATTACATGATTTACACCAATTGCAGCAAATATTACCAAGCCTCCATAGATAAACAACAAGTGCCTCCAGGCATTGTAAACAGGCATTTGATTGGCAATAGCAATTACCAGTGGCAACAAAAATGTAACTAAAATAAGTGCGCCCGTGCGCCAATTGTACCTGCGACCGTTATTGAAGTAAATACCCACACCCGCAACTACAAATACCTGAATAACAATAGGAACTGTCCAGACAATGAATTTTGGCAGATAGTCGGTTGGTACGTGTTTTGAGTCAATTGTATTGCCTTCAAAATTCAATAAAATTAACTGCGGGAAGTTCTTAGCCGTATCTAGTGCCTCCAAAATGTGTGCAATAGGGCTGGTTAGCAAGAACGGCCATGTGAGAATGGCAATTGACAAACTTCCCAAAATGGCCACTCCCAGCTTAATAGCCAATGGCTTCATCACTGCTCTACATTCTGCCAAAAAACCTTTATCGGTTACTACCCTTGCAGCTATTGCCAAACCAAGGAAAAAGAAGTGCATTACACCCGCAATACGGCTGTTAATAGTAAAAGCACATGCCAGCACAAAATAAACTACTGTTTTCCAGGTGAGCTTTGGTAATTCTTCTAAAATGCACAATGAAAAATAAAAAGTGGATACCCACCCCGCATAAAAAGGTATATCCTTGACATCGTAAAGTGTTTGACCAAAGTACATTGGAGTAAAAAACAATATCCATGAAGATATAAGTGCAGCACGCCAATCGGCAATTTTACGCGTTGCCAAGGCGGTAAACAATATGCCTAGAATAGCAAAAAGCTGGTTGAAAATATGTCTTACGTTGAATAACTGAGTTGTTTTATCGATGCCGGTAGCCATTGTAAAACCAGTTACCAACGACTCAAAACCATTTCCGTAATACCTCATTACAGGCCACACCTTATCTACTGAGTTTACTGTGCCCGGTGTACCCAGGTAAGAAGTATCTTTACCGAAAGAAGTGTAAAAATGCCAGTTTGCTTTGCCCAATGCCACCAGGTCAATTTCATCGCTGTTGTAGCCTACATTGTAACCCGAAAAAAGAAAAGTCACCAACATTACTATCAATGACCCAAACAAAAGCTGCTTGAATATAGGTCGATTGTTTTTTTCGACTATAGTTTCGATTTTTATATGCGTTTCTTCAAAAGAATCGTTTTTAGCTGTCTCTTTTTCAATTGGAGTATTATTAACGAGAGGGCCCTTCTTTGGTTTAGACATGGTATTAAAACTTTAGGATAATGCAATTATAACATATTTTGAGGTTTGCAACAAACTGCTTTTCATACTCTTCATATAAAAGACTTTAATTGAACTAGATATATTAGCTTAGTACTGCAATTGGGAATGTTGAACCGTATTATTAAATCGCTGGCTTTCGTTTGTTTAGGTGGTTCGTGCTTTGCACAAACTGATTCATTTCATTCAAAATTCAGCGCACCCATTGAGCTCGATTCGGTGGTAGTGGGTACAGGGTTTGATGCTGAAGGATTTATCGCCCACATGAAAAACGACACTACATTCTATAAAGCTTTCAAAAGCATGCACTTAGCATCTTTTATTTCAAGCGATACATTTAGGGTATTTAATGAAGAAAATTTACAAACAGGCAGCAGAACCGAACGTGTGAAACAAGTGATTGACGCAAACCATTGCCGCGTCAATACATTTGACGATGTATTAGGTACGGGTATTTGTAAAAGCGGTAACAACAGATCAGAGACTTTTACAGGAAATCTATTCTATACCTCGTTTTTTTCAACAGAAAAAGTGTGCCACCAAAGCGATATTGTGGCGGGTTCACTCAAACCTGAGGGAAACTCACGCATGGATAAAGCCAAATTTCAATTGAAACAATTGATTTTCAACCCCGGGTCGGGGGTATCGGGAATTCCTTTGATGGGTGAGAAAACTACCATTTTTGAACCCGGGCAACAAGAGAAGTATAAATTCAGCATAACTACCGATACACTTGATGGAGAACCAGTTTTTGTTTTTAGGATATTGCCCCGCCCCGAATACCGCAGTAAAGTTGTTTACAATGAACTTACTACTTGGTTTAGAATAAAAGACTACACGATTTTAGCTCGCCGCTACTCTATCTCCTACAAAAACTGGATTTATGATTTTGATGTAAACATGTACGTTAGACTTACTCAAAAAAATGGCAAGCTATACCCTTCGATTGTTCACTACAAAGGCAACTGGCATATAGCTACTCAAAAACGGGAGAACACTACTTTACGCATGAAAGTAACCTACAATTAAGAAATAAAACGTTGTAAAAAGGACTGTTTTATTTTCAAAAAAAATCGTATAAATGTTTTGATTACTGAATATCGTGAGTATTTTTATACCATTATTCAGATAGCAAAAAAAACTCCTTTGAAAATCAACAGACTTAATTTTATCCGCTCGGCAGCTACGCTTGCGACTTTATCAATGACAGAAATTGGCGCCTTTGCGCAACAAAAATCCATTGAAACCAAGGATATCATATCGCCTACAAACGACACTTACTGGCGCGAGTTAAGGCAGCTTTTCCCTTTATCGAAAGACCTTACATATTTAAATAATGGAACTTTTGGTCCTTCGCCATACCCTGTTATTGATGCTATGCGTGAGGCGATGATGGATCAGGATCGTGAAGGTAACTACGGTGGCTACGACTCTACTCCCGGCAAAATTGCAAAGTTCGTTGGTGCCGATGAATCAGAAATAACCCTCACTCATAATGTTACTGAGGGAGTAAACATAGCCTGTTGGGGTGTTCCTTTGAAGAAAGGAGATGAAGTAATTATCTCAACACACGAACACGTGGGCAATATGTTACCGTGGATGACGCGCATGAAAGTGCATGGCATCGTGCTCAAGAAATTCAAACCGGGTAATACCGCCGATGAAACACTCGACAACATCAAAAAACAAATTACCTCAAAAACACGCGTCATCGCTACCCCTCATATTCCTTGCACACAAGGTCAGGTATTTCCTGTAAAGGAAATCTGCCAAATGGCTCGGGAAAAAGGCATTTATTCATTGATAGATGGTGCACATGGACCTGGCATGTTGGTTTTAGATTTACATGACTTAGGCTGTGACACGTACGCTTCGTGCACCCATAAATGGATGCTGGGCCCTAAGGGAACCGGTTTCCTGTATGTTCGTAAAGATTTCAGAGATACAGTACAAACATACTACGGTGGTGCAGGCACTGCTGATGAACATTGGGATTTGATAACAGACCCAATTACAATTGGCAATTATGCACCGACAGGGCACCGCTATTATGGCGGCACTCAGGCTAACGGACTTTATAAAGGTGTAAATGCAGCTATTGATTTTATTGAATCGATAGGAATCGAGAATGTACACAATAGAATTTCTTACCTCGGCAAGTACATGCAAGACAAGCTGCTGGATTTTGGTAAGGATAAAATTGAAGTTATCACCCCAACTGAAGACAGGTCAAGGTGTGCTGTAAATGGGTTTAAAGTTAAGTTCATGGAACACAGCAAACTATATGAAAAGGCAGGTGAAAATAAAATCAGAATCAGGATTGTGCCTGAATGCGGCTTGAACTCATTGCGTGTTTCAACCCATATTTACAATAGCACTGCCGATGTAGATAAGTTTATTGACTTGATTAAGAAGTTGGTGTAAAGGGAAATTTTACCTTTACAAGAAATATTTTCACCCATGAAAAAGCCAAACCTTCATTCGGTTATCCTTTGCATTTTGATGATGCTGTCTTTTGGATTTGCAGCATGTACTTCAAACAATAGTACGCTTGAAAAGGAAGCACGCTCGAAATCAAGCCAGTTTACGGCAATGGCTATTCGTGCCTATCAAACAAATGACTTCGAAAAAGCCAAAGATTATTGCAATGCCGCATTGGAACAAATAGAGTCAAAAACAGGAGGTAGCCATTTTCTGAAAACTGTGGATAAAGAATATGCCAATGCAAAGATGATACTGGGCAACCTTTTTCTGACTACAGGCAACGATACATCGGCCTACTTCAATTATAAAGATGCTTTAAAGTACATTGGAGCCAATGATTCTGAGAACTTGTTTAAGGTAAATTGCTATCTCACTCAGGTTACAAATTCAGCTGGTGTTGGAAACACTATTTCAAATAAATACTTGAAAAATGCAACCTCCTATTGCAGGGATGAAAAAGATGCTGTGTACCTCTTGCTTATGAAAATGCAGGTCGCCGCCTTAATGTTTGAAAAAACCAGTTTTCAAAATATGATTGACTCAACCATTTCGTTGGCCAATTATTTAGACGAATCAAGCAAAAAGACACTTCTGCATCAAATTAGTTTTTATGAATTATACGCTGATTGCATAGACCCATTTGAATTCAAAGAGCAGGTAGTAAAAGAACTGGACTCTATGATAATAGCTGAAAGCCAAAACAAATTTAGAGTAGCCAGATTGATTTACACGAAAGGTGCCTACCTTTTAAATTTCCCCGAAAAAATCAATGAATCTCGAGCAGAGTTAGAAAAGAGCTTAGCGCTTTCTCGCAGATGCAAATATTATCGCATTTCGCTGTACAGTTTAAGAATGCTAAATGAGTGTTACAAAAAACTCAAAAATGAACCAGCATACAGAGCCGCAAAGAGCGAACTTTTGCGACTTCAAGCTATTGACATTCCCTATGTAATTTACGCCAGAGAACTAGGGAACAATTAGAAAAATTAAGTTTCAATTCCTCAAGTGATACAACGAATCAGACAGTTTAGAATAACAAAAATCTTCATTCATAATTACAACCTGATGTAGATGGTTAAATAATCTTAATCACGCGTCAATAACCCTAATTATGGGCTCATTTTTTCCTATCAATTAGCATATATTTGTACCCATGAAAGTAGTCATTTTTGCAGGCGGCAAGGGCACTCGTATTTCCGAAGAGTCGTCGCTGAGACCTAAACCCATGATTGAGATTGGTGGAAAACCAATTTTGTGGCACATTATGAAAATATATGCTGCTTATGGTCACACTGAATTTATTATATGCCTTGGCTACAAAGCCTGGATGATTAAAGAATATTTTGTCAACTACTTCATGCACAACGCTGATATGACTGTAGACCTGACGAATAATTCGGTTGAAGTACATAGAAACACAGCAGAACCATTCAAAATTTCTTTGATAGATACAGGTCTTGAAACCATGACAGCGGGACGCCTCAAACGCGTTTTACCATATATAGGTAATGAGACTTTTATGCTTACTTACGGCGACGGTGTTGCTGATGTAAATATTGACGAGCTCATCAAATTCCACAAAAACAGCGGCAAAATCTGCACTATGACTGCCATTCAGGCCACGAGCAGGTTTGGTGTTATTAAAATGCAGGAAGATGGTACAATAGACAACTTCGAAGAAAAACCAGCCGATTCAGGTACTTGGATTAATGGTGGGTTCTTTGTAATTGAGCCTGAAATTGCGAAATACCTGCACGATGATGCTGACGATATTATGTGGGAACGCCAGCCAATGGACGACCTTGCTGCTGACCGCCAGATTGGTGCTTTCAAACACAACAACTTCTGGAAGTGCATGGATACACTGCGTGATAAGGAAGAATTAGAAAACTTGTGGCAAACGAATCCAACCTGGAAAAAATGGTAACTACCGCTTACTTACAAAAGGCATATTCCGGCAAAAAAGTATTCTTAACGGGTCATACCGGGTTTAAAGGAACATGGCTTTTACAAATATTGCACAATGCAGGGGCTATAGTGAAAGGCTACTCACTGGCACCTGAAAAAGCTGATGATTTATACAACCAAATCAATGGTGACTCTTTGTGTACTTCAGTGATTGGTGACATTTGTGCTGCTGAAAAACTGAAGAAAGAACTACTCGATTTCCAACCTGATTATGTGATTCATTTTGCAGCTCAGGCATTGGTTAAAAGAGGATACGACCAACCACTTTATACTTTTTTGGCAAATGCACAGGGAACAGCACACGTGCTCGATGCAATGCGTTTTTTAGATAAAAAGTGCGTGGGGCTAATGATAACTACCGATAAGGTGTATGACAACCCTGAGCGCGGATTACCTTTTAGTGAAGATGACAAACTTGGCGGATATGACCCATATTCTGCAAGTAAGGCTTCGGCTGAAATTGTAATTGACTCTTACAGAAGGTCGTTTTTCAACCCTGCACAGTACGAAAAACATCAAAAATCAATTGCTGCTGCGAGAGCAGGAAATGTAATTGGTGGTGGCGATTATTCTGATGATAGAATTATCCCTGATATGGTTCGCTCTTTGGCACAACATGTAAACACAATTGTCAGGAATCCGAAATCAATACGCCCATGGCAGCATGTATTAGAACCACTGGGTGCATATTTGTTGCTTGCCGGCAAGTTATATGATTCCCCAACTCAATATTGTTCGGCATTTAATTTGGGACCTAACCCCGGTGACATGCTTACAGTAGAAGAACTGGTGAATATATTCTTTAAGTGTTATGGTCGCGGGCAGTTTGAGACACAAATAAACCCCAATGCACCACACGAAGCAAAACTGCTGCTTTTAGACAGTACAAAAGCAAAAGATGAATTGGGTTGGGTGCCAAAAATGGATGCGAGAACAGCCATTGAATGGACTGCAAACTGGTATGCCGATGATTCAAAAAGTGCGCACGAAAAATGCATCAGCCAAATCAATTCCTATTTCAGTTAGGCAAAACAAATTATTAAACGCAGCAACAGTTTGAACTTAATACCATCTCATTTAGCCGGTGCCGGAATTTTAGAATTACCCCATTCTTTTGATAACAGAGGGTCTTTCACTAAAACCTTCAACACCCCGGCGCTGGAAAATATAGGCATCAACTTTGACTTGAAAGAAAGTTACTTTTCCTTCAGTTCGAAAGATGTGATTCGAGGTATGCACTTTCAGTTGCCCCCTCACGACCACGCTAAAATTGTTTTTTGCCCGCTGGGTAGTATTTTAGATGTGATTGTAGATTTAAGAAAAGACTCACCCACCTACGGACAATGCGATGCCGAGGTGCTTTCGGGCGATAATTTTAAAGCTATGTATATTCCGAAGGGGTTTGCGCATGGGTTCAAAGCACTCACAGATGGAGCTATGACTTACTACCTTGTTTCTTCGGCTTACCACAAAGACTCTGATACAGGCATTTTGTACAACAGTATTGGTCTTGATTGGGATGTTGCAAAACCTATTATGTCAGACAGAGACAAGGGTTTTATAGAGTTGAAAGATTTTTCAAGCCCTTTCTAAACTAGGCTATGGGTGAGCAGACACCCAGTGGGCGCCATCGTCAAAAAACTCTTTCTTCCAGATAGGTACTGTTTGTTTGAGGTTATCAATAATGAACCTGCATGCTTCAAATGCTGCCGCCCTGTGCATACTCGATACACCAATAATTACAGCAATACCCATTACTTCAACCGTACCTGTTCTATGCGCTACAAACACATTTATCAGGTCCCAGTTTGAACGCGCTTCTTCAATAATTTTCGCAATTTCAGAAATTGCCATTTTCTCGTACGCCTCAAATTCGAGCTTAACCGCTGTTTTCCCTAAGCTTTTATTGCGTACAGTGCCCACAAAAATATCGATACCACCTGCATCGGGAGCAGCTATAAACTGGTAACAATCGTCTAATTTTAGGTCGGTATCTCTGATTGAAATATGATTCATGCTATCCGCCGCTTACAGGTGGAATGATTGCCACCTCATCTTTTTCCTGTAAATATTGTGCTGGTACCGCATACACTTCATTGATAGCAACTGCATAAGTAGCCAGCCGTTTCAGTGCAGGAAAACGCTCTTCAAGCAAATCTTTCATTGTTTCAACTGTACACTGCGACGGCACAACAAAGTTAATTTGCCGGGCGCCAAAAATGTCTTTAGCAATTCCAAACGCTAAAATCTGCAATACCATATATAATGGTAAAGGTAACGACATTGAGGTTCATAAAAAAACAATCGGACTGTATGTGCTACAGCCCGACATGCGTGGATTAGTGACGAAACACTTGGATTTATACTTGGTATCTGTTGCTCTTTTCAGACACCACAAAGGTACGCACTAAAACACAATTAACTATTTGATTTAATTAATGAAATCAAATGATAGAATAGAGAAACACAATAAAAAAGAAAAAAGGGGAACGTTGCCGCTCCCCTCTCCCTTTGGCTTAAAACCAATTATTTATTCATTGTAGCAAGAAACTCTTCGTTGCTTCTTGTGCCTTTCATTTGTTTCAATAAGAAGTTCATTGCTTCGTCAACATTCATATCGGCGATGTGATTGCGCAGGAGCCACATTTTATTTTGTACATCTTTTTCCAACAACAAGTCATCGCGACGTGTTGAAGAAGACGTAATATCAATTGCAGGGTAAATGCGTTTGTTTGCCAGTTTACGGTCGAGCTGCAATTCCATGTTACCTGTACCTTTGAATTCTTCAAAGATCACCTCATCCATTTTTGAACCTGTATCAATCAATGCAGTTGCAAGGATGGTTAGCGAGCCACCATTTTCAATTTTACGGGCTGCACCGAAGAATTGTTTAGGTTTTTGCATGGCATTCGCTTCCACACCACCACTCAATACTTTACCACTTGCAGGAGCAACTGTATTGTGCGCACGTGCCAACCTTGTGATAGAGTCCAACAAAATAACCACATCGTGACCCACTTCCACTAAACGCTTTGCTTTTTGAAGTGCGATTGTTGACACTTTTACGTGTTTATCAGCAGGTTCATCGAATGTTGAAGCTATTACTTCAGCCCTTACACTGCGCTGCATGTCTGTAACTTCCTCCGGACGTTCGTCTACGAGTACAATCATCAGGTAACATTCAGGGTGATTAGAAGCAATAGCATTAGCTACTTCTTTCAACAACATGGTTTTACCTGTTTTTGGTTGCGCCACAATCAATCCACGCTGACCCTTACCAATTGGGGTAAACAGATCCATGATACGTGTACTGTAGTTGCTGGAAGTCGAAGTCAGATTCAGTTTTTCGAATGGGAACAACGGCGTCAAATAATCGAATGGAACCCTGTCACGAATTTCATCAGGTAATTTACCGTTGATGGTTTCAACTTTAAGTAAAGCAAAGTACTTTTCACCTTCTTTCGGTGGTCTTACATTACCTTTTACCGTATCGCCTGTTTTCAAACCAAACAATTTGATTTGAGACGGTGATACATAAATATCATCTGGTGAACTTAAATAATTATAGTCGCTGCTGCGTAAGAAACCGTAGCCATCAGGCATCATTTCCAAAACACCTTCGCTTGCTACAACACCATCGAAATCGAGATTGAAATTAGGTTGTTGTTCTTTTCTGAAACGGCTGTTTTGATTGAACGGAGTACGTTCAGGTTCAACGTTTTGCGGTGGTTGAAACTCAGGGTTTTCCTGAGTTGGCATGATGATATCAGAAACTTCAGTGGTAGTTTCTGGCACTTCAGCATTTACTACTACTTCTTCATCGTCGGAGAATTCAGGTTCGTTTTGTGGAGCGACCTCTTCTTGCGCCTGACGACGGAAGCGATCATTGTTTTTCTGGAAACGACCTTGATTATTTTGTCCCTGACGATCGTTACGATCACCTCTTTCTGGGCGATCATTTCTGTCCTGGCGGTCGTTGCGTTGTTCTTGTTGAGGGCGATCCTGACGATCGTTCCTGTCACCTCGTTCTCCCCTATCCTGACGCTCGTTGCGCGGCTCTTGTTGCGGGCGTTCTTGACGGTCATTCCTGTTATCTCCGCGTTCTCCCCTGTCCTGACGCTCGTTGCGTGGCTCTTGTTGAGGGCGGTCGTTACGGTCATTCCTGTTACCACGTTCTCCTCTGTCCTGACGCTCGTTGCGCAGCTCTTGCTGAGGGCGGTCGTTACGTTCGTTCCTTTCTGGGCGAGGTTCACCTTGACCTTCAACGCGTTCAGTTTGGTCGCCGCGGTTTTCGTTTCTGTTTCTATCGAAACGGCCGTTGCGGTCTACCCTTTCAGGTCTTGCGCCACGTTCAAAACGTTCACGTTGGTACGGTCTCTGCGGTCGATTGAATGGAGTATCGTTGTTATTTTCTCCTTCAGCAGGGTTGTTGGCTTCAGCAGGTGCTTCTTCTGTTGGCTTGCTTTCAGCTACCGGAGCAACTTCTTCAACTTTTGCCTCAACAGGCGCCGGAGCTGCTTCTTCAGTCACTTTTACCTTTGCTTTTTTACCCGGTTTCCTTTTTGCCGCTGGTGCTTCTTCAACTGCCGGAGCAACTTCTGCTAAAGGTTCCGGTGCTGGTGCCGGAGGCGGTGGTGGCGGTGGCGCCGGTTCAGTATTTCTTACAATTGGAGTAATTAAAAGCGGAGTTTCTTCTTTAGATTTTCTTCCTCTTTTCTTCTTTGCGTCAGCATCAGATTGCTTTGCTCCAATTATCGCTTGTTGATCAAGAATTCTGTAAATGAGGGCTTGTTTGTCGAGACCCTTAGAATTTGAAATTTTCAGATTGTCGGCGATATCTAACAGCTCAGGAATGAGCATGTCATTTAATTGCGAAATGTCGTAAGGCATGCCTTAAATTTTAAAAATAATGTGTTTGTCAATTAGTTTTCTCGGTGTTAATACCAATGATTTTTTTCTGAACCGGTTATCAAAACAAGAAATAATTTATTGAACCGGATATAGGATGGAATACTATTCAGTTTCCGTAGTGCAATTTTACGATTGTTTTTCTATAAAACGAATACCGTGTGCAAATTTTAAGAAGTTCTTGCTAGAAAAGATTTCACCATATTTTCCACAGTCACCTCAATTGGGCGAAACTGAAAATCGGGGAACTGCTTTAAAAGCTTTGCATTGCTGTAATATGAAATATCATGTGCGTTCACGGAAGTCTCGCGGGTAATAACAGGTTTCTTGCCAAAATACGAAAGCAATTTACCCAGTCGCCAGATGGCTCCAGTCATAAATGATGACGCATAAATAGTTGGTGGTTTTTTATTCAGGTATCGCGCCATCAGTTCAAATACACTTTTGTAGGCGTAATTGCCACCATGTACTATAAAACGTTCTGCTTCAATAGGCGCTTCTAACAACCTGACAATCAGTGAAACCAGATCTTCGACATCGACCCAGGCCGTTACGCCCTTTGTGTAATATTTAAATTCTTTGGCCGCTAATTTTATAATTGAAGATGAACCTGTTTCCCAGTTACCATCGCCCAGAATTACACCGGGGTTCAAAACAACCGCATTCAGCCCCTCGCCTATTCCACGCCACACTTCAATTTCAGCGAGGTATTTACTTACCCCATACACCGAACTGAATTTATTTTCACCCCATTGTTCTTCTTCTGTAATTTCTTTTCCCGGAACCTCAGGCTTACCCAATGCAGCAATTGAGCTGATGTAAATAAACCTGCCTACTCCTGCATCCAACGCTTCATTTACTAAATTGGCAGTACTCTCCTGATTGAAATGTAGCATTCTTTCGTGCTCATCGCGCTGGAAAGTGACCATGGCGGCGCAATGAATGATGGTTGTTGAACCGCTTACAACCGACTCTACGTCATAAATATCCAACAAATCGCCCTGCACCCACTCAACCCCCTGCAACGATTTTAATTTACCCGATGGCGGATTGTTGTTGTACAATGCACGAACAGGTAGACTTTTTGCAGCCAATGCAGCAACTACATGCTTGCCAACAAATCCACTTGCACCGGTTACTAAAATCATATTTTCAGACAGCATTGATTTTAAAATCAACAAACGTGGTTGGGGTTTTCAAAATTATCGCTTTGGTCTTCGCCGCCTGTATTATCAATGCACTTGAAATCTTTTTCGAGTAAAAGCTTGAATGAAGTTCCGTCAGGCATTTCACGGCGGGCGCTTAAACCCACAGTTTCAGTCTTAATCCAGTTATTGGCTTCTGCGGTAGGCACCGACATGGTGATGCAATTATTTGCAAAATCAGCTTCCAGTTGCTCAATTCCCTCTTTCTTTTCGAGTGAATAATGCAAAGAGTGGGTAACGAATTCTGTAACAGCAGTCAGTTTACCTTCCTGCTCAAAAGTTTTCAGGTCTGATTTGCTGACCCTGATCCTCAATGAATTCCCGAAAATCCTGATTTTCATGCCGCTAAATTACGATTCTTTGGTCACCTGTATATACATTGAATTTTTGTCCCCGCAAGAAACCTATCAATGTGATATTCCACTCTTCAGCGAGTTCCACTGCCAGCGAAGAAGGAGCGCCTATGGATACGACTATTTTAATGCCTGCTACAGCCGCTTTCTGCAACATTTCAAAACCAGCTCGCCCACTCAAAAATAAAATCTGATTACTGAGCGGAAGCATGTCATTGGTCAAGGCATACCCTATCAATTTATCCAGAGCATTGTGCCTGCCTATATCTTCAAATTGTTGGACAAATGAGCCATCGAGCGTAAACAGAGTACACGCATGTATCCCCCCAGTTGCTGAAAATGCGGTTTGCTGATTGAGCTGTCGCTCGTTCAATTCATAGATAACAGCGGGGCTTACCCTAACACTGTCATAAGGATAAGTGTCTAAGTAACAGGTAGTTTTGATGCCGTCAATTGAGTTTTTACCACAGATTCCGCATGACGAAGTTGACGGTAAATTCCGTTCCATGTTGTCCAAATCGGGGGTATACCCTTCGGAAAATGAAACTGTGACCGTATTTCTTTTGGTTAAATCGAGTTTGGCAATCTGACTTTTTTCCTGAATGATACCTTCGGCAAATAACAGTCCAAGCGTCAGAAATTCATCGGCACCAGGAGTACGCATAACGACACCAATTTTCTTTATTTGGCTCGTGCCATGCTCTTTCGTTAAAACCCGAATTTCGAGGGGTTCTTCTACAACAACAAAATCTTCGGTTTCGTTACCCACAGTACCTAAGAACCTAACTATTTCAACTTTCTCGATACCTCTTGATGGCATTAATGGTCGGCTTTTGTGAATATTGACTTGCCCACAAAGTTACCATGAGCGTCATTTACACCTACTATATAATTACCTATTGGCAAAGAAGCAGTTTCAATATTTGTGGCTGAAGCATTATTCATGAATATACCTTGCTGGTGTATTTTACCCGCCATATCAATCACAAAATAAGACAATACCCCTTCAGCTTCCGGAAGTTCAATATGCAGCGTTCCATTAGTAGGGTTAGGATAAACCTTTAAGATTACACCCTCTTTTGAAACATTGCCCACCAATGAGTTATCGATGTAGTTTTCGTAGTAAAACTTGGTTGAAAAACTTGGGCTGGTTGGCCAGTAGCCATAACTATAATCCCACTGCAACATAGAATCAGGGTTCAGGGCAGTATCATATTTAATTAAGTACTGAGAAGTCGGCGTCCAGCGATTGGCTAAACTATCCCAACCAAATGTGCGGACACTATCAGGCAGGTTATTAGTGGCGATATTTTTCTCCATATTGAACCAAGGTGTATAGTAATGGTTTACAGTATCGAACAACGTTTCGCGCCATTTTGAGAAATATGTCAATGCACCCTGGTACTCAAACGTGTCGCGTTGGATATCATGGAACAACATACCATCCCAAAGAGCAAAAGACACATTAATCAGCCTATTCAATGTGTCATACCCACAACTATATCGTGAAATATGCTGACGCACATGCGAAAAGCTGGTATCGGTATCATTCACATAGCACATTATAACACTCAGGTTATTGTGCACATCGTAAGTGTACGCTGAAACAGAAACTAAGTCCCAACCGTGCGAGTACTTTTCATACATGGAATCGGAAGTGATTTTGTTGCTGGTATTATAGCTGTATGATTGAATGAATGCACTGTCGTAAGTAGTTGACTGCCTTACAAATGTCTTACCACTAATTATTTGCCTTTGGGTGTTAAAAGCGTTGTAGTGCGTCTTGTTTTTGTTGGTTGCAGAATCGACGTATAACTCACTAAAACGGATTTGATTGCGGTTTGCATCATAAGTCGCATACCTATCGTCGTAATGCCCATACCTTAATGTAAACGGATTGACCTGGTATCTATTACAAGTATCGTAACGCACCATTGGCGCAGTTTCAATGCCAAAACAATTGAACACCGGGGTGTAATTGTAGGCATACGAGTAGTTGTAAAACAAGTAGTTATAATCGAAATTAGAGCCGAGAGTTCCCGAATAGCCAAGCTTTGTTGAATCGACCTGAGCCAATAGCGAATCGCGGGTACTCTGCGCCACCACCCTTTTTCGTTGTACAGATGTTGTACGAGCCGCAGCAAGGTTGTTGCTGTTTTGGTGGCTTAGTATTGATTGAAGTACACGGGTATCGTGATTACCACGACTAAAACGGGGTGCGCTCACTTGCGCCAACAAATTTGCGGAAAGAAAAACACCCAATATGGTAACCAGATATTTCATGGCAGTGATACTATTTTATAAAAACTCAACTAATGTACTGCAAAAAACGAAACAAACACTTACGAACATTTTTTTATTTGAATCATCTAAATAATATTACCTATATTGTGGTGTCTTTCAATCATTCATTTTGTAGGTCATGAGGAAAAATGTTTTTACATCAATTGGTGCTGTATTGCTGTTAACGGCGGGGTTAGTTATTTACTCTAGTTGCAAGAAAAATGCAAGTGCGCCAACCGGGCAAAACACTACTGAAGCGAAGGCTTATGACAATTCATTAAAGCCTTTAACCAATAATCCTCAACAGAATGAAGACCAGACTTTTGCAGCTCAGGTATTGAATGTAAACGACAATGGCGATGGCAGCTTTGACGTTGCATTGAACAGGCACGAACTGATGTTTACTACCAGCGATGCTGCCTTGAAAGACTTTTTGACGGATGCCATGCGCAGCAACAAAACGCTTAAAATAACGGCAAACCCCTGGAGTGGCGTTATTAATGGTGCTTCGGTGTACACTACAGGCACTGCGAATACCGGACTTACAAGCGGCAACCCGGTAAATATTGACCTTACTAGTGTGAGTGATGAAAAACTAAACAACCTCAACGAGAACAATCCGGTTTTCTCTCAAATGCCGATCAATATCACCGAGGGAAATCTGGCTGCTGCAATACCTGATATGGCTACTGCGCAAACTATTTTTAATTACTTCGCTAGTCAATGTTGCGCATTGGGCGGTCCATTTTCTATTGATTATTGCATGTCGTTCCAATACTGTCAGGATGGTTGTTACGCACGTGCCCATAAAATGTGTTGGATATTGAACAACAAATACCATTACGCAACTCAAAAAATATTCAGTTTTGCCAATTCAGGCAGTGATAAATTGTGTGTGCAAGCACAAAAATGGGGCGGATGCTGCATCAGGTGGTGGTACCACGTTGCCCCATTGGTAACCATCAACACTCCTACCGGACAAAAGGCATACGTATTTGACCCTGCGATGTTTGATGCCCCTGTGCCTTTAGCTACATGGTTGCACGCACAAGAAAATCCGGTTTGCCAACCAACAGGTTCAAGAGCACATGTGAGCATGATAGCTATACAACCAACTGCATCTTACTCCCCTGCCAACTACGCCGGCACCCGTTTCGATACCGACCCTGTTTATGCTGATACTGATACAACAATGGTACATTATAGACCATTGGCTTCGTGCCCGTAAATTAGCCTTGACATTGCTCGGAGATACCGTTTTCAATTGATTGATAATGCTACTTATTAACCAACATTAATTAATACTCTAATGAAAAAATTGCTGTCTTTATCTTGTTTACTTTTTGTTTGCATTGTTTCTTTTGCACAAAACAGTAACACCACTCGAACCCCTTCTATACGAGTGCAATTGGGTAATATTAAAGGAGAGGTTGGTTCAATTGCGCAGGTGCTCGCAAACCCGGGTATGGTTGTTGTAAGTCAAAACAGCGCAGACACCATAGTAGACTATTATATCTCTTATGTTTTTAAAGACGCAAATGCTGCAGGTAACTATATAGGGCCATACCGTGTTAAAGGAGCGAAATTCCCGCCTAATGTTTTAAACGACTTGAAATCAATGCGGGCCGGTAGAATAATAATTGAACATTTACGTGCAAGGTCTGACGGGCAAGTGAGAAGCTTTGGAGACTTGAATGTTACAATTAAGGATTAGTGGGTGAAGGGGAGTTTTAGAGTTTGCTTGAATCACAACTTCCATAATTGTGCAATGCGGAAGCACATGCTTCCTGAATGTTCGGTCGAAGGGAATCCTTCTTCCAGATGTACTTGTTACCGCTAAGGCGGAAGGTTTTCCGACCTAACACTTGCCTTGACTGGGACAGGCTCGCTTATTTTTTGCCATTTTAAATCACCGCAAGGAGCATATTCTAAAGACAATTTTACTAGCGGCTTTCGTAAATTCGAATAAATACTAAACAATAATAGACTTTCACTGAAATTGACCTTTGGCACGACGTTCTGAACTTTTTCCGTGAAGTAATTATATACTTGCTCTTCATCGCCTAGGGTAAACTCACTTGCACATTTCAAAATATCCTCTTCATCAAAACCATAGAGCCCTTGCAAAAGGGGAACTGGAAATTTCAACTCGGCACCAACATTGAAAAAGAAATATTTCGGTTCTACTACTACTAAGTATACAAATTCGAACATTAAACTATATTGAATATGTATGTGCCGATATTTTGTACCGCACTTTTTACATTGGTAAATCCAATCACCACCAAAATCTCCAAAATAATTTTCAGTTATAGTATCAATTCTTTTTAAAAAATTCTTTCTAAAGGTTGCTGCCCCAACGAAATAATTAGTGTCTGCACAAAACACTGCTCTAGCGTTATACTTAAAGTGGGAGAACCTTGCCAAAAAACGGAAACGGGGATATTGACAAGGACAAGATTCTTCCAACATCTCAATTAAAATCCTATCGACAATATTACTTAGTCTTTGAGTTGATTCAACTGTGAGTTGCCTTCTCGGAATTCCTTCTTTTTCAGCTGGTTTAAATGATTGTTTTTCCTTTTGAAAAAGCCAATTTTTAAAATGGAAACGTCTAAACATTTACGAAAAACTAGTTTCTCCAACTATTTGATTACAACACAAAGTTATACACAAAAACCTTATTTTAACGATTTAAAAAGGTAAAGTATATGCTGTTTGGAGGAAGATACTTGAGTAAGACAAGCGCGATGCTTGTCCAGTATGAGGACGAGGTGAGACACCTCAACCATGGTTAGCTTTCCGTTTCGGAAGCACATGCTTCCTGAATGTTAGGACGAAGGGAATCCTTCAACCAGATGTACTTGTGCAGGTAAGGATGGATTTTCCGCCCCTACCTGCAATATTGGTTGACATTAAAAAAGGCCTGCCGAAGCAAGCCTTTTGAATGATTTATTGTTGTGGTTTCTTGTATTTTGGTTTTCCGCCACCGCCAGATTTTTCGCGTGCGCCACCGCCACCGCCGAAGCTAGGGCTGTCACCGTAAGAACGACGAGATTCTCTTTCTTTGAATCCACCGCCGCCACCGCCTGACCGGTCTCTGTCTCTGTCCCTGTAGCCACCGCCACCTTGACGGTCGCCACCACGGTCACCTCTTTCGTTTCTGTCGCCACGACCATAGCCGCCGCCACCCTGACGATAGTCTCCACCACCTCTGCTGCTTTTAGAACGACCTTCAGAATTTGGTTTACCGGCAAAACCATTGCTTGGTTCTGCTTCTTCAAGCCTTACTTTCCTGTTCTTGAATTTCTTGGTAGCAAGGTGTTCTTTAATGTACTCGGCTGCATCAGCAGGCACATTGAAGAAGCTCGACATTTCACGAATAGTGATACGCTGTACAAGACTAGGTTCAACATCGGTACATTCGTTGATGAAAGAAGCCAGTTTAGCAGGGTTCAATCCGTCTTTTTCACCAATGTTAATGAACATACGCACCCACTTGTGACCGTCGTCTGATTTACGCTCAAAACCTGCATTTAGGTCTTCAGCATCAGCGTAGGCATCGATGGTATCTTTTAATTGCAACCAAATGAGGCGGCGAATAAGCTCATCTTTTTCAAGACTTGCAAACTGCTCTTGCATTGAGTCGTAATATAATTCTGCAAATTCGTCTTTTGGTTCGGCAGTAGCAATTTGTTCCATGTAGAAGAACAAACGCTTCCTGATTACTTCAGCACCATCAGGGATATCGCTTTTGTGGAACTTCTTTTTCACCAATTTTTCAATCTGGCGAATGTTAGAAATTTGCTTTGGCGATACAATTGACATACAAATACCCTTTTTACCTGCACGTGCAGTACGACCGCTGCGGTGTGTGTACACCTCTGGGTCATCAGGCAATTCGTAATTGATAACGTGTGTAATATCTTGAACGTCAATACCACGTGCTGCCACATCAGTAGCTACAATGGCATGAAGTTGTTTTTGACGGAAACGGTCAAGTACTTTAGACCTCATTTTTTGATCCATATCGCCATGTAACGGACTTACATGATAACCCATTTTCATGAGTTTTTCCGATACGTCTTGTGCATCGAGCTTGGTACGGGTGAAGATGATGCCATATATACCCGGCGCAAAATCGAGCAATCTTCTCAGCGTTTCAAACCTGTTGTGGTGGTTAGCTACGAAGTACTGGTGATCGATGTTTTCGTTAGTTGCGTTTTCGGCAGCTACTGAATACTCGTCCCATTTGTTCATAAATCGTTTTGCGATGCTGCGCACGTCGTTATTCATAGTTGCAGAAAACAACCAAGTAAACTGACGTGAAGGCGTATTCTTCAGAATCAACTCAATGTCTTCACGGAAACCCATGTTAAGCATTTCGTCTGCTTCGTCAAGTACAACCAGTTCAACGTCTTCGAGCGAAAGTGCTTTTCTTTCAAGCAAATCAATCAAACGTCCGGGAGTTGCCACAACGACGTGTGGCGTGTTTTTAATTTCTCTGATTTGTCCACCGATTGGAACACCACCGTATACAGCGGCAATACGCAAACCTTTTATGTTGGCAGCGTACTTATTAAGTTCTGTTTGAATTTGCATACAGAGCTCACGCGTTGGGCTCAGTATAAGCACTTGTGCAGTGCGGTCAAATTCATCGATATTATTCAATGCCGGCAATCCGAATGCGGCAGTTTTTCCGGTACCTGTTTGAGCAAGACCGATAATATCTTTTGGGTTGTCGATAAGGTTTGGAATTACTTTTTGTTGGATCGGAGTTGGAGTTTCAAAACCCAGGTCAGAGATGGCCTGTAAAAGTTCTTCCCGTAACGGGAAGTCTGAGAAAGAAGTCATTAAAATCTTGTAATTATTAGTAGAACTGCAAAAGTACGGTTAAAATTCCACAAAAATAGGTTTGTAGAATTTATTAACAAATTCTACAATACACCTCCTGCAATCCTGGTTGCTTACTTTGTCTTTTCGATGTCGTGTTTTTGGGTCACTTTATAGTTTGTAGCCTTGCGTTTCATATTTACAATTTTCCCTGCCTCATTTTCTTCGCCCGATTCTGTAGCCAGTATTATCATTCCCGGACGTCCTTTTTTGTCAAGCGGAAAAATATATTTTTCGGTGTAATAGCCAGCGCCTGCGTCGGAAACAAAAGTAAGTAACGGCAATGGTGAAAGTTTCTCGCCATCCCAGCCTACATAAATCTGGTATTCCGGTACTGCACATGCTTCGCCTGAATAATCGAAATAGAGCATTTTCTTGAACTCCGATAATCCACGCGGCTTTTTAATTTTAGCATCGTGCGCTCTTTGTGTTGCCTCAACGTTGTGCATTATATATGTAGTGGTGCTTACAATGTTGTGTTCCTTCACTGCTTTCAATGTAAACAAGGGCTCAGTTCCTCCTTTTTTGAGGTCAAGACTGTACACAAACCTAACGTTACCTTCGCTCAATTTTAATGGGGAGAGGTAGCCAGTCCACATATAGCCTTTTTTCATTGCATTGCCTGCTTTGAAAACGACTTCGCACCATGGTGCAGTTTTATAGTCTTTGGTTAAATTTTCACCTACATGAAAAAGAGAAACGCTGTCGCCAATAAAATACTGACGAATTACTTCGCTATTGAAGTCGGGCTGCGTATACACGTTCGCAGTATCGGTATATATATAGTAGGAGCCATTTTCGCGGTACTTACTATAGGCATCATCAGCTTGTGCATGAACAAATGCCAGTGAAAGACTTGCGACAACCGAAAACAATAACTTTTTCATGGGTGAAAATTACTTCAAAAACCGGAATTGAAGTAAAAATTGCCATCGAAAAAACAAGGGGGACTTCACAGTAATATTTTGCAGTTATGAACTACCAAATAACAATTCGGTATCATTTCGTTAAGAAATCATTAAAAAAATCAGTTTTTCTAGTGAATTTATAGTGAGTATGCAGTGATTTTTTTGTTTCCTAATTGTTAATGACATAATTTTATACCAATAAAACAGACACCCCTTAAGGTAATGACCTTAGATATTATGCATCAGGATAAAAAAGTCACAAAGAAAAAAGACGTTGTGACTACTGGAGCCAATAGGACCCTATCAGAATATTCTGCGAAAGAATTTTCGACCTACAGGGATATTGTGGAACAAAGCGATGCGCTGATGTTCAGTCACGACCTTACGGGAAAACTACTTACTATCAATCCTGCTGCTGAATCAAATTTGGGGTATAAATCGGGTGAATTAACAAACGAGTTTCTGATTTCACTGGTACCTGACGAACACCGATTTGAATTTGAACAACAATATTTAGCCAAAATAAGAAATGATCACCACGCGAGTGGTATCATGCACATAAAATCGCGCAGTGGTAAAATTCGCCACTGGTTATTTCACAGTAATATTTTTGGTGAGGTTGACAGCAAACCTGTGGTTATATGTTTCGCACAGGACATTTCTGATAGAATTGAAATGGAAGATGCGTTGCAACTCAGCAATGAAACTTTCAGAAGTGCTTTTGATCACTCAGGTATAGGTATTGCACTAATTGACCCCAAAGGGCATTTTCTCGATGCCAATGGTGCATTAAGTAAATTCACTGGTTTCAGTAAGAAAGAGTTGTTGAAAATGAACTTTTTACAACTCACCCACCCTGAAGACAATGCCGCAGACCAAAACTTACTTCATAAAATGCTGATAAAAGTGATTAGCCACTACAGCATTGAAAAAAGATACATTTCTAAAGACAAAAAAATACTCTGGGCTTTTCATACAGTTTCTAAGGTTGCCAATGTTGATGGTACACCTAAGTTTTTCATTCTGCAAACAGTAGATATTACCAAGAAGAAAGAACTGGCTGATGAATTGAACAGGAAAAACTCAGAGCTGGAAGCCACCCGTAGAAACCTCGTAAGCAAGATCGGGCAACTGGAAGAACTGAACTACATTATTGCACACAATCTTCGCGGCCCTGCTAATAATATTAAGATGCTGACAGAAATGCTCAAGCACAAAGACGAACCTGCGAAAGATGGTTCGTTCAAACTTGAGATGGATGAGATTGTTGGTTTCCTGGACGATGGCGCTAATGCACTTTTAAGTTGCCTGAATACACTGATGGAAATGGTACAATTGACTATGAACAAGTCAATACCATTTGATGATTGCAACGCCGGAAACATTGTCAATGAAATATTGAGTCAGTTGAACAGTACTATTTATGAGAAAGGCGCAGTTATTAAAACCGACCTCAAAGTAAATATCATCAGGTACCCAAAAGTGTTTCTGGAGAGTATTTTCTACAACCTTATTAGTAATGCTCTAAAATATTCAAGCCCTGAAAGAACGCCTGAAATCATTATTACTTCCAAAGTCGAAAACGGAAGAACTATTGTTTCGGTGAAAGACAACGGACTTGGAATAAACCTTGACAAACACGGCAAGAAAATTTTTAAACTCAATCAGGTATTCCACCCGGGGCACGACAGTAAAGGAGTTGGCTTGTTCATCACAAAAGCCCAAATTGAGTCGTATGGAGGTACAATTACTGTAGAAAGTGAGGAAGATATGGGGTCAGAATTTATTGTAACCCTCTAAGTGAAGATGGCAAAATAAATATCACCATTTCAACCATTCTGTTCCATTTCTGCGTCGTTGCAAAAGTCCTTAAATAGTTCACTATACTCGGATTTTGCGCCTAGCACAAAAGAAACATAATAATTAAACTTGATGAAATTTATTTTATCAACTTCACTAAGAGAAAATCTTAAATATCACAAACGACATTAAGTAAGCAAGCCCTAACATGTAGGTAAATTGTATCGCAGGGTATTTCCATGTGCCTGTTTCACGCTTTACAATAGCTAATGTACTCATGCACTGCATTGCCAAAACATAGAACATCAAAAGCGATAAACCGGTTGCGAGCGTGTACACTTTAGTACCATCAGCGTGATGCGCCTGCTTCATTTTTTCCTGCAACGTCTCTGTTTTTTCTGACTCGTCGCCCACGCTGTACAAGGTTGCCATGGTACCAACAAACACTTCACGTGCAGCAAATGAGGTAATGAGTGCTATACCCATTTTCCAATCGTACCCCAGAGGTTTAATAGCAGGTTCAATGGCTTTACCCATGATGCCTGCATAGGAATGCTCTAGTTTTTCTGCGGCTCTTTCCTTCTTAAGACTATCGGTTATTGTTGGATTTGCAGCTATTAAAGCATCGTATTTTTTATTGACAGCCTCCATTTGCCGGGTAGGCCCAAAGTACGCAAGCACCCACAGTACCAATGACAAGATGATAATTACCTTACCTACTTCTTTAATGAAAATCTTGCCTTTTTCAATCATGGTTGTACCAACATTCTTCCATCTTGGTGCCCTGTATACAGGCAATTCCATCAGGAAAAAAGAACGCTCTTTTGCCTTGATAATCAATGACATTACTTTAGCTACCAATAGTGCAAATGCAAACCCTGAAAGGTACAATAGCATGAGCACCAGCCCGCGGATATTGAATATTTGCAGCACCTTCTGGTCAGGCACACAAAGCGTAATAAGCATTGAGTAAACAGGAAGCCGGGCTGAACAGCTCATCAAAGGCGTTACCAAAATGGTGATGAGCCTTTCTTTTCGGTTTTGTATTGTTCTAGCCGACATAATTGCAGGAACCGCACAAGCCATTCCACTAATAAGCGGCATCACTGAACGGCCATTTAACCCAACACTCCTCATCACCCTATCGTTCAGGAAGCTGATACGTGCCATATAACCCGAATCTTCAAGAATGGTAATGAACCCAAACAGAATCATGATTTGCGGTACAAAAACCATAATGCCCCCTACTCCTGAAAGCAAGCCATTCACTATCAAATCTTTCACAATTCCTTCGTGCATGAAGCCACCCATCCAAGTACCTAAATTCGCAAACCCGGTCTGAATCCAGTCCATCGGATATCGGGCAAGCCAGAAAATACTTTGGAACAGCACGAACAAAACCGCTAACAAAACAAGGTTCCCCCATACTGGATGCAACAAAACCTTATCGATTTTCTCTGTTGCCAGTAACTTTTGTTCGGTAGTTACTTCGTCGACACAATCAGCTAAAATGGTGTCAATTCGTTTATACCTGAGTATTACTTCATCAGCCTGAACCTTTGCTTTTTTGAAGTTATTCTCACCCAAAAGTGCAGCAATCATGATGCGTTGAGCGGCATTGATATAGCGCAACTCGCGATAGTTACATGCAACGTGCAATGCAGCATAAGGGCTCGATGCAGCAGAAATTTGCTGTAATTCATCAATCCAGCTACCGGTAATTCCATGAATGTCTATAAAACTATGGGGTGTTGACTCTCTTGACTCACTGAATTCTAAAATAGCTTTTTTGAGTGCCGATATCCCTTTTTCCTTCCTGGGATTGATGGGCAACACAGGTACATTCAGTTTTTGCTGTAGTTTTTGAACATCGATATCAATTCCCTTCTTCTTAGCAATATCAACCATTGACAGGGTGATAATAACAGGGATATCGAGATCCATGATTTGGGAGCAGAACAACAAATTACGTTTGAGGTTGGCGGCATCAGCAACAACAACAATCAAATCTGGTTTGTCTTCCCCTGAATTATTCAGCAGCACTTCATAAGTAACTTGCTCGTCGGCACTTTTAGGGTATAAACTATAAGTTCCAGGCAAATCGATGATACGGGCCGTAAGGGTGTCTGCTATTTTTGCATTGCCCGTTTTTTTCTCGACAGTAACACCCGGAAAATTACCGACCTTTTGGTTAAGTCCTGTCAACGCATTGAACAGTGAACTTTTTCCACTGTTTGGGTTACCAACTAATGCGATTGTTAATTTACCGGACATTACGAACCTGCAAAAGTAAATGTATTAACACGAATTTGAGCCCCGCTTTACAAAACTTCCCGATTTTGAAATAACATCAGAATCACACTTTTACTGCTGTTTTGCTTTGAGCGTTTTCAGAAGTGCCACCATTTCAGGATTTGAAAGAAAGGGAGCAAACACTTGATTGAACATAATAGTTTCAGGTTGGTTGTAACCAAGTTGTTCGGCGTTTTTCAATTCCTTAATAACCGTCTGAAAATCGTTTTTACCTGCCGCCTGAACTGCTTTCAGATAATTTACATCAGGATTTTTAGGGTCGGTGTAGGTAAATACATTCAAAAATTTGGCCGCATCAGCCTCCCTTCCTTGCTTAATAGAACCATCGGAAGCCAGATAAAAAATTAAATTCATGTAGTTGAGTACACGCTGATACATTTGTTTTTCGCCGGGTGTCGGTGCCTTTTTTGCTTTTGACTTTAATTCATCTACCATCGACTTCAAACCTTTTTCGTCAAATGTCATGGCTCTTTGCTTGTATTCATTTTGTAATTGCAATTCCTGACTGGCATATTTGGAATCGGTGACAATTGCGGCTATCGCTGGCGATTGTTCAATTTTCGTTAACTCAGCCTGTTCAGGTGCTGTGTTCAAAAGACCTGCAAATAATGAGATCTCCCCCTTCAGCAATTGGTACACTTTAACATCATCGTTCGCTTTTTTATTCTGCGCAATTCGTTTGCTGTATTGCTCGTGCAGTTCATTTACAAATGCGGTATCAACTTTAACGATTTTGTTTTTCATTTCAACAAAACGCAGCCACAGCATTGCCATTGAATAATCTTCAGCCGATGGCCAATCGTGATAACCGGAAAGGGCTAAAAGTTGATGTTGATAACCTTTTTGTTCCATCTGCCCATCGAGTTGTTTCATTTCTGAGAGGTTGAAATCGTAATCGCCGGCTATGCCAAACCATGAAAATTTCCGCGTGAGCATACTGCCTCCCGCCGAATATCCCGCAGCGCAGCCCACTACTCCACTCACGAAATTGAGTTCCGCAGCCAGACTAGCTGCAACCCTTGAACCACCGGAAAAACCACCCACATAAATCCTACTTGAGTCAACATTGTAAGAATGTTGAATGAAATCCATCACCTGCAAAATAGCATCATGGTTTCCTTGCCATGGTATACCGTTTCGCGATGAATAACACCCTACCAGTATCATACCCAAACGATTTGCTATTTCATGGTATCTGCGTAAAGGAAGTGCTACCCGTGCATGGGCATCAAAGAAATACATACAAGGAAATTTCTTACCTGGCGTGTAGTTGTCAGGCAAATAAATCGCATAGGCTGGGCTGCCTACCCCGTTGATATTGAGGCTATCACATACCCTGCCCGCAGTAAAAGTTTTCAGCAATTGGGCTTTATTCTCGGGGCTATTTGTGCTTTGTTCATTGGTTTGACTATTGCCGCAGGAAGCAATAAAAAAGCAACAACTTACAAGCAAAACAATGCGACGGATAATGGATGACATAATGGTAATTTACTTAGCCAAAGGTATGTGAAGATGACAAAATAAATACCGCCATTTCAACCATTCTGTTCCATTTCTACGTCGTTGCAAAAGTCCTTATTCCGAATACTTTCGGAACTCGAATTTTGCGCCTAGCACAAAAGAAACATAATTAAACTTGACGGAATTTATTTTTTCAACTTCACTTAGCGAATAAAACAGCAGCAACCCAATTGAACATTTACATTATAATCAGCTATTTTTGTTGTGTTTAAGGTTCGAACTGATGAAGAGACTGTACACTTTAGGATTGGCATTGATTGTTGGGCATCTTGCCTCGGGGCAGGTTACGTATATACCAATCGGATCTGACGATCACTACAACCTGGATAGGCTACAAACTTTACAGGGGAAGCTCTCCAACAATCTGCGCCTAGACAATCAGGGAGTGTCAAGGAAAGATGCAGTGTCATTTCTGGAAGACCTTCTAACAGCAACAGTTAACGACAAAAAAATTCATTTATCGAGAGCAGATAAGTACAATCTGAGTCAAATGATAGCTGAAAACGCTGAATGGGCAAAAGAGGAAAAAACCTACGAACCTTCCAAACATCCGCTTTTCAAAACATTCTACAAAACGAAGTACAACCTTTTCGAACACCACTCTAAAGACTTCTTTATAGTCATCAATCCGGTTTTAAACGTTATGATGACCAAGGAAACGAATTCACCTGTTGTTGCTGGCGTGCCGTCGAAATATGTTTATAAAGTCAACAATTTTGAAGTAAGAGGTGGAATTGGTAAAAAAATTGGCTTTTACGCCACCTTCACCGATATCGGAGAACAGTTACCGGCATTTATTTACAGGTATGCAGTAAAAGACTCAGGTAACAGCAACAGGAGGATTGTATTTCCCGGCAATGATTACTTTTTGCCATCTTCGCCAACTCCGGCTTCTAATCTAACAGTTATTCAGGCAGCCGGCTATTTTGATTTTGCTGCTATAAAAGACCACTTGAATGTAACATTTGGAAATGGCAAATTCTTTATTGGAGATGGTATAAGCAGCCTGTTCCTCACCGACCTATCGTCAAATATGCCTTTCCTGCGTTTAAGAGCGCACTTTGGTAAGCTAAGCTATGAGACCATTTATCTACAAATGACCTCACAGTTCAAGAAAGCTAATGATGGTATGTTTACCGACCACAAGTACGCAACAGTTCACAACCTTAGTTATAATTTCAACAGATGGCTGAATGTGGGCTTTTTTGAAGCTATGGTTGCCGACAATACTGGCGGGATAAGGGCTAATGTAATGAATCCGGTTCCGCTTTCTTACCCTTTTGGATTCATGATGAACGCCGGAGACAATTCTATTTGGGGATTGTCGGGCAAAATATTGGCGACTAGGAAACTTCAGTTTTATGGTCAATTCATGGTCAACAATTCACTTGGTAAAGAAGCAAATAACCGACGCAGTAACTATTTCGGCCTTCAAGGTGGCTTAAAATGCTTCAACTTGTTGGGGATTAAAAACCTGGATGTGCAAATAGAGGCTGATGCAGTTCAGCCATTCGCCTATTCAGCCAACGATACTATTGCCAACTTCACTAATTACAACCAGCCACTCGCTGACCCACTGGGTTCAAACTTCGTGAAAACTATTGCTGTTGTACACTTTCAACCTTATAAAAACATAACGGCTGTTGTAAAAGCAACCAATTTCAAACAGGGTGCCGATTTGGTGAATGACAACACTAATTATGGAGGCAATATCTTTAGTCAAACCAAGTCAGGCACACTAGGAGGTAATGGGAAAGCAACGGGTTTTGTTTCCGGACCTCAAATTACAGGCTCCAATATCAGCGTAAACCTTTCGTTCCAAATAAAAAGGAATGTGTTTTTCGACATTGGTACAGTGTACGCTCAATTCAATACTCCAGGAAAGAACATCACCTATACTTCAACAATCGGTATGTTGCGAAACGATTTCAACACCAATTACACTTACTTCGGTTTGCGAATCAACTCAGCAAGAAGAGATTATACGAGGTATTATTAGAAATAACCCTACCTACTCGCCAGTAGCTCGTATTTCTTCATAGAGTCGGGCTGATTGAGATTTTTGTAGTTGTTGGCAAGAATGGAGTGTGATTTCTTAAATCCGGGATCTAATTGAAGCGCACGTTTCAGATAGGTGATTGACGAATCGTATGACTTCATGAAATTATGGCACAAACCAATGTTATAATATGCCTGGGCATAATTAGGTCTTATCTCAAGTGCCTTTCTGCATGTAACTAAAGCGTTTTTATAATCTCCTTTTACGAAGTAAATGCCAGCCATATTGTTTACGGCATCTGAAGCATTCGGGTTTATTTTGAGTGCCATAGAGGTGTGCACTTCCGCGGAATCATACATTGCTTTAGTAAAAAACGCATGACCCAATTCTGTTTGAGCATTGGCATAAGTTGGAGCTATCAGTACCGATTTTTGAAGAAATTTAATGCCTTCATCTAAAATTGCAGCACGTTCTTGCGGAGGAGCTTGCTCGTATTTTGTACTTACGTAATGGTAGCCAACGCAATAATTCAAACGCGCATTTTGAGGTACTTTTTGAATATCGGCTTCAAATAGTGTCTCGCTGTCAAACCAATCTGAATTTCTTGCTATTGTCACTATCGAATAAAAACAAACAACAGGCCCTAATACTAAAAGCACCCTGAAATTGAACACATTGCTGAAACTAGCCAACGATGCGTTTACAAGCCATTTGTTGATAGCTAATGCAACTACCAATGCAAATCCCACAGTTGGAAAAAACAAAAAACGTTCTGACAATGCCGTGTTGAGCAGAAAGAAAACGTTTGAAAACAAAGCTAAAGTAGCAGCATAAAACAGTATACCAAAAGCCCAAAAATCCTTTCCGTGCTTTATGAGTCTAATAACGGCCAAAGCTGCTATTGCTACTACAAGAACTAATGAAACCCATACCATAGGGTCGGAAAAAGTAACAAAAGGTATGCTGGCAAATGAATAATCGCTACAGAGCGGAAATGGGAAAATGGTGAGTTTGAGGTACTTGCCTAATATTAAAAATATAGTTGCAAACTTAGAGGCTGCGTTTGGTGCTCCGGCAAGGGAGTTATCCATTAAATGCACAGGCGCTATCTCATTGTTGTAAGCATGCAGTACAATAGTTCTAAGCCCGATAAAAATGCCGGCAGTTACCAGAAAGCTCACATAGGAAATAGCTTTTGATTTTCTATCGCCGGAAACGAAGTACAAAACCAATGGCAATACCGCCATGTACGTAATAACTGTTTCTTTCGAAAGGAACGCTAACAACGACGCAACTGCCCCAACAATCAGACTTTTAAGATTTTTTGAAGCACAGTAATCAATGAATTTGAGCGAAGCGAACATTGCAAATGCGAAACACATGAGTTCGTCACGGCTTTTGATATTAGCCACTACTTCGGTATGTATGGGATGAACTGCGAAAATGAGTGTTGCGATAAATGCAACCCATTGACTCCCCTCGCCCATTACCTTTTGCAAAAACCTGAACAACAAGACAATACCAAGCCCGAACCAAAGCAAGTTCATTAAATGCCCCATAAAGGCATTCTCTCCCCAAATACCATATTCAATAGCAAAAGCTACTAAAGAAAGTGGGCGGTAAGTTTCGTTGGGAGTTATCATAAATCCACGTAAATGGGGTGTGCTTAAAATTTCCGGTATCCCGGCAAAGCCTTTTATTACGTAGTTATTTTTTTGAAGCACTTCAATATCATCGAGCGCAAAACCATTTTTCAATGTGTTTGCAAACACTAAAAATGAAATTGCAAACAAGACAAAAGCCAATCGGTTCAAAAAGCGTTTATTTTCGCTTCCCGACACTTTTTCATTAACAATTCCCTCATTGTTAAGCTGCTTTTTACGCACACCCATATCGGCAACACCGATATTCGATCTTTTCAAATTCAGTTTCTCACGCGCCATAAAAACAAAAAATTCAAGTCTTGATTGTAATGTTATAACATTTGAAATTCATTAGCAAGTGTTTTTCAAATTTTTTTTTACAAAATTTGCTTTCTATAGACCAACCTTAATATTAGATTATTTTCAAATAACACAGTTATACATTTTTATGCGAACGAAAAAAATAAGGCGACTATTCACATAGTCGCCTTAACAATATAAAAATAAAATTTTCGAATTTCTTACTCAGGTAGCACCCAATCGCCATTGAGTTTCAACACCTTTTCTATGACATCCCTTACACAACCTCTCCCACCAGGAAGTGGAGATATGTATTTTGCGACACTTTTTATTTCTTGCACAGCATCAGACGGGCAACATGGCAAGCCACATAATTGCATTACAGCATAATCGGGAATATCATCGCCCATATACAATGCCTGACCAAGCGACACGTGCTTAGTAAGCGCTAATTCATTTAAAAGCTCTTTTTTGCTTTCAACACCAATATGAACATCAGCGACACCCAGCCTATTCAATCTTGCACGTACAGCCTCAGACTTGCCCCCTGAAATAATCCACACTTTGTAGCCCTTTTTAATTGCAAGCTGCATTGCATAACCATCTTTGATGTTCATACTCCTGAGCATATGCCCATCTTCGGTAAGCATTAAAGTTCCGTCGGTGAGTACACCGTCAACATCAAAAACAAACGTTGTAATTGGTTTAAAAAGTTCAAGCGTATTCATAACAAAACAATTTGAGACAATTATTTCTGACTGTCGCGCCATTCGTACACCCATGCGCTTTGAATCATTTCGAGATGCCCTTCGTTACATTCTTCCCTTTTCCCCTGAAAGTGCGGGATTTCCAATACCCATTCCAGCAATTCGGTAAACCTGATGCGATATATTTTGCTTTCAGTGAATTCATCACCAAAACGTTCGTACAGTTTAAGTGCGATATCTTCGGTATCCTTCCAGCCAATAGGCGGTTCGAAGTGAGCCATATAAATACTTAGTTGATTATTCTCCGTGAATTAAAGATTGATCAGGCACCACAAGTTCTACTTTACCAGAACCGGCTGCCAATACGCATTGGCACCCAAGCCTTGAATTGATACGCGGGTTTTTAGCTCTGTCGATGAAGTTTTCTTCGCGATCGCTAATCTCCGGCATAAATTCATCACCTTTTTCGAGGTAAATGTGGCATGTGCTGCATGCACAAACCATCCCACAGTTGTGGTGCAATTCGATGTTATTGTCAAGGGCAACTTCTAAAATAGAGTAGCCTGGTTGAACATTTTCAATGGTTACTGGTTCTAACCCTTGTTGTTCAAACTTAAAAGTAACGTTATACATTTGCCTGTCCGATACAGTTTGCGGCAAAGTTAATGCTTGCTGTTCAATGTCCATAAAACTTTACCTATAGCAATATTGGTGGGGAAAAGTTGGTGAATATTTTGTTTTTAGCCTATTCTGTTGTAAATAATTTCTTAACTTTGCGCTCCTTTTTGTAACTAATGGACATTTCAGTTAAAATCTTCTCCGGAACCAGCTCGAAATATCTTGCTGAAAAAATTGCAGGTAGTTATGACAAGCCTCTGGGGGACTTGGTCATTCAAAAATTCAGTGATGGTGAATTCCAGCCGGTATTCAATGAGTCGGTGCGTGGCGACTATGTTTTTTTAGTTCAAAGCACAAGTGCACCCGCCGATAACCTGATGGAATTACTGATGATGATTGATGCTGCAAAGCGTGCATCAGCAGGTTACATTACTGCCGTTATCCCCTACTTCGGTTTTGCAAGGCAAGACAGAAAAGATAAACCCAGGGTTTCTATTGCGTCGAAACTCGTTGCTAACTTGCTCACAACAGCAGGTGCTGACAGGGTGATGACTATGGATTTACACGCTCCGCAGATTCAAGGTTTCTTCGACATTCCGGTTGACCACCTTGATTCTTCAGCCATCTTCATACCATACATCGAGAAATTAAACATCTCTAACCTGATTTTTGCTTCACCTGACGTAGGTAGCACTAACCGTGTTCGGGAAGTAGCAAAATATTTCGAAGCTGATATGGTAATTTGCGATAAGCAAAGGAAAAGAGCTAACGAAGTGGCAGCGATGACCGTGATTGGTGATGTTACAGGAAAAAATGTTGTTTTGATAGATGACATTTGCGACACAGCCGGTACTCTTGCAAAAGCAGCAAAAATCTTAAAGGAAAGAGGTGCTTTATCGGTTAGAGCATTCTGCACTCACCCTGTATTGAGTGGTGCTGCTTATGAAAATATTGAAAACTCTGAATTGGAAGAAATGGTTGTTTGCGACACAATTCCTTTGAAGAAATCTTGCAGTAAAATAAAAGTATTAACAACAGCTGAGCTCTTCGCAGTGGCTATTCGCAATACTTTTGAAAATAAATCAATCAGTTCGCTGTTTATTCACAGCAACAGAAAGAATAAGTAAAAAAAACGACTGTTTATACACAGAAACCCGCCCCCGTTATGGGCAAAATTTAAAAAACGAAATTCAATTACCGGCTGTTTGGCGGGCTACCAATCGGAGTTGAATGAAAAAACACTTCTGATAACATGAAAAGTGTAAAAATCGAAGGTCAACCAAGGACTGACATGGGTAAAAAAGCAACCCGTCTAGTTCGCACAAATGGACTTGTACCAGCCGTAATTTACGGTGGTAAAGAAACCATTCATTTCAGCGCACCAATTTTAGCTTTCCGTTCGCTGGTGTACACTCCTGATTTCCAACTTGCAGAAATTACTGTAAATGGTAAATCTTACACCTGCATCATGAAAGAGATTCAATTTGACGTTGTTACTGACAGCTTGAACCACATCGACTTCCTTGAGCTTGTAGAAGACAGGAAAGTAGTTGCTAACCTCCCATTGAAATTTGTAGGTCAGGCACAAGGTGTGAAAGATGGTGGTCGTCTTGAAACAAAGATGAAAACATTGTCTATCCGTACTTACCCTAAATTCTTGAAAGAGTGCATTGAAGTGAATATTGAAAACATGAAATTGTTGGAAAACCTTCGCGTTCAAGACGTGAATGTTGAAAACATGGAAATCATGAATTCACCACGTATTCCAATCGCTACAATTGCTACTACCCGCGCCCTTCGTCAAGCAGAAAGCGAAGCAGCAGCAGCAGCTAAAGGTGGTGCTAAAAAAGGTAAAAAATAATCATTCGGTTGTTATTCAACCTTTCATAAAAGGAACTGCCTCACGGTGGTTCCTTTTTCTTTTGCACAATTGGAATACACTATTAATAGTGTTTGGAAAAGTGACACGTAATATTTTACCTTTGCCCGACTTTATATGATTCAGGTTCATATTATCAATAAATCGCCACATGCATTGCCGGAATATCAAACTTCGGGCGCTGCAGGTATGGACTTAAGGGCATGGCTGAAAGAACCTGTAACTCTTAAACCTTTAGAGCGAGTGTTGATTCCAACCGGGTTGCATATCGCACTTCCTTTGTCATACGAAGCGCAAATTCGCCCAAGAAGTGGGCTGGCAATAAAACGTGGACTGACTGTTGTTAATGCACCGGGAACAATTGACAGCGATTACCGTGGTGAAATAAAAATCGCGATGATTAATTTGTCCGATGCTCCGCAAACCATCGAAAACGGTGAACGTATTGCTCAAATGATTATTGCCAGACACGAAACTGTTAGCTGGCAACCCACAAACACATTAGAAGAAACAGAACGTGGCGCCGGAGGATTCGGGCACTCGGGTATTCAATAACAAAAACTTAAACAAAGCTAAAAGCGAATTGATATGAACATAATTATTCCAATGGCAGGCATGGGTAAAAGAATGCGCCCACATACCAACACAACAGCGAAACCATTGATTCCGATTGCCGGAAAACCAATTGTACAACGATTGGTGGAAGATATTATAGCAACCTGCAACGAAAAAGTGGAGGAAATTGCATTTATCATTTCGCCTGCTTTTGGTAAAGACGTTGAAAAACACCTTTGCGAAGTAGCTGAACAACTTGGTGCGAAACCAAAAATCTGTTATCAGGAAGTACCATTGGGTACGGCACATGCTATTTTGTGTGCCGGCGATGTACTTACCGGAAATGTTTTCATTGCATTTGCTGACACTTTGTTTGATGCTAAATTCAGCATTGACAAGAGTAAAGATGCTATCGTTTGGACTCAAAAAGTTGATGACCCATCGGCGTTTGGTGTGGTGAAAATGAGCGACAATGGTCAAATTGAAGCTTTTGTTGAAAAACCAAAAGAATTTGTTTCTGACCTGGCGATTATTGGTGTTTACTACTTTAGAGATGGCGACCGCCTGAAACTGGAAATTGAGCGCCTCATTAAAGAAGGCATTATGCTTAAAGGCGAATATCAGATAACTGATGCTATGGAGCACATGTTGCAAACAGGCGTTAAATTCTATACCGATCAGGTAAATGAATGGCTTGACTGCGGCAATAAAGACAATACACTTGATACCAATTGCAGGGTGCTGGAACTCAAACAAAAGGCTGAAAAGTTGATTGCTGATTCTGCCAAAATTGAAAACTCTACCATTATTCACCCTTGTTACCTCGGTGAAAATGTTGTTGTAAGGAATTCAGTGATTGGCCCCCATGTATCGCTTGAGAAAGGTACTTGCATTGAAGATTCAAGAATAGTGAAGTCTATTATTGCTTCTGATAGTTATGTTAAAAATGCGAATCTTCATAATTCAATGTTAGGAAAGAGCGTATCTTACACAGACAATCCGAAGGAAGTAAGCCTCGGTGACTTCTCAACACAAAAATGATTTCAACTCAGTTCAAACAACTCTGTTTTTTGATTTTGGCTGTAGGTTTGTTTCAGACAACTTACGGCCAAAATTCTGTTACGGATACCACATCATTCAACGATGAGTTTTTAAGTAAGCACTTTTCTGTAGCTGCCAACGAAACTTTCTTTGAAGCTGAAAAAGCACGCCTCAAAAAAGATAATAAAAAGGCTGTAGAACTGTACGAAAAACTAGTTGAATTGATGCCAACCAATTCCAACGCGCATTATCAGCTTGGGATGTTGTATTTCAACGAAAACAAAGTAGAACGTGCCGCACATGAACTGGAACTTGCAGTAAAAAACTATCCCGGCAACAAATATTACCTCGGTGAATATGGCAACATACTTCATAAATTGGGTAAAAATGAAGAAGCCGGTGGTGTAATTGAAGCGATTGCTGATTCAGAAAAAACTGAGCTGGCGAGCGATTTATACCAAAGAGCATCAGAATATTATGAGTTGGCACAAAAGGCTGATAAAGCCTTGAGGTGTGTTGATAAAGCACTTATACACGAGCCTAACAGCGATGAACTTATTGTTCGTAAAATCCAATTGCTACTCAATGCCAATGAAACTGATAAAGCGGCATTGCTGGTTGAAAAACTCATATCTACCGACCCCAAAAACGGTCGCTACTATTTGCTACTTTCTAACTTATATGAAAACAGCAAAAAATCGGAACTGGCATTAGAAAGCCTGAAACGTGGTGATAAAGCAGTGCCTGGCGATGCTAACATTCAAATGGGATTGGCTAACTTTTACCTTTCAGCAAAAGATACAGTTACCTTCCAGAAATACGCAAAAAAAGCAATTGTCAACAAAAATCAGGACTTTGAAGTGCAACTGGAAATGTTCAATACCCTATTGGTGACATTGACAGACAGCAACCGATTAAAAGAAGGCATGGAAGTAGCGAAGGAACTGTTGCGCCAACACCCTACCGAAGCGGGCGTAATTGCAACCTATGCCGATTTCCTTTACATCAATCACGAATACGACAAAGCCATTGACCAATACAAGCTGGCGGTAACAGTAAAACCGAGCAGTATGGAAATTTGGTTGAGACTAATGTCTTCGCTTACCGATAAAGAAAGAGCCGACACGCTAGTGAAGTACAGCGAAAAATTTATGAGGCTTTATCCTAACCAGTTCAGGTCGCATTATTTCAATGCAATTGCACACTACAATAAGAAAAACTACACGCGTGCAGTCAATTCTATTGATAGAGCTATGTCGATGGCAGGTGATGAAAAGAAAGATCTTGCTGACCTCTGGGAGTTTAAAGGAGAGATTTACAACGCTTCGAAGCAGTTTGATGAATCTGACAAGTGCTTTCTGAAATCAATTGAATATCAACCTGATAATGCGTCGACCTTAAACAATTACTCCTACTTTTTAGCTGAACGAAATACAAAGCTCGATGATGCATTAAAGATGTCGGAGAAAGCACTAAAACTGAGACCCGATGAAGTGACCTTCATGGATACTTACGGGTGGATATTATTCAGGAAGGGCGACTATGCAAAGGCAAAGACTTATTTCGAAAAAGCCATTTTGAAGGCTGATAAAGATGCCGATGCTACCCTGAATGAGCACCTTGGTGATGTGTACTTCAAACTCAACGACAAGGTAAAAGCATTACAATATTGGAAAACTGCCAAAACAAAAGGCAGTGAAAATCCGTTACTTGACAAAAAAATAAGTGAAGAAAAGTTTTATGAATAAATGGCTTCACCTGATGGTTTTTATAACCGTTGCCATTGTATTTGATTCCTGCTCTCTGCAAAGACTTGCCGATATGAAAGTGCCAAAGTTGCCGCACATTTTAGGCAAGAAAAAAGTCGTTGATACCGTACTTACTGAAACGCCGGATACCTCAGCGAAAAAATTCGCTATTTATCCACAACCTGATAGTGCTGAGCTGGCGATTGAGAAAAAAGCAGAAGAACCCAAAACTGCCGCACTCGATACAAAGTTATTTGAAACTGTAAGCCACAAAAAAGAATTTAAGACGGCATCAATGAAGGCTAAAGCCCATTATGAAGGCCCATCTGACCAACAGGATTTTACTGCTTTCATTCGCATCAAGAAAGACTCTGCGATTTGGATTAATATTTATGGACTGGGTGGAGTTATCAATGCTGCAAGAGTACTGATAACAAAAGACTCTTTCACGATGTTGAATTACATTCAGAAAGAAGTTACTAAGTTGCCACTTTCGGAAGTTGCAAAAGTATTGCCAACAAATGTTGACTTCCAGAACTTGCAAAACATCATTATGGGTGAAATTATCAGGGAGGGATCGTTGAAGGGTTTGGAGGAACTTACATCTTCGGTATTGCTGAAAATTGCTGATGACGCATACCTGCAGGAAATTACAGTTGGTAAAAACGATTCACTCATTGGCACTGAACGAATGACTACTCATACAGAAAATGGTCCGGTTGCGCTTTTGCGATATGATGAATACACAGAAGTGGAACGACTCAAAATTGCAATGAAACGCGATATCGCCATTAAGAATGGAGCTGACGTATTCAATCTTCAACTCAACCTGATGAATGTAAGCATCAACAACCCGGTGGAGATGCCTTTCTCAATTCCTGCGAACTACACCAAAAAGTAACTGAAACTAGGAGTAGATTCCCCCGTTAATGTTAATAACCTCACCTGTGATATAAGCTGATTTAGATGATGCCAGGAAGCTTGCAAGGTGTGCTACTTCTTCAGGTTCACCGAAACGCTCCATTGGTACTAGCTTTTTGAGTTCATCCTGTGGCAAATTGGCAGTCATATCAGAAGTAATAAAGCCCGGTGCAATGGCATTTACAGTTATATTCCTTTTTGCCACTTCCTGCGCCAATGATTTTGTAGCTGCTATCACAGCGCCTTTTGCGGCTGAATAATTGTACTGCCCCGGCACGCCCTTTAAGCCTGAAAGCGAAACAATATTCACTACCCTGCCAAATCGCTTGCGCAACATGCTTTTCAAAACCACCTGAGTTACGTTGAAAGCACCTTTGGCTGAAACATTCATCACTGCATCCCAATCATTTTCAGTCATGAACATAAACAAACCATCGCGGGTAATACCTGCATTGTTTACCAACACGGTAATTGTTTTATCGGTGTTTGCAGCCATCCATTTACCAAGCACATCTTCTACCGATTGGCGGTCTTCAACGGCAAATTTCAACAACTCACCTACCCCACCTGCTGATACAATTTCGTCAAGTGTTTCCTGAGCAGCCTTATCATTTGAGACATAATTTACTAATATATAAAGACCATGATCTTTTGACAGTTGTTTTGCAATTGCTTTCCCAATTCCCCTTGATGCACCAGTAACTAGAGCTACATTCATTTTCAGTGTTTTGCGCAAAATAAAGGGTAATTTTTCAAAGCCTCAAATTATCCACATTTGGGGCAGTTAGCGATCTATATATAACCAAAGCTGTATTATTTATTGTTTAGCTTTGCGGGCACTAAAAACCGAGTAATAATTGGGAAAAATAACCTTAGCAATAGTTGAATTTTTCACTGCCCGCAAATCCCTTTTTTATGTGCTTTTATTAAGCATTTTGGGTGTTTTGGGGCTGGGAGTTTCAAAGCTCAGGGTGAACCAAAATATTTTTGCCGCAATGCCGAAAGGCAAGATTTTCGAGCAGTTCAACAGGCTCATTGAATCCAATAAACTTTCAAACTCTATAGTCTTCTCTGTAGCTGCCGATTCGGTTGAAGATGGTGAAATCGAGGATATGCTCGGGCAATTGTGCGATACCATTACCAAATCAAGTAAGGGGAACTTAATAGATGTTGTGGGTGTTCGACCTAATTTGGAAGAAACCGTGGTAGACTACTTCTACAATGCATTTCCTTACCTTATTGATTCGGGGTATTACAAACAAATTGACAGCCAGATTACCACTGCCAAAATAAGGGAGTCTATGAAGGTGACATACAACCAGTTTGTATCGCCAGGTAGTTCTTTTTTGAAAAAATTTGTTGAACGCGACCCTATTTACATCAGTGGGCCATTTTTCTTGAAAATTAAGGACGACCTTAAAAATGATAACTTCGTAATACAGGACGGCATTACTTACACCAAGGATAAAAAAGAAGTACTCATCACAGCCCACACAACCTTCGATGCAGGTAACTCTGCCAAAAATATTGAACTGCTGGATATTTTAAAAGGGGTTGAAAAGGGCTGGAACACTAGCCACCCTAAAGTAAAAATGAGCTTCTTTGGTACTTTTGAAATTGCTGCCGAAAATGCAATTCAGGTAAAAAAAGACAACCACCTCACTATTACAATTACTGTAATTGCTATCCTTTTAGTACTCACTTTCTATTATCGAAAGTTATTGATTCCTGTTTATTTTTTCCTGCCCACTTTATTCGGTGCTTTGTTTTCACTAGGCATTGTAGGGTTTATAAAACCTGAAATTTCTGCTATTTCTTTGGCTACGTCGGCTGTGTTGCTGGGTATTATTGTCGACTATGCCTTTCACTTCTTTACCCACCTAAAGCACACCAAATCAATAGACCAAACAATTAAGGATATCAGTGTTCCTCTGTTTACAGGCAGTTTTACAACAATTACTGCGTTAGCGGCACTCAAGTTTTCCAATTCACCGGTGCTTCAGGATTTTGGCACCATATCAGCGTTAAGTCTTACTGCGGCTGCCGCATTTACGCTTATTGGGCTACCTATTATTTTAAAAACACTTAAGTTTGATTATTCCAACATTCGAGATGAAAAAGTAATTGAAAGCCGCCCTTCGATTTTTGCAAAAAAGCAAGGTTGGTATTTAATAGCTGTGGTCGTTTTAACAACTGTACTTTACAACTTTTCGGGTAGGGTTAAATTTGATAGTAACCTGGAAAGTATGAGCTTCCACTCTGACCAGTTGAAAGACGCTGAAAACAAACTAACGAATGTTGACCCTGACAATGAAAAGCGTATTTATGTATTTGCCGGCAATGCAAATAGGGAAACCGCACGAATGGCAAATTTCAATTTGTACACGAAACTGCTGGAGCTTAAATCAAAGAAAGAAATCAAATACTTCAATAACTCTGCCCCATTTTTAGTGCCTGAAAAACTGAAAAATGAAAGATTAGCCACTTGGAATCATTACTGGGGAGGCAGATTGAACACCCTTAGTACAGAGATAAAACAACAATCAAACACGTACGGTTTGAAGTTCGAAGCGTTTCATGGCTTTTTTGACTGGTTACAAAAACCTACTGTAACGACCTGCGAACAGGAACTGCTGACAAACACGGGTGTCGATAATTTGGTGAATGAATCAGACACCAGTAACAACTACATCACCACACTTGTGGTATCAAACTCAAAGCTTGATGCAGTTAAAAAAACACTTGCAGCACTACCCAATGTTGAAGTATTTGACCGGGGTGAAATAGCGATGTCGCAATTGACGATGGTGAAGGATGATTTCAATTATTTGTTCTGGATTACCGCCTCCATCGTTTTTGCGACCATGTTGCTCATATACGGAAGATTGGAATTGACTTTCATGGCATTCATGCCAATGGCGGTGAGCTGGACATGGATATTGGGTATTGCTGGTATAGCCGGCATTCAATTCAATTTTGTAAACGTCATTATCTCCACTTTTGTATTTGGTTTAGGCGATGACTTCAGCATTTTTGTGACCGATGGACTGTTGAGTAAGTATAGATTCAGGAACAATAATGGCAGCTCTTATACTTCAGCCATCGTACTTTCTGCAACCGCAACCCTTATTGGTTTAGGAGTATTGTTTTTTGCCAAACACCCTGCCATTCACTCTATTGCAGCTATTAGTGTATTGGGCATTGGGTGTATTTTGTTTCTTTCACTTACGTTCCAGCCAATACTATTCAACTATTTTATTTTCAAACGCATTGATAAGAACCAACCTCCACTCACTTTTGTCGAGTTATTTTGGAGTGTTTCAGGCTTTGCATTTTTCATTGGTTTGTGTTTGAGTTTTTATTTGGTGATACCTATCATCGCCATTTTACCTGTATCTCGTGCAACCAAAACAAAGTACGTCACGGGTTTTATTTCTACGTTTTCAAAAATTGCTATCTACAGCGACCAGCACATTAAAAAGCGGATTTTCGGCAAAGAGCATTTAGATCTATCAACGCCTAAAATTCTAATTGCAAACCATACTTCGTTCCTCGACATTTTGTTGATGTTGATGTTGAATCCTAAGATTATTATGATGGTGAATAGCTGGGTGTATAAGTCGCCGCTGTTCGGCTTCTTCATTCGCTACGCCGGGTTTATTTATTCTGAGACAGGTCCTGAGGAAAATCTGGAGCTCATCAAAAAAAGAATAAGTGAGGGCTATTCAATTTTAATTTTCCCGGAAGGAACCAGAAGCACAACTGATAAAATTCAACGTTTCCATAAGGGTGCATTCTATCTTTCAAAAGAACTCAGCCTTGATATTCAGCCTATACTAATTCATGGTGCGCATAGAGTTTTGCCAAAGAATGACTACATAATAAAATGGGGTTCGGTTGATTTAAAGATACTACCTGCAATTAAGGCTAACGATGCCTCATGGGGCAATACCTACCAGGAACGTTGTAAGAGCATACTGGCGTATTTCAGGGCGCAATACAAACAGTTTAAATCAGACATGGAAGATGTAGACTACCTAAAACACCGGGTGTTGCGGAACTACTTGTACAAAGGCCCTGTTGTTGAATGGTACACGCGGGTTAAATGGAACCTTGAGAAAAAGAACTTTGCCTATTATGACCAGACAATAGGTGAAAGAAAAAAAATCCTTGACCTGGGCTGCGGATATGGCTACCTCGATTTTTATCTACAATACAGAAACGACGAAAGAGCAGTTACCGCCATTGATTACGATGACGAGAAAATAGCCATAGCCTCCAATTGTTTTGACAAAACCGATAAGCTACAATTTATTGAAGGGAATATTACCGATTTCGAACCTTCGGTCTACGACGCTATTTTCATCAATGACGTGCTTCATTACTTGCCGAATACGCAACAGTCAGAAGTACTGCAAAAATGCGCAGACAACCTTGCAGAAAATGGTATTATCTTTATACGCGATGGTGTAACAGACGATGGTGCGGGTCATAAAAACACGCAACTCACTGAGTACTTATCAACCAAAATCTTCAAATTCAATAAGCAGGAACACAATCTGGAGTTTCCGAGCATTGAATTTATACGCAAGTTTGCCACAGACCGGGGATTCTCTTTTGAAATGCAACGGCATTCAGAAAAGACTTCAAATGTTTTATTTATTTTGAGAAAATGACAGGAAAATATACAGATACAACTTTTGATTTTGTAATCATCGGCTCGGGTTTTGGCGGATTGTGTTCCGGCTTTATACTGGCTGATGAAGGATATTCTGTATGTATTATTGAAAAGAACAAACAGCTTGGGGGCAACCTACAGGTTTTCAGCCGCGATAAAGTCATCTTCGATACGGGGGTACACTATATAGGCAGTCTTGATGAAGGGCAGTTGCAACACCAGTTTTTCAAGTATTTTCAACTGACTGACAAGTTGAAAATGAAGCGTATGGATGCCGATGGGTATGATATTATCCGGTTCCCGGATGGCAAGGAATACAAGTACGGAATGGGTTACGATAATTTCATCAAAATTCTTGTAACGGATTTTCCGGAGGAAAAATTGGCAATAAGGACATTCTGCGACAAAATTCAAGAAATATGCAGGCTGTTCCCATTGTATAATCTTGAAGAAAACATTTCACCTGAATACATCAATAACACCGAATTCAGAGAAATAAATGCAGAGGCATACATCGCTTCTCTTACTAATAATGTTCGTTTGCAGAATGTATTGGCGGGCAGCAATCCATTGTATGCAGGGGTAAAAAATAAAACTCCTTTGTACGTTCATGCGCTCATACTGAACAGTTACATTATTAGCAGCTACAAACTGGTGGATGGCTCGTCGCAACTGGCTACGTTGATGGCTCGTAACATCAGGCAACGTGGTGGTGAACTTATTAAAAACAGAAAAGTTACCGGCGGAGTATTTGACGATGAAGGGCTATTGACAGGAGTGACCCTAGCCGATGGCTCAATGATAAAGGGAAAAAATTTCATTTCCAATATGCACCCGGCAGCAACCATTGACATATTTGGTGAAAGTCGATTCCTGGGTGCTTACAGAAAACGAGTAAAGGCACTTGAAAACACGATTTCTTCTTTTTCGATGTACATATCGTTCAAGAAAGATTCGTTCCCGTACATGAACCACAACGTTTACTACTACATGGTAGAAGATGTATGGAGCGGCACACATTATACTACTGAAAAATGGCCCGAAGGCTTTTTCATCTGTACCCCCGCTTCATCGGCGAATGAATCGTTTGCCGAGGGCATGTCGGTGATGACATATATGCGTTATGAGGAAACTGAACAGTGGGCGCAGACATTCAATACCACTTCAGAAGTGACCTCGCGTGGTAGTGACTACGAGCAATTCAAAAAGCAAAAAGAAGAATTGATTCTTGTAGAACTCGAAAAACTGTATCCGGGAATCAGAGAAAAAATAGTTGATGTGTATAGCTCTACCCCATTGACTTTCAGGGACTATATAGGTAATTATGATGGCTCTATGTATGGTATTTTAAAGGACAGCAATGAACCAATGCGCACCTTTATTAACCCACGCACTAAAATTCCGAACTTGTATTTAACAGGTCAAAACCTCATTTTCCATGGCATACTGGGTGTTACCATTGGTGCCTTTGTAACTTGTTTTAATTTCGTTGACAGTAAAAAAATCATTGATAAAGTTAAAAACGCCTAAATATGACTGATATTGACGTACTCATAATTGGAGCCGGTCCGGCTGGTGCAGTTTCTTCTGCCTATTTAAATAAAATGGGTTATAAGGTGCAGGTGCTTGAAAAGACTGTGTTTCCGCGCTTTGTAATAGGCGAAAGCTTGTTGCCGCATTGTATGGATCACCTGGATGCTGTTGGTTTTCTGCCAAACATCAAGAAACATGGATTCCAATTGAAAAACGGCGCTGCCTTCTATAAAGGAGATCGTCGTTTGGAATTCATGTTCAGCGACCAGCACACACAAGGCTGGTCGTGGACATGGCAGGTAAAAAGGGCCAACTTCGATCAAATACTTATCAATTCAGCACAAGAACAAGGCGTTCCCGTTAAGTTCAATTGCACCGTAACTGCAGTCAATTGCACAAAGGACGTTCAGACAGTCACTTATACCGATGGTGATGGGATATCACATACTGTTACCTCACGCTTTTTAATAGATGCGAGTGGCTACGGTCGTGTTTTGCCGCAACTTTTTGACCTCGATGCAGAAGTTTCGACTATACCACGCGGAGCAGTTTTCTGCCATATACATGATACCAAAAGAACCTCGCAAGCAGGTGAAAATATATTCATTCATAGCTTCAGGCAAAATCAGGCATGGATTTGGGCTATTCCGTTTTCTGACAGAACAACGTCGGTAGGTGTAGTTAGCGACGTGGAATATGTAAAATCACTTCATGCTGATGGAGGAAAGGGATTTCTTGAGCATATAAGAACGTTCCCTGACCTAAAAGGGCGTTTTTCGGAGGAAGAACTGGTATTTGAACCTCGTGAAATTTTAAGTTATGCCAAGGGTGTAAAACAATTGTATGGAGAAGGCTATGTAATGTGTGGTAATGCAACAGAATTCCTTGACCCGATATTCTCATCGGGCGTAACATTGGCAACCGGCAGCGGTTACAATGCAGCTCTGTTGGTACACAAACATTTGCAAGGCGAAACTGTTGACTGGCAAGGCAGTTACGAAGATGTTGTAAGGCGCGGTGTTGATGTATTTCGCTCGTTTGTACTAAATTGGTACAACGGCAACTTGCAGACAATATTCTTCGCAAAAGATATAGAACCAGCCATCAAAAAACAGATTTGCTCTGTACTTGCCGGATACGTTTGGGATGAAACCAACCCAATAATCAAGAAACACAAAACAATTCTACAAACGCTGGCAGATTACATTAAACTAACCGAAGCTCAAAACTAAAACGGAGGATCGTCGTCGTCCGTAGGAGCCGGACCTCGCCTGAATGGTGATGCCGGCATATCGTCGTCATCTTCAAAGTTTACGTTATTCGCTTTCGACTGCATGGTTTGGTAGCCCCCATCCTGCACGAAAAGTTTGGAGTCGGTGAGCCCACTGGTATCACGACCTGTAATACCTGCATGCGGGTTGTTTTGTTTTAGACCTGCGCCTATTGAGAACGAATCGAAAGTATCTTCAAAATCAACGAATCGCTGGTATTCTTTAATGAAACGAACTTTTTCGATACCGGTACTACCATTCCTGTGCTTGGCAATGTGAATGTGGGTTTCACCTTCAACTGTTTCGCCATGGGCGTCATTATTGATACCGTAGTATTCAGGACGGTACAGGAACATAACCATATCGGCATCCTGTTCAATCGCACCCGATTCACGGAGGTCACTCAACTGAGGTACTTTTGATTCTTTCCTCGTTTCCACTGAACGGTTCAACTGAGAAAGTGCAATAATTGGTACTTCAAGTTCTTTCGCAAGCGCTTTAAGGTCGCGGGAGATTTTACTGATCTCCTGTTCGCGGTTGGTATTTTTATCGCCACCCGCCTGCATAAGCTGCAGGTAGTCGATGATAATCATTGAAATGCCGTGCTTTTGTTTTAGACGCCTTGCCTTGGCACGTAATTCGAAAATGTTCAAAGCCGCCTGATCGTCAATGTAAATTTTAGCCTCAGCCAGTTTGCTCATTCTTTGCGTCATCTGCACAAATTCGTGTTCGGGCATATTACCACGCGTAATATTTTCCAACTTAACATCTGTAACGCAGCTCAATAACCTTTTTACTAACTGACCTGCACCCATCTCCAACGAGAAGAATGCTACCGGATAAGGCTTTTCTTTGTTAAGTGCAGCATTCAAAGCCAGGTTAAGACAGAATGCTGTTTTACCCACGGCGGGACGGGCTGCAAGAATAATAAGATCGGTTTTTTGCCAACCTGAAGTAAGTTGATCGAGGCTTTTGAAACCTGATGGTACACCTGTTACATCAGAAGTCTTATTACGCGCCTCGTCAATTTCCGACATCGTTTTAACGAGTACGTCGGCAATGGAGTTGAAGTTCTTACGAAGGTGCTTATCTGTAATTTCATAAAGCCCTGATTCAGCTTTGTCAAGCAAATCGAAAACATCGGTACTGTCTTCGTATGCATCGCTAATCACTGCTCCTGAAATTCGAATCAATTCGCGTTGAATGAACTTTTCCATCACGATACGAGCGTGCGCCTCAACGTGGGCACTACTCAAAACGCTCATGGTGAGGCGAGTGAGATAATAGGCACCGCCTACAATCTCAAGTTCTGCCCGCTTCCTAAGTTCATCTGTAATCGTTAAAAGGTCAACCGGAACGCCCTTATCAAAAAGACTACGCATTGCTGCATATATTTTTTGGTGCGAATCCATGTAAAAACACTCAGCACTTTGAATCACTTCCAGCACTTGAGCGAATGTGTCTTTTTCAAGCATGCAGGCGCCTAACACTGCTTCCTCCATCTCAACTGCTTGCGGTGGCACCTTACCATACACAAGTGTTGAAATATCGGGCTTTCTAGCAGTTTTGCGTCCCACATCCTTTTTTACTACAGACATATTCAGAACAAATTTTGAATGTTAAACAATCTCAAATTCCTTCACATAATGGGTCGAAATAAGAACATCTAAGTCCTTTTTCCGTCACACAGTTTTTTGCAGAAGGGGTGCGAAAATAGGTGCTTCTAGCTTGCCTGCCAACAAAAAGGCAAATAATACTTACGCACGAATAAATGCCCTGTATCAACATGATATACCACTTGACTCACTATCTGAACTAACCGTCGATTCACCTAAAGTTACGAAACAAAATATATGGTTCAATCGAACACCAAACGCAGGTATTTTATTTAACATTTGTATAAAACCTTGCACTCGAGCATCTAAAATCAAGAAAATTATCTCAACAAATAATTCAATAACGGCATTATAGAAGCATGATTTTCAGATGGATTTTAAAGCACAAATAGTCCCGCCTTGTACAATAAATACACTGGTTTATTGTCCCAAAACAATTCGAAGTCATCCCAGCCATTTGTTTCATAGTCAGCCTGAATGTCTTTAAATAATGTTGGTTTAGGGTTGCTGATATGGCAATGATTGAGGGTGGCGTGCAGCCAAATTCCTTTGTCTTTATCAACCCTTATATCCAGCGTTTCAGTGGTTGTCTGAAACTTTAACGAAGCGACTTCCCAGGAGGCTCCTTTTTTTGATTTTGTCACTATTTCAAGCCGTGGCAATTCACCACAGAACACCACCCGTTGGTTGGCGTTGAAGGAAATGATTTCGCCCTGTTCCAGTATTTTCTGAATAAAATCGGGAGCAATTTTTGTTCTTGGCACTTTCTCTTCAAACCATTTTTGCAGGGGGGCATCCAGACCCACACCATGCATATAGTTAAATAATGACTTTTTCAACCCGTCGGAAAAAATGGACGGATCGGCACCCGATGGATCGATGTAATCGAGGTCATTATTTGCGAATGGACCATGAGGACCGCTGGTTATTTTAATCCCGAATTTTTCAGGGGCCAATCCTACCGGACTATGAACAGTTAATGCGAACCGATGCCAAAAGCCTGATTGCAATATTCCGGCATTGAACATTTGGCGCACCATTTCCATCGAGTCAATGGTTTCTTGTGCTGTTTGCGATGGGAAACCATACATAAGGTATGCATGCACCATGATACCCGCTTCGCGGAAGTGCTTGTTTACCTGTGCTACCTGCGCAACTGTAATACCTTTTTGAATGAGTTCGAGTAACCTATCTGATGCCACCTCTAACCCACCAGACACTGCAATACACCCTGAAGCACGCAACAAGAAACACAAATCGCGCGTGAAACTTTTTTCAAAACGAATATTTGTCCACCAACTTACCACTAATCTTCTCCTGATGATTTCAATTGCAACTGCCTTCATTAATGCCGGAGGTGCTGCTTCATCAACAAAATGGAAGCCAGTTTCACCCGTCTCAGCAATTAATTGCTCCATCTTATCTACAATCAATGAAGCTGCAATTGGCTCATAAACTTTGATATAGTCGAGTGAAACATCGCAAAAAGTACACTTACCCCAATAGCAGCCGTGCGCCATTGTCAGCTTATTCCAACGTCCATCGCTCCAAAGGCTGTGCATGGGGTTGGTTACTTCAATTACTGATAGGTAGTCTTTGATTGGCAACCCTGCATAATCGGGAGTACCCACTTCAGATTGTTGATAGTCGTTACAAGCAGCATAATTGATGTAACATACCTTACTGTCTTGCAGTAAAAAAGTGCGTTTTAACTCATTGATACTGCACTTACCATTAATGAAATTTATGAGTTGCTCAAGTGGTCTTTCGCCATCATCAAGGGTAACAAAATTGAAATACTCGAATACTCGAACATCGTTCAAACTTCGCAGTTCAGTATTGGGGAAGCCGCCACCAAGTGCCAGGCGTGTCTGCTGATGATGTTTTTTGAACCATTGTGCTATCCTGAATCCTGCAAAAAGATTCCCAGGAAACGGCACAGATACTGCGACTAATTGAGGCGACTCCTTACCTATTTTTGCTTCAAGTACCTCAAATAACATTGTATCTATCAATGATTCGGGTGCTAGTAAACTGTGGTGTAATTCGTCAAAGGTATTGGCGTAACGTCCCAATTTTTCAGCGTAGCGGCTGAATCCAAAATGCGGGTCAACACACTCTACAATCAAATCGTTGACATCTTCCAGATACAGTGTTGCTAAATGCCTTGCTTTATCCTGATTACCCATTGCACCAAAAGCCCACGACAGCTCTTCAGCCTGACTGAAGCGTGCAGCCTCGGGCAAAAATCCGCGACGGCAAATATTTTGTGCCAGTGTTGGGTCATGATGTTGCAGAAATCGCACTACGGAATCTATGGTTTCAATGTATTTGTTTTTTAAAGCCAGAATTCTCTTTGCATTTTCTGAAAAGCCTTCTGCAGGTGCTACAACCGCATCAAAAATGCGTATTAGCCCCTTTTTTGAAAACATTTTCAAAATGACTTCTATTCCCAGGTCAGCCTGGTCGGCTGTTATTCCTTTAGTATTAAAAAATCCCTTCAAATAAGCCGTTGCCGGGTAAGGGGTGTTTAATTGAGTGAAAGGAGGAGTGACCAAGAATACCTGTGGAGCCAAAGCATATGATTTTGCAGGTAAATTTAGGCTGAATTAGGCAAACTGTAACCCATATAGAATCTTGGGTTACACTAAAATGCACATGAATATTCATTTGTTCATGAAATAACAGCAACTTTGCTCAAAATTTCAATTCAATACTACCCGAATGAGCTGGAGGTGGCAGTTAGCACAATTTTTTGAACGTAGATGGTGGCGCAGATATATGCACAACAAAAACACCGCCGAATACCTTCAATTAAAGCGAGAAATGTGGCAAAATCTCATTAACTCGTGCGCTCCTCAGCTCACAATTTCCACTGATTCTTCAATACTTGATATGGGTTGCGGCCCTGCCGGTATCTTTATGAGTTTCCCTGAAAATCCAGTTACTGCGGTTGACCCTCTCATAGAAAGTTATGAAGCAGACCTTGATGTTTTTTCCAAAAATAAGTACCCCAACGTCCAATTTATCCAATCGGGAATTGAGTCGTTTAAATGTAACAAACCGTATGATATTGTCTTTTGCATGAACGCTATTAACCACGTGAAAGACATTAAAGCCGGATTTAAAACATTGGCAGATTGTTGTAAGAAGGGCGGCACAGTGGTTATTACCATTGACGCACACACGAGCAATTTCATGAAGGGTATTTTCAGAATTGGCCCCGGTGATATTTTACACCCACATCAGTACGACAAAAAAGAATATTGTGCATTTCTTACCGACAACGGATTTAAGGTGGTTAAAGAAGTAACCATTGAAAAAGGAAAAGTATTTGACTACTACATGATTGTAGCCGAAAAGGTATAACACCACACTCCCAAAAGGGTTATCCACGATTGAGTGAATTAATGAATCCTTGATTTTACATATTAACCATTAATTTTGCGCCCATGCATACAGAATTAAGCGAACAAGAGTTAGTTCGCCGGGAAAAATTGAATGAACTGAGGCAATTGGGGATAGACCCGTTCCCTGCCCCGCTTTTTGAAATCACACACACAGCGGAAGAAATAAAACGGGATTTTAATGAAACTACTGCTGAACAATTTAAGGCTGTTTCACTTGCCGGACGTATTATGCAGGTACGTGACATGGGTAAGGCTAATTTCGCAGTGTTACAAGATGCAACAGGTAAGATTCAGGTGTATGTGAAGCGTGACGACATTTGCCCTGAAGACGACAAAACATTATACAACACAGTTTGGAAAAAACTGCTTGATATTGGTGATATCATTGGCGTTAAAGGCTATGTGTTCACAACAAAAACAGGTGAGACTTCAATTCACGTTTCATCGTTTACTTTATTAACTAAAGCACTACACCCGCTTCCTATCGTTAAAGAAAAAGACGGCGAAGTATTTGATGCTGTTACAGACCTCGAGTTCAAGTATCGCCAGCGTTATGCTGACCTGATTGTGAACCCACATGTGAAAGATACTTTTACCAGGATCACAAAAATGAAAAATGCCATCCGCACTTTCCTTAACGACCGTGGTGGATTGGAAGTAGATACTCCTGTGTTGCAAAGCATTCCGGGTGGAGCTATCGCTCGCCCTTTTGTTACCCACCACAATGCATTGAACATTCCTTTGTACTTACGTATTGCGAATGAATTGTACCTAAAACGCCTAATCGTTGGTGGTTTTGAGTGGGTGTATGAATTCTCTCGCAACTTCCGTAACGAGGGTATGGACCGCACTCACAACCCGGAATTCACCATTCTGGAGTTTTATGTTGCGTACAAAGACTACTTGTGGATGATGGATACCACCGAACAGTTGTTGGAACAAACAGCAATTGCAACCAATGGTGACACAAAATCTTCAGTGAATGGTGTTGAAGTTGATTTCAAAGCACCGTACAAACGCATCAGTATTTTCGATGCCATCAAAGAACATACAGGATTCGATATTTCTGGCATGGATGAAGACGGACTCAGAGATGTTTGTAAACAACTGAAAATTCAGGTGGAACCTTCAATGGGTAAGGGCAAATTGATAGATGAGATTTTCGGTGGAAAATGTGAGCATCATTACATACAACCAACTTTTATCACTGACTACCCTGTTGAGATGAGTCCTTTAACTAAGAAGCACCGTGACAAACCAGGATTGGTTGAACGTTTTGAGCTGATTATCAATGGTAAAGAGATTGCCAATGCATACAGCGAGTTAAACGACCCAATTGACCAGCGCGAGCGTTTTGAAGAGCAAGTGCGCTTGATGGAACGCGGAGATGAAGAAGCAATGTACATCGACTATGACTTCTTACGTGCCCTTGAATATGGTATGCCTCCAACTGCAGGAATTGGTATTGGCATTGAACGTTTGGCGATGTTGCTTACAGGCAATGTCAGCATTCAGGATGTGTTGTTCTTCCCGCAAATGAGACCAGAAGTTTCTTAAAATTCTAACTTACATAATTTCATTATAGCCACTTCGAAAGAGGTGGCTATAATGTTTTTGGGGTATTTTGGTAATATTGTGTTCAATGAAACGTATTCCACTCATACTGCTCTTTTCACGCATTCCTGCAGGTCTTATGGTGATTTTGTTGACCGTAATACGGTCGCAAGTGAACTATGCAGGAATTGCCATTTCGTGGCTGATGGCATATGCTGTTATCTCTGATATTTTTGACGGTATTTTAGCTCGCAAACTGGGAGTTTCGCACCCCAAAATGCGGGTATGGGATTCATCGGTTGACCAATTCTTTTGGGTATCGACAATTGCATGTTCAATTTTGTTCGCAAAAGCATTTTATGAAAATCACTTATGGGCTATTTTGACGGTAGTAACATTAGAAGTAATTGCGTACATCATTTCTTACATCAAATTCAGGAAGCCAGTTGCTACACATTCTATACTGGCAAAAATATGGACGATATCGTTGTGCGTGTTTCTGATTGTGTTATTCTTAAATGGCAGTGCCGGAATTAGCTATTGGATAATGATTGTTATTGGCGCAATTTCCCGTTTAGAAATCATTGGTATATTGGTAGTGATGAAAGAATGGCAAAGTGACATACCCAATATCATACAGGCTTTAAGAGCAGAAAAAGGGGAAGAGATAATTCGAAACAAGTGGTTTAATGGGTAGCCTCCGGCACCTATGGGCATAAAAAAACGCAGCCGATTGACTGCGTTTTTTTGAAGGAATTAGTTTCGATTATTGTTTGATTATTATCTCATTTTTGAAAGCACCCAATTCAGTGTACATTTTCAAAATGTAGTTACCTACAGGTAAACGAGCGATATCAATAGTTTCAGTTTTTGAACTCATTGTACCTGCAACCATTGTTCTGCCTGGAATATCAGTAAGACTATAGTATACAGTTTCGCCTGAATTAGATGTGTTCGAGATAGTCAACTGAGTAGAAGCAGGATTCGGGAAAACCGACCAGTTAGCTGTTTGAATATCCTGAACGCTCAAATTACTGATTGCAAAAGCAGCAGCAGTTTGAATACAACCTGTCGAATAGTCAGATACAATTACTGTATAAGTACCATTACTCATTGCAATAAGAGAGTAACCTGTAGCACCCGGTATGTTAACTCCATCAAGTTGCCATTGATATGAAGAATATCCACGTCCAACAGTTAGTGTAGTTCCATCAAATGAAATTGACGGAACAGGAGGAGTTTTCTCGTAAACAGGAACACTGGCTGTAGTACCTGCACAACCGCTTGTAATGTTTTGGAAACACTGATACATACCAGTTGTTGTCGCAGTATAAGAATTGTTAGTTGCACCAGGGATAATCATCAAATTACGTTTCCATTGGTAAACGCTTGTGTAACTGCCGGTAACAGGGTGTACTGAAAGCACAACGCTACCACCCGGGCAGAATGTATCGGCACCTGAGCTCATGATCGCAGGAACTGAAAGTACATTTACAGTTGTTGCAGCAGATGAACCCGCACAACCAGTAGTATTAGTTGCGTGTAAGTAGTAATCGCCAGATGCTGATGCTGAATAAGATGTTGTTGTTGCTCCAATGATAGGAGATGTACCCATGTACCATTGATAGGTGTTACCAACTGATGAAGCACCGTTCAGTACGACACTACCATAGCAGAACGAAGTAGAACCAGCGGCAGTAACAGTTACAGAAGGAGATTGTTTCACAGTGACAGTGCGCGTTGCAGAACCAGTACAGCCACCTGCATTAGTTACTGAATATAAAACCGAAACAGTACCTGGACGAATAGCGCGAATATTTCCAGTGCCACTGATAATTGCGATTGAAGTATCGGATGTTGACCATGTACCTCCTGGTGTAGTATCACTCAAAGTAAGATTGTAGCCGGTACAGAAAGGATTTGGGATACCGGTGATGGCCGCCGGAGATGGTGTTTCGTACACATTAATTGTATCAACGCCTACACCAGTGCCGCAACTTGCAGTTACAGAATAACTGATAAGCGCAGTTCCGGTAGAAACTGGATAAACCACACCCGAACTATTTACTGTAGCAACTGAAGAACTTGAAGATGACCAAGTTCCGCCCGGAAAACTAGCAGACAGACCATGAGGAACACCCAAACAAAACACAGTTGAGCCTGAGAAAGTGCTCACTGGAGCACCGCTAGAAACACCAATATTATAAGTTGCATAACGTGTTGCGCAAGCCGTAGAAACTGAATAAGTAATAGTAGCAGCTCCTGCGGTTACACCTGTCACAACTCCTGAAGAAGTAACTGTAGCCACTGAAGTATTTGAAGAACTCCATGTGCCACCTGCTACTGTCTCTGATAAAGTAGATGCACTACCTACGCAAATAGTTGGAGTACCGCTTATAACTCCAGCGTTTGGAACGGAAGAAACTGTAACAGTTGTCGTTGCAGTACCACCTATTGTGGTGTAAGATATAGTAGTTGTACCAACAGCAACCGGAGTTACTGTACCTGCAGCATTTATGGTTGCAACAGCAGTGTTAGAAGAACTCCATGTACCTCCAACTGTTGAATCAGTTAATGTAGAAGTTGAGCCGATACAAATTGTAGTTGTACCGTGAATACCAGCCGGAGGAGGAGGAATCAATTCAGAAACTGTATCGTACGCTCCAAAGAACTGGTCTCCTGAAGAAGCGCCATCATTATTAACCCGATTAATTACAGAAGCAAAAACGACACGACCAGTTCCGGTTGCTGGTGCGGTCCATGGTAAGCTACTAATAACATAAGTTGAACCGGCACCACCTGTGCCGGTAGTTACATTGATAGGGCTGTTATGTTCGTAATAATGAATTGAGCCACTGCCTAAAGCAGCATTGGTACTGTTAACTACACTTGCAGGCAAACCCGTAGATGCAAAAGTACCAGCCATTGTAGCACTAGCCGAACCCATACCCGTAAGGAATACGGAAGTTAGCTGAAAACCGAATTTGGGATAAGTACCACCACCACTGCCGGTACCGGTAATTTTCAATGTATAAGATTGACCCGCAATCCAACGTGATACCGGAACACCAGCAGAATCAAGTTCAATTGATACTGTTAAACCACCGCCAAATGCAGGATTGTGGCAACCAAAACCTCCACAACCAAAGCCTGAGCCCAAAACACGAGGACCATCAATGGCAGTTGAACCGGCAGGTTGCGAATTGTGACTCGAGAATATCACATATCCGAAAATGAGGGCTAGAGGTAATAAGAATAACTTTTTTTTCATACAGCTATTTTATTTGGTGAGCAGACTTTGCCACTCTAATGAAAATTTTGATAAAGATATTGAGGAGTGCGAACTTTTCAAAAAAAATCTACATAAAAACTAATATGGAAAATTGTCGAAACCAATACCATTTCCACATTTCGTTCACTTTGAAAAGCGAGAATCTAAAATTGACCTACCGGAACCTTGATGTCGTGATAGAACAACACCTTCCATTTTTCCTGAGTAGCACGTTCAACATAATGCTCCCGCAGTTTTAAAGCTTTCTTGCCATCAAAGTCGTACTTAGCTACGTACCTGATTTTCAATTGTTTCAATTGTGGTGCTTCATCTCCACCGTAAAACACTTTTTCACCATTATTGTCAATCAGAAAAACAATATGATGAGGGCTGTGACCGCCGGAATGCTCAAATGAAATATAGTTGTCTATTACCCCACTCTCCCCTTCAAGCCACGCCACCTGCCCTGAAGCCAAAATTGGTTCTATGTCATGGGGAAAAAATGAAGGTTTTCCGGTTTTTAAAGCAAAATCGGCTTCATCGCGGTAAATAAAATAAGTGGCATTGGGAAAAGTTGACACCACCAAACCATTATTTGCCTCATAGCTCATACACCCTGCATGGTCTTTATGCAAATGCGACATCAACACCTTAGTAACATCTTCAGGCTCAAATCCTGCATTCCTGATATTTTCATGAATTTGTAAAGCCCCATCCTTTGTTCTGAAACCCAAACCGGCATCAAAAACAATAATATCTCGGCTGGTAACCACTAAAAAAGGTTGGACCTCAACCAACAAAGAACCCGTGGGTCTTTCATTTAAAACGTCATTAGCGGTATCAAAGGGAACGAATTCTTTATCGTGCCCAACTGTAAATGTACCTTCAGAAAGAGGAAAAATTTGAACCATAAATCGGGGCGAATGTAAAACGATGTTTTGGGTTGTTGGGCAATAACTCCATAGATTTATCGAATCATCGCATGGCGGTCGGAATCAAGCTTCAACAGAATGAAAATGAGGATGCTGAAAGACAACAGTGAAGAACCACCATAGCTTAAAAAAGGTAAAGTGATACCAATTACAGGAGCAAGCCCAACTGTCATGGATATATTCACGGCAAAGTGAAAGAACAATATGGAGGAAACGCAATATGCATAAATTCTGGAGAACGGCGATCGTTGTCGTTCAGCAATGAACATAATGCGGAACATCAGTGAGATGTACAGCCCAATCAACACAAAACTTCCGGCAAACCCAAACTGTTCAGCGATGGCAGTAAAGATAAAGTCGGTGTTTTGTTCAGGCACAAACTGATTTTTAGTGGACGTACCGTTGAGTAATCCTTTACCAAACATACCACCTGAACCAATAGCGATTTTAGATTGTAGAACATTGTATTCTGAAGAGTTACCTTTTCTCTCTTCACCGTCTTCTGTCTTGCGTTGATATTCTACCGGCACCTCTTTACCTAACATCGAATAAATACGGTCGATATGGTGAGGTTTAAGTGCATGTTTAAACATAAATGGAACTGCCAACTGGGAAAAAATGATACAAACTCCCCAGATAGATATGAGTAAGATACGGGCAATATTATTGCGTCGCAGCTCAAACCTAATTAAAAACCCAACCAAGGCAGTAATGGCAGTAAGAATAATAAACAGCACTTTTCGATCAATAAGTAATGTACCCAAAACCAAGGCAACCGAAGAAATACCGACAACCAAGAATACATTAGGTAACCCTTCACGGTACATAACAAGGAAAAAACAAAGGTAAACCAGTGCTAAACCCGTTTCGTTTTGAAGTATAACAATCAATGCAGGGAACATGACCATAGCAATGCCGATTACCCTATCGCGCGTACTTTTAAAATTGGTCTCCTGTAGTGAAAGGAACTTGCTAAGCGCCAGCGCGGTAAATATCTTACATACCTCACCGGGTTGCACCCTGATGCCCCCTACACCTAGCCAGGATTTAGACCCTTTGACGCCAATACCTATAAAAATGGTAAGTACAAGCAACACTATACCAAATGTATAACTAAGGAACGCAGTAGATGCAAAGAACTTACTATCGGTTAACAGAATAAAAGCACCTACCAGTAAAGAAACACCTAGCCACATAGTTTGTCTCATATAGCTCTTTTCGCCGGAGAAAATGACTAAATCGGTAGAGTGATGCTCCACCGAAAAAATGGCAATAAGACCTATACAAGTCAACAACAGGTACAACAAAATTGTTATACCGTCGAGGCGTGACACTAATGACTTTCTTGCGTTACTCACTTTCTTGTTTGCTTTTCAGGCTTTATTTTACAAAATGCTTCCTTACCCAATTAAAATATGCAGCAGAGTCAGACGCCCTGTTGATGCTATCTCGAAGATGCTTGCGCTCCATTTTGGCTTGATAAACCCTTTGGTCACGCGCCCTGTACATACTATCAATCGAATACACGTATTTATTGATAAGCTTAGCGTTTACCATCTTATCTTCAACTGTTTTGCGTTTTGAAGAAACACTGTCTTTTAAGTATTTCTCCATCAACAAACTGGCAATTGGAGCTGCCCAGGTGGCACCAAAGCCCGCATTTTCAATCGCAACAGCAATAGCTATTTTCGGATTTTCTCTAGGTGCAAATGCCACGAACATTGAGTGGTTTGCCATTTTTATGACTTCACCATTTACAATCGCTTTGTTTTCGGCTGTACCGGTTTTTGCGCAAATATTAACGCTATCAATTTTTGCACCTATTGCAGTACCGCTCTCCACCACATCCTGCATGGCGCGCTGCACAATCTCAAACGTTGAATCAGGAATATCGAGAACATTTTGCTTTTGCAGGTACTTCTTTAACATAGGGTCGTTTGTATTGCCCCCAATCGATTTTACAACGTGCGGAGTGTAGTAGTATCCTTTATTGGCAATAATACACATCGCATTCGCCATTTGAAGCGGAGTAAGCAAAATTTCGCCCTGACCCATACCCACGAAAACCACGGTACAAGAATTCCAGTTGAAACGATACATACGGTTGTACTGGTTAGTATCAGGTAGCGCACCACCCTTTTCAAACGGTATATCGATACCAACTGGGTGACCAAAACCGAATGAATAATAATAGTCATGCCATTTTTGAAGCCCTTCTTTTACACTAGCAAAACTTTTGTAGTCGATTGTTAACCTAAAAACGTGGCAGAAATACGAGTTACAAGAGTGCGCCAATGCCAAACGGAAGTTGGCAGCGTGACCACCATCTTTGTGTTCGCATTTAATAGGGTGACCGCAATAGTTGTAACTACCATAACAGGCCAATCCGAAGTTCGGAGTAATTGCCCCTACATTCAATGCCACCAAACCTGTCATAGGCTTAATAGTTGACCCTGGTGGGTAAGCTGCCTGAGTAGCCCGATTGAACAGAGGGCGTGTTGGGTCGCGATAAAGCGTAGCATAGTTTTTGGCACGTTCCTTGCCTCGAAGAAGGTTAGGGTCGTATCCCGGACTAGACACCATTGCCAACACTCCTCCTGTTTTTGGGTCAAGTGCAACAACGCTACCAATCTTATTTTTCATGAGTTTTTCAGCGTACATCTGTAACTCAGCATCAAGGTATAATTCAAGTGATTTACCTGACACTTCTTGTGTATCAAGCGAGCCACCACGGTATGGATCACGTGGACGGTTGAATTTGTCACGTTCTAAAAAGTGAACACCTCTTTGCCCCCTCAATACTTCCTCGTATTGCAACTCCAAACCACTTCTACCCGCATAATCGCCTTGACGGTACGATGCATATCTAGGGTGTTTCAACATTTCAGGCGAAACCTCAGCGATATACCCCAGCAACAATCCGGCAGATTCGTTTTTGTATTCACGCAAGTTTCTTTCAACCATCTCGAAACCAGGGAACAAATAAGCATTTTCCCAAAATCGTGCGGTCTGCTCAGGCGACAATTGCTCCATGAAAATACTTTGGCGAACGTCAATATTTCTGACAGAAATTAGCTTCATGGTTTTAAGGAAAGTTGGCAGGTCGATTCCCATTGCATTACAAAATGCAGGGGTATCCATTTGCTTAATATTCCTTGGCACAACCATAAGGTCATAAACCGTTGAATTTGAAAGCATTACCTTACCCTTTCTATCGTAAACTACACCGCGTGGCGGGTAAACCACTTTTTTATATATGGCAATGTCATTCGCCATAATTTTGTACTTAGACTCAAAATTTTGGAGAAAAAATAGCCTGATGAGAATAACTACAGCTACTCCCAAAAAGATAATTTGCAAAATGTAACGGCGTGAACTGGCCGCTGTGGACATAGGAAAATTGGTTTTGAATCAGAACGAATCTTTACAAAACTATCCCAAAAAACTCACAGCAACCTTGGGCTTCACCAAATAGATATTAACACAATGTTGATTGCAAAAATGTAGTGATTTATATGTCAGAATTTACGTCTACAATTAGATTGAAGCTTTCCTAACTGAAGCATGTTTGAATGCATTGTAGCCCCCTAAAAACTATATTTTCTATCGCTTAACAGGCTGCCTTATGATGGTTTTTAGCTTTTCAGGCGCGGTGCGGCGCATATCGCTAAGGTAAATTTCCCGATGTTTACCCGTTAACTCGTAGCCGTTTTTATGAATGTATTCATGAAGTTGACCAATTGTTGCCGGTTCGGTTGAAAACGGACCAACGTGTAAAACCTGAACACACTCTCCTTCATTCATTTTCTCAAAACGCAATTGAGACAACGCCGGAAATCCTTTCTTTTCCTTCACCGCACTAATTGCTTCCCTGACTTGCAAATTGGTTATGAAATCGGGTTGAAGTATCATAAGCGTCCATTTCCATGCAGCTTTATTTGCCGGTGAGAATTGTGTCATGTCATCGCACCACCATAAGCCTTCCAATGGCATAACAGTATATTCGGGTGTACCTACCTGTTTCTTCAAGGCGAATTTTAGATTGTACGAAACACTGTAGAGAGCTTCAATAGCATCAGAAAACTGCTTTGAGTTGTTGGGGTCGCCTTCACCGTCAATCATCAGGTAACTCAACTCAGGCACTGTAACAACCTCGTGTTTATTAGGCTTTGCAGTGTAAAGGCTTTTCAGCGTTTTCTTTAAATCTAGCTTTTCCATTGAAACATTTTTGCACTACAAATCTACAATCAATCAAATTTGTAATGACTGATTTTAGTTACACAGTGCTTAATTTGCACTGAAATAACACTATGAAAATTTCAAATACGATTAGGCAAAACAAAGACCCACTAAGCAAGTATAATTCAGTGATATTGTATTGCGCTTTATTGTTGTTTGTGATGTCGCTTGTACCCAACAGTGGAGAAAATAGAATGGAACTGATGTATGGGGTACATGTACCATTTACACATACGCTTTGGCTACAATGCGGCGTGGTTTTGATGCTCAATTACTTAGCCAACAAATATCGAACTTTTGCAGCGCCGTTTAATTGGTTACGATGGACAGCCACAATCAGCGTTTTTGTACCAATTTTAGCAATGTTTCTTATTTCGGTCTTTCCATTCAGCCATCCTGAAAGACCGTTATCGTATTACGATATTGGCAGATTTACATGGATCCCGGAGCATGTAATTTGTAGCTCAATTCTCATTGTTTACTTTTTAGGTATTTTATTTGGCTTAATGCATTTTTTGTTGGGTTTGGGAATGTTGGCTTATAAAGCATTAAAAAAGTAGCGCTCAAACATAAGTGCTCGTTCGCATATTTTGTTTTCAGCTAGCTCCCTTGAATCGGAATATTTGCTTACTTTGCCATTCATTGAAGTTATACTGGATTTAAATACTCCTGATTGTGGTCGAAAAATCGCTAGAATTCATCATTACACAGTTCCACCAACACCAGTCGGAACTGGCATACATAGCTATAGGGCTCATCGTGGGTCTTTTCGCTCAAATGATTTTACCGGGTAAGGGGTTTGGTCTTATCACATCGGGTCTTATTGGCATTGCCGGTTATTGGTTAGGAGACCATTTCATTGGCGTTCATCTTGTTTTTATAAAAAAAGAATTTTACCGTCAGTTAGCTGCAGGAACACTCGGAGCAATGGGACTTTCTGTTTTTCTGGGGCTGTTCAGAATTAAGAAAGTAAAAGACAAAACGAAATACAGAAATAACACATAAAACACTTACAATATGAGCTGGATAGAAACTGATAATCAATTGGTTAAGACATTTAAATTCAACGATTTTATTTCAGCTTTTTCATTTATGACGAAGGTTGCTTTTGTTGCTGAAAAAATGAACCACCACCCCAACTGGAGTAATGTGTACAATACTGTTGAAATACGCCTTTCAACACACGATGCAGGCAACATTGTAACCGACAAAGACCGCAAACTTGCTGCCGCCATCGATAAATTAGCAGAACAGGGGTAACTTGCACCCAAATTATAACAAATGTCAACTTTATCGTTCAGTACTATACTCGAACGCCTCAATATCGCTAGTCTGAATGCGATGCAGACTGACTTCATTAACGCTGCAAAAGAACACAACGAATTAGTATTACTATCGCCTACCGGATCGGGTAAAACGCTTGCTTTCCTGCTGCCATTGCTTGAGTTTTTAAAAAATGACGGCAACACAACTGCTATGGTTGTTACGCCCACTCGTGAACTTGCGTTGCAAATAGAACAAGTGTTCAAGAAAATGAATACCGGTTTAAAAGTAACCACAGTATATGGCGGGCACAGCCGTGAAGTTGAAGACAACAGTCTTGTTGAGGCACCCGCGCTTATTGTTGGTACACCGGGGCGCATTTGTGACCATATACAGCGTGGTAATATCGAAACCAAGGGTATTGAAGCTATTGTACTCGATGAATTTGATAAGTCACTTGAATTGGGATTTGATGATGAAATGGGATTCATTTTCGATCATTTACCACAAAAGGCGAAGCTCTTCATGACTTCGGCAACCAACATTGAAGAATTCCCCGACTACTTACACATCTCTACGTTACATGTCGTGAATCATTTGGAATCGGTGGAAGTGAATAAGGGCTCAGTGGAACAGTTTGTTGTGCATTGCAGCGAACTTTCTAAAAAAGACATGACTTTCAGATTGTTGTGTCATTTAGGAACTGGCAGAAGTATTGTGTTCTGTTCGTTCAGGGAAACCGTTGAGGAGGTTGCCAAGCATTTATCAAAACAAGGGATTTCATCAGTTTTCTACCATGGTGCCATGGAACAGAAAGACCGTGAGGTTGCTTTGTGTAAGTTTCGCAATGGAAGTGCCCACGTGCTTGTATCAACCGACCTGGCAGCAAGAGGGCTGGATATTCCTGACGTAGATTTTGTATTGCATTATCATTTGCCAGCCACAGAAGACGTTCTGATTCACCGCAATGGTAGAACGGCTCGTATGCACGCCGATGGACAAGTGTACATCTTATTGGAAGGAAAAGAATACTTGCCGCCATTCACCAATCAGGAAATGCAGGAAGTTGAACCCAATGCAAATGAAATTGTACCTGAAGCACCCAATTGGGCAACACTTTTTGTAAATGCAGGTAAGAAAAACAAAATCAATAAAATTGACATTGTTGGTTTCTTATCACAAAAGGGAAAACTTAAAAAAGAAGAAATTGGACTGATTGAGGTAAAAGACTTTTTCGCGTTTGTAGCAATAAAACGCTCGAAACTGAGAACGACACTCGATTTTATAAGAGATGAAAAACTCAAAAACCAAAGAATAAAAATAGCGCCTGCGAGATAATCACAGGCGCTATCGCTTTTAATATCTTTTTACCCCAGTATTACTTCAGGATAACGTTGCCTGAACCTACTTTGTAACCTTCACTGAATATTTCAATGAGGTAAGAACCTTTGTCATACTTACCATCCTGACGCCAATCGAGCGAAACATCTTTCACAGGTTGGCTCTTAGTGAGTGATATGATTTTGTGCAACGAGAAACTGATTTGATCGCCTTTAGCCGTTTTGATGGTGCCTGAACCGTTGCCTGGACTTGATAGTACTGAACCGTCAGGACCTACGAGTCGCACATAGATATCTTTGTTACCGCTTTCAGCAATGTGGTTTTCGTCAATATCGAATGTGATTTTCAACGCATTTGCTTTCTTCGCTTTCTCAGTTTCTACTTCCTGACCGTTGCGCTTAACATGTACTGCTTCAAGGCGCATATTAGAACAATGCAATGCAGAAGCGACCTTTTTAATTGCAATGTTTTGCGTTACAGTACTATCTCGCTCGCGGGTAAGCACTGTATTTTTGTTTGTAAGAATAGCATTTTCCTTTTCAAGTTCAGCAATTCTTGCTTCGTATTGTGTTGTCTTGTCGTTCAGTGATGCAATCAAGTCACGTGCTTTTGCCAAATCAGCTTTAGATGCATGTGCATTGCCCATAAGGCTCTTGATTTTGCGCCTAAGTTCAAGAATTTCTTGCTTGTCGCGCTCAAGGTTGCTGTCCAATTTTGCATTGGTTGACACCAATTGGTCAATTTTAGCAGAAGCAGCATCGAAGTCGGCCTGCAGTGCAGATCGATCTGACTTAACCGAGTCAATTTGCGCCATCAACTTTTGCCTATCCTTTTCGCTGTCGTTTGCTAATTGGTTGTTTTTGTAGAACATTACAGCACAAGCACCAAGTAAAAGCAGTATTACAACCCAATAGATTATGGGTCTGTTTTTCCTTTCTTTTTCTTGTTCCTGACCGTTGTACATTGCATTTTCTTGATCCATACAATACCTTTGTTAACCGTTGGCTAATACCTAAAGGTTACAAATATAAGAAAGTAAATTGTTATGGAACATTTAAAAAGCATTCTGTTTATTGATATTGAAACTGTTCCGATGGCAGAATATTACAACGGGCTGACCGAACCCATGCAAAAAGAGTGGAATCGCAAGGCAAAACTCATCAAAAATGCCGCCGAAGGTCGCGACGAACCGTCGGCATTATTCGAAGACAGAGCAGGCGTTTTTTCAGAATTTGCAAAAGTGGTAGTAATAGGAATTGGTTACCTCGCTGAAAAAGGTGGTAAATGGGTGATGCGCCTGAAATCGCTGGCACATGAAGATGAAAAGATTTTGCTCACACAATTTCTAGAAATCATTGATCACTTCAGTTCGCGATACAAAGACTTTCGTTTTTGTGGGCACAACATCAAAGAATTCGACATTCCGTTTTTATGCAGAAGGCTGTTAATCAACGGCTTGCCACTCCCCTCTTCAATGAACGTTTCAGGTAAAAAACCATGGGAGGTTAACCATATTGACACTATGGAAATGTGGCGATTTGGAGACTATAAAAACTTCACATCACTTTCATTACTTGCGGCAGTTTTTGGCATACCCTCACCAAAAGAAGATATTGACGGCAGCATGGTAGCAGGTGTATTCTACAAGGAAAAAGACCTGCCCCGCATCGCAAAATACTGCATGCAAGACGTTTACACTTCTGCAAAAGTGTACCTACGCCTTTCAAACATCACCGATATTCAGCCGGAAGCCGAATATGTAGCCTAGAATGCGCGATTGACACCCACAACATAGCGGAATGTTGCGTATTCAGGATTGCCATAAGGAGCCCTGTTCAGGAAGAATGGGAAATCAACACGAATAGTGAGTGGTTTTGCTTTGTCAAAATGTCCCCACTTTTTGATGGTAAATGCCGTTCCGAGCCCGGCGTCAACCCTTATATCAGAGTACATAGTTGATGGCAAAATGTAATAGTAGTTTGCTGCATGGAAATTACTTAACTCCATCAAGCCCAAATCACTGAACGCATACAAATTCACTTTCAACCAGTTGCGGGTGAATTTAGGTTTCAGATTAAAATAATTATCGAAGCCCACTTCTATATTGAATGAAGCGCCAGAACGACCTTTGTAAGCCGTCATAGTTTTACCCAATCTTTCGTCAGGGGCATTGTAGCCGGCAAATCCACGTAGGTTTAACCCACCGCCTACTTGATAATGTTTGGTATCGTAGGTTGAAATATTGTTTTCTGACTCAGGTACATACCCCACTGAACGCGTGTATTTGTTATCCATCGCATCTTCAGGGCTGCCGCCTGCCAGATATAGAAGACTTTCGTAAGGCAATTGATTGCCCAAGCCATATCTACCAAACAAGCGCGTTTTTACTTCCAACTTTCCAAGGTTATTGAGATTTACACATTCAAACTGAAGGTAAGAATAGTCGAATGGTGTAGGTCCCGAAGCTAAGAATGGAGTGCGAGCGCTCAATGTGTACCTTCCTGCACCTTTTACATAATTGTAAGTGTGGTTCCATGCCAGGCTCAGGTAATTGTTGCGCATATTATTGTAGCTGCTCCAATCATTGATGTTAGTCAAGTACACAGCAGCAGTATCGTCCTTCCTCCACATAGTGGTGAACGAAGAGCTAAGGTTATTGTTGTCGTTTACCTGCCAGTAGAACCCGAGTTGGTGGTAATTCAGTCCTTCAAGGTGGCGTGAATGCGCAACAATTTGAAGCTTTGGAAGTCTGCGCCCTAAAGCGGTAGAGAAATTGAATGAATAGTCGGTCAGGTTGGCGTTCTTTTGCGGAACCGGGTGATAGTCTTGCATCGACTGTGCTGCGTGCGTATTCAACCAATGTGTGAAATCAAACTTGCCCACCGAATTCAAGTAGTCTCCCTCAAGACGAACTCCCAGCTTAATACCATCAATTGCATTCCACCATAAATCAGGGCGATAGTAAATTCTATAAAAACGCCTGTCAGAAGGGTGTGACACCCCCAAATCGGGGTCAATTTTCACAGCGCGTTTCAAAAAGAACGGCGTTTTTGTGACATTGTTATCGGTGAGGTGAATATCAGCCATTCGATAGGTCGTATCTATCTGAACACTTTTCACGCCACCCGGCACCGAAATATGAGCGTCGTATTTGTCTTCCATTTTGCTCCAGCCATACCATTTTGGCAGCACCGTAGCATCCGTTTGTTTTACGAACCAGGTATTAGGAATGTGGTAATTGTATTTTTTACCATCTTTAGCTGTTACTGTAAAATCAATAGGCATTTGCATATCACTTTTACGTTTGAAACTGATAAGTGTTGAGTCGGTGCCTCTGATGTTTTTGATTTTGGTGATGCCGTAATCTAGTGTTTTGGTGGTTTCAAACCACTGGTCGAAAAACCACGAAAGGTCAACATGGGTGTATTCAATCATTGAAGCGCGGAAGTCTTCAAAATAAGGGTGCGCAAATTTCCACTGCTCAAAGTAATGGTGCATAGCAGATTTGAACAATGAATCGCCCAGCACATACTGTAAGTTGTACAACATAGAGGCTGTCTTGAAATACACCAAACCATAACCTCCACCGTGGTTGAGTGAATTATTGAAATCATCAGAATGGGTGTTGATTTGCATATCGTCGCCACGTAAAGCGGTAGAAGTGTACCTGTTCAGCGCGTTTCTGTCCATAACATACTGCGGTTCATCAGACCACCTGTGCGGCCAGTCTTTAGAATGAGCTATAGTGGTTTCTCCTTCAATTTTCGATAAGCCAAGGATGGTTAAAAACTGCGTAAAACCCTCGTCCATAGCGGCACGGTAAGTTTCATTGCTGCCCACCTGACCATAGAACCAGTTGTGCCCAATTTCGTGAACAAACAGACCACGATAATCTGGGTCGCCGCCCCCGTCAAGGGTAATCATTGGGTATTCCATACCGTCGGCGGCATCGGCTGCCACCATTTTAGGGTAACGGTACATGCCTATTTCTTCTGAGAATGTTTTGATGACTTTTGACACATAATCGGCTGCATTTTGCCAACGTGCAGCATGTGGTTCTTGTACAATCGCTACGCATTTTATACCATTCCAGTCTTTTGACTGAATGCGGTAACTAGGGTCGGCAGTGAAAGCGAAATCATGCACGTTGTTGGCAACAAAACGCCACTGCTTGCGCTGCCCCTTTACGTAAGGAGTAATAATTGAAGGGGTTTCATCCCATTTTTTTCCCGCGAAATTGGCGATGTCCAATTTTTTCTTCAACTCATCGGGCAATACCTCCGACTCATTCTGCAAAATACCCGATGCCTCAACAACATAGTTTGAAGGGAAATCGAGGGTTACATCATATACACCGAAGTCGCCATAAAACTCGCGGTTCAGGTGTTGGTAGGTATCCCAACCGTGCATTTTATCGTACACCGCTAACTTCGGGAACCACTGGCAGCCATTGTAATGCTTGAAGCCCCACGCATCGTACATTTTCATACGGCGGCGGGTGTTACCCTCGTCATAGTAAGTTTTGAAATTGAGGGCAATTTTTATTTTCCCATTGGGTAACAATGGCTTAGGCAAGGCTACTTTCAGGATAGTATTATCGAGGGTGGTTGGGCAATTAACGCCATCGACCTGAACATTTGATACAACATTACCCAGTCCGGCACCTTCCTTGGCTCCCAGCTTTGTAGGGTACTTATTCATTTGCTCGAGGTGATGCAGATAGGAACCCTTCACAAATGCATTTTGATACAGGTGGAAGTACACAAAAGTGAGCGTATCGGGGGAATTGTTGAAATAATCTAACGACTCATCGGCAGCTATGCTGTTTTCCTCTTCGTCAATACGTGCATGAATGGTATAGGCTACATCTTGCTGCCAATAGCCCTTGGCAGGTGTGTTGTTGTGCCAATAGTATTGGTTGGAAGCATTCCTGTAGGCATTATCGTTTTGCGCAACCGCCTGATTTTGATTGGCAACCAAAACAAAAACTACGCCCGCCAGCCTGATGACATTTTTATAAGAAAACATTATCCCAAATGAGTTTGGGGTAAAAATACATCAACAAAAAGATTGTGTGAGGGGGAAATTTTATGATAGTTGTGGATATGTTGCTGTTTATGCCCAAGATTTGTTAGCTTTATATCGTCTTATATTTACATGAAAAAACTATATCCAATTTTACTTCTACTCAATTGTGCCTTTTCGCTCCATGCACAACATTATTTCAATAAATTTTATTCCCAACATTCATACGGCACTAAATACAATTCTGTCGTAGAATACAATCATAAATTTTACACCATTGGTACCACTTTTGATTCTAGTAATGCAGTGCTTATTTATGGTTTAATTTTTTCGGTTTTTGATGCTGATGGAAATTTATTGTTTGATTCGGTCTTTCAGAAGCCTAATGTGCGAACATACAATAATGTATTGAACAACAATTCACTGCAAATGTTGCCAGACCACACATTGCTCTATGGTGTTTCTGCAGACATGAACGATACAACCATGGAAATGTATGCCTTAATTCTGAGGTTCGACACCCTAGGGCATGTGCTTTCACAACGCGAATATCCAAAGCCCTTTTGTAGGGACACTGCAAGGTGGTACGCTTTAATGGATATTCAGCCAACGGGCACAGGGGAATGGCTGATGCTGTGCTGGACGACTTGTTACAAC
>CANGIY010000018.1 GCA_947454235.1 Chitinophagaceae bacterium
GATAATGACGGCGGATATTTATTAGGTGGTATGTTAACTAATTTTCTTGGCGTTGGTACGACGGCGTTTATACGTTCCCAAATCATAAAAACTGATACAGGAGGCAATGTTTTGTGGGATTGGAAAAGTGATTCTTTAAAATTGAGTTACGAGATCAAGGACATCATAAGAACCAAGGACAAAGGTTATCTATATTCTTGCATGGGGCATGGATACATGGAAGGCACGGGTTTCCCAAGAACTAAAACTTTTATTCAAAAACTAGACAGCAATCGGGTTCCAGTTTGGTCGGATACTCTTGGGATCTACTACCTAACAACTCCGGCAGATCCATTTGTCAGACTTTTTGAGCTTCCGGACAGTACGATTATCACTAGTTCTTCAGTTGTTGGTGGTTTTAACGACGATACACCACCCTACCTGCATACCTATGCCGGATTAATAAGATACCGACCTGACGGCAGTAAAATTTTCCACCATAAGTATTATCCTATTGACACTGCCGATGGAAACTCCAAAGAATATGATTTTAATAAGTGTACTGATGGGGGGTATATCATTGCGGGCATGCATGTAACAGATAGGTCCCAATTTGGCTGGTTGGTTCGGGTTGATTCAAACGGGTGTTTGGGGTTAAATGATACAGGATGCCATAATCTTCATGCACCGCTTTTGCCTCAAGAACAATTGAGTGTACAACTCTACCCTAACCCTGCTACCACCTACATTAATTTAGACTTTACGCGCCTGCCACAGGGGCTTAAACTTGAATGCTACAACCCGCTCGGGCAATTGATTGATACAAGAAATGTAATCAACCAAACTGAAAGAATTGACCTCACCAACTGGTGCACCGGAATATATATTTATAAGGTGACCTATAACGGTATGGCACTGGCAACAGGGAAGTTTGTTAAAATGGGCGATTAGAAAACACATTATTTATTTACTTGAATACAAAAGACACTTCTTGAAGTGTCTTTTGTATTTTAATATTTTCGACTGTAAATAAAAAAAATGATAAAAAACGTGATTTAACGGTAGCAATCCCTATTTCTAGTTAGTAGATTTGTGAAGTAATCAACAAAAAACACGCTTGTTCAAAAACTCAACTTTTAAAAAAAATCTTTAAAACAAAATTTTTATGCAACAACAGAAAAAAATCACTGCCGGCCAACTATATACCAGTTCTTCTACTCCGTGGATCAACCCCTTGCCTTTAACTGGTAATGGTAGTGCAATGACGATGGATGTTGAGCAAGTTAAAAGCACTGAGTATCCCGCAGTTGGTTTTAATCAGCATGTAAAAAAGAGCCGAAAACTAACAGGATTGGATTTTGATTCAATATTTGAATTGGCAAAGCGTGAGTTTTGGGAGCTTAGAGATGTTGAAAAAGTTGAAAAAGGATTTTTATTCATCAATGGTCGCGTAACCGACATGGAAGCTATAGTACTTACGATGGTTTCAACCGAAGCTGCTCAGGCACGCATAGGCATTCCCGAAACTTTCTTTGGTGTTGCAGTTGAAGTATTGGGCCCCGGCATTGCTGAAGTAATGACCAACGCAAAAAATGCCATCAACCAAAAACTAATTTATTCTTACAAACATGCCGCCACAGGTGAAAATGAGGCAGTCGTGTACCCTACTACATCCAACAAATCCCGCAAAATGACTGACACATTTGAGTCGATTGACTATACACCTGTTTTGAGTACCGATCAATATTTCAAGACAGCCATTTCTATTGTAAAAAATGCACAAAAGAGTATTTTAATTGAAAACCTGACTATCACCGGCGACAATAATCCTCATGCCTTTGCAATGATTGATCGCCTGTTGACTGCCATTTTAGAAAAACAAAAAGCAGGGCTTGAAGTAAAAATCATTTGCCGTTCTTTATTGAAGTCTGATGCTAAACGCATAGTGATGCGCCTTAAAGACATGGGCTTTAATATGGACTGTGTGCGGCTTCAAAACAACGGTCAGGCGCGTAGTTTAATTGTTGATGGTAAAGTTGTATTGATTGGTGGACAAGACCTTTCGGAACAATGCAACACAATAAATAGAAACCCTGGCATTCTGGTTGATAATGCAGGCATTGGACAAGTATACTCAGGAGTTTTTAACACCGACTGGGCACTAAAAGCCACCAATATCATTGAAAGCAACGAAGAGATTTGTATCAATTGCACTGACGAAGAACGCAGGGCTGCCAACAAACAACAGTTGACCTGGAGCGAGTTGTTGGAAGTTATTTAATTCAAGTTTTTATACCTCAATATAATTAGCGCACAGTGGTTGATAAAGACACTGTGCGTTTTTATTATGTACCCCAACCCAAACCAAAAGAAGTTGCTCATTTTTTGGCTACTTTTGCCACACACGATTCATGAGCATTAAGGAAATTCAAACAGGAGCTATTATAATAGGAGCTGGACCGGCAGGTTGCGGCACCTCATTCCAGCTTTCTAAAAAAAAGATTGCTCATGTAGTTATAGAAAAAGCGACATTTCCCCGCGATAAAATATGTGGAGATGCCTGCGGATCAAAAGGTGCTGAAGTGGTGCGAAGAGCCAACCCTCAATGGTACGACGAACTCATAGCCCACCCTTCACTGTTACCTATAATGGGGCTTTCGTTTTATGCACCCAATGGCAACGGAGTACATTTTTCTTTTGGCGATCACCAAATTAAGAACAAGGCAGTTCCCATGTTCACCATGCCGAGGTTAGAACTCGACAACTTTCTTTTCTCTAAACTTCCTAGCGACTATTGTACAATATTACAAGGTGCAACAGTTGAAAAGGTAGAGAAAAATGGGAACACCTATTCGGTTACAGTTAGGCACAACGGCACAACATATTTATATACTTCTCCTGCCCTCATAGGTGCCGACGGAGAAAAAAGTATTGTAGCGCGAAAATTTTTGCCTAGACCTGAAGGCGTTAAAGCCAATGCAGTAGGACTTAGGGCTTACTATTCAGGAATTACGGGCTACGAACAACCGAACTATATAGAATTGCATTTTTTACCCGAACTGGTTCCGGGGTATTTATGGATATTTCCTTTACCTGATGGGCGTGCAAATGTGGGTGTGGGTATGATGAGTTCAATTGTACGTAAGGAACGCATCAATTTGAAAGAAAAGATGATTTACGCCATCAACCATAATCCGAAGTTGCGCGAGCGATTTAAAAATGCAGTGATGGAAGACAAGATACATGGCTGGGGGCTTTCGCTGGCAATGCAACAACAATTGATGTCGGGCGATGGACTTATGTTGACTGGTGATGCTGCGGCACTCATTGACCCATCGACGGGTGAAGGCATTGGAAATGCACTGTATAGTGGCATGATGGCGGGCGATGCAGTTGAAAAATGCTATTCCCAAAACAATTTCACTGCAGGCTTCATAAAGCAAGTGTATGATAATGATTTCTATCAAAGATTTGGCACTGAACTCAAATTGAGTGCCATACAACATAAAATGAGCTACTACCCTAAGTTTATAAACTGGGTGGTGAACAAAACAATGAAAAGTCCATCACTGAAAGAAACCCTGAATAGAATGCTTTGGGATGAAGAAGCGAGAAAACAACTCAGCAAACCGTCATTTTATTTGAAAATACTGCTGAATAAGTAGTTGAATTGCATTTACCCCTAACTTTACCCGTTCCCCTTTTTTAATTTTTGTTCTATGTCTGCTGAAAAGCGTACCGCCGCTATATGGTTTATATTGGTTACTATCCTGATTGATGTGATTGGGCTGGGCATTATTATACCTGTGCTTCCAAGGCTCATTCAGCAACTCAATGGTGTTGATATAGCCAAGGCATCACAAATTGGTAGCTGGTTGTTGTTTGCTTATGCGATTATGCAATTTTTGTTCTCACCTATTATTGGTGGACTGAGCGACAAATATGGCAGGCGCCCTGTGCTACTTCTGGCACTGGCAGGTTTTGGTGTCGATTATTTTGTTCAGGCATTTTCGCCCACACTCGCCATATTATTTTTTGGTAGAATAGTTGCCGGTATAACGGGTGCCAGTTTTACAACCGCATCAGCCTACATTGCCGATATCTCTCAACCCAATGAAAAAGCCAAAAACTTCGGGATGATAGGCGCAGCCTTCGGGATAGGATTTATTATTGGTCCGTTGCTGGGTGTTGTATGTAGTTCTTTGGGCAAATCAATGGGCACCATTTGGGGGCTCGATGCCGAAATCAGATTGCCATTTATTGCTGCCGGTCTGTTTTGTTTCGTGAACCTCGCCTTTGGCTTTTTCGTTTTGCCCGAATCACTGAAACCTGAAAACCGCCGCCCTTTCGACTGGAAGCGCGCCAACCCTGTTGGCTCTCTTTTACAAATCAAGAAGTACCCTATTGTGTTGGGATTGATGTTTTCCATGTTCCTCATTTATTTAGCCAGCCATGCTGTGCAAAGTAACTGGAGCTACTACACTACTTATAAATTCAACTGGTCAATTAAACAAGTTGGTTTCTCGCTTACTATGTTTGGTCTGTTTGTGTCGCTTGTACAAGGCGGTCTTATACGTGTTGCAGTACCCAAGCTGGGTGAAAACCGCGCAGTGTTTTTAGGTTTAGCCATGTATGGACTGGGTATGGCTCTATTTGCCATTTCCAACACTGAACTGCAATTGTATGCTTCATTAATTATTTATTGCCTGGGTGGCATAGGTGGTCCTACACTACAGGGCATTATGTCTAATCAGGTTCCGCCTAATGCACAGGGAGAGCTACAGGGTGCTATGACGAGTTTAATGAGCTTTACGTCGTTCATAGGCCCACTGATTATGAACAACATTTTCTATTATTTCACCACACCCGCCGCGCCGTTCAAGTTTCCTGCGGCACCTTTTGCGTTAGCTGCAATATTGATTTTTATTGCCATTGTACTTTCTATTCCCGCACTTAAACGGGCCCAAAAAAACAAGGTAAGCCACCAGGCAGAAACAATAGAATCTTAATCTTTCAGCGACTTAAGCACGTGCTTTAATAAACTACCAGCAATTAAAAGCGGTAGGAATGGTAAGAATATGGGGAATCTCACTGCCAAACGGGTGTATGCCCTTATTTCTCCTTTCCGCATTGCCCACTTGTTGCTACTAATTCCCCCCTGGGTCGTGAACATCCTATAGATCTGTGTCAACGGAAAGTTGACCATGTATATGCCATATTGGTACCCATAACGCAATGCGAAATCATAGTCTTCGGTGTAGCGCATGGTGGGCTCAAATCTAAAATCAGGTCGATTGCAGGCTATCAGACATGAAGTGGCAACCCTGTTACCCGGCAGTAGTTTATGGAAGCCGAATTCTTCCAGGTATTCTTTGCCACTCAATGGCATCTTTGAAAGTTCCTGTAATGTAAAAGGGTGGAAAATAACCTGCGGCATTGTCGCAGAACCGCCAATCAGCTTATTGAGCAACCAAAGTTTATCGGTATGCCAGGTGTCATCGGCGTCTAAAAAAGCAACGTAGTCACCTGTAGCAGCATCCCAGCCATTATTGCGGGTAATGGAGCTACCCGAGTTTTTCGAATTTTGAAGTATTTTAATGCTTTGTCCGAATTGTTTCTGTAATAAAGCTACAGTGCCATCGGAACTACAATCATCAACGACAATTACTTCAAAGGGCGTGTAGCTTTGACCTAGCACAGATTCAACAGTGCGCACAATGGTTTTCGCAGCATTGAAAGCCGGAACAATCACCGAAAACTGTACACCCTTTTTATCCATGTTACCCAACAAATGTAAAGTTAAATGCTATGCTATAAAAATAACCGCGAATAGCGGATAATATCGACTACGAATAACACCTGACGACAACAAATAAATATACATTTTTAATCAATTTTATATCTTTGAGCCAAAGAAAAAACAGAATGAAGAAAATTTCACTATCCTTTCTATTAGGAGCCTCAGCAATATTGTATAGCTGCGGCGGCGGAGATCAAAAAACAACTGCAACACAAAATCCAACTGATAATACAATTGATTCAGTACTGTTGCTTTCTGATGTCCATTTAAGCGTTTCGTTTTCTATAAATCGCAGTTCGTCAGCTACCTACTACGGTAACTATAACGGCGCAGAAGTAGATTGTGATACTACCCAACTGAAGTATTTACAAGATGAACTTGCAGCGAAATATGCAAACATGAAATACGCTGTTTGTGCGGGTGACTTCAACGGACATTATAATGGCACAAAAACTCAGGCTGTAATGAAGGATCAGATGGGGAGAATTTACAACTGTCTTAAAACTGCCATACCCGGCGTAACGGTTATTCCGGCTATGGGGAACAATGACTTTTCAAATGACTACGTGATTGATACTTTCTCATACCAGAATTTTTATGACTTGTTCGTAAAACAACTCAACCCAAAAGATATAACCCGCGAAAATTTCAAAGGCTATTATGCTTACGACTGCAATGCTGATTTTAGAATCATTGTTTTGAATACGGTTATGTTTGATAACTACTACAGTTCTTCGTGGCTCATGAACGCCATAGAAAGTGCAGATAAAAATTACTTCAATATTATACAGGAGCAAGCACAAAACCAGTTAAAATGGCTGGCAAAAACACTTGAAGAAAGCAAGGGCAAGAAAGTATGGTTGTTGTATCACATACCACCAGGCAACAACCGTTACGCATCTCATGGCGACAACGTTGCATTCTGGGACACAACTCAAAACTATAAGGAAGTGTTTGATTCGTTGGTGTTTACTTATAAAGATATTATCAAAGCACAAATTGGTGGACACTCACACATGGACGACTACATGGCTTATGTAAATAACCTAACCGATCTTAAAGTGTACAATTACATTCACATTGCCCCGGGCATGTGTGCCAATCACTATAACAACCCCGCTTTCCAGATGTTGAAATTAGACAGTGACAAGCACCTGAACGACATCAGAACGCACTACTTGAGTTTTGGACCCGTTAAGTGGCAGCAATACGATTTCACTCAGCCATCGGGTTTCAATAAACCTTTGAACAACGAGTTCTTCGAGCAAGCCCTCAAGTTGTCGAAAACACCTGGCACACCTGAATATACCAGCTTTATGACTAATTACTTCAACCTCTATTACACGTTTGATTCTGCTGCTATGGCTACACAGTCGGGCTACCAACAATATGAAAATGCCTTCTTGGGCACAACTATTGTCAATAATGGCAGGAAATAATTATATTTTTTGAACTGCTTTTAGCTCCAAATATTTACTGATGACATCGGTGCTTAATCGCGCCGGTGTCGTTAGTATGGAGACAATACCATGGCGGCGAAGCTCTTTTACAATGAGTTTCTTTTCAAGCACAAACTGGTCGGCGATGGTCTTGATGTAAATTCCTTCGGTGTTTTCGGGCTGTTGTTCCTTGATTTGATTAATGAGTGTATTTTCAAAAAACACAACGCATAAAAGGTGCATTTTTGATAGCATTACCAAGTGTGGCAACTGGCGTTTCAAACCCGAAAGCGATTCGTAATTAGTGAATAACAGCATGAAAGTCCGTTGTTTCAGTTGCTTTCTTACAGCTAACAGTACCGCTTCGTAGTCTGTTTCCTTGAAATCAGTTTTTTGAGCATATAGCGTTTCTATCATTTTCTGCATGTGCCCCGGGCGGTTGTCGGCTGGCAACAATTTGTCTGGCACATTCGAAAACGTAAATAACCCCGCTTTGTCCTGTTTTTGAATTGCTGCATTCATCAACGAAAGAGCAGCATTGATAGAATGGTCGAGCAATGTGAGTCCGTCGAACGGCATTTTCATGTTGCGCCCTTTGTCAATGAGGCAGTAAATTTCTTGCCTGCGGGTATCTGTATAGGTATTCACCATCAGGTTGCTGGAACGGGCGGTAGCCTTCCAGTTAATGGTCCTAACGTCATCACCTTTTACATATTCTTTGATTTTCTCAAACTCCAGACTATGCCCCAGCCTTCGTACCCTGCTGGTTTGCCCGTCAGGCGCATACTCCCTGTTTACTGCATTCAATCGGTAACGGGTTTCTTTTCTGAAAATGGGATACACTTTGGCAACTGTCTCTCCTTCAAACTCATAGCATCGCTCCAGTATTCGCAAAGGAGATTTGAGGTAACATAGTACTTTCCCGAAATGGTATTCGCCACGAGAAGTAGGATTCAAAGTGTAATTTATCGTTTCCGGCCTGCCGCTCAATACCTTTATGTGTTTTTCAAAATCCCTGATCTGGCACTGCACAGGTAATTCATCTATCAATATTACATTGGCAGCAAACGGGTATGAGCTCGCTAAAACAATACTGATTTCGTTGGGTGAACCAATCTCCATCAACTTCTCCATTTGGCGCTCTCCCTTCAACCGACCGCCAGTACCAAATAATAGTAGTGCATCAATAAGTGTTACTACTGTCAATGTTGCCAGCATGACTAAAGAAATACCTTTAAAACTTAATAGCGCAAATGCGATTACAGCACCGAATACCAAGTAAAACAGTACTGAAAACCTGAACGCTAAAAAGAATTTCCGTAACACTATAAATGTGATTTGATGATTTTATTTAGGGATTTCAATTTTCTCAAGCATTTCCTTAATCGCAGAATCTGGAGTAACGCCTTCCATTTCTTTTTCCGGCTGTAACATGATTCTATGTCTTATAACAGGTGCAACTGCCGCCTTGATATCTTCAGGAATAACAAAGTCGCGACCATTGAGTGTAGCATAAGCCTTAGAAACCTGCATCAAAGCCAATGACGCCCTTGGCGAGCACCCGAGGTAGATATTTTTATTCTCGCGTGACTCATGTACAATCTTGGCGATGTACATCAGCAACGACTTTTCAATATGAATCTTCTTAACGTAATCTCTCAAGGCCGCAAGGTCTTTTACACCTATTATCGGCTTCATAGACGAAAGTTGTTCGGTAATGAGTTTCTTATTTTGGTTTTCAAGAATTTGAACCTCTTCTTCTAATGTTGGATAGCCGACAACCACTTTCATTAAAAAGCGGTCTAGCTGTGCTTCGGGCAGTCTGTAAGTACCTTCGTGCTCAATTGGGTTTTGGGTAGCTATTACCATGAACGGATTCGACATGGCGTAAGTAGTTCCGTCAAGCGTCACCTGGCGTTCTTCCATTACCTCAAACAATGCCGCCTGCGTTTTTGCCGGTGCCCGGTTGATTTCATCAATCAATACTATGTTACTAAAAACAGGCCCTTTCTTAAACTCAAACTTTCCGTTTTGCTGATTGAATATGCTCGTACCCAACACATCGCTAGGCATTAAATCGGGCGTAAACTGTATGCGGGAGAACTGAGTATCTATTAATCGCGCCAGTAATTTAGCTGCAAGTGTTTTTGCTACACCCGGCACACCTTCAAGCAAAATATGTCCGTCGGCAAGCAAGCCCACCAGCAGTTGTTCTATCATTCTGGGCTGCCCCACAATAATTTGGTTCAGGTACCTTCTCAGCGATTCGAGCATTTCAGCGAGTTGGTAAAACTCGGCATGTGGGGTTCTGTTTTCTGAGTACTCCATATTTAATCTCGGTTTTTATAAAACTTGTTGACAATAACATACAGGTGTTGCAGGTATGACTCATTTACTTCTACACCACCCGACTGTACTTCGTATATAATATTTGTAATCTCTTTAGCATGTTCCAATTCTACCCCCGACTTTTTATGTAAAGTCATCGCAAATTCATCATTGATTTCGGTAGTGGGTATAAAGTATTTCGACCGCACCCATTCTAAAAACTGATTGCATATTTTTAGTGCCAGATTGTGGTGATTGCCTTTGTTGTAGTACAACTGCCCAACCGTTTCAACAAATGCCGCAGATTCATTTTTCAACTTCGGCACGACCGGAATAGCACGTTGCCTGCGCCTGTAGTTTGTAAGCACATAAAAAATAGTAGCCAGCAGTAAAAAGAAGAACATTTTTGGAAGCATTGTGTTGCTATTCTTTTTATGCTCGGTAAAACCCCGGTAGTACGATTTACTCATTAAATAAACGACCTGGTATTTTTTGTTGGCATACTTCCATAACCCACTGAGGTACTTAAAACTTGAATCTTGTATCAAAAAATGGTTGGTAGTCACTTCAGGGCTACAATGGAAAAACAAATTGCCTGCATTCCCATTGTTATATCCTACCCTTACAAAATTCGTTTTACCATCTCTTGTCCCCAGCTTTTCAAAAGAGGTGATGGCCCACAATTGCCTTGGGTGAGTAACACCATATACCTCAGCATCCACTTGTCGCTGGGAAGAATCAATTATATTCTGATTATATCCATTCGCCGTATTAGATGAATCGTAGTTATAAATAACTTCATAAGGTTTGAAGCTGCTATATCCAGCGAAAACTGAGCCGGGACAGTTGGCCAGTTGAAACTGTTTTGGCTCGCCCTGGCTGGTGAATACTGAAGATAAATCGTAGTCGGTGTGAATACCCAGAGTTAAACAGGTATTATAATCCAAATTATTTGTGAAGATAAAAACATCCTTTCCCTGTTGGATGAATTTAGTCAATATTCTCCGTTCAACATCACTAAACTCAAATTGTGTTGCAACAATTACCAATAGCTCACTTTTATTAGTATCGGGGATTCTCGCCAAGTTGAGCCCTGAAAACGGCTGACTAGGTTTGAGGGGCATGACAAAAGCTTCGGGGAAAAACTTTGGAAGTGATTTGGTAAATATTTCAGTTCCGTATGGCTGCGTATCATCACCTTTGAGGGTTTTATTCCAACTGGGCTTTTTAGTGCAACCCTCATTTGTTACTACAAATAACATAAGAACCACAGTCCAACATACCTTGCTCAGCATTGACCCAGATGTGGACCTTTGCCTGGTAAGTACCTGATATGTGAATGTGCTCTTCATGTTTTGTTATGATAGCCTGTCGCGGGTTTCGTAAATGAGTTTTACATAATTGTCTAATTCCAGACGGGTTAGTTTGTATTCGCCGTATACAACGAATTCAAAAACCCTTGCTATTTCTTTGAATGACGTAAGAAACTGAGAATTATATAATTCGAGTCGATAGTCGCTGTTTGTTTTTTTTTCGTCAAACACAATTACCCGTTTTTTATCCAGTAATTGTAAGACCCAGATGTACGATAACCGTACAGCCTCCAAGTCATTTCCTTCGTTTAGTGCCTTTTCAAACAGAGTGCGCAGGTCTTCTTTGTAAAAAGTTTCGCTCAACTCGTCTTTTAAATACTCTTGTACTTTTGCTGATTTCTTTTTGAAGAAAGCACCCTTTCGAACAATAAAAAAGAACACCAAAACCCCAACAATCAAGATTATAATGATGATCGAAATAGTTCTCACATCAAGTTGACTGGATGAGCCCAAATTATATTCCTGCGGTATCTCATTTATTTGCTCGTCGAAATTACCAGACTCACCCCCATGTGACCGCGCTTTTTCAAGGTCCTTTTCGCTCAGCTCCCTTTGATCTTTATAGTAGTAGTTGCGCGACTTGACGATTTTGTTCCACTCATCTTTTGAAATTTCCCTTTGGTGTGGTGCAGCATTCTCATCGTCGTAATATGCAAACGATTTTGGAGCATTTACTATTCCAAAAAACATGCACAGCACCCATATAACTATTTTCTTACACCTCACGCCCACCCTTTGCTTGCATTTTTTTAGCGACTACCGATGGATAATAACCGTAGTACCACGAGATGAGGACAACAAAACAAACCAATATCAATGCATTCAACCAAATTGAAATATCAGAGTGGCGGGTTACATAGCTTTCAAAAATAGCAGCTAAAATGAAATTTGGAACAATTGAAAGTATGAGTTTCGTTGCCTTTTTAGCCTGTTTTTGTAACGCCTGCAAACGGGTATAAGTACCAGGATACAAAATTGCATTACCCATCATCATACCCGCTACCCCGGCAACAAGAATAGACCACAATTCAAGTGTTCCATGAATCATGATGGTGAGAATGGATGCAATGCCTAAATGATGTTGAAAGAAAATAGACTCGAATGCACCCAACAGAACACCATTGTAAAACAACATACCCAACGTTAACAATCCAAACCCTAAACCGGATACAAATGTTTTAAACGCCACCGAGATATTATTGGCAGCGATTCTAATAAACATTTCAAACGAGTCTTCGCTGGCATATACATTAAAGGGCGTTCCGTTAGCAATGTTTTTCTCGGTCATATCAACATAACCATCCCCTAAAAATGATCTGATGAACGATGGCTGGTTATAAGAAGCATAAACACCAAGTGCCACGGTGCAACAAAAGAAAATAAATATCCACCTGAACAGCTTTTTATTTTCCGCAACGATTAATGGTATATCAATAGTCCAAACATCAAATATCCTTTTGTAATCTTCCTTTTTGTTTTTAAAAATGGATAAGTATTGCTTGGCTGCTATTGAGTTGATATACTTGGTTGTCTGACTGCCCGGATAAAATGTTTTTGAGTAGGAAAGATCATCGACAAGATTTACAAACCGCTCCGCCAATTCATCGGGGTTTTCGGTGGGTATTTCGTATTTCTCCCAACGGTTTATATTGTCTTTGATAAATTTTCCTTCCCTGAGCACGGTTTTAAGGTTGTAAGGGTAAAGCTAAACCACATTTTTCAAAATCAACCCGGTACCGAAAAGAAATCCTAAAAATTATTTTTATGCACTGTTTTTTAGGAATAAATCGGAAAGCACCATTTTATGTAACTATTTTTGCCTTAAGTCTAACAGAACTTTTATGAAACAATTTTTCAAGATGTTTTTTGCATCGTTGCTCGCTATGATATTCACCGGAGCTATCATTATCGGGCTAATTATTTCCTTTATCGTATCGCTTACCAAGGAGGTTACCGACCGTACTTCGGCTAAGACTACCTCAGGTAATGTACTGATGCTCGATGTGGCTTCTCAAATTCATGAAATTAGTGAAAACAACTCATTGGCAGTTATCAGTAAGGGCGATGGATTTCAGGCTGGCTTGCTTGATATCGATAAAGCATTGGAACGTGCAAAAAACGATGCAGGTATTAAAGGTTTGTATATCAGGCTTTCCGGAACGCCTAATCATTGGGCAACACTTGAGCAATTGAGGGCTTCAATTCTGAATTTCAAAAAGTCAGGCAAATTCGTTGTAGCATATGGAGAAAATATAACTCAGGGTGCTTACTACCTTGCTACTGCTGCTGATAATATTTACTTAAACCCTGTAGGCGCTATGGAACTCAAGGGTTTATCAACTACGCTTATGTTCTTTAAGGGTACTTTAGACAAACTGGACATTCAGCCTGAAATTTACTATGCCGGCAAATTCAAAAGTGCAACTGAACCTTTCAGAACCGACAAAATGAGTGAACCAAATCGTTTACAAGTGGGTGTTATGCAAAACAGCATTTGGGATAACTTTCTGGTAGCTGTGACAGAATATACCCACAAATCGAAAGAAGAAATCAATAAACTTACCACCGATGGTGCTATTCAGTTCCCTTCTGATGCAGTAAAAGCTGGACTTATTTCAGGCTTAGCTTATTGGGATCAGGTGGAAACAACCATCAAATCTAAAGCCGGAATTGCTGCGAAAAATAACCTTTCGATGCAGGACATCAACGATTATGCGATGCTGAACAAAGTAACTGACCTCACAAACAACGGAAGCAAAGTTGCTGTATTAGTTGCTGAAGGCGAAATCAAGGACGGTGAACAAAACAATGAATTTGAGATTGCGTCAAAAACATTCTGCGAGGCAGTAAGAAAAGTTGCTAATGACGATAACATCAAAGCTGTTATATTAAGGGTTAACTCACCGGGCGGTAGCGCTTTGGCCTCTGAAATTATCTTGAGAGAGCTTAAATTATTAAAAGACAAGAAAAAACACATTGTGGTTTCAATGGGCGACTATGCTGCTTCGGGTGGTTACTATATTAGCACTATAGGTGACAGTATTTTCGCAGAACCTAATACCATAACTGGCAGCATTGGTGTATTTGGCATGATGTTCAGTTTCGACAAATTGGCTAAAAATAAGCTAGGTATCACTTTCGATGGTGTTAAGAATGCACCTTATGCCGACTTCCCAACTGCTACAAGGGCTATGACACCTGAGGAAGGTCGTAGAATTCAGGCTTCGATTGATACTGTTTACGAAACATTTAAAAACCATGTAGTAGAAGGCAGAAAACTCACAAAAGACCTCGTTGACACCATTGCTCAAGGAAGAGTGTGGACAGGTACTGATGCCATCAAGATTAAACTTGTTGACCGTTTAGGTGGCTTAAATGAAGCAATTCAATGTGCAGTTTCTATGTCGGGTGTGGGTAAAACATACAAAGTAGTTACATACCCTGAATCATCGGACAAACTGGATATGTTGTTGAAGAAATTCAAAGGCGGTAACAGCGCATCAGCAGCGGCTATTAAAGAAGCAATTAAAAGTGAAACAACACCTGAAATTTACGACTGGTATCGTCAGTTCCGTACATTGGCGAGCATCAATGGTAAAACACAAATGTTGATGCCGTTCATTCCGGTTATTCAATAATCAAATGCATACAAGTATTGAATGACTTGTACATGATTTAGTGATATTATATAATTTTGAGCGAAACTACCGTTAATTCGGTAGTTTCGTCTTTTATAAAAAACCTCGTACATGAAGATACGTCTTTTACTTTTGCCAATCCTATTCCTTTCGTTGAGCCTATTCGCCCAATCAGTAGAAAAATACTCAAGAGCAAAAGTGCACCTCGACCAAAAAGGGCACAACATATCAGAACTCGCTCAACTGGGTATTACTGCCGACCACGGCGAGCACAAACTCAATACATTTTTCGTATCTGATTTTTCAGCGACAGAATTAAAGAAGATGCGTGCGGCAGGTTTTAAGTACGATGTTCAGATAGACGACGTGAATTCCTATTACGCGAGTTTGGTTGGCAAGCCCGGTTCAACAGGAAATAAAACAACCAATAGCCCCTATTGCAATATGGGTGACTCTATGGCTGTACCTACTCATTTTCATTTGGGTTCGTACGGAACGGGGTATTTTACCTACGCCGAATTTCTCGCGATTGTTGATTCGATGCACACGCTTTATCCTGGGTTGATTTCAGTGCGCGATTCTATTGATACAATACACAGCATTCAGGGCAGACCAATTTATTGGGTGCGCGTTTCTAACAACCCTTCAGTGGAACAACCTGCAAAACCACAAATTTTATACACTGCACTGCACCACGCACGTGAACCCGGCACCATATCTTCAATGGTGTACTACCTATGGTATTTGCTTGAACAATACGGTGTAAACACTGAAGTAAAAACCATAGTTGACAATACTGAAATGTATTTCATATTGTGTGTAAACCCTGATGGCTACCTACAAAACATTGCAACCAGCATGAGCGGTGGTGGTATGTGGCGCAAGAATATGCGTAACAACGGTGACGGTACCAATGGAGTAGATTTAAACAGGAACTACGGCTATTTCTTTGGTTATGATGACATCGGGTCGAGCCCGACTACATCAAGTGAAACATATCGCGGTCGTTCAGGTTTTTCAGAACCTGAAACACGCGCCGTAAAATGGTTAACAGAACACCATCATTTTAAAATTGCACTCAATTACCACACTTTTGGTAACGACATCATTTACCCATGGGGCTATATCGCATCACTGAGAACAACCGACTCAAACCAGTTCTCAGCTTATGCAAAATATTTGACCGAAAATACCATGTATCGCTTTGGTACCGGCGATCAAACTGTTGGTTATGTAACCAATGGTGATAGCGACGATTGGATGTATGGTGACACAACTGCTAAGCCAAAAGTGTTTGCCTTTACACCAGAAACAGGGTTCAGAGATTTTGGTTTTTATACTACTACCGAAAATATTATTCCTGACTGCAGGAAAAATCTTAGGACCAACGTTAGGGCAGCGAAACTATTGTTGCCATTTGGTGAGATCATCAATATGGATGCAAAGATCCTGACATCTACAAATGGTAACATTCATTATCGCTTCAAACGTTTAGGATTTCCTGACACTGCGACATTCAATATTTCTGTTCACTCGTTAGACAGCCGTTTGACGCTTCCAACGACAGTAAAAACTTACACAAACCCATCAATGCTACAGGTCATCAACGATTCATTTACTTATTCAATTAATACAGCAACACCAAATGGCGCCTTGCTGCAGTATGAAATAGTATGTAACAATGGATTTTACACACACCGTGATACCGTAGGTTTTTATTATGGCAAGTACTATGTAAATATCGTTCCTAATACAAGCTCACTGACCGACTGGACGAATTCAGGCTGGGGAGTATGTTCAACTTACTATTCTGTTCCGCCCGCTAGTTTAGGTTCTAGCGTTGGCTGTGCAAATTATAGTGATATGTCGGACAATACACTGCAGTACAACAACCATATTGACCTCACTCACGCTTACAAAGCCTTCGCATACTATGATGCTATCTGGAGCATTGAGTCTTCGTATGATTATGTAGACTTCGAAGCGCAAACAGCAGGCAGCGGCGCTTGGCAACCAATGTGCGGCCGTTACACCAAACCTGGTACATCAGACCAATTGTCATTTCAACCAATTTACGACGGCCAACAACCTGATTGGGTAAAAGAAGAAGTTGACATGAACGATTACATAGGAAGCAGCACCGATGTTCGTTTCCAATTAGTAAGCGACATGGCTGTCAACTACCCTGGTTTCTACTTCGACCACATGAACGTGATTTATATCCTTGATTCAGAAGTTGCAACATCTGCAGCTACTCCGGTTATTTTTGAAAGAGGAGTTTCAGTTACGCCTAACCCCGCACAAAACGAAATTAAAATCGCTGTAGGAGGTGTTTATGCCACCGAAGTATTGAATTATGAGGTAGTGGACATCAGCGGTCGCAAATTGATAGAAGGCACCTTCAAATCTAATATTACAGTTGATGTGCAAAACCTCACAAATGGCCTGTACTTCGTTAATGTAAAAGGTTGTAGTGCGAATTTGCCGGTAACAAAATTCCTTAAACAGGACTAATGAGGGCAGGTTCAAATTACATTGCCATCCAGTACTTACGCAACAGCCATTCAGTAACAGCAAGCAAAAGAATCAGGAAGAAAAACCATTTGCGTTCAACAAATGGTAGGTTCTCTACGTTCGATTGAATCAAAGGCTTGATGTTGGTGTTGGCAACAATACTATCGTAGACTGCCTCGACATTGTTTTGTGTATGGAATGAACCGCCATATTTTTTAGACAATCCAAACATCAGCGGATAATCAGCACCTTGTTCCGAAAGTTCGGCAGGAATTGTTTCTACAGCAAAGCTTCCGGTGGTTGTGTATTCTTTTTCGTTGAATTTGGTCTTAGCTACATAGCTATAAGCGCCACCTGCCCAAATACCTAAATTGAGGCTGTAATCGTTACCTGTACGCTCCAGGGTAAAGTCGCGCTTGGTGCCTGCACTGTCAATGATTGAGATGGTCGCATCGGGGGTATTTACAAACTCTTTTGCGGGGTTAAGTAAAAAGGCTTTCACTGAAATAGGTTCTCTATCGCGCCAAACATATTTAGGCATAGCAACAGTAAACGGTTTTTCATGCGTATTGGCGGCTAAGAACGAAACTGTTTGCCTGATGCATTCGTCGATTACCTCGTGGCTATTGAAGTTTTTGAACTCGTACACGCGCCAACGCCAAAGTCCCTCCCCTGCCAAAAAAGCAACAGGTACTTTGGCTTGCACCATCAACCATACCGCAGATTGCATGTTCCCTACACCTGTTGATTGTGTAAATAAAGAATTGGTACCGGGTGGAGCAATCAGGTTGGAAACAGTTGAATTGAGTGGGGGCAATTTATCGGTAACTGTTTGAATTTGTTTTGGTAATGTAAATGAATTAAAGTGCGAATTAAAGTTCACCGAAAGATCGTGAAGACCACCAGGGCCTACACTTGTATTGGTGAGCGCGGTCATGCTGTTGAGTGCCGGAATCTTGGTATTTGCCCCAACAATAAACCAAACTGGTTTACCGGAAGCCAAAACCTTGCCAGCAATATCGTTGCGATTTGATGGCAGTCCGTGGAGAATAATGACGTTGAACTTTGATAAGTCTGACGGAAAATTATCGCCCGTGGCAACTGATATTTCGAAATTATCAAGCCCTTGCAATGCTTCTCTAATCGCATTCACATCAGGATGTGGCGCATCAGAGGCAATCAACACATTCTTGCGCTCATTCACTATTTCAACGTAAATGTCTTTGCGGTTATTGGCAGTATTTTTCTCACCATCAGCTACCGGAAGTTCAATTACATAATGGTGCATACCGATGCTTGCGGCAGTCAACGAAAATGCAATTGTCTTATCGAATTTGTTACCGTTAATAATCAATGGCACCGACCCAACCACATTGCTATTCTCTTTCAAGGTAACAGTGTTGTCGTAACCAGAGCACAAAGAACCGATGATATCAGCCCGAATTTCAAAGCTGTTATGTTCTGCTACAACTTTGTTGTGGTAGGTTTGAGCAATTCTCAAATCTTTTTGTTCGGTGCTATCGCCCAGTACAACTGAATATACAGGCGCATGAATACCAGTTTGGGCATAAACAGGATTTTCGCCCTTGTTAAATTTACCGTCACTGGCTACTACGATTGCGCCAAGATTGCGCAGACCGTAAAAATCCTGCACTTCAGTGAGCGCCGCAGCTATGTCGGTCTCTGATTGTTTGTATTGAAAAACTGTGTCTTTTTGAATGGTATTACCAAAACCCCATTTAATGACCTTGTATTTCGACGCTAGTTTATCGAGCATCTTGTTGGCGTTCTGCTCGTACTTTGAAGCTTCGCCACCCAACGCATTACCGACAGACATGGAGTTGTCTTGCAGAAAAACAACAACAGGCTGTTCTACATTGTTTTTGATGATTGACAAACTCGGTATGAGTAACAGCAAAAGGGTCAATAACACAACCAGTCCTCTCAGGCCGGCTGTGAGCCATGGCATGGGAACTGCTTTTCTTTTGTCGGCACGATAGACAAAAAAAGCAGCCAGTGCAGACAATAAAAACGCGACAATGCTGTATATAATAAACATGAGGAGCTAAAAACTTGAAAAAGCCAAAAATAGTACGACTGATGGAATTATTTTCTCAAATTTGAACCAGATTAACGCAATTTTATCTAATGAAAAATGTTTATCTAATAATTACTGCGCTGATTTTGTTCACTTCCACAGTCAAAGGGCAGTCGATTCACCCCGATACCATCTGGGTTGGGAAATCAGTGACAGGCAAACAGCTCAATTCTAATGTTGGCGAGCGACCTTCAACATACATCGACTGGTACGATGGGTATATGGTGTACAACGGCGATACCATGAAAGGATATTTTCAAACTTCTAAGTTTGATATCCTTTTTCAGAAGCCAATTAACGACCATTACGCCTATTATTTCGTTTATCAAAAAAACGACCCGATTTTAAATGCACTCGCTTTCTACAATTACAAAGACAAAAAACCTCTCTACCTCAAAAAACTGGAAAACCCAAGGAAGCTTTTCCGCGTCATTCATCAGGGGAAATTGAATATCTATGACGACCGACCCTTTTTCATTTACAAAACCCACGACATTGATAAAAACAACATTGTTGTTGAATACAATGGCGAAATAGACCACATTACTTCCTTTCTGCCTGTATTTACAAAAAGCGACTTAATTGGCTACATCAACGAAATATATGGGCTGCACTTAGTTCCAAAAGAATTGAGCTGGCAGGAATTATTGATAAAAATTGACGAGTTGGATTAACGAACACTCCCCTACTAATACTTCCTATCAATCGCGTAATTCACCAGCTCGGCCATAGCTTCTTTGTAAGGCGTATCAGGGAATTCATCAAGGATAGCCAATGCATCTTTGCGGTATTGCATCATTTTCTCTGATGAATATTCTATACCGCCTGTTTTCTGTACAATGCTAATGACTTCATTTACCTTTTCGCGGTCGGTACTTTGGTTCTTAACTATGTAAATGATTTTCCGGCGTGTTTCTTTGTCTACATTCTGTAGAGTGTAAATGAGCGGCAAGGTCATTTTCTTTTCCTTGATATCAATACCAGTTGGCTTACCAATGTTATCGGTGCCATAATCAAACAGGTCGTCTTTGATTTGGAATGCGATACCTATTTTCTCGCCAAACATCCTGAATTTATCAGCTACAGCTTCATCTCGGTTTGCTGACCAAGCCCCTGCACAGCAAGCAGCAGAAAGCAATGTAGCCGTTTTTGCCCTGATGATTTCAAAATAAACGTCTTCGGTGATGTCAAGCTTGCGCGCTTTTTCAATTTGCAGTAACTCACCCTCACTCATTTCCTTTACCGCCCTTGATGTAATCTCCAAAATGCGGTAGTCGCCATGTTCAACACTCAGCAATAAACCTTTTGATAGCATGTAGTCGCCCACCAATACGGCAATCTTATTCTTCCAAAGTGCATTGATAGAGAAAAAGTTACGACGCATCATGGAGTTATCAACCACATCGTCGTGCACGAGCGTAGCTGTGTGCAGCAATTCGATAAGCGATGCGGCCCTATAAGTTGTATCGTTAATGCCCCCGGCGATGCTTGAGGACAGGAATACGAACATCGGCCTCATTTGCTTACCTTTACGGTTGATAATGAAACCCAATATTTTATTCAGCAAACTATTGGAAGTCTTTACATTCTCTGAAAATTTCTTATCAAAGAGTGCTAGTTCTTCGCCTATGACCTTGTTTACAAGCTTCATTCAGTTGGAAAAGTAGTGATTCAGTGTGTAAAAGTCGAACAAGTGATGTGAATTGAAAAACTTTTTTTAGGCGAATCGGCAAAAGGTAATAAGAAAAGTTAAAAACCAACGTTATTTTAACAAATGCAGTTTGTAATTAGGGATTCCCTAAGTACCTTTGCACCCAGAATTTGTAAATTACAGATTTGTTATATACAAATACAGAGACTATGTCAATTAAAAACATCCTCCTTGTAACAGGAATTACGCTTGGAACTGGTGCTGCATTCGCGCAGCAATCGCCTGCTCCAACAGGCCAGCCTGCCGGAAATGCTGCTGGTCCCGGAACACCACAATGGTCAAGTCGTGACATGACTTATCATGGAAAAAACTATGATGTTCTGGACTCATCTTACTATCCAAAAAGCAGGCAGAAGCAATTCCGCCAATTTATGGATCACCAAACTGCTTTACCTCCAAAACCACGCAATCAAGTGGAAGTAGGTTTGGGCTTCGGTTTGTACAATGTACAAGGTGATATTCCTTCTTTGATGCTTTGGCAAAAAGGCGGTGGAGGTTTCCACATTCATGCACGTAAAGCATGGGGTTATATCTTCTCTACGAGGTTGCAATATATCTATGGCGTTGGTAAAAACCTGGACGTTCAACCTACAACTAGCTTCGACGCTCCTTATACTAAATTGGGTTACACTCCAATTTACAATGCAACAGCTACTAACCCGGCTTCTTCAATTTACAGAGCTACAAGAACTGAATCTTCTCAGTTGAACTTAGACCTCATGTTCAATTTGAAGAACATCAGCTTCCACCAAGACCGTAACAGTGTTTCTTTCTACGGTTATTTAGGTTTTGGTGCTCTTGCTTACAAAACAAGGGTAAATGCTACTGATGCAAACGGTAACAAATACGATTTTTCTACCATCAACGCTAAGGGTTCAAACAGCCAAGTTCGTTCTGACCTCCAAAGCAAAATGGATAAGACTTACGAAAGCGAAGCTGATAACGCAGGTGCAAGCAAAATTCTTGATAACAAACATCTTGATTTCGCTACAAGCCTTGGTTTAGGACTCCAATACAAAATCAACAAAGAATTCAATATCTCTGTTGAAGACAGGTACACTTTCCTTTCTGATGATTATGTAGATGGTACTCGTTTTGGTGCTATGCTCGGTAACGCAGCATCTGTAAGCCAAGCAAACGATGCGATTAACTACTTCTCAATAGGTTTGAACTATAACTTGAAGCCTGGTAAAAAATCAGTTGAGCCATTGTATTGGATCAACCCACTTGACCACGCTTACAACGAACTTTCTTACCCACGTCACATGTTGTTGCCTAACCCAGTATTGCCTGACGAAGATAACGATGGCGTTACTGATCAGTTCGACAAATGTCCTAAAACACCTGCTGGTGTTGCTACTGACGGGCACGGTTGCCCACTCGATTCTGATGGCGACGGTGTTCCTGACTACAAAGACAAACAATTGATCACTCCAACTGAGTGTCAACCAGTTGATGCTGACGGTGTTGGTCACTGCCCTTGCCCTGAAGATTGTACTAAGGACATGGTTAAGAAATTCTGCAAACACATCAATGACGGTGCAATCGTTTTCGCTCCTGGTAGCAAATCAGTATTGACTGACGGAATGATGGAAAAATTGGCTACTCTTGCTAGCGCAATGAAAGCTGATGCTGATTGTAAAGTTGTTGTTATGGGCGGTGGTTCTGGCAGCAAAGCAAAAGAGCAAAAAGCTTGGGAAAGAGTAAATGCAGTTATCGAATACATGAGCGAAAAACAAGGAATACTTCGCGATAGGTTCATCTTCCAATATGGTGTAGGTACAGATGAAAACACAGTTAACTACCGCGCTGCTGAAAAAGACGAAACAGGTCCATCAGCACCAGTTCCTCCACACCCAGAATTAAGTAAATAATTTAAATAAATACTTTGAACAGTCCCGGCGAAAGTTGGGACTGTTTTTTTATGTGGTGGTGTGCCATGTGATTTTTCGTAAGAATCAATACCAAGCAGGCTTCAAATTGGGTTTCGGAAGCAGATGCTTCATGAATGTGCGCTACTGTCAGGGCGGAAGATTTTCCGCCCCTACGTCGCCCTGAATTGTAGGTTTCATCGATTTGCAACCTAAACTTGTATAAAACACAAATGCCGCACTTTTGGGGTGCGGCATTTGAAATAATTATTAGTTATTAACTAGCTCAATCCTTCGATTTCGCCGTCAACCAGTTTGATTCTGAATGCTTGCGGATCTTCAGGTAAGCCCGGCATGCGCATGATTTCGCCTGCAATTGCTACAATAAAGCCTGCACCTGCATTGACAACGATATCGCGAATATGAATACCAAAACCACTAGGTGCATTGATGTTCTTAGGATCGTCGCTGAATGAGTACTGCGTTTTAGCAATACAAATTGGCAAGTGTGCCCAGCCGTTTTTAGTGTATGATTTGAATTTATTTTCAGCAGTCTGACTGAAAGTTACTTCACCTGCACGATAGATTTTCTTAGCGATTTTTTCAATTTTAACCGGAATCGGATCTTCAAGATCGTATGTAAAGTTGATATCCTTCGAAGGATTTTTCTCAATCACTTCCACCAGTTTTTGCGCTAAGTCAGCAGCACCTTCACCACCTTTTGCGAATGCATTATTAATCGCAAATACAACACCAAAGTTCTCAACCCAGTCTTTCAGGTAGTTCACTTCTTCATCGGTATCGTGTTTGAACCTGTTGAATGATACAACCACGCTCTGACCGAAGTTCCTCATGTTTTCGATGTGCCTTTGCAGGTTAGCAATACCCGTTTTCATTGCTTCGAGGTTAGGTTGGTTGATCGATGCGTCAGCAACACCACCATGCAATTTAAGCGCGCCTGTAGTAACTACAATCACTGTGGCTTTTGGTCTTAAACCTGAAAGACGACACTTGATATCAAGGAATTTTTCAGCACCCAAATCGCTACCGAAACCAGATTCTGTAACTACATAATCGTTGCAGCTTAACGCCATTTTCGTAGCAATGACTGAGTTACAACCATGTGCAATATTTGCAAATGGACCGCCGTGTACGAAAGCCGTCGTATTTTCGGTTGTCTGTACGAGGTTAGGCAGAATAGCATCTTTCAGCAATACAGTGATTGCTTCAGCGACGCCAAGGTCTTTCACCGTAAACGGAGTTTTGTCGTAACGATAACCCAAAACTATGCGCTCGATTCGAGCTTGCAAATCGTTGAGGTCGGTTGCTAAACACAACAAAGCCATGATTTCAGAAGCAGTAGTAATGTCAAAACCAGCTTCAGTTGGGATACCGTTGCCAGTACCACCCAGTCCTGTTACGATGTTACGCAACGACCTGTCGTTTACGTCCAATACACGGCGCCAAACGATGCGTTCAAGCCCTTTATCAGACTTACGATTTTGATATTGATAGTTATCGAGCAATGCTGCAATCATGTTATTAGCACATGTAATTGCATGGAAGTCGCCTGTGAAGTGGAGATTGATCTCGTCCATTGGCAATACTTGCGCATAACCGCCACCTGCTGCACCTCCTTTCATTCCAAAACATGGACCAAGGCTTGGTTCACGCAATGCTACCGCTGCATTCTTGCCGATGTAGTTCAAACCCAAAGAAGCAGAAACGCTGGTAACTGTTTTACCTACACCCGCTTTGTTTGGTGTAACCGCAGTTACCAAAATCAGGTTGCTGTTTTTGACTTTATCTTCGTTGATGTAGCTCAATGGCACCTTTGCCTTATACTTACCGTACGGGATAATATCTTCAGGATCAATGCCTATGTTAGAAGCAATCTGAGCAATTGGCTTCAGTTTCGTAGCCCTTGAAATTTCAATGTCTGACGGAAATTTTGCTGCACTTGTTTCAGTGGACATAACTTTTATTAATTGTGATGACAAAATATTTTTTACCGCCCACAAATTAATCATCAGTCACTATAAAGCAATGAAACAGCACGATTAAATTTATAAACACTTTTGCAGACCTCACTCTTTAGTTAAAGGCCGAATGGTCAAAACATCAAATTACGATCGGTTTTTTGGTTTTTAAGACTGCCAGTACAACAGCACAACAGCACGCAACAATAGCTGAAGAAAGAAAAGTTACCTGAGAACCATAACTCACCCACAGCAAACCTGCTACAGAACTTGCCACCAATGCGGCCAGGCTCTGTAAGGCTGCGAATGTCCCCAAGGCTGTAGCACTCTCAGTCTTGGGAACCATGTTTGAGATCAGGGCTTTGGCTACTCCATCAGTTGAAGCAGCGTACAACCCGTAAATGAAGAATACTGCAAGATACTGCGGCATTGATGCGGCGAATGAGATACCAGCATAAGCTACTGAAAAGAAAATTAGCCCCAATACCATTGTTGGCTTCAGACCAATTTTATCGCCCAAGATGCCCATTGGATATGATGCTAAAGCATAAACCAGATTGTAAAAAATATACACCAGTATGAGCAAGTAATCACTACATCCCGACTTTTTAACCTGCAACAACAAAAACACATCGGCACTGTTGAATAGGGCAAACAGAGTGAGTACAATTAATAGTTTTCTGAGGTGAGGTTCTGTTTGGAATATATACTTCCACCAAGGTGCTTTCTTTGCTTTTTGAAGGGTATTATTTTCAATTCGCTCTTTGATTAAACTTGTGGCAACTATTGCAGCCAAACCCGGCACCACGCTCACTATAAACATCGTACGATAGTCGCCGGGATGGTATTTCAGCCACAACAAAGCAATCATAGGCCCTAATACAGCACCTAACGTATCCATTGATCTATGAAAACCAAAAACGCGCCCCTTGGTTTCAGGCGTTGCTTCGGCTGATAGTAGTGCATCCCTCGCCCCTGTTCTGAGCCCCTTCCCCAGCCTATCGGCAAGTCTCATGAGGAACACCCAAGCAGGTGCTGTAATTAATGCAATGGCTGGCTTTGCGGCAGCACTTAGGCCGTAGCCCCATTGCACAAATACTTTTCTTTTACCCAAGGTATCAGACAGCTTACCAAAATAGCTCTTGAAAACACCTGAAACTGCTTCAGCCACACCTTCAAGCACCCCAATAAATAGTACTGTAAAACCGATTTGTTGCAAGTAAAGCGGAATAATAGGATACAACAATTCTGAAGCCATGTCAGTAAATAGGCTCACGAGCGATAGCACCCAAATATTACGCGTCAAAAATCGGTTCTGACTCATCTACTTAAATAAAAAGCAATGGGGAGAACGTTTTGCTCTCCCCATTAAATTTAAAATTACGATTCTGTTGGTTTTGGTTCTTCACCCTTGCCTTGCTGCCCTTGCCCTCCTCTGTTATGAGGTTTGTGATTATGGCGTTGCGGGTGTTGTTTTCTTTGTTCGCCACCTTCTCCTGTCTTTTGCTCAGGATTTGGGTTTTGAGGCTGACCTTCACCGCCTTGCTGATTCTGAGGCTGCCTTTCAGGACGTGGCCCCTGAGGACGGTTTTGGTTGTTTCTATGTTGATGTTCAGGCCTATTCGGGCGCTGTTCATTCCTGTTTTGTTGTGGCTTTTGCTCAGGGTTCTCACCTTGATTTTGTTCTTGCCTTGGCTCCTGATTTTGTTGATTGTTTTGAGGTTTGTCCTGACGCGGCTGATTATTCCTGTTGTCTTGTCGTTTCTGTCCGCCTTGCTGTTGACCCTTGTTTCTATTCTCGCCGTTTTGATTGTTATTAGATCGGTTGCCACCTTGTTGCGGTTGTTGACCATCGCGGTTGTTCTTAATTTCACCGCCTTGATTATTATTAGGTCGGTTGCTACCTTGTTGCGGTTGCTGACCATCGCGGTTGTTCCTGTTTTCACCGCCCTGATTGTTATTAGGTCGGTTGCCACCTTGTGGCGGTTGCTGACCGTCGCGGTTATTATTAGGCCTTTGCTGGTTTTGATTTTGTTGCGTCTTTTTCTTCTTGCTACCCTTTTCAAGGTTTTTAAGCGTAATCTGACCCACATCGCTCACAAAGCCCATATCTGGTTTCACACCATTTTTCTCATGCTGTGTCTCAAGTTCAACAGGTTGTAAATCATCCACCTTCTGCCCTTGTTTATTGAGTTTCTGAATTTCTTTTACGCGGGTAATCGAAAGCGGATATTGTTTATTGTTATCAGAGAAACTATACCACATGAGGTTTTTGAAGATATCCCTCTTTTGCAGATGCGCCACTCCCTTCACTGTCTCTAAATGTTCTGCATGATCGGGGAATACCGAAAGCGCATCGAGGTAAGTATCCAATTCATAATTGAGACAACATTTCAAACGACCGCACTGACCCGAAAGTTTCACCTGATTGATGGACAAGTTTTGGTAACGGGCAGCAGTTGTGTTTACCGATTTAAACTCACTGAGCCATGTACTACAACACAATTCTCTACCGCAAGAACCTATACCACCAACTTTACCGCTTTCCTGCCTTGCACCAATCTGGCGCATCTCGATTTTCATTTTAAAATCGTTGGCAAACATTTTAATCAACTCACGAAAATCAACCCTTGAATCAGCAGTGTAGAAGAAAGTACCTTTTTTACCGTCAGCTTGAACTTCCACCTCGCACAATTTCATATCGAGCTTGATGCTGCGGGCTATTGCACGTGAGCGAATCAGAAAATCAGCTTCGCGCCCCTTGTTCGTGTTGCAGATAGCCAGTTCTTCTTCAGTCGAAGGATGAAGTACTCGCTTTGCAACAGCACCTTCCTGTACTCCATATTTTTTCATCTGTAGCTTAACCAGTTCACCGGTTACGCTCACCTGACCTATGTCAAATCCACCCACGCCTTCAACTGTAATCCAGTCGTTTTTGTGAAGGATATAATTAGTATTGTTTCTAAAAAACTCTTTACGGCTGCCTTTGTTGAACGATACCTCTATGATAGGATAAGGTTTCGCATGATCGTGCAGCGGAATCGTATTAAGCCAGTCGTAAACATTGAGCCTGTTACACCCGCCCGTGCTACAGCCACCGCTACTGCAGCCAGCTACTTTACCCGAACCAGATGAACCACAACTTCCACATCCCATGTATTGCAGTTAATTTATATAAAGACACTTTAGCTCACGAATATCAAATCCGAAAGAAAAGCTGCTTATGGTTTACAAATAATTAATTCACAAACCTACTGAATTAAAACCAAAAAGCCATCAATACGAAACCCACAGCCCGTGAATCGCTGATTGCCATAAAAGACTCATTATTTTCGCTTAATGTTCCAAAGGTGTGGATAGCTATACATTAAGAGTGCGTAGCCTAAAATAAAGCATAAAAAGATTTACTACTTTTGCTGACACATTTTTATACAAATCAGTAAACTGTTACGGAATATGAATTATGACGTTATTGTGATTGGAAGTGGCCCAGGTGGTTATGTGGCTGCAATCCGCGCATCTCAACTTGGCTTAAAGACTGCTGTTGTGGAAAAGGAAAACCTCGGCGGTATTTGCCTTAACTGGGGATGTATCCCTACGAAAGCCCTGTTGAAAAGTGCAAGCGTTTTTGAAAGCCTTAAGCATGCTGCCGACTACGGTATCCAGGTTCAGGATTTCAAAGCTGACTTCGGTTCAATTGTAAAACGTAGCCGTGGCGTTGCTGATAAAATGAGCAAGGGCGTTCAGTTCCTCATGAAGAAGAACAAGATTGACGTAATCATGGGCATGGGTAAACTGACTGCAGCTAAAGAAGTTGAAGTAACTGATAAAGAAGGAAAAGCAACTAAATACACTGCAAAACACGTAATTCTTGCAACCGGTGCTCGTGCACGTCAACTCCCTAACTTACCAATTGACGGTAAAAAAGTAATTGGCTACCGCGAAGCAATGGTGTTACCGGAACAACCAAAAACAATGATTGTTGTTGGTTCAGGTGCTATTGGTGTTGAATTTGCATATTTCTATAACAGCATTGGTACAAAAGTGACCATTGTTGAATTCATGCCAAGAATCGTTCCTGTTGAAGACGAGGATATCTCTAAAGAATTGGAAAGAGTGTTCCGCAAGAAAGGCCTTACCATCATGACTAATTCTTCTGTAGAATCAGTAGATACAAGCGGAACAGGTGTGAAAGCAACTGTAAAAACTGCTAAAGGCACTGAAGTACTCGAAGCGGATATCGTTTTAAGCGCGGCGGGTATTGTAGCTAACATCGAAAACATTGGTCTTGAAGCTGCCGGCGTAAAAACTGACAAAGGACGTGTTGTTGTTGACAAATACTACAAAACTACTGCTGCCAGCGTTTACGCAATTGGTGATGTAGCTCCTGGTCAGGCATTGGCACACGTTGCATCGAAAGAAGCGATTATTTGTGTTGAAGCAATCGCACATGCAGAAGGTAAATACCATCACCTACCTGAACCACTTGACTACGGCAATGTACCGGGCTGTACTTACTGTACTCCTGAAATTGCTAGCGTAGGTTTGACTGAAAAACAAGCTATCGACGCCGGTTATGAAGTGAAAGTGGGTAAATTCCCATTCTCTGCTTCAGGCAAGGCAAGTGCATCAGGCGCGACTGAAGGTTTCGTTAAAGTAGTATTTGATGCTAAATATGGCGAATGGTTAGGCACACACATGATAGGTTATAATGTAACTGAAATGATTGCTGAAACTGTAGTTGCGCGCAAACTAGAAACAACGTGGCATGAAGTGCTCGACAGTATTCACCCTCACCCAACTATGAGTGAGAGTATTAAAGATGCAATTGAAGTGGCATTGGGCGAAGCAATTCACCTGTAATTGATTTATTATTAAACTTTCTTTTAAAAAGCGTGTCGATTAAAATATTAATAATAAGTCGGCACGCTTTTTGTATGTACCAACATGTATCTTTAACTTTGAAGCTATAAACAACTAACTATGAAAAAACCAATCGTAAAAATAATTGCTGCTTTTGCTGTTTTAGGGTTGATTTGCGGCTCGATAGCTTTTTTTGCTCCCCAGTCGGCACCAGGAAAAGCAATTATGGGTGTGGTTTTAAAAATTATCACCCCTAAAAAACGAGATGCAAGTACTGAAAAAGGAATAGAAGTTACAGCCGCTGCATTAGGAAAAGAATACGCTGCTGACGAAAAAGCATCAGATGCTAAATATTTAAATAAAAATATTGAAGTTTCAGGAACAGTTTCAGAAACAGAAAAAAATCAGGATGGTGGAATGATGATTGTTCTAGGTACCGATGACCCGATGACTGGTGTGCAATGTACTATGAAAGACAAAAACGCCAATGCAACTAAGGGACAGGCAATTACCATAAAAGGGTTTTGCTCAGGTAACAGCATAACGGGAGTATCTTTAACTGATTGTGTAATCAAATAATAATTCTTAGTTCAATAAAAATGAAAAAAATAATCATCGCTGCAATCTCAGGCTTGGGTATTTTCCTGACGACTACCGGCTGCTATAACGATAAATACCAGGACCTTTACCCTACTCCAACAGTTGTTACCTGCGATACAGCAAACATGAGTTTCGCTACCAACATTCTGCCAATCTTCAATGATAAGTGTGCTACTACTGGTTGCCATACAACTGCTGATAAAGCATCGGCGGGTAACATTGACTTATCAAACTACGCAGGTGCAACAACCGTAAGGGTTAAAAACAACATTCTTGACGATATCAACTTTACCGGCAACCCAATGCCGCAAGGTGGCACGAAACTTGATGATTGTTCTATTAATAAAATCACAGCCTGGATTCACCAAGGTTGCAAAAACTAACTTCAAAAACTCAATTGAAAATGAAAAAGATAATCTTATCTGCTGGACTCATGTTAATGGCATCGAGTTCAATGTTCGCTCAGAAATACATGACGCGTACAGGCAAAATCAGTTTTGACGCAACTACAAAAGCATCGCCTGAAAAAATTGGTGCTGTTAACAATGCTGTAGCGGCTATCTTAGATGCTAAAAGCGGTGATTTCGTTTTTCAAGTGCTTATCAAAAGTTATACTTTCGAAAACAACCTGATGCAAACGCACTTCAATGAAAACTACATGGAGAGCGATAAATTCCCTAAATCGGAATTTAAAGGCAAAATCAGCAATATTGGTGATGTGCATTTTGACAAAGACGGCACTTACAATGTAACCGTTACAGGTAAAATCACCATCCACAATGTAACTAAAGATGTTTCGGTTCCCGGCACTATTACCGTGAAAGGTAAAGACGCTGTAGCTAAAGCAAAAATGAACATTACTCTTGGAGAATATGGTATTACTGTTCCTGCGGTAGTAGGCGATAAAGTTGCAAAAACAGCAACTGTTACTATTGAAGCTAACATGAGTCAGAAATAAAATAATTAGACGCAGATGAAAAAAATTCTAGTTCTTACCGCTGCACTGGCTACATTTCAGGCAACAACTTTTGCACAAGTTGATAGCTTAATGAGCATGCTTGACGACCCAAATGCAGCAAAACACGAGACTGTAGATTATACCTTCAAGGCAACACGCATCATCAATGGCATGAGCGTTGAAAACCTTGGAGCAGGTAACCTTGATTTCAGGGTTTGTCACCGTTTCGGACAAGTAAACCAAGGATTTGAAAATTTCTTTGGTATTGATAATGCAACTACTAAACTTAGTTTAGACTACGGCATTACAAAAAACATCATGGTGGGTATTGGTCACGCCGTTATGAATAAAGAAAACGACGGGTTCGTGAAAATTAAAATCCTTTCGCAAAAGCAAGAGGGCATGCCAATTACGTTGAGCTATGCAGGTGTTGCTTCGGTTATGACTACCGACGCTCCGACTCTTCCTTCCGGCGATACCTGGAAATTCAGCAACCGCCTCACGTTCACAAACCAATTGTTGATTGCGAGAAAATTCAACAGCAATCTGTCGTTGCAATTGATGCCAACACTCGTACACTATAATTTAGTGGATAGCAGCAGCAGTTCAAATAATGTTGTAGCATTGGGTATGGGTGGACGTTATAAATTCACTAAAAGAGTGGCAATAACTGCTGAATACTATTTGCGCCTTACCAACACTGATTTACCTCAAATTGGTTCAGGTGCAAAAACACATAACTCACTTTCTATTGGTTTTGATATTGAAACCGGTGGACATGTATTCCAGGTAATGATAACCAATGCAAATTCTTTGACAGAACGTAATTTTATTGGTCAAACTACTGATAAGTGGACAGATGGCTTACACCTTGGCTTTAACATTTCAAGGGTGTTTGCTATTGTAAAACCTAAAGAATTGAAAAAAGACGCTGACACCAAGTGGTAGTTTCGTTTTTTAAATATTTGAAAGGCTGTCGGTTTTCGGCAGCCTTTTTTTATTGCTCACCAATGTACCTAATCCTGTGCCTTCAGTAAATCTGTGTTATTTCCGTGGGTATTTCTATCACTTTTAACAATCATGGTAGAAAACAATCATTTGCCGTAATCAGCCTTTTAACTATTTTGGTGTTTTCTTTGGATTAACCTTAATTTTTTGTGCAATGGCCGATGTTTTGTTAGTTGACGACAATGAGATAATAATGCAAGGCATTCAGAAAGCATTTGAACGCGCCGGGCATCAGGTAGTGACTGCCAAAAATGGCGATGAGGCTACAAAATTATTAACCAGTCTTGAGTTTCACATGGTTGTTACCGATCTCCATTTACCCATTCTCGACGGATTAGAATTGATTGCATTCATTAAAGCACACGAAATCAATACTAAAATTATTGTGGTATCGTCAAGATCTGATGAACGTTCAAGAATGGAGTGTTACAAAATGGGTATTGAAAACTTCTTTCAAAAACCAATTTCCCCTTCTGAACTAGTAGCCCGTACTGCCTACCTTCTTCGTGAAGAAATTGAAGACGACGATATTGAAACTTCCGATTAAACTATTTTACAGCATTATTGACTGAGACCTTCAGCAATGCGATTAAAATGAGCGCGTGCGCTGAAAAAACTCCCCAAATTACCATTCCCGGGACATTTGGCAAATCAATACCTGTTTGGGTAAAAAAACGGGCACCAATATATTGTAAGCAAGTAATCGAAATACCTGCCGCTAACTCTACCAGTAGGATTTTGGGCAACAATCCTTTCCATAAAAAACCACCAATGTCATTAGAACTATAGCCTAATTGTAAAAGAAGTTCTACGCTGTCTTTTGCCTTTGCAATTGTAAGCTCTACAAAAAAGATAAACACCACCACGCCAATCGAAATAAGCAACAATGCAAAACCACCCATACTTCCTGAAACTATGGTTACTACTCCCCTTATCTTATTCCAGCGCAGTTGTTCAGAATTAGTACTGTACTGGTGCGATTTCAGATAATTTACGAAACCATCAGCCGATGGATCGGTTACCTTAACTATTAACTGCGATGGTCTTGGGTCGTTGTAGTTACCGGGAAAATTGGCATTACCATATTCTAAAAAAGATGCCGGAACTAACACCCCGGAAATACGGTCAGAGAAACCTACGATATGCGCCAGGTAGTTACGTTGCTGCCCCGGCAGCCCCACTTTAAGCATAATGCCGATTGACTTAACTGCTCCACGAGATAACTGAGGCAAACCCTGCCCCGGTGCAAATACATAATTGTAAATATCTAAAAACTGAGTACCTAGTATTACCGGCAACACCGCCTGACCTTCTTTCCATTCCCAGTTTTCAGGTAAAGTGTCTAAAAACCTATCGGGAACTGCTTCCAGCGGCAAATCGGTCGCAAAAGACATAAGTCCACCCACCTCGGCATAAACTGGGAAATGATTGGAGTTTACCGGGGCAACTTCATTAACACCTTTTATTGATTTTAAACCAATCAACTCGTTTTCATTGAATAAAGTTTGTCCTCTATCCTTCATACTTTCAGGGCTAATGTTTTTACCTATAAGTATGAACGTACTGCCGAGACTGTCATTTTTATCACTCCCTTTGAGTAACACTTGAAAATTCCACCAAATCAACGCCGCCATCAACAAAATAAACGTACCTGCAAACAGAGATACCTGCGCAAGTACTAGCCTGCTTCGGTACGCTGATTTAAGCAGCAGCTTCCTGAATATTTCTTTGGGTGCACTGCTCATTACAAATGAAATGTTTTGTTGTAATCGAAATAGGTGTTCTCATCTAAATCAGCGAGAATAAGCCCGGCATTGAGCTCACTGAACCTGTTTTTGATCAGTTCAATAGCAAGTGCCGTATTGTGCCTGTCGAGGTGAGAAAATGGTTCATCCATCAACAGCCACGAAAACGGTTGCACCAATGCCCTGCAAATAGCTGCTCTTTGTTTTTCGCCATAAGACAATGTTGCGGCAAGTGCATTTTTCTTATGAAAAATATCCAGGTGTTTGAGCCACTCTTCAATTTGAGAAGGAGAAACAGAACTGTTCAAAACTCGTTTCACTTCAATATTCTCCATCAATGTCAACTCCGGGAACAACCTTAAATCCTGAAATACAATACTTAGCTCATTGCGTCTCAATTGTTCCCACGACTGTTGCCCACCTTGCCATTCTAAGGTGCCTCTAAAGTCGGTTCTTAAGCCATATAATAAGTGAATAAGCGTTGTTTTACCCGTACCCGAAGGTGCCTGAATAAAAACACGCTCGCCTGCATTCAACGTCCAATTGTGCGTCCAAATTGCTGACTGACCCAGACCGGGGCGGTCTTCAAGCGGAAGAGGGACTACATTATTTAAATTTGGAACCAGTTGTGACATTCGACGTCAAATATAACGGCAATACCCTGAAAAAATTACAGCATGAAGAATAACAAATAAGTTAAAATGAATTCATCTTATTTACAACTCATCCAAACCTGATAGACAAAATCCTGAACCGCCTTACTGCATTGGTCAATGTCTGATTTGAATTGCCATTTGTAGGTTTTTTCTCCTAAGTGAACAACCATATAAGTTGTTGCAGCGTCAGTCATTCTCTTGCCCCACGTAGCCGACTCTTTTGCCAATACTTCAGGCGGTAGCGCAAGTGGTATGTTCAGTGCTTTTTTAAATGCTTCGTTGTCTTTTGGCGATAGTTCTAATTCTGCCAACGACTTTGGGTGAAAACACTCGCTATGAGTGCTATCTACATTGAGTCCGTTAGATGTAAGGCAATAAATTGGAAACACCCTATGCCTCGCAGCACCACCACAACTCCAGAACAAAATGTAATCGCCACTTTGCAGTTTTACCCCAACCGATTCCTGACTGAACGAGGAAAACCCGGAAAGAATAAGTAACACTGACCAATAAAGTCTAGGCGAATACAATCGATTCATACTGCGTAAAATACACTAAAACTTGAAATTGTAAGTGACACTCGGTAAAAACGGAAGTATATACACCTCATATACTTTAGGATGAATACCTGTTTGCGCTGAACCTTGAATGTCTACATACATGAAGTAAGGGTTCTTATGGTTGTACACATTGTAGATTGAAAAGTTCCAGCTTCCCTCAAACTTGCGTTTCACTTTATGTTGCGGAGTGTAAGTAGCAGAAATATCAAGCCTTTGGTAAGATGGTGTTCTATATGCGTTGAGTTTACTGTAATCGGTTACCAAGGTGTTATCTATGAAATAATAGGCTGTAGGTAGTGTAATAGCATTACCTGTTGCGTAAACGAACACAGCACCGAATGCCCACTTTTTGTTCATTTGGTAGCTACCCACCAAGGATAGATCGTGCCTTCGGTCGTACTTGGCTGGGAATTCATTGCCATTATTCAAATCAGGGAATTTCAAGTTTGTCCAGGCGAGTGTATACCCTACCCAGCCTGTGAACTTACCCTGGGTTTTATTTACAAAAAACTCAGCTCCGTATGCGTTTCCATTCCCAAATACAAACGACAATTCAGGATCTAGCAAACTATTAGGTGTGTAGCCATCTTTATACTGCACCTGATTCTTCATGTCTTTGTAGTAAATCTCAACAGAAGTTTCAATTTGGTCGTCAAAGAAGTTTTGGAAATAACCCGCCGCGTATTGCCATGCTGACATTGGCTTTACCTTCAAAGTTGATGGCGACCATATATCTGTAGGAAGTGTAGAACCATTGTTAGACACCAGGTGTAAATATTGGTATGTCTTAGCAACACTTGCTTTCAACGAAGCTGCATCGGTGAGTTGATACCTTAGATTTAATCGTGGTTCCCAACCACCATATTGCTGCACCAATTTGCCTGCAATAAAAGATTGGCTGTCTGTTTTGTTGTTATTTCCATCGAGAGTATAAGTCTTATAAGGTCCTTCCTGACCAAACCACGAATACCGGATACCAGCATTGATTTTGAACTTGTTAGTAACATCTACTTCGTCTAAAATGTATCCACTTGCTTCATGCGCGTATTTCACCATAGCATTGTCAGGATTCAACACTATAGTATCTGCCCTACCTGAGATTTGGTTGGGTACAAAGCGATGGTGTGTATAGTTTACACCACCTTTAATGTGGTGATTGTTCCGCGTGTAGTAGTCAATATCTATTTTACCACCATAATCATCAACACCAGAGGAGAGTTTGATGCCAAAATTCCCTGTACCCGAACTACCCTGACTGAATGTTGAGGCGAAATGGTATCCATTGTAAATGAGTACAGTGTTCATGAAAAGCTTATCATTGAACAGGTGATTCCAACGTACAGTAGTTGTTGTATTTCCCCAAGGTATTTCGGCCGAAAAATTCCCGTTCGGGCTTTGGAATTTAAACTTATCAGTGCCAGTATATGCGCTTGCAAATACGCGGTCTTTTTGAGTTATTCTATAATTGAGTTTGAAGTTGAGGTCGTAGAAGTAATATCCGCTATTCTCCAATTCCTTTACCAATGGCCTTGCCAAAACATCGATATAGGTTCTTCGTCCGGACACCAAGAACGAACCTTTGTCCTTTTTTAGGGGACCCTCTAATGTAAACCTACTTGCTATTAGTCCAATGCCGCCGGTAACATGATATTCCTTCTGGTTGCCCTCCTTCATTGTTACATCAACCACCGATGAAAGCCTGCTGCCATAATTAGCCGGTGCGCCACCCTTTACTAGCGTTACATCTTTAACAGCATCAGAGTTAAAAACTGAGAAGAAACCAAAAAGGTGACCTGTATTATAAACAGGCGCCTCATCGAGCAATACAAGGTTTTGGTCGGGTCCACCACCACGAACGTAGAATCCGGAACCACCGTCACCGGCCGATTGAACACCCGGAAGTAATTGTAGCGTTTTTAAAATATCTACTTCACCAAAAACAACAGGTAAGGTCTTTATTTGAGCTATTGACAGTTTTACCGATCCCATATTAGTGGTCTTCACATTCTCGTCCTTTTTACGAGTAGTAATCTCCACCTCTTTCATCACAATAGATTGACTCATAGCCACATTGAGAGTGGTATCTTTAGTAAGATTGAGCGAAATAGTGCGTGTTGGGTAGCCTGCGTAAGAAATAACTACTGAGTAATTACCTGGCTTAGGGACAGTCACAGAATAGAAACCATAATAGTTGGTTTGCACACCAGCCGAGGCTTCACGAGCAAATACCGTCGCAGATATCAGCGATTCACCCGAGGCTGAATCTTTGATGTACCCGCTTATAGTTACCTTTTGCGCAAAAGTACCGAAGGAACACAACAACAAAAGAATGGTGACGAGATTTCGCACAGCTTGGAATTTTTATAATGAGTCTTTGATTTCGCCGCAATTGAGCATTTTTTTCGGCAAATAGGGGTTTTTAATTTCCTCATCTTTGCTCAACCAATACCCTCCTTTTTCATTAAAAGCCATTGGACAATACTGCCTGTAAATGCCTGCATTTTTCAATTCCAGCGTTTTAAGCATCGCGAAAGTAGCGTCAGATAATGTTACGAACGCTGTGCGTTGTTGCTCACAGCTAGGGTCGGTGATTGTCGTAATCGCTGTTAGTTTTAATGCTATAGTATCGAGGTTGGCCTTTACCAACGGTACCTTTGAAGAATCAGCAATTAATGAAGTTTCCATTTCTTTAAACCTGACACTTACTGCCGTAGCTGCGTCTTTTGCTTTCTTTTCATCAGTAGCAACCATAGCATCCTTCAAAGTGTAATAGCCATCAACAAATGCAACAACTGCTTTCAATTGCCCTTCAGATAGTTTAGCTGATTCAGGTTTAACAACTTTCGGAGCCGCTTTTGGCGCGTCAGCAGGCTTTTGTTCGCCACAAGACACGAAAATGGTTGCAGGCACAAGCATGAAAAGCAGAAGTTTCTTCATTTTGATATTATTTGAATTGCAAAATTAACTGCTACCCACATAGAAATACTGACCACCGTTAAGATTTTAGTTTTCTTAACGAAAAGTAACTAAGAAGAGCAGTTTTACCTGCATTTTAATAAAGGTGGCTTTTTACCTACTTCGCAGCATTGAGCACAACATCTATAAATGTCTCCCAGGCATACTTTTTCTTTTCCTGCAATAAGTTTTCGTGCAGATTCGGTAGTGAATTAGGAGTATAAAATTTCAAAATTGCATCAGCGATTGCTTTTGGATTAGGGTCAGCGACAAAGCCTACTTTACCATCAGGTACAACTTCAGGTAATCCGCCTACATTGGTGACAATCATAGGCTTTTCAAAGTTGTATGCAACCTGTGTAATGCCGCTCGCGGTAGCATCTTTGTAAGGTTGCACCACCACATCGGCAACGCTGAAAAAGCGCGAAACTTCAGAATTAGGTATGAAGTCGGTGAACAAATGGATATTTTCTGCTGTACCGTTTTCAGCGATGATGCGTTGGTGTTCAGCAGGTGCGGTTTTGCTGTAATACTCGCCCGCCACTACCAATTGAATACCAGCTTGTTTAATGCGCTCGTCGCCCATGGCATGAAGTAAAATGTCAAGCCCCTTATAGTCCCTGATAAAACCGAAAAACAACATATATTTTTTTGACGGGTCGAGCTTGAGCAGCTTACACGCCTCTTCCTTACTCATTGACACCCCAAAATTGTCGTAAACCGGATGGGGAGAAAAAAAAGAAGGTTTTTCACTGAGGCTTCTGATGTCGTTTAACACTCGTTCGCTCATTGCCACAAAGCCATCTACCGCCTTTATGAAGTAATTGGTGAATTGAGTATCCCCCGGGCGCTTTTCGTGTGGTATCATGTTATCGACTATAGTTACCACCTTGGTGTGTTTGTTTTGCCTTACACGTCGCAAAATAGTGCCATAGCTGGGTCCCATAAACGGTATCCAGTACTTCAATATGACCAAATCGGGGCTTTCATCACGAATCATGTTACCTACTTTCAACCAATTAAACGGATTGACTGAATTGATAACTGTTTTTATTTTCAGCCCCTTTGGTGCTGGTTCATCGGTGTACTGCGTGGTTCCGGGAAACAGAAAATTCGGGTACTGAAGAGAGAACGAATAAATCGTCACTTCATGACCCATCTCCTGCATTACCGCCGACATGCGCTCAACGAAAGTCGCAATACCCCCCCTGAGAGGGTGTGCAGAACCGATGAAAACTATTTTCATACAAACAACGTTTTGAAGTCAGTTTGTGCTTTTTCGTAATCTTGAGGTATACCAATATCAATGAAGTAAGCATCGGAAGCAAAACCGTAGAAATTACCTTCACCGACAAAAGCCTCCAAGTAGTCTTTTTCAAAGGAGAATTTTTGCCTGAGTGGTTTCTTCATAAACTCGTCACGGTTGATGATGTACACTCCGCCATTGATGTTTCCTGTCTCCTGGAATTTCTTTTCTTCGAAAGAAGTAATCTTGTTTTCAGCATTGATATTCACTACACCATACCTGTCAAACTGATGCATTTCTTTAAGAGCCAGGGTAGTTGCTGATTTATTGTCAACGTGAAACTTCATCATTTTACGAAGATCGGGCATGAACATGGTATCACCATTCAACACAACCACGTTATCAGTTTCGCACTCTTCAATAGCAGCCAAAATACCGCCTCCGGTTCCCAGTGGTTCGTTTTCAACTACATAGTCAAGTTCAAATTTTAAGAATTGGTCTTCTAACCAGCGAGTCACAATATGGCTTTGAAACCCAAGCGAAAGCACTACCCTGGTAATAGGAGTTCGGTCGATAAAGCGAAACAAATAGCTCAGAAAAGGTAAATCGTTAACGGGTGCCATACACTTAGGCTGCTGCCCTATCACACCTTGCAAACGTGTTCCCAATCCCCCTGCCAATACAATACATTCCATTATAAAAAGTTTATTTTTTTGTTTAAATACTCCATGTCACCAATCCCTCGTGTGTGAATCGCAATGGTTTAAATTCGCCATGTTCTGAAAGTTCATTTAGCACTTTCTGAACCGCGTATCGGGTATTTGCGGGGCAGTAGAACATCATAAATCCACCACCACCGGCGCCCGATATTTTACCTCCGGTTGCGCCTGCTTTCAATGCCACTTCGTAATAATTATCTAAGGTAGGATTTGAAATCCCTTTAGCCATTTGTTTTTTGAACTTAAACCCAAAATCCAGTATTTCACCTATTTGATCGATATTGCCTTTCAGCATTGCCTCTTTCATCATTTGTGCCTGTTCTTTTAAATGATGCATGGCGTCAATCGATGCCTGGTTCTTTTCCTTCACATTTTTCGACTGTGCTTCAATAATTTCAGATGAAACCCTACTGGTTGCTGTAAAGTACAACAACAGATTATTTTCAAGTTCGTACAAATACTCTGATTTGATGCGTAAGGGATTTACAACGACTTCATGGTTGCTGTGAAACTCCATAAAATTAACTCCACCAAAAGCAGCTGCATATTGGTCTTGTTTGCCACCCGCCATGCCTAGGTCAACACGCTCTATTTCATAAGCAATGCGTGCGACATCATATTCACCAAGTGGCAATTTTAACCATTCACAAAAAGCCCCGATAATTGCAACCACTAATGTCGATGAACTACCAAGTCCTGAACCGGCCGGTGCATCAACTGTTGTTGTGATTTTAAACCCTGAGGGCACCTTGCTGTAGTTTTTAACGATGTAGTTATAAACCCCTTTTGCAAGATTCAGGCGCCCGTCTATTTCCAGATTATCAGTGAGTGGGCAAACAACTTTCTCTCCCCGGTCCACAGCTTCAATTATGATTGTAGGTTCAGTGATTGGTTCAATGGTGGCGTACGCGAACAACGAAATAGTAGCATTTAATACGACACCTCCAAAATCGTCACAGTACGGGCTTACATCAGTACCCCCACCGGCCAGACCAATTCTTAAAGGTGCTTTACTCCTGTAAATCATAATCGGAGCGAAAATAATAAAATTATCACCGTGCTAGCTGTATCAAATGCAAACGGGCCGCTAAAAAGCAGCCCGTTTAACTTAAATTAATATTTTTTAGCGACCTGCAGTAGCCAATGCCTCAGCTGTACTTGAAGAAATAACACGAATTGCTTTGCGTTGTGTTTCTACGTTGTAAGCGTGAAGGTTAGCAAGAATGTGTTTTGCAAGATTGTCGGTTTTTGCGGCACCTTCCATTTTCTTTTTCAAATCAATAGTAATAGAATTGTGTGTCACCTGAAAATCGTGCATTGTTATATCGAACCTGCCGTCTTTATAAGAGATTTCAAACCAATATGTCACATTATAAGGGTCTTCATTGCTGTTTTCAAGCACAAATGAATAAGCGCCTGATGCGAGATAACTTGATTTGCCATTTTTCTTCACCATGTCAGATCCAAACACATTGGCGAAAAAGTAACTGATGTTGTTTTCAATTTTGTCTTTGTCAAATTCCTTTGAGAGTTTTACTGTCGTATCGTAGAATGGCACACCCGACTTCGTTGGTATCCTTTCTGCAATTGTATTTAGGAAATCATACTTTTTACCAAGATTTTGAGCGTTTACATTAAGAGATAACGCCACACACAAGAAGAATAAAATCCTTTTCATAAAATTGAGTTTTGACTGTTTTGTTTGTTATCGTTTTTGTTAATTAAAGCATCTTATTAAAAAGACTTATCAAAGGTAATCGAAATTTTGAACTGATTAACAAACCAATAACGAACAGATAAGAATTTGGGCTATTTTAGGTTTTCCTTAACATTTTTTGGTGATTTTTCTTCAACAACAGAAGCAAGTGCAGAAGATTTTCTGATGTTCAATTAATATATACTGATATCTGTAAGGGCGGAAAATCCTCCACCATACCCTAGGATATAGTTACTACGAAGACGAAATAATTCGGAAGCACATGCTTCCTGAATGTTAGGACCAAGGAAATGCTTAGCCCAGAATGTACTTATCGCCGTAAGGGCGGAAGATTTTCCGCCTTTACCTAGAAACATTTACCGTTTTGGCGTGAAAATCTTCAGGGCAACATTTCTAAACCACACCTTTTTGTATATTTGCTTTTACCATAGAACAAGCCATGAAACATAATATCCCAATTATCAAGCTGAATTCAACCGTCTTAAAAATTACTTTTTAGCACTTTGGTTGATTTTTGGAAGTGCAAAAGGTAATGCGCAGATAATTACCACTATTTGCGGAACTGGGGCTGGGAGTTCTTCAGGAGATTGGGGAGCAGCAACCTCTGCTTCATTATACAGTCCTAGTTTTGTCAGTCTTGATTCACTTGGAAACATATACTTTGGTGACGGACCATTGTTATCAAATCCTAGGATTAGGTGCATAAGAACCGATGGGATAATTGTACCCGCTGCCGGAGGGGCTGGAATTGGATTCAGTGGGGACGGAGGTGTGGCAACAAACGCTAAATTGAAATGTCCATCATCTTATGCTAACAAAGTTGGAGAATTATACATTGCAGACTACACAAATTACAGATTGCGAAAAGTGAATAATACTTCAAGGATAATCAATACAATTGCGGGTAACGGTACAGCAACTTCTACAGGGGACAGAGGGCCTGCTACAGATGCTACCTTGGTGCCTACAGATGTGATTACTGACGACAATGGAAATATTTTCATATTAGATAACACCAGAGTAAGAAAAATAAACACACGAGGTATAATTTCAACCATCGCTGGGCATGGAAGCTCCGGGTTCAGTGGTGATGGGGGACTAGCCACCGACGCTTCATTGACCGCTGCCGGAGGAGTTTGTTTTGATAGATTTGGAAGGCTGCTAATAGTTTGCAACGGAGGAACCAGAATAAGGGCAATTGATACAACAACTGGACGAATTTCGACTTTTGCCGGAAATGGAAGTGCTTGGTACAATGGAGATGAAATTCGCGCTGATACTGCACACTTCAAGGCAATTGGAATTTGCAGTGATAGTAAAGGAAACGTTTTAATTTCAGATTATTTCAATAACCGAATACGTCAAATTGATACATTTGGGTTTATTCATACTGTTGTAGGAACAGGTACCGCTGGCTTCAGAGGCGATGGAGGACCTGCAACGAGTGCATTGATCAACCAACCCTATGGTGTGGCTGTTGACCGTTGTGGCGATATTTATATATGCGATGAGACGAATGGTCGTATCAGGAAAGTTACATATCCCCACCCTTTGACAGATACACCGACTATTTCAATCAGAACTGAAACGGATTCTATGTGTCAAGGCACCACAATCACATTATTATCAATTAAAAGTGGTGGTGGTACTCATTCTACCTATCAATGGACTAAGAATAGTTTAGCAATTGTAGGGGCTACTGATTCTTTTTACACGTTTACTCCTATAAATGGTGATACAATTAGGTGCAATATTTCAAGCTGGAATAGCTGCTTCACACCAGCAACAAACACGAGTAATTCGATTGTTTTCCATGTCATAGACACTACTACACCAACTATATCAATTTCTGTACCAAGTGTAGCGCCCATAGGCACCATGGTCACGGCTAATGCAAGTATTACAGGCACAAGTAGCTATTTACTACACTGGCGCAATCATAACATTGAATTCGCAACAACAAGTGTGCCCTCTGTCACTTACACTAAAACCTTGGCGATTGATTCGATTAGTGCACACCTAGTGCCCCTTGAAATGTGCGTTGATAGTACGATTGCGACAACAATGATTGTTACCGATACTAATCTTGGAGTGAGTACTTTAGAAGTGTCTGATCAATTAAAAGTGTTTCCCTCACTTACTAAAGATATGTTGTTCATACATTCAAACACGCCTATTAATAGCCTAAAAATCATTGATTTACTTGGTAGAGAATTAATTACTCAAAACGACATTAATGCTAAATTGGAGGTAACGATTGATGTCAAAAATTTAAAAAATGGAGTTTTTTTAGTTCAAATCAACGATTGCATTCCATTGAGGTTTATTAAAAATGAATAGCAGTATGTTTGATAAAATTTATCTCAAGCATTAACCATTTTGATTTGAATACATTACACACCAAGAATGATCGAGTAGGTGTGGATATGCCGCAGTAGTAGCTCTAACAGGGGTACTTCTTGAATCGATGTTGAAACCAAACAAAGTTTGCCTGATTATTCCTTGTACGGAATTGACTCCAACATAAAGACACCCTTAACTTTTGTGAAATTCAGCGAAAGTTTACCTACTACAATTACTTCGTAACAAGCATTCTTTGTTTTTTTGAGTTTACAATCTTTTTGATCCTAATTACTTTTTTGTTCTTTGGTGTATTGAATATAGCAACTGACTATACCACCGCAAAAGGCAAAAATCCCAAAAAATGCTCCCGATTGTAATTCAATATTACCGTGATGATTTAAAATTGCGTAAAAAGCAAGTATGGACATTATACCTAAAGCGCCTATTATCAAACCTGCTGACACCGTCCGTACAACTACATTCAAAATGCCACACACGATACCCAGAATTAGCGCAAGTTTGGGTCGTAAGCCTTGTGCGGAGCAACCTTTGTGAAGGTATTTTTATCGGTTTGCAACAGTAGACAAAACAACCTAATCGTTTGAACCAGTTTCATTTCATAAGCACATGCTTCTTGAATGTTAGGACTAAGCAAATGCTTAGCCCAGAATGCACTTATTACCATAAGGGCGGAAGATTTGCCGCCTTTACCTAGAAACATTTACCGTTTTGGCGTGAAAATCTTCAGGGCAACATTTCTAAACCACACCTTTTTGTATATTTGCTTTTACCATAGAACAGACCATGAAACATCCAAAAATACACTCACGTCCAACTTCGAAACTGCTTTACAAACTGCTTGTTTTTGTTTTCGCTATTGGGAACTTCTGCAATTGTTTTTCTCAAACAATTACTACAGTTGCCGGAACAGGACTATCGACTTCAACTGGTGATGGTGGTCCTGCAAGCCTTGCGACTTTGTTTCCTGGCTCAATCGCAATTGATAAATTTGGGAACTATTATATTGGGGATGGATATCACAGTTTTATTAGGAAAGTTGGCATAAATGATACAATTTCAACAATAGCTGGCAATGGCACAATGGGCTTCTCAGGAGATGGAGGGGCCGCAACTGATGCGCAAATTGGAGTAATTGACGCAATGATTTGTGATACTTTAGGAAATCTGTTTTTTTGCGATATTTCAAATAATCGCATAAGAAAAGTTTCTATTGATGGCATAATATCAACAATTGTTGGCGATAGTTCATACGCATATAATGGTGATGGTTTACCTGCAACATCAACATCAATATATAATCCTGCTGGAATTGCCTTTGATTCCCACGGCAATCTATATTTTTCTGATGCAGGTCACTCACGAGTTAGAAAAATGTCAGTATCGGGGATAGTCACAACCATTGCAGGAAATGGTAGTTTAAGTTTTGGTGGTGATGGCGGGCAGGCAACTGCTGCTCAAATTTATCATCCAAGAGGAATTGCTATAGATGCTCATGATAACATTTATTTTAGCGACTATAATAACCGTCGAATAAGGAAAATTTCATCTAGTGGGATTATCACAACTGTTGTCGGAAATGGAATTGGCGGATATTCAGGATATGGAGGAGCAGCAACTGCTGCAACTTTTGACGGCGTCATTGGTGTAAAAATTGACAAATATAACAATATCTATTTTTCAGACTATGGAAATATGACGGTAAATGTTGTCTATAGTAATGGCAACATTGCTACATTGGCGGGAAACGGAACTTGTGGCTTCGCAGTTGACAGTGGCTTAGCGTCTGCGTCCATCTTATGTGACCCATGGTATATAGCATTAGATTCATGTGGAAATATTTACGTACCTGATGGTGGTAACTGGCGAGTGCGTAAAATAACATTTGACCACTGTAACTATCTATCTACACCTACTGTAAAAAACATATCTCAAACACCTGCCTACTACCCTAACCCGTTTAGTAGTGAGTTAACCATCGAAAACAAGACACCAATTGAGTCATTGGTTGTATTTAACTTACTCGGGCAAAAGATATTTGAAGACAACAACCTCCCCCAACAAAAAGCAATTGATACCCGTAATTGGCCCAATGGCATGTACCTGCTACAAATAAACCACGGCACAATTCAAAAGGTGCTAAAGGGAGAGTAGATGGCGTGGTAATCTTAGTAATCACTTTATTTATGAACTAAACAATGAAAATCAATCTAGTCCACCACAAACTTTGCTCGTTGGTTGATAACGCTTTCCTGGTGGCGATGGCTATACTATTGAGTTTTGTAAATAGTGAGGCGCAAATAATTACTACGATAGCTGGAGGTATAGTTCTTGCCTTTGACCGATAAATATTTAAACCATGAACCGCGCAGCGATAGCATTAATTTTGCTTATATTAACATTTGGGTATTCAGGATATAGTCAAACGATTTCAACAATTGCTGGGCATTCTTGTAGCAGCGATTCCGGTGACGGGGGAGTTCCTACGGCTGCATGTCTTGCAATTCCCGCTTATTTATTCGTTGACAATTTTAATTCGGTATATTTCGGTACGATATTTGGGTTTCATGTCCGGAAAGTAGTGCCTGGAATGTTAATTATATCAATTGCAGGAACAGGCGTTAGGGGCTATAGCGGGGATGGAGGTCCAGCTACACTAGCGCAACTTTATAATCCACAAGGCGTTGCTGTTGATTCTGCTGGTAATATTTTTATTTCCGATGCTGATAAGAATGTAGTAAGGAAAATAAATGTACATACGGGCATTATTTCGAACTACGCTGGCACAGGGAGTGCAGGATCAAGTGGAGATGGAGGGCAAGCAACCGCCGCACAATTATACGCTCCTAACGGTATGTGCTTTGATAAACAATGGAATTTATATGTCGCCGACTATTTGAATAGTAAAATCAGGCGAATTACTCCAGCTGGTATCATTTCTACTTTTGCTGGAACTGGAGTGAGTGGATATAATGGAGATGGTGGAAGAGCTGATACATCACAGATAAGATTGCCGCATGATGTAGCAAGCGATACAGCAGGCAACATATATATATCAGATGAAGGAAATTATCGAATCAGAAAAGTAAACACTTCTGGTATTATTTCAACCGTAGCTGGAAATGGTAGTTCGGCTAGCCACGGCCACAGTGGAGATGGCGGCCCTGCAACAAATGCAACGATTTTGACTCGTGGGTTGTGCGTTGATAGGATTGGTAATATATATATTGGGGACTCTTATAATCATGCTGTTAGAAGAGTTAATACTTCAGGAATTATTGAAAAAATTGCGGGAACGTATGAAACTTCTGGCTTTTCAGGAGATGGCGGTCCTGCATCAAGTGCGCTTTTTTACTATCCAGCTTCCGTTAAAACTGATACATGTGATGATTTGTTAGTAGATGATTCAAATAACTACCGAATTCGAAAAATTACTTTCCCTCACTCGACTACTTCGATTCCCGGATTATCTATTTCTGCCTCAACTGATACTTTATGCGCTGGTACTCCGATAGCATTGACACTTTCATCAACCGGGGGAGGAACGTATTGGAGTTATCAATGGTTTAAAAACGATACTGCAATTTCTGGTGCGACAAACGTAACATATTCGTATGCGCCAATAAATGGCGATTCAATCAAATGTAAAGCTACTACTTGGAATTCATGTATGAATCCTTCTTCTAGCTTTAGCAATACAATTCACTTTACTGTAATTCCAATTTCAACTGCATTACCATCAATAACAATTGTACCCCACCCAAATGATACAGTTTGTCTAGGGGATGTAATTTGGTTTAGCTCAACGCTAACTGGAGGAGTTTCGTCACCCTCTTTTCAATGGAAAGTAAATGGAGTCAATGTTGGAACAGGGGCTGACACATTTCAATATATTCCCACTAACGGTGATTCAGTAAAATGTGTAGTTTTTACGAATGTGCCATGTTCGTTATATCCAATAGTGATTAGTAACACCGTCGATATTGTGGTAGATACAATTGTTCATCCATTGCTTTCTATTAGTGGACCTTCTTCAGCAACAATTGGTAGTTTGGTGACCGTCACAGGCACGGTGTCAGGCGTTGGGACAGGCGTTGCCTACCATATCAATTGGTTTAATAATGGAGCGTATTTTACGACAACGATTGTACCAAGTGTGAACTACACTAAAACAATAGCGCACGATTCTATAACAGCCGTCATTGTTCCCGAAGTGATATGCTTTGACAGCGCATTTAGTAATTTTGTGGTAGTTACTGAAAAAAACGCTGGGATTAATAGTTTAAATAAAGAACCTGAATTCTCTTTTTTCCCTGAGCCGTTCGAGCATTTCATTGTTATTCAATCAAAAAGTACAATTGAGTCAGTTGAAGTTTTTGACCTATTGGGGCGTTTAGTTCAACGAATTTCAGTAAACCATTTGGCAAGCTATCAATTAAATATGGACGAGTTTAATTCAGGAATCTATTTTTTACGCTTAAATGGATTGTCTACGTTTAAAATTACCAAACTATAACAACAAAAGACCTCCCAGGCACTAGCGCAAGTTTGGGTCGTAAGCCTTGTGCGTAGCAACCTTCGTGCGGTATTTTTATCGGTTTGCAACAGTAGACAAAACAACCTAATCGTTTGAACCAGTTTCATTTCGGAAGCACATGCTTCCTGAATGTTAGGACTAAGCAAATGCTTAGCCCAGAATGCACTTATTACCATAAGGGCGGAAGATTTGCCGCCCTAACATCGAACTTCAAACCCGACCGGCAGTGATATTGGAGCCAACGGCTCCAACCACCCCTCGCCATTCATGGAGAGGGGCCGGGGGTGAGGAAAAAAAGCCCCCGCAGCTTGGTGGCTCGGGGGCTTGAAATATTGATTTACTGTCGTTACAAATTACCACAAATGCACGCGAGCATCTTCAGCAATGTAGAGCTTATCGCCCGGTTTAATACCAAATGCTTCGTAGAATTCAGGCACATTCGGGAACGGACCATTTACCCTGCACTTAGCTGGTGAGTGTACGTCGGTGAGCAATTGTTTAGCAATTTTCTGTGTTCTTTCATTGTACATCCAACCCAGAGAATAACCAAGGAAGAAACGTTGTAATGGTGTCATGCCGCTGATTTTTTCTCCTTTTTTATATGCATCTGTTTGCTTGAATGCATCTAAGCCAATGAGGATACCACCTAGATCAGCGAGGTTTTCACCAATCGTTGCTTTGCCGTTCACATGCAAAGAATCGCCCAATGGCCTCATTTGATTGAATTGGTTGATTAACACTTGCGCACGTTGCATGAACTGTGCTGAATCTTCTGGTTTCCACCAGTTGTTGAGGTTACCATGCGGGTCAAACTGGCGACCTTCGTCATCAAAACCGTGTGTAATTTCATGGCCTACTGTGCTTGCTGCGGTATAGCCATACACCAGTGCATCATCCAAATCTTCGTCTCTGAAGCCCGGAACAGTCATCATTGCCGCTGGCAAAACGATTTCGTTGTTTGATGGGTTGTAGTAAGCATTGTAGGTTTGCGGAGTCATGTCCCACTCTGTACGGTCAACTGGTTTACCCAATTTATTCAGGTAATAGGTGTTCCACCATTTGTTGGCACTTATCATGTTGGTAACATAAGAACCTCTTTCAATTTTCAAAGAAGAAAGGTCTTTCCATTTGTCAGGATACCCTACCTTCTTGGTGATAGACATCAGTTTGGTAATGGCTTTTTGCTTTGTTTCAGGGCTCATCCATTCCAGCTTTTCCATACGCGCTTTGTAGGCATTGCGTACGTTCTCCACCATTTGCTCGTAGCGTTGTTTTGCTTTAGGTGTAAAATATTCTTTCACAAATAGCTGACCCAATGCCTCACCAATAATGTTGTTTTCAACATCGAGCGCGCGTTTCCAACGTGGTTTCAATTCTTTGGCACCATTCATAATGCGGCCATTGAAGTTAAAGTTTTCTTCAACATAAGCTTTGCTCAATTGAGGAGCGAACTGCATTACAAGGTGAATTGTGAGGTAATCTTTAAGTACCTGCATATCAGTGGTTTTCACCAAACCATCTAAAGCCTTAATAAATTCCGGCTGACCAACTATTACGCTATCAACACTATGCACACCAATGGTTTTAAAAACGTCGGCCCAATTGATGTTAGCACCTAGATCTGTTAGCTTAGAAATCGCATATTTATTGTAGTTCTTATATGGGTCACGCAAGTCTTCCAGTTTACGGGAATTGCGCGCCAGTTCGGTTTCGAATTTCAGTATTTTATCAGCTTTGTCTTTCGCACCTGCTTCATCAACACCCATCAATTTGAACATATTGGCAAGGAATACCGGGTAGGCATTGCGCACTTTCAATGTGTTGGAATCTGTATTAAAATAGTAGTCACGAATCGGCATACCCAAACCGCCTTGGTTAAGGTTATACGCCATCACGTCGCTGTTTTTAGAGTCTTGCCCTACCCCTTCGCTGAATAACACACCAACACCGTAAGCATGCATTTGTGCTGCAACATTCATTATGTCAGCAACTGTTTTTGCAGCACCTATTTTCTCTAATTCACTTTTTAATGGTGTCAAACCTGCTTGTTCAATGCCTGCCGAATCCATTGCACTGTGCCAGAAATCGCCAATTTGTTGTCCTGAACCCGCTTTTTCAGCCTTTTTATCAGCTTCTTCGCTTATGTGGCGAAGTTTTTCATAGAGTTCTTTTTGCACCAACTGTCCAATACCGTATTCAACTTCATCACCCGGAATTGGTGTTTTCTTAATCCAGCCTCCGTTGGCATATTCAAAAAAGTCATTGCCCGGTTTTATAGTTGTATCGCGATTGGCAGCTAGAATATCGCCCTTCGGTTTACTCGCCTCACCGGGATTACAAGACGCTGCGCCAAGACTCAACGCAATGGCACTAGCGATCAAAGTGTATTTTAAATTACCCATATCAATTGTTATAATGGGACTAAAGTAGCGTAAAATTATGGAACCAAAAGGGGGATTTTTACAAAACAATTCCCACATTATTCAACAGTTGCGAAATCAGGCGTGCGATAACTTGTTTTCGTTAATTTTGTGGGCAAATGGAGCTCCCTTCAGGTAAAAAAGTGTATTTCGCGTCTGATTTTCATCTCGGAATTTCCGATTTGGAAACCAGTAAAAACCGTGAACGGAGACTGTGTCGTTGGCTCGATGAAGTAGCTAAAGATGCGCACATTATATACTTGGTAGGCGACATATTTGATACTTGGTTTGAATACAAAACAGTAGTACCAAAGGGCTTCACCCGCTTGTTAGGAAAACTGGCACAACTCACCGATTCTGGCATTACAATCGAAGCTTTTACAGGTAATCACGACTTATGGATGTTTGGCTATTTTGAGGAAGAGTTGAATATTAAAGTGCATCGTGCCCCTATTGAGCGGGAATTCAATGGCGTTCGATTTATCATTGCGCACGGAGATGGCCTTGGCCCCGGAGATAATGGCTATAAGCTGCTGAAAGCTGTAATGTCATCGAAATTATGCCAATGGCTTTATGCGCGATTCCATCCTAATTTTGGCATCGGAGTGGCGGGGTATTTGAGTAGACTGGGTCCTAAACATACAACTGCTGAACCTGAAGAAAAATTTCTGGGGGAACAAGAGTGGCTAGTACAATTTGCCCGCAACGAACTTAAAACAAAAAAAGTCAACTACTTTATATTTGGTCACAGACACATAGCTAAAGTTTATCCACTGACCGAGGATGCTCAATATATCAACCTCGGCGACTGGATAGCTTATGATAGTTATGCTGTTTTTGACGGCACCAAAACAGAGCTTAAATACTACAATAAATAATAAAGATGCAACGTACATTGGTCATGATCAGGCATGCAAAATCGAGCTGGGCAAACCCTCTCCAAAGCGATTTTGAACGCCCGCTCAACAAGAGAGGAGAACACGAAGCGCAGGAAATGGGCAATCTCTTGAAAAAAATGGGACTTGTTCCTGATTTGCTGATTTGCTCAAAAGCCAAACGCACCCGGCAGACTGCAAAAAGAATCGCTGATGCGGTGAGCTACGACAAAGAACTCATTCAAAAAGAAGAAAAACTGTACCATTGTATCTCATCTGTTTTTGATGAAGTGATTTTTGAAATCGACGATTCAATTCAAACAGTATTTATAGTAGCTCACAACCCTGGGATAACTGAATTTGTGAACTACCTCTCGCATGAATTTAAGGTAATGGAAATGCCAACTTGTGGTATTGCTGCAATTCAGTTTGATGCTGACGAATGGAATCAATTACCTTTGGCAGACCGCAAAAAACTATTCTTTAAACAACCCGACAGATCGAATGTCACAGCCTAATTTACTAACGCAACAACAAAATGCAGTCGCCAAATTGTTTCAGGAGCATTTTGGCGCTGAACCTGAACAAGTTATAGCATTACCTGTTTCGGGCTCTGACAGGCGTTATTTTAGAATGTCGGGGAAGGGCGCATCTGTTATTGGCACTTACAATTCTAATGTTGCAGAAAACAACACATTTTTCTATGCCACACAGCTTTTCACGAAGGGGAAAATAAGAGTACCCGAACTGATTACAAATAGTAAAGATCGTAAAAGCTACCTTCAACAAGACCTAGGCGATACGACGCTTTTCTCTTCAGTAATGAAGGATGGCTTCAATGAAACAACAACTAAGTTGTTTCATGATGCTTTATCTCAACTTGCACAAGCACAATGGGTTGCGGGTCGCGATGCCGATTTCCGTCAATGCTTTGGTGCTCGCCAGTTTGATGATAAAGCAATAATGAGCGATCTGCTCTACTTTAAATACTACTTCGCCGACCTACAAAGCGTACCCTACAACAAAAACGCCTTGATGGAAGAGTTGGAGCAATTAAGTAGAGACCTTGGTCATATTCAACCTCAAACATTGATGTACCGCGACTTCCAGAGCCGCAACATCATGCTACACGACAATCAGGTTTACTTCATCGATTATCAGGGTTTTATGCAAGGACCGCCTCAATACGATATTGCTTCATTGTTGTGGCAGGCCCGGGCTGAAATGCCTGAAAAACTGAAGGAAGATTTATTGAATGGCTATATAGCGACACTCAACAACCTTCCTGTACCCAAAGTAAATGAAATTTACTTTAGGAAGGGCTATGTACAGTTTGTGTTAATCAGGCTATTACAAGTGTTGGGTGCTTATGGTTTTAAAGGAATTATGCAACAAAAAAGCCACTTTTTGGCGAGCATTTACCCTGCGCTTAAAAGCCTTGAATCATTTATTGCCAACAACCCTTCTACTCCGGGTTACCCTGAATTGAGGGGCATGCTCGAAAGAATAACAACAGATGAGGTAAAAGCAAAATATGCGCCTAAACCTGTGCCCGCCAATACTGGCAAACTAAAAATCAGCATTTTTTCATTTTCTTACAAAAAAGGAATACCATCGTTTGGCGGAGACCATGGCGGAGGTTTCGTTTTTGATTGTCGTGGTATTTTGAATCCGGGAAGATTTGACGATTACAAGCATTTGACAGGCAAGGATGAAGAAGTAAAACTATTTCTGGAGAACGAAACGACCATGCCTGAATTCCTAAAACATGTTACCGGGCTTGTTTCAATCAATGTTGACGATTACCTCGCCAGAGGGTTTACAAACCTTGGAGTAGGATTTGGATGCACCGGCGGACAGCACCGCAGTGTGTATGCAGCAGAACAATTGTGCAAATTCATTCAGGACAAATATGGCATAACTGCCGAGTTGGAACACCTGAACAAAGAAAACTGGGTTAAAACCCCGGTTAAAAAGTAACAAAAAGAATCATCCACAGGCTTAATAATGGCATTCATCTAAAAAATTAGGCGGCAAGTTGGTTCGAAATAAAATTGATGTGTATCTTTCGGCTTTAAAACGCAACCCATGAAGTATTTAGGTTTAGCAACTCTTCTTATAATCAGTATCATGTTCAGCAATTCGTGCACAAAAAATCTGGGCACGCCACTTGCTTATGAGATTGATTCTTTCAAGAATATTTACATCAGAAACAACGATACTACTTATTTTCCGGTGAGAATTAAGTTCCTTGCGGGTAATTCAAATGAAGAAGTAAAGGTGTTCTTTACTCAAATTCCGGGTAATGTGACGCTTTCACAAGACACTATTAAAGGTAAAAACAACTTTGTTGCTAATTTTGGTTTTCATGCTATCAATGCTCAAATCAACAATTATCCGGTTTACCTAGTTACTTACACTGAATCTGCGGGTTATCGTTACCATCCTGTAAATTTAGGTGTTGTGCATACCAATTGCGCTAACTACCTAAATGGCAACTTCACAGGTACAAACAGTTGCCAACCTGCTAACTACAGCTATCCTTCAACAGTTTCAATTGTAGATTCTACAACATTAAACATCAACAACGTTGGTGGCTACGGTTCTAATACCAATGCAGTAGTAAGAATGAACTGTAACACAGATTCGATTTTCATTGATCGTCAGGATATTGGTAATGGAATTACTATGACCGGTAGCGGACACTTCAATTACAACCAATTGATTATCTACTACAAGGCGCAAAACCTAGTAGGTGGTTACAACGATTCTTGCATGACTGTGCTTACAATGCATTAGTCTTTACTCTTCAAAATATTCAAGCCGCTTCAACTTTAAAAATGAAGCGGCTTTTTTTTACAAATAAAATGTCCCTTCAACTTTGAAAACGCTAACACTTCTAATATCATTCGTTTTATTCTATTGTAATGCAACAGCACAATGTGGCATCATAACTACTTTAGCTGGAATTGACACATCAGGCTATAGCGGTGATGGATTTGCCGCAACGCTTGCTAAACTTGAATACCCCAATGGCGTAGCAGCTGACAACCATGGCAATGTGTATGTTTCAGTAGGAAATAGAATCAGAAAAATCAACAGTTCAGGTACTATAACAACAGTTGCTGGTAATGGAACTTATGGCTATAGCGGCGACGGAGTTGCTGCAACAAGTACAATGCTTTACGCGCCGGGCGGATTGACAGTTGACACAATTGGAAACATCTATTTTGCAGATAAACTCAACTATCGTATTCGTAAGATAAACCGTTCAGGAATCATATCTACTGTCGCTGGCGATGGTTCAGCGGGGTTTGGCGGCGATGGGTATGCTGCTACAAATGCGCAACTTTATGACCCCAATTCTGTAGAAATTGACCGTTTAGGAAACCTTTATATTGCAGATTTAGGAAATCGCAGAATACGAAAAGTGGACACCGCCGGAATAATAACTACAATTGCCGGCAACGGTACTGCAGGGTTTGGCGGCGATGCAGGTGCAGCAACAAATGCACAATTAAGCGGTCCGACTGACATGGCTATAGACAACACAGGGAATTTATATATTGCAGACCAGTACAGCTCCCAGATTCGAATAGTGAACACATCGGGAATTATAACCAGATTTGCAGGGATCAATACAAGAGGATATGGCGGGGATGGAGGACAAGCAACTGCTGCTGAATTAAACGGACCAAGTGCAGTAGCTGTTGATACAAATGGCAATGTGTATATCACAGAAATACTCAATGATAGGGTCAGAATGGTCGATAGAAGCGGTATCATTTCATCCATTTCAGGAACTGGGGTTGAAGGTTTTAGTGGCGATGGCGGTCCTGCTTCTGTGGCTAAGTTGTTTAACCCCACCGAAATTGCCACTGACCAATACTGCAATCTTTTCATTGCTGATAAAAACAATTACCGTGTTCGAAGAATAAGTGCACTAGGCACACCACCAGTCGTCCTTTCTATTACTGGCGCCACAGCACTATGCGTTGACAGTACGATAAGTTTAAGTTGTGGAACAGCAGGTGGTTCATGGAGTTCGGTATTTCCAGCGATCGCAACAGTCAACTCAATAGGCAATGTAACTGGAGTTTCAACCGGAATAGACACCATACATTATTCTCTTTCTAACCGTTGTGGCACAACCAAATCATCGAAAGTATTGGATGTTTCAGTTTGTCCCGATGGTGTTGAACAAATAACAAGTGAACACTCTATTAAAGTTGCACCAAATCCATTTACAGATAAAATAACCGTTTCATCTAAGTCTAAAATACAGAGTGTTCTTATCACAAACGTCATTGGGCAAGTTGTGCGCAGGATTGAACCGAAAGTAAATGAAATTGAAATTGACTTAGGAAATCTTGAAAAGGGTCTCTATTTCGTTAATGTTGACAATGTACAGCACATTAGTATTCTAAAAAAATAGCCAAACACCAACCATTTATTTAGGCATCGCCGTTATTGCCACAATTAGCAAAAACAGTGCTATCAGGTTGAATAAGAATGTTCTTCGGTGCTTTTTATCGTCGTCATTCAGTTTCCTTACAAGTATCAAAGACAATGTAACAAAGACCACAGAAGCCAACATCAATAAAGGGTGTAATACAGTGAAATAAAGCGCTTTATAGCTCTTATTGAAATCGGAAGTAACAAATGGACTGTGGGTCATAACTATAACTCCTAACATCATCTGCAAGTGAACGATGCCAATGTTCACCCTGCAGATCACTTCATGGAATTTCTTATAGGGTGACTTTGCTTTTTGTTGAAGGAAAAAATAAATGGCGGTAAAGCCGATTGAAAACAACACTGCAATCCATAGTCCAGAATGTATGTGAAAAATCTTATCAACCATTGTATCATTTATTAGCTTCTACAAATGTGTTTCGAAACATGTACAAGTAACTGCTCGTCGAGGGCATTGAACCAACTTATTTCAGCGTCTTTTTTAAACCATGTCATCTGCCGCTTGGCATAATTACGGGTATGTTGCTTTATTTTATCGATTGCGAAATCTAAATCGCAGATCCCTTCGAGGTATTCAAAGAGTTCAACATAACCCACAGTTGCTAAATTTTTCAGGTGTTTTTTAGGCAATAGCGCTTTCGCTTCTTCTAAAAAACCCACTCCCATCATAATGTCTACCCTTCTATTAATACGTTCGTACAGTAACTCACGCGGCAACTCTAACCCAACCTTGATGATATTAAAGGGCCTCGTCTTTTTTCTACCGGTGCGAAAAGCAGTAATGCTGGTTGCGGTACTTCGTTTAAAAGCCAATGCTCGCAACAGCCTCGCCGGGTTTTGCACCTCACCTGTAGCATAAAAATCCGGGTCTTCTTCCTGTACTCTTTGTTGTAACCACTGAATGCCTTTTAATTGATATTCAGCATCTATTTCTGCTTCAATTAAAGTGTCAGTTTCGGGCATTGGGTCTAGTCCTTCACAGAGTGCTTTAATGTATAAACCTGTACCGCCACAAGCGACAGCAAAGTTATTGCGCAAGAAAATCTCATTGACTTTTTCAAGTGCCAGGCGTTCAAAATCGGCAGCAGAAATATTCTCTTCTAATTCATGGCTCCCAATAAAATGATGCGGTGCAACAGACAATTCTTCGGCAGAAGGCCATGCCGTACCTATCGGCATTCCTTTGTAAAACTGCCTGCTATCTGTGGAAATTACATCGGTTCCTAGAAAACGCGCCAATTTAGCCGCCAATGCCGACTTACCTGAAGCAGTAGGCCCCAATATAACAACGAGTGTTTTGGTAGCCTCCATTATTATTGTAGCTTGAATTGTTTAAAAGTCTGATTCGCTGCCTGATGAAGTTTCTTCAGCACCGTTTTCGTCAAGTGCACCAAAACCATCTTCCATATCAGCAGCACCCAAGTCGTACTTCTCTTCAATCTCTATTAATTTATTTGGGTTTACGCCCTTAACACCATATTGTGCAGGTGCAATGCCTTCCCTTCTTGAAATGAAAGGATAAACCCTTTTAAAAGTTTCTTCCTTGGTTACACCTGTAAGTTCAACTAAAAATGTCCACTTCTTAACCGGGTCGTACACATAGATAAACTTCTGACTTGGATTGGAAACAAGCGCTGCTACAGGGGTTTTTACCATCGAAAGAGCTGGTGCGTCTTTCTTATTCAGTAAAACTTCAGAATTAAACTCTCTGCCGTACGTCCATTTATCGTTACTTTCGTAGAACGAAGCGGGATGCTTTCCGTCAAACTCAAATGCTTTTACAATGCATTGGTGGAAGTCCATGAATGTCTGTTCACCCTTGATTTCTATATCTCTGTAAGTTTGATCGTCGTCTTCCCAGTAAACCCTGAAACGTAAAATGGCCATAGATGTAATTCTGTTGTCGGCGGTAAAAGTAAGAAATGATTGGAAGAGAAAGAAAAACAAAACAAGGTGTTTAGCGAGCTTTTTAATTTAGATAAAAAAATATGTGAATTGTTTATGAAAAAAACAAATCAGTGATAATAAAATTATCTTACCTTTGCAGTCCCAAATTTTAGTTCACATGCCAAAAATGAAAACGCACTCACGTGCGAAAAAAACTTTTCGAGTAACAGGCACTGGCCAAATTCGTAGGTATAAAGCGTTTAAAAGCCACTTGTTGACCAAGAAAGCGAAAAGCCGTAAGCGTCATCTTCGTATCCATGGTTTGGTGCATTCAAGCAACCTTCCTATGGTTAAAAGAATGATGTGCATGCGCTAATTCGCTACCACTGAATGTATATCCAGTATTAAAAAATAACTTTACAAAGCTTAATTAAATCATAACATGCCACGTTCTGTAAATGCTGTTGCCAGCCGCCAGAGAAGGAAAAAAATATTAAAGCAAGCCAAAGGTTTTTACGGAAAACGTAAAAACGTGTATACCGTTGCCAAAAACGTTCTCGAAAAAGGTCTCGGTTATAAATTCGTTGGTCGCAAACTTAAAAAACGCGCTTACCGCAGCTTGTGGATTGTGCGTATCAATGCTGCTTGCCGCGAAGAAGGTATGAGCTACTCACAATTTATCGGCAAACTTGCTGCTAAAGACATCAACCTGAACAGAAAAGTATTGGCTGACCTCGCTATGAACGAGCCAGATACTTTCAAAGCATTGGTTGCTCAAGTAAAATAATTGAAGAGTTAATTACTCTTGTCAAGAGGCTATCTGAAAAGGTAGCCTCTTTTATGCATTTATCGAAAATGAATATTGTGGAGTGCCTAGGTAATTTAAGCACTCCACATTTGTCCTAAATTCTAGCCTTCCAATAGTGCTTTCAAGTTATTAAGTCCAACTGCCAAATCATTTGCAATTGCCTTTTTCATTACAACACTCATCAGGTTAAACGGATAAGGCATTGAACCAAAGAAGGTCCAGGTTACACGAGTTGAATGTTCATTTATTGCTTCAATAAGCATTGTAGCATTTCCGGTTGACTTAAAAGGACGTTCAAACCTAATTTCATAACTGATTTGACGACCAGCATCAATTGCAGTTATTTCCTGCTCACCCTTACCCACGTTTTTATCATTACTTTCCCAGGCAGAAACGAAACCTACTTTCCCGTCCTCGCCTCTGAATGTAGTTTGCATATTGGGGTCTATAAGCGCCCACTTGCTGAACTTATTTTGGTTTTTCAGCAAAACAATAAAGTCATATACCTTGGTTTTAGGTAAGTTAACTTCCTTCACGCTGGAAATTGAATATGTTTTACTGGCTATAGCCGCCGCTAAAAGCACAAGTGCCACCAAGCCGATGGCTACATAAATAATAATCATGTTGCAGTTTTGTTTGATTCAAAGATAAAAATTCAAAACAAAAACAAGAACTACTTAATTGACTTACACTTTTTTGAGATTGTTTTTGTCGCAATCAACCCGTTTATTACTTTACCTGCATCTTGCTTAAAGTCTTTTCGAGCACCGCAATCATAAAGTACCACCAGTGGATTTTTATCAATTACTGCTTCTAGAATGTTTTTTTCATCGGGCACGGAAGGCATTTTTGCATATTCGTCATAAGTATACTTCAAAAATGCCACGTTCCTCCCCACCCCAATGTGGTCAAGCAAATAGCCTGATTTCAACCGTTGTGGTGCCCACTTTTTGTTCCCGCCAACTACATCACCCGGCGCAGGAAACGAAACAATAGACTTCCCATCCGGCGACAGAATAACAGGTACATTTTTAGAGTAGTCCTTTTTTGTTTTATATACCAATACAGGCAAATTTCCTGAATTGAACGATTTCACTTGCTTCCGTTGCCCGAAAGAAGCAGTTGGCACTACCAATGCCATGATGAACGAAAAGAAACAAATTGCCTTCATTTGAACAATTTAAAAGAGTGACCCTGAATCTACCGATTGATCTTCTGTATTAATTAACTGTAAAAATTCATTCTCGTCCAGAATTACGATCGAGCCCAGTTTTTTCGCCTTTTCAAGCTTGCTACCGGCATCGGTGCCAACTACTAAATAATTAAGCTTTGCACTCACACCTCCCAAAATTGAACCTCCCTTAGCCTCGACTTTTGCCTCAGCGTCACTTCTTTTGAACTGACTCAATGTGCCTGTGAACAAAAACGTTTTTCCCGCCAACGAACCACCTGAAACAACTGCATCTTTTTGATAATTGGCAATATTTACACCAAAGCCCTCAAGACGATCTACCATTTCTCTATTCTCGTGCCGATTGAAAAAGTCATATACCGATGTAGCCACTTTGGGGCCAACATCTTCCAAGGTGCAGAGTTTTTCAATATCCCAATCATACAGGTCGCGGAGATTAGTAACTGCCGATGCCAGTGTTTTAGCAGTTGTCTCACCTACAAACCGAATGCCCAATCCAAAAATCAATCGATTCAGTGGTTGAGATTTCGACTGCTCAATTGCATGCTTCATGTTGGTAATAGACTTTTCACCAAAACCACCTAATCCTGAAATTTTAAACCAATCTATCTCATAGATTGATGGGATATCATTCAACAAACCAAGGTCGAAGAATTTTTGAATGTTTGCAGCCCCCAGATTGCGAATATCCATCGCATCTTTGCTCACATAGTGAATCAATCTTTCTGCTGCCTGAACAGGACAATTAATATTGATGCATCTCCAGGCTGCTTCATCTGCCTGTTTCTCTAATACCGATTTACAAACCGGACACTCTGTTGGAAATTCAATCGCTGTTTCGGTTCCATTTCTAAGTTCTGCCAACGATTTCACGATATAAGGAATTACATCTCCTGCGCGCTCTACCAATACAGTATCTCCTATTTTTAAGTCTTTTTCGCGCACCACATCTTCATTGAACAATGACACCGACGATACTGTTACTCCTCCAATTGGAACTGGTTCTATTTTCGCCACAGGGGTTATAGCACCTGTTCTACCCACCTGAAACTCGACCCGCAATAACTTACTGGTAGCCTGGCGTGCTTTGAATTTATATGCTACAGCCCATCGCGGGTGGTGCGACGTCATGCCCAGGGTATCCTGCATAGCAAAGTCATTGACCTTAATTACAAGTCCATCCACTTCGTACGGCAAATCATCCCTTCTTTGCTCAAAAACTCCACAAAAATCGATTACTTCCTGAATTCCTTTAAACACTTTCATTTGCATGAATGGAGTCGGAAAACCTAGCTGGTGCATCCATTGTATAGAACCATAGTGCGTTTTCAAACCCACCGGGCGCTCGGCACCATCCTTCATTGTATAATCGCTGATGTGATACAACACTGCACTCAATCCCCTCTTCCTCACCTCCGACGGGTCAAGAATACGTAATGTACCCGAGGCAGCGTTCCGCGGGTTAGCCAGCGGGCTTAAACCTTCGCTTGTTCTTAGCCTATTATATGCTTCGAAAACTTTTTTGTGAATAACAATCTCACCCCTTATTTCTGCCTGCTCAATTCCAGCTTTGTCAAAAGCTGCATATAAAGGCATTGACTTAATTTGACGGATATTAATAGTCACATCTTCGCCCATAACGCCATCGCCCCTGGTAGCTCCTCGCCTGAGCATTCCATTTTCATAAATAACCGAAACACTTGCGCCGTCATATTTTGGTTCAACGCAGTATTCCACCTTATCGGTATTGGCTAGTTCTCTGCAACGCCTGTCCCAGTCTAAAAGGTCTTCTGCATTGTATGTATTATCGAGGCTAAGCATTGGCACAAGGTGACTCACTGTCGGGAAACGCTCACTCAAACCATGCGCAACCCTTTGAGATGGGCTGTCTTCCGTCACCAGCTCGGGGTAATGAGCTTCTAGGTGTTTTAAAGATTTGAAAAGTGTATCATATTCAACATCAGCTAACACAGGTTCATCGAGCACATAGTATTTCCAGTCAGCATAGTTGATAGCTACTTTCAAATCTTCCAAATGATCACTGTTAAGCAAATCCCTGGGAATGTTCAGTAGTGCCTTCGCTAGCTCGTAAATTTGCTTTTCGTCGTCAGGAGTGTACATGCTTGCAATTTAAGCAACATTTTCAAAACGCCTTATTGCCTTTTTCTCTACCGCAAAAGAGTCACATTACCTGTTTTAGAAACCACTTTACCGCTGCAAGTCACAGCCTGAATTTGATAGATGTATGCATCTTGAGGCATCAACTTACCGTTGTAGTGACCGTCCCAGCATGCGTTAATATCTGTCGATTCAAACACTTTATTACCCCACCTGTCAAATACCCTGAAATAGTTCAGTTTTACCTCGCCATTGTAAAGGATTTTGAATATGCGGTTCGTTGTACTTTCAGGGGTGAATGCATTGGGAACGTTAATCGCAGATTTGTCATTCAAATCAATGACACCTAAGTGAAGGTCAACATGAAATGTATCAACCCATACGTTGCAACCAGATACTATGACACACCAATATGTTCCTGATGCACCTATTCGTATTGAATTTGTAGATGAGCCATTATTCCAGTAATAATTATTTCCTGTGCTACCAGCATTTAATGTGATACTGTCACCTATTGCTAAACTTAAGGTTGTATCGTGAATTCGGTAAATTGTATCTACCCCAACAACTGTGTACACGAGGTTCGGAAAACTAAGCCCACAAATAGTTCCTGACGAAATAGATACACTTGAGTCAACAAACGTACATCTGGCTCCGGCTAAGTTAGGGCTATCGATTGTGTGAAGCATCGTACCTCCTGGCGTTGTCAGATATAGTCTATTATCTTTCGCCAACTTCATGTCATATACAAAACTGTAAGAAACCGTATATTTACTTGCCCTCACATCCGCCCAACTTCCTGCTGTTAAATCATATTGATAAAGTTGACTTAATACATAATCGGACAAATACAATTTGGAATTATCGGGTGAAAACTCGCCACTATAGAAACTGCCATACGCCTCTAGTATTTTTGCACCAGAAACAACTCCGGTATTAGGATTAAAATCATATACCTCGCAATTGTAGCCGTTGTACTCTACATTACAAAGCAACTTTGTGCGGTCAGGGCTTACTTTAATGGTTCCAATCAGGTAACCATTAGAATCGACATGACTTCCAGCAACTGACACTACAGGCGAATCTGAAATACCTGCTGCAGTAATACGGTAAGAATAAAATATCGGTGAATCGTTGTGGTGTGTAATGACCCAATAATCACAATTGTTACCCGCAACAACTGTCATTTTCTCTGAAAGTCCCTGACGAATCAGCCTTCCCATTGTTGATGAAACAACATCACCTAACCCCGAACGCAATGTCATATCAACTGTCGAAACAGCCAATTTTCCATGAGAACCAGACATATATCCGTTCTCCAAAGAAAAGACATAGTATTTTGTGGAATCTTCAATATAAGGCACAATCAACCCTGCCTGAGTTGTTGACGCAGTAACAAACCCTCCTAAGCCAGATGTTGACGCCGGCATCATGGTATTGGTACTGTCCCATACATTGTAACCATCAGTATAAAACAATAATCGATTTCGAGCATCAGATATTGACGCTGAGCCCTCAATTGTATAAACTGAGGTGCTTATGCCAACTGGTGTTCCGGAAGAAAAGTCCAGCCCGGCATTATGCCCAAACACCCAAACACCATTTTGGGGTGTATTATATTGACCGAATCCTGTAAAAGCGATAGCAACAAAGAATAACACATAAAGGGCTATTTTTCTCATGATAATCAACGGATTTAAAATAAGTTTTTATAAAATTACTTTTTCCGCCACTATTTTCAAAATAGGATTTGCGCCCTTACCTCAACAACGTCACATTGCCAGCCTTGGTAATTATTTTACCATTGCTAGTAACAGCCTGAATCTGATAGATGTATGCATCTTGTGGCATCAACTTACCATTGTAGTGACCATCCCATCCTGCGTTAATATCTGTTGATTCAAACACTTTATTGCCCCATCTGTCAAATATCCTGAAGTAGTTAAGTTTGGCGTCACCATTATAAAGGACTTTAAATGTGCGGTTCACGGTACCGTCTGGTGTAAACGCATTAGGAATAGTTATTGTTGATTGGTCATTTAAATCTACTACACCCAACCTAAGATCTATGTGAAATGTATCAATTACTACGCTACAATCTGTTGTAAACCTGCACCAATAAGTACCACTGACACCTACCCTAATTGTAGACCCAATAGTTCCATCATTCCACAAATAACTGACACAAGACGTCGGTGCATTTAAAGTAATACTATCGCCAAGTGCCAGATTGTAAGAGTAATGATAAACACCAACCGAAGTGTCGTTTGATTTAACTGTGTAAACAATATTTGGAAAACCAAGTCCACAAGAAGTAAGTGTATCAAGTAAAACACTTGAATCGCGATAACTGCACCTAGCCCCTGTTAGGTCGGGGCTATCAATTGTTGACAAGTAACGAGAATTACCGTACCCTGCCTTATAAATTTTGCCATCAGGCGCAAGTTTCAAGTCAGATGTTGAAGTACGCGTTACCTGATACATACTTGCCTTTATATCATCTACTGAAGATCTTGAAATGTCATATTGATTTATAGCCCCTCCATATATCTCTGAATATAAAAATTGGCTATTGGGTGAAAATTCGGCACCGTAGTAATGATTTACCGAATCAAGAACCCTCGAATTTGAAATAATTCCTGATGTTGCATCAAAATCAAACAGTTCACATAAGGCAAAATTGGACCAGCATTGATTCACAAGCTTTGTTCTATCAGGGCTAACTTTTATTACACCAATATCATATCTGTTGACATTATCAGGCAATTGACCAACTCTAGATAAGATGGGTACTGGATCTAACCCACTGCTGGTGATGTGGTAACAACAAAAGATCGCTGAATCTCTTAAATGTGTGATAAGCCACAAATCACAATTATTGCCTGCTACAACTGTCATCTTTTCTGACATATTATCTACCAAATGAATATTTCTAACAGAGGTTACATTGCCTAGACCACTCCGTAGCGACATGTTAATTACCGAATAAGCCAAATGACAATAACCAGATGTGGCACCTGCAAATTCTAACGAGAAAATATAGTATTGGTTTGAATCGTCAACAAAAGGAACAATTGCTGCAGCCTGTGTTGTACTTGAAGTCAAAAAACTAGCTATACTCCCTCCCCCCAACATCATCGTGTTGGCTCTGTCCCAAACCTTGTTCCCATCAGTATAAAACAAAAGCGAATCTCGTTTATCAGCAACTGATGCTGAGCCCTCGCTAGTATTCATTTGAGTACGAAAACTCACGGGCGAACCGGAAGAAAAATTCAAGCCTGCAAAGCGACCAAATGCCCAAACTTTATTCCTTGAAGAATTATATTGAGCCTGACCGTAAAAAGAAAAGCAAAGCAATAATAAAAACAGTTGGGTACACTTTTTCATAGCAAAACGTTTTAATTCGCATACTAAAATAAGTTAAATAGCGAAAATATCCAAACCCGATTTACAATTACCTCAACAAAGTCACGTTGCCAGCCTTCGTTACAATTTTCCCGTTTGATGTCACAGCCTGAATTTGGTAGATGTATGCATCTTGTGGCATCAACTTACCGTTGTAGTGACCATCCCAGCCTGCGTTAATATCTGTCGATTCAAACACTTTATTACCCCACCTGTCAAATATCCTGAAGTAGTTCAGATTCGCTTCGCCATCTAAAATGATTTTGAATGTGCGGTTAACAGTACCATCTGGTGTAAACGCATTAGGAACTGAAACAGTAGACTCTTCGTTCACTTTAATAACAACTGAGTCGTACACTTTACAACCGTTTTGAGTAACACCATTCACCCAGTAAATAGTACTAGCGGTTGGGCTAGCTATAGGGTCAGCAACATTTTTGTTTGACAACCCGCTTTCAGGGAACCACGTAAATGAAGTACAGTTGCTCGAAGGCAGTATTTGTACCGACTGTCCCGGATGAATTTCGAGCGTATCAGGCAAACTAATGATACCCGATGCATACACCCTCACTTTTACCGAAACGGTATCTTTACAACCCGCTGCGCTCGTTCCTATCAATTTATAGTTTTGACTATTTACAGGGTGTACCCACGGATTCAATGCCGTTGAATCACTCAGGTAGTAAGATGGCTTCCATTGGTAAGTACCAGTAAGCGCACTAGCTACTGTGATTTGAGCCGAATCATGCGGACACAAAGCAATATCTTGCTGACCTGATAGGAAATCACCCGGATTTACTGTTACATGAACTGAGTCAATACCAACACAACCTGCAGGTGTTGTTACTTTCAAATAATATTCACCTGTGCTACCCGCTGTAAACACGGCATTACGCAAGTTGTAATAATCTAAATC
>CANGIY010000019.1 GCA_947454235.1 Chitinophagaceae bacterium
AAATTATCCCATTTGTGTCAACCATTCTAACTCTTCTTGAGCCGGCAAGAAGCAAATTATTATTCTGGTCAATGGCAATCCCATGAACTAAAGTTATTGATGCATTTGTAGCCGGTCCTCCATCTCCACGGTAACTTACTGAATCGTCACAACCAGCATAAGTTGAAATAATGCCAGAGGGAGTTACTTTTCTAATTCTCCAATTCCAACAATCTGCAATATACATATTACCATGCCTATCAAAACAAATATCAGTAGGAGAATTTAATTTAGCGTCAGTTGCAGCCCCTCCATCACCGCTGAATCCTCGTATTCCAGTCCCTACGACGGTTGAAATAATCCCTGTTGTAATATTTATTTTTCGTATTCTGTGATTCCAATTATCTGCTATATACAAATTCCCAGATTCATCAACATTTACTGCTTGTGGATTATTCAGCTGTGCTGCGGTCGCAGCCCCTCCATCACCACTAAACCCTATTGAGTGACCTCCACAAATTGTAGAAATTATACCTGAAGGATATATTTCCCGAACACTATTACCGCCTGTCGCTGTAACAAAGTAGTAGTTGCCAAGTCTATCAAATACGCCACCAATTGGATAATTTATCGAGGAAGTAGTTGCAAGTCCACCATCACCAGTATTTGCTGCAACTCCATTGCCGCAAAAAGTTGAGATTGTTTGACCCAACGAAGACTCTTGAATCCCGATCAAGATTATTAAAAGTAAAACTCTCATTTTTACTGAATTACGAGTACTTTATCACCTGCTAGTAAAGTTCCAAATGTTTTATACATTACTGTTCCAAATGGGAACCCTCCGCCAGCTAAAGGTATACCATTAGCCCAAAGCCCATTGATGTGTAATGCATTAGGTCTGACAGCTGCAATGCCGTTACCCGCAATCATAACAGACGACAATCCAGCATCGTTATTAAAGGAGCCTCCCAAAATGGCGTTATCACCTGTACCTGGGTTAATCACGTTGTTGGTACCACCACCAATGGTGGCAATTTTGAACAATGCGAAAACAATTGAATATAGTATGACGCGCCTCATAGAGATATTTACCAGAACAAATATACTCATTTTTTAGTAGATATAAGGTGTGTAAAGAGTACTCACAAAAATTAAATCAGTCCACTTGCGCAAATTTGGCGCAGGAGTTTGCGCGCAAGCCAAATTGTGCCTACTCATGCTGCGTTCAATGTCAACATGGTACAGCTGTGCCTTGGGTAAATTTAATTAAAGTTAATAGCTATGTGCAATTGACCGAGCAATGGATACACAAAATTCATTTTTGAGAAGTGGTTTAACTCATTGTAAATAATGTTGAAAAAGCATTACTTTGCGGTAATAAAACACGCTCCGACTATGTCTGTTAATCTTTGCATCGATTGCGGTAATACCAATATCAAAGCCGCTATTTTCGTTGACAATTCATTGAAAAAATCCATGATTATTCCCGACGAAATTTTTGTGAAGGAAATCAATGGGTTAATAGACCAATTCAAGCCTCAAAAAGCGATTCTTTCAAGTGTTACGGGAGAAAATGATGCAATGATTAAGTTTTTGAAAGAAAAATTCAAAGACCTGGTGGTTTTGGAAGGAAATACGAATGTGCCTATCAACAATGCCTACAGTTCGCCTGAAACATTAGGTCCTGACAGGTTAGCATTAATTACTGCAGCATATATTCTTAACCCCGATAAAAATAATCTGGTTATCAGCATCGGTAGTTGCATCACATACAATTTTATCCAAAAGACTAAGACTTTCAGGGGAGGTGCCATCTCTCCGGGGCTGTATATTCGTTTGCGTTCATTGCACGAGTTTACAGGTATGTTGCCAATGGTTGACATTGATGGCGATGCGCAACTGGTTGGTTACGATACTGAAACATGTATCAGAAGTGGTGTTGTTTTTGGTATGGCTGCTGAGATTGATGGCATTATCGCACAGTACGAAGAGAAGTACCCTGACTTTAACGCCATATTAACGGGGGGTGATGCCCCTTACTTTGCTGATAAGTTAAAAAGTAAGATATTTGCAGACCCTGATTTGTTGTATAAGGGGCTAAATATAATTTTAAATCATAATGTTCCATTCCCGCTATAAGGTTATACTCGCCGCTGTTTATTTAGTTTCTTGTTTCACGGCGATTGGTCAAACCAGTAGCATCAGCAACCCCAATTCTCAAAGGGAAAATAACCCTTATTCCAGGTTCGGCATTGGCGAATCATGGGATGGTTCGGGTATTAGCATGAAAGGAATGGCGAATGCAAGTTCAGCATTTGCCGACCCTTATACCATAAATACTGACAATCCTGCATCGTACTCATTCCTAAAGTTAACAACGTTTGAAGGTGGTTTGTTTGGAAGCACTCGTAACATAAGCGATGCAGATGGTCGTGCTTACAGTACAGGAACAGCTACCCTCAATAACATCTCGATAGGTATTCCTATTGCGAAAAATGCTGGTATTTCATTTGGTTTAAAACCATTTACTAAATCTTACTATGCACTCGTTGATACGATCGGTTATCCTACTTCGCCAATTGGCAATGTAGTTCGCTATTACAATGGGTCAGGTTCGTTGAATATGCCGTATATCGGTGCAGGCTACAAATACAAATCACTCAGCGTTGGTTTTAATTTAGGTTATTTGTTTGGTAGTTCTAGTCAAACAGTATCAGCTTATCCTATTGATACTGCAATTTTAAATAAAGCCTACAGTTCAAACTTTGTAAAAGTCAACGAAATAGGTGGGCTATACTGGAAAGCCGGTGCATTGTTCTCACATCATATCATTGACACAAGTTATACTTTGAATATTGGTGCAACTTTAACGCTCGACCAAAAGTTGAAGCAGCAAATGAACTACTACCAAATTTCAAGGTTCTCGTTTGGCGATACAACTGCAAATGATTCTTCGTACAGGTCAGGTGATAAAAATGGATCACTTCAAATGCCTATGTCATATTCGATAGGTGCGTCACTTAATAAGGGCGAGAACTGGACGGTGGGTGTTGACTACTCTGCAACAAACTGGACGAAGTTCAAAAGTGATGTTGATTCATTGATGAATTCTAACATTGGAACGGGTAGCTATAAGTTGAGTTTGGGCGGTGCTTACACACCTAATCCTAACGATATCAAAAATTATTTCTCAAGGGTTACATTTAGGCTCGGGTTTTATTTAGGTCAGGACTATTTATTGATCAATAACAATACCATAAAAAGTATGGGATTCACGTTTGGTGGTAGCTTCCCATATAAAAAGAGTTTGCGTTCTCACTCACGTATCAATGCATCATTCGATATTGGCAAAATGGGAACAACAGCTAACGGTTTGTTGCAACAAACCTATGTGCGTTTCGGCTTTGGTATGACCTTCAATGAAAAGTGGTTTATTCAAAGAAAGTATGATTAAGCACTTTTCGGGTGTTTTTTCCCGTTCTTTTTATTCGTCAGTACTCTTTTTTACACTCCTCATTACTCTAGGTGCGTGCCGCAACGACCCTGCTGAAATTAAAATGCTCACCGAGCCCGGTAGTTTCAGCGTTGACAAAGCATTTGGCATTACCGGTATTTACAGCAAAAATGGTGTTGTTAAAACCCGCCTTTATGCTAAAGAGTACATTAAAGATGCGAGTGCGCTGAATCCCTATACAGATTTAAATAAAAACATCAAGGTTGAGTTTTATTCTGATAGCGGCTTATTGCAAAGCACGCTCACTGCCGATTCTTTAAGGTACTATGAAGGGCAGGGTAATGCCATCGTTTGGGGCAACGTGAAAATCGTAACGACAAAGGGGGAGGAACTGCGCACTGATGAATTAATTTGGAGTAGAAACAACCAAAAGATTTTTACTGAAAAGCAGGTGAAAATAACTACAGGTACTGAAGTATTGATGGGTAACGGCATGGAGGCCAACCAGGATTTTACCTGGTACCAGATTTTGAATACCAAGGGCTCTGTAGCTGTAAATAAGGGCGAAGTGCCGAAAGATTAGTTTGATTGTTCCCTTATCAGGCTCGCTCCCAACGCGCATTGCGTGCAGTTTTTCTTCGTACAATAATTGTTATACAATTGAATCAATGACTGGCTTCTGCCGGCGTTATTGGCATGGATATTCTCAGCCGCCCATAGTTCCAGGATTGAGTTTTTTTCACCGGGTATTTGTTCCATAATACTAATTGCTTTTTCCCGCATTGCATCATTGCCGGTTTTCAATCCGAACAGAAAAGTGATTGGAGCAACTGTATTGATGATAATATTATGAATGGAATCTTTCCCAAGTGTCTTAGGATATGGTTTTTCATGTATTTCTCCTAGCCTATAGTGTGTATTCCAATAAACACTTGCTGTAACATCGAGCAGAGGTGTCATTTCATGAATACCGTTAGCTTCTGTTAAAGTCGAAAACAGATGTTCAGATTGGTGAATCAACTTTGCAAATTGTGCGATGCGCACGGTAGGGAAGTTGGCGGGTCTCATTCTAAGGAATTTCCAAAGGTGCCTGTCGATGGGTGTTAATTTGAATTTGCTGCGTAAATAGTCGTATTCCCTTCTTAATTCAAGTGAATATTCATCGTGAACATTTGTTGCCAGAAACCCGGCTTGTCCAAATAAAAGTGCTTCAACTTGCTGAAGATTCGTACGACACTTACCTAATACTGTGAGCGGTATAGACTTTGCAAGTTCTAGAAACGGAGCAGAGTTTGTTTTAAAGCCAAAATTGTATGCCAAACGGTAGTAAAGCAAATTGCGCCAATCTTCTGCATTTTGGTCAAGTTGTACATTCCATTCTCTCAATTTTTCTTCCCATCGTTCTGCCAGAAGACGCTCAAACCAGCTTTCCATTTTTATTTCCGGAACGCGATGCAACATTCCGGAACAAGGTATTTTGTTGGGAGCGTGCATCAATTGCTCGTAACGATGTAAGAGCGCATTGGAAATGTGAGGCTTTAGCTCCATAACTGGTATGTGCTTGAGCGGAAGTTCCACATCGTTTTCATAAACAACATGCAGAATGAGGTTTTTGAAAGCAGGGTCGCTATCGTGCCCATGCTTTATCCAATCGCTCGACTTAATGTGCAGTTCAATATTCCCAACCAGTATGGTATCGCCAATTTTAATCTTCCCTTCGCTAAAGTCGGGTCCTGCATTTCGGTTCAACCTACCTGGGCTAATAATTGATATTGATTCCCCTGCCATAGTGCGGAGATTGCCGGATACTGCGAGGCTATGTTGCCAAATAAACTGAAATAAGGCTTCAGTCATGGGAGTGGGGTGTTGATTATTCTTCTATAAAGTTAAGGTCTTTTCCGAAAGTTTCTTCAGTAAATATTACCGCCGTACAAGCAATAATCATTACAACAATTCCGGTATATGCACCTGCGCTCACGTAGCCATAACTTTTATTGAGCGTTTGAAATAACCCGATAATCAAAGGTACTGATCCACGCACCATATTGGGCACTGTAGTGGCCGCTGTAGCGCGCAAGTTGGTGCCGAAATGCTCGGCTGCCATTGTTACAAACAACGCCCAGAAGCCGGTGCCAAAGCCCATTATCATACAAATTGCGTACATGTTGGCAGCAGTACCATTGGTCTGTTGGAAATACAAAACAATGCCTGTTATAGTAATTGCATAAAATATATACAACGCCTTTTTTCTACTTTTTAGGTAGTTACTTATAAAACCAATGAGTAAGTCACCTACAGAAATGGCAACATACGCCATCATTACAGCATACGAAGGATCTATTTTTTCTTTAATGCCAAAATGTTCGCCAAATTCTTTTGAGAAAGTGATAAGAACTCCAATCACATACCAGGTAGGCAACCCGATAAGAATAGCCAATAGGTATTTTTTCAGTCTTTTACCATTGGTGAAAAACATGAAGAAATTGCCTTTTGATACTTTTTTCTCAGAGAGATTTTGGTAAATACCCGATTCGAAAACACTTACACGCAACAGCAACAAGCAAAGTCCTAGTCCACCACCAATGTAATAGCATACGCGCCAATCGAAACTTTTTGAAATGAAATAAGCAGCGACTGCACCTGAAAGCCCTACGCCAGCAACAATTGAAGTGGCTTTACCCCTCATCTCTTTGGAGATAAGTTCGCTCACTAATGTGATACCGGCACCCAATTCTCCTGCCAAGCCAATACCCGCAACAAAACGTGCCATTTGATACTGGAATACATTTTGTACAAATCCGTTGGCAATATTGGCCATTGAATAGAGTACAATTGAGCCAAACAAAACGCTCAACCTACCTTTTTTATCACCCATCACGCCCCAGATAATACCGCCCAATAACAGGCCATACATTTGGATACTGATAATGGCTTTACCTTCTGTATCACAAAGGGCTTCGGTAAGCCCAAGCCCTTTCAGGCTTTTGATGCGGATTATACTAAAAAGCAGGAGGTCGTAAATATCAACGAAATAGCCCAATGCAGCTACGATAACCGGCAGGCTAAGAAGTCCTATTGTTTTTTGTTGCTGACTGGCTGAGGTGGTCATTTTAGGATTGAGCTTCTTTCTTTTTGCCAAAAATCATTTTGATGAGTACTGGACCTGTAGTAACGAGGATAATGCCAATCGTAATTTTGTCAATGTTTTTCTTGACGATTTCATAAGATCCGAGAAAGTAACCGGCAAGAATCATAGAAACAACCCAAGCAAGTGCACCAATTATTGAATACGAAAGAAATTTTTTTCTGTCCATTTTAACGATGCCTGCAACCAAAGGGGCAAATGTGCGGACAATAGGTAAGAATCGACCCATTATAATGGCTAAACCTCCTTTTTCTTCGTAAAAGTCATGTGCTTGTTTCAAGTGTTTTTGTTTGAAGAAAAAAGTTTCCTTTTTTTCAAACCACAAGTGCCCGGATTTTCTGCCGAACCAGTAGCCTACAAAGTTGCCGAAAATTGCAGCCAATGAAATCATCCCAAATGCATAAATCAATTCAAAAAAAGACCCTCCAGTACTTGAAATCATAATACCGGTAATAAACAGCAATGAGTCGCCCGGCAGAAAAAAGCCTGCGAATAAACCTGTTTCAGCAAATACAATAAACATTACCACGTAAATGCCACCATGGTCTTTAATGAACTGCATCAGTTCATCGGGTTTAGCGAGCATGGTTTTCAAGAAATCTATAATTCCACTCATAATTTTTAGGTTGGTTGAGATGATGGGTTATCCTTTTTTTCTTTTCTTCATTAAGTATTGAATCTCAGTTATACAAACTACGAAATACCAAATTGCAACAACAAGTGATGCTATCGAGATTAGAGTTTCCCAAACTGGTATTTTTTGAATTCCGAGTCCAACAAAAACATCAAATTTTATTTCGTTAATTTTTCCGGTGTTAATTGCTGTGCCATAATAGTTACCTACCTGATGCAAAATAATTGTCAATACTAATACTGAATAGCGCTGCCAGTTTTTCTTTTTTGAGAACTTCAAAAAAGTGTTGGTGATAATACTTATCAGCTGCCAGTAATATATAAGCTTTAAGCTCGCATGTTCTTTATGTCCTTTATAATCAAAAAAAATAAAAAAAGAAACAATGAACAGCGTTTGTAAAAGTGGGTCTACAATCTTAAAAGCGCGAACGAAGTCGAAATCAATTTTGCTTTTTTTCGCCATTTTTTATTAAAAATATGCGCTAAAATATCATTTTTTTTAGAACAAGCTTCTAAACAGTCTCCGATAACATTAAATTTACCTCATGAAGGCCATGTTATTTGCTGCCGGGTTGGGCACAAGATTGAAACCCTTTACTGAAAACGCACCCAAAGCACTAGCTGTTGTGAATGGTAAAACACTTCTTGAACGAAACATAATTTACCTTAGAGATGCTGGTGTCGAAGATGTAGTAATTAACGTCCACCACTATCCTGAAATGATCAGGGAATGCCTGACTCAGCACAATAATTTTGATTGTAATATTCTTATTTCTGACGAAACAGACCACTTGCTTGAAACAGGGGGGGGGCTTAAAAAAGCATGGCCGTTGCTTGATGGGGCAGAAAGTGTTTTGGTGATGAATGTAGATATTCTCACCGATTTAGATTTAAAAGCACTAATAGAATATCATAAACGTTCTGCTCGATTGGCAACGCTAGCGGTAATGGACAGAGACAGTACCAGGAAGCTTGCTTTAGACTTTAATGAATTACTTAGGGGCTGGAAAAATTTTGATACGAACGCAACCAGAGGCGTTATTGAAGGAAATGGTTTCCATTTCAGGGCCTTTTCAGGTATTCAAATCATCAACAAACAAATATGGGAAGGGTCAGAACTAGATGGAAAGTTTTCCTTGATAGATTTGTATTTGGAACAATGTAACAAAGGGTCAATTGTGGGTTTCGATCACACTGGTGGCACGTTGATAGATGTGGGTAAGCCTGCATCGCTTGAAAAAGCCGGGTTACTTTTTAGTTAATTATCACTTTAGGGTCAGTTGCTTTTACTTCCAGTCCGGTATATAAATCCAACATCATTTTCACTCGGGCAAGCTTCTCGCGTATATAAAGTTCAAATACTTTATCGCCGTCGTCGGCAACAACGGCAACACAGTGTAAATTTTTGTGGTTAGCTAAATATAGAGCTCTTTCGTCATGGAATTTTTGGGAAATAATGGTAAAATCGGTTTGACCATAAATGTCGTGGCAACGCATAATGCTGCTCAGTGTTCTGAAACCGCCATTGTCAGAAATTATTCTTGAATTAGGCACACCTTTCGAAACAAGGTCTCCACGCATCAGTTTAGGCTCATTATAATAGGTAGAACTACTATCGCCGCTTACTATTACGTAATCAACTTTGCCTGCCATGTACAATTCTGCTGCAACATCAATTCTGTTCTGGTAGTAAGGGTTTGTGATTTGGCGCGCTTTATCCATGTATTTTGCTGTGCCCAGCAATAAACCCACTTTGTTTTTCGGGATTTTTGAGATATCGGTAAAAAGTTGAAGGTGGGTTGTTTTTTTGATGTGGCGGTCGATAACAACAATGGCAGTTATGGTCAATATCAAACTGATAACGACTACAATTAAGAGCAGTTTCTTAAATTTATGCCAATTCAAACCCGTCGTTTTTAAGGGAATTTCTTAAAAAATTGTAACAAATATACCCCAATACCGCAATTTTAAACGCTTACTTGCTTAATTAAATTGTGTAAAGTCGTGTTCTCCTATACACCTATTGCAATTTTATGGTTCAAAACGTTATCTTTGCCCACCAATTTTCAAACTATATAATTCATAACATGAATCTTTTCTACTTAGTCCCGGGATTTGGAGTCCTGGCATTGTTGTACACGTTTGTAAAGAGTGCGTGGGTCTCGAAGCAAGATGCTGGTAACGACCGCATGAAAGAAATCTCTAAGTACATTGCCGAAGGTGCAATGGCGTTTTTGAAAGCTGAGTATAAAATACTCACTTATTTCGTGATTATCGCAGGCTTGTTGCTTGCTTTTATGGGATACAGCAATCCTAAGTCAAGCCCTGTTATTGCGCTTGCATTTGTAATTGGTGCAATTTTCAGTGCTCTTGCCGGTTTCATCGGTATGCGCATCGCAACTAAATCAAACGTTCGTACTGCTGAGGCAGCTAGAACAAGTCTTTCAAAAGCATTGTCTGTTTCTTTCACTGGTGGTTCAGTAATGGGTCTTGGTGTTGCAGGTTTGGCGGTACTTGGTCTTGGTAGCCTTTTCATCATTTTTAAAATGATGTTTGCCCCTAATGGTGGTGCGGAAGAAATGGAAAAAGCAATCGAAGTGCTTACCGGTTTCTCTCTGGGTGCTGAAAGTATTGCACTTTTCGCTCGCGTTGGCGGTGGTATCTATACAAAAGCTGCTGACGTAGGTGCTGACCTCGTTGGTAAAGTAGAGGCTGGTATCCCTGAAGATGACCCTCGTAATCCGGCTACAATTGCCGATAACGTAGGTGATAACGTAGGTGACGTTGCCGGTATGGGTGCCGACCTTTTTGGCTCTTATGTTGCTACGGTGTTGGCTACAATGGTGCTTGGTCGTGAAACAACATCAGCAGGCGATAACTTCGGTGGTATGGCTCCAATTCTATTGCCAATGCTGATAGCTGGTGTAGGTATCGTGCTTTCCATCATCGGTACATTCTTTGTACGTATTTCTGATAATACTGGCAATAGTACTGCTGCTGTTCAAAAAGCGTTGAACATGGGTAACTGGAGTTCGATTGTACTTACTGCAGTGGCTTGTTACTTCCTTGTAAACTATATTCTTCCTGAACACATGACACTTCGCGGATTCGAATTTACACGCAGTGGTGTTTTTGGCGCAATCATGGTAGGTTTAGTTGTTGGTACTTTGATGAGTATGATTACAGAATATTACACAGCAATGGGCAAACGTCCGGTGTTGAGCATTATTCGCCAGTCTTCTACAGGGCACGCTACAAATATTATTGGCGGTCTTGCAATTGGTATGGAATCGACTACATTACCAATCATTGTACTTGCTGGTGGTATCTGGGGTTCTTATGCATGTGCTGGTCTTTATGGTGTAGCTATCGCGGCCGCAGGTATGATGGCGACTACAGCAATGCAATTAGCAATCGATGCTTTTGGTCCAATCGCTGATAACGCGGGCGGTATTGCTGAAATGAGCGAATTGCCTAAAGAAGTACGCGAAAAAACTGATATTCTTGATGCCGTTGGTAATACTACTGCTGCAACAGGTAAAGGTTTCGCAATTGCTTCCGCTGCCCTTACTGCACTCGCTCTTTTCGCTGCATTCGTAGGTGTTGCGGGTATTTCTGGTATCGATATTTATAAAGCTAACGTTCTTGCTTGCTTGTTTGTTGGTGGTATGATACCATTCATTTTCTCATCACTCGCTATTCGTGCTGTAGGTGAGGCTGCAATGAGCATGGTTGAAGAAGTTCGTCGTCAGTTCCGTACCATTCCAGGTATCATGGAAGGTACAGGTAAGCCTGAATACGATAAATGCGTTGCGATTTCTACACAAGCATCTATCAGGAAAATGGTTGCTCCTGGTGCTATCGCTATCATTTCTCCATTGGTAATTGGTTTCATGCCTGGTCTTGGAGCAGAAGCTCTTGGTGGGTTCCTTGCTGGTGCTACAGTAAGTGGTGTATTGATGGGCATGTTCCAGAACAACGCTGGTGGTGCTTGGGATAACGCTAAAAAATCGTTCGAGAAAGGTGTTGAAATTAACGGAGAGATTTTCTATAAAAAGTCAGAACCACATAAAGCATCTGTAACAGGTGATACTGTTGGTGATCCGTTTAAAGATACATCTGGTCCTTCAATGAACATCCTTATCAAATTGATGTCTATTGTTGCACTTGTAATTGCGCCAACAATCGCAGTTAAGTCAATCAAAACTACATCTACTAAAGTTCAACCGAAAATTGAGGTTGCTGCGGTAGTAAAAAAATAGTTTTTAAATCATTTTTGAAAAAGGGTTGTCATTCTTTGGCAACCCTTTTTTTATTCTAATGCACTACTTTTTTAACTCTAATGAAAAGTATTAACTTTACCCCAAAAGCTACAAATCGATGAAGAAATTACTTTTCGGGTTAGTGTTACTTTTTGCGACACAGGCAAATGCACAGTTGAAATCTATTCATGACCTCGAGGGGCAGGCAATGATGCCGTTCAATGTTTTTGAAAAAGAAGTTAAGAAGAAACAATGGAAGTCGGAGCCTGAAGGCAGAATGGATACTTTGAACTACACTCGTTTTGTACCGGTTACGCTCAACGAGAAAAATTTGGGCGATTGCTACATGGTATTTTACAAAAAGAAAAACGGGCCTATTGATTATATCGTGTATCAAACAATTAACGAGGGCGAATACAAGCGCTTGTATGGTGAAGCAAAAAAAGCCGGATACAAGCATTATAAAGACGATAAGGCTGCAAATAGGAACACTGAAATTTTGACGAAGGAAATCTTTACCTTGAACGTTATGCAGGGAAAAGAGACGCCTGAAAGCCCTTTCGTGTATGTTTTTGGTATTAAGTTGCCTCCGCCATCAAATGCTAAGGCAATTCCTTCAAAAGTGGCACCGATCAATCAAAAAGTAGCACCTGCGCCTGTAAAAAAAGCGCCTGTAAAGAAATAGCAGTTGAGGTTCAATCCGGGAGTTTTCTCTGGTTTGTTCATTTACCTGGTCATATTGTGTCAGTCTTTTCAAGTGACTCACTCATCTAAAAAGCCGGCAAAGTCAGAGCTCCAATAGTCAAAATAGACTTTGGAGCTTTTTTCATTTACTACACCTGCTGCTGCTGCTACGATACAGCAAAGCATCAAAAGAAACTGTACCGAATGAAGAAGCTTCATGACAGGGCATAAAAAAACCGTACTCATAAGTACGGTCTGAAAAAATCGAAAGATTTTAGTTTTGTTTTTCTGCTTTTGCAGCAACTTTTTTAGCTACTCTTGCAAGGCGCGACTTACCGAAGCTGCCAATATTAATTTTGCCTTTTTTAGTGCGTTTATCACCTCTTCCCATTAGTAAAAGTTTTTAGAGTTGCGAAGGTAATAATAAACTTAAAAATAACCAATATTCAATTAAGAAAAGTGGCGTATGTATGGTGATTTTTGCTTGTTTGAGAGAATTATTCAAGATTGGGTTTAGGAAACTTACATTTTTTCGATTTGCTCAGCGAAGTCCTTACCGGCTTTGAATTTAGCAACCTTTTTGGCACTGATTTTTAATTTTTTGCCATTTTGAGGATTGCGTCCATTTCTTGCAGAGCGTTCAGAAACTGTGAAGGTGCCGAAGCCAACTAAAGTCACTCTATCTCCTTTTTTGAGTGTCGAAACTATGGCGTTTGTAAAAGCATCAATTGCTTTATTGGCCTGAGTTTTCGTGATTTCAGCGTCTTTCGAGATCTGATCAATTAATTCTGCCTTGTTCATAGCTTTTTAAATTTTGTAAAATTTATAAACTGTTGTGTGTTTATACAAATATACTCACCTTATCGAACAATAAAAATTTCATGAAAATATTTTTTTTAGAAAACATTAAGAAATAGGGGTTTCATAAAATGTGAATAATTTCAAAAGCGTAGTTGGCTGTTAGGGAATTGAAAAAAGGTTTATTAATTCAATAAATTAATATCTGCAAGCAAGATAAATAAAATATATTCACTTGCTTTCTCCTTGTCACTTGCTGAGTAACAATATTTTATGCTTCTACACGTTGCATCACAGTTCTAAAAGCAACAAATTTTCCACCAAAGGCTTTCATGCCTTTTTCTCTCATGGTCATTGCATATTCGTCGATGTACTTATTGTATTCATTGATGGAGTTACAATGATATTGCGCTGCGTAAGTAAGACCGTCTGATTCGTCTTGGTCAAGGAGTTTAAAAAGGAGTGCATTTGTGAAAAGTCCGGTTTGCATGAGGTCAGGTATATGTTCATTATGCATCCATTGCACCCATGCGTCAGCCGAATTATGTTCTACCTTAATTGTTACGTTGTATATAACCATGATTTTACTTGTATTTTTCTTCTATTGACTCCATTATGTTGAGATAGCTATGGAAGCGTTCTTCAGTTATAGCACCATTTACCACAGCCTCAGCAACTGCACAACCTGGTTCGTGCATGTGTATGCAATTATTAAATTTACAGTTTTTGAGCCTTTCTTTCATCTCCGGGAAAAAGTGGGAGAGTTCTTGTTTCTCAAAGTCTATCAAACCAAATTCTTTCATGCCCGGTGTGTCTATTAGCACCGACTGTTCGTCCATGTCCATCATTTCAGCAAAGGTTGTAGTATGTTGTCCTTTTCCACTCCAGTTTGATATCTCATTAGTTTTGAGTTCCATACCCGGGATAAGCTGATTAATGAGGGTGCTTTTCCCTACACCTGAATGCCCGCTGATAAGAGTCGTTTTGTTGTGCAGTATACTTTTTAGTTCATCTAGTGTTGTTGCATCTATCGCCGAAATTTTTAGCACCTTATATCCAATGCCAGTGTACAGTTCATACAGGTGATCTAATATCGCCTGATCCTTTGGTTTTACGGCATCTATTTTATTGAATACCAAAATGGCAGGAACATGGTAGGCTTCGGCAGTAACTAAAAATCGATCAATAAAGCCGTTTGATGTTCTTGGGTTGTTGACTGTCGCTATCAACATCGCCTGGTCGAGATTGGAGGCAATGATGTGTTTTTGATTTTTATTGTGTGGTGATACCCTAACGATGTAATTTTTGCGGGTATCAATTTTTTCAATCATTGCAATTCGCTTCTCAGCGTCTTCTTCCATACAAGTTACCCTGTCGCCTACAGCAATAGGGTTTGTAGAAGATATTTCATCGTCTATTCTGAATTTACCTTTAATTCTGGCTTTCCAAACTTCACCTTCAGCAGTTTTTACATCGTACCAACTACCGGTTGATTTATAAACGATTCCCTTCATTCAGATTTTGGAAATTTTTGTAGCATAATTTCATGACTATTCATAACGTAGTGCCTCAATAGGATTAAGACGTGATGCCTTTATTGCTGGGTAAATACCAGAAATCATGCCAACGGCTGCACACAAAGTAACGCCTACGGTAATCCAAAGCCACGGCACTACAAACCCAACATTAAAAAACAGACCTATTAAATTACCTAGAATAACGCCCACTGTTACTCCGGCAGCACCACCCAAAAGGCTTATGATAACAGCTTCGGTAAGAAATAAATTTCTGATGTAGGAAGATTTTGCACCTAGAGCTTTACTGACTCCAATTTCTCTTGTACGTTCACTCACCGACTCAAGCATGATGTTCATAAGGCCGATTACGGAGTTGAAAAGTGTAATAATACAAATTACGATGGCGGCCATCTGTACATACTTTGTATTATCTATTACCATATTTACCAGATCGTTGTTTTGCGAAACACTGAAATTGTTTTCAGCACCCAGTGGTAAGTTCCTGATGACTCTGAAAATTCCTTCAGCTTCTTCAGCCGCGAACTTTTTAAGACTTAACTCATGAATTAATATAGTGAGCAAATAGGAGTTCTCTCCGCCATAGCATTGACGGGCGGTATTTAAAGGTATTAAAATTGAGTTGTCATCGTTCATGAACATACTCGAGCCTTTAGATGCTAAAACACCAACAACCCTGCATTGAATAGAGCCGATAGTTACGACCTGATTAACGGAATTTTCGATTTTTTTATTGAAAAGTTTTTTTGCTACACCCTCACCTAAAATACATACAAAGCTACCTGATTGCGCTTCGTTAGCAGTGAAATTTCGGCCGGTTGATAGTTTAGAATCGTTTACTTTAATATACGATTCATCAACGCCTGTTACATTGATGTTTGGATTTGTTTTTTCTGAACCGAACCGGGCTGTTTCAATTTGCGATGCATTCATAGAAAGCGCCACATCGGCAGGAAAATTAAATCGTTCTTTAAAAAGGCGCGCCTCGTTGTAAGTGATGGCCTTCCCTTCTGAAACGCTAATCCCCATTCCGCCTTTTCTTTTTTTCTTAATAATGTCGCTGGTGATTTGAAAGCTATTGGCTCCCATACTCGAAAAGCTGGTGTTGATAGCCATTTTCATCACCTCGATGCCGGTAAGTATGCCAACCAGAGCAGTAATACCCAGACCAATAACCGCAATAGTTATGCCCGAGCGAAGTTTGTTGTTTCTTACGCCCCTGAAAGCAAGAGTAATATTGAACCAGAATTTTTGCACTCTGTTGCCAAAGTTAAATGAAAACAGAGCAATACTGTTGAATGGCGAAGAATAATTAAAGAATTGTTTTCTTAAAGCGTTTTGTGGTCAAAGTTTTTTAGCCAAGGTACTATCCTGAATTGTGCCAATATTGCAACTACTACCAGTAAAGCAATGATGAAATTGCCAATATTTACAAACTTAGTGTAGTTGTAAAATGATGCGGGGTGAAATTCAAAAACAATATTGTGGCTACCTGATGGTATTTCAATACCCCGCAGCGTGTAGTTGACCCTGTGAATTTCTGTCTCTTTGCCGTCGATTTTTGCTACCCAGCCTTTAGGGTAATAAATCTCAGAAAATACAGCAAATCCAGGTGATGTATTTTTCGAAGTGTACTCTATTTTATCGGAAGTAAAATGTGTCATTTTTATTTCGGACGTGCTATCGTTGTTGTAATCTCGGCTTGCCAGTGTATGAGTTTCGGTTTTAGCAGTCAGAGCAACGTTTTTGGCATCAAAAAATGGAGTAGGTAATTTTGCTGTATCACCTATTGGTGCAGCATGCATGCTGTCCAATACTTCCTGTTCAGACCCAAGGTTTTTCAGGTGTGTAACAAACCACGCGTTCCCAAGTGCCCCCGACAGTGGTATTGATTGACTTGGGCGACCCGGCGATGCAACAATGATATATTTAGCATTGAGCATTTTTAATACTTCACTATTGGGTGTGGGGTAGAAGTACTTCATTGCTAATTTGTTGTATGTTTTCAATGGGGCCGGGCTATTACCTCCTAAAGACTTATGATAAAGAGATGATCGTGACGAAGTAAGTGGGGCAACTGTAATGTCGAAAACTCTTGAGTTGCTTGAATTATGATCTTTTAAAATTTCGGTGTCGGCATTTCTAGGTGCAAAAAGATTGGCAAATTGAACTTCGTCGCAAAAATTGGTTTCATTCAAATAATCCATACTTATTGGAATTAAATCAAGCGCTATGATACACCCAAGTGCCGAGAAGAAAAGTAGTTTTTTGATTTTTCCTGAAAGATATAGCCAGAGCGCTCCAGTTAACACAGTGATAAATCCTGCACTTCGCAACGCACTCATTAATGCCAGGTGTTTTCGGTCGTTTTGAAGCGCTGCGCTCAAAGCTACCTTCAGTGTTTTATCGTTCGGGTGGATGGTGCCAAGAATTTGAGGAACAGCAAAACCTAATGTTAGGCAGAGTGCAATGAGCGAAATACCGGCAACTAATACAATTTTTTTCTTTTTTTCTACATCTATTCCTGTTTCAAATAGGTCCTGGAGTCCCCAAAAGCCAACAAGGGGGAAAATGACTTGGGGTATGACCTTTGCCATAGTAACCGCCCGGAATTTATTGATGAAGGGGATGTTATCGAACAAGAAATAATTTAAAGTTTCAAAATTTCGCCCCCACGAAAGAGCAAACCCAATAAAAGAAAGCATTAGCAACCACCATTTTTGGTGAGTTTTAATGGTAATCATACCAATTACAAACAACAACCATATTGTTGCACCAAAATATACAGGCCCTATCAAATCGGGCTGAGCCCCCCAGTACAAGGGAACATTTTGCATGTCAGGTGTTATCTGAGACGCTGCTTCGGGGGCTTTTGATGGTGCGGCAAAGCTGCTGCCCCCAAATAATTCAGGAATTAAACTGGTGAAGGTTTCAATTTTTCCACTACTCCAGTTGAATGCAAACTCCCTTTGGGTTATTTTTTCACTATTCTGTTCATTGTCTTCTCCTCTTATTGAATAAGGGGCATATTCATGGGTAGTTGTGATAGCAGTTATATTGGGTAAAATACCTACACATGCACTTATTAATGCAATCAATGTAGCGATGGCGAATTGTCGATAATCGTTCGATTTTATAGCCTGAACGAAGTAGTAAAGCCAAGTAGTACTGGCAATTACTAATGTGTAGAAAACAATTTGATAGTGGTTGTTGCTTAGTAGCAGCGCAACTGATACGGATAAAATAGCAGCACCAGAGAGAAATCGCCTCCTGAAGATGTGGACAATTCCGGCGAGTACTACAGGCATATATGCAATTGAAAGAGCCTGTGTTTCGTGCCCTGCGGCAATTATGATTGTGTTAAACGATGCGAATGCAAATGCCATGGATCCTATTGCGGCAAGCCATTCGTCTTTCAAAAGCGTACGCAACAGAATGAAAAATCCTGTGAGGTAAAGGAAATAAAAGTAGGTAGGCTTACCTACCGATTGTACAAATGTTTGAATTGTTATGGGGAGTGAGAATTGGGAGACTTCAGGGGCGATGGTGTAAGCCGGCATGCCACAAAAAACCGATGAATTCCACAGGACATTATTTCCTGTTTTTTCATGTTCATCAATTGATTGTTGTGCGCTGTATTTCCATTGAATATTGTCTGTTTCAACGAGTATTTTGCCCTGGAGCGCCGGTAGCGCAGGAAGTAGTGCTAAGACGAAAAAAAATACAAAAGGACTTGCCTTTTTGAAGTAGTTCATAGTATAGCCGATAGAGTTGTAAGTCTAGGGTTATTCGATCAGTCGGTGTAAATGAATATATATAGGATAAAAGGTAAAAAAACGCTCCATAAAATTAACTCAAAGTTGTTTTTCTGGGAAGTATTAGAATATATTTATTTTGTTTGGTTGGCTAGGATGTTGGTTTTCAGAAGAGTCGAAGTATGTGTCGAGAATTATTTGGTTAGTGGCAAATGGGTTTTTCTTAGAATAACGTGACACAGGAAGTAAGGATCGGTATCGCGGTAAACCAATTTACGTGTACGATAAATTAGTTGAATGTTAATTTGAGTCAGCGACATTAAGGGAGTCGTTGCGCAGCATGTCAGATTTATTTTGCTGGATGTTTTTAGTTACGGAATTTCCGTAGCCCTTTTCCTTTGACTTTTGGGAATAAGTAAATAGCAAGAAAGCAGCAGTGGTCGCTATAGTAAGTATTGCTATTCTTTTTTGCATAATTCAATCAAAGATAAAAATCTACACAATAAAAAAATAGTGGAGGTTGATGATATTTTTTGAATGCGAGCAAAAAAAAGAGCGACCAATTGGTCGCTCGATTCAATATATTGATTGTCTATTATTAGAATGGACGAATTTGAATGTTTACGTGATTATTGCCGTAGCAAAGTACAATGCCATCAACATTAAGTTCAATAGAGAATGCATCAACTTTCTTATCAACTTGAGTTACAGTTGCCTGACCGTCAAGAATATTTTGTTCTTTGATGCCTTCATAATTGAAGTTTTCAGCATTGTCTGTAACTTTATTCAAGATGATTTCCCACTCATCTTTGCCAGGAACAGCTAAAAGTGAATAAGTGCCCGGGTTCACTTGACGACCGGCAAATAAGCAACCTACTGATAATGTTACTAATGTTGGTTCGCCTACACCATTACGGAATATAGTTCCATTGACTGGTGTCGCACCTTTATCGCCTTTAGCAGGTTGACCATAAGATACGCTCACGATGTCTCCTTTTAAAACTGTATGTTTACCTGCAGGAGCTTTTGCGAAAGTGCTTATTGTCACCAATAAAAGTAAAGCTAATGATGTAATCCTTTTCATGTTTGTTGAATTTAGTGCAAGATAATATTTATTACCTTATGTAGACAGTGCAATAGAAAAAAAGGTTGGGGAAGAGACAAAGATTTCAAATTATTTGTCTATGAATCGCTTTGAATGTGATTTCAAATGTTTGAAAATCAATTTCAGAAGAATTTTATGTAGTTGTTTAACTTTGTAGAAGCGTAAATAAAGGTGAACCGAATAATTACATACACAACCGACTGGGGGAGGGCACATGCGAACATGGGGTTGCTAAAGCTTGGTGTTCATCAAAAAATTCCTTCGCACCAACCAATTGATTTTTCATTATCAGTGAGTGATGGAGACGTACTGCATGCTGCTCAATTAATTAAGGATGGCGGTCAGTTTTTACCTGAGGGTGTTGTACATATTATACTGGTAGGTGTGTTTAAAGCGACGGGCATCAGATTGGTGTTTGTGAAACATGCCGAACAATACTACATATTGCCCGACAATGGTTTGATTTACCTGCTTTTTGGTGGCACACCAGATTTAATAATTGACGCATTTCTCACTAGTGAGAGAATCAGTTTTGGCGATATTGAATGTTTTGTTGAAAAATCAATTCAACATATCGAATCGGGATTGGAAGACGGAACAATTGACATGCAAGTTGAGGAAAAGCGTATAGTTCAGGTGCGAAAGAGCGACAACCGAATCGATTGTAATGTCATCGATGTTGATAGATTCGGGAACATAACTTTGAATATCGATTTTAGCACTTTTAGTAACGCAGTAGCGGGGAAAGAATTTAAAGTTGAGGTTCCCAAGGAGTCATCAGTCAACCAAAGTGGTAATTTCTACAAGGTGACGTCGGTGACACACAGTTATTCAGTTGACGAACCCTTATTCCTGCGAGTAAAGAGAAACGGATTACTGGAGCTAGGCTTGTTTAAGAAGAGCCTTATTGCCAGGTTTGACTACGATGCCGGCAACCGAAGAAATTTGACTAATATTCAAATATCATTTTTTCTTAGCTGATACAACTATTTTTTTTGGAGGTTGTATTGTCGCAGGTACTTCTAAATATACCGTCACAGTATTCTCCATTTCTGATCTATCGCCCAAGTCGAAATCAGTTCGGTTGAATTCCAGTGCTCCACGGAAAAGCATTTTGTTTTCGCCTGTTTTTTCAGTGGTGAATAGCAATTTTACCTTCTTAGTGTATTCTTTAATCGTTAAGTCGGCAGCCATTTCAAAAATTGGCGCAGTTTTACTGATTCTTTTTATGCCGGTTGACTTTAATTTTATTTTAGGAAAGTTTTTTACAAAAAGGTAGGGTGATGTTTTGATTCGAATGTCGCCTGTGTTGTCTCCGGTTTTTACTGATGCTGCCTGAACCGTCATGTCAAATGAACCATTTTCAGGATTATCAGTTGAAAACTCAATTTTGCCCTGTAACCCTTTTACAAATCCTTGAATAGTTGTTCCCTTTTGCTTTTCAATAAAAATCTTGAACCTTATGACAGCATTTTTTGCATCAGGTATGTATGTTTGGGCTGCCAATGGCTGCCACAAACATAAGAATGTGAAAAAGAAGAATGCCGGAACAGTAAGTCTTTTCCGGCATTCCATTATCGAAAATAGCGTTTTCATTTTAGATTTTAGCCAACGAACCTTTTAGGAAATCGATTACTTTCACTTCAGTTGCGTCAAGTTCTCTTATTTCTGCCAAAATAACAGAAACCCAGTCAGTTAAGTGAATCAAATAAAAAGCGCGTTCGAAGTAACTGTCGCCTTTTGACTCTATTTCAAAAATGTTTTTTGTGTATTTTTTGAACACCGCTTTGTTAATATCAATGCGGGCATTGACACGCGCATAGTCGTCGCTGTTTCTAAAAATAATAACTGCTTTATCTTCAGCATTATCGCGCCAGCCAACTAATTCATTGTGGTTCATTTCAGGAATTACTGCGTGCCAACACAACAATTTGCTATTTTCATTTATTTGTTGGCGAAAGCGAATTGCTACACCTTCATACGCAGGGCTGGAATATATAATAGGTAGCTTGCCTGAAATTTTCTTGCTCAGTGATTTTGCACTTTTAATAATGTCTTTCTGACCTTCATCGAGCAGTTTGATAGAAGCTTGAATTTGTGCAACAAATTCAAGCCCAATTAGTTTGAAATGCGCCAACGCAAATAAGATTTGCACCATGCTGTAGCCAAGACATGAGCGCGGTGGCATACCAGATGGAACCAATATGCAGTCTAATTTATTATCTTTTGCTATTTCTCCAATTTTTCCACCTGAAGTGATACAAACAATAGTTGCACCTGCATTGAGTGCGGCATCCATTGCTTCCAAAGTTTCTTCAGTATTACCTGAATAAGAGCAAACGATTACTAGTGTTTTTTCATTCACGAAGGCAGGAAGAAAGTAATCCTTATTCACAACCAACGGAACTGATATCAAATTGAAACAAAAATTCTGTACAATTGATCCTCCAATTCCACTGCCACCTAATCCGGTTATCACGACATTTTGAAACTTTTTTGAAGTCGATTTAAATTTATATCCAATTCCTATCTTTAACGCTTCATCCAACTGTTTCGGGAAAGCCTCTACGAGTTTTTTCATGCAAATACAATTTCAATGTCCAAACATAGTAAAATCGGAGAACAAGGAGAATTAATTGCCTCGGACTTTTTAGAAAAGAAAGGTTATAAGCTACTTTTTAGGAATTGGAGGGCTGGAAAAAAGGAGATTGACCTAATTATGCTCGAAGGAGATACTGCAATTTTTGTTGAAGTAAAGACCCGAAATTCAACCCGACTGGCTTTTCCTGAAGAGTTTGTAACAAGCGCCAAGAAGCATAATTTTAAAGTAGCATCTGAATATTTTCTGGCTGAATTCCAAAATATTAAATGGGTGAGGTTTGATATTATTGGTATAGTTTTAGTTAATGGGGGTATAGAGGAGGTTGTCCACTTTGAAGATGCCTTTTAAAAGATAGGTTTTTAGATAAATTTCTTTAAAAACCTTGCCTGACAAGTATTTGAAGGGAAGGTTTAAATGAGTTTCAAAAATTATCTAAAAAGTTTTGGTGTTTTTGCCGATTTATTTTTCCACAGCGGCTTTAATTTTTGGTTTATAATTTTTCCATCAAATGTTATTTACTTGAATTTTTCTCCGAAGATTTTCTCTGAATCAAAAAATATTCATAAGTTTATGCCAAATTTCAAAGTCTGCCTCGATTGGGGTAGCTAAAATCTATTGAAAGAAACACAAAAACTTCATATGATTATGAAAAAATCTATTTTGCAAAGGCTGTTCATCCTAACCCTGATGACACTTGCTCCCTATTTCGTGAAAGCGGTGCCGTGTACGCCGAGGTTTTCTTCAGCCTCGTCAACCGGCATGTTCATTATCACCAACTTCTCTGTTACCGGGTACACGCTATCAATGACAGATGCGTCGAGTGCCGGAGGTACAGGTTATGAAAACCTCTATGCTCGAGATTCGGTTGATTTTATGCAGGGTTACACTTATTCTGCCGACATTGCACCGGGTACTTCTGGTTACTACTACTATTATTATTATAACCGTTGTAATGCTACAACCTGGATTGACTTCAATAACAACGATGTTTTTGAAACCAGCGAATGTGTAGGTTACACCACAACATCATTTAGTTCGTCTACTTCAATGTCATTGACTATGCCAATGACAGCGGCAGTAGGTGTTCACCGTATGAGGGTTGCATTAATTGATGCAACTATCGGCGCATCGGGTACAGGCATGAACCCATGTGCTGGTACTGGCTACACTTCAGGTGATGTTAGAGATTACAAAGTGAAAATAGTTGCATTGCCAGCTTGCTCAGGCGCACCTGATGCAGGTATCGCTCGTTCAACAAGAAGTATGGCTTGTCCTTCTCTGTCTTTCACTTTGATAGATTCAGCTTATACCTTAGCTGCTGGAACCGGGTTCCAATGGCAACGTTCAACAGATGGCGTTACATGGTCAAACATGACCGGTGCCACAAATGCTACATATACTACAACTGAAACTGCAGCGTATTACTATCGTATGAAGTACACATGTACTTCTTCAGGTGCATTTGATTCGTCTAACAGTGTATTCGTTGATTATTATCCGGTTTGTTATTGCACTCCTTCTTATTTATTCGCATCTACATCATGTAGTACATATCCGTTCAGTATAGCTAACTTCTTCTTAGTTGGTGAGGCGTCGACGGCAATTCGCGACTCTGCTGCGTGCGATGGCGTTTCTGGTTATTTAGATAGGCACCGCCTTACTTGTAATTTATATAGAGGTTCATCTTATACTTCTACTTTAATTACAACAACCGGTACTTCTGCGTATGCAATGTCAGATCAGCTTTTTATCGATTTCAATGATAACGGTAACTTCGAGACATCAGAAACAGTTGCAGGTTCTGCATCTTATACTGGTACTTCATCAACAAGTTTTGCTGCTACAGCGTACAATTCAATATCTATACCTTTTGGCGCAGCTACAGGTAACCACAGGTTGCGTGTAGTACAGGTTTATGCTTCCTATGTATCTTATCCTTCTATTAGCTCATGCCCAACAGGTGCATATCCTTATTATTATGGTGAGACAAGAGATTATACAGTTAACGTAGTTGCTCCTCCGGCTTGTTCTGGTACTGTAACTGCAGGTTCAGCTAGAAGTTCAGTGCCTATCGCATGTCCTTCTTTGTCATTCACATTGTCTGACGTAGGTTACACTGTTGCTTCTGGTTTAGTGATTCAGTGGCAACGTTCAACCGATAGCGTTACCTGGTCAAATATCACAGGTGCAACAAGCACAACTTATACTACAACTGAAACTGCATCTTACTACTACCGCATGTACATTGTTTGTACATCAACTAGTGAAAGCGATACTTCAACAAAAGTATATGTACCATATCTCCCTTATTGCTATTGCACACCTTCATATATGTATGCTTCAACTTCTTGCGGTGGATATTATCCATGGGCATTAGGCAAAGTATTCTTTGATGGTGAGTCATCAACTTATATTCGTGACTCAAATGCTTGTACAGGTTCAGGTTACCAAATGTTCTTAAGTTACTCTTGCGATTTGATGCGCAGCGTTACTTATAACCCAACGGTTATCACAAGTACCGGTTCACTTTCATCTACTTATGCTATGACGAACCAAATCTGGATTGACTTCTCAGATAATGGTACTTTTGAAACAAGTGAATCAGTAGGTGGTCGGGTTTATTATTCAGGTAACCCAGCTGTTGCTTATGATACAATTTCTATTCCTACAGCTGCGGCATTAGGTCGTCACAGAATGCGTGTTGAATTATTATATGCAGGTTACGGTTATTATTGCCCATCGTTGGATCCTTGCCCTACAGGTTCTTATCCTTATTATTATGGTGAGGTTAGAGACTACATGGTTAACATCGTTCCATTGCCTGCTTGTTCTGGTACTCCTAGCGCAGGTACGGTGAGTTCTTCTACAGGTTCTGCTTGCTCTTCTACAAGTTTTACTTTAAGCACAACTGGCTATACTCACGCAACAGGACTTAACTTCCAGTGGCAAAAGTCGACTGATACAGTTACCTGGACTAACATTGCTGGTGCAACTAATACTACTTTAACTACTACAACTACTGGTCCTACTTATTACAGAATTTATGTAACATGTACTAGTTCGGGTGGTTCTGATACGTCTTACTATGTTTATGTAGGTTATACATCTGCATGTTATTGTACACCTTCATTCATGTATGCGTCTTATTCATGTGCATCAGCTAACTATTCTATCGGATCGTTTGATATGATTGGTGTTTCTTCTACATCAATTCACGATGCGGCAACATGTAATGGTAGCGGTTACTTAGATAGAACTTCATTGCATTGTGATTTGATGCAAGGTGGAACTTATATTCCTACTATTGTTTCAAACCGTGTTTCTGTAGGTTCAGCTACTTTGAGTAACCAAATTTGGATAGATTTTAATAATAACGGTAACTTCGAAACATCTGAAAGTGTCGCAGGTAAATTTACCTATTCGGGTGCTCCTGCGCGTGCTTATGATACAATCGTTTTACCGCTTACTGCACCTACAGGTGTTCATAGGTTGCGTATTGTTCAAAACTATCAGACTTACGCATCTTATCCTTCAATTTCTCCTTGCCCTTCAGGTTCTTATCCATATTACTATGGTGAGGCAAGAGATTATATTGTGAACATTACTCCGGCACCTCCTTGTAACTCAGTTTCAACACTTGATGCAGGCACGCCAAGAACAAGTTCTTTTGTTACTTGCCCTTCAAGGTCATTTACATTATCTGATTGGGGTTATACATTGGCTAGTGGTTTGAACTTCCAGTGGCAAAAATCTACAGACAGTGTAACATGGTCGAACATTACAGGTGCCACAAACACAACTTTGACTACAACTCAAACTGGACCAACATGGTATCGTATTTATATCGGTTGTTCAGCTAGTGGTGCAACTGATACTTCTGTAACTGTGTTTGTTGCTTGGGAAACTGTTTGTTATTGTACTCCTTCATTCCTTTATGCTGCAACTTCATGTTTCTCATACCCTTGGGGCATTGATACTTTGACTTCATACGGTGATTCTGGTACAGCGATTTTAGATTACATCCCTTGTGACGGTTCAGGTTATCAAAACCGCACTGATAGGCAAGTAACGTACATGCAAACGCGTAGTTACTCAATCAATGAAATAAGTTCGATGGCTACCTATACTTATGCCGCAACTAGTCAAATTTGGATCGACTTCAATAATGACGGTGTGTTTGCAACATCTGAAACTATCGGTGGTACTGCTACTACAGCTTCATCAATGCATATCAACAACATTGATACATTTACTTTAAATACAGCAGCAGCTACAGCTGCAGGTGCAGTAGGAATTCATAGAATGCGCATCGTATGGATGTATGGTGCTTATGGAACTTATTATCCTAATATCGATCCGTGTCCAACAGGTAGCTATCCTTACTACTATGGTGAGGCTAGAGACTACAGAGTTAGAATTATTCCTTTGCCTCCTTGTACTAGTACAGTTGAAGCAGGTTCAGCTATTGCTGACGTTCGTTCAACTTGTCCATCGTATTCTACTGTGAACTTAGGAGTAACAGGTACTTCAATTGCATCTGGTTTAACTTACCAATGGCAGAAGTCATCTTCAGCAACTGGTCCATGGACTACAATTGCAGGTGCTACTAACCCTACTTATGCTACAACATCATTGGCTCCTACGTATTTCAGAGTAATGGTATATTGTACTGCTGCAGGTGGTTATGATTCATCAGCTAACGTATTTATCGATTATCGTAGTTATTGCTATTGTCGTCCGAGCTACGGTTTAGCAAGTGCTACTGTATCTATGGGCTTCGGCACAATGCCGTTCTTGTTAAGTGGTTATGGTGGAACATTTATTCATGACTCAACTCGTGCTAATACAATTACAAACTACGAGGACAACACTTATATGAGTGTAACATTAGGTGCAGGTTCAACTGATACCGCGTTTATTGGTACAACATTTACTTCTGATTCACTTGAAGTACAAGCTTGGATTGACTATAACGATAACGGTACGTTCTCTGATTCTGAAATTGTTGGTGGAGCAAGTCGCTTCAGGTCTTCTAGGCAGTTTATGATTAACGTTCCGGTTTGGGCTGATCCAGGTGCACACAGAATGAGGGTTCTTACACATTGGAGCAGTGGTGGTGTATCTTATCCACACCTTGACCCATGTGCTGCTTACTACACTGTAGGTGATGCTCGTGATTATACAGCTGTTATTAGGATGACTCCTTGTACAGGTACTCCAACAGCAGGTGCTACTACAGCTACTCGTACTTCCGGTTGTTCTTCAGTTACTGCACGTTTGGCATTGACTGGTACTTCATCTCGTCAGTTCAGTTATCAGTGGCAGTCATCAATTGATGGTTACTCATGGTCAAGTATGGCATCTGATACACTTTCATACGATTCAGTTACAGCAACAAATACTACTTACTATCGTTGTGTAGTTACATGTCCTACAACTGGCTATTCAGATACATCAACTCCTGTGTTGATTAACGTTTATCCACTTCCTTCAGCGATTTCTGGTAGTTCTTTTGTATGTTCTGGTCGTACAATTACTTTGACTAACTCAACTACTGGTGGTCATTGGTATTCATCAGCTACTTCTGTTGCTACAGTTGATTCTAACTCAGGCGTTGTAGGTGGTGTAGCTTCTGGTACTACTACGATTACTTATATTATGCCTGCTGGCTGCTATGTGACTGCAACAGTATTTGTTGACCCAACACCTGGACCAATTTCTGGTGACACTGCGGTTTGCGTTTACGCACACGTTCCTTTGACCAATGCAACAACTGGTGGTACTTGGACAAGTTCTAATACGTCAATTGCTACTATCGATGCATCTGGTAATGTTTATGGTGTTTCTCCTGGTTCAGTGGTGATTTCTTATACCATTCCTACAGGTTGTACCGGTTCATCACCAATCAGAACTTATAGGATGACAGTTAATCCATTGCCTTCAATCACTGGTACTTTGACTATGTGTAATGGTGGTTCAATTTCATTGACTGGTGTTCCTGGTTCAGGTTCATGGACTTCACATACTCCAACTATTGCTACAGTTAACTCTGCTGGTACAGTTACTGCACTTACGAGTGGTACTGCAATTATCGATTACATTTCTACATTGGGTTGTGCACGTACAACATCAATTACAGTTAACCCTGTGGTTGTTCCTACAGCAGCAATATCGGCTACTCCTGGCTTGGTTGTTTGTGCCGGTACATCAGTAACGTTTAACTCATCAATTTCTAACGGTGGTTCTACTCCAACATACGTATGGAGCGTGAACGGTACAATTAGCGGTGGTGCAGCTTCTTACACTTATACTCCGGCTAACGGTGACGTTGTAAGTGTACTTGTATTAAGTAGTGCAACTTGTGCATTGCCTGATACAGTTAGAACTTCAGTTACAATGACAGTTAACCCAACAACTCCTCCTACGGTTTCATTATCTACAGGTATGGGTGACACAGTATGTGCTTCAACTCCGGTTACTTTAACTGCAACTGGTACAACTGCTGGTACTTCTCCGGCTTATGCTTGGTGGGTGAATTCAGTTCCTGTTTCTGGTACTGCTAGTTCTTATACTTACACTCCACGCGATGGTGATGTTATCACAGTTAGGATGATTAGTTCTGCTCCGTGTCTTGCAAATGATACTGCTTATGGTACAATTACATTGACTGTAAGTCCTTATGTAACTCCAAGTGTATTGTTGACATCATCGGCGGCTAGTTCTACTTCTTGCGAGGGTGTAACTGTAAACTATGTTGCTCATCCTACTAACGGTGGTACTGCTCCTACTTACTTGTGGACTGTAAATGGTTCTTATGTAGGTGGTGGTTCAACTTACTCTTATGTTCCAGCAAATGGCGACGTAGTTAAGGTTGTAATGACTTCTAACTTCCCTTGCTTGTCTACAACTACTGATTTTGACCAAACTACAATGACCGTTAATCCTGTTACTTACCCTAGGGGTAGCGTTTCAGTAACTCCTGGTTACCGTGTTGTTACAGGATCTAGTGCTGCATTTACTTGTACTATTACAAGTGGTGGTGGTGCTTACCCTCACTATCAGTGGACGAAGAATAACGTAAACATCGCAGGTGCAACTAACCCTACATACACTGGTGTTGGTGGTAGAGATTTCGCAACAGGCGATACAATCTGCTGTCGCGTAACAAACAGTGACCAATGTAGTGGTACTTCAACATTCGATTGTATCGTAATGTCAGTTGGTGCTGCTGGTGTTGACCAAGTTGGTAACGGCACTGCTAACGTTTCAGTTATTCCTAACCCTAACAAAGGTACATTCACTGTTAAAGGTGATTTAGGTACAAATGCAAACGGTAACGTATCAGTTGAAATCACTGATATGTTAGGTCAGGTAGTTGCTACAATTGCTGGTAAAGTTGAAAATGGAAAACTTGACATGCCAATCACATTGAAAAACAATGTTGCTAACGGTATGTACTTGGTGAACATCAAGTCAGAAACAAGCAGCGTAGTATTCCACTTCATGATTGAGAAATAATTGAAGTTCAATATTTCAAAATAGCAAAACAGGCTGCCATCGGCAGCCTGTTTTGATTTTATTGCAACTGTTTTATTAATAGTATTCGTATTTTTGCGCAAATGGGTCATAAGAAATTAGTTAAGTTTGAAGCACTTGAGACGTTTAAAAATGTGCTTCAGTTTCCTAAGGATATTAAGGGTAAGTGGAGTGAGTTTTTCGGTAATTCATATCCTATTACTCTTGAGCTAGCGTGTGGCAAGGGTGAATATAGTGTTGGGCTTGGAAGAGAGCATAAGGACAGGAACTTTATAGGAATTGACATAAAGGGGAACCGTATTTATACTGGTGCTAAGACGGCGTTAAAAGAGGGGTTAACTAATGTTGGTTTCCTTCGAACACAAATAGCGCGCATTGACGAATATTTTGGGGCAAATGAGATTGGTGAGATTTGGATTATTTTTCCTGATCCATTTTTGAAGAAGGAATCTAACAGGCTCACTCACCCTCGTTTTTTGTACTTATATCAAAAGGTGATGGTGCCGGGAGGAGTAGTTAATTTAAAGACTGATTCCCCTGAGTTGTACGAGTCAACCAAAGAGTTTATAGCGGAGGCAGGCTGTACTGTTGTTACTGATATTGCTGATATTTATGGTAAAGGTGCAGCAACCGGGCCATTGGCTATAAAAACGTTTTATGAGCACATGCATTTGGCTGATGGTAGAACAATCTACTATATTTCTTTTAGACTACCGGATACAACAATTCAATTAAAAGGTCGTTTTTTAAGGCATGCAGAAGCCACTGAAGGAAGGTGAGGATTATGTAGTGCTCAATGATGGTAGATTGGTATTTACTGAGCATTATTTGAAGAAGAGAGGGTATTGTTGTGGGAACGGATGCCGCCATTGCCCATATAATTTTGATAATGTACCGGAACCTAAGAAACGCATGTTACTAGATGAGCGAAAAAAGATTGACGGATAGTATTTACCAGTCTATATTTCAAATTGTTAGGCACATACCAGTTGGGAGGGTCACTTCTTACGGTGCCATTGCTAAGGCACTAGGGGTGGCTGGTGGGGCTAGATTGGTTGGTTATGCAATGAATGCAAGCCACAGTGAAGTTGAATATGTTCCGGCTCATCGGGTAGTCAACAGGCTGGGTTTGTTGACAGGTAGGCACCATTTCTCTCCGTCCGAGTCAATGCAAACCGCTTTAGAGGCTGAGGGGATAAAAGTAGTTGATCATCAAATTCAAGATTTCGATAGTCATTTTTGGGACCCGTCAACAGAATTGGGTTTATAGCTTTATTTTTGTAGTAAATTTTCTTTTACTGTTTTATGAACATTGTCCGATGGAGGATATATCTGCTTTTATTGTTGAGTGCGATTGTAGTTATTTCGCAAAGTTCCTGTAATTTATTTGGTAAGAAAGTCAAGCATAATATTGAGATTACTGCCGAGGAAGATAATTTCTCGGAGAAGTTAAAAACGATTTTGCCAAAGCCTGATTCTGCAACTGCTGCGAAATTAAAAGGTGGTAGGGCAGAGCTCTATCAAACTTACAAAGACATCGAATATCTTCCAATTTGGGTTAAAGATGGGTTTGTAGCAACTGAAGGTGCTAAACAGTTTTTAAAGGATTTGGTTGATGTCAAAAATGATGGGTTGGATCCGGAGAAGTATCATTTATCTCAGCTCAATAAACTGATTTCAAAATTAGATTCTCCAAGACACGACTTAAACTTGGCACTAGCCTTCGACACTCTTGCTACGCTTAGTTACATCAATGTAACAAGAGATTTGTATCTAGGTGCGATTAATCCCAAGAAAGTAGATTCTTTATGGGCGCACGCCAATGATTCTGATTGGGCCGCTACGAAGCAGCTTTCACTCAATGTTGCGAAATACTATCCCATCAACAACTATAGAAGTAAGGTAGTAACCTATGGTTTATTGAGGGATGAGTATAAAAAGTTTTGCGAGTTGGAAGGCGATTCAACTTACGTTCATGCTAAGAACGCAATAACTAATCTGGCTGGTGGACAAGACAGTGAATATATAGCAGACATTCAATACATCATTAAGAAAGAACTGGGAAACGAAATTTCGACAAAAAACGATTCAATTGATTTACTTGCTGGGTTGTTGAGTGCCTACCAATATTATAATGGTCTCAAGGTTTCTGGTGAGTTAGATTCAGCAACAATTGGTACTCTTTGTTTAGAAACAACAGAAAGGCTTTTGAAGTTAAGTGCCAACATGGAGCGTGTCAGGTGGATGCAACAAAGTTTTGGTGACAGGTATATTATTGTCGATATACCCTTGATGGAATTCTTCCTGAGGGAAAAAGAAGCAGATAGTATGCACATGAGGGTAGTTGTTGGGAAATTCACCCGGCAAACACCTTCCATTTTTGCACACATGAGTAATGTCATTCTAAATCCTCGGTGGGAAGTGCCGCCAACAATCATCAAGCAAGATGTATTACCCGGAATTCAGAAGTCGGGTAAGAAGTATTTAGCTAAAAAAGGATTGAGAGCATTTGACAGAAACGGCAATGCGGTTAGTGCTGATATGGTAAATGCAAAAAACTATCGGAGGTTTAGTTACAGGCAGGCACCAGGTAACGACAATGCACTAGGTAATATCAAGTTCAATATACCTAACCCATTTGATGTGTACATGCACGATACACCGCATAGAACCGATTTTGGCAAGCGTGAAAGAGCGTTGAGTTCAGGCTGTGTGCGACTGGGGGCTCCACGCGATTTGGCATTGTACGTGTTCAATAAAATTGAGAAAATGTCAATGAGTGAGGAGAAAATGGATAGGGTGATAAAAACGCATAAAACACAATGGTATGTAGTTAAAAACAAGATACCAGTGCATTTTACCTATCTTACCACATTTGAAGACAGCACCAAAGGGCATTTAAGGTACTTGCATGATGTCTATGGACGTGATGTTAAGTTAGTGGCAGCCCTTGGAAAAAAATAGGAGGGAATGTTGAATAAGTATGCTTTTTTTGCATGCCGGAATACATTTTTGCGACATTTTGTCCCATGCGGTGCAATTGGCAAAATAATTGATTGAAAAGAAGCGATATGTTTTTTAAAAAGAAGAAAGCTATGAATGACAATATCAACGATAAAGTAGAAGGACAACCTGCTGATACAGACAATATGGCACAAACTGTGGAAGCTGATTCAACGGCTGCGGAAGGGCACGAAGGAGCATTTCCGGCTGAAGAGCATTACGCGAAAATTGAGAAATTGGAAGCTGAATTGGCAGAGTTAAAAGATAAACACATTAGACTGATTGCGGAATTTGATAATGCACGCAGACGCAGTGCTACTGAGCGCATTGAGCTTGAGAAAACAGCTGCACGCAGTGTGGTCGAATCTTTGCTGGTAGTACTTGACGATATGGCAAGGGCTGAAAAGCAATTAGACAAAACAGATGATGTGGCTCAAATTAAAAGCGGTGTTACACTTGTGTTCAATAAAATGCGTACCATACTTGCCAGCAAGGGCCTTAAAGCCATGGAAACCGGTAAAGAGGAATTTAACGCGGACTTACACGAAGCGATTACAGAAATTCCGGCACCAAGTGAAGATATGAAGGGTAAAATTATTGACGTAGTTGAACCTGGCTATTACCTGAACGACAAACTGATAAGGTTTGCTAAAGTAGTGGTGGCTGGTTAATAGCTACCCTCAAAATTTAAAAATATTCCCTTTAGGGAGCCTAAAAAAGGCAATATGAGCAAAAGAGATTACTATGAGGTGCTTGGCGTTACAAAAAGTGCCAGTGCCGACGAAATAAAGAAGGCTTACAGGAAGTTGGCGCTTCAGTTTCACCCAGACAAAAACCCGGGTAATAAAGAGGCTGAGGAAAAGTTCAAAGAAGCTGCTGAAGCATATGACGCTTTGAGCAATCCGGATAAGAAGGCTCAGTACGACAGGTTTGGGCATGCCGGAATGGGCGGAGCCGGTGGCTTCGGTGGTGGCGGCGGCTTCCAGGGGCAAGGTATGCGCATGGAAGACATTTTCTCAAACTTTGGAGATGTTTTCGGTGATGACATGTTCAGTAGTTTCTTCGGTGGTGGTGGCCGCGGCGGTGGCGGCGGACAACGTCACGGTTCACGTGGTGCCAACCTGCGCATTAAGCTGAAGATGAACTTTGGTGAAATAGCGAATGGTGCCAACAAGAAAATCAAAGTTAAAAAGCACATAGGTTGCCAGCAATGTGGTGGTTCAGGTGCAAAAGATAAGAATTCAATAACTACATGTTCTACATGTGGTGGTTCGGGACAGGTGCGCCGTGTAACGAGTACTTTCCTCGGGCAAATGCAAACAGTAACGACTTGCCCTAACTGTAACGGAGAGGGTACTCAAATCTCTCAGAAATGCGGTAGCTGTAAAGGAGAAGGTAGGGTATTTGGTGAAGAGACTTTGAGCCTTGATATTCCTGCAGGCGTACAAGACGGAATGCAATTAAGCATGAACGGTCGGGGTAATGCAGGAGAAAGAGGAGGACCGGCAGGTGACTTAATCATATTGGTTGAAGAGGAAGCACACGAATCATTGATTCGTAAGGAGCTTGACGTGGTTTATCCGCTTCATATTTCAATACCTGATGCTGCTTTAGGTACGCAGGTAGAAGTGCCAACTATTGACGGTAAGGCGAAAATTAAAATACCGGCGGGAACGCAAGGGGGTAAAATATTCCGTCTGAAGGGTAAGGGTTTCCCGGCATTCCAGTCGTATGAAAGAGGCGATGAGCTTGTTGAGGTACACATATGGACTCCGGTGAATCTTACTAACGACGAGCGTGCAATGATGGAGCGCATGCAGAAATCTACTAACTTTCAACCGGGCGACTTGCCAAAAGGAGGAAGCGACGACAAGAGTTTTTTCGATAAAATAAAGGATGCATTTTCATCCTAGAATAAAGAAGCCGGATCACTTTCAAACGATCCGGCTTTTTTTATCTCGTTGCATAACTGGCTGGTAGAGGATAGCCCAGGTCGCTCATTATGTTTTCAAGCATTGGCTCGTCATCAGGGTTATAGTTTTTGTCCAGATTCATACCGTGCAGTCGCGCCCACGTTTGCCACTTAAAAGCTGCTATAGGATTTTTGACTTCTGTTATCATGTGGTACAAATTCAAGTTGGTTTGCCTTGCCAATAGCTTAACCAGCAATACCCCTTGTGTGACATTCAGGTTTTTAATTTTGTCTTCAAATTTATTGCGCATCTCATCTTCTTTGGCCGAAACGAAATTTTTGTATTCGCGTCTGCTTACCGAAGGATTGTTTTCTTTCGCCTGAACTTCTTTGAAAAGTTGTGTACAAGCATTCACATAAGGAAGTACTATGGTTACGTAGTGCTTCATCTGATTATAGTTATACCGCTCTGTATCATTCTTCCATGGTGCCCTTATTCTTACTTCTTTAAGGGTATCGGCGAAGTATAGCGTTTCTTCCTGAGCATATCCGAGTTGCAGCGACAGCATACATACAAGGATGAATAATAATCGTTTCATACAACTGGTAAGGCAAAATGCGTGCCAAAACCCTACAAACGCCTTTCGGTTTCGTGTATGGTAGTGTCGTTGATGCTTGCAAAGCGCCTTGCCATCAGACCGTTTTCATCAAACTCCCACATTTCGTTGCCATAGCTTCTGTACCATTGTCCTTTTCCATCGTGCCACTCGTATTCAAACCTAACACCTATTCTATTTTCGGTAAAGCACCATAATTCTTTTTTAAGTTTATAGTCGTTTTCTTTCGCCCATTTTCTTTTCAAGAACTCTTTTACGGCTTCTCTTCCGTTCAAAAATTCGTCTCTGTTGCGCCATTCAGTGTCAATGGTATAAGCCATACACACTTTCTCCGGGTCGCGGGAATTCCAGGCGTTCTCAGCCATTTGCACCTTTTGTTGGGCTGTTTCTAATGTGAATGGAGGAAATGGTGGTTTTTGTTCTGCCATGAATTTGATGTTTTGTAAATACAAATCTAAGATAGCTTTTTGAAGGTATATTCTTCCACTTGTTTTAATTCCTGGTCGTTGAAATCAGTTTCTATTTTTTCGTAGTTGAAATGCTTTTTGTCTTTTTTCCAAATGGCTTTTACTTTATTATCCTGTAACACAACTGGTCTGAAAATGCCATTGCTTGTTACAACTTTACGAAGATGTTCATCAGCAAGTGCATGGGAGCGATTGGTGTAAGAAATTAGCATTTCGTCATATGCAGGTAACAGTATTGCCTGGTGTGTTGTATCAACGGGTAGGTCGCCATTGAAGTAATATTTCCTCCCATTGTACTCAATTTCATTGAATTGTCCGGCTAATGATTTTTCAACTTGGGTGCATAGCCCAGCAGGTAGTCCTGACCACCATTTGAAATCTTGAATGGTAGCTGGTCCATGGCTGGTAAAGTATTTTTTTGCTAACCATACAGCGGAGTCTAGTTCGCTGTCATTGTCATTATTAGTGTCAATTGAGAGGAGGGAATAAGCATTCGTTAGGCTGGTTGTATAGTCCTGAATAACCATTTGCTCTAGTTCGTAGTACATTAGTATCATTCCGGTTGCAATACTGGTGCTCGGTATAGAGTTAGCCCCAAAAAGTGCAGAGATGTCTTCTCGCGCACAAACGGGGTGGGTCTGGAAAAATTTTGCCAACAAGGGCCCTACGTTGAGCAAAGTTTCGAAAGTAACACCAAGATTCTTAAGCTGAGGGATGATTATTTTTTTGACATAAGGCGCCGAAAGCCTGTTCATTTTAAGGTAGTCTTCACGGGCAATAAAATGCCAGGTAGGACGTAAGATATGTGCACGGATTATTTCTTGATTTTGCAGGCTTTTGCTTATTCCGGAAACTGACTCTTTTGACCGCAACGCCAACGCAAGCTTTGCCATATTAAGGTCTTGCGCTTGAATGGCACCCATGTGCAACATGGTTTCAAGTGGATGTCTTTCTTTAAAAAGAAATTGTCTCCGGAGCCGACCGGAGACAATTCGTTGATTTATCTCTTCCATAATTGCGGCACCTAAAGGTAGCCTTATTGGGGCTAAAATTTAAAGCCAACCGTCAATACATAATTGGTTATATCGAGGCTTACAGACGCAGCAGGTAAGGTAACCTGAGATCCTGAATAAATATATTTGAAATCAAGAGAATTGTATGGTTGCTCGCTAACAGTATAAGTCGTATTGCGTATACCAAAATCAGCAAAGAAGTGACGAGTTCTGACACCCAAGCCACCAGAAACATCTATGCGTTGTAAATCAGAAGAACCATCAGCTAGTGGGCTGCCATAAAAACCTAAGCCGCCACGTAGCATTAAATGCTTCATCAACACCAATTCGCCACCGACGCGCAAGTTTGAGCTACTCGTATATAATTTACGAATGGAAGTGTTTATAGCGTTTGCTTCCTGTTGAAATGATGTCTCATTGACTACATCGGTTCCTGCGGGGAAAGCATAGTGCATTGTACTGTAATTGATATACTCATAGTCAGCACTTACAAATCCAAGTTTTCCGGCTAAGAATGTTGCGCTTAATACGGCCTTGGCAGGGGAGAAGTAGCTGTAATCAAAAGTTGAAGGCAAGTATCCTCCGTTTCTAGTGGAATAATCCGCTTGTGTTCCTCCTACATTCGATAAAATTCCGAAATCGTAAACAGAAGTTAAACTGTAATAGGTGGGTGTGTGTACTGCAGCACCGATTCTAATATTTTCAGTCATCTTCCATATCAGACCTAATTTCATATTGATACCCGAGCCGTTCACTGAAGTTTCTTCGTTGTAGGTAAAGCTGTTGAAGCGATATGGATTATTGGAGTTTGGCGAAAGAGGAGACTCTGTGTAAGATGTGTTTCGGGTATAGTTAACAACCGGTATACCTAACGACACTCCAAGCAGTATTTTTTCTTTGTAGTTGCCGCCCAATCCAATATTCACTGAATTGATGGAACCACGTTCCTGCACACTATTTGTTTGCAGTATGCCACTTTTAAAAGGGACAATGGTTCTTTGAAAGCCGACATCACCGGTTAGCAGTCCCGCATCTACGCCAATATTACCCAATGTGCCAGTTACACCGTTGTGATAGGCATTCATGGTATCTCTGTTTGCATCGGCTTCGAATGCTTGTGAGGCAGAGCTGGTATAGTTGTTACCTGAATAGTTGTAGTTTCTGTTGAAATCAGCAATGCGTTCCATACCTACAGCGAATGCCACTGATTTCCAGTCGCGGTAATTGTATCTGCGTCCTTTTGGTGCATCTGTAAGTACCAGCCCGAATTGCCCCACACCCATTTTAAATGCCTGATCTGTGGTTTGGTTTTGCTGGTACATAGATGAAGAAAAAGCATCGTGGAACAGAGGAGAAAATGAAATTTCATTACTCCTGTAAATTCCCAGACCTGCAGGGTTAACGGAAGTGCTGCTAAAATCTCCGCCAACTGAGCCTAGCGTACTACCAAACCCAATTGACCTGGCAGTTCCTGATGATGATGTACTTGCAAAATTGAGGGCATTATCGACGTTTTGAGCATGTACAACCGTCATTGCAGATAATGTAATTAGGCTCGCTACAACTATTATTCGCTGCATAGATTTCAATTTTTGATTGGACGTGGTGATACGAATATTGTTTAATGAAGTTACCTCAAGCAAACTGCAAATCGTGTACCAATTGATTTTTTTGCGTTTTCTTTAAGACAATTTTAAGAAATGGGCATAAAAAAAGAGCTGCCAGAAGCAGCTCTTTTCAATATGAGTGATCTTAAGATTACTTAATGATTTCAGTAACTTGACCAGCGCCTACAGTACGGCCACCTTCACGAATCGCGAATTTAAGACCTTTGTCCATAGCGATTGGAGCGATCAAAGTAACAGAAAGGTTAACGTTATCACCAGGCATAACCATTTCAACGCCAGCAGGCAAAGTACATTCGCCAGTTACGTCCGTAGTACGGAAGTAGAACTGAGGACGGTATTTGTTGAAGAATGGAGTGTGACGACCACCTTCGTCTTTGCTCAATACGTAAACTTCGCCTTTGAATTCAGTGTGCGGAGTGATAGATTTTGGAGCGCAGATAACCATACCACGACGGATATCTTTTTTCTCAATACCACGGAGGAGAAGACCAGCGTTGTCACCTGCTTCACCACGATCAAGAAGTTTTTTGAACATCTCAACACCAGTACAAGTTGAAGTCAATGGATCTTCATTGAAACCTACGATTTCAACGTTGTCACCAACTTTAATAACACCACGCTCGATACGACCTGTAGCAACAGTACCACGACCAGTGATAGTGAATACGTCTTCTACAGACATCAAGAATGATTGATCGATTGGACGAGGAGGAAGTGGGATGTAAGCATCAACTGCTGCCATCAAATCTTCTACTGCTTTAACCCATTTAGCGTCGCCAGCGAGTGCGCCAGTAGCTGAACCTTGGATAATTGGAGTGTTATCACCGTCATAACCGTTTTTAGACAACAATTCGCGGATTTCCATTTCAACAAGCTCAAGGATTTCTGGATCATCAACAAGGTCAACTTTGTTCATGAAGATTACCATACGAGGTACACCTACCTGACGAGCAAGAAGGATGTGCTCGCGAGTCTGAGGCATTGGACCGTCAGTCGCAGCTACTACCAGGATAGCACCGTCCATTTGAGCGGCACCAGTAATCATGTTTTTAACGTAGTCGGCGTGACCCGGGCAATCCACGTGAGCATAGTGACGATTGTCAGTTTGATATTCTACGTGAGCTGTATTGATAGTGATACCACGCTCTTTTTCTTCAGGAGCAGCATCAATTTCATCGTAACCTTTTTTCTCAGCCAAACCTTTGCTAGAAAGGATAGTTGTGATGGCTGCAGTCAAAGTAGTTTTACCATGGTCAACGTGTCCAATTGTACCAATGTTTACATGGGGTTTGTCCCTCTTAAAGGTCTCTTTTGCCATTTTTATTTGTTTTTAATCGTTATTTTATGTTTTAACGCAGCAAAGCTACGTGTTTTTTTAAAAAAAATCTGAGCTGTTGAGCAGGATTGAACTGCCGACCTCTTCCTTACCAAGGAAGTGCTCTACCACTGAGCTACAACAGCTAATGTTGTTGAGTTTAAAATTCAATGTCAGGCACTCATTTTTCAACAAAATTTCTTTCACTGAGCTACAACAGTTATTGTAGTTTTCATAATCCGGCTAATGGTTGACCGGGTTACGGAAATAAAGAACTTATATTCATTAGACAAGCTAATTAACCATAGGCTAATTAGCTACTCAAAAAAATCGAGCGGGAGACGAGGCTCGAACCCGCGACCTACAGCTTGGAAGGCTGTCGCTCTACCAACTGAGCTACTCCCGCTTGTTACTTCAAAAATAAAAACTTCCCCGAAAGGAAGTTTTTTGTGGGCAGAGAAGGATTCGAACCTCCGAAGTCGTAAGACAGCAGATTTACAGTCTGCCCCCGTTGGCCGCTTGGGTATCTACCCGAAATAAAAAAGCAAAAATTAAAACGAAAATGGTCGAAACAAAGCCAACCGTTGTTATTTTAACTTTTGCTTTTTATCCGTTTTCCTGAGCCACTTGCCGGAATCGAACCAGCGACCTACTGATTACAAATCAGTTGCTCTACCAGCTGAGCTAAAGTGGCTTTTTAAAGAACTTCTTTCGTTGTTTTCGAAAGGGATTGCAAAGGTAAGCAGCATTTTTATTCCTGCAAACTTTTTTTCCAAAAAATTTCAAATAATTTTTCGAATAATGCTTTCAGCCCCCTAGTTCCAAAAAGAACATGCCTTTATTTTGTCTTAAAAGTAAAACATTATTACTTTGCAATATGGCTAAACCATCAAAAAATAAGTCAAATACACAAGGTGCTGCTCAACAGGTTCAGGAAACACCATCTGTAACTAATGCTGGTACCACTTCAGGCAATAGTGCAACAGTACCGGGTGTTGACGGACTTGCGGAAAAATTGAAAGGAAAGGAGACATGGGTAGTGCTTGGTGCATTAATGCTTACTTGCCTCATTGTTTTCAGGGATTTTATTTTTTTGGATAAAGTTTATCTGTACACCGACATTGGCAGCGACTCGATCAATATATACTTCCCGTGGTTGGTGCATATGACCGAGTATATGAAACACACAGGTGTACCAACCTGGACTTTCTCGCAGGGTCTTGGTCAAAATCTGTTTCCGTTCTGGCTGGGTGACTTCTTCTCTAATTTCATGATGCTGTTTGACAAAAGCAGGCTGCCATATATGATCGGGTACATGGAGGTTTTAAAAGTGATTTTAGGAGGGTTTGTTTTTTACAAATACCTGTGTGAAATGAACATCAGCAAATATGTAGCCGGTATTGGCGGTTATCTCTTTGCGTTTTCAGGTTATATTGTTCTGGGTAGTTGCTGGACAGTGTTTTCAGCCGAAGCAGTTTATGTGAGTTTGATTTTATTGGGCTTTGAACGGTGGATGAATAGGGGTAGGTTCCTTTGGTTTGGTGTAGGTTTAACTGCTATTTCTATGCTCCAGCCTTTCTTATTGTTCCCTTACACATTATTATTGGCATTTTATGTTCCTGTTCGTTTCTATGACAAGTTTGGTGCAGAGTGGGGCAAGTTTGCTGTATTTGCATTAAAGACTGTTGGTATTGCAGTGGTGGCAGTTGCTATTGGTGGCTATCAATTATTCCCCGATTTGCTTCAATATATTGAGAGTCCTAGGGTTGGTGGTGAAGCTACATTGTCGAAAATGTTGAAGTCTAACCCAATGTTTGGTACGGCTATTCCGGCTTTAAAAAGTACAACATCGCTCAGGGCTTTCGGGGCAGATTTGTTGGGTACAGGTTTAGATTTTAAAGGTTGGAATAATTACCTCGAGGCTCCTTTGTTTTATTGTGGAGTCATAAGCCTGGTGGCATTCCCGCAAGTATTTGTGAACGTAGATAAAGGAAAAAGGATTGCTCTGGGTATTTTAATGGGTGTGTTCTGTATTCCTATTTTGTTCCCGTATTTCCGTTATGCATTTTGGGCTTTTACCGGTGATTATTTCAGGACATTTTCTTTCGTGATTGTTTTATTAATGTTGTTCTTCACTACACGTGCCATTGATGGTATCATGAAAGAAGGAGGAAAATTGAATCTCATCGTGTTAGGAGGTACAGTGCTTTTCTTACTATTCTTATTGTACGGTCATCCTGAAGAAATCGAACAAGGTATTAATTCATCGGCTAGGTCAGTTGCAACAGTGCTGGTATTGGTGTATGCTGGTTTATTATATGGTCTATCAACCAAAACGAGTATGCGGAAAATGGCAATCACCGGGCTTGCTGTTTTGGTGGGTATAGAAGCCATTATGAACTCTTCGACCACAGTTAACGATCGCGGAATTGTAACTGCCGAACAGGTGACCGCAAAAGTGGGTTATAACGACTATAGTCAGGATGCAGTTGATTTCGTGAAGAAAAATGAGAAAGGATTTTATCGAGTTAATAAAGACTATGGTTCAGGTTTAGCAGTACACGGTAGCATCAATGATGGCAAGGTGCAGGGCTTTTTCGGAACCCAATCTTATTTCTCATTCAACCAAAAGAACTATATCAGGTTCCTGGGCGACCTCAATATTATTGATCCTACAAATGAAAATGCTACCCGTTGGGCACGCGGCGTAGGTGGTCGTCCGTTACTGATGTGTTTGACAAGCAACAAGTATTGGATTGCTAAAAAGAACTCAGATTTCTTGCTGCATTACGGTTACGATTTGGTGCAGAAATTCAACGATATTACACTCTATAAAAACAAGTATTCTCTGCCGTTGGGCATCACTTTCGATAAAGTAATGGACACAGGGTTGTTCAAGAAAATTTCGATGATGCGCAAAGACCAGATTTTAATGCAGGCTGCGGTGGTTGAAAACAAAGAACTCATGGATGGGTTCCAGATGGTGGATTCAAATATAGCGTCTGATAACTTCAACTACGATTCTGTTTGTATTGCTGCCATCAACGCGCATCACGATAGTCTGAAAATTACTTCGTTCAAAGAAAACCACATACAGGGTGAAATAGATGTGCCGAAGCCGCAAATTTTGTTCTTCAGTTTCCCTTACGATGAGGGCTGGTCGGTGACAGTGAATGGCACTAAAACACCTTTATATAAAGTTGATTGCGGACTCACAGGTTTAAAAATACCGGCTGGAAAAAACAATATAGACCTCGTTTTTGAACCACGTTACAAAAAAGAAGGTGGTATGGCTTCATTGGGTGGGCTTGTGATTTTCATTGGTTTGTTGGTGGCGGGTAGATTCATGCAGAAGAAAGAAAGCGTTGCATAACATGAAGACAATTCTATTGACTGGTGGTTCGGGGTTTATTGGGAAAAATATTATGGAGTCTTACCTTACGGGTAAGTACAACATTGTAGCACCCCGCCGTGCCGAATTAGATTGTTTTGATGATGAAAGTGTAGCCCGTTTTTTTGAAGGAAAACACTTCGATGTCGTAATTCACTCTGCCGCTAGGCCGGGGCATAGAAATGCAGGCGATACAGCCGGGTTACTGCTCACCAATTCCCGTATGATGGCAAATTTGTTGCACCATCAGTTGCACTGGGGTAAGCTATTGAACATAGGCAGCGGTGCCGTTTATGATATGCGGCACTACGAACCTAAAATGCCTGAGACTTATTTTGGTAAACACATACCAATTGATGAACATGGTTACAACAAATACCTCCTGGGTAAAATGTTGCCCTGCCTTAACAATGTGTATGATTTAAGATTGTTTGGCGTATTTGGGAAATATGAAGATTATGCGATTCGGTTTATCTCAAATGCGATTTGCAAAAGCATTTTCGATTTGCCGATTACCCTGCGACAAGACAGGAAATTCGACTACCTCTTCATTGACGATTTGCACTCGATTCTGGAATATTTTATTGAAAACTCACCAGCCGAAAGAGCATTTAACATCACACCTGATGAGGCAGTCGGGCTGCTTGAAATAGCTCAAATAATAAAGCAGGTAGCAGGCAGCAAAATCCCTATACAAGTTGCGACCGAAGAGTTGGGTATGGAATACAGCGGATCAAACAAATTATTGCGGGCGCATTTCCCTGATGTGCGATTTACACCTATAACGCAAGCAGTGGAAACGCTGTACAAATGGTATAACGAAAATAAGCAGTCGTTGAAAAAAGAACTTTTATTGACCGATAAATAGAATGATTAAAGTAACTGACTACATCGCAAAGCGACTTAAAGAGTATGGTGTCGAACACATATTTATGGTTACCGGTGGCGGTGCTATGCACTTGAACGACTCTTTGGGGCGCGATTTAAAATACATCTGCAATCACCACGAGCAGGCATGTGCTATTGCGGCTGAAGGCTATGCACGCATGGCGAATAAACTGGCTGTTGTGAATGTAACTACCGGCCCTGGTGGCTTGAATACGCTTAATGGTGTGCTTGGTCAATGGACCGATTCTGCGCCTGTGTTGTATATATCGGGGCAGGTAAAGTTTGAAACAACACTATCAAGCGTTCCGCATATAAAGGGGCTGAGGCAGTTGGGTGACCAGGAAGTTGATATTGTAAGCGTCGTAAAACCAATCACTAAGTATGCCGTGATGATTACCGATGCAAGCACAGTGCGCTACCATTTGGAAAAAGCAATTTACGAAGCGACAAATGGCAGGCCTGGCCCTGTGTGGATAGATGTGCCAATGAATATACAGGGTGCACTTGTGAATGAGGCTGATTTAATGGGTTTTATGCCTGAGGCATCGCAACAAGCATCGTCGATATCATTTAAAGAAATTGCCGAAAAACTCAAAAATGCAAAACGCCCTGTGATATTAGCGGGACATGGTATTCGCATTGCGGGGGCTATCACTGATTTTCTTAATTTGTTAGAGCAAGTGAATATACCCGTGGTGTCTACATTCAATGGAGTTGATATTTTGAATGACAGTCACAAAAACTACATAGGTCGCTTCGGTACGTTAGGCAACAGAGCTGGTAATTTTTGCGTTCAGAATGCCGATGTGTTAATTACTTTGGGCACGAGGAACAACATCAGGCAGGTGAGCTACAACTGGGAGTTTTTTGCAAGGGAAGCCTATAAAATTGTGGTTGACATTGACCCTGCTGAACTCCAGAAGCCGCTTGTAAAACCTGATATGCCTGTTTGTATGGATGCGGGTACATTCATCAAAGGGTTGGTTGGTGAAATAGGCTCTTGGAACAAAGAACTACATAGCGAATGGCTGGGTTGGTGCAAAGAAAGAAAAGCAAAATATCCAACCGTTTTACCTGAATATAAGACACAGCAAGGACTGCACCCTTACTGGTTTAGTAAGGTACTCGGTGAAAAATTGCCCGGTGGGAGCGTAGTTGTGGCAGGTGATGGTACAGCATGCGTGGCTCCATTTCAATCAATGCCTATAACCAATAACATTCGTATGTTTTGGAACAGTGGTTGTGCCTCAATGGGCTACGACCTTCCTGCTGCTATTGGCGCGTGTGTTGCTAACAACTTTAAAGATGTTTTTTGTTTGGCAGGAGATGGAAGTATTCAAATGAACATTCAGGAATTACAGACGGTAATACATTACAAAATGCCGGTGAAAATTTTGTACCTTAATAACGATGGCTATATCTCAATTAAGCAAACACAAGATGGTTTCTTTAATGGGCACCGAGTGGGATGCGATGCAAGGTCGGGTGTAAGTTTCCCGAATATCATTAAGCTGGGGCAGGCATACGGTTTTGATACATTTACAATTGATAGTGCCGACAACCTTTCCGAAAAACTACAACAGCTCATTGACCACCAAGGACCATTGATATGTGAAGTAGTGTTTAATCCTGATTATAAGTTTTTGCCAAAAGTATCGTCGCGCAGGCTGGAAGATGGCAGAATGGTCTCTGCGCCATTAGAGGATTTGGCTCCATTCCTTGACAGAGAAGAATTTAGATCAAATTTGTTCATTAAAGAGATTAATAACTGATCTTTGCTATTTTAGCGTTTTCAAATTTTAAAAACTGAGCTCGTGAATACACTCGAAAGGAAAATGGTCGACCAATTAAAGGATTTGAAAGAAAATCACTTTGCAATTGGTATCAAGGCTGAATTTGAGGCCGAGGGAACGAGGCTTGAAGAAGCCCTTCGTCTGAAAGAAGTAATAACAAAAGCCGGGCTTGACCTCACTATTAAAATAGGCGGTTGCGAGGCTCTTAAAGATATGTACGATTCCAGGTCAATTGGTGTTACGCGCATCGTTGGTCCGATGATTGAAACACCCTATGCACTGAAGAAGTTTTTGGCGTGCGCGAATCTGGCATTTCCAGAGGAAGAACGCAAAGAAGTGGATTTCCTCATCAATGTTGAAACTATTTCAACGGTGAAAAATTTCGACGACATGCTTAAGTTGCCAAACATTGCTGAATTGAAGGGTATTGTTGTAGGCAGGGTTGATATGACAGGTTCAATGGGGCTAACACGTAACGACATCAATTCTGATACTGTTTTGGGTATCTGTGATGAGGTACTTACAAAAGCGAAAGCATTTGATGCCAACATGGAATGCGTGATTGGCGGAGGTGTTTCTGCTGATTCTTTGCCATTTTTCGACAGGTTGCCGGCTAAACACCTCGATAAATTTGAAACCCGTAAAGTTTTATTCGATGGTCAAAAAGCAACACTTGCAAATGGCGGTGATAAGGGCATTTTGAAAGCTGTAGGTTTTGAATTAATGTGGCTGAAAAACAAACGTAACTTCTATGGTATGATATACAAGGAAGATGAAAACAGAATCAGCATGTTGCAACAACGATACGATAAACTCATTGCACAAGCCGGCGGTAACTACGAATAATATTGGGTTTGATGAATTTGCAGGAGTTTAAAGATAGGGTGAAGGACGAAGAGCAGTTCAATATCTCGATAGATTTTGACGGCGTTATTCACCAACATTTTGGAGTAGGTGACGGCACGGTTAGTGGGGGAATTATTGATGGTGCTAAAGATGCTTTAGAGCAACTTTCAAAAAAGTACCGCATTATTTTGTTCACTGCAAAAGCTAAACCTGACCGACCACTGGTGAATGGAAAGACTGGTATTGAACTGGTTTGGGAATGGCTCGAAAAACATGATGTAGCAAAATACATACATTCAATTACGAGCGAGAAGCCAAGAGCGGTTTGCTATATTGACGATAAGGCCGTTAGGTTTGTCAATTGGCAACAAACGCTTAGCGATGTTCAGGAGTTTTATTCTGAGGGGACCGGCTTTAGTGGTTAGTTGAACAATATATTTCTTTCAATGGGCGCTTAACTGCGCCCTTTTTTTTCATAAAATTTTGTAAAAGAATTTTGTAAAAGAATTTCGTTGTAATATTTTTTTCTTATCTTCGTAATGGTTTTTTTATGTTATAGTATTGTTGCCGAGTGTGGCGATGGAAAGAGTGATAGGAATGAGTGTATTGTAAACTACTAATTCCTTTTTTATGAAAAAAAATTTATGCCTGGCAGCAGTTGTTAGCTTATTGCTAATTACCCCCTTTTTGTCCCATGCCCATAGGGATAAATTACACAAAATCAATAATCGTGCTGAATACGCAGTTGATGCTTCTCATCCGGAAATGGATGGAGTCTCTGTCGATTCGTCTAAGGTAAATGTGAACTATCTTCAAAAAACTTCTTCGGGAGATATTTTCTATGCTTCCAAAGTGGGAATAGGGGGAGGCGATGGTTCTACCACAAGGTGGGTGATTCGGAAAATTGACCATACCACGCAAAAGGTCTTCTTAGTTGCAGGTAACACAGTGCCCGGTACAACCTCTGTGGCTAGTACTACTCCTCAGCTTGCTTCTTCAATAAAAATTTTAGATTGTGAAGGGTTGGGGATTAATCCAAGTGGTGATGTTCTTTTTGTCAGTAATGGCAACTTGGTTAAAGTTGACCATAGCAATGGTCGTGCTGTAATAGTAGCTAGTTGCCCAACCAGTTCGGCATGCATTATGCCCAATGGGAAAATCTACTATAATGGAAGTGGAACTTTACAGTTACTTACTCCGGTAGGTAGTAGCTATTCAACAAGCATACCAACAGTTAACCTCGGTGCAGGAAGCGCTCCGTTTTCCGCTACCAACATGACGCTGAAATGCGACCATCACAATAACCTGTTCATATTTGACGGTTCTCGTATTTTGAAAGTTGATACATCCGGAACGGCGACCGTTTTATTGAATTCAGTTCCTTCCCGAGATTCCCTGGTCGGTATTTATGATGATACAACTTATCTTTCATGTACTTCTGATGGTGTTAGTGTACGCTCAAAATTTGCTCTCAACTCGAACAATTCAATAGGTAATGGAATTGTGGATTTCTGTGCTGATGATAGTGCCAACATTTATTACACCACAGGGGTCGGAATCAAAAAAGTGAATATAGCTACAGGTATGGTAAATACAGTAGCTGGAAATAACGTTTCCAATAATACTCCCGGTCATATTTCATCTTCGAATGACACACTATGTACCGATACGCTTAATCTTGGTTTTTCGGGTTTGTTGGTTGATTACGACGGTGGTTTAATGGCAAATACAGTTGATGGCAGAATTGTAAAGTTTGATGAGCTTTATAATAACACAATGGTGGCTCGCGTCATTCATCACCGAACAACGCCACGAAATGCAATACCTGCTGTTTTGGGCACAAGTATTTATCTAACGCACATCAGAGGTGCTCATGTGGGCGATTCAGCTACTGTTTCGATAGTTTTTGGTGACGGTACAAATGGTCAAGTAAGATTGGCGTACTGGTCGTATATTGACGGGGGAGAAACTTTTTACGGCTTAGGAGATACTACTTCGAGTCATTTTAGTCATGTATACACCTATCCTGGAATTTATACGCAAAGCTACAACGTTGCTGACCCTGCCGGTCTGGTATTGGCAATTTCTGGAAATGCGCACAGGGTATCGGGTGGGGGAACACGAAATATAGAAAGAATTGCTCCAACAGATGAGGGAGTTGACCCACCATCTGCCATTAGAACTAATTTGAGTATTATTTCACCTAACTGTTCACGCAATGTTCTTTTAAGAGTTGAGCTTTCTGGATATGGGTTTGCGCGCCATTTATGCGATCCAAGTCATGATACGGTGTTCTTTAAGTGCAATTTGAACAATGGCTGTAATTTTGATACTGGAATTTACTCCAACTTTTTTGATTCAACCATGGCTTTCAAAGTGGGAGGGTTCTCTTCTGCATTGTCATCGATTCAGTATGACTTATTTGACACGGTTTACTTTTACCCTTTCCATTTTGTTGATACAATTGATGTAGACAGTTCTCGCTTTTTCTATGGTGATTCGACATTGAATGTCTTTAAAATGTTGTTTTCACCAATCGAGGTAATTTCTAGCAGTGATTTACTCCCGATGAATTATGAGTTCCGGTTCCAAACATCCAGTCCTGACGTTAACGAACCAAGAGAAACGGAAATTTGGGATGAATATCTTTTATGGGATTACAGAACGTTTCGTTACAGTGTCACTCTTCGCCCTGTTCAATGCTGGAGACCAGCTTTGATAAAACGCGATTTATTGAATGTAGGGGTTGTTAGGCATTCAACTGCGTTATTCTCAATAGCTGATTACCTGTTTGGGAATTTCGGAAGCCTAAACACCGACACCGCAATTGTTGATTTTGGTGACGGGGCGCTCGGTGCCTACGTTTCATCAGCTCATACTGATGAACCTTTGGGTGGTCGTACTATCACTTTTGATACCATTCGTCACACTTATGCACATGATGGAATTTATCGGGTTAAAATATACCGACCTAGCGCTTCGGTAATTTGCGACACTTTATTTCGAGATGTTTACATAGGAAGCGTTTGCCCGTTAAATCTCGGCTATTACCAAGACGATAACTCCAATTGCCATCACGATAGTTCTGAGATTAATTTAAGAGAATGGTCTTCGGTACTAGTCGATGAAACAACACATGATACATCTGTTGTTTACAACGGCGGCTTGTATATAATTGACGGTCACGAGTATCGCCTGTTCCCAAATCCAACAGGGTTTTATCATTACCGTGGTGCCGATTCTTTGACATTGACTTGTTATGATACGGCCAGTCTGCATTTTACCGCGCACTATCCAAATAGATATAATTTCGACTTTGGCTTTGGTTGCACTACGCGTTCAACTTTCGATGTTGGAATTAAAGCCTGGGCACATGCTTTTATTCCTGGTGATACTGGTGTAATAAGTGCATGGAGTTCTAATGCATTTGGTTATACTTGTGGCAATGACAGTGCAACTGTGATAATGACACTTGATTCAGCACTTACATATGTAGGTATGCAGGAAGGTCCAAATCCTACTTCTATTACAGGAAATATTTTGAGGTGGGATTTCCATACAGCAAACCATTTGTTTAATTACTACAGTGCTGTTAAAGTAAGACTGGATACAGCTTTTTCTGTAAGTAATAAAACACATTGCAAAGTAGAGGTTACACCAAGAAATTTCGTAGACCCTGAGCCTTCAGACAATGTTGTTTACATGAACAATGAAGTGCGTGGCTCGTGGGACCCTAATATGATTGAGGTAGCTCCTGCGGGATATGGTCCTGAAGGTTATGTGCCACAGGGAACTGAATTTGCTTACAATATTCATTTTCAAAATACAGGGACTGCCGCAGCGCGTCGTGTACGGATCATGGATACTATTGATGCTTCTTTGAACATTTACTCTTTACAAATTGTAAATTCAAGTGCTCCGGTTCAAATCGTTGATTATGGCAATCGTACAATCGGATTCTTGTTTTATGACATCAACTTGCCGGATAGCGGTGCTGACCAAAAGGGCAGCAATGGATATGTGACATTTGCGATTGCACCAAATGAAAATTTGAATCCGGGAACACAAATAAGAAACAGGGCAGGTATTTATTTCGACTACAATACTGTTGTGCTTACAAATACAGTCTTAAATACCATTGAGGATACTGTTTGTACCATTGCAGGAAGGGATTCGGTTTGTACTAACGGCTCCTATACTTATACACCAAGTGTTGCAGGCGGAGTGTTTACAAGTACTACCAGCAATGTGACATTACACGGAAATGTGGTTACGCCACAAAATACAGGTAGAGATACACTTGTGTACACGCTTTATGGTGGCGATTTGTCTGCAATGCAACCAATTACAATACTTGCATTACCCGATAGGGCACTTGATAGTATTTATGGTGCATCAAAAGTGTGCGAAGGTGCAACGATACAAATAAATAGTGTGGGTACAGGTGGTGTTTGGTCAATGTCTAATAATTTAGCAAATGTATCGAATGGTGTTGTTACAGGTATACGTGCAGGTATTGATAGTGTGATTTACACTATGACTAACTATTGCGGTTCTGTTGCACATTCATTGCCGATTGAGGTGGCCCCTAAGCACATCACTGCAACTTTGACGGGTGCGACAAGTGTATGTGAAGGTGCGGGTATCCAATTAAACTCAAGTAATACAACAGGAGTTTGGTTCACTACCAATTCAAATGCAACAATCGACAATAACGGACTTGTGAGTGGGGTAACAGCAGGTGCTGTAGACATTAAGTATGCCATAACGCACTATTGCGGCATAGATACTTTTACGCTTTCAGAAGAGGTTCTTCCGCTTCCGCATGCAGGTACAATCTCTGGTATTTCCGAAATACACCTCGACAGTCTGACAGTGTTGTCAGCTACCAATGCTGGTGGTATTTGGGTGCCAGGTAATCGCGATTTATTGACAATTGACAGCTTTGGTAATGCGCACGCAACGGGTATTGGCACTACGACAATTTATTACGTTGTTACGAATACGTGTGGTTCAGACACAGCACAGCATACTTTAAAAGTGCTAGGCAATCACTTGCCAAACAATCAGATGTTCATGGTAGTACCGAATCCTAACAGCGGATCGTTTACCATTAAGCTTGATTGCAATGGTTGTTCTGCGAATATTAGAATGATTGATATGGCAGGTAGAACTGTCTTAAATAAACAAATGCAAACTTCTTCTGAAGAATTCAACTTACATGGCATTCCGACAGGAATGTACAATGTGGAGGTTAATTTGAATGGCGAAGTATTTGTATCACGGGTGGTGGTTGAATAGTAATTTTCAGTTTTTAAAATGCCGGAGGTGCTTTAAGCGGTGCTTCCGGTATTTTTATTTTCAGGGTGCCCAAAGAGTTTTTCCTTGATGAAAAATACAATAATACCAGTACCTATAACACCACCTGCAATTGCCATATTCGTTGCCTTTTGGGTAGTAAAAATGTAAATCCAAAGTATAATAGAGATGATTGCCGGTATAGGGAAGAGTGACATTTTAAAGTGCGCCGGTTCATTTTTTATTTTGCTTCGCCACATAATAAGCCCTACCGCCTGTGCTATAAACTGAACCGGAATTCTGATGACTAAAATAGCTGCAATGGTTTCTTTCAAATCCATTGAAACAGCCAGCACCATGGCGATTGCTGATAAGATGAGGAGCGAAACATAAGGGAATTCCAGCCTTGGGTGCAGCTTACCGAATATAGGAAAGAAGTCACCTCGCTCGGCAGCGGCATAAGGAATGCGTGAGTAGCCCAGTGTGGCTGAAAACAACGAAGCGCCGGCAACAATTAAAATAAGTACTGTAGCGACTTCACCCACTAAGCGGCTGCCATAGATGGTTTGGAAGTAAAGGCTACCAACAAATTCTGAGTTTTTGATGGTTTCCCATGGAAGCACACCAAGTATTACCACCTGCATTGATAAGTATAGAAACGTGATACCGCCTATGGAAATCATAATGGTGCGGGGGATATTTACCTGAGGGTTTTTGATTTCAGCACCCAGGTGGCAGACATTATAATAGCCAAGATAAGAATACACCGATTTTAAAGAAGCCATACCAAGTGCAGTATAAAACAGGTCGTTAGACGAAAAACGTTCGGTGTGCCAGTCGGTTACCTGCTGCAAATGAAAATGAGGCAACCCCGAGAATATGAGCCATAGGATGGTGCCCCCCGTAATAATCCATAACAATACTGAAATGCGACCAATATTCTTGATGTTCCTATACAGCAATAAAACAATCAATGCTATAAGTGCTATTGCAGCGAGTTTCTTTTGCGTAGCTGTAAGGTCAATAAGGTAGCTCAGGTATTTAGAAAAACCCAAGGCTCCACTTGCAATTACAAGTGGCGCTTGAATAGTAGTTTGCCAAATAAACAAAAACGACATCAATGCACCGGCTTTAAATGGCTCATACAATTTGCGTAAGAAAACGTAACTGCCACCCGCTGCCGGCCACCTTGAGCCCATTTCGGCCCAAACCATTCCATCCATAAACGAAAGCACCGCACCTAGTACCCAGGCAAGCAATGCCATAGGTCCGTTCATGTATGATACTATCATACTCGTAGTTACAAACGGACCAATACCCACCATGTCAATCATATTGACGGCCGTAGCTTGTAAGAGCGATAGCTTCTTTTCGGGCTGCACATTGAGTTCTGCCATAGCTGCAATTTAGAAATTTAGTCGCTAAATCAATGGGGTAAACTTTTTATAGGTACATGCAATTAAAAACGGAGCACCTTTTGAGTACTCCGTTTCACATAAGATTAGTGCAGTTTACCAGCCATACCCTAAGTCTTTAACTAAATTTTCAGGCAGAGTAGGAAGTTGATTGCGAGGCAACAAGAATGAGTTCAGTTCTGCAAGTTCTTTAAACACATAGTGCGAATCGGCGGCACCTTTTAGGTAGGCTGCACCAGTGCTTCCGCCTGTTCCTACACGCTTACCTATGGTACGTTGAACGGTATGTATGTGCCTGTGACGCCACAAAGAAAGTTGTTCATCTATCTCCAGCAATGTGCTCAATAGCTCGTAAGGTAATTGAAGCAATGGGTAATCGCGGTACAGCATAATAAACAATGCATTGCGCGATGCTTTTGCTGAAAACTGGCGTTCTGCAGGATATTCGCTATCGTTAATGAACAGCATATCGAACAAAGAAAGGTTTTGTTGTTCGCCATCTCTTAAGCTAGCTTCATACGCCTTTCTGTAGTGGTTCCAGAAAGTACCGTCAGTATTTTTCCAGTAATCTTCTTTATACATAAAAGGCATGCGTTCAAGCCAGTTGTTGAGCAATACCAATAGTGATTGTTCGCTTTCGGCTTTTTTAACTCTGTCAACATCTTCGGGTGTTAGTTGAGAAAGGTAGTACGCTTTGCCGTGGCGCTGGTCGTACTGTAAGCCAAGGGTCGCCTCAATAATTTTGAATTGTATGCTTTGAAATCCTGATGCAGGGCGCAATAAATCGCGGAAGTCAAGGAAATCGAGTGGTGTCATCGTTTCGAGAATACCCATTTGCATCACCAAAACTTCAAGAATCCTGCATACACGTTTTAGCCTGTGCAGGCTGTTGTAGATATCAGGGCCGCTGTTATTGATGCTGTTTTGTTTGAACACTTCTCTTACAATACCAAGCTCATGCAGAATTTGTTTAAACCACAGCTCATACGATTGGTGTATGATGATGAACATCATTTCATCGTCGGCTCTTATTCCGTCTTTTTCACTTTCCGGAAGTTGGGCATCAAGTATTTTCTGCAATTGCAGGTATTCAGAATAGTAAACAGGTTTGCGCTCTTTTGAATTCATGATGGAAAAGTACGAAGATTTTGTAATTGAAAGGCGGCATGTCACAAGCTGTGGGTAATACCTAACCCTAGTGTGAAAAAAGCAAAGGCTACCCGTCGAAGAGTAGCCTTTACTGTCAAGAAAAAATGAGTTTACAACGACACGTTTACAGTAATCGTAGTTTGAACACCACCATTACAAATTGTAATAATTGCTGTACCCGGAGAAGTTGCTACGAGGTTGCCTGAATCATCAACGCTACAAACGGCCATTGCATCAGAGCAATAATGAAGTGTAGCGCCGCTTACAGGGTTGTTAGATGCATCTAAAGCCTGAGCAGATATAGTTGCAGTTGGGTTCGACATAATGCTCAATGAAACAGTAGTAGGGGAAGTAACACCTATGTGTGTAACACCAGCAGCAGTAGTACCGCAATCGCAAGTGCTAACAGTAATCATTGCAACACCCGGTTGAACGGTTGGAGAAGCAGCGGAAGCCATAACAATGCTTGATAAACCCGGAGTTGCTGAAGAACGCATTGTTACAACACCGCTCGCATCTACTGTAGCGATATCAAAAATTGGAATGCCAAATGTAGGTACTGCCCATGTGAGTGAAGGGTTAGGAATAACGCTCAAAGTTTTATCAGAGTGGTTTACTTTGTAAGTAGTAGCTGTGAAAGCTTTTGTAGCACCTGCTGCAATTGAAGCCCAGTTTGGTGCAAGTATGATTGCTGTATCTGGTAAAACATCAATCTCCGCTTGTCCGGTAATACCGCTTACTGTTGCTGTAACTACTGTTCTACCAAGACCTAACGCTGTTACGCGACCTGAACCATCAACAGTAGCAATAGTAGCGTCTTGAACAGCCCAAGTAGCCGTTCCTGAAACAATACTACCATTTGCATCGTAAGCTTTAGCAGTAAGCGTAGTGTTATCGCCCTTAAATAACTCGTTTGAAACCGGAGTTACACCAACTCTCATTACAGGCAATGTTATTGAAGGTGTACCTGTAACCATTACCGGAACAGTTACAACTGGTGAGCCGGTCAAACCACTTGCAGTAACGGTAATCGTACAGTTGCCTGCTTTGTTGAAAGTGACTACACCACTTGCGTCAACTGAAGCTACAGTAGCATCGCTTGAAGCATAAGAATAAGTAGTGGTTCCTGTACCAATGTAAACTGGTGTAAGGGAAATTGTACCTGCATTTGTTGTCCAGATAATAGCTGATGGTACAACTGTGAATAACGTTGGAGTATAAACACCAACAGGAACTGATGCTGTAATCGTGGTTCCGTTTACTGTAGTTGAAGCTGTAATAGTACCTGAACCAGTACCCGAGCCAGTGAAAATGTTGCCGCTGAAGCTACCAATGCTGGCTCCACCTGTTCCACTCGCCGTCCAGGTAATGCTGGAAGGGGTAGTAACGTTGCCGTTTTTGTCCACCAAAACAGCGTTGTACATTACTGCGTTTCCCGGTGCGATGTTCAAGGCACCGGTAGTGATGGAAAGTACCGACTGAGTACTTGAATTGTTGTTGGAATCGTCACCTTTTTTACAGCCGACCCATGTTGTGATTGCACCAAAAGAAAGTGCAGCAAGAAGAAAGAAAGCAATGAACTTTTTCATTTTTTTCGAATTGTGGTTTTTAAAACAATTGACTTTGTGACTGCAAAAATATTACCTGAAACTATGGAAGTCGTTAAAAAATGTTGCGTTTACATGTACAATTGTTGCAAACGCAACATAATTGCATTTTCAGCCACTATAAATACACAGGTTGCGGTATTAGCGCACTTCTTTACTTGGAGGGTAGCCAAAATAATCGGAGTAACATTTAGTAAAATAAGACTGAGATGTGAAACCGGTTTGGTAAGCGATTTCAGTGATGTTGCCTTCTTTGTTCAAAAGCAATTGTTGCGCGCGCTCCATGCGTGCCTTTCTAATAAATTCAGAAGGCGAAAGGCCAGTAAGCGTCTTTAATTTTCTTTGAAAGTGGCTACGGTTTACAAACATTTTATCGGCAAGCATTTCAACAGAAAGCAGGGCATTGTCGAGGTTTGAGACTACCAGTTCCAGGCACTTTTGTACAAATGGGTCTTGTATTGTTTCAGTCATCTGCAACTCTGTTGCCTTGGTTTCTGTTGGTGTTGTTTTAAACAAAGCCCTCGTTTTTTCAAGCAGCGCAAGTTGGCTTTTTATAGATGCGAGTAATTCAGCTGGTTGGAATGGTTTTGGTAGGTACACTTGTGCGCCACCCAAAATAGCAGAAAGTCGGGCGTCAGATGCTGAGCGAGCACTTAAAATAATAACCGGTATGTGTTCGGTAACTGTGTTGGTCCTTATTTGTTCCAGCAAAGCGATGCCATCCATTTCTGGCATCATCAGGTCGGTTACAATAATGTCGGGCAATGTATCATTCAATATTTGAACGGCCATTTTTCCATGCTCGGCACAAACGATGTTGAATCCTTCCTTGGTGAGCCATTGTTGGTTGAAATTCCGGGTCTCGGTGTCGTCTTCAACAATTAAAATAGTAGGTCCGTCATTGTTGGTTTTTTGAATGCCTGACGATGGCACCTTGCGCAAAGGAAAAGTGACAGTAAATGCCGCTCCATGTCCTTTTTCACTCACCACCTCAATGCTGCCATTCATGAGGGCAACAAGTTCCTTCACCAAAGAAAGCCCAATGCCTATCCCTTTTACTTGATTGGATTCCTGCGATTTTACACGATAAAATCTTTCAAAAATATGCGCTTGTTCGTTTTTGTCAATGCCGGTACCGCTGTCCCAAACTGTTATTTTCGCCAGATTTTGTTCATCAACTTTTACGTCAAACCCAACATCGCCTTTTGGGGTGTATTTAATGGCATTGTCTAGCAGGTTGGTCATTACTTTTTCGAGTGCATCTCTGTCAAAGAAAAATTCGGTGCTTTCTAAGTCAATCGTTGAATGGAACTTCAGATTGGCGTTCTTGCTTTTCAGCGTATAGCGTGCGCCCATGTCATTGACGAACTGCTTGAAGTTACCCGGTTGCTCATTCAATTTGTACGCTCCTGAATCAGCTTTTGATATGTCAAGCATTTGGTTGATGAGTTCATTCAGGCGTTGAATGCTGCGATTGGCTACTTGAAGTTGTTGTTGGGTTTCGCTGTCGGTAGTTGTAGATTCCAGTAAAAGGCTAACGGGTGCCTGAATCATACCCAAAGGAGTGCGTATTTCATGGGCTACATTTGCAAAGAATTTTTCTTTCGCTTTTTCCACTTCCTGGCTCACCTGTTTTTCAAATTTCGCTTTTTGCCTCATAATGAGAACTACTGATACAAGTGCAATTACCAATATAATGATAATCAGGTTTGTCGTTTTTAGCCGTTCTGAACGCAGTTCTGATTCTTTGAGTTGCGCGTTTTGTTCTTGTATTGTTGCCCTGTTTTTTTCAGTCTGAAACTGTTTATCAAGGTTTACGACATAGCTGTTAAAGTCGCTTTGCAACAGCGAGTCGTTCATGGTTGCATATAAATATAAGTAGTTGTATGCGTTTTTGAAATCGTTCATGGCGGCATAGTCTTCAGCCATGGTTCCGTACACGTGTGCGAGATCTTTGGTATGCCCAAACATTTTTGCCGAGCTTTCCGCTTGTTTGTAGTAATCCATCGCTTTTTGGAAGTGTTGTTGCGACTCTTCCAGATAGCCAAGATTGAAGGTGACTTTATACAACTGATGTTGTTCGTGGGTGGCAACCCAAATATCGCGGGCTAACAAATAGTAGTACTTCGTTGAGTCCAGCCTTTGCATGAGTTGCATCAGCGAGCCACGATTCAGGTAGTAATAGCCCTTATTGAATGTATCGTTATTGCGGGAAAGTATATCTGCAACGCGGTTAAGGATGTATTGTGCAGAATCATACTTTTTGAGTTCCTGATAAACGTTGGAGATATTGATGAGTGGGTCTATAACGCTATCCCTGTTTTGGTAACTAATGCGTGTTTCATATTCCTTTGTGTAATATTCCAGACTTTGGCGGTAAAGGCCTTGTGAGAGGTACGCAAAACCAAGTTCTTTGTAAATGAATGCGGCTTGTTTATTATAAGCAGGAAGCCGACAAATTTTAAGTACTTCAAAATAAATGTCTACTGCTTCCTTGCGTTTTTTTAAATGGAAAAGGCAACGGCCTTTCGCTGCCATTGCAGACACAATGAGTTGAGTGTCTTTTGCTTCAGTAGCCAGCTTAAGGGCATAGTTCGCCATCAACAGCGAAGAATCGTGGTTGTTGGAATTAGAAAGCCTTTTTTGGGCATTTAATGCCTCTCTTATTTTTTCTTGTTGCGAGTATGCGTGGCCCGATGAAAAGAAAATTATTGCAAGTACGGCCGCAAAAACAACCCCGATTTTTGCCATTCAGGTTTTATTTATTTCTGTTTTGCAGAACAATTTTTATGCCACGAAAGTAGCTAACTAATTACCAATAATTGTCTCATGGCTTTTAAATTTTCATAAAGTAATGGAATTGAACATTTAGCAGCCTGTGGTTTAATAAAAGCAGTGTGAGAAATAATAGTTTTTATTATTTTTGGCTTCTATGAAGTACAAAATATTCAAAGCCGTATCGTTTGTGCTGTTTTGCACTTTTTTGGTGTCATGTGGGTCGTCTACTCGCCAGCCTTGGCGCATGAAAAGGTTCAATCGCGGACAAAGTGGTGAAGGCCGATACTGGTATTCAAGAGGTTGGTAGGTTTACCACCTTCGAATGCACTTTTTAATCTGATGCCCGAAAGGGTATTTCAATTATTTTTGTGGTAATGTCAGCCACTTATCAAATCAAACTGCCTCAATTTGAAGGCCCTTTCGACCTTCTTTTGTTTTTCATTGAGCGCGATGAACTGGATATTTATAATATTCCAATCACCCGCATCACCAATGAATTTCTTGTTTTTGTGAGGCAGATGGAGGATTTGAATATTGAGCTGGCGAGCGAATTCATCTTGTTCGTCTCAACCCTCATGCGCATCAAAGCAAGGATGTTGTTACCTCGTAGGGAAAAAGATGCCGAGGGCAATGAAATAGACCCAAGGCAAGAGCTGGTTGATAAAATTCTGGAATACAAACGATTTAAAGAAGCCGCCGAAAATATGTCGGCACTGGAGGCCGACAGGTTGCAGTTGCAAAAACGCGGTAACGTGCATGTTGAAATGCATGGACTCTCTGAGCAATATTCGGGTGGTACCGAATTGCAGACGGTGACCATGACCAAGCTACTGCAAGCCTACGAAAAAGTAATTAAGCGTTTCAATGAACGCATGAACAAGCCCCGCCACGAGGTGGTGAAATACAATTACAGCCTTGAAGGTCAAAGAACTTTTCTCGTGCAACACTTGGCGGAACATAAAAGAATGCCATTCGACCAATTGTTTGCTATTTGCGAAACCCGCATTCATGCCATTTTTACTTTTTTGGCGATGTTGGAATTGATTCAACAAAAGTACCTGGCGATATTGGTGGGTACGGGCAGAAACAATTTCATTATTGAGCTCAATCAGGAGCAGGAAAAACCTCAACAAGACATTAACACAACTGAGCCAACCACGGCATAGAATTTGTGGTCTAATTTATTGAAAACCTCTCCTCATTATAATTACCCCCAACGGCTGTCGGACAGCAATTGGGGGATTTTTTTTGTAGTAGGGTATTGCTGGTGCGGCTCAATCACTCCTTCAATGCCCACAAAAAAAATCCGGAGGCTTACCCCCGGATTTTCAGACTATTTTAAAAAGTTGTTTTATGCTGGTTGCGTTCTGCCCATCTTGTACAACATCTTGCCGTGTTCGCGAAGTGCCACTAAGAAATTAGGGTATTCGAAATAAGGCAGATTGTATTGCTTGGCTGTCTTTTTGACAATTTCAGAAATACGTGAGTAGTGAATGTGCGAGATGTGCGGGAACAAATGGTGCTCGATTTGGTAATTAAGACCACCAATGAACCAGTTCATAATTCTGCTTTTGCGAGAGAAGTTACAAGTGTTCAACAGTTGGTGAATAGCCCAGCTATTTTCCATTTTACGATCGGCAGATGGTTCAGGGAATTCAGCCACTTCCATAACGTGTGCCAATTGGAAGATTGTTGATAGACCGAAGCCGGCAACAGCGTGTAAAATGACGAACCCGATCAATACTTCTTGCCATGACATACCAGAGTACATAATTGGCAATACGATTGTATAACCGAAGTAGATTACTTTATAGATTGACAACTCGAGGATTGCCTTAGCCAGAGTGATTTTTTCTTTGCGCAGAAGTCCTTTCCTGTTGTAGATAATCAACAAACGGTAGTCTTTGTAAGTCACCCATTGCAAAGTAAGCAGGCAATAAAGGAACCAACCATAAATGTGCTGGAACTTATGGATCTTGTGGTAAGTGCTGTGCGGCGAAAAGCGCATCAACCCGCCTGAATCGATGTCTTCATCAAGACCTTCGATGTTGGTGTATGTGTGGTGCAAGATGTTGTGCTGAATTCTCCAGGTAACATCATAACCACCTACAAGGTTCACTAAATCGCCAATAATGGTGTTGACTGTTTTGTTACTTGAATAGGCACCGTGGTTAGAGTCGTGGTGTACCGAACAACCGATACCAATCATACCAACACCCATCATAAACCACAGGAAGTAAAAAAACGCCGGATGCAGCGCACCTACCCCTGTATTAATTAAAACCGCCGGAACGAAAAAGATAGAAAGCATCACAACCGTCTTCCAGGCTATTTTGCTGCTACCATCAACTGTGAGGTGATTTGTCTTAAAAAATTGGTCAATTTCTTTTTTTAATGTGTCGTAAAAACCTTCTCCATTTTTTGGAGCAAAACGTACAATATCTACTTTACTCATTTACTTTGTTAAGAATGGCAAAACTAATGTAAAAAAATCTATTTGAATGTTGCATTTTATAAACTTTCAGCCTGAAAATCGGTTTTTTTTCAGTGTGTTTAATATGCGACTGCAAGTTGTTAAACAAGAATGAACTAACCTATGACAGAAATCACTTTGTAAGACACTGATTGTCATTTTTGTCGGGTTTGCAGAAATGAATTTGGTAAACACAAACTCAATTGTATCTTTACTTTCCAAAGAAAAACGAATATGAAGAAGTTTTTACTCGCTGTAGGTGTTGCCTCAACTATGCTCGCATCTTGTTCTAAGTCTGACTTTAGCCAATCTAAGCCATCAACATTGATGTTACATGATTTTGGAGGTTACTATACAATGCGTGCAACCAGCCCGGCATCTAACAACGATGTTGTAAATATCTCGCTTCATAAAACCACAAGTTCAAGCATAATAACCCTTGAAGGTTACAATACCACCGAGGCAAGGCAGTTCAGCCTGAACCTGAGTGCTTACGGACCATACTGGGGCTATGGTACCTTCGTTTATTCTTCAACAACGGGTCCTGCTGCGCAACTGTCAGAGTACTTCAATGGCGAAAGGCATTACACTGTTGATAGTGCGGTGATTATTGTCAATGAATCGACCGATACTCATATCGCAGGTACATACAATATGTGGGTCCATGATTCGAAGGGTGCTACCCAAACGGGCGGTAACTTCGATACCTACAATCCAATAATCTACTAGTACAGTCTGGCACATTTTCCTGAAAAAATTACACCTGTTTTTTTGATAGCTGTCAATTTGTCCTAAAACTTAGGTTTGGAACATAAATTGAAACAGTCAATTTCAAAAAACAGAAATACCTATGCAGGAAAAAGGAACCATTTCCATTCATACGGAAAATATATTTCCGATAATCAAGAAGTTTTTATACTCCGATAACGAGATTTTTCTTCGTGAGTTGGTGAGTAATGCCGTTGATGCGGTGCAGAAGGTAAAACGCCTTGCTGCATTGGGTCATTACAACGGTGAAGTGGGCGAGGGGCTGGTGCAAGTTGCCTTCGATGCCGAAAACAAAACCATCACCATTTCTGACAATGGTATTGGTATGACGGCTGATGAAATTAAAAAATACATCAACCAAATCGCGTTTTCGGGTGCTACTGAGTTCCTCGATAAATTCAAAGAAGCGAAAGATGCCAACGAACTGATTGGTAAATTCGGTTTGGGCTTCTATTCAGCATTCATGGTGGCTGATAAAGTAGAAATTAATACAAAAAGCTACCAGGATGACAGTGTGCCTGCACGTTGGATTTGCGATGGCTCAACTGAATTTGAAATATCAGCAGGCGACCGCGAAACAAGGGGTACCGATATCATTTTGCATGTAAATGCTGAAAGCGAAGAGTTTTTGGACAAATACAAATTGCAGGGCATTTTAGATAAATACTGCAAGTTTTTACCGATTACTGTGCAATTTGGTACAAAAACGGAGTGGGCTGAAGACGGTGAAGATGAAGAGGGCAAACCAAAACACAAAGATGTTGAAGTGCCTAACTACATCAACAATACAACACCTATATGGACGAAAACGCCGACCGAACTCACTGATGAAGACTACCTGAATTTCTACAAGGAGCTTTACCCAATGAGCGAGGAGCCTTTGTTCTGGATTCACCTCAATGTCGATTATCCGTTCAACCTCACCGGTGTATTGTACTTCCCTAAGGTGAAGAATGATATGGACATGCAGCGCAATAAAATCAAATTGTTCAGCAGGCAGGTGTTTATTACCGACGAGGTGAAAGACGTGGTGCCGGAATTCCTGATGTTGTTGCACGGTGTGCTTGACTCTCCTGATATTCCTTTGAATGTATCGAGGAGTTTCTTGCAGGCAGATAGCAACGTGAAGAAAATCAACAGCTACATTACACGTAAGGTAGCCGACAAACTGAACGAATTGTACAAAGCTGACCGCAAGGCTTACGAAGAAAAGTGGCCTGACATTAGCCTGTTCGTGAAGTACGGTATGATTACCGAAGACAAGTTTTACGATAAGGCGAAAGATTTTGCCTTGCTCACCAATACCAAGAAAGAGCATTTTACATTCACCGAATACCACGAGAAAGTAGAAGCCAACCAGAAAGATAAAGACGGTACAGTGGTGTACATCTATGCCAGCGACACTGCCAAGCAAGATTCTTTCATACAAAGCGCGGGCAAAAAAGGCTACGATGTGTTGTTGATGGATTCACCAATTGATACGCACTTCGTGAGCAAGCTGGAACAAAGGGTGGAAAAAACCAACCTGAAGCGTGTTGATGCTGATGTAGCCGATAAACTGATAGACAAGGGCGAAACCATTTCGCTGGTGCTGAGTGACGACCAAAAACAAAAAGTAAAAGACATTTTTGAAAAGTCGATTAATGATGCGCACATGAAGGTAGAAGTGGAAGCACTGAACCCGGGTGAGCAACCTGTAACAGTGACCATGGATGAATTCATGCGCAGGATGAAGGACATGGCTAAGCTGGGTGGCGGCATGAGTTTCTACGGTGCTATGCCTGATAACTACAAAGTGGCTATTAATGGCAACCACAAGCTGATTGATAAAATGTTGAAGGCTGATGAAGTTTTACAAGGGCAAATTGCGAAACAAGCTTACGACCTTGCCAAGCTTTCACAGGGCATGCTTACGGGCGCCGAACTCACTGAGTTTGTGAACAGGAGCATTGAATTGATTTAAGGTTTTAGATTAGAAGGTTACGAGTAGCCGTTCCGGAAGCGATTTCGGGGCGGCTTTTTGTATTAGCGGCATTTCGGCCAACTCATTCCCAACCCTTCTCCGCCAGCGGTGAAAGGAGCAAAGATGCCAGCGGCATCTTTGTTGTTTGGTATCGATACACTGGCGCAGGAGTTAGCGCAGCGCTCCTGTGTCTATAAAAATGAACGGTTCTCTGAACCGTGCTCGACCACATTAAGTATAAAGCACTTCCTTGCCGGCTTTGAAGTTCGACCAGGGTTGAGACGATGCGTTTTATATGGCGTTGAAGGTGCACCCAGTCGAATAAAACATTAACTTCGTTCTATATACTAAATATCACCCCATGCGTTCTTTAATATTTTCCATTCTTTTTTTGTTGAGTGCGCTGGCTGCGCAAAGCCAGGTGATAACCACTATTGCGGGTACCGGTGTACGAGGGGAAAGTGCCTCGGGTACCCCAGCCACGGCAGCCATGCTGTATGAGCCGGTTTCTGTAACGGTAGATAAAAACTCCAACATCTATGTTGTAGAACAGGTCCCGAATCTAATACACAAAATTGATACCAATGGCATCATGACCACAATTGCTGGTACAGGGATTTTTGGGTATAGTGTTGACGGCACCCCTGCCACAGATTGTACTTTGGCATCACCTCTACAAGTAGCTATTGATAAACACGGACGTATTTTTTTCGCGGAGTTAGGTTCTTACAGTATTAGATACATTGATGATAGCGGTTTACTACAAACAATTGTCGGACAAGCAGATACGGGTTTTAATGGAGATGGCTTAGCTGCGAGCTTAACCAAAGTGAGGTGGATTACATCTTTGTGTTTTGATACGTTGGGGCAATTATATTTCCATGATAATAATAGAATTAGATTAATTGACACTATAGGCATTGTACATACTGTAGCTGGAAATGGTGTTTCGGGGTTTGGACTTGAGTCTCAAATGGCAACTAGTTCAAAACTTCTTGCTGGTCCATTGGCAGTCAATAAATTAACGAATGAAGTTTATTTTTCAGAAGTTTCGCGTATTCGCAAAATAACTTCGTCGGGGTTGTTGCAAACTGTTATCGGTGACACTGTCAATGGGTGTAATGAAACCTATATGCCGGCTTTGAATGCGAAATTAGATCATGTTTTCTATTTTACAATTGACGATACAGGGCAGGTCTATTTTGGGTCTAATAATAAAGTATGTGAACTCAAGAGTGATGGCAACGTTCGTGTGCTAGCTGGAATTTGTTCTGCAGGGTACAATGGCGATCACATTCTTGCCTCAACTGCCTTAATAGCCGATCCGTTTTGTGTTACTGTAGACTATAAGGGGGTAATTTTTGTCGTTGAGAGAGTTGCTTATAGAGTAAGATGCATTGGTTGTTCCAATCAGTTAAGCGTGCCACCGTCAGAAAAACTACCTAGAGCTATCATGAATGTATTCCCCAATCCAAGCTATGGTAGCGATATCAATATTTCTATTCAGGGTATTGAAGATGAAAATGTACAATATAAATTATATGATGCCCAACTAAGGAGTATTGTTGAGTGGTCAAGTGAATCCAATAAAACTTTGCGCATACCGCCTCTCTTGCACGACGGCGTATATATGCTGGAGGCGCATGTAAAAGAATCTACTCTTCGAACACGGTTAATAGTCAACTAAAATTATCCCCCATGCGTTCTTTTCTATTTTCCATTCTTTTTTTGTTGAGTGCGCTGGCGGCGCATAGCCAGGTGATAACCACCATAGCAGGTACAGGCGTGCGAGGTGAAAGTACCTCGGGCACACCAGCCACGGCCGCCATGCTGTACGACCCTGTTTCTGTAACGGTAGATAAAAACTCCAATATTTACGTAGTAGAGCAAGAAGCCAATATAATACACAAAATAGATACCAATGGTATTATGACCACAATTGCAGGTACAGGGATTTTTGGCTATTCTGTTGACGGTACTCCAGCTACGGATGCCACTTTGGCAACACCTTGGCAGGTTGCAATTGATAAACATAATCGCGTTTTTTTCTGTGAGTATGGCTCGTATCATATACGGTTCATCGATGACTCAGGCTTACTTCAGACCATAATTGGACAAGCCGATACTGGTTTTAACGGAGATGGCATGGCTGCAAGTTTGACAAAAGTGAGAAGAATTGCATCGATTGGATTTGACACTCTCGGGCAATTGTTTTTCAACGACAATAATAGAATTCGGTTAATTGACTCTTCAGGTATTGTACACACTGCCGCTGGAAATGGGAATTCGGGATTTGGGTCTGAGGGTCAGTTGGCTACCGAATCAAAAATTCATTTCAATTCATTGTGCATAAACCCTTTGACGAACGAAGTTTATTTTTCTGAGAGTTCGCGTATTCGAAAAATAACGTCTTCGGGATTGTTACAAACAGTAGTTGGTGATTCTGTGACAGGATG
>CANGIY010000020.1:2500-63018 GCA_947454235.1 Chitinophagaceae bacterium
TACACCCGGCACTAATAGCCCTTACAGAGAACGTAGCATAGAAGAAAACCTTCGCCTGTTTCAGGAAATGAGGGATGGTAAATACCAGGACGGAGAAAAAACGTTGCGTGCTAAAATTGATATGGCTCACCCTAACCTCTTGTTGCGCGACCCATTGATGTATCGTATTAAACACGCGCATCACCACCGTACAGGCGACAAATGGTGCATCTACCCTATGTACGATTACGCACACGGTCAAAGTGATTCTATTGAACAAATCACACATTCTATATGTACGCTGGAATTCATCCATCACCGCCCTCTTTACAACTGGTTCATTGAGCAATTAGGCATATTCCCGTCACACCAATACGAATTTGCGCGCCGCAACCTTACTTATACAGTAATGAGCAAGCGTAAATTATTGCAATTAGTGAATGAAAAACACGTAGCAGGTTGGGATGACCCACGAATGCCAACGGTGAGCGGAATGCGGAGAAGGGGTTACCCGGCAGCTGCACTTCGGCAGTTTTGTGATACTGTAGGTATTGCCAAGCGTGAAAATATTGTAGACGTTGGACTACTGGAGTTTTGTGTACGTGAACAACTCAACCAAACTGCCGACCGCGTGATGGCAGTGCTTGACCCTGTTAAGCTCACAATCTCTAACTACTCGTTGGGCGAAGAGTGGATGGAAATTGAGAACAATCCCGAAACGCCCAATGGAACACGTAAAGTGCCATTTAGTAAAGAACTGTGGATTGAACGCGAAGACTTTATGGAAGTTGCGCCTAAGAAATACTTCCGCCTGGCACCAGACATGATGGTGCGCCTAAAAGGTGCTTACATCGTTAAGTGCGACGACTTCAAAAAAGACGAGAACGGTAACATCATTGAGATTATTTGCAGCTACATTCCTGAAAGCAGGAGCGGATCTGATACAAGCGGCATACATGTAAAAGGCACTATCCACTGGGTAAGCATACCACATGCAAAAACAGCAGAAGTGCGTATGTACGACCGTCTTTTCAAGGTTGAAGACCCATCGAGCGAAGACGGTGACTTTAAAGACTACATTAACCCCGATTCGTTGCACATTCTACCAAACGTGTATATTGAACACGCGCTCGGTTCTGCGACTTCCGGACAAAGTTTCCAGTTCATACGTAAAGGATACTTTAGTGTAGATGCCGACTCAACTGCCGATAAATTAATCTTTAACCGCACAGTTACATTGAAAGATTCGTGGGCGAAAGAAGTAAAAAAAGGCTAGATATAATTTTCAATACAACATTTTTAGAAAGGGGCAACTTGTTGAATCAAGTTGCCCCTTTTGCTTATGGAACATAAACAAAATTTCACATCAATAAAATACCTATTCAATTCAATTCGGGCTATCAATGTTTTACGCCAATTAACCTGAAAATACTTAATATATAAAAAGGATACACCAAAAATCATTGTATCATTTTACAAACAATTGACACTGGCAAATGCACGCCAGCACTCGATTCTGACCAAAAAATACTACCTTGGATATATGTAAATGTGAGTACTTTTCATTAAATTCGTATAGGTTTTATCTTTAAAAAAACAATGCGTCATGCCCAATCTTAGCCTTTCAGTTTTATTTGCTGCAAAAGCATTTGAAGTACTACCCGACGCATTGTTGGTTGTTGATGAATTAGGTGTCATTCAAAAAGTGAACGAATCGGTTTTTCCCGTGTTCGGATATAGGGATTTTGAACTGGTGGGCAAAACAATAGACATTTTAATGCCGGGTTCCGTTCGTGATGGACATAGATCTAATGTCTCGAAGTATTTTTCTGACCCACAAAGCCGAAAGATGGGTAGCGGACTGCAATTAAAGGCAGTACACAAGAATGGCGTTGAGATCTTCGTTGATATTTCTCTTCATCCGGTTGAATCGAACAAAGGATTGTTCGTGTTGGTGTTTATACGCGATGTTTCAGAAAAACAACAACTGCTGGAAACGGTTGAAAAATTAACAGAAGTAAGAGAAGAACTTGAAAAGTTTACCTACACACTCACCCACGATTTGAGAGCACCCCTTAACAGAGTTATGAGCCTTTCCCAAATGATGAATTCTGAAATAGACGAGAATAATCTGGAAGAAATAAAAGAACTCTCGAATTTCATTTCCGATAGTGTTTCAAGTATTGATACACTTATACAAGGCGTACTCAAGTACTCGAGTTCAAAAATAATGAGGTCGGAAATTAAAGAAGATGTAGACCTTAACAACACTATTCAGGAACTTATACATTTGATTGCGATTCCTGCACACTTTAAAATTGAAATTCCTCAAAAACTACCTACCGTTTTTGCCAACAAAACTGCGATGCTCCAGCTTTTCATGAATTTGATTAGCAATTCCATAAGTCACAACGAAAAAGCTGAAGGCTTGATAAGGATCACCCATACCGAAAACCATGAATTTTTCGAGTTTTCATTTGCCGACAATGGCAAACCTATTCCCGAAATTAAGAAGCAAAAGCTTTTTGACCTCCAGACTCAAATGAAAACACTGTCCAATAACGAGCGTCATGGGTTTGGACTCAGCATTATTAAAGAAATTGTTCACTCTAATAAAGCGCAGAAAATTTGGGTGAATGACAATGATTTAGGCGGCACCACATTCAATTTTACCTGGCTCAAGAACTCAACTATTACTTAATGGCAGCTTAATGTAAAATGTGGTTCCTTCATTTTGTTGGGTCTCGAACCAAATCTCACCTTTCCAGAACTCAATTATCTTACGCGTCATGGCAAGCCCCAAACCCGTACCTGAGCTTTTGGTAGTGAAATATGGCTGGAAAATGCGTTGAGCTGCCTCATCGTCAATACCTGAACCATTGTCGGTAAACGCGATGGTTACAAAGCCTTCTTCGAATGATGTTGCAATGGTTATTTCACCGTTGCGCTCTTCAGGTATAGCCTGTTTGGCATTTTCAAGAATGTTGGTAAATACCCGCAACAACTGGCTTTTGTCAGAGATCACCATGATTTTATTGGTGTTCATTTGAAATGACACTTTCAGATCTTCGGTGTTGAGATACAGCTCTGCGGCAGTACGCAATAATTCAGCAACATTCAACAAGTCAGGCTTGGCTTCCGGCATCTTCGCAAAATTGGAGAACTCTGAAGCTATGTATGAAAGGTTGTCAATCTGTTCAATAATAGATTCTGAAACCCGCTCTGTGAGTTCTTTTACATTTGGCTGGTTGTTCTTCATTGCCTGCCTCAGATACTGGATATTGAGTTTCATTGGGGTGAGCGGGTTCTTGATTTCATGGGCCACCTGACGCGCCATTTCACGCCACGCCATTTCACGCTCGTTTTGTGCCAGCCTACGCGCATTCTCCTCTACCTTCATCACCATCTTATTGTATTCAGCTACCAGCCTGCCAATTTCATCGTCAGAGCTCCATTCAATACGCTCGTTTTTATCAAGGTTTAGTTTATCAAATTGCTTGATAATGAGGTCGAAACTTCGCGTTAAACCTCTGGTTACAATTACCGTGAACAAACTCGACGCCAGGAAGATAAATGCATACAGGTTGATAAGGGTAATTACGATGCTAGATACCTGAAAATCGAGGTCTTTTTCTGATGAGAAAAACGGTACATTAATGAATGCGAGAGTGGCGCCGCCTTCGTCACGAATGGGCTGGTATGCCGATTGGTAGTTCAATGTGCCCGCACGCTCGCGCTGAATAACCAATGACTTACCCAAATTGTTCAATTCGAAAAATGCATCGGGGCGCATCTTGCGACTGATTAGTCCTTTATCGTAGATTTCATCCTGCGAAGACGCCAGTAAATTACCGTCATTGTCGTAAAAATTAATGTCAATGTGCTGATTGGTCGCGAACTGAGCTAATACAGTCCTGAATTCGGCAGAGCGGCTTACTGTGTCAAAATTACTGATAGAACCGAACGCACTGCGCGAAGAAAGATATTCGGTAACCGCCGATTTCGCATTTTCAAGCGACGCCTTGAACTTGCTCTCATTGGTGCTGCGGTATTCGGTAACAAAAAAAGTAATAGTAGCATACCCCACCAGCAAGAACGAAATAAATACAATAACCAGCAATGCCACGTGCACCTTCCTGCGCAGTGTCATCTTATAAAATTTGCGTGAGAAGAAACGCCTAATATCGTGAAGTAGCAAAAGCTTGTACAAATAGATAAGCAACGCTATAACTACCTGTAAACCGAAGATGTAAGAAAACAATGTCATTGCCTCAATGGCAGTATCGTGGTAGTGTACAATTACATATACCCGGTTCTTATTTGCCGATTGAAGATACATGGTGTTGACACCATTCTCATCGATATAAATAGGTTGGTTTTCTTTCAGGTTTACTTTTTTCAACCAAACCGGGAACGGATAATCGTTGGTTTGGCGAAGTAGCTTGTTGTTTACATATACCGCATAAGCATACTCATGTGCATCGATATTGGTGAAATCAGAAACCGGTTGCAGCAACTCGGGATAAACGGCACCTTGTGCATCCTTTTTTTGCTCCAGATTCATGACGACATGCCCAGCAACGGTATTCACAGAGTCGTAGTAAACATTGAAAGTATGAATGTAGTAATGTCGGTCGTTAATGGATACCCTATAAGAAAGAAACGGTGATTCGGTAAAATCTGATTCTTCCTTCTCTCTTGTATGTGTTTGATATGAACTGGTATCAATGTTGAACAATGGGTTTTCTGCCTTATCGTAGATGTACAGCTTGAGCTTGTACCTGCTCAACGGCCCTGTCATGTACGACGTTTCAAGGTGTTGTTCCAACGACTTACGTGTGCCGGGAGCAGGGTTTTTAACGAAGGCTAGTACTGCTTTATCAAATTGTAGCTTTTTAGCGGTTGCCTCAAAGTTGTATTCGAGCAAGTTATCGCGCTTCTCAGCCAACTTTTGTTCGGCGAATGCCTGACGGTTGCCTTTTTCTTTTAGGTCGTTATAATACCATACCAGCCCCGTACCAAAAGAACAAACAATGAGTGCCCAAACCAGCATGTGCGGCGCAAACACCCGCGATGTAAGACTATAACCCGGTATATCGCACAACATCATGAACACCAACACCGAAAGACTCATACCCCAAAGAAAATCTTCGGAGGTGACAGGTTCAAAGTAATAAAACGTGTAGGCTATAACAGCGAACAGCAAATATTTAACCCACTTATGACTGATGTATAGATTAATGCGGCAATTGGCAAGATACACCGCCAGGCACCAGATAGCTGTAATACCTATTATAGCCAAAAGCCCTACAATGGTGTAGGCATTGATTTCGTAAAAATGGGTAACATGAAACGATATTTTCGAGTCGATGATGATACTGCTCACCACATAAGTAAACAGAGCAGAAACAATGGGAATTGCAATGATGTAAAGCCCCCCGAAGATCCAGGAGAACAATGGTGAAAGCTTGATTTTCAATGGTGTTTTGTACCCTACAAACCTAATAATGTACACCAGCCACCACAGCATATACCCCATAACAATAAACAGATCGCCGAGGGTAGAAAGAATGGAGTCGGAAGAAAATAACTGCGGTGAGAATATATGCAGCTCTTCCAAATGAAAGGGTAATCCCAGTTTACGCTGTAGTACGGCAACACCACCAATTGTAAGCGTTACAGCGGTCAGTTTTTCCCAATCGCTGCGTTTACGAATGAGGTACGAAAGCATTTTTTGCAGCCATGTACCTGTTGCGAGTGCCGCTAGAATAACGGTGATAATCATCCACCAGTCTGGCTCCCAAAGCTGAATCTCAGATGTGTTGAAAACGATATCAGCCACCTGTGTTTTTCCATCAATGGTTAAAGGAAAATGTTCTCCGGATAAACGGGTGTCGTTAGAAATTTTAGTGCCTGTAGGTATCAATTCCGACGCCACAAAGTGCGACTTCAGGTATTGATTTTCTATTGGGTACGAAATATAAACGGGTATCAGCGTAACCAACTTCACCGATTTATTGGTGGGATCAGGGTAAAAATATTGCCTTATGAAAGTGCCCTTGGCATTGCGCCTAACCGCTATTTCGCCTGAAATGGAATCGTTTTCAGCAGCTATCACTGAATTGTTGCTCCAGAAAAACAGACTACCGCTGTTGTAGGCATAGGTGTAAAAAGGCAGTTGTTTTATTTTCTTGATGTCGGTCTCACTCAGCGAATCGTTGACAATTCGGGTGATGAGTTTTTTATCAGTAATAAATTCCTGGTACTCTTTATTGGCGTCCTGAGTGGCTTTGTTAATGGTTTTCGCCATTTCGGCAGGCAACATTTCTGACCTGTGTGCGTGGAAGTGGAAGAAGTTGATAGTCCACAACAACGCAGCAACAAGTGCCCAGCCGGTAAATGGGAATTTTTTGAACATTTCTATTCTTCTCTTTTAGCCTGATTCCAAAGTGCATCCATATCCCATAGCCCCATGTCGTGCAACGACTTACCATCATCTGCTGCAAGTTCTTCCATGCGCTTAAATCGTCTGATGAATTTCTTGTTTGTCTTTTCCAACGCCTGTTCTGGGTCTACATTGGTAAAGCGCGCATAATTGATGAGGGCAAAAAATACATCACCCATCTCATTTTCTATTTCTGCCTGCTCACCACTTTCAACCGCCTCATATAACTCAGCAATCTCTTCGTCTACTTTCGCCTTTACTTGTTCGGTATTCTCCCACTCAAATCCCACCGATTTTGTTTTTTCCTGCAAGCGCAACGACTTAATGAGCGCGGGCATAGCCTCAGGCACACCACTCAGTATCGATTTTTTACCTTCAGCTTGTTTTATTTTCTCCCAGTTTTGCTTTACAGTTTCTTCGTCTTCAGCAACAACCGAGCCATAAACGTGGGGATGGCGGTGTATGAGTTTATTACATACGCCTTCAATCACATCTTCAAGGGTAAATTGCTGTTGCTCACTGCCTATTTTTGAATAGAACAGAATGTGCAACAACATATCGCCCAGTTCTTCTTTCAGTCCTTTCCAGTCTTCACGGGTAATGGTATCTGTTAGCTCATATACTTCTTCCAGTGTTTGTTTGCTCAGCGAGTGAATCGTTTGCTTTTTATCCCAAGGGCATTTTTCCCTGAGTTCATCCAAAATATCCCTGAGTCGTTGCAGCGAGTTGTTATAAGCCTCCATAAACCCAAAAATATTTCATTTTAGGGGAATGGGTGAGAATATTTAGGGGTGGGGCAGAATTTAAACTCTTGAATTGCAACATTACAAGCGTGAATAAACGCTGCCAACTTCATTTTCAATTACTTCATTCAATCTCCTTATTGCTCAAGTCTATTTTTTACACGCATAGTTTTATTTTTCTGAATTTCCATTTGTTTTAGTAATTCATTTCATATACATTCGTAAACATAATCTTTTAATCAGCGGTTACAATCATCTTTTAACACAGCCCCAAAAAAGCTGTGGCTCAACCATTTATTGCTTTTAAAAATGAAATCAAAACAACCAACTCAGTTTACAGTAGCAGACTACCTGCTTACAAGGCTCAAGCAACTTCAGGTTACTGAAGTATTCCAGATTCCGGGCGACTACGTGAAACACTTTACGCAGGCACTAGAACATTTCGATGGTGTAACAGCTATTGGAACCGCCAATGAGCTAGATGCGGCTTATGCTGCCGATGCCTATGCAAGAACCAAGGGACTTGGCGCTGTATCGTTACAATATGGTGTAAGCACCTACAGTGCGCTCAATGCTATTGCAGGCGCATGGGTAGAACGCAGCCCCGTGGTTGTGATCAGTGCTACGCCGGGTGCCGATGCCAGAAACATGACCAACATGTATCAGGTGTTGTTTCACCACTCAACAGGCAACATGGAAGCTGACCAGGAAATCTTTGAACACGTAACCATTGATGCTGTTACTTTAAGTACATCGGCTGATGCACCAACCATCATCGACGAATTACTAATCAATGCGCTTACATACCAGCGCCCTGTTTACATTGCCTGCTATAAAGAAGTATGGGGCGAACCATGTCCAAAACCCGATAAAAAACCGCTGAAAGCGCGTGTAATGGAAAGCGTACCTGCCGACCTCAACAATGCAGTAACGCAAGCTTGGAGCATGATTACAGCGTCTAAAAATCCGCTCATTTTTGCAGGTGTTGAAATATTGCGCCACGGGCTTTCAGATTTGTTGCAGGAGTTGATCGATGCAAGCGGGTTCCTGTATACCACAACTACGCTCGGCAAAACTGTACTGGACGAAAAAGGAGATAAATTCATAGGCACGTACTCCGACGCTGCTTCTATAAGCACAGTAACGCAAACAGTGCAAAATGCTGATATGATTTTGACGCTTGGAGCTATTATCACCGATGACTATTTGTGGTATGTACAGAACAAGTATGCCCAAACAGTAATTTGCAACGACGATGGCATGCGCGCAGGATATTTCATGTATGAAGGTGTGCGTTTACGTGACTTCATGGAGGCACTCATAAAAATGTTCAAAGCCAATGCTAAAACATACCCTATCAAAGCAAAAGCACCAGCACAGCCGAAATGGCCTAACCCTTGGAAAGAAAATGAAGACCCTAACTGGGTGAATGACGACAGCAAGCTGACTTTCAACAAGTTCTTCCAACATTCAATGAAATACCTCACCGACAACAAAATGCTCGATAAGATTGTATTTACATTGGGTGTAAGCAGTTCGCTTTACGTTGCTACCAATGCATACGGACTGTATCAGAATAGCTTTATTTCTTCGGCAGCATGGCAGATAGTCGGCTTCGAGACTGGTGCTGCAGCAGGAGCACAATTGGGCAGCGGTAAACGTGCTATTGCAATAGCGGGTGACGGTGGCTTTATGATGATCTGTCAATCGCTTTCTACTTTGGCTAAATACAAAATTAATGCTGTCATCTTCGTGATGAGCAATGTAGTTTACGGCATTGAGCAAGTGTATGTTGACATGAATGCATTTAACCCTGGTGATCAAAATAAATTCGACACATTCGATATTCTTCCTGAATGGGATTATATGGCACTTGCTCAGGCGTTCGGTGCGAATGGAATAAGGGTCCACAATCCTGAAGAACTGAACAATGCATGGAAAACCATCTCTACTACTCAGGACAAACCAACCCTAGTAGAAGTGGTGATACACAAAAAAGACTTACCGGGACAAATGCAACGCCTCGGTGCTGAATAACAATTCTTTACTATAAAATCAAAATCAACGCAATGGCTAAAAAAACGTATGCTATTTTCGGGGCAGGAGCCTCGGGTCTTTATACTGCCTGGCGCCTGCTGGGTGGCGGTTCATCATCGAAACAAAAACCAGTTCTTAAAAAAGGCGATAAACTCTCACTTTTTGAATGGGGCGACTACGCTTTTGAAGATAGAGAACTTGACAAAAAGCGTGCACCCGGTGCCCGTATTTTCACTTGGCACTACAACGACGATACCAATAACTCTTACCTCGAGATAGGAGGAATGCGCTATGCATACTGGGATGGCAACAACAACGCATCAGACGACCATCTAGGAGACGGGCACAGAGTTGTTTCAACAGTTATCAGAGCACTGAATCTTGAAAAACATTCGGTTCCGTTCAATGAAGCAACAAACCCAATGTACTACCTCAGGACACGAAATATGTACCTGAATAGTATCACTTCAACATCGCCGGCCCCGTACAATGTCGATCACTTTGGTGCAACCGAGTCACCTGATACAGGGTTTGGAACCATACAGGACATGTGTATGACACCTGAACACGCACAAAAAATGTCGCGTAATAAATGGTGTGGCTTCTACAAAGACGGCACCATCAACGTGCATACATCTGAAAGCTCTGTGTTCAAAAAAGGAGATAGGATGAGGGATATCGGTTACTGGAACCTCATGTTCGATCAACTTGGCTCAGAAGGTTACAACTACATAAGTGATGGTAACGGTTATTGTTCGAATGTGATTAACTGGAACGCTTCAATTGCCATTCAATCAAACAATGAATTTACACCGGGCAACCAGTATCGCACGCTCGATAAAGGGTACTCTTCAATGTTCAATGGCTTGTTCAATGCCATTAAGAAACTGGCGCATGAACAGGGTGTAGAGTTTGTTTATACTCCAAACACCCGCCTGCACTCGATTCTCAAAAAAGGCAGTCACGTGCATTACACACTGGCAACACGCAGCAACCCCGACAAACAATCTGAAGAGGCTACTGCTGACTTTGCATGGATGGCAATGCCGCGCTATTCTATTGATTTAGTGGCACAGGCTACGCGCTACATGAACCACGACGGTGTTGACGTATTGAACCATCCTAAAGTGCAGTTGTATCTTGAATCAGCCATCATGCAGCCTTCTTACAAAGTTGGTATGTTCTTTGACAAACAGTGGTGGACTGACCCAAATACACCGTACCCAGCTCAAATTGAGGGTTACGTAATAACCGACAAAGTGGCGGATGCGCTGGAAACAGGAAAGGTTTTTACAGCCGCTCAAATGAAGAAGATCCGCGATAAGAGCGCGAATATTCTGTATACAGCTTATACCCCTGCAAAGTCAATGTATGATGCTATTGAACAAGTATTGGAACTTCGCCTGACTATTGCGCAAGAAAACCAACTTAAAACACTGGCATTGAACAATACTATTGGCCCTAGCATCACCGATATGCCAATAAGGCAAGTAGTTTACTTCGGTAACAATGCTTCTTCAGTTGAAGCTAAAAAGGATGGCGTGTATGGAGTATTGGCAAGCTACGACGATATGCAGTTCACCAGCTTCTGGCAAGAACTAGAGATTGAACCAAATACCGATCGCAAAAAAGCCATTTCTCAAAATTATGCACCACTTGATAAGCCTAAAAAAGTGCCTGCCGCTATGGAGAAAATGCTCATGAACCAAATGGCGAAAGTACACTTTGGTCCATCGGCTGACGGTAGCTTCATCGAGGCTTTCACAGGTGCAAAGTTGATTGAAGCGCGTTATGTCGACTGGTCTTTACCTCCATTCAATGCGGGTTACCATGCCTATGCAGCACACTATGATATTGGTGATGTAATGCGCAAAATCAGAAAACCTTCGCAATTGCTTGATGGTGATAACACTGATGCCAACATCTTCATTGTGGGTGAAACATACAGCATTGACCAGGCATGGGTTGAGGGTGCTTACTGTACAGCTGAATCGGTTTTGAACGACTTCTTCGGTGTAGATCCTATTATCCCAACTGAAAATTATCCGTTCATTTGTCCTGAATAACAATTGTAATAAGAACCCGGCCGAAAAGCCGGGTTCTTTGTTTAATCAACCTTTGAACCTTAATCCAATCTAAATGTAACGGGAATTCTAACCATCGACCTCCTCGCCCTACCGTTGAACTTTGAAGGCCTCCAATTGGGCAATGACTTCACCACCCGCACAGCTTCTTCATTACACCCTGCTCCAATACCTTTTACAACGGTTACTTTCCCAATTTTTCCTTCAACATCAATTTCGGCAAGTAATTCAACTCTGCCCTGAACGCCTTCTTCTCTCGCCATTTCAGGGTAGCGCAGGTTAGTAGAAAGGTGCTTGCGCAAATTCTCAGTCCCACCGGGGTAACTTGCCTGCTCATTCACAAAAACCATTTCGGGTTCAGGGGCTTGCATACACTGTATTTTCGCTTTCTGTGGCTTCTTGTGTATTTTCTTTTGGGCGAATGAATCTTGTACAGTAGCCAAAACTAATACCAAAGGCAATATCGACTTAAAACTATTCATGGCTCTTCGTTCTGTTGCGTTTAAAAATCTTGTGCATGTAGTATTTCAGATTCATTTTTGGGTGAATTACTTCAATACTCGGCATTATACCCCCTGCTATATCACCCTGGTGCATCCGTTCAATTCTTGATTGCCCACGAACCTCTACATTAGGTACTATCTCTATCATCTCTCTATATAACTTAACGGGCTGCCCACTTTTAAGTTCCTTCAAATCAAACCGTGTCGGGTTAATGAAAAAACTGTCGGTCACTGGCCTTGTTGCTTCCAGCGTTACACCTGAGTCAGAAAACACTTCGGGTAATTGGAACTCAAAATGCCCGTTTGTATCGGTGAGCATTTTAATATTCAATGTTTCTATCTTTAGCTCCACGCCCGAAACCGGCTTTTGGGTATTGATATCTAACAGTAACCCCTTTATCACATTATCTACTGGTTTTATCCTAGGTTTTGCTGTAGCATGTTGTTTTTTCGTGGTACCCGCCTTTTGAGCGTACGACCCCGCTACAGGCAACAGCACCAAAAGTGCCGCTACTTTATTCAATACACCTTTAAAGTTCCACCTATGTTCAGGTTCAAGCACAGCCACAATTTTCCGGTTAAGCTGTTGCTCAGATAGCCTGCCGCATACCCGTTCGTTGGTATGTTGCTCAAAATACCACACCAGTTCGCTGTCGCTCATGCGCGTGAAATCAACCACCACTTTCTGGCAGGTAGTACAAAACCGCCCGTCGATGGTTGAAGGCATAGCATCCAAATTTTCGCTACACGGCGTTTCAATATGCACCTGAACTTCCAGCTTTCTTTCCATAACCTCTTTCCATTAAAGACGCACAAATAAACTGTAAACTTGGGCATCGAAACTGAATTCCTTTAGAAGATTCTTTTTCACACACCTACGCTACCAAGCCATTAACCGACACTTTAATCACGAATACCGAATTCAACTGAACATCTACCCCTGTCAAAATTATTTTTGGAGTAATTCAATCACTTTAACCAAAAATATAGAACAGATGAAACACTTAATTACCGTCAGTTTGGCAGTTCTAAGCCTTTCTGCAACAGCACAAACGGTACACTACAACAAAACATCTTGCGGTACCGAATATACGCTGGCATTGCGCAGCGACAGCACCCTTTGGGGTTTTGGCATGAACCAAAACCGTCAACTAGGTAACGATTCTATTACCATGACCGACACCGCAATGTCCATATTACCCGATACAAAATGGGTTGAAGTAGCGGCTGGTGCATTCCATACACTCGCCATAGACAAAGATGGGAAAATGTGGGGATGGGGCTTGAACGCTGTCGGTGAACTCGGTGGTGGTATTGTCAACGACACTGGAACATTGCCTACAATTGTAGGTGGCACCCAAACCTGGAAAGCTGTTTCGGCGGGCTATCTCCATTCTCTTGCCATTAGAACCGATGGCACTTTGTGGGCAACAGGCTGGAATGTCTTTAGTCAGTTGGGTGGCGGCGATACCAATACAGTCTTTACATGGCGTCAGGTAGGTACCGACAACAATTGGTCGGGTATATCGGCTGGTGGAGCGGCGAGCTACGCTATTAAAACCGATGGCTCTCTATGGGGTTGGGGTATTAACATGAATGGCGAAATTGGACTTAATAATACTTCTAATAGTGTAGTAACGCCAACCAGAATTGGTACTGCTAACAATTGGAAAAGCGTTTCCAGTGGATTTGAATTTGTAACTGCATTGAAAACGGATGGAACACTGTGGTCAACGGGTTTCAATGGAAACAACAACCTGGGCAGAACAACCAGCGGATTGTTTGATTCAGTTTTCGCACAAATAAACACCGACACTAACTGGAGTTCGGTTGCAGCCGGCTCGTCTTTTGGTTTGGCAATAAAAACAGACGGTACTTTGTGGGGCTGGGGTTACAATCAGTACGGCCAACTAGGCTCGGGCTCAACGGCAATGTCTCAACCATTGACCCAGTCTGGTTCCGAAAACGATTGGGCTTTTATTAGTTGTGCCCGTGGTGCCACCTCGGGTAGCACAGTATTTGGTGTTCATTCTGCTGGTTTAAAAACCAATGCCACTACAATTTGCACAACCGGTGGCAATTACATCGGTCAACTTGGAAACGGACATACCAGCACAGCACCGCAGTCGAACTTCGATTGCTCTATCAGTCAGATTAACCCTAATGGTGTGGCAGATGTTGCCAAAAACGGTGAGCTGACTTTATACCCTAACCCTGCTAGCAATGAACTGTTTGTTACCAATACAGCCAAAAACAGCACCTATGAAATTAATGACATGACAGGTCGTTCTCTATTGAAAGGTGTAGTATATCAGGGTGCTCCAATTCAATTACAATTGCTGATGCCGGGCACATACACCATTAAAATTGTCTCAAACGGCACTGCTACTTTCAAAGTATTTACGAAGGAATAAGCTCGAATAATAGCGTCTAATAAAAATGGCTGCCAAACGGCAGCCATTTCCCTCTTTAATGAGTTATGATTACTTAGTGCAACAACCGTCGCCGCAACCATTGTTGCAGCTATTGTCAGAGCAACTACAATCATCACCGCAGTTTGAACAATCAGTACATTGGCAGTTGTCGCAAGCGCAGTTTTTGCACTCACAGTTCGCCGACTGTGTTTTTTGAGTAACTGGTTTGTTGTTCTTAGATGAATCAACTTTAAATGCGCTTACTGCGAAAATGATTGCGAGACCGGCAGCACCGGCAAAAATTAATTTTTTCATTGTTGTTTTATTGTTTTAATAGTTTTTAAATAACGGGTACAGTTTCGGGGTGGGTCGAAAACTATTAAACAACTTGTGGAGGATGCGTGATATCAGCTTGAAAATTACTTTCTATTCTGTCAGAAAACATAAAATACTCCTGACACAATTCATAAAACAATGGTCGTTCGGGAATTGTAAACTTTGCGACAACAACGCCAGTTACTGCACACATGGGGCACTGGCTGTAAAAAGGGTTGCATTGCCCGTCTTTACAACAACCATCTTTTTCACTGCCGCAGCCCTTGTCCTTTTGTCCTTCTTTCAACTTCATGGCACAGCAACTATGCTTTTCCTTCTTTTCACTGAGCGGAAAAACAAACGGCTGTACGAGCAACGCCGACAGATAAACAAACAGTATGGTAGCAATTACCTTCATGCGACAATACAAATTTAAGAAAAGAAATTACTATCGTCGGTTAAAAGAAATCTAAATAACTATTGAGTATTTCAATGAAATTGTACTGAAATCAGCCAGAAACAACCATTTTAACTACAAGTCATTGTATATCAACCAATCGCATAAACTATCACTCCAATACCGCTCTTGAGGTTAAAACCTGCCCGCCAACACTCACCTTCACCATATATACACCAGAAGCGAAATTGCTCAGATTGAGCTGTAGTTCGTTGTTGCTTACTTTCTCAGGTTCAATAGTAATAACCCTTCCAGTAGCGCCAGTGATAGAATTAACTGCAGCATCGATAAACACAGTTTTGTAATGTGGGATGTTGCTCTAAACTAGAAAAGATAAATACATGAGTTCAAAAATCCATAATATTGGTGTACGCTTTGCATCCTCATTTTTGGGTATTTTAATTCTATTTATAGCAAGCATCATTCTATTATTAATAGGATATTTTTCATGGAATTCAGTTGAACAGTCTGATTATACATTTCGAATTAGTGTTAGTTGGACTTTTGGGCTGGGAATACTAGGTATAGTAACAGCGTCAATTAGGGCCAGGAAATTAAAAAATAAACTTCCTTTACTTGGTTTTGTTTTAGTGTACCTCAGTTTTATTTAAATACACATTACCAAATCACAGTATAATTTAATCATTGAGTGATCAACGGTAAAACTTTAAAATAGTCCTTCTACGTCGAATTGGCTAGCTTGAAATTCTGATCGAGCAATGGGATTGTTAATTGGTGAAACCGGTTTTGATCAATATTAGTCCAAACATTCCTAAATAAAGCCATAATGCAAAACGGGTGCCTCATCAGTTTGAGACACCCGTTTTGTATTAGAAAATATACTAGTGTTTTTTCTTAAAGTCGCCACGACTGAAGAATTTCTCAATCAGGCAGTACAGAACTATGAAAAAGTACCTGCTGCCCATCTCCTTAATCTTAAGGTTAGAAGTGCCGTGTTTTCTGTTTTTCCATGAGTTAGGCAGAACAGTGTAGGTATAACCACGCACAATCGCTTTTAATGGTAGCTCTACAGTTAAGTTAAAGTGTGGAGACAAAAATGGCTTGAGACCATCCATAGCTGGCTTGGTGTACATCTTAAAGGCATTTGTAACATCGTAGTACCTAATTCGGAATACTAATGCAATCATGTTGTTTACAAAGCGATTCAAGAACAATTTATTTTTAGGGTAGTCAACGACAGTACCTCCCTTCATAAACCTGCTACCAAACACACAATCAACCTTTTGCTCTACCAACGTTCTGTAGAACTTCACTAGGTCTTCCGGAGAATCAGACATATCAGCCATCACAATAGCAACGCAATCGCCTGAGTATGATTCAAGACCTTTTCGCACAGCAAAGCCAAAACCATTTTGTGGCGGTGAATTGAACACTGTGCGCAAAGTCGGCATTTCCTTTTGAAGCTCTGTTATTACCTCAATGGTATTGTCTTTAGAGTTGTCATTCACCACCAACAGTTCGTGTTCGATGTTGTTTTCAGCCAAAGCACCATAAAAAGCATGCAGTGTTTCCGGAAGATTTAAGGCTTCGTTATAAGCAGGTATTACTACGCTGAGCTTCATACTTATACCCTACTCTTTAAATTATCGAAAATTTGCGCCAGTGTGGTTTCGAGCGAATATTTATAACTCCAATCAGGGTAATGCGCCTTGAATTTAGCCACATCAGATATGTACCAAATATGGTCGCCAGATCTATTGCTTTCGCTGTATGAATAGTTCATTTTATTACCGGTAATTTGCTCACATATTTCAATACCCTCGAGCATTGAACAGTTGCTAAAGCGGCTACCACCAGCATTGTATACTTCACCACACCTTGGATTCTGATAGAAATGCCAGAACATATTCACCAAATCCCATGCATGGATGTTGTCTCTTACTTGTTTGCCTTTATACCCGAAGATTGTGTAATGGTTTTTAGTAATTGCACATTTCATAAGGTAAGAAAGGAAACCGTGGAGTTGCGCACCCGAGTGATTAGGACCAGTTAAACAACCACCGCGGAACACAGCAGTTTTCATGTCAAAATAACGACCGTACTCCTGTACCATCACATCCGCAGCCACTTTAGAGGCACCAAAGATGGAGTGTTTTGAGTGGTCAATAGACATTAACTCGTCGATACCTTCAGCGAAGTAAGGATGACTCTCGCTAATTTCCCACCTCTTTTCTAACTCAACAAGTGGTAAAAAGTTTGGTGTATCGCCATATACTTTATTGGTTGAAGTGAAGATAAACACCGCCTGAGGGCAATGTTGCCTTGTCAACTCCAAAAAGTTCAGTGTTCCGTTGGCATTGATCGTAAAGTCGGTCAATGGTTCACGAGCAGCCCAGTCATGGCTTGGTTGGGCTGCAGTGTGCACAACAATTTTAATATCGTTTCCGTACTCTGAAAATATTTTTTCAAGAGCACTGTAATCACGAATGTCAGTATTGTAGTGCTTGTAGTTACTGAATTTAGCTTCTTGTTCAGTACGTTTCCACTTAGTAGAAGCTTCCGGACCGAAAAAGTAAGCACGTTGGTCATTGTCGATGCCAATCACAAGATCCATTTTCTCTGCGAAAAAGCTCACGCTTTCGCTACCTATAAGGCCATTTGACCCGCTAATAACTGCTATGTTCATGAATTAAGTATTTGTTCCAGATCTTTTTCGTTTTCATTAATCCAAACAAAAATATCTGTAAGTATGTCTTTAACTGTTCTTTTAGGCTGCCAACCTGTTAGTTGGGTAATCTTAGAATTATCGGTTATGTATAAAGGAATATCTCCTCTGCGGTTTTCTTTTACGCTTTGTGCATTGACTTTATTGCCAGTAATTTCTTCGCAAATATGAGTCAGTTCAAGTAAAGAAACCGAAGAACCAAGTCCGCCACCTGCGTTGTAAACACCGCCTGCAACTTTATCAAAATTGTTCATTTGGTAATCTACAAGGTCAAACAAATCGTAGATGTGCATTACGTCACGTACTTGCTTGCCTGTTCCTCCGTATCCGAAGTAAGCAATGTCTTTTTTCCAGTAGTGGCGTGCCATCCAAAGCGTTATAACACCCTGATCAACCTTACCCATTTGGTATGGTCCGGCAATTACACCGCAACGGTTAATGACAAACGGCACATCAAAAAATTCGCTGAACTCTTCGAGCATCAGTTCTGATGCCAACTTAGTAGCACCATAAATTGACCTTGCTTTGTCTAATGGGAATTGCTCATTTACACCTTTCGCACTCATGCCGGCAAATGGTTGCTCATCTAACAGCCTGAACCTTGTAGTATCTTCAATGTATGATACTTGTTCCAGATAGCCGATAGGATAAACCCTGCTTGTAGAAAGGAAAATAAATTTGGCCTTCATTTTCGCAGCAAGCTCAAGTGTATTGACAGTACCTGTAAGATTAGTGTTGATAACGTAGTTGAGCGTTGCCCCCATTCCTGCCATTACCGAAGGTTCAGCCGCAGCATCAATGATAAAATCATATGCACCTTCAACAGCCGCAAGATCTTCAGTATTCCTGATATCACCGTGCATAAAGCTGATTCCTGCTTGCTTAAGCCTCAGAATATTCAATTCCGAACCACGTCTTTTAAGATTATCTAAAGCGGTAATCTGACAGTCGGGGTATTTTCGTTTTAATAAAACACCAAGATTTGAACCTACAAACCCACACCCACCTGTTATCAGCACAGAAAATTTATTCACAACTTCAATTTTTATCTAAAACAAATCTGTTGCTCCATTTAAAACAACAAAACCCAATGGCACTAATCAAAAATTTGACCGCGTAAAGATAAACAAAACATTTAAATACCACCTATTGAACAGTGGACCAAGAATTAGGGATATCATCATATTTAAAAAAGTGAAAGACTAAAAAGGCAGCAAACAGCCCTTGCTCTTTACTTTTTTAATGCCTCGTTGTACAGATCGACATAGTCTTTTCGATGCTCTTCCTGACAATAGATTTTCATCAGACATGCTTTGTCGCTTACATTTCTTCCCATAGCCGAATCAGAAGGCTCCCATATTCCCGAGCCAATGTAATATTCATGCACGAGTAGTTCTTTTCGGTTCCTATCCATACCTTTCCATCCATCGTAAGAATTTAAAACATATCCCCCGATTAGCAATACGAGCCAAGCATAAGTTACACGAGGTTGGAATTTACTAGCCTTATGCCAATAAATGAACAATGCGAAAATTGAAACCTCAATAAGATGCGGGTAAACGAGGTACCTGCTCGAAATTTGATGGGAGCAAAACCTTACCACAGATGTCACCAACATTGTAGCCATAGCAAAATAAACAACTGCAACGAGTGGAAGCGTCTCCTTTTGTGCAATCTTTTTCTTGGTAAAAGGTAACACAATGATAAGAACTGCTATGGTTATTAAAGAGAAAAGCATTGCCGGATAAATACCGTGCCTGTATTCGCGTATTACAAAATGTGCACCTGCAAAATTGAACATGTTTGAAATGACTGTTGGAATTGAATTCCTACTTGCACCTGTAACAACCTTGTGGTAATGGAAAAAATACAACGGTGCAAAGATAACGAAGGCAGAAACCGCAGCGTAAATCTTTGCTCTGTTACAAAGACTTAGTGCGAAAAGCAATAAAACAAACGAACCTATAATGCCGTTGCCATTTGCAAACGTACATACAGCCTGAAATAATAAAGCCAACCATATCGTGTACTTACTATTAAGACTATAATAATAAAGACTCAACATGAAAAAAAATATAACCCCATAATTGGCAATAGATGCCATCGCCCATGTTGAGTTTTCATAATTGGAAAGGTCAAATAGGCATATTGATGCCGCTATACCCGGTAATAACCAATTATTTACAAGCAGTTTACGTATAAAGTAAACCAGTATAAGCAATACAACCACCATTTGGGCATTGCCAATAAAAATGAGTGCCCTGAAATTAAGCCCACCTGTGAGGTTATAATATATTACATAGATCAGCCTTGAAGACAGCATTCTATGCTCGTTATGCTGGTGCAACAACAAGGCTACTTTCGACATGAAAGGTGCAGTTTGATAGCTTTCCAAAAACTTCAAAACAGCTAAGTAATCGTCGTGATACGGCAGGTTAAGGGAAAAATGGTTAACGACTATATAATAAACAAGTACAGGAATAAAGATTACCAAGTAATTTCTGTAAACCGCCAAATCAGTTATTTTCATATTCATACTTTTAAATGGTTACAGAGTATTTATTCTCAGGGAACAGCGCGCAGTCGAATTTCGAAAAAACTGTATTTTTTGCCTTGCTTTTAAAATCAATATTGTCTTATTGAGCAAAAACTGATGTATCAGTAGATTGACTTTCCGGAACCTAATTAACTTCACCTTGAGCACACCATCTTCTACAAAATTACCCAGTGTCACTGAATTTCCAAATTAGAGTAAATATCATCAGAACGACGTGAATTAAAAAGGTACTGAAATAGACCAAAAATGTCGCTTACACCGATAACTCGTTGTGCATTAAGCAATCATAAACAATCACTCCAATACCGCTCTTGAGGTTAAAACCTGCCCGCCAACACTCACCTTCACCATATATACACCAGAAGCGAAATTGCTCAGATTGAGCTGTAGTTCGTTGTTGCTTACTTTCTCAGGTTCAATAGGAATAACCCGACCTGTTGCGTCAGTGATAGAAATATCTGCTCCATTGGCATTAGGTACATTAATATGGAGTACTGAAGTGGCTGGGTTAGGAAATATCTCTATTTCATTGTAGGTGCTTTGCAATGGAATACCAGTACGCCAACATGAGTCAACCGTTATCGCCTTTTTGGTATGCCTTGTGCCACATGTATTTGTTGTGGAATAGAAAACCGTATCAACTCCTGCCGTCACGCCGGTCACTACACCTGTCGATGTAATTGTAACATTGCCTACAAGGGTACTCCAAACACCACCAACAACGGTATCAGTTAAAGTAGCTGTACTGTCCAGGCATAAATGCGATGGACCCATAATTCTACCCGTATCAGGCAAATCGTTTACATACACTTGTTTGAATGAAGTATCAGTACCGCAAAACCCGAAAACAACATAAACGATAGTATCAAATCCTCTAAACAACCCGTTCAGATTTCCGAGGGTATCCAAACCTGCATTACCTACCAATGTGTGCCATACACCTCCTGTAACTGTACTATGGTATGGGCGAAAAGATCCCATACAAATTGAATCTCCTCCGGTAATAGTTCCTGCTGAAGGCAGGGAATCAATAAACAATGGCAAACTTGATACTGCTGATCCGCAAACGTTGGTATCGGTATGCAAAAGCGTATCGTACCCTGAAAACACCGCAACCAGCCTACCTAACGAGTCAACAAGAGCACGTGAATTTGACAAACTCCAGGCGGGGCCATGGGTACTTATTGAGTAGGTAGCACCAAGACCGGGGCAAAGATGTGTTGGGCCCAAAATAGGCTGCGGCTCAGGAACTGTATCTATTAAAATACTTGTAGTTGTATATCTCGACCCACAAACATTAGACACAGTGTAAGTAATAACAGCGGTTCCTGCTGTTACTCCGCTTACCACTCCGGCAGAAGTGACCCTTGCAGTTGATGATGTTGTTCGCCAAGCACCACCAGCAATAGTAGCCGTCATGGTATCGTAACTACCCCGGCAAAAAAACGGGGCGCCGGTGATAGTGCCCGGCGATGGCAATGTGTCTATAATATTAATTGTATCGTATGTGTACGTGTAGCAATAATCGGTGTATGCGCCATACTCCACAACGGTAGTTCCTGTATGCAAACCAGTTATTTCTCCGGTATATTCATTGATAGTGGCATTTGAATCCAGTACGGCCCAACGCCCCCCTGTGTAACCATCAGTCAGGCGCCAGGTAACAGAAACGCATATAGGATCAGGGCCTGTGATAGGAGGCAACGCCCTTGGAGTATAAATCGCAATCGGAACTACAACTGAGTCCCAACCACATACCGAGTCATAGTGAACCCGTATCAAAGTATCGTATCCAGCTGAAACACCACGAATAAGCGCTGTGGAATCAGAAACGAAATCAAAAACAGCAGTAGCATTGGTTAAACGCCATGTGCTTCCGGTATTTGGATCAAATACCCATTCAGTATTTTCAATACAAATAGGTTCAAAGTCTATCAAAGTAACATGCGAATTAATGTGAATTGATTTACTCACTGTCGAAGAACATCCTCCTACTGTTTTCGAATAAGTAATTATATCAGTTGTATACCCCGTAGCTGCTGTATACATTCCCGTTGAAGCACTCATACTTCCGTACCTTGCCGATGATGCCCATGTTCCACCAAAAGTTGTATCAGTGTACGTTACTGTGGAATGAGGACAAACACTGTCGCTGCCCAAAATTGGACCTAACACAGGAAGCGGCTTTACGTAAATTGGCTTTCTTTTTGTAATGCCACACCCACCCGGTAACAGAACGACGATTGTATCAAACCCCGCGGAAACAACACGACCATATGAACTCGCCAAAGCATATGATGGCATGGAAATATGCCCCGAAGTGGAACTCCACAAACCAGGCTCGCCTGTTGAAACTGAAACTCCAAACGGATAACCTACATTTGCGCATACCGTATCGGGACCAACAATTACCGTACTTGTAAACCTCTCGCGGGTATCAACCTTCACCATCATTGTGTCAAAACTAGTACCATCTGTCACTCTTACATAAAATGTGTCAAGTCCCTGATACACCGAATTAGCATTAAAAGTGACCCCTGAAGGCTTTGTTGTAGTTAACGGGCCGCGGCTATTAACAGTAACGGGAAACCCAGATAAAGTACCGTGCGTTGGACCGCTTATCACCGACCATGTTTCTGTTTGCGCTACGTCTATATCTGTTATTTTCAGGTAATCAGAAAGCGACGTTGAACTTCCAAGGCAAGAATTAAAGTACCTGTAGTTGCCATAGGCAAAATAAGGGTGACTTGTTACCGTAATCACTTTTCGCACTCTTCCATTAGCGCCATCAGCTATAAAAACTGAGTTTTTCTGATCACTGAACAATCCTGCACTTATATTCATTCTGGACGCAAGTGCATTTGTGTCATCTTTAAAACCAAGACTACGGTCGCCTGCAAAATAATGAACTGAGTCGGTTACAGGGTCTATTCGCCTGCAAGAAGCTCTTTCGTCGTTGAAACAAACATCATTAGTATCAACAACGCATATTCCGCTAAAAGTACCAAAAGTAACAGTTGAAGCAGGACAATCAACATATGTGGTCCCTCCTCCGGCACAGATACTTAACCTTGCCGTATCATGGCTTGCCCTAACAATGTAACCCGACGACTGAAAATACACATCTCCCGCCTTGTTAGTACAAATAAAATCGGGGCGACCAATGCTAGCTGCTGTTGCAGCACCACTAAAACTTGAACCGGCGAATGTCGATGATCCATTGCCACAAAATGTGTTGATGCGTGCTGTCGAAGCATTGATTTTCCTAACTCTTCCATTGCCATTGTCGGCAATAAATATATTGTCGGCAGTATCAACGCAAATATGAGCAAGGTTATTAAAACGTGCTGTAAATGCGAAATCACCATCACCCATGTAGCCTGATAATGAAGAACCGGAAATTGTGGTAATGAGGTTGGTTGTTACGTCGATTTTACGAATCATATTATTGACAGCCAGAAGCAAATCGCCCGACGAGGTTGCGCATAGTGAATGAACACCATGTATTTCTGCTGATGTTGCCGCAATTCCGTCGAGGTAAGAGCTCCCGCCTCCGGCAAAATCAGTAATTTCACCAAACTTGTCTATTTTCTTCACCAGTCTGCCCTCGACAACATAAATATTGCCAAACTTATCGCCCGTAATTATTCTAGGGCTTGATAGACTGGTTTGTAATGCCGGCACGTTAACAGATGAGGATGTGCCTCCTCCGGCTACTGTAATTGTAATTTGTTGAGCATTAATGTACAACGAAACTACACTGAGTAATACGAGTAAGACAATTCTTTTCATGAGTTGCAATAAAAATTAAATATTTCAAACTAAAAATTCCATCAGCCGAAAACGAAGCTCCAAGGGCTATTCAAGCACTAACTTTGACGTAAAAATTTCGCCTCCCGACTTTACTTTCACTACATATACACCTGCTGTCAATCGAGCTAAATCAAGTTGATATTGTCGGTTAGCAACCTTTGTAGTTGGTACCTCAATTTCTCTGCCGGCTACGTCATTCAATACTATCTCCACGTCACCATCATTCGGAACTTTGATATTCAAGGTTGAATACGCGGGGTTTGGAAACAATTCGAAGTCACTAGCGGTCAGGTTTTCGACGCCTGCAGGGAAGCAATTAATTATATAGATATGCTGAACTGAGGAATTGGTGCCACAGGTATTACTTAGAGAGCAGTAGATTGTATCAGTACCCACGTTTACACCTGTCACGATGCCCGTTGCCGAAACAGTCGCATTACCGTTGGCTGCACTCCAAACCCCTCCGGGTACGGTGTTGGTAAGTGTAATTGAGCTATCTGTACAGACTATTTCTGGTCCAATAACGATACCGGCATACGGAGGTTCGTTCACATAAATATTTTTATATGCCGTGTCAGTGCCGCATGCATTCGTAATGGTGTAGATAATGGTATCAAACCCGCTCCGTAATCCATTCAAGGTTCCCAGCGAATCAAAACCCGCATTGCCTACAAAGGTATGCCAGTACCCGCCTGAATCGGTTCCATGATAATGACTGAAAGTGCCCATACAAATGGAATCTCCCCCTATTATTGGTCCTGCGACAGGGATACTATCAATATGAAGCGGCAATACCGATACAGACGTACCGCAAACATTTGTAATTGTATACAACACTGAATCCCAGCCCATTGTGACTCCTGTAACATTACCAAATGAATCGATATGAGCATGTGCATTTGCCATACTCCAATGTCCGTTGGGTAAAATAATGGAATAAGAAGTTGGAGTGCCCGGGCAGTTTGATCTGGCACCTCTGATAGTACCGGGAAGAGGAAGCGTATCGATCAAAACTGAGGCACTAACATTCGTTGTACCACAAGCATTAGTAACGCCGTAGATAATATTTGCCGTACCGTACCGCGAAGCTGTAAATATACCCGCACCAGTAATGGAGCCTATCGAAGACCCCATTGACCAAACACCACCCGAAGTAGAATCAAAATAGGCAGTAGTTGCTCCTCTGCATAATGTCGAAGGACCAATGATTCTGGTTACTGTTGGTAAATCTCTTATAACACTAAAGGCAAGCCCTACAGATGAGGTGCATGCACCACTTCTGTATGTATAAATAATAGAATCTGATCCCGCTGAATAGCCCAACACTGTTGGTCCAGCCACTATTCTTGCGTTAGAATTTGTAAGTTGCCATGTCCCCGTAGATAAGGATGATGAAATCGAAAAAGTGCCATAACCATAAACACAAATTTCCGGTGGTCCGGTTATTGCACCAATTGCCCTTGGAGTATCGACCAAAATGTTGCATCGCGCAGTATCAACTCCACATGAGTTTGAATCGATATAATACAACCACCCGATACCTGCACTATCTGCTTGCAATCTGAAGCCTGTAGAAGTAGAAGTTACAATACTCGCCAATGCACGAGAAAATACTAATCTGCTACTACTCGATATTGCTGTTGTGACCGAATCAGTCGTGCCTATACACATTGACGGGAAAGTAATTGGATGCACTGCCGAATTGACGAATACTCTCTTTCCGGTATAGCTAGTACAACCGAAGCGAGATGTGTAAGAATAAATTATACTGTCGTAACCACCCGCACCACGTGGTGCACGATAAGAACCTGTTGTTGCACCAATTGTGCCATAAACACCCAACAAACGAGACGATTCGCTCCAGGTTCCTCCTATTGATGTATCTGTATAAATAGAAATAGATCCCGGGCACAATGTATCGGGTCCAATCACCGGTCCGACTATAGGTGGATCTACTACCGTAACTACTTTACGAATTTGAAAGGGGCAAGAAGCACCTGCATTAACAACTATAGTGTCTATACCTGAAGATACAGGATAAACATAACTAGAACTTCTTGAACCGCTTCCGACTGCTAATGAAATGCGGCCTGAAGTAGCCCGCCATGTACCAATATCGCCGGAAGAAATCGAATAAGAAATAGTCGAACGACTATTGACACAAAAGCTATCGGGACCTACTATTCTCGGAATGGCAAAATAGTAATTTGTATTTGCAACAACCATCATTGTATCAGCAGTAACACTATCTGATACCCTAACATAAAACGTATCAAGTCCGTAATACGCACTATCAGACCTGTAATAAACATTCAATGGTTTAGTGGTTTTATTTCTGCCTACACTTCTGGCTGTTGCAGGAAATCCTGACGTTGTGCCGTGCCTCGGGGTACCGATTATAGTCCAGGTTTCAGTTTGTCCTGAATCAACATCTGCGACTTCCAAATCGTAAAACAGACCATATCGTTCATAATGACAAACAGCTATTGCTCTGTGGTTGCCAAAAGCAAATACCGGACTTGAACTAGCATGAACAACCTTTCTGATGCGTTTGTTGACATAATCTATTAAATAAGAATGCTTTTTACTCGCACTGGCAACACCCAAACAATTAGCCATAGAAGCACGCAACGAATTAGTATCGTCAATATACCCATAGGCTGCGCTTCCAGAATAATAAAAAACAGAATCAGTAACAGGGTCTAACCAACGGCAAGCATTTGCCCCTGTAAAACAAACATCGTCGCTATCATGTACACAAAGATCAGTCAATGAACCTAGCGAATCCTGAGATGCTGTGCATGACACGTATGAGCTGCCCCCTCCTATATGACTCGTGATATAGCCTGTACTTCTATCAACTTTTAAGATGTAAGAACTAGTGTATATATACACGTCACCGCGCATGTTTACAGCAACAAGGGTCGGAGTGCCAATGGATGTTGACGTTGATGCTCCCCCTAAACTAGAGACCGAAAAAGTAGTACCTCCATTTCCTGCAAAAGTTAAAACTATCGTTGACCAACCATTTATGTAGCGAATGCGATGATTGTTTTTATCGCATACATAGATATTGTCGTTCAAGTCGGTACAAATCTTTGAAATTGAATTGAACCGCGCCGCGGTAGCTGGTCCACCATCACCCGAAAAACCAGATGAAAATATAGATCCGGCAATTGTGAAAATCAATCCTGTAGCAGCGTCAATTCTTCGTATCGAATTGACATTTGCCACATAAACATCACCGGCAGAGTTGGCACAAATAGAAGTGAGCCCGTACAAATTAGAATTGGTTGCCAGCACACTATCAGCAGTTAAAGCACCACCGCCGCCAACTTTCCTTACTATTCCAAAAACATCTATCTTGTAGACGCAGTAGTCAGTCCGATCGTAATAAAAAACATTCCCTGCTCTGTCTTCAGTGATCAAGTACGGGGCATTAACATTAGCATTCAAGGCCAAACAACTATCAGGATTAGCACTACCTCCTCCTCCATAAGCTACAGTTATGCGCTGGGCAAAACCCGGCGAAGACAAAATAAAGAGCAGTATTATAAGGCAGACTTTTCTCATGGGATTGAATTGAATGGCGTCAAATTTATATGTAAAAATATACATTCTTCAATAGAAATCAAGGTCAAAAAGCCTGGATTATTTTTCAATGCACAAAAAAGGGCTGCAAAAGCAGCCCTACCTTCATATTTTAACCTCAAAACATATCTTAGTTTACATCCATCAGGTCGAACTCTACAAGTTCAGGTGCCTGACTGATGACTTCTTTAATGCCTCCTTCAACACTCGCTACAGCGTCATAGCCGTTAGCCATGAGATAGGAAGCCGCAATCATACTTCTATAACCACCCGCACAATAGATGAGCCATTTCTTGCTGTTGTCTATTGCATCAAGTCTGTTTTTGAGCTGATTGAGTGGAATATGTAAGCTACCTGCCATGCGATGCTTCGCTACTTCGAGCCTGTTGCGCACATCCAACAATTCGAAACCCTCAGTTTCCAGCAACAATGAGCATTGCGCACCTGTGTAAGTAGGAATAGTTTCGTAACCACCTTGCAGGTCGGTCCATGCATCAATGCCACCATTCAGGTAGCCATGTACTTTTTCAAACCCAATTCTCGCCAATCGCTCAACTGCTTCACGTTCTCTTCCCAAGTCGGTTATCAGCAACAAGTCTTTATCAGCGTCTATCAAGGTACCTACCCATACAGCGAAGTCGCCGGTAAGACCAATATTTACTGAACCGCTGATGAAGCCTTTTGCAAATTCCGCCGGGCTGCGTGTGTCCAATACCAATGCACCTTCGTGGCGAATTTTATTGAACGCATCGACCGACAGAGCTTGTAGGTTACGGGTCATTACATCATCAAAATTGCCGGCACCGGTTTTGTTGATAACCGCATCTTTGAAAAAGTAACCCGGTATAACAGGTTGGTCGGTAGTAACAGCGGCAATAAAATCCTCTTTATTGGTGATGAGCATTGCGTAGTTTTTGGCACGCTCGTCGCCAATTGTTGAATAAGATTGAGAACCAATATTCTTACCACATGCTGAACCAGCACCATGACCCGGATAAACCGTAATGCTATCGGCAAGTGGCTTAATCTTATTTTGCAACGAATCGAACAACATGCCGCCCAGCACTTCCTTCGGCAAATTACCGCTCAAAAGGTCAGGACGACCCACGTCACCCACAAAAAGGGTATCGCCTGTAAAAACTGCGTTCGCAACACCATGTTCATCTTTTACGAGTATGCAAATAGATTCAATGGTATGCCCCGGTGTATGCAACACTTCAATTTGCTCTTTACCTAAGTGTAGTATTTCGCCGTCTTCAGCAATGTACGCCTTGTATGCCGGAGTAGCATTCGGACCAAAAACGATGCTTGCACCAGTTTTGTTGGCCAAATCAATGTGCCCCGAAACGAAATCGGCATGGAAATGGGTTTCAAATACATACTTGATTTGCGTGCCTCTTTCCCTTGCCAGTTTTAAGTATGGTGCCGGGTCGCGAAGCGGATCAATTACGGCAGCTTCATGACCACTCTCAATGTAGTAAGCTGCATGAGCTAAACAATTCGTATAAATTTGTTGGATGTACATAAATTTAGATTTAAGCGTGACACTTAAAATATTCAAACGGCTCTTTACAATCGTTGCACTTGAATAGTGACTTGCAGGCAGTGGCACCAAAACGCGAAATCATGACGGTATCTTCTGAACTGCACCTCGGGCATTTAATGATGTTGTGATGAAACACATCCATATTGCACGATGAGTGCAATGGTGGTGCGATGCCATACACGCGCATTTTTTCCTTAGCAATGTCGCTCATCCAGTCAGTATTCCACGCCGGGTCGAAGACCATTGTTACCTTGTTGGGTTTTACACCTTTCGAGTCCAGCATCATTTTAATGTCGTGCTCAATAATGCCCATGGCAGGGCACCCTGTGTAGGTAGGCGTTAAAATAACCTCGTACCCTGCGTCAGATATCTTCACATCGCGCAACATCCCGATTTCCTGAATGGTTACTACCGGAATTTCAGGGTCGGCGATCACTGAAAGAATTTCAAGTACTTCTTCTTTTGTAAATGCTGTTGTTACCATTTTGCGTCGGGATATGCTCGTTGCAAATATTGCATCTCAGAAAGTATGTGACCCAGATTTTCAGTATGAATACCTTTCTGGCTTCCACTTTGCATGTGACCACCTGCAGCAGGCATTTTCAATGTAGCCTCACTCAATACCACTGATAGGTAGTTGTTCCAGTTGCTTTGTACCAACGCCAGGTCAACACCTATGTTTTTGTCGGCAAGCATAGCGTCAATATCTTCAGTTACAAAGAACTCGCCTGTGTATGACCAAAGGCTGTCAATCGCTTTTTGCATGCGGTAGTGGCTTTCTTCAGTGCCGTCACCCAGCCTTAAAGTCCAGTCTTTAGCATGCGACAAGTGATACTTTATCTCTTTCAATGTTTTAGCAGCTATAGCAGCAAGTGTTTCATCCTTGCTCTTGCATAATTCAGAGTAAAAGAAGTACTCAAATGCCGATGTAAGCAACATTTTACCGATGGTAAAAGCAAAATCGCCATTCGGCATTTCAGTTATCAGGCGGTTGAAGAAACTTCTCTCACCCCTTCTGTACGCCAAATCATCGTCAGATTTGCCGTTGCCGTCAATTTGACCTGCATAAGAAAGCAATGCCTGCGCACGACCAATCATATCGAGAGAAAAATTGGTAAGTGCCAAATCTTCTTCAAGAATTGGCGCATAGCTGCACCACTCTGATAACCTGTAAGACTGAATCAAAGCATCGTCGCCCAGCCTGAGACAGTATTTATATAAAGCTTGTTGTTGTTGCATTGTCGTAAGTTTTAGATTGCCTTTGCACCCTCAGGCATTACATAAAATGTAGGTAAACGATAAATTTTGTCATTTGCAGGATCAAAGAAACTGTCGTTCTCGTCAGGATTTGATGCAACAATTGAATTGGTAGGTACTACCCAAATTGCTGTGCCCTCGCCCCTGCGCGAGTATGTATCTCTTGCGTTCTGCAACGCCATATCTTTATCTGAAGCATGTACCGAACCTTGATGAATGAAGTTTGCACCCGGCTTAGCCTGCATGAATACCTCCCAGGTTGGTAATTGTGTGTCGTTTGCCATTGTATAGAAAGTTTTTTATTTGTTGAATAATTGTTTGTCCTTTTTCAAGCGGTAAGCCTCAGCAGCTTCACGCACCCAAGCACCATCAGCGTGTACTTTTTTGTGGTGTGCCATACGTTGCGCATTGCAAGGACCATTGCCTGCTATTACCTGATGGAATTCTGTCCAGTTAATTGCACCGTGGTCGTAACAACCTTTTTCTTCATTCCATTTTAGGTCGGCATCAGGTATAGTCAATCCTATCACTTCAGCCTGCTGCACCGTTTTATCAATGAATTTCTGGCGCAATTCGTCGTTGGTATTGCGCTTAATTTTCCACCTGATGGCATCGCTTGAGCGTGGAGATTCGCTATCGTGCGGACCAAACATCATGAGCGAAGGCCACCACCAACGGTTCATAGCATCTTGTGCCATTTCGCGCTGATCAGCAGTACCTGCCATCATTTTAGCCATAATCTCGTAGCCTTGCCTTTGGTGAAAGCTTTCTTCTTTGCAAATGCGCACCATTGCACGACTGTAAGGACCATAAGAGGTTCTTTGCAGCGATACCTGATTTACAATTGCTGCACCATCAACCAACCAGCCAATTGCACCTATATCAGCCCATGTAAGCGCCGGGTAATTGAATATGTTAGAGTATTTAGCCTTGCCCGAATGCAACTGAGCAATCATTTCATCACGTGTGATACCTAGTGTTTCAGCCGCTGAATACAGGTAAAGACCGTGTCCGCCCTCGTCCTGAATTTTAGCCAGCAATATTTGTTTTGCCCTGAGGCTTGGGGCGCGGGTAATCCAGTTGCCTTCAGGTTGCATGCCTATTACTTCAGAGTGTGCATGCTGCGACATTTGCCTGATGAGGTGCGTACGATACGCTTCAGGCATTCGGTCGCGTGGCTCAATAGCATCGCCCCTTTCAATTTTTTGCTCGAAAGACTTCAGCATTCCGTCCTGGATTTTATTCGCATTTTCCAATACTTCCATAATTGATATTTTTAGTTTTTTAAACCTGAATATCAGCCAACGCGTTACGATGGCTGATATTTTTAGAAATAATGATTCAAATTAAAACTGATTAAAGAGTTCCCCTACGAGCTTGTTCTGCCTCAATTGATTCAAACAATGCCTGGAAGTTGCCCTTACCGAATGACTTAGCACCCTTTCTTTGAATAATTTCGAAGAATAACGTAGGCCTGTCTTCTACAGGTTTAGTGAAAATCTGCAACAGGTAACCTTCTTCGTCGCGGTCAACCATAATGCCCAAACCTTTGAGAATTTCCATGTCCTCAGCAATGGTTCCTACCCTTTCAGCAACTGTATCATAGTAAGTGCCCGGTACATGCAGGAACTCAACACCGCGTTTTTTCATTTCTGAAATAGTGAAAACGATGTCGTCGGTAGCTACCGCAATGTGCTGGCAGCCTGCGCCCTCATAGAAATCGAGGTATTCCTCCACTTGCGATTTTTTCAAACCAATTGCCGGCTCATTGATAGGGAATTTGATACGTCCATTACCGTTCGTCATTACCTTACTCATGAGGGCTGTATATTGTGTAGAAATGTCTTTATCGTCGAATGTGATGAGGTTAGCAAAGCCTAGAACATTGGCATAGAAGCTAGCCCATTTGTTCATACTACCCAATTCTACATTGCCCACCATGTGGTCAACATATTTCAAGCCTGTCCAGCCCGGATTGTACTCACTTTCCCATTTTTCAAAGCCCGATAAGAATACACCTTTGTAGTTTTTACGCTCTACAAAAATGTGCACTGTATCGCCATAAGTGCGAATACCTGCGCGCACCACTTCACCGTTATCGTCTTTTTCAACTGTTGGCTCAAAGTACACTTCGGCACCGCGACTGGTAGTTTCTGCAAAAGCCTTACGGGCATCATCAACCCACAATGCAATTACTTTCACACCATCACCATGATTTTTAATATGCTCTGAAATAGGATTAGATGAATTCAACGGAGTTGTTAATACCAGCCTGATTTTATCTTGCACCAACACATACGAAACCTGATCTTTCAAACCTGTTTCCAATCCCGCATACGCCAACGACTGGAAGCCGAACGCAGTTTTATAATAGTGAGCAGCCTGTTTTGCGTTACCCACATAAAGCTCTACGTAATCGGTGCCATTGATAGGCAGGAAGTCTTGCGCTTTGTCAAAAATCTTCTCAATTCCGTAGTCGAAATTTTGTACCTCAGTTAAATTGGGAGTTTGCATTTTTATATTTTTTTAATCGGTTAACCAGGATTTGTAATAGTCTTTTACTTCAAGTTTCATTGCTTCTTCGGTAATATTCACCGGTGCAAATGGGTCAATCATAACCGCCAGTTCCTTAGTCTCTTTCTGACCAATGCTGCGTTCAATAGCACCAGGGTGTGGCCCATGTGGAATGCCACCAGGGTGCAAAGTGATTTGACCTGCCTTGATGTTGTTACGGCTCATGAAGTCACCATCAACGTAGTACAGAAGCTCGTCAGCATCAATGTTACTGTGGTGGTATGGTGCAGGAATCGCATCGGGGTGGTAGTCGTACAAACGAGGTACAAATGAACACACTACGAAATTGCGGCTCTCAAATGTTTGGTGAATAGGAGGCGGCAGGTGAATGCGACCTGTGATAGGCTCAAAGTTGAAAATTGAAAAAATATAAGGATAGTGATAACCGTCCCAACCAACAACATCAAAAGGGTGATTGGCATAAACGTAAGGGAACATCACTCCTTTTTTCTTGATGAAAATATTGAACTCACCTTTTTCGTCGTAGGTTTTAAGGTTCGAAGGGCGAATAATATCGCGCTCGCAGAATGGTGAATGCTCCAGCAACTGACCAAAATCGTTGCGGTACCGGCGCGGAGTAAAGATTGGGTCGCCCGACTCAACGAAAAGTATTTTGTTGTCTTCGCTATCAAACCTGATTTGGTAAACCGTGCCGCGAGGCATTACAATGTAGTCGCCATATTTAAAATTGAGCGAACCGTACATTGTTTCTATAGTTCCCGAGCCTTTGTGAATGAACATCATTTCATCAGCATCGGCATTTTTATAAAAATAATCGGTCGACTTGCGTGGTGCTGCTAAACCTACCTGAATAGATGCGTTGAGGAACAATACCTTGCGGCTTTTAATGTAATCGTCTTCTGGCTTTACTTCATAGCCCATAAAACTCATGGCGTTCAGTCCGTTTTCAATTGCCACTTTTGGTTGCACAGAATAAGGGTCGCCTTTTTGCCTCACCTTAGTTGGCGGATACAAGTGATAAACCAATGAAGAAAGCCCACTGAAACCTTGTGTTCCAACTAGTTCTTCCTGATAGAGATGGCCGCTTTCGCTGCGCACAACAACGTGTCTTTTTGGGGGGACTAATCCTAAACTATGATAAAAAGGCATGAAACAGAATTTAATTCTGCAAACGTACCCTTACGCATGGCTGTGAAAAATGACATTTGGCATTTTAGCACATGATTTTAATCATTCACATGTTATATTTTATCCACATAAAGTGTTTAATATCACGTTTTGTGGGGGCGTGCCCCTGTGGGTCGGGCTATACACTGCAAGTCCTCGCTGCTCTGTGGGCTTTCCGTTACTATCCCTCACGCTGTGGAGATAAACATAATCCGCACCCCTGGTTGAAGCTTCCGCTTCGACCTACACACATGCAAGCCTCCCGCTTGCTTTCAAGCCGTATTCAATTAATGATCGGCAAGCGTGACGTTTGCACAGTATGAGGACGAGGCGAGACGCCTCGACCAGTTAAAGGTAAATTTTAATGTGAAAATGTAGGGGCGGAAGATCTCCCGCCCTTACCCGCTCACTGGCGCACGAGTTAGCGCAGCGCTTGTCCTGTGTCTATAAAAGTGAGCAGCCTGTCCCGAGCTTTTCGCCTCGGGAGTTCTCCCGAACCGAATTCGACCATATCAAAACAACGTTTTTCAGAATTGGTGCGTGTTTTTATAATTTCGAGATACAGGGCAAATGCCATTTGCCCCTACCGGGGGGGCTATTTTTTTGATTGTTTTCCGTTAGAATCTTCTACGCTTACCTTCAATTTTACGAACTATGATTCCCTTTTAAACTGCGGCAAACTAAGCCTGTATTTCACCGCCACATACCTGATGGTAAAAATGACTGCCATTGAGATAATCATTGAATAATCTCGTGGTGCATCGAGCCAGCGCGAAAACAGATATACAAGCGCACCCGATAAGCATGCCGTGGCATAAATTTCTTTCCTGAAAATAACGGGCACCTCATTGGTCAGCACATCGCGCAGTACACCGCCAAATACCGCCGAAAACATACCCATGATGGCTGCAATAACCGGGTGACAGTGGAAAAACAATGCTTTTTCGGTACCCAAAACTGTAAACATCGCAATACCCAAAGAGTCAAATACAAACATGATTTTTTGGAGCTTCACCAGTTTATTGAAGAACAGCGATGTAAAAACAATGCCGGCTATAATCACATAAATCCGGTTTACATCGGCCACCCACGATAGCGGATAGCTACCTAATAGAATGTCTCTTAAACTTCCGCCGCCAATTGAAGTAATAAAACCAATGAACGTAACCCCAAACCAGTCGGGCTTCGACTTTTGGTTGGCTACTACCGCCCCTGAAGCCGCAAAGAAGCCTGTGCCAGCAAGCTCGAGGAAGTATTGAAATGTCATGTCCGGAAATTTTGCACAAATTTCGGCTTTATGCCGCCACTATATTCTATATGTATTCCTAAAAAAGTGTGTGAGATAACAAACTCTTCATCTTTAGGCATCAGCCCAGAACAACAATAAAAGCGCAAAAAATTGAAGGTATATACATCTAATCGGCTATCGCTAAAATTAGTATACTACACAAACTGAAAAACACATAAATAATTGATTTTCAATGACAATTTACCTCCCGACACATTTTAAAAAAATGGCTTTACATTTTTTATATGTTTTATTTTTACAACTTAAATTGGTGTGATTGACAGTGGTTTAACTCAAAAAAAACACAAAAAAAACACAATAAGTCATATCACTTTTAAAAGATCAGTATTACATTTGCATGACAAAGCAAACACTTAATAAAATGAAGAAAAAATTTTTACTATTACCGTTGGTTGGAGCATTCGTTTACCTCACTATGAGCAGCTCTGATACAGGCTATAATCAAAACCGTACAGGCAGCCATGGAGGTCAGGTAGGTTGCGGAACTTGCCACGGCAGTAGTGCTACAACAGGCGTTACTGTGACGGTTGAACTTGATTCTGCCGGCACTCCAGTTACTCGTTACAAACCAGGTATTGCATACACAATCAAATTAAAAGGTACTAACACAACTTCTAACACACTTCCACAATTCGGTATGGAATTATCAGTTGTTAGCGGTTCAGGAACTAGCTCTGCAAATGCAGGTACATTCTCTGGTACTCCGTCTACAGTCAGAACATTTACAAGCAGCGGTATCACATATCTTTCTCACAATACACCAATTTCTGCTACAACGGGCACTGGTGGTTCTGGAACAACTTACGAAATTTCAGCAACCTGGACAGCCCCTGCTGCCGGAACAGGTACTGTAACTGCATTTGGTCTTATCAACGCAGTAAATGGCGATGGCAGAGATGCGAGCTCTGATAAATGGAACACAGGGTCAGCCTCTTTCACTGAAATTCCTGCTGCAACGGGTATCGAAAACATATCGAACACTTCGATTGCTGTTTACCCTAACCCTGTGGTAAATCAGTTGAACATTGAAGGTATCACTGGTGCGTTCCATATCTACGACCTAAACGGCAGAACAATTGCAAATGGTAATGCTGATGGCAATACTACCGTAAACACTACCGATTGGGCTCCGGGTTTATACGTTGTTCGCTTTGGTGAACAAGCTATCACAGTGATTAAAAAATAACGCTTTCACCAATATCTCAGGTACAAACCGGGGCTGCCACACAATGGCAGCCCCGGTTTTTTTGGGGATGTAGATGATAGAATAAAAAATCTTGATTTTTTGCACCTCTTATTCCCACTACTTCATAGGCACCGTCTCTCTTGGCGGTGGCTTATGGCGACAGCTTATGGTCGGTATAATAGTCCTTAATTGCTCGGCATTTTCCTCAATGTAATCGACAAACTTCCAGGTATTCCCTTTATCAGTAGAAAATGCCAACAAAGAAGAAGTCTGTTTAATATTGCCCTGAGAAGAAGTCATTACAGTTATTTCAGGCACTATGCATTGTAGCGTATTCGCTGTATCTATTATCGCACCGGGCTGACCTATATCTACACTTTTTATAATCATTCCTCCTTCTGTGAACTCTTTATGCAGGTCAGCCATTATCTGCAAGAATTTTTCCCTGCCGCCCATTTTCTCCATTATTTCGGGAATGACATACTTTGAGAACTCAACATCATTTTGTGTCAACAGGTATTTTGACATTTCGGTAGCTTGCATACCAATTTGTACACTGTAGTGGTTCTGGGCATTTGAAGTAAAACCCATACTCAGCAAAGCAATTGCAACAGCAAGAAATGTTTTGTTCATCGTGCAATTTACATTTATCTACTCAACGATTCATTGCCTATAATTTCTTGCACTAATTGGGAATCATTGCTTTGGCTCCCGCTCCAAATAAAAATTCTTCATCGGGTATCTATCAGCCACCAATGGTTTATATCCATTCTGGGTGACCAGTATTTTCACTTTGGGTACACCAAATGCAGCACTCGTCCAGTAGGTGCCGGTTTGAAAATAGCCGTTGCTATCGGTGTACAATGGTATTGGCTTAGCTCGTTTACTGGTGCCAAAGTCGAAGGCAAAGTAGTCATCTTTTACGCCTGTCCTGCGAATTCTTCTGCGTGCATCATAGTCCATTGTATCGAGCAAATAAGCGCACTTTTCCATCGTATCCCGGCCACGCCAAATCAGTTTTACTGATGCACCTTTTATTGGCTGGTGCGTCCCGGCATCATAAATATTGCCCTTTGCATAAATGAACGCTTCGCACCCCTGAAGAAGTAGCGAAGAGGTGATTAAAATAAAAAGACATATTGTATCTGAATGCCTGAGTCTCATGCTATCGAATATTATGTGAAAATAAGAAAAATTGGAAAGTTCGGGGGGTGCCGTTCAATTAACGTCAAATAAAAAACAAGTTCTTAGATTAAAACAAAATTCAACAAAAACATCTGCGACCGAGTGCATTTTGTTGAATATACCGCAGTTTATAGCCATAAAATGCGTATGTTTTAGTAACATTGCAGTTCTTTTTTAAAAGAAATATATTCTAGTTCAAAATGAAGACCAAAATACTAGTTACGGGCGGTGCCGGATACATTGGCTCTATTCTGGTTCCTGCCTTGCTCAATAAAGGCTATGAAGTAACCGTATTCGATAATATGATGTTCCAGCAGTCGTCTTTCCTCGATTGTTGCTTCCACCCCGATTTTCATTTCATCAATGCCGATGTAAGGAATACAGAAAGGCTTAAAGAAGCGATGAAAGGAAAAGATATCCTTATTCCTTTGGCTGCCCTTGTAGGTGCGCCTTTGTGTAATAAAGATACCACTTCAACAATTGCCATCAATAAAGAGGCAGTTGTAATCATGAACAAATTCCGCTCAAAAAACCAGCTTGTATTGTACCCAACCACCAACAGTGGCTATGGTATAGGCCAAGAAGGTATTTACTGCACTGAGGAAACACCACTTAAGCCTATTTCGCTTTACGGTGTTACCAAATCAGAAGCTGAATATGAATTGTTACAATCAGAAAACGTAATCACATTCCGTCTTGCAACAGTTTTTGGTTGCTCACCGAGAATGCGTTTAGACCTTTTGGTAAATGACTTTACATTCAGGGCTTTTTCTCAAAGATATATTGTATTGTTTGAGGCGCACTTCAAGCGCAATTATATCCACGTAAGAGACGTTGCAAAAGCATTCATGTTTGCCATCGATAACTTCGACCGCATGAAAAACACCACTTACAACGTGGGTTTAAGCTCTGCCAACCTTTCTAAAATGGAATTGTGCCTTGAAATCAAAAAGCAAATCCCTGATTTCTTTATCACTGAATCAGAAATCAATTCTGACCCTGATCAAAGGAATTACATTGTGAGCAACGATAAGATTGAAAGCTTTGGTTATCAACCTGACTTCGGTATACAAGCCGGAATCACTGAGCTTATTAAAGGGTTCTCAATCCTTTCACCTAACAAATACTCTAACGTTTAACCCAACAATCTGGAGCAATGATTATCTCTAAAACCCCTGTCAGGGTCAGCTTTTTTGGAGGTGGCACCGACTATCCGGACTACTATAAAGCGTGTGGCGGCTGCGTTCTTTCAACCAGCATCGATAAGTACATCTTTGTAACTGTTCGCAAAGCCAATACTTTTTCAGAGTTCAAGTACAAGGTGTCTTATTCTAAACTTGAAACCTGCAAAACCCTCGAAGAAATTGAGCATCCTGTAATAAGGGCTGCCATTAAGCACCTCAATATTTCTTACGGACTGGAGATCAACATTATTTCAGACTTGCCTGCCCGCACAGGTATCGGCTCTTCTTCTACATTTACTGTTGGTTTGCTACATGCATTGTATGCACTTGAAGGCAAAATGGTGAGCAAGCAACGCCTGGCTGATGAAGCTATTTACCTAGAACAAGTATTACTCAACGAAAGAGTAGGCGTTCAGGATCAACTGGCGGCTGCACATGGATCGTTAAACCACATGGTATTCACCGAGCAATCTTTGCAAGTGAACCCAGTGATAGTGAACAGAGATAGAAAATTGATGCTGGAAAGCAACTTGTTGTTGTTCTATACAGGTCTTTCACGCTATGCATCTATTATTCTGGAAGAACAAGTGAACAAAACAAAAACAAAAACAATCAATACCGAACTTCAGGATATCAAGGATATGGTAACTGAAGGTTTGGATATTCTTTGCAACCCCGATAGAGAATTAGACGATTTCGGTCGTTTACTGCATCAGGGGTGGATGAAAAAGAAAATGCTCTCTTCTGCTATTTCAAATAATTTCTTAGACGAGATTTATGAAAAAGCAATGAATGCAGGTGCCCTGGGGGGTAAATTACTTGGCGCCGGCGGTGGCGGTTTCTTCCTGTTCTACGTACCTGATGATGCTAAATCGGGAGTACGTGCCGCTTTACACGAACTTGCAGAAGTCGATTTCAGATTTGAAAATGATGGAACAAGAATTATTCATATGTCAATGTAACGAGCCAACGAGTAGCGTTCTTTCAATGAAAAACATATATCAAACCTCAAAATGAACTTAGACAACTGCCCGGTTTGCAATAGCAACAACATCAAGACGCATCTTAATGAGTTCTACGGATATAAACTGATTAAATGCGACGACTGTCAGGTAGTGTTTTCAGATCCATTCAAAGCACCATCTATGGATTTCTACGCTGAAGCCAGCGATATTGCATCAGCAGACAGGCATACGAAACTTAATCCGTGGCATTCAGTACATCCTACCAGGCAATCAGAGTATTTGAAAAATGGTGACGGCAAAGAGTTGTTGGACATGGGTTGCGGTAATGGTTCATTTATTGAATTTGCCTCTCAGAATGGATTTAATGTAACAGGCATTGACTTGGACTATAATAGTCTAAAAGTTGCTGAAAGAAGGTCTTTTAAGGGCAAAATGAACGTTTACAGAGCTCATTTGGTTGAGTTTCATAAAAATAACCCTGAAGCGAAATTTGATGTAATTACTGCATTTGAAGTTGTGGAACATTTGGACAATACCAAAGAAGTGTTGGAATTGATTCACAGTATGCTAAAACCAGGTGGTTTATTCATAGGTAGCTTGCCCAATATGGAACGCAAGTACTTTGTGACCGTGAATATGGTCTATGAACGACCTCCATATCACCTTACGTATTGGACAACAAAAACATGGAAGTTTGCTGTAGAGAAAAACTTCAACTTTAAGTGCCTTTTAGCTGAAAATACTGTGTTTTATGGTTACCTCTCATATATTGCAAAACACAAAACACTCGAAAAATACAATTGGAATACAAACAAAGGTCTAGGGTCATTCTTTGTTCGATCTTTATTTACTGTTACTGGAAAAATAGAGACTGCGATACAAAAAATGATAAGTGACTCCGCAAGCTTCTATTTTGTTTTAAGAAAAAACTAAAATTACTCAACGTTATGACTTTCAGAGAATCTACTAAAATAAAAGACCTTAAAATTATTACTCCTTATGTATTTCACGACTTTAGAGGAGAATATGTTGAAACCTTTAGCAGAAAAGACTACAACCAGTTTTTAGATGTTGATGGACAACCAATTGACTTTGTTGAAGATGATATCTCAATGTCGAAATATGGCGTTTTCAGGGGCTTACACGGAGATTCAAAAACATGGAAGCTTATACAGTGCTTACTTGGTGAAATTTATTACGTTGTAGTTGACATGCGTAAAGACTCACCAACTTATTTGAATTGGGAAAGCTTTGCAGTCAATGAGAAAAATAGAATTCAGATTCTGGTGCCTGCCGGCTGCGGAAACGGACATTTATGCATGACCGAACGTTGCATTTTTTCATACAAACAATCGCAATACTACAGTGGTATGGAAAATCAATTTACTGTAAGATGGGACGATCCGAAACTCAATATTTTCTGGCCTATGAAAGATATGATGCTTTCAGAAAGAGACTTATCAGCTAAATTCATTTAAACATTATTCATGAAGACAGTACTAATTTCGGGATCTTCGGGTTTCTTGGGTAAACACTTGGTAAAATCACTTGAATCCCAAAATATTGAAGTTATTGCTTTAACTTCTAAGACGGCTGATCTAACTGACTGCAACGGTCTGAAAAATATTCCCGTTAGGGACTACGATCACATTTTTCACTTAGCCGCTTGGACTCAAGCAGGAGATTTCTGCGCTTTGAGGGGTGGTGAACAATGGATCATCAATCAACAAATCAATACCAATATGCTTGCATGGTGGCAAAAAAAAGCACCTCAGGCTAAAATGATTGCATTTGGAACAAGTGTTTCATATTCCGTTGAACAAAACTTGGAAGAAACAAAATACCTCGACGGACAACCCTACGAGAAATTTTACGCCTATGCCATGAGTAAGCGTATGCTACTTGCTGGTTTACAGTGCCTAAATAAACAGTTTGGAATGAATTACCTTTATGGTATTCCTTCTACGCTTTATGGAGCGGGTTACCACATGGATGGCAGGCAAATGCACTTTATCTATGATTTGATAAGGAAAATACTTAAAGGTAAATTGCAGGGTACTCCTGTTACTTTGTGGGGCGATGGATACCAAAGGCGCGAATTAGTTTACATCGACGACTTTATTTCGCATCTGTTGGAACTCAATAAGGGAGCACAAAACGACATTTTCAATATTGGAGGTGGCGAAGACTACTCTATCCGAGATTTTGCACATATTATTTGCGAGTTAACCGGCTATGATTTCAATTCAATCGGCTTCGATATTAACCAGTATGTAGGTGCAAAGTCTAAAATTCTCGAGATTGGTAAACTGAGAAATGCTATAGGAAAAGACCTTCAGAAAACTCCGCTTAAAGATGGCATTTCAAAAACAATTGACTGGTTTCTTGACAACAAACAAATTTTGTTGGCATAATGTCGGAATCATCAAAGAAAACACTGCTTATAGTTGACGAGCAGTTTGAAAAAATCGAAGGGCATTATTACGAATATAATAAAGCGACCGCCGAGATTTTCAAAAGCAAAGGCTATGACGTAGTTATTTTTGGTCACTCAAATGTACTTCTGAGTTTACAACTTGAACTTAATGCCAAACCGTGGTTTGACATTCAATACCACAGTCCTATTCGAAAAATTCCAGTCTTAGGCAACTTCATTTACAGGTGGAGGTTTTGGAAGTATTATAGCCAACGCCTTAATGAGCTACTTGAAAAACATTCCCGGGCTGAAACCGTTCTTTTTTTCCCAAACGTATACTGGTATAACATCTTACCTATTAGTTGGGCACTGCGCAACAGAAATATTAAAGCGGGCTTACTTTACAGAACCTCAATTTACGATGCTATAGGTTTACCTGCTGCCTTGAAAAAAATGACGCTGTCCATTATCAGCTCAGCAGTCTCAAAGCTCAATGCTAACAAATCTATCAGGTATTTAACCGATAGCGAAGTAATATCAAAGGAATGGGAAAATCATTTCAATGTACCAATGGGGATACTTCCGATTCCACATATTGCCGTCTCTAAGCTAAAAATTGATACTCCAAATAAATTTGTTCGCCTTTATTTACCGGGCATGATGCGCCTTGAAAAAGGTGCTCAAATTTTGGCAGAAGCAATGACAATCCTTGCTTCTGAACAAAAGGAGATACTCGAAAAGTTTGAATTGGTGACACAATTCCCGGAACGAAACGATAGTTTGGATATTTATAAATCTAAACTTGAGCAGTTGCCAATTAATAATGTGTTCTATTCCAGCTTATCTTCTGAAGAATACAATAGGCAGTTAAACATGGCCGATGTGATTCTGATTCCATACAAAATGGGAGAGGGGTATAGGGCCAGAACCTCGGGTATTCTTGCAGAAGCTATTGCGCTTTCAAAGCACTTCATTACCACTGATGGAACTTGGATGAGCCTCCAAGCTTCAAAATATGACTGTGGGATGGTTATACAGGATGGCAATGCACAACAACTGGCTCAGGCAATAACCGACTCAATCAAAAAGTTGAATACACTTGAACAGAAAGTTGATCGTGCAAGAATAAAATGGTTGAATGACCATTCACGAGATGAATTTTTCTCGATTTTTATGAGTCAGTAATTTAATTCAGCCTACATACAGAATATTATTTCTTTGTAGCATCTATTCTACCGGCTCAAGTTCGGGCATTTTGCGGGGCACTACAATGGTGAATTTGGTACCTACTCCCACTTCTGATTTCAAGGTTATGATGCCACCCATCCGGGTAACAATTTCTTTTACAATATAGAGTCCCATGCCTGTACCGCTGACATTTTTTGCCGCTCGGTAAAATATATCAAATACTTTCTCGCGGGCTATTTCGGGGATACCAATACCATTATCCTCAACAGTGATAGTGAAGTCATCGCCATCTTCCTGCACCTTTACTCTAATGAAGTTATAGTCTTTTTCAGGGTCGGAATATTTAATTGAGTTGGTAATCAGGTTATCGAGCAATGAACGCATGCGTATCGCATCGCTGATAAGTGTGGTTGTAGTATTTTCCTGGTATTGTAACTCAATGGTGTGCTTGAACACATTCTTACTCATCTCGAAAATGCTGTAAACAAGTTCGCGCCAGTCAATCGCTTTAAGTTCCGACTGTAGCTTATCGTTCTTGGCTATTTCAAGAATATCTTTGATAGTATCATCTGCCCTCTGTATGGAAGGAATAAGCATATCAAGGGTCTCAACAATTTCCTCGTGACTCATTTCCATGTCCTTAATCATAGTTATCACACCTTTGAAACTGTTCAACGGCGACCGCAGATTGTGACTTACGCTGTATATAAAATTGTCGATTTCAATTTTTTTCTTTTCGAGTTCGTTGTTCTTTTTCTTTAGTTGATCGTATGCTTTAGCAAGCTCAGTAACATCTCTTTGTATGGAAATGAAATGAGTTATTTCCTTGTTCTCACCAAATACCGGGGTTATCTCTAATAAATTTAAAAATGGCTCTCCATTCTTTCTGTAGTTGGTAATTGTACATTCAATGTTTTCGGCATCGAGCAAGGCCTTGCGCAACTTCTCCCTCAGTTTCGGCTCTGTATCCTTTCCCTGAAGGTAGTCACCAGGTTTACGACCAATGACTTCACTGAGTGTGTATCCGGTAATCTTTGAAAACGCATCATTCACCCATTCTGTTTCACCATTGTTGTTGGTAATAATCACTCCATTTTGTGTTCGGGTAGCTATTAACGAAAGTTGTTGTAATTCTGCGTGGCGGCGTTTAAGCTCATCGTTCTGTTGCGTGATGAATCTATTTTGAGCCCGCAAAATGCACATAGACTTGAGGTTAGAACAATACAAGTCAAATACACTTTTCATAATTCCCAGCTGGGCATCAGAAAGCAAAAAATTATCGTGCAGGTTGAACGCGCCTAAGTAAATTTTCATGTGCTCGCCCGACATCAATACACTGAAAAACGACTGCCTGACTGAACCAAAAAAAACAGAGTTATCAGCATCGAAAGTTTGCCCCCTGAAATTCTCCTCGAAATCATGAGAAAGAGCTTCAATTTTTTCGTGAGCTACACCAATACCCTGACAACCCTCACAAGCGAGTATTCTACTGTTTGAAGCAGCGTCAACAACCAGGCAAACTGCTGCTTCTGTTTCAAAAATATCTATGATTGATTCAACAACTAAATTGGCAAACCTGGTATCATTCGGTTCGTTGAAGAAAACATTGTTGTACGAAATGATTTTTTCATGGCTGGATGTTTCCAGATCAAGAATATTCCTGGCATTAATGTACTCTTGCTGCACGTTTGAAAACTTCGTCAATTGGTTGCGAAGGCTTTCATTTTCAGTGAGTACGCTATGTAGGTCTTTTTCTCCCATTTTTTGGTTTCGAGCGCAAAATACTGCTATCTGTACAATATGTATAACGCTGTGGTATAGTTGTGAAACATATTTCTGCCATTCAATTTTGCAAATTCACCAAAGCCATACATACCCAACCACGGTGGGCATTCTTCATTGACGTAAAAAGGGTGTTGCATTTTTGCAACCAGTTCCTCTTTTATAACTTTATTGAAGAGCGACTTTCCCCTTGCGAGGCAATCAGCGTGGAAAACAGCCACGGGGCGGGCGCCACTGAGTTCGGCTTTTAGTTCGTTTGCTATACGGTCCATTTCAGAAAAAATGAGTGCTTCATCCCTGAGTGTGAGCCATAATTCGGTTCCCTCGCTGATGGTAGTTGCATAATACATGTCGTTACCATTGTGCTTAGTCACTACACGCAATATAGCACTATTTCCGTATACGCCGGCATCTTCGGGTGTTAATATTTCGCCAAGGGCACCCACCGGAATCGTTTCTCCACAAGTCGAATTTTCAGGCAAACCCAGTAAGTTCAGGTATTCCTGCCATGCCGGCTTACCATTCAATTCCTTTATCACATTGCCTTCTGCCTTAGTCACCTTCAAAGGGTTACCAAAAATTGTAAAGCCGTGGGTGGCTCGGGTGGTGGCTTTCAGCGTGGGGTCGGTAAAACCCAACAGCCATGCACCGTGCTCGGTAACCGTGGTATCCACTGCCTGAAAGCTGACAATACCCTTCATATTATCAGACGAAGTAGCACCGAAAATGGTAATTTCCTTCCCGAATACTGATTCTATACCTTCAATACACTTTTGATTATCAATATCGATACCCGATGCCATCAGGAAAAAAATATTGATGGCAGGATTGATGCCATGAAGTTCCTGCGCCATTTTTCGGCTCTGTTCGAACGCTGTTTTACCATCAATTTCAACTGCCGATGCTATCTCGAACTCATTGCCCTTTAAGGCCATTAATGCCATATCCTTCATCGACTCACTCACACCTTCCCTGCCAATGACACCACAGCATGACGCTGCTAAAATTCGTGCGTTGGGTGCCATCTCATGGGCTTTTTGCACCATTGTTTCAAAATTATGCCCGATGGATGCATGAAAAATCAACAAATCGGCACTTTTATAATCATTACCAAGAGCAATTTCCAAACATTCTGCAACCGCACGTTCGGTATTTATGATTCTGGCACTGCCTGATGAAAATTGTAGCATGGCTATAGATTTCTTTTAAGTTGAACAAAGTAGTAAAAATCTTCAAAAAAAACCAACATTTCAATGATTTAAATCATGCGAAATAAATCAATCTATAATCATCAAATTAACAACCAGCCGGTTGTTTAAAGCCACATTCGGTAAAAAAGTTTGCCACTTCGTTGCAGGTTTTCTACTTTTATATTCTGATTAAAATAACGTACATGTTCAACAAATTTTTCGCATCAAAATGGCTGGTTCCGGCTGTTATTGTAACTATGGCAACACATTTAGCACATACCGGTAATGCTCAAACAAAAGCAAAAGCACCGAAGGCTGCTACTGCTGCGCACACCGATGGTTTCGACCCTAAATTTAATGTAGAAGCACAGGGCTTTGCCGATCTTCAGGTACTCAGGTACCAGGTGCCGGGCTTCAAAGGTTTGTCGCTACAGCAAAAGCAACTGTCATACTACCTCTATCAGGCTGCACTCTCAGGTCGCGATATCATCTACGACCAAAAAAGCAAGCACGGTATTATGTTGCGTAAAACCATTGAGGCAGTGTACGGTACATATAAAGGTGATAAAAAATCTGCCGATTGGAAACATTTTGAAGAATATTGCGGCAGGGTGTGGTTCAGCAGTGGTAACTATCACCACTACAGCAACGAAAAATTCATTCCGGGTTGCAGCTACGATTACTTCGCAAAACTTGTAAAAGGCACCGATTCAAAATTATTGCCACTTGAAAAAGGAGAAACTGTTGACGCATTCCTGAACAGAATTAAGCCTGTAGTTTACGATAAAAGCTTTGAGCCTACTTGCGTTGACCTGCGCCCGAACATTGATAATGTTACCAATTCAGCCAATAACTTTTATGAGGGTGTAACCCAAAAAGAAGTCGAAGCATTCTACGATAAATTCGACACCAAGGGTAATGCACCATCATGGGGACTGAACAGTAAGGTTGTGAAAGAAAATGGTGTATTGGTTGAAAAAACATGGAAAAGCGGTGGCATGTATGGTGCTGCTATCGATAAAATAGCTTACTGGCTTGCAAAAGCTGCCGATGTAGCTGAAGACGTTGAACAAAAAGAAGCTTTGAAACTTCTGGTACAGTTCTATACAACCGGCGACCTGAAAGCATGGGACGACTACAATATTGCATGGGTTAAAAACACCTCTTCGCGCATTGATGCCGTGAATGGGTTCATTGAGGTGTACCTCGATGCTATTGGTAAGAAAGCGAGCTACGAAAGCACGGTTTCTTTGAAAGACCTTGAAGAAACAAAACGTATTGAAGCCATCGCAAAACAAGCACAGTGGTTTGAAGACAACTCGCCTATTGCGAAGGAACATAAAAAAGCAACTGTAAAAGGTATTACAGCAAAAGCCATTACGGTGATTGTGGAAAGCGGTGATGCAGCCCCAAGTACTCCAATTGGTATTAACCTGCCAAATGCTGAATGGATAAGGAAAGAACATGGCTCTAAGTCGGTATCGTTGAGCAACATCATTCACTCTTACAACGTGGCGGGAGCGAAGAGCGGCATGGTCGATGAGTTTGGCACGAACGACATGGTTAAAGCACGCCTTAAAAAGTACGGCGCGCTGGCTTCTGACCTGCATACTGATATGCACGAGTGTATCGGTCACGCATCAGGACAACTGAACCCGGGTGTTGAGACGACCGATAAAACTTTGAAAAACTACGCAAGCTGCCTTGAAGAAGCACGTGCTGACTTAGTAGGCCTTTACTATGTTGCCGATAAAAAACTCATTGAAATAGGTGTAATGGACAACATGGACGTTGCCAAAGCTGCTTACGATAACTACATGATGAACGGTCTTATGACCCAACTCACACGCCTGAAACCGGGAGAACAACTTCAGGAGGCGCACATGAGAAACAGGGCATTGATTGCACATTGGGCGTTTGAAAAAGGCAAGGCTGATAAAGTAGTTGAGTTCGTAAAACGTAACGGCAAAACCTATGTACAGGTGAATGACTACGAAAAACTACGCGTTTTATTTGGTCAGTTGTTGAAAGAAATTCAGCGTATTAAATCAGAAGGCGACTACAACGCAGGTAAAGACTTAGTTGAAAACTACGGTGTTAAAGTGGACCCTGTTTTGCACAAAGAGATTCTGGAAAGATTCGAGAAACTGCACATCCGCCCTTACCGCGGATTCATTCAACCAAAACTGGTGCCTGTAATGAAGGGTGAAGAGATTGCTGACGTGAAAGTGGAATACCCTGACAACTTCTTCAAGCAAATGATGGAATACGGCAAGAACTACGCATTCCTCCCGGTTAAAAACTAACAACTCATTTTTACCAATGCCCGCCGCACAAAACACGGCGGGCATTTTTATTTCGTGGGTTTGGTTAATTTTGGGTGATGTCCGATAATCCGCTGAAATCTTACTTCTCCTTCACCCGTCGCGAACGCTACGGCATAGCTGCGTTGCTGCTTGCTATTGGAGTGCTGGTGGCGGTGCGTTGGTACATTGGCACTATTCAGGAAGACCACTTTGATACAATAGCGCAACAGCGGTATAAAAAATACTACAACCAATACGTAGCAGCGCAGGCTAAAGCCGCACAAGCCCACCGCAACGACACCGCCATCACCGATTTATTTGATACCGATGCCCCCGATTCGATCAAAGCCCTAACAATAGTACACATCAATACTGTCGACTCGGTAACGCTGGTAAACCTCAAGGGCATAGGGCCGGCGAAAGCACACAGCTTCCTCGTTGCGCGGGCGCAAAAAGGCACATTCACCGAATTGAAAGCGGTAAAAGACGCGTTGGGTTTATCAGAAAAACAGTTTGAGGTACTTGCGCCCTACATTCAATTATAAAGTTTGACTTCAATGCGCAGTGATTTTCTGCCATCGAGCTGCATTACATGACAGCGGTCACTTTTTTCCTTTCTTCTGACTTTTACTTTCGCACCGCAAACCGAATAAGAAAAAATGAAAAAACTAATTGCTTGTATGCTTTTGGCAATGCCATTTGTAGCCGCTGCGCAAGAAGACGAGAAAGACAGCACCGAGACAAACTGCTGCAACAACGGACTCACAAGGGAAATAAGAGACTTGTACCCGCGGAAAGGAAAGTTTTATGTAGAGTGGGGTTACAACAATTCAGCTTACTCGCACAGCGATATCCACTTCTGGGGCTCTGGTTACGACTTTTCAATTACCGACATAAGAGCTACCGACGGACAAACACCGTTTTCAGCTACCTACTACAAGCCTACTGAATTCACCATACCGCAGTTCAACTGGCGCATTGCCTACTATCTTTCCGACAAGACTTTTATTTCTTTCGGGCAAGACCACATGAAGTATACGATGGCAAAGCAAACCACTAAACTCACTGGGCACATTGATGCAAACCTCCCCAATGCTGGTACGTACGACCACGCCGAAGTAACAGTGGGTGAAGACGCTGAAGTGAACAACCCGGGACCGGGCTATATTGACAATCTGCCAAAAGGATTCGTTTCTAATTTCGAGCACTGCGACGGATTGAATGACTTTGCTTTAGAGATTGGCAGAATTGAGCAGGTTTGGATTTCTAAAAACAGAAAACATGCACTTGCTGTAACAGGCAGTGCAGGACCGGGCATGGTAATACCCGATTCGGATGTTGACTTACTCGGGCAACCTCCAAAACACGATATGGAAGCCGGTAAAAAAGCGTTCCACCTTGCAGGGTACAGCTTATCGGCATCACTGGGTTTGCAGCTCGATTTGTTCAGGAGAATAACCATACAACCAAGAATGAAGTTCGGCTACATTAACCTGCCCGATATCAATACCACCGAATACGGCGGCAAAGCGAGCCAGCACTTCAATTTCATTGAGACGTTTTTGATGGTGGGTTATACCTTCAAAATCAACCACAACCACGCTGTAAAACCTGCTAAGTAAACAGGTCGCCGAGATACTTTTTTCAATAGCCTTTCATTGTTGCACATATTGACAATGAAAGGCTATTTTCGTGTAAAAGAACAACGATGGACGCTTCCCAAATTCGCGATATTGCCAACCGATGGTTTGATGCCTTTAACGAACACAACCTCGAAAAGCTACTTGCGCTCTACCACGACCATGCTGCCCATTTCAGTCCGAAGCTGAAAGTGCGCCAACCCGAAACAGATGGACTGGTAACGGGCAAAGCTGCCCTGCGCGCTTGGTGGGCCGATTCCTTTGAGCGCCTCCCAACACTGCGCTACTACCCCACCAACTTCATTGTAGGTGACACCTCCATTTTCATGGAATACCGCCGCGAAGTACAAGGCGAACCCCACCTCATGGTAGGTGAAGTCTTAGAAATGGAAAACGGAAAGATTTTACGTTCGAGGGTGTATCATGGGTAGAATTTGGGGGGTGGTGGTTTATTTTTTCCTTAAGTGAAATTGCTGGATTTCTAACTATACTCGTTCATCAGAACATTTCACTTCGATTTCAGATTGTTTGCTTTTTCGTTTTTCCATAAACGCCTCAAACTCCAATATACTTCGATTTAGAAATTTGCGCCGCTAAGTACCGAAAATATTTATATTTTTGTACTGTACGTTTGAATTCATATATGAAGTCTGAAATCAAAATAATTTTAGAGGAGGGGGCATCTAACAAAAGTAAAGGCAACTGTTTTGAAACATTGACTAGAAACTTGTTGTCTATTCAACAATACGAAGTTCGAGGAAATATTAATTTCTCTGGGATGGAGATTGATTTGGTAGCCCACCAAAAGCATGATAAAGGAATATTATATGTAGAATGTAAAGCTAAAGAAAAGGTCACTGCGGATGAGTTGTCAAAATTTTGCTTTAATGTTGAATTCAAGGAAGCAAACAAAGGCTATTTTTTTCGAACTCAGGAATTAGAATATCAAGCTGGGGCTTTGTTGGAAGAAATAAGAAGCAAAGAAAAATACAAAAATTTGACCTTCTTTGAGCCAACAGATATTATTGGGATGCTCCAAGATGGCAAGATTATTTTCGAACCTCAAAATGCATTAAGTAAACATATAATTTCAAAGCGAATCCTTGCAATAACTTATTTTGGTGATTTTTTCATTTATCTAATAAATGAAACTAATGCATTCCCAACGAAGTTCATTGTTATCAATGCTAAAGAACAAAGTAAAAATATAAGTGAAGAAAACTTAGCTATACTCAGAAAGAAAATAGAAGAAATAGCTGGCTTAGAAATACTGATAGAAGATCGATTATCAAATCGCAAACCTTCTACTGCTGCAATTGAGAGCATTTCGGAAGTCCAAGAAAGTGAAAACTGGTATGACTATCTGCCGGCGTCAGCACATAAAAATCACTTTGTCGGAAGAATAGATATCAGAACAAAGATCTTGGGATTTTTTAAAAGTGTCAGAAACAATAGTACGAATAAAAGAATTTTTTATTTAAATGGCAAGTCTGGCTGGGGTAAAAGTTCTTTGGTATTGGAATTGAAAGAAAGTTGTCGCAATCAGCATTACAGGAATTGTTTCTATTGTTTAGCAATAGATACTCGAAGTGCTATATCAGATAATTTTGTTGCACTAGCGCTTTCAAAATTAATTGAACAAGCATACACTGATGGCTTCTTAGTTCGTGATATGTTTTCGAAACAAATAATGTACACTTCAAATTTCGATTTACTCTCCTCGGATTCGGTTAATGGTTTGTTTGAGACACTAAAGTCAGAACAAAAGTATTTAGTGTTAATTTTTGATCAATTCGAAGATGTATTTCGAAAAAAGGACTATTTCAAGACTTTTTATAAGTTTCTCTCGGATGTGACTGATAAACGTCCAAATATGATTGTAGGTTTTTCATGGAAATCAGACTTTTTTATTCAAAGTGATGACCCATCGTACCATATCTGGCAAAAGAGCAAGCAAGGGAATTTACAATAGGAGAATTTAGTGAAAAGGAAATTGATGGAATTATTAAACAACTAGAAGATTCAGTAGGAAAATTAGAGAAAAGTATAAAAGACAGAATCAAAGATAGTTCACAAGGCCTTCCATGGCTTACCAAAAAACTTTGCATCCATATTTATGATCAAATATCTCAGGGGTCAAATAAAGAGAAACTAATTGAATCTAATTTAAACATAGTTGATTTGTTTAAGAAAGACGAAGAACGTACGTCTTCCGATGAACTAAAAGCACTTAGAGTAATAGCAAAACGAGCATATGATGGCAGTTTCTTTGATGAAGCCGAAGTGGGTGATTTGATTGATAGTGGTACAATCTCATCGCTATTACACAAACGCTTGATAATTCGATCTGGTGCCAACTACAATATTTATTGGGATATCTACAGGGATTACTTAGTAAATGGAGATGTCCCGCCTATTGGAGAAAGCTATTTGTTAAGGCAAAGTGCAAATGTATGCTTGGAAGTTTTTCTACTTTTTAAAATCAATGCAGAAGAAACAATTGATACATTACAAAATAAGCACCATAAAGGCATAGGCAATGAAACATTAAATAATGTATTGCTTGAGCTACGGAATTTAGGAGTCGTTCAAAAGGAAAACGATTACTATTACGTTCCATCAGGATTTGAAATATCAAAAACTGGTCTCACTGATTTTGTTACCAGTAAATTCCAAAATTATACGCCTTATTTACTATTGAAAAAACAAAATCTCGCAAAAATCTCAAAGTCGGACATAATCCAAATCTTGAAAGTGGTGTTTAAACAAGAATTTCAAGACAATACTTGGGAGGCGTACGCTAATGTTTTGATAAGTTGGTTTCTATTTTCGAATTTAGATATTAAGTCAAAAATAACTGAACCAGCAAAAGGTCGAGGTACAACAACAATAAGTGTATCTAAAGTGAGCAATGAAACTTTGATACCACGTGCTTCGCTCCGTGAAATAACCGAAATATTACCTTTGCTACTTATTGATAAATCCTTAATCAACAGTCGCTACTACAGAGACTTATATATACTTGACATTGTTGACAATAAAAAAGATTTGACAGAATTTGGAAGAGGAATACTTCTTCAAGATGAATCTTCTTGGAAAACTTTGTTAAAAAAGAAAGCTCAGGACCTTCCTAAAATAGCGGAAATAAAAAAACTTTTAGAAACTTCATCAAAGATAAAAGCGAAGGATCTACTAAAAATAATGCCTCACGATTTCTTCGAAGGAAATAAAGATAGTTCAAAACTAATCTATGCAACAAATGCTATATCGTGGGTGAAGAACAACGAAAAATTAATCAAATAATTCATATTTACGACATGATATAAATCTCCCCCCTACCACCCCAAAACCCTAAACCTTTCCTCAATCAACTCAACAAATTGAGTTTTTAGTTCATCAGGGAGGAAACTGGATTGGATGAGAGCCAGCCATTTGGGTTTTGCCTTGGTCATTTTAAGTACTAGGTTTATTTGCTGCCGGTTGTCGAGTCCCATGGCTTCAAAAAGGGCAATGAAGTCGCGGAGCTTTATTTTTCGCTTTTTACCATTCAATGTGAGTGCCGTCTCTTCGGTATCGGCTGGGTTTACAAGGGCAGTTGCTACTAAATCGTATGCCGGAGCCAAAACCACACCCTGGCGTGGGTGGTGGATGAGCGAGAAATTTTTCAAATGCATGTCGGCATTGCCTGTCAAATAGCAAAACACCAGTAGCTCACTTAAATTCACTAAATCAAGCCCCGGTTGGGTGCTGTATTTTTTGATGGTTTTTGCTATTTGTTCATAGGAACCGTGGTATTTGTCTTCAGTCAGCCGCTCGGTTAACTGGCACATATCTTCCATGTGTAGCTTCCCGTTTTTTGTTCTGTCAATACGCTTGGTGATGTATGCAAGATTCCCTGATTGTAACCTGATGAGGCTATGAGGAACCACACATATTTTTGCTGCTTCTGCCATGTGCATCGTAAGGTCTTCAACTTCAGGTAACCACGGATAGTGTGGGGTTGGTGGTTTTAAAATGTAACTACCCCATAACCCTACAATAGTAAAACGTTTGGGTTGGCTACTATACTCCGACCACAACTCTAACGAGAGTTTAGCCTGTACGCCCGTTACAGCAACATGGTTTTTAATGACTTGTTCCGCCAATGCCTCCATATCCCTTTCAGCATACGGCAACTCAGGGGCAGTGTCTTGCCCAAAGAATTTTTTACTGCAAGCTTTATGAAAATCAACCTCACTTGCATTCAGTTGCTGGTAGCAATATAAGCACCTACTCATGGCTACTTTGTTCTTCTACAGGGTGAACACTTACTGCTCCAATGCATTCTTTACAACAACTCAATAAAAGCCCCATTCGGTCGCGCTCGTTGATCTTCCAGTTCTTCTCAGCAATTTGTAACAGCCATCCTTCAGGTATCAGTCCGTCAAAAAACGGAAACAACACATTTGAATGATATTCTTTTTCTGTTAATGGTAATGTCAGACTTACCGCTTGGCGGGCTTTATTCACCAGATAAGAAGCATCATACTGAAAATGATACCCGTTTTCATCTTGCAACAACCAGCCTGCTGTTATGTCGTGCATCCTTATTTCTGCTTTTCTCATCTTATTCCTCCCTCTTAACTGGTACAGCACCTAATTCATTCCCAAACAAGCGCAGCACCTGATTTACTTTGTCCATCCTAAGGCTTTCCTTGCCTTGTTCCAGGTCGCGCACAAACCGCAGCCCTACCCCGGCTTTTTGGGCAAGCTCGGGCTGTAGTAAACCTGCGGCTTTTCTTCTGGTTTTCACAAAGTCACTCAATGACATTTTTATACCTTTTAAGGTATAAAGTTAGGCATTTTAATGATATTATACCTCTTAAGGTATAATTTTGTGTTTTTGGTCATTTTTATACCCTTTAGGGTATAAATATAGTAAATCGCTGGTAATAGGATGCCCTTGGGTGGGCGTTTCCAGGAAGTGTTTTTTTGGTATTGTTACAAAATCAAAGGGCTCATATAGCCTGTACGGCAGTCGAAAAGACTGCGGGCGTTGTGAGCACAAGAGAAAAACACTTGCGCTAGGACTTTCCCTCCGTCCGCAAACGAAATTACTTCACGGCAATTTTGCCATTAAATACAATGCCTTTTTCAGTGTTGAAGGTTACGTAATAAACACCCGGACTGAGATTTTCGGTACTGAACTGAGCGGTGGTGCCAGTTACGATCGGAGTTACCTCCATGCGTCTGCCATCAGGACCAACTATGTAACTGTGGGTTATGGTACCTGTTGTACGTGTATCAACATAAAAACTATTGATTGTTGGGTTAGGGTAAAGCTCTATGCGCTGTTGATGAGCAGTAGTCTCAACTGTCAAACCCGATACCGGATAGGTGCCTTTTATGTACATCAATTTACCCGTACCATCGTCTTCATAAACCACATGAATAACGCCGGGAGTCATTGCTACGTCGGCGTTTTGTAGCCCAGACCCAATCGCTATTGTATCGAAGCCCGAAAAACCACTGTGTATATTCTCAGTCAGTTGACCACAAATCATAGTTGCACCCCCTGAAACCTGTTTCCAAACTGCCATAGCAGCGTTTCCGGCATTGGCAATGCGCGGATAGTTTTGCTGTGTAAAGCCTGTTGTTGTACCTGCAATAGGTTGTGTAGATGCAGTAGCTAAAGCACTCAACGAAGCCTTGCTGATATACGAAACCACCCTGCCCGACGACTGACTCATTGACACGCTATAAACTGTGTCGCCTATTATTACACCATCAGGCCCTGAAGCAGGGCACGACATCACCGACCAGTTGTTGTTATCAACTGCCATGGTTCCCGAAAACGTTGCGCCACCGTCGGTTGATACTCCCGCCCATGTATCGCGAATATTGCTCAAATTGTTTCTGAACAACATTACCGCCCTGCTGCCAGAACTTATAATGCTGGCAGGGCAACAATCGCACACCTCTCCAGCCGAACCGCTCGCTAAAACATCGGTAGAAAATGTTGCACCATAGTCACTTGACCTGCAAACAACATAGTGCGGATTCATAAAAGCCGTGTCGAATTTCATAAAAGCTACAAGTGGGTTTCCTGCAGCATTCGTTGTTACAGTAACGAATCTTGAAAAGTTTGAGTCGATATTATCAACCCGTACAGGGGCAGAAAATGTAGCACCACCATCATAAGAGTGTGCGAGGTAGCTGTAATGAGTTGCGTCTGTTTCCGGAGTGCGTTTCATAGCAACATAAATCGTATCTCCGAATGAGGCCATATCTGGCCCAGCCCACGACTGCGCAAAAACTGGCAAAGTCCAGGAATTAACCCCCAGGGGCGTTGTAAACCCGGTTCCATTCCAGCGTGAGACATAAGCATACAAATCTGTGAGGCCCCAAAGCACAACAGGATTACCGGCACGGTTGAGTTGTATTCGCGGATGCAAATTTCCTGTCGCGCTACCGCTTACGGCAATTGGTGTTCCCCATGTAATGGTTTGGGCATCGCATTGCGCGCCCAGTGCAAAAGCAAGTATAGTGCAGAGAATAGGTTTCATTTGTAAATATTTGCCCGAAGTTACCTAATTCGTTTGATTTATATTAAGTTTTCAACAATCGTCGCAATTATTCAACGAGCCATCAATGACCTGCTAATTTACCCAAGCTAACAAAAAGCAAACCCTAGCCCTGTGCCTGCTGTGAGCGGTAGTGGTACACCATCACTATGTGCCTTATAGCTTCAGCACTTACATTCAGACGCTGAATGTTGAACACATATTTTTCGCCATTGCTTACTATACTCAGGTAGTTATAATAATTCGGGCCCTTAAATCTGAGACGTTCAACCGAAACCTGGGTGATGTTATCCCATGTATGTAGCTCTTGATTGGCATAGGAAATGCCCTCTTCTGATACCATCAAAGAGGATTTTGACATTTCAGAAATTTGCACTGTAGTGTAAATAATCGGGCTAATCATCATTAAAAACACCAACATTGTGCCAAAACTTATTTCAATGCCTATTACCAATATCAAAAAAATGAACTCAATCAAGGGTATCATGTAGCTCATGTTCCTAGAGGTGCCGGCCGTAAAATTATACTCGCCTTCAACCAACTCATCGTCTTTGTAAAATGGCTCGGTATCTAGCCTGTGTTGAATGAATTTCGCCATTGCAGGGTCGTGGCTTTCCAACTCCTCAATCAACACATCAAACGGCAATCCGAATTGCTGGAACGTTGCAACGTTGAGCTCATGCACACTCCACGCATTTGAAAAAGCCCATGCAAACCAATCCTTTCTGTTGGGTGAAGTGTAAAAGGTATGAGTCATGTACCCTACAAGTGTATATAAGAATACGATCCACCACCATAAATCGTCTACAAATTGCACATGAATAAAGTGGTTGGTCAACAATGAAAATACTGCAACTGCCGGAAACCACTGAGCAAAGTTGAACCCAAAGGGGGCTGGGTCGTATTGTTTAATGGCATCTTCGGTGCTTATACCTTCTATCGTGTGTTCAGGAATTGCGACAATTCTAGGCTGTACCGGGTACAATTGCTTTAAATCAAATGCACGCCTACCTTGTACCATCGCTTCTTTTACCCCATCAATATCACTGGTGAAGGCCCAGAGATCTATTGAGTAGGTTTGACCTGCCCCGGCAAACTCGAGATAGTATCTATATTTATCTGTTTGACTGTCCGGGTCTCTCCTAATTACTACCTCTATTTTCTCATCTTCAATTTGGCTCCAGGAAAAAGACAAGCCCCAACTCGTTTTAATCCCTTTCTCGCCAATGTTTATTACTTGCTCTTTACCCCTTGCATTGCGGGAATCAAAAAACAACCACAGCACCACCATAATCAGGAATGAATGATTAGGATAATAAAGCTGGCGATAAACGATATACACCGAAAGTTCGTAAACGAAGTAGATTGTAAAAAAACCATTCAGCACAGAAAAGCCTGAACCCCGGGATAGTATAAGCACTTTAGGTGCATCCCCGTTATTGTCTTCACTTTCATAGTTCGAAACTGAGGGTTTTTCAAAATACGGGAGCAGGTAAACCGAACCTAAAAACGCAATGATTGCACAGAAAAAGTACTCTTTTATTGAGTTTTCTAAATCGACCGGATAAACAAATGTTGCAATAAAGTAACAGAACTCCACCAGCACATAAAAACCCACCTTCATCACCTTACTGTTGTAAGCCTGACGTTCAATTGATTGGCGGTAGTTTTTCATGCAGTAACTAAGGTATGGTATTTTTATGCACTATACAAAATACAACAGCCTTGAACGGTAAGTGAGGTACTTGGATGGGTTGGGCTTATCAAATATTTGACATTGCCCAATTAATTAAACGAGTTCTTGACAAAATGCATCAAACTCATTCAAATGATTTTGCTCTTCGCTGTCAAACGTGCTATTTTTTGACCTTAGAAACAATAAATATGACAACGCACTTGTTTTAGCCAAGGAAGGGTGCCCTTGTACAAGACTTAATATTTTTGCAAAATCATCGGTTGACATAGTTGACTTCTTTTTAAAAGCCTTCATAATCAATTCCTCTACTGTATTATTTAACTCCTTCTCTTTCACAACAGTATGAAATTCAAGTGTCGCATTGAGCGCATTGAAGGCATTCATCAAATCTTTCGAAAACCTGATATCTAGCGGACTAGCATCATAATTACCTACATCTATGGTAATCTCATCAACACCGCACTCATCCAAGGAACTCTTCAAATTTTGAAGCATAGAATTGCATTCCCAAAGTGTTTCATTTACATCTTTTTCCCCGACAGGAAATTCGAAATTTGCCATCCCAAATAGTGCCTCCTTACCTGCATTCCTACCCTTCACCGCAATCTTCCCTGATTCCGATAAAATGTTCAAAGGCATTGGCATTTTAGATTGAAGCTTTGAAGGGAAAAATTTGTCGCCTTCTAGCCTAACATCTATTTTGTAGCTACTCATAATTACTCTTCTTTATACGAATATATTGAAAGATTAGTTTGGTAATATCTATTCACATTCTGGGGGTTTACCAAAATCATATTGTCTTGCTCATCAAGCCAAATATCGGGATTGGTTGTTTTGTCCATGATGTTTGATAACTCTTTTCTAAAATCACGCTTTATGTATGGCTTTATATCCCTATGAAAAACCTCCTCAGTCACATTTAGCATCTCGGCTAATTCAGCTTTTGTGGGTTTTCTCATGTATACAAATTATCATGCTTTTGCAAATATAAAAATAAGGAATTACCCTTTTATTCGGCATCTGATTTAAAATTTTAACACTCGCCACCGCTCCTCGCTCCCCGCATCCGCTCTCAAATTATCCTGCCCAGCCTTCTCTATCCAGGCTTCTATACTGTATTGCTTCTGCGAGGTGTTCGGGGCGAATATTTTCGGAGCCGGAAAGGTCGGCGATGGTGCGGGAGACTTTTAGGATGCGGTCGTAGGCGCGCGCGCTGAGGTTCAGGCGTTCCATGGCTGTTTTGAGCAGGTTTTGCCCTACCTGGTTTATCTCACACACCTCTTTCAGCAGCTTGCTGCTCATTTGTGCATTGGCATAGATGCCTTGTTTTTCTTTATAACGCTCTGCCTGTATCTCGCGGGCTTTAATTACCCTGTCGCGCACTTCACTGCTCGGCTCTGATGTGCGTGCTGAACTCAGTTCACTGAAAGCAACAGGGGTTACTTCTACGTGCAGGTCTATCCTGTCCAGCAACGGACCGCTTATCTTATTGAGGTAACGTTGCACCATAACCGGGGAGCAGGTACATTCTTTTTCGGGGTGGTTGAAATAACCGCAAGGGCACGGGTTCATACTGGCAATCAGCATAAAACTCGCCGGGAAATCGATGCTCACTTTCGCCCTACTAATTGTAACTCTGCGCTCTTCCATAGGCTGGCGCATTACTTCCAGTACTGTACGCTTAAACTCAGGCAATTCATCAAGGAACAACACGCCATTGTGCGCCAGACTGATCTCTCCGGGTTGTGGTACACCGCCCCCACCCACGAGCGCAACATC
>CANGIY010000021.1 GCA_947454235.1 Chitinophagaceae bacterium
CGCTCTGATGACGAAGTATGATTTGTAAGTTCAAAATAGTCCTTGAATGCTGAAGGGAAAATAATGTCTAATACCGTTGTGAAGGAAGAATGCATGACACTAATTTACAACAACTATTTGTTCTGACCCACAGGTTTTGTTCCTGATCCCTTTGTTTCAATCCTTCTCATACGCTCTAATGTCAGAACAACACATGAAACGCGTAATTCCATCCTCTGCAACAATCTGCTTCTTTTGGGGACTTTTTGCATGCAATAAACCAAAGAACAATCCTGTACAGCCTGTTACAGTTGACAGCACATTCATACATCAACTGGAAAATAGCTGCACGCAACCCTTTGTGGCCCTTGGCGATTCGGGCACGTACGCGCTTCCTACAGCCTTTTCCCCTAACGACGATGGCGTTAATGACGAGTTTTATCTTTTAGGATATCCTTACACTTTTACAACGTACCAACTAGCGATTTATAAGACAAACGGAACAAAAGTGTTTCTAACCACCGACCCACACACCCACTGGAACGGCAGAGACACCGCCAATACAAAATGTACCGACTACAAATATTTCGTAAAAATCAAATACACGACCCCAGGCGCACGAACTGTAGACACAGGAACATATTTATTCCTTTTAGGCACCGGCACAGGTGGTTGCACGCAAAAAGTCACCGCCGACCTACCTCTTTATAAATTCCCCGATCAATACAACGGCACCGGCGGGTTTACATACCCAACCTATGAAAATTTCTGCCCGTAAACGGGTGAGGGTTGAGAAAATTTGCAATCTATTTGTTCTTTAGTTACCGTGAATCGTAGGGGCGAATGGCATTCGCCCGATAACAAAATCATCAGATAATGCACGACAACACAGGCATTTTATTTTCCCCAAACCGTAGGGGCGAATGGCATTCGCCCAGTAACCAAATCATTAGATAATGCACGACAACACAGGCATTTTATTTTCCCCAAACCGTAGGGGCAAATGGCATTCGCCCAGTAACCAAATCATTAGACAATGCACGACAACACAGGCATTTTATTTTCCCCAAACCGTAGGGGCGAATGACATTCGCCCGGTAACCAAATCATCAGACAATGCACGACTAAAATTGAGCTAATAGTTATCGTGCAGGTTAGGGCGAAAGCCTTTCGCCCCTACAGGGGTGGACTAATTTAATTTAAATTCAGGGAGTCATAAAATACAATCGGTGTTACTTTGGTAGACCATGGCATTTAAAACAGAAATACATCATAGGAGGTCAATCAGGCTGAAAGGATACGATTATTCATCGGAAGGTGCCTATTTTATCACTATTTGCACCTTCCAAAAACATTGCATTTTCGGAACAATTAAAAAAGGCGAAATACACTATTCTCCGTTGGGGGAAATTGCAATGGAAGAATGGAAGAAAACATCTGAAATTCGTAATGAGATTGAATTAGGTTCTTTCATAGTAATGCCAAATCACGTTCATGGAATTGTTTTTATAAACACTGACAACTCAAGAAACCTACCCTCACAAACAAAAGACATAGACACATCACCTATAAAACTAGAAAACGCACCTCAACTTCATTCACCATCTAAAACTATTGGCGCGCTAGTTCGAGGATATAAATCTGCAGTCACAAAACAAATTAATTCTAGTTTTGTTAGCCCCAATTCAAAAATCTGGCAACGCAATTATTATGAGCACATCATTAGAAGTGAAGCTGCCCTTCAAAAAATCGATTCCTACATATGTCAAAACCCCATAACTTGGGAGGATGATACACTGTTCGTTAAATAACCCACATTACCGCCCTTTACCAGCCTCAACCAATTGACTATCCAAGGCATCGAACCATTCACGGTTGGCGGTGCAATGGTTAGTCCAAACAACAGAAGAATCGAGTGAAATCGTTTTATGATTTAATGAATAAAAGGCAAAGTCGTAATCAGAACAAAACAATGCGTATTGTCCTCCTACTTCCATCCTATACCCACATGCGGCACCGGTAAAAGGAGTAAGAACAGTAATTGTATCAATGGTTTTAGTGCCTTTATAGGTTTTAACGATCTTCAGCTTGTACGCAGCAAAAATCCCATTTGAACCTTTGAAAACATCATTCTTTTCACCCTGTTCTATTACCTTGTATTTGCCCCAGTCTGTCACCTGTTCCTTTGATAGCACTATACCCCTGAAAACGCGAGCATAATTAGCCATTGCATGGCGCAAATCAAAAATATCGCCATCACAAACGCAGGTATTCCCTAAAAAAGGTACTATAACCAAGATTGTAAGCAATAAAAACTTCTTCACTTAGTAAAGCTACTGAAAACATAGCAAACAATACAAATCACCTACCTTCACACAATATCACAGCCCCCATGCACACACTCACCTCCAAACTCGGCATTAAGCGAATTATCTTTTGGGTGATTTATTTTTATACGATTACAGCGGGCGTCTATTTAGGGCTTATTTCTTTGATCAAAGTCAACTCTAGTGAATTTCCGTTCTATGTTTTCTCATTGATGGCGTTGGGACTTATTGGAGCAGGTATTTATGGGTTTTGGTGGGACTATAAAAATATCCCCAAACTTGAAATTGACAACGATAAAATGGTCATTGCGCGCCTTGGCACCTTTTTCTGGAACGACCTATTAAGCTGCAATACGGAAGCAAAAAAGCAAGTTGGAAGAAATACTTATGAAGTCATTAAGCTCCAATTCAGAGAGGGTACAACAATTCTACTTTACAAATTTGGATACAGAAATTCGAAAGAAATAAGTGAATTTATCTCATCAATCTTAAGCCAAAATTCAAAGCAGTAGTTTCTCTATTGCTTCACCATTTGCGATACTTGGCGCCCCTCCTTGTTTTCCACAGAAACAATATAAACGCCGGAAACCATTCCCTTAATGTCCATTTCTTTTTGCCCTGATGTCATTTGTAGGCATTTTAATTTCCTTCCCAATACGTCATATATCTCAATAGTACTTGGCATTGATATGTTTTCAAAAGTCAAAACATCACTAGCAGGGTTAGGGTGAAAACTTATAGGCAATTGTTCATGGTGTAGCAATGATGCATCCAATCCCGCCTGCTCGAAATCGGCAATCCACAAAGCTTGGGAGACCGACCCGCTGCTTTCGTTTGAGATAAACATTCTGTGTTTATTCACCCGAGTAAGTCCCTCGGTATGCCACGCATTTACATCTCCAATTTCTAACCTACGTTTATTGCCCGAAAAGAAATCAACGCTATTGAAGTCATATAACAGCCATAAAAATGAATAATTGTGTGCGGGCATATACCCTAACAGAATAACGCTATTGGTCACTGAATCGTAGTCAGCATCGGTGATTAACCCATGGACATGATAGCTTGTGATAGGAGAAACAGAATAAGTTCCTGGTGTTTTGGGTAGTTTATATACCCTGGTTGATGTATCGCCACGGTCCTTAGTAAAAATATACAATGAATCGCGCAATGAAATCATGGCTTCACAATCATAGTTATTTGAACTGCCCAAAGAGAAATTAGTTTGGTCGGCATAGGCAAAATGAATGACCTGTGAATTTAAATGTACCGTACTACTAGCGGAGATATCAGATTTAGCTATTTTAAGTATTCTCAAATCGGTTCTATCGCCACTGTTATTGCCCATATCGCCAACGTATATATTGCTGTCGTCGGCTGTTATGGATTCCCAATCTATATTGGAACAATTGTCCACCACTATCTTTTGCAATAAAGAGCAACTGGTCGTATCCACCGCATATAATTCGCTGGGATTTCCGCTATCTCCATGCGACCAAATTCTCCCACTGATATATTTCAAACCAGATGTTTCAACCAACTCCGACGGCAAATCAGCACGGCGCGTAACAGTAATGTGCGTGATGGGATATAGGCATGATCCGTCATTGACCACTGCATGGCTGTCATAATTTGTTGCTGCCGGGTCGGTACATCCGCTTTGCCCCAAAACCGGCGAGCTGATTCCAAAACAAATCAGCAATAAAATATAAAGTCGATACATTGTCTTTCAGTAAATTGGTAAAAATATAAACCGCACATTACCAGAACATTAATAAACAATCAAACGACACCGAATATTCCCCGGCAAGTAAGAATGCACACCTCAATTGAAAGCATTTGATGTACAATTTTATAAGTTTAACTACATTAGCATAGGCTAAACAGCGGCAACGTGCGTATAAAGAAGTTTTTTTACAAGTTATTATTAGGCAACGAGAAAGATAATTTACCGGTAAGGCATTCGGTGTATTCAACCCTTTTTCACAACCTGCACCGTATATGGAACAACCATAAACAAAATGATGTAGGCTTTGAGAAGATTTTAAGGTTGTTTCTGGTGGGGGTTCAATTGATATTTCCCGGCCTTCATATTCGCCAATATTTCAGCAAAAAAGGGATGAATGTGCGCAACGTTGCCAATGAGTTCTATGTGCTGTTTAAAACACTTTTGCCGCTTGTATTTCTGATAACCGGTGCCTACCAAAGCAAAATTGCCATTGGTATTTCATGCTACCTGCTTTTTGAAACTATCTGCTACGTTTCATCCCTCATCTTCGTATCTGATATGTTTGTGAAACCGCGCTCGTATCGCCGCAATATCCTGATGCTATTTTTCAACTACACCGAAATAGCGCTTGATTTTGCAGTCATTTATGGCGGTCTTCACTTGCTATCCGACAATGCAACCAATGTAGCTGACTACATTTATTTCAGTGTAATCACTTCTACAACCATCGGCTTTGGCGATGTACACCCAGCCTCATCGGCAGGCAAAATAGTGGTGTGTTTCCACGCTATGCTCATTGTATCATTTATTGTATTGTTCCTCAACTTCTTCAGCTCAAAAGTTGAAGTAATGCACAACGACGATACCATGTAAAAAAGCCGCCCCCTTGCAGGAGCGGCCATACTTTGTACTATGATACTTCAACAATATTTGATTACCAAACCCTGGCCCTTTGGTTGGCAGGACGGTACATTTTGTCTGTTGGTTTAATATCGAATGCTTTATACCAAGCCTCAACATTACTTACCGGAACGTTAGAACGCAATTCACTTGCAGAGTGCGGATCTGTTTTAAGACGATTCGCCAATTCTTCAGTTGTTGTGTTTGCTCTCCATACTTGTGCCCAGCTTAAGAAGAAACGTTGGTCAGGTGTAAAGCCATCGATTTTCTCGTTACTTTGACCTTGTTTTGTTTTCTTGAAAGCTTCGTAAGCGATATTGATACCACCAAGATCAGCAAGGTTTTCACCTTCAGTCAACTGACCGTTTGCATGGCATGTATCGTACACAATCATTTTATTGAACTGGTCAACAACCATTTCAGCTTTATCCATGAAGTGCGCTGAATCTTCGGAAGACCACCAATTGTTCAGGTTACCTTCTGCATCATACAAACGACCCTGATCGTCGAAACCATGCGTGATTTCGTGACCGATAACAGCACCAATTCCACCGTAGTTAATAGCGTCATCAGCTTGCTCGTCGAAGAATGGGAACTGGAGGATACCGGCAGGGAAAACGATTTCGTTGAATGCAGGGTTGTAGTAAGCATTCACTGTTGGAGGTGTCATACCCCACTCCATTTTATCAACTGGTTTGCCCAATTTGCTCATTTCGTAGTTATAACCCCACTCACCTGATGCCAATGCATTTTTGATGTAGTCGTTACTTACTATATTGAGTTTGCTGTAGTCGCGCCATTTGTCAGGGTAACCGATTTTCCTCATGATTGCATTGAGCTTTTTCGCTGCAAGTTTTTTAGTGTCAGGGCTCATCCATTCAAGGGTTTGAATCCTTTCGCTATATGCTGCCTGTAGGTTGTCAAGCATTACCATCATACGCTTCTTAGCTTCAGGTTTGAAGTATTTTTGAACGTATAACTGCCCCAACAAATCACCGATAGAACCATCTACTTCATGCAATACCCTTTTCCAACGTGGGCTTTGTACTTTTTGTCCACGCATTGTTGTACCATAGAAATCGAACCTTGCCTTGTCGAAATTAGAAGGAAGGTAAGAAGCCATAGTATTGATCATCGTGAATTTCAAATACTTTTTCCATGTTGCGAGCGGAGTTGCAGATAATTGTGCACCCACAGCTTTGAAGAATTCAGGCATAGCAACAATCAATGAATCTTCGCCTTTCACTTTTAAACCTGCAAATAACTGGTGCCAGTTCAAACCCGGAGTTAACGCTTCGATTGCTTTTAAATCGTATTTGTTATACAACCTAATAGGGTCACGCATTTCAACCCTTGTCAAAGATGCCAACGCCAAAGTGTTTTCCAAAGCATAAATTTCTGCTGCGTCTTTTTCAGCAGTTGCTTTATCAACGCCAGCTAGTTGCAACATTTTAGGAATGTACAATTTGTACGCTTCCCTTACTTTGGTTGTACGAGGGTCGTTATCAGTGTAGTACTCTCTGCCCGGCATACCAAGACCAGCCTGACCGAACTGACAAATTTCTTTTACTACGTTTTTATCATCGGGTGAAATACCGAATGAGAACAACGGGCTAAGACCTATCGTGTGCTCGTAAGTAATTTCATCTATAAGCCCTTTAACGTCTTTAATTGCTTCGATGCGTGCCAGGTGTGGCTTCAACGGTGCGATGCCTGCTTTTTCAATCGCAATGCTATCCATACCTGTTCGGTAGTAGTCACCTACTTTTTGAACGGCACTACCCGGTTTTGCATTTTTTACAGCAGCAGCTTCGTCAAGAATACCATGAAGTGCTTTCAGGTTATTTTCAGCGAGAATATTGAAACTACCCCACCTAGTTTGGTCGCCCGGAATAGGGTTAGTTTTCAACCATGCACCATTGGCATACTGGAAGAAGTTATCACCAGGACGAACTGAAAGATCCATGTTTGCAGGATCAATAAACTTCGTCTTTTTTACCGTTGCATTTTTGCCGCCAGCAACAGCATTAAAAGAGACAAGGGTCGCACATGCGGCGCTTGCCAGAAGAACGTGTTTTACTTTCATCTAAAACTTAAACTTTAGGAAACAAAGGTAACATTCGAATTAATATAATCACAAAGATTATACCGCAATAGCAGGGGGAATGTTGGGGGGAATCTGAGAGTGTTATTTTCTCGCGGAGATGAAACGAGTAAGCCCTTGCATATCTGTATGTAAATGCACCTCTTTTAACCCTTTCTTTTCAAACAGCTCCTTACAACCTTCTGCATTATCTGGGTCCAATTCGCAAAAAACATAACCACCCAAATTCAAGTGATATCCGGCAAATTCAGCAATGGCGCTGTAGAACACTAAGGCATCGTCATTAGGAACAAATAATGCCAAATGCGGCTCGAATTCAACTACATTTTTGTGCATTTTCGCCTTATCTTTCAATGGTATGTAGGGTGGATTGGAAACAATTACATCAAATTGCCCCAAAGATTGCCAACACAGTTCATTGAGAAAATCACACGCTAAAAAACTGATAGTCGCACCTAACTGCACTGCATTTTTTCCCGCCAACTCAAGGGCATTTTCGCTGATATCGCAAGAAGTAACGCTGCATTCGTTCATCTCAAGTTTCAACGTAATGGGTATGCATCCACTACCTGTACCAATATCTAAAAATGAAGGATTTGGTAGTTGCTTTGATGCATTTAATACCATTTGCACCAATTCCTCAGTTTCCGGACGGGGTATTAAAACGTGTTCATTGATTGTGAATGCTCTACCATAAAACCAAGCAATTCCAATAACTTGTTGTATTGGTTTGCCCATTTTTAAAACAGAGATGGCTTCTTTTAGCGCCTGCGTTTTAGTTTCTCCAAATGACAAATCTTTGTTCGTCAGCCTATCGAGCTTTCCTAAACCGGTAACATGTTCTAAATAAAGGTGGGCTATATTGGCAGCTTCGCGCTCACCGTAGAGGTCGGTCAGTTCTTTTTTAATTGCGAAAAATGCCTCAGAAGTGGTCATGTTACACAAAGATAGTGTTACAAAACAGACAAAAAATAAAAATCCGGACTGCCAAAAGGTGAAAGGGGACGGCAGTCCGGAGAATTTTATGGTGAGGGTAAAAAATGGGGGGTTAGGGGTATTAAGTCTTTTGGTAAATATCCCGTTGAACGAACGAGTATATTATTAAGCGACTTCGCTAACTAAATTTAAATGTTCTGCACTAACCATTTGAAGTGCAAGGTTTTTCAATGAAGGATATACTAAATCGTATACACCTTTCTTGCTTGGGGGTACATCTGATTCCTGCATTGCTACTATGTAGATTACAGATTCCGGAATATCGAGAACAGAGCAAACTCTCGTAATCGTTCGCTGGCTAGGACGCTTGACGCCAGTCTCAATTTGTGAGAGTGATGTTTGTGAGAGGTCGCATTTGTCAGCGAGCTCGTACTGCGTAATTGCCAGTTTTTTCCTGATCGTTTTGATCGCTAATCCAATGTTCATCGGGTTAAGTTTAGAGGGTTAATTAATTTTGATTAATTAGGTTTAGTAGGTTTCAATTAATAAAGACAGTAGTCCCTAGCCTTTGGTTGGGCTTACTTCAAAGAAATTAATTCACAATATTTAAACACCCTCAAGAACCCCGGGCAGGGCCAATACGCAATTTGAGGAAATACTATAAAACAGAATATTCAAAAAGTATTTCCCTAAGACTATCAATCAGTTGCACTTTTTCATTTTTCTGATAGTCAAACATTACTATAACATCATGCGCCTCTGCAACTAAATAATTATCAAAGTCAAATATAGAGTGGAATAATCCATATGACGTATTTTTAATAAACTCTACGCTCGTTTTTATCAAAATTCCCCCCGGATACTTCAAGGGCTTTATAAACCGACAGTTAGTAGACAATAAAACAGGACCAATGCTTTTTTCATTAATCAACGGCTGCAATTCACACTGCTCCCAACTGTTAACGCGGGCAGCCTGAATGTACTTGAAATAAGCCACATTATTGATATGACCAAACATATCCATTTCGCTCCAGTCGAGCCGTAGGGCTATCTCAAAATGCTTCATTTATATCAATACCTGAATAAGTAGTACAATTGAGTTGTCCAGACATTGCTGTATTGCTTTGACCTGGCATAAATTTCTGGGATATCAGTGCGCATCGGGATGATGGAATATTGAAAACGCACATTCAGGAATAATCCCTTCCACATGTGTAAAGTACCACCGGCGACGATTTCAACATTGTTTTTATTAAATGTATATTTCGAGAGGTCTACATCAGACAAAGTATTATGTTTTGAAATCTGTAAGTGCTCACTGCTCTGCACTAACTGGCTGTACGACAATCCCAACCCAAAGTGATTTCTTTTGTCGTCGAAGTAATTAAGCATTACAGGTACTTCGGCGTAAACAGCGTTAATTCCATAGTTGGCTATTGAAATGCTGTCGTTAATTACGCGCCAGCCTGATGCATTACTACCTCTTTGCGAATATGCAATCTCCCAACTAATTGCCCAATCTTCCTTGAAATTCCAAAAACCGATAGCCCCAAATCTGGCTCCCTGCTTACCATACCCTGCATAGTAATCGCCATCAACCTGTGAAAAATTGATACCTCCTTCAAATCCGGCAGTGAATAATCCGCGTTCCTTTTCGTTTTGTGCATTGGTGGTGGAGACAAACAGCCCCGCCAGAAGAATTAAAATGAGTTTTAGCTGGTTTTTCCTACTTTTATTCATTGAAAACAATGGTGAAAAATGAGTTTCAAATATACGCCAAACACCCTTAAAAAACTTGAAGAACTCTTTGAAGAAGCGAAATATACTGTTCGCTTTGAAAAAGGGAACTTCACGAGCGGCTATTGCATATTAGAGAGTAAACGAGTTGTTGTGGTAAATAAGTTCTTCAACATAGAAGGGCGTATTAATGCATTGGTAGAAATATTGCACAACATCACCATAATTGAAAGTGAGTTGAGTGGTGAAATGCTTAAGTGGTACAAAGCTTTAAAAGAACAACCTGAATTTGCTTCTGTAGGTTCGGTACAAACCCAAATGGACCTATAACGTGAAAATCACTTTCCTGGGAACAGGCACTTCGCAAGGTGTACCCTTGATTGGTTGTAGTTGCCCTGTTTGCACCTCTCCCAACAAAAAAGACAACAGATTACGCAGTTCCATTTTGGTGCAGACTGACGATGTAACTGTCGCTATCGATTCAGGGCCCGATTTCAGGTACCAGATGTTGCGGGCAGGCGTTAAGAAACTGGATGCAATTGTGTACACTCACGGTCACAAAGACCATGTTGCCGGAATGGATGATGTACGTGCGTTCAATTATTTCTCGAATGAGCCAATGGAGCTTTTTGCCACAACCGAAACTCAGGAGGTATTGCGCAGGGAATTCAAATATGTGTTTGATGCACCCGATTATCCCGGTGTGCCCAGAGTCAATATAAACACCATCGATGCCCAGACCCCTTTTCAAATCAAGGGGTTGTGGTTCACTCCAATCAGGGTGCTACACATGCGGATGGAAGTATTAGGTTTCAGAATTGGAGATTTCACTTACATTACCGATGCCAACTTTATTGCCGAGGAAGAAATGGCTAAAGCAAAGGGCAGTAAAAAAATAGTACTTACAGCATTGCGTCATGAAAAGCATCCTTCTCATTTTACATTGGCAGAATCAATAGAAGTGGCCGAAAAACTGCAAATACCTGAAGTGTATTTCACCCACGTAAGCCACCAGTTGGGGCTGAATGATGTGATAAATGAGGAACTACCAAAAGGTATGCAACTCGCGTACGACGGACTTACTCTGGAATTTTAATAAAGCGGAACAGGTCTGTTTTTTACAGTGTACAACAACTTGATTGCCATGGCATGAAGTTGCGTTTTTGAATGCGCATTTCTTTCAATTAATCGCATAGTATCAGTTAAAATCTCATTCATTTTGGTAAATGATTCAAACGTAACTCCGGTTGATGCCAGTTTTTTCACGAATTGGGCTTCCATGAGTGGCAACGACAAAGGAGCTTCAGGCGTGTACCTCGCCCTTATTGCTTGCTCAATCAGTTGAATGATATAGTGTAAAAAGTTCTTCTGCTGTTCCCTACCCGCCTTCGACCATTCTTCGGCAAACTTCATAATCATAATGCCGTTGCCCGTAAAGAGCGCATTGAATAAATCCTTTACGCCCGGGAACAAATCATTGTCGTGATTGTGTACTTGTTTCAGGGCTTCGGTGTAGCTACCCATTGAAATTTGCGCTACTTGATTAGCTCTTGTCTCACCAGTCCCGAATTTTTGAATCAAATCTTTAGCGATAAAATGGGCAGGTATTGGTGCCAACCTTACAGTCTGTGTACGAGACTTAATTGTACTTAAGATATCTTCCAGTTCCTCGGCAACAAAAATGATGATGGTATCCTGAGGTGGTTCTTCAATCAGTTTCAACAAAATATTGCCTTCCTTCCTCAAATACTCTGGTCGCCAAATCAATTGCACCTTTTTGCCACCTTCGTAAGCTCTTAGATTCAGTATTTCAATAATCTCTCTACATTCTTCAGCAGTAATGTTACCCTGTTTGTTTTCAGCATTAATTGCCTGCAACCAATCGAAAGTAGTGCCATAGGGGTGTTTATGTACAAACTCCCTGAACTCCTTCATGTACAATCTGCTCACTCCCTTGGTACCAGCCTTGGGTGGTATGGTTGGGAAAGCAAAATGTACATCGGCATGTTCCATCTTTGAAACTTTCCTACAATTTGCACATACCCCGCATGAATCAGTAGGCGTTTTATCAGCACAAAAAATATACTGTGTAAGTGCAAGTGCAAGCGGTAAGCCTCCCAACCCCTCGGCACCGGCGAGCATCAAAGCATGCGGAAACACATTACGGTGCCACATTTTTAATAGCCCTTCCTTTGCAGCCTGTTGTCCTATTACGTCAGAAAATTTCATTGCCCTGATTAGAGAAAGCGAAAGTACGAAGTTCACATGTTTGTAGTGCCCTAAAATAAAAACAAGCTTCTGTTATCCACAAAAGCTTGTTTTAAACGTGAGAATAAAGCGCCCACATTATTGGAAGGTTACCCCTTCACGCTAATTATCTTACTAGAAATAAGTTGTTCCTCGAAAACCTGAGCGAGGCTCGCCGTTTTTTGTTCTGAGAATTGGACTGTACATTGATTGAACATATCCCATATATCTCGATAGTCAACCCAAAACGAAGCTGTACCCTTATCTTCTTGGTTTCCAGTAGCCGGCGCAATCGAAAAAATACGCCGCTGTATTTTACCCAACGATTTTACGTATAACCAATCTTCGACAATTAAATATTTTTGGACATTGCCTGTGCCCGCAACATCTGAAATTTGCGATTGCTGCATAGGATTGTTGAGCCCAGCAACGCCCTCTCCGTACGCCCTAACTGAACCACTTTTCACCGCTCTCATCAACAATCCGCAAAGCGATGGGCCATCACTGGTTTTATTGAGCATTTGGTTGGCCGCTTCACCCACATTCACTTCCCTAACCACACGCTTCCGCTACAAAACATCACTTTCAGCTATTTTAGGAAAATGGCTCGCATAAGCAGTTTTACTGGATACTGCTATAGGTTGTTGTGCAAACGCACTGCCACCCAACAATATTAAAGTTATTGCTGTAAGTACGAATCTTTTCATGTAATAGCTTTTAATGAAGTTATGACATGTAACGTGAACTACAAAAATTTATTGTGTAAGTGAAGTTGACAAAATAAATTCCATCAAGTTTAATTATTATGTTTCTTTAGTGCTAGGCGCAAAATCCGAGAATAGTGAACTATTTAAGGACTTTTGCAACGACGCAGAAATGGAACAGAATGGTTGAAATGGTGGTATTTATTTTGTCATCTTCACTAAGCAACAAAAAAGCCGAATGTTCTACACCCGGCTTCGTTGTTATATATTGAAAAACTATTAGTCTCTGCGTTTGTTACCAAACAATTCAAGCATAAACAGGAAGATATTAATAAAGTCAAGGTACAAAGTAAGCGCACCCAACAAAACCAATTTTTTAGTATCGATAGCCATTACATTTTGGTAATAAGCACCAGCACCAATTCTTTTCAGCTTTTGGATATCGAATGCCGTGAGTCCTAAAAACACACCAACGCCGACCAGGCTAATTAAATAATTAAGCGCCGGACTATGCATGAAGAAGTTAATCATCATCGCAATTACCAACCCAATTACACCCATCTGGAGGATAGAACCAAATTTAGTAAGATCTTTATCGGTTGTGTACCCCATCACTGCCATAACCCCAAACATACCAGCTGAAGAAGCAAAGCAAGTGAACAATGACCCAGAAGTATAAACAAGCGCCAATGTACTTAAACTCATACCCATTGCTGCTGAGAAGGCGATAAGTATACCACTCAATGCACTACTGGAAAGCTTGTTAATGCCAAAAGTGATAACCAATACAAACGCAAGTGGAGCAAAGGAAATCAGGCTACCAAACCCGGTTAGGCGGGTACGCCCCAAAACTTCTTCATGCAATAATGCACTCAAAGATTCAACTTGTGAGAAAAGAATGGCAAAAACCGAGCTTATAGCGAGTGCAGCAAACATCCAACTAAAAACGCCTGCCATAAACTTTTTCGAAACACTGTTAATCGGAACTTGATGAGAGTCCACTACTGTGTAATCCGAAAATTGACTTTGACTGTAATTATTCATTTGTGACGAAAATTTCAATGTAAAAATACGCATCCTGATGTTAAGGAACTACTTACAAAATGTGAAAACACACGGTTTTAACTTTGTATTAAATCACCTAGGGGGCTATTTTTTTCCTTAAATTCTCATTTTAAATATCTGAATCCCAAAAAGCTATGCACAGTGCAACGCTTAAACTTCATGGTATCAGAATAGCATTCTGGGCTATTGAGCCTTGCGGATATGTACGCACGAACCTGATTTGCACTCTGAAGCTGCGACATGGGTGTATCAATTTTAAATGACGCTGCATACAATACCCCTTTTTCTTTGTCCTTCGATATTATTTTATAGAACCCATAAACGTTGCTATCCACCTTTTCCGGGCTGGCTATATTCAAAAACTCTACTCCGTTGATGTAAGAAATAAAGCCCAATGCCGTATCTAAACCAAAATCGCGCTGAATTTTATTGACCCTGCGCCGCAAATCAAATTGATAAATATTGTAAGTGTTCGAACTGGCGGCGGTGATGGTTACGCCTGCTCTATTGCTTTCCTTCGATTTCCATGTTCCCAATAGAAAGGAATCATTTTTTTCTTTCGGGGTGCTGTCAATGGCGTAATAACAGTTATTACAACCCACAAACATAAAGGACATCACTAACGATATCCAGATGATACTTGTTTTCATAATTGCTTAGTTTTTGATATTCCAGAACTTAATGACTGCTTCCACAGCCTTATTCATGTCCAGTTGATTCATGCAATTAAAGTGTTTTTTGGGGCATTTATCGTATCCTAGCTTGCTGCACGGGCGGCAACCGATGTCTTTATTTTCCAGCATAAAAGAAAGAGGCGCCACGTTTTTATTCAGGTTATTGAAACCGTAATAAGGATACATACCCAGCTCCGGCGTTGTATTACCCCATAACGAGACAATCGGTTTTTTAAATGCTGCTGCAATGTGCATCAGCCCGGTATCATTGCTTACCATCACCTTTGAGTGCCTTACAAGGTCGGCTGTCTCGTTGATGGTGAACTTGCCGCAGGAATTGTAAATTTTCACATCATCCAATGCCGCAATCTGCCTGCCTTCCTCCCTATCCTCGGGGCCACCCATCAAAATCACAGGGTATGGTATTTCAGAACAGAACTTTCTCCATTGTTCTACCGGCAGCTTTTTTGTAGCATAAGACCCCCCAATTACTGCCCCCACAAAGCCGCTCCAGTGACTCATGGGAATATCATCATTCGAAATTTCTTCATGCTTAGGGATGAAATAATCAAGTCCGCGCCCGTCATTTTTGGCATTGATGGGCTCCGCAGCTTCAAAATATCGCTCAACAATACTCACATCGGGCATGGTGTCTAACTTAAAATTAGTGTACAGCCACTTTTTTACATTGAGTTTCGGAAACGCTTTTGATGGTGCATCAAGTGCTTTACGCACGCGTGCAGTCCTTAAATTATTATGCAGGTCAATAACGTAGTCGAAGTTTTCTTTCTTCAGGTCCTCAATTACTTCATCAAGGCTATTATCGAGCAAATGAACTCTATCGATATACGGATTGAACTCCACTAAAGTTCTGAATGACTTTTTAGTCAAAAAATGCACTTCGGCATCGGGATGTGCTTGTTTGGTGCACCTCACAACCGGAGTGGTAAGTACAATATCACCTATCGAAGAAAAACGAATAATCAGAACCTTCATCAGCTAAAGCAAATAATTAACCCGTCCATTAAATGAAACGAACGGGCTAAGTTAAAATTATTACTGCAACGTTTAAAATAACGTTAATCTAATTCGGACAATAAGTGAGTTCCACCCAGCAGCTTTTCTCATTCACACCCAGCGCATCTTTCGCAGCACTGCTAATACCTATCACCGAATTAGAGTACAATTTGGTGTTTGGCAATGGAGCAAGCACCTTCACAAGTATTGTTTTATCGGTACCTGGATTATGTATTTTAATAACTGCACCCGGTTGTGTTGTGCTGTGGAATGCATAAAACACTTTGTTACTACCCGCCTTATCGAAAAATACTGCTGTTCCTTTTTCAACAATAGTATTCGTGCCATTCTTTGTTTGCGCATTGTATAAGCTATCAAGCTCTCCAAATGCATGGCGGGAAGTATCAACAACAGTTTTTACTGCTCCGCTTTTTCTCAACGAAGGGTAAGCAACTCCATCATTTACACCCAAGGTATCTCTTTCAAAAACCTTAACCCAACCCAAAAACAGCCGTTGTCCAATTTGCAGGGTGTTGCCTTTTAAGTTATTCCAAAGTACAAGGTCTTTTTTTTCAATATTATCTAAAAGACTAATCAATGCGATATCATCTTTTTCTCTCACTTTGTAGTATACAGGTTCTTCGTGCTGAATGCCAAATGGCTCTTTAGTAGAATAATAGTTTGCTTTTTGTACCAATGGAATGTACAATTCAGTGCCAACAGCCAAAGTTTTGCGTGCATCGACCATGCTTGAACTCTCAATTTTCTCCTGAGTGCTGAAGTAGCGGCGGGCAATCATATTGACTGTTTCGCGCGATTTGAGGCTGTATTTAATTGCCAGTCCCGAACCCTTCCTTACGGCAAAAATGGTATCGCTGCTTTGAGCATTTGCCAAGGCAGGAACCAACATCAATAAAAATATCCAGAAATTCTTTGCCATAAAAGCAATTTATATTGAAAGCAAAAGTACAAAATTTATGCCGCCCTCACCGAACGTAAGATAATGTTACGTTAAATCTGCATCAAAGTCAATCTCCATTCTTATGCGCCAGTGTTTTGGTAAATAATTATTCACCCTATTTCCCAAGGCTTTTACCCAGCCTAATCCGAGACCGCGATAAGTAATTAACTGCCACCCCCTTAAACTACTGTCAAACTCAAATTCTTCTTTTTTCAAAAACCTGAGAGCATTTTCTCTGTCCAACTCGATGGCAGCAAGCGTTTTATTTCTATCAACACTCAAAGCCACTTCATGCGCCGGAAGCCATTCTTTTTGGGTGGGCTGCCCAATGTTCAATCCCGCCTTCTTGAAATACAAAGACTTAGAAAGCAAGTAAAAATCAGCTTCATGACTTGGGTAAATGGCGCAATACATATCCTTCACAGGGTTAATGAGGGTACTTTGTACATCCTTTGCAAGTAGGTGCATTGAAGCCTTTTTGATATCATCCAACTTCGCAGTTTTAAACTTCGGTTGTTTGTACAACGATTGTTCTTCTACCTTTCTGAAAGCAGCCAGATAAAACCCTTCTCCCTGCACCAAATGAGGGAAAAACCTATACCCCGGTGCTTTATTGGCTTTAGAGATTGTGGTTACAATATTCCACTCGGCGGGGGGATTCAATGCTACCCCTTCAAAACCTAAATCGGTGCATAACCAATCTGCAACGCCTTCATCTTCAATCTCAGAAAACGAGCATGTGGAATAAATCAGTATTCCATCTTTAGCAAGAGCCGGATATATATCAGATAAAATACGCTTTTGGCGGGCGGCACACAATTGTACATTTTCTTCACTCCATTCTTTCAAAGCGCGTTCATCTTTCCTGAACAGGCCCGAGCCACTACACGGCGCATCAACCACAATCACATCAAAAAAACCTTCCAATGTCGCAAAGTCAGCGGGATCGTTGTTGGTGACCCAATTGTTGGAATACCCCCACCGTACTACATTCTCTTCCAGTATTCCTGCACGCGTTTTAATCACCTCGTTAGATACCAATAAATCTTCAGGCGATAATAATGCAGCTAACAAAGTTGATTTTCCACCCGGTGCAGCACATAAGTCAAGCACCCTGATGCCTTTTTTATCAGACCTTACCTGATTAAAAGCATACTCAAGAAACATTGAAGAAGATTCCTGTACATAGTATGCCCCACCATGAAAAAACGGGTCGGTGGTAAACACAGGGCGGGCAGCAAGATTGAACCCACCCTTACACCACGGAACTCCAGAGCCTTCAAAAACAACATCATTCCCCTTTAACGGATGCAGCCTAACAGATGTACCCGAACCTGAATCATGAGCGCGACAAAACAGCTCACTATTAACACCATCAATTTGTCCTACGTCTTTTAATATGGAATCAGGTAGCTGCATGTACTTCTATTATCAGGCTAAAGGTAAAAATGATTTTGCTTTTGGGGGTGATGTAGGGGAAATTGCAGGAAAATGAAGCCGACTTAATGTAAATTCAATCTTATGCTTTTGAATAACTTTGGATGAAATAAAATTTCAGACAATCATATAAGTAACTTAGAATGTAGGAATGAGCAACTTTCGAATAACATATTTTTTAGTGTCGCTGTGCCTTTTGACTCAATGTTCGTTTTCATGGAGTCAAAATTCGATTGATACCTCTAGAAAAGTGTATCTCGTTTTCGATAGCTTACAGATGGCAATTAAACAAAAAATTGACTCAGTAGGACGAATTAGTGCCGTGAAAGGAGTTTTTATCAAGTTAGAATTAGAACACAGAGAACACAGTTTAAAAGTAAAACCAATTCACGAGTTTGAATTTAATTATAGCTTCACAATACCCTTAATAGTCTCGAAAAAAGAAGAATACATTCTCAAACATACAAATAGATTCATCAAAATTCAAGACTCATTATACCCAGTATTTTTGTTTGGTGTAGATGATTTGTTTACCCTAAATTGGTTTCAACGCACATTTCTGTTAAGAAAAATCAATAACCACAGATTTAAAAAATTCTCAAAACAGCCTCAAATTGTTGCAGACATTTACAGCAAACACATTTTTTAATCAAATAATTAAGAGTATTGTTAGTACGGATTTATTCACAAACAAAAACACGATGGACTCACCTGAAAAGGGTCAATATTATCAGGCTGGCAAAACGCTTGAAACATTTTTCACAAACTTGGAACATATACTTTTCTATGAAATCATCAAAAGGTATCACTACACGTAAAATTGCCATTACTGTAACTTCTTTGTTGCTTACTTTTTTTATCTACAGTTGTAAAACTGTAGCAACTGGAATGAATCAAAGACAAATTGAATATAAAATCCCAAAAAGAGTTACCGCCTTAATTAAAAAACAAATTAAGCTTCATCCTGAATTCGATTCTTGTCGCGTAATTGAAATCAGAGCTCTTGGATCTTTAGGTAACGACTACAGAGCAAAAATTAAACCGAAAGACCAAGAATTCTCTTTCGATGTTTTACTTTATTTCGATAGGGATTTTAAACGTTTTGGGAAGGAACAATTTAATGTATCCACAAACTGTTACATTAATATTGAAAAGAAGCTGATACCTGTTTATGTAGGCCTTTTCGATGATATGTTCACCTTGAATTCCGGACAAATGAATACCAATCTATGGAAGTTATATGAACCTTTCATGAAAAAACGCAACGATTTTGGACCACATGGAATCAATCGCTATTCATCGATGGAAAGTTTTGTAATAAATGCAAGCTTAAAAAAAAGAGTAATATGCTATAGAATTAAGACAGATTAAGATTGTGTAAGAAAATGCATCTTCCAAAGAAATTGTTTGTGTATTCGCAACATTCAGGTATTTTAGTCGGGCATCGAAAAACAAGGGAGCAAAAAATGGCGAGCGTTTCAATTATTACAGTCAATTTCAATCAAAAAGAAGTCACTGAAGCACTTCTGAATAGCATTGAACGATTGAATACTTTTAAGGCGCTTGAAATAATTGTGGTAGACAATGCGAGTAAAGTAAATCCCATTCCCGAGTGGAAATCAAAATACCCTGAAATCAAATTCTGCCGCTCCGAAAAAAACCTGGGGTTTGCCGGGGGCAACAACCTAGGCATGAAAGTAGCCGGTGGCGATTACTTGTTCTTCATTAACAACGATACCGAAATAACTGCAGGACTGATAGAAACACTGGCCAGCTACCTCGACCAGAATCCTAAAGTGGGCATGGTTTCACCTAAAATTCTATACTATTCTGAACCCGATGTTATTCAGTATGTAGGCTTTACCCCCATGAATTTTATTACTTGCCGCAATAAGTGCATTGGGCAATTTGAAAAAGACAATGGGCAATATAATAACATCTCCGGTCCAACAGGATTTATACACGGTGCAGCAATGATGGTGCGCCGAGAAGCCATCATCAAGGCGGGGTTCATGCACGAAAACTATTTCCTGTACTATGAAGAAATGGACTGGTGCGAGAGAGTGAGAAATACCGGTTATGAAATACATGTAAACACCAATGTAACTATTTACCATAAAGAGTCTATTTCGGTGGGTGCCAAAAGCGCACTCAAAGAGTACTTCATGAACCGAAATAGGATACTATTCATCAGGCGCAATGCGGGGTTCATGAATACATTCCTCTTTTATTGCTATTTTTTATGTATTGTCACGCCGAGGAACATTTTGAATTACATAAAAAGCGGCGATAGTAATTTTATAGGTGTGTTGCTGAAAGCCATAGTCTGGAATTTCACCCACAGCAAAAACAGCGAAGATTTAGGATATAAAATTTAACCCTCCCAAAAACAAACACGCATGTCCATCAAATTATTCTGGATCAGCTTATTTATAGTGTTCTATGCCTTTGTGGGGTATGGCATTCTACTCTATTTCCTGGTGAAAATTAGAATCGCACTCAAGGGGCGAAGGAAAGCCATGGGCAGCGTTGACCAATTACCCACACTTACATTGGTAGTTGCAGCCTACAACGAGGAGGGTTATATTGAAGATAAAATCAAGAATACACTGGAACTTAACTACCCAAAAGACAAACTTCAAATCATATTTGTAACTGACGGCAGCAACGATAAAACGCCCGATTTAATAGCCCGCTACCCTCAAATAAAATTGATGCACCGACCTGAAAGGGCAGGAAAAATAGCGGCAGTTCACAGAGCTATGACCGAGGTGAGTACCGAAATAGTTGTATTCACCGACGCAAATACATTTTTGAACAAAGAAGCGCTGGTTCGTATTGCCCTCCATTACAGCGACCCAACCGTTGGTGCTGTTTCAGGTGAAAAAAGGGTGAGCATCGAAGAAGTATCTGACGCAACTGCAGGTGAAGGTTTTTATTGGAAATACGAATCGAAACTGAAGACCTGGGATTCAGAACTGTATTCTGTGGTGGGTGCTGCAGGTGAACTGTTCAGTGTACGCGCATCGCTCTATGTTCCTGTTGAAAAAGATACCATCCTCGACGACTTCATGATTTCGATGCTGATAGCAAAAAAGGGATATAGGATTGTGTACGAACCAATGGCGTATGCAACAGAAAGCGGATCAGAGAATATTAAAGAAGAATTGAAAAGAAAAGTAAGAATTGCGGCAGGTGGCATACAAAGTATTGTGCGTTTGAAATCACTGTTGTTCCCGCTCCCCTATTTTACACTTTCATTCCAGTACATCAGCCACCGCGTGTTGCGCTGGACTGTAACGCCATTTTTAATGATGCTGGCATTAGTGCTGAATGCATACATTATTTTCAAAGGAAATCACTCGCCTCTTTATCTTGTGTTGATGGCGGGGCAGGTAGGATTTTATGGTGCTTCGCTAATGGGTTGGCTGCTTGAAAAAAGGCAAATAAAAGTGAAACTACTGTTCATACCTTACTATTTTTGTATGATGAACTACGCCGTAATTGCAGGCATTGGCAGGTACTTAAAAGGCAGCCAAAGTGCGGCGTGGGAAAAGAGCAAACGAAAATAAAACATCTTAAAAATGAACAACATAATATCCATTGATCACCAGTTTGAAGTCCCTGTTTCAAAACTTTGGGAAGCAATTACTATGCCTACAGAAATGAAACAATGGTATTTTGATTGGGCTGACTTTAAAGCCGAACCGGGTTTCAAATTTACCTTCCCCGGCGGCCCGGCACCCGACAGGATGTACACCCACCTGTGTGAATTGAAGGAAGTGATACCTAATCAAAAACTGAGCTACTCATGGGCTTACGAGGGGTATGAAGGTTCGTCGTTGGTGACCTTTGAAATATCAGGAGATGAAGAAAGATGTACACTTCATTTTACGCACGAGGGCATCGATACATTCCCTGCTAGTAACCCCGACCTCGCTATTGCCAATTTTATTGAAGGCTGGAACCACATCATCAATTTTTCGCTCAATAACTTCCTGACACATAAAAATTAATTAAGTCATGAAATCGGTTTTATCGCTACTACTTTTTGCCTTTATGTTCGCAATGCCAACGGTTGCACAAACCATTAAAGACGATGGCATGGGACTCAAGTATATTGAGCAAGTGCCTATGTTCGTTAACAAAGACACGAAATTGATAGTATTGGTGCATGGTCGCGGTGGTGATGAAACCAGCCTGTTTTCTAAAAAATCGGTACTGCCTGAAAACGCCATTGTTATTGCACCCCGTGGCCCTATTGATATGGGCGGCACAGCTTCTTTCGGCTGGTACAATGTTACCAATGGCAAGGAAGCACCTGAACCCGTTGAAGCAGAAGCCGAAAACAGCCGGGTAGCACTAGCAGCATTCATCAAAAAAATGCAAAAAAAGTACCACATCAATGCTGAAAAAACTGTTGTTTGGGGCTTCAGTCAGGGCGGTGCCATGGCACTCTCAATGGTACTCACCTACCCCGATGTTGCTAAAACAGCAGTAAACACCAGTGGTAGAATTTTAGACCAGTTTGTACCTAAGTTTCAGCCTAAAACTGTATTGGAACATGTAATTGTATTTTCAGGACATGGCACAAACGACAAATTGCTGCCGGTAAAATTTGCGAAGAACAACAAAGAAACTTTAGCTAAAAAGGGCGTGAACATCGAATTGCACGAGTACCCAATAGGTCACGAACTTTCAGAAGCTGAGTTGAAAGACATCAAAGAATGGTTGAAAAATATGCCACAGGAGTAACTTTTTGGGGTCTGATTTCCTTTCAGTTAGTATCTTAGCCCCATGCAAAAAATACTTGTAGCCAATCGTGGAGAAATAGCTATGCGCGTTATGCGTACAGCAAGAGAAATGGGTATAAAAACTGTCGCTGTTTTTTCTGAAGCAGATAGAAATATGCCCTTTGTTCGTTATGCTGACGAAGCGATTTGCATAGGCCCTGCATTAAGTGCACAATCATACCTAAGAGGAGAAAAAATAATTGAAGTTGCAAAAATGACCGGAGCACAGGGCATTCACCCAGGCTATGGCTTTTTGAGTGAAAATGCTGCGTTCTCGCAAGCTTGCGACGATGCCGGTATCACTTTTATTGGTCCAACTGCCTATTCCATCAATATGATGGGTGATAAAATATCGGCGAAGCAAGCTGCAAAGCACTTCAATGTACCAATGGTACCGGGCACCGATCAACCTATTAAAGATGTTAACGAAGCCATTGAGTTAGGTAAAAAAATTGGTTACCCTATCCTTATTAAAGCATCAGCAGGTGGCGGTGGTAAAGGTATGAGGGTGGTTGAAAAAGAAGCAGACCTTGAACAACAAATGCAAATGGCGAAAAGCGAGGCACTCAGTGCTTTCGGCAACGACGCTGTTTTCATTGAAAAATATGTTGGTGCGCCAAGGCACATCGAAATCCAGCTTTTGGGCGATAAACACGGCAACTATGTTTACTTGTTTGAACGTGAATGTTCTATTCAAAGAAGGCACCAAAAATTGATTGAAGAGGCACCTTCGTGCTGCCTTACTCCAGACATCAGAAAAGCAATGGGCGAATGTGCCGTTGCGGTTGCAAGGGCATGTAAATACCATGGGGCTGGCACTGTAGAGTTTCTGGTTGACGAAAACCTGAATTTCTACTTCCTGGAAATGAACACACGCTTGCAGGTTGAACACTGCGTAACTGAAATGATTACCGGCGTTGACCTCGTGAAAGAACAAATCAATGTTGCGCGCGGCGAAAAACTGTCGTTCGGTCAGAATGATTTAAAAATCAACGGACACGCTATTGAATTAAGGGTATGTGCTGAAAACCCATTGAATAATTTCTTACCTGATACAGGTACACTTGAAATGTACCAACCACCAAAAGGCCCGGGTGTAAGGGTTGACGATGGTTTTGAAGAAGGTCTTGAAGTGCCTATTTACTACGACAGCATGATTGCGAAATTGATTGCACACGCCGGTACACGCGATGAGGCTATTGCAAGACTTTGCCGTGCTATTGATGAATATTATATCAAGGGCATCGCAAATACGCTGGAATTCGGAAAGTGGGCTGTTAATACTCCTGAATTCAAAACAGGTCATTTCGATACCAAATTCATTGATAAAAACTTTAAACCTGAAATGTTGGTGACCGAAGATGCCAATGCAGAAAAAGCAGCTTCGGTACTTGCTGCTTACTTATGGGGCAAGGACAAAGTAGCCACTGAAGCAGCACCTGCTAATAAAAGCATGAGCAAGTGGAAACTGAACAGAAGATAAGAAAAACTAAAATAACCGATTAGAAACGAGGGCACGCATACATTGTAGTGCCCTTATTTTTTCCGAAAGGCGAACCGTAAATCAACGAAAACTCCAACGCACCGTAAGATGTATTGTAAGGTGCCAGCGCAGAAACTGTAGCATCATAACTAGCCATTATCCTCAATCCATTGTATTGGTAACCTGCGGTTCCAATAACAGCGTCATTCCAACGATAAAATACTCCTAAAATCAGTTGAGAAACATCAGATGCACGCTTTGAACCTGTTAAATCAAAATAAGAAAGCGAACCGGCAACTACTTCTAAAGCACCCTTTTGCATTTCTGCGAACAAAGAAGGGTTCACTATTACGGAAAAATTGGGTTTTACCAAAACATCAACATTCAATGTTGGGCGCAACCCTATCTGGTTAGTACTGCTGTAAAAAGTCTCAACAGGTTGGTTTACATTGGCTACTCCCACACCCACTTTCATATAAAGCGCATTACTAGGAAATATGGCAAAATTGGCGCCTAAATTCACCGTAGAGTAGTTGGTCTTCATAATACCAATCTGCTCCTTATTGGGCAAGTTGCCGTCGAATTTGTGCCCATCCCATTGAACATCAAAACTCAGCTTATCATAGTCAACAGAACGCTGAATATAGGCCGCCGATCCTCCAAACGACAGCATTGAACTTGGACCAATATGAATATGATATGCTAAAGCCCCTTGATATTGCATTAAAGACAAATTGCCCGAACCCGCCTGGTCATTAAAAAGAGCTATGCCCAGTCCCAACCAATTAGGATGATCCACGTTTCTGTTTGCGCCTATTTTAATATCACCAAATACATCGGTAGTTGAATATGGCACCGGAAGTGTCGCCCATTGATTACGGTAATTCACCCCAACCCTATAATCGTATTCCGGACTTAGTGCCGCATTTGCCGGGTTTATCAATAAAGGCGCATTATAAAACTGCGAAAAGTGCATACTTTGCCCCCAAGCCATTGAATGACAAAACGCGAAAAGCAGTGCTATACGTACGAATTTGTTCATAAAATTACCTTAGAAGTGTGATATTACCTTTAAGCGTTTTGTGAGTACCATCGATAAATGCCGCAGTTAAAACATAACCGTAAGCATCAACAGGGCAAGGCTGACCATTGAAAGAACCATCCCATCCAACTGCCTTAGACGTTGTTTCAAAAATCAATTCTCCCCAACGGTTAAATATCTTTAAGTCAAATGATTCTATTGCTGCTGAATGCACATAGAGTATATCGTTCTCGCCATCATTGTTCGGGCTAAAAGCATCCGGAATACCAATAATTGGCACTACATCAGCGGGCACTTCCTTACATTTTGTTGAAGGGCAATTACTGCCGTTATAGGCTGTAAGGCATGTATGGAAAGTTCCACTTCTGCTGAATTGATGTGTTGGATTTACCTCACCCGATGTACTTCCATCGCCAAACACCCATGAGTACCTTGTAGCATCAACAGAAAGATTGGTATACCTGGTTGGAACATTTTCAACTGGGGTCAAAGGAACAAATGTAAAATCAGCTATCGGTGCTGCGAGTACCTTAATAACAGCTCTGAAGGTATCAGCAAAATTACAGGTCGATGGATTTGTCACAATTAAGGTAACAGTATAGGTGCCTGCTGCCGGGAATGTATAGCTTGGAATCGGCACTGAAAAAGTAACTGAGTCGCCAAACTGCCATGAGTAATTCAAGATATTATCTCCGCCTACCTGAGGAGATATACTTGTTCCAAGACATACAGAATCAGGGATTACAAATGAACCTGAAATTTCTTTATGTTGGATAGTTATTGTTTTAGTAAATGTATCGGGAGAGTTACATGCATTAGGCTCTATCATAATTAACCTAATGGTATAAGTACCCGTATCCGGGAATGTATGTGTAGGGGGGGTACTCCCTGAAAATGTGGTTCCATCACCAAAGTTCCAGTTAAATGTTGCAGTAGTATCCAAACTTCCATTTTGAGTAGAAGTGTTGGTAAACGAAGCAGTATATGGACCACAGCTATCCAGTAAACTATAAGTGAAAGAAGGATCAATCAAATTGCCCCCAACAGTAATTACAAGTCTGAAAGTATCGTCGGTTACAAAACAAGCATTCGAGTTTGCTGCGGTAAGCACAACAGTATAAACACCAGGAGTTGTAAATGTGTGCGATGGCTCAAATGCGGTATCGGAAGAAGAGCCGTCACCAAAATCCCACCTGAAAGTTACCGCATTGGAAGTGTGGTTATGGAAACTAACCGTGTAGGGAGCACAACCTGAATCGCTTGGACTTGCAGAAATATCAATATGAACCGGCCCCAACGAAAAGGCTATTTTAAGCGCACCCTCATTGCAGTTACCACTTGAATCTACTTCACTCCATGCATACGCTGTTGTCGGGAAACGATCGCGACAAGGAGCAGTACCGCCATAGGCCGGGCCTCCACAGCTTGCACAAATACCTTGGTATATTACACCGTGCTTATCAAAACGAGAAGTTCCACCATCTACGTGCTCTCCATAACCGTCAAGCGTACAAGATCTACCGTGGTATGTTGCATATCGAAGTGTAGTCATATTTGCGCCTAACACAATAAAATAAAAGTCATTTCCGTCTGTTGTGCTTTGAAATGCATCACTGGTTACCGGCATCCCGGTACAATTTCCACTTGCAATACCACTGATACCCAAATTTCCACCCCAACCTGATACATACACGTTTGAGCAAGTATCAACTAGAAATGCAACGGGCGAAATATTACTATGTGTCGAAGCCCCTGACCCAAACACAGTAGAAATCAAGTCAGTAGTAAGATCTCTATCCATTTTCATAATGAACTGACAGGAGTTGGGGTTTGAGTACACACCTGATGTGACCGGGAAAGTACCCCCAATCGACTGCCCCATTACGTAAACATCATTGGTCGGATAAATTTGTATCCCATATACCTGGTCATATCCTCTTGTACCAACGAATGTGCTCTTTTGAATAGAATAACTGCCGCTGTTTAAAAATTTAGTCACGAATCCATCAGCCCCACCGCCTTGGTATGAAGTTAGCCAAGACCCGCTCGTACTGGGAAAGTTGGAGCTTTTGGTACCACCAGCCACATAAAGATATTGTTGAGTGCTATCAAATGCCAAAACATAGGCTGCATCGGCATTATTACCACCCAAGTAAGTACCCCATATCATACTATTAAGTGTACGATTGAACTTAAGCACAATACCATCTTGCTGCCCAGAAAGTGTTGTTGCAATAGCCGTTGACGTAGTTGGGAAGTCGGTTGACATCGTACAGCCCGCTACATAAATATTATTTGAATTATCGACCTGAACTTCACTTCTCGAGTCATCGCCATAGTTATATTTTAAGTCGCCATAATAGTATTCAGTCGAATCGTAGTTCACAACATCTGCTCCCGCTCCTCCTACGTAAGTAGAACCTATTAGCGCTGTGCCGGAACTGTTGATCGAAGTAACCACCATGTCCCAACTACCGTGATTGCTCGATTGATAACAACCTGAAGTAGTCGGAAAATCAACTGAAAGTGTTCGCCCGGCTAGCACCAAATTACCCAAATGGTCAACAATCATACTGTGCACGTGATCGTTCTGAGCACCACCCAGGTAGGTACCATAAATTCTTGAACGACCATCTGGCGCGTATTTGATGAGCGATATATCTGCTGCATATGCAAGCACCATACTGCCTGAAATATACGTTACCCCACCGCCCCAACGCGTTTGAATTGCCCCAGTAGTTACTGGAAAATGTTCAGACGTTGAGGCAACGTTTACAAGACCTCCTGCATAAAAATTTCCGGAATCGTCATAAGTAGCAGAATATCCCCAGTTATCGGCAGTAGACCCGGTAAGTGTACAAAAAACAACTGTAGGGTCAATAACCATTGCATGTTTACGGTCGTACCCTTCAGGGAAAATAAACGACAATTGATTTCCTTCTAAATTGTATTTACAAGGTACTGTCACTTTTTCATCGTTAATGTATTGGTATACGTAAGGCTTAACTTCTTTAATGTCGCCTACACTAGTACTGATTAATAGATTTCCGGCTTTGTCTAATTTAAGTTTGTCTTGTCCCTCAAACCCAATTTTAATTTTTTCTACATCAGCTTCGGGCTTCACCATAAATTCATAAACCAGGTTGCCATGTTCAGAAGTCACGTGTAAATCAATGTCCTTGTATAAGTTCTCATAATCAAGTCCATAATACGGGTGAATCTCTGCTTTCCATTTTGTAGGATCATTTCCTAAAAAGTAATTGTAGTAAACCGACTGGCGTTTTTTACCGACCATTTTGGTAGCATTCGAACCCTCAAATTTGAGTTTGTAGCAATGAAATTTGAGTAAAGGGTTGTCGTGAATTTGCCCGTGGTGAAATGAATCTAGCCTAAAATTGTTGCTCTTGTCCTGCAAAAGAATCCTGAAACCATCCCTTTCAAGGAATATGTCACTTCCCCTTGTAGTGGCACGATATTGAAACCAATCGCCCCACTGACCCTTATTTTCGATAAATTCAATAGGAGTTTGTCCATTTGAAACAAACGAAATCAGGAGCAGAAAAAACAATAAGAACCGGGAAAATCGTTTCATTGTAATAGTTGATGGAAATTTGAAAGTAAATTTAAGAATATTTTTCATATCCGTCATAAAAAAACAGCGGTTGATTTATTGCATTCAGTACAGGTTTCAACTTGCAATTAGTATTTAAAGCTGTTTTGTGAATAAAAAATCAACATCTTCTTTCAATGAGTTAAAATGATATTTTTGCAAGATGAAAAAGACAATTTTTATTACCGGTGGTGCCGGCTTCATTGGCTCGCATGTAGTGCGCCTATTTGTCGAAAAGTACCCTGACTATAAAATCATTAACCTCGATGCACTTACCTATGCAGGTAATCTTGAGAATTTAAAAGACATACAAGGTAAACCTAACTATATCTTCGAGCACGCAGACATCAACGATGCGGCAAAAATCAATTCGTTGTTTACGCAATACCAACCCGATGGTGTAATACATTTAGCTGCTGAAAGCCACGTTGACAGGTCTATTACCGACCCCAATGCATTTATTCAAACCAATGTCATGGGCACTGCCAATCTACTCAATGCAGCAAAACACCTTTGGGGCAAGAATGCAGAAGGAAAACGTTTTTATCATGTATCAACCGATGAAGTGTATGGTTCATTAGGCGAAACTGGGTTCTTCCTGGAAACGACTCCTTACGACCCTCAATCACCGTATTCGGCGTCAAAGGCCGCTTCTGATCATCTCGTTAGGGCGTATGGCAACACTTACGAAATGCCATTTGTTATTACCAATTGCAGTAACAACTATGGACCTAACCATTTTCCTGAAAAACTGATTCCTTTATTCATCAACAATATCAAAACCAACAAACCATTACCTGTTTATGGAGATGGTAAGTACACCCGCGACTGGTTGTTTGTTAAAGACCATGCCCGCGCAATTGATACAGTGTTCCATAATGGCAGAAACGGCGAAACCTACAATATTGGTGGTTTTAATGAGTGGCAAAACATTGAACTTGTTAAGTTGCTTTGTGACAAGATGGATGAAAAACTAGGTCGCCCGGCTGGTACATCTCAAGGACTCATTTCCTACATCAAAGATCGCCCGGGCCACGACAGACGTTATGCGATTGATGCCAACAAAATCAATAAAGAATTGGGCTGGTACCCAAGTGTTACTTTCGAAGAAGGTCTTTCTTTAACTATCGACTGGTATATGGAGAATGATGCTTGGCTTTCCAATGTAACATCAGGTGCTTACCAAAAATACTATCAGGAGCAATACAAATAACAACCAACCTAATTTGAAATATAAAAGGAAGAGGCGCGAAAATTTTCGCGCCTCTTCCTTTTATAAAATTGCCCCAAAAGTTTCAATACTACATGTGGGCCAAAATCTTTGCCTTTGCTGCTTCGAGCTGCTCGTTTGTTACAATTAATTTCTCACGAGTAAAATTCAAGTCATTTGCTGTATTTATAGGTACTACGTGCAAATGAGCATGTGGCACTTCCAAACCAATCAATGCAAAGCCACATCGTTTACAAGGAAATGCTTTTTCAACCGCTGTTGCAATGGGCTGAGCAAACACCATCATGTTAGCCAAGTACTTTTCTTCTGCTTCATATACCTTGTCAACCTCTTGTTTAGGAACAACCAAAACGTGCCCTTCAACCAACGGCTCAATGTCAAGGAATGCAATAAACAAATCGTTTTCAGCAATCTTGTGGCATGGAATTTCACCAGCTATGATTCGGGAAAAAATACTCGCCATGATTAGATAGAGATATTTTCAATCTGAAATTTAAAAGTACCGCTTGGTGCTGTAACTTCAGCAACCTCACCAATAACTTTACCCAACAGGCCCTTACCTATTGGAGAACTAACTGAAATCTTACCTGATTTCAAATCTGCTTCTTTCTCAGAAACAATCTGATAAACAACGGTCTTCTTATTAGCCAGGTTGGTAACAGTTACCTTACTTAAAATAGATACTTTGCTGATGTCAATATCTTTAATATCAATGATACGTGCGTTAATGATAGCATTCTCAAGATGCGCAACTTTAGCCTCATGTAAACCTTGAGCTTCTTTTGCTGCATCGTACTCAGCATTTTCTTTTAAGTCACCTTTTTCACGAGCTTCTGCTATTGCTCTTGCTATTTCCGCTCTTCCTGATGTTTTTAACTTATTGAGTTCCTCTTTCATTTGAGTTAAACTCTCCTTGCTAACATAGTTTACTTCCGACATAAATTCTTTTGATTTGGACTAAAAAAATCAACGCCTCCTTTGTGAAGAAGCGTTGACTTTGTGCAAAATTAAATTCTAATTCGTTAGAAAATTCTTAAATCGACTATTCGTCCTTGTGATTAGCATTACGAGTAAATCTCAAAGAGAACATGTGTACACCATTTGCAGGGCGCTGTGTAGGACGGAAAGAATAATCGATTGCGAGCATCGGACCGCCTTTACCTAACCTAGTTTGTAATGTTGCACCTGCAGCGATACCTGTAAACATAGTTGAAGTAGTAGCCGGATCACCGATACCATTCTCCCACCTGTAAGCAGCCCTCAAAGACATCATGTTTTTGTAAGTGTATTCAGCACCAACACCAATGTAGTCATTGATAAAAGAGTTTGATGTGAAATTACCCATCAAAGTCAATTTTTGATTCTTAGACTCTTTACCATTTTCCTTCATGTAAATGTCGTAAGCGCCACTGATATTCAACAATGTTGGAAGTTCAAACTTCTCAGTTGGGGTCATTTGAGTTGCTGAATAAGTAAGAGTTGACTGCGTTTGCTCACCGCTAACTGCAAAACCGGTACCAGTAAATTTCATGTTGGTGCCAAGGTTTTTCAACGTGATACCTAAATGGTAGTTGTTGTCCTTACCTGTCACATATTGAATACCGCCTTCGAAAGCAACACCCATAGCACCTACGTTATTTACCTGTTCTGATACAAAGGTTGCAGCAGCACCGGCGTTAACGTGGGTAGAGAATTGTTTTGAATAACCCATCTGAATGTTCAGGAAAGAAGGACGGAATTGTCCGTACCCGTCAGGGTTATTATAGTCAGTTGCAGTAATATCGCCAAAGCCAATTGACATAATATTAAAACCAATTGCCTGATCATTCTTCAACGGAATGGCAATCCCGACGTTATTTACGTTAATTCCGGTATTAGTCAAATATACGCCAGTTGACGCGCCTACTTCCATAGAAGTATCTTGTGCCAAACCACCGATATTACATTTCATAGCTTCTAAACCTCCAATGTAAGAACCATTAAGTCCGAATACACCAGTTGTTCTAGCCCATGGATTAATCAGTAATTCTGATGCTCCAGATTGTCCTACCCTGTCCTTGTTTCCTGCAAATACGCCAGTCGAAACCGCGAGTAATCCTAGTGCAAGAGTAGATATTTTAAGATTTCTTTTCATACTTTAGAGAAATATTATAAAATTAACAGGTTTAAGATTAATAGCTAGTTGCATCAATTGGTCGCAAAGCACCGAACCACTTAATAACTTTCTCACCAATTCCTTCAGCTTTAACGTGAATAAGGTACAAACCACTTGCTACCGGTAAGCCTGCAGCATTGCGGATATCCCAATCCAAATAAGAAGTTTCAGGATCACTCTTAGAAAGTGAACGTACCAATGTACCATCTAATGCATAGATCTGAACAGATACATTAGCAGGAAGGTTGATGATTTTCACCTTAGTATCAAACCTGTTCACTTCGTAACCACACATACCATAGTAAGGGTTCGGTGTTACGTTGATTTTATCTAAAAGTGCATTTTTATCAGGGTTATCGCTTAAAGACCTTGGTGCCAATTCTTTCGTTGAGAAAGTATAATATGGCCAATTAGCTTTAGCAGCGTCAAAATTAATCTGAGAAGAAGCGTTCAATTTAGAAGCATCAGCAGCAAATGGTGCATAAGGACGTGTAACTCTGAAACGAAGAGTAGTTGTAGTTGGGATCAAACCTTCAGCCAAATTATTCAAATGCAACGCAGGGTTAATCAATGGTAAACCTACCCATGCAAAATCGTAGAAAGTATTCTTAACACGCATTTGAACGTAGTCTGTACCAACGTGCGTCAATGTATCTCTAAATTTCTTACAAGAGTCATATTTAGAAGAAAGCACATAAATCCAATGTTTACCGCCCATTACAAGTGAACCATCAAACAAGTTGAATTGATGAGATGTTGGGTTCCAAATCATGTCACCGCCATTTTCGTTACCTTGGTAAGAATCTTCGCCAAACACAATGTTAAGGCGCTTACCGTTTTGGTCAACTGCATAACCTGGGAACCAACTCATTGAACTATCGCGGCCATCATAAATTGGGTTACCACCGTCATCTAATCGCATATCCAAACCCCAGCTAGCATGTTTCCTCAAGCAGAATTTCTTAGCATTACCTTGTGCCAGTGACGGAACCTCCTGCATTTCTAAAACCGCACAACGTGTCCACTTTGTTTTGTCAGATGTCAATACCAAGTTAACATCAGGCAACCTGCTCATATTATCAAGTGCAGAACCTTTAGTGAACGCAAACTGTGTTGTAAATGCACACTGTGTACCTGTACCTGCATATGAACCAGCCCATGGAGCACCAAGTGAGTAAGGTCCCCAACTGCTTTCCATTGGACCAAAGTTACCAAACATACCTTGGTATGCACTAGTAGAATCGATGCCCAAATCGTTGAAATCGCAAGGGTTTTTTGTAGGATCACGAGGAGCAGTATAAGAAAAGTTGTTACCAGCTCTCAACCAGTTAGAGAAGTTACTATCAGCCTGATCTTGAACGCCCCACAACCAAGGCCTAGAGTTGTCTTCAAAAATAACATTCGAAGTCAAATAACCATTACCTACATAGTTATAACCTTTGTTAGCACTATTGCGAGCACCAGGAAGATGTGTTTGTTCCAGACCCAATGACATACCATATTTCTCAAGGATTTGCTCATTGAATGTACCTAAGTTTGACTCACTGTAAATAGTTTCTACAACTTTACCGTTGTCTAAAGCAGTGAGCATCCATTTTGTTGAATCGTTTAAGTTACCAGCACCATCAACATTGCCTTTAAGTTGTAAAACCCAATCATAAGGTTTGATTGCAATCGGATCAATGACTTTAATATCAATCGGACCTTGACCAATGTTATAAGTTACAGAACCTGTAGAAGTACCAGATAAAACTTCATTTTGAGAATTTTCGCTCAATTCAATGATGTTGCCACCATTACCTTGACCTTCAACCCTTGTAATTTGAACACCAGAACCATAATCAGCATTCAAAGTAGTTCCCATTGCACCATTAGATGGGTTAGGGATAGCTGTATAAACAGAGATATCACTATAACCGGCACCGTGTGAGCTCGCTAAGTAAGGTTGATCTTGAGTTCTTGTAGAACCACCTTTCGTAGGGTCTGCAGAGAATGGAGCAAAGTTATTTTGCGCATACGCGATTGCAACAAAGTAATAGTTTTGGTAATTAACCAATGCCTTATTACTACGAGTACTGAATTTATCTTCAGAAATAACAAAACTGTGTGAAATTCCACTGTCTTTACCATTTACTTTCACTTGTGCCATGTAAGTGGTATCGCTGATAGAAGGAACTTTAGTGTAGTTAACTAAACGTTTAACGTTATTTTTAACGTCGCACTGGAACACTTCAAAAGCTTTAGTGTTATCTACTTCGCCAGTTGTTGAGTTGAAAATTTCAGCAGGAGTAACTTGAGAGTTAGCAAGTTGGAATACCCTGTAACCTTCAAATTGATACAATGAATCGGTGATATCATCACCATTTTGTGCAATCCTTTGGTGGTAGTTCAATGAATCGATATAAGAACCGTCAGTTCTACCGTAATTTTCACCATAGTTGTTGCTACCGTAATCGTTAACTAGATAACAAATCAATTTCTGATCTAACTCTCTAATCACCATTCTTGGAGCCTGAGGACCTTCAATTTTCTTAAAGCCTGCATCAAACAATGCTTGTGCACCATCGTCAATAGACTTGATTGTTTTGAAATCGGTATTAGGACAACCACCAACGTTTGGAGCCCAAACGCAACCAAAAGTAATATCGTTTACTGCACCCGGTAAAAGTTGGAAAGGACCAGCAGAGAAAATGAAACGACGGTCACCAACAACATTCTGACAAGTACACTCTGACCAAGTTGTTTTGTCACCAGGGTCACCAACAAACACGAAGTTTGTTGACGGACCAGAACCATAACCTTTAGAGGTAATACCAGGACCTTTGAAATCATTCGCAAACCTATCGCCATTACGAACTGAACCAGTCATGTAATTGTAGATTTGAATACCATTAGTAGGGTTACCAATTACAGAGTTATCATTGTTATAATAAGTGAAGTTGGTCATGTTCAATGTCTCGATAGTATCTGGCAAACCAACCCTGTGCTTAATTCTTTTTGGACCTTGGAAATAATCCAAACCAACTTGTGGCGGGCTACAACCATAGCTATTAACCGGGAAACCACCTGCCTGACCGTCACAAAGAACGCCATTGTACATGATACCCAAACCACGACCGTTTGTAGTGTCGCAACCGATGTAATCATCAAATGCATAACCTAAGTCGCAGTCATCCCATACAGCCAAATAAGTACTGTCCATTGTTAAGGCACCGCGGTTAATTACGCGATAGTTACCGAACGTAGCATTATTCAGGAAGTCTTGAGAAGAATAAGCGAATGAATAAGCCTGAACTTCAATACCAATTGAAGCTGTTTGACTTTGTTGTTTTGAGTTACCTGCATCGTTGAATACCCACCAAATCATCTCATCACCTTTGATTTGGTTCTTAGTATCCGCAAAACCAGGATATTCACCTGAACCTGGTTGATAAATTCCGTCACCATTCAAATCAACGAATGGAGCGTAAGTACAACCAGAATACATTTTAACAGGAGTACCGTTTGCACCAAGAGCACCAGAGTTTCCGTAACCAGGCCATTGGTTAATGGCATCGAATTCAGAACCAGATGTTGATTGGCCAGCTTTAGAAAGCTCAATGAAACGGTTGATTGTAGATTTTTGAATTTTCCAGAACCTGTCCCAGTTAGCACACTGATCTGAAGAAATTTTTGCTGTTGAAGGGTCAAGTGCACCCGGCCAGTAGTCGTTACCATCCTGACGGTATGTTTGAGCCGCTACTTTCAAAGCACCGGTTTGGTCATAACCACCAATCCAGCAAGAAGCTGCGAATTGAGAATTCTTGCCAGAACCAATAGGTACTTCATAGGCTGCAATAGCCAAGCCTTGATTCCACCACATGTCACCACCAGTCATCAAACGGGCGCGAACGTTGTTTATGTCAAGGTCAATCGTTGCAACAGCAGGTTGACAACCTGTCGCTGTTGCTTTAAGGGCATCTCTATGCTGGTTTGTCTGGATATTCTCTTTTGCGTTTACATTAGAAGCAAAAGAAACTATTCCGAACACACTCAGGCAAGCCCAGAAATTTATTTTATTAAAAAAACGCATATCCTATTACGTTAATTGTTTACTGAATTAAAAATTATACTCTAAACCGAAGTTAATAGTACGAGCGTAGTTTACGTTTCCGTAGTTGTGAGAAATGTTATACAAATCTTGGTAAGACTGAGGACTAACTTGGTTAGAAATCTGAACTTTACCGTTAGGTGAAGCAAGATAACCATCATCATCAGGACGACCAGTATAGCCGTATACGCCAAGAATGTCTCTTGTATTGAACAAGTTTTGAATGTAGATGTAAGCACCCACTTTGTGTACTTTTCTCATCATACCTGATTTGTCATCAGCTTTTGCGTTAGCTTTAGCTTTACCGAACGCCAATTCAAAATCTTTGTTGATTTTCATATCAGCGCCAAAGTGCCAAGGCAAACGGCTACCGTTGATACCACCTACGATAGTGTTACCGATAACGTCTTTCATTCTTGTATAAGGCTCACCGCTTCTACCTTTCAAAATCAAGTTAACACCTGCATTCTGTAAAATGTGTTTGTCAAACAAAACCGGACCTTCACCTTCGTTGAACCTGTAGTCAGCCGAAATTGTGATTGCGTGCCTAGAATCGTAATCAAGAGCAGAGATGTAACGAAGATTAGGTAAACCTGCTGAGATAAAGCTTTGTAACAATCCGTTAGGTGATACAGAACCACCGCCACCGCTGTTAGTTGAGAACGGAGAAGAACCTGTACCTTCAGCAAACTGAAGTGTGTAGTTCATACTCAATTGAAGGTGGTTAGTAGCTCTCATTTCGTAAGACAACTTAACACCTTTAGTTGAAGAGAAGTCTCTGTTACCATAAGTGTAGTAAGTAGTAGGCCAAGCGTACAAGTAAGGCACAACAGTAATCATATCTTTACGCTCTTTGTAGAAACCGAAAATACTTAATACTGCGTTAGATCCGATTACTTGGTTAAAACCTAATTCATAATCGAAAGTTTTTTCAGGCCTCAAATTAGCATTGCTGATAATTTGGTTTGAATTTTGGTTTAAGAAGTAATAGTCGTAAGCTGTTGCATAACCCAAAGCTGTTGGATAAGGGCGTTGTGAGTAGATATCATAGTGAGCAACAAACTTAGAAACATCAGAAATTGGGAAACTGATTGTAATACGTGGCATTACAGTAACAGCCGGGTTGTAATCAGTGAATGAACCGTTAGGATTAAACGCAGTGTCGTTGATTTTTACTTTAGGGCTAACAAGCAATGGCTGAGGATCACGACCACCTGAATAGTTTTTCAACAATCCCGGGTCAGAAATTTCTTTACCAGTGTAGTCATACCACCTAGAGCCGTCCCTGTAACCAATAACAGTTGGGTTTGTTGATGAGTTATCGTCAACATAAACAACTGCAGTACGAGCGATGTTTGAAGGAGTAACTCCACCGTTCAATGTATTTGTAAGACCTGACTGAGCTACGTCTTTTGTTTCGTACAAAGAGAATGGATCTTTCAATACTTTGGTATTTGCTGAATAACGCTCTACCCTAACACCAATATTGAAGTTGATGTTTTTAAATTCAAAACGATCCAACAAATAACCAGCAATCATGTTTGGTCTGAAAGGAGCAAGTGGACGAGTGTAGTTACCGTCAGCATCTTTCTTAGTCCAGAAGTCGTTGAAGTTAACTGTTCCGCTTTGGTTAGTACCGTCGTAGTTATAACCATAATAAGAAGCGTAAGGGTTACCACTGTTCAACATTTCGTCAGCAGAGAACATGTTTAAGTTGAATGTTGACGGATCAAGCGCATCGATGTCGATGTTATCAGTCTTACCCAAACCTAATTTCTTTCTCAATTGTTTGTCGAAATTTGTTTGAACAGGGTTAATGTAGTTATAAGTGATTGTATCAGTAGGTGCCGGTCTAACTTTACCTGCATTAACATCAGCAAGCGTATACCTGTTACCGTTAACAATGAAGATTGGATTTGTTTTATCAAGTTTCAAGTTACCGTTGTTGTAACTGCTCACCAACTGCCTCATAGCTTGCCACAATGAATTACCTCCATAAGCTGCACCGCTGATGCTGTAGCTGCTAATTACACGTTGATTGTAATACATACCAAATTCGAATTCATGAGTTACTTTACCCAATTTAAGATCGAAAGAGGCATCAATTGTTAAACCGTACTGATTAGAGTTATAAAGAGAATAACCAGTTTGTGTAGAACCTGGGCTATAGAACATTCCGTAAGTGAATGTTGGTTCGTCGCCATTCACCAAAGCGTTGTGCGCTTGAATTGATTGCAACGATGAAGGTTTGAAACCACCTTCACTTAAAAGGCTGTAATACTGTGTTGTGTATTGAGATAAAACGGGGTTCAAAGTGCTTTGAGTATAATCAATTCCAACTGGTGCTTTAAACAACAACGTAGTTCCGTTTCTTCCGCTCGTTGAGTCAGCAAAGTTAGGAATGTAGATATCTTGATACTGTGTTTGGAATTTACCAATATACCCGTACTTGAAGATGTCGTATTTGAAATTAGGATCGAAGGATGTCTGATACAATTTTTGGTAGTCAACTTGAAGTATATATGATGCATTAGCAATCATCGCTTTCTTTCCTGTATCGTTAAGTGAAAAGTTTTGCTTACCGAGGCGCTGAGTAAACCTAAGGAAACCACGACCAGTTAAAGTGTTTGAAGTTGGAGTAGCTTCAGGTGCAAATAAGTTCCTTGAGAAAGCATATTGATCTTGTGAAGTATAATCCATGTTTCCACCAGCAATCAACTTCATTTCGTTGTTGATTTTAAGGTCAAGTTTACCAACTAATTTTACTTCTTGCAAAGTATTGTGAGAAGGTTTTTTAACTTGTTCCAAATCAGCTTGAGTAACGTACAAAGAAGAAGGATTATAAACTGCCAAACCATTGTTATCAGAAGAAACCTTCAACGGTGAGTTGTGCAACCTTTCCAAAACATCACCTTTTGCCTGGAACGTTTTGAAATAAGAAGGATACCTGTTTTGGTCATAGCTATAATCACCACTCAAAGCAAAACCTAAGTAAGGTTCTCTTTTGTGGGTATTGCTATCGATGTATTTTTTCTTCAAAAGCGGACCAGCAATTGAGAAGGCAACCATGTTGTTGTTGTATCCATCTAACGAATGCTGTGCTTTTACAGAACCTGAGAATTTCGGTGCAACACCACGTGATGTAATGTTTACAACGGCACCCGATACGTCACCATATTTTGCCGGGATACCTGAAGAAATAACCTCAATCTGATCAACGGAGTTTTGAGCCATATCGATGCCGGTAGAACCTTGTACCTGCACACCGTCAATGATGAATACGTTACCTGTACCACGGCCACCGTCGGAGTTCAACTGACCACCCCTCGTAGCCTGACGTACACCTGCAGCAGTCGCAACAAGATCGGCAGTTTGTATTACCGGTGCATTTTTAATGTCTTTTGAAGACATTGTCTTTGCAGTCTCGTACTTACTGATCAATTTTTTAGATGAAACGACAACTGTTTCGAGTTCGCCTGTACTCATTTTAACGTCACACTCAGCCTTTCCACTTGGTGAAACAGCAATTCCTGTAAGCGTTTTTTGTTTGTATTCAGGGTGGGTAACAATGATATCATACGTACCAGGCTCAAGTGGCTTAATACTGTAGTGACCATCGATGTCTGTGATAGTAATACCCTTCTGGATACCACCTTGCAACGCGACCACTTTCGCGTTAATAATCGGCTCTTTTTTCTTAGGGTCAGTGATGTCACCTAAGATCTCCTGAGCCAGAGCTGACCCGGATGCGCCGATTAAGACAATTAGTAAAAGATAATGCAATTTGCGACTCATAATCTATTTTAATAATTTGTTGCCAAATAAGGGGGTAAAGATAGAAAAATCTGTTAAAACTATACCCCCCATGAAATATATTTTCAGACTTACTTTCTGTTCAGGTGTTAACTGAACGTGAATTCACTGTTAAGGCCTACTTAAAATAAGACGAAAAAAGAAACTTCAACCTTTGGTTTAAGTTTCACATTTTTATTTACACAATGAATCCTTGAAGCTTTTTCAACAAAACTTCGCTCATTTTGTGCAATGCCTCGTGTGTATATCCAGCAATATGGGGGGTGATAATTACGTTGTCAAGTTGTTTTATTTCATCAAACAGCTGCTTGTATTCGCCCGGCATCTTAGCAATTGGTTCGTATTCCAGTACATCGAGGCAGGCACCCAGTATCTTGCCTGTTTGCAAGCCTTCAGCGAGTGCTGTTGTCTCAATTACAGTACCTCTCGAGGTATTTACCAAAATAAAGGGGCGCCTCATCTTGTAAAGAAAATCTTCGTTGAAATAATGATGCGTTTCGGCTGTTAATGGCAAATGAAAGCTAACAATTTCGGCTTCATCAAAAATTCTGTTCAAATCGCTCAAAGCTGTTACTCCATCCTCCGGAAAATTGGGCTTGTACTTATCGTACACCAAAATGTTCATATCAAACCCTCTTAACTTTTTCGCCAATGCAGGTCCTGTGTGTCCGTAACCAATTAGCCCAATTGTTCTTCCCTCCAGTTCAATGCCTCTGTTTTCTTCCCGAAGCCAATTGTCATCTTTTACCTCAAGATTTGAAGTATTGATATTCCTGATCAGGCTCAACAACATACCAACTGCATGCTCACCCACGGCATTTGCATTGCCCTCAGGGCTACTGAAACAGGTAATTCCTTTGGCGCGAGCAAAGTCTAAATCAATTATTTCCATACCCGACCCCATGCGCGCTATCCATTTCAATTTCGAAGCATGTTGCAATAGTTGTGCATCTAATACCAGGCGTGTTGATGTTACAATACCTTCAAAGTCACCGATAAGACCAGGAGCTTCAGCCTGACTTATTTTTTCATTGATGGCTAGCGAAAATCCCATTTTACGAAGCCCATTTGTCAAAACCGAATGTACGGGAGCAGCCACTAGTACCCTACCCTTCATTATCAATCATATTAAACAGGTCTACAAATTCTTGCACTGAAAGCTGTTCAGCACGTTTATCAAACACTTTTTCCTTCCGAAGATTTTCATTGAGCATTGAACTCAAGGCATTTCTCAAAGTCTTCCTTCGCTGGTTGAACGCTAATTTGACCATATTTTTGAATTTCCGCTCATTCTTAATCTGGTAAGGATTGTGAAGGTTGGTAAAACGTACAACCGCACTTTTCACTTTTGGTGGTGGTGTAAAACAATTTTCATGTACCTCAAACAAATATTCAACCGAATAATAGGTTTGCATCAAAACACTTAGAATACCATAGGTCTTACTACCATGCTTTGCAGCAATACGTTGTGCGACTTCTTTCTGGAACATGCCAATCACTTCACCCACCTGATCGCCCCATTCTAAAATTTTGAACATAATGGGCGATGATATGTTGTAAGGAAAATTGCCTACGACATTGAACTTATCCTCAAACGGCGCCTTAGCCCTCAGTATGTCTTCCAGTATGATTTTACCTTTTAATTCCTCAAACGTCTTTTCAAGGTATTGTACTTTCTCTTGGTCTATTTCAACGGCTTTATAATTGACCTCGGGCAACTTAATCAGGTACTTGGAAATTGCACCTCCACCCGGCCCCACTTCGAGCAGGTTTTTGTTCTCTCCCAAAATAACTGAAGCAACTATCTTTTTGCAAACATTTTCATCATGCAGAAAGTGCTGCCCTAAACTTTTATTCAAAGTGTACATCGGTCAAAATTATGTCTAAACTCGGTATAGAAAAAATAAAGCCCGCGGAACTCCGCGGGCTTCAACTATTTTTTATGTTTATTAAGCTTGCTTTGCTGTTTTTGCTTTGAAAGCATTGATTGCATTGCGTGTAAAATCACTCAACACCAACCTACCTGAAATTGCAGCGCGCTCAAGCAAAAGGGCATCCCAGTTTTCAGTGCCATGCCAGAAGATTTTCTTCAACTGATCCATTGCCTCTGGGCTGCTGTGCGCAAGTCGATCAGCTAGTTTAGCAACTGCATCATCAACTTCCTGAGTTGTCTTATGAATTTCAGAATACAAACCGTGACGTTTAGCCCATTCAGCACTTCTCCATTCAGCAGCATCAATTGCTAACTGAGAGAACCCTGAAATGCCTATTTTGCGCTCAACTGCCGGGCCAACTACGAACGGACCAATACCTACAGCCAGTTCGCTCAGTTTAACCGAAGCATCGTCGGTTGCAATCGCATAATCGCAAGCAGCAATAACACCAACTGCGCCACCAACTGCTTTACCCTGAACACGACCAATAATCAGCTTATGGCACTTTCTCATGGCATTGATTACATTAGCGAATCCACTGAAGAATTTTTTACCTTCTTCCATATTCGTAATGGACATCAATTCATCGAAAGATGCACCGGCACAAAATGCTCTGTCGCCTGCACTTTTGAGTACAATTACTTTAACCCGGCTATCAATACCTATGTCATTGATTGTTTTTGCCAAATCAGCCAGAATGGCAGATGGTAGCGAGTTACTGGATGGATGAAAAAACTCAATCGTGGCAATACCATGCTCTATTTCATGGCTCACGTATCCTTCCGCGTGTTTCATATAAGTAGCTTTATTTATTAAATTAAGAGGGACGAAATTAATTATTTGTTTGTGAAATCAAACACAAAATCATTACTCCATTATTTGCACCAATTGCATTATTGAATGAGCGAATAAATTTAAAAAGATGCCTTCAACTATTTTTTTGCCTCAGTCGCTGTATGCCAGTTAGTTGGCAAAACAAAGCCTATTGACATTATAAGCTCGTAGGTGCCAAAGTTCTGCTTTGCTAGGCCTTGATACACCTTCAAATTACTGTAACGCGCGTAATCGACCTTCTGAGAAAACTCAATAAACGCATACTTATGTATCGTTGCCCTAACTACTGTTTCCAACCCTGTGTTCCAGCCACCAAATTGGAAAAGCTGATCATTTTTATCACCGAATAACCTGTTTTCAACGTGCGGTACTACCGGACCGATTCCTGCCTTACCAACAAAATCAAGCACAAAATTTTTCTTTTTATCCTGAAACAAATTCACTCGGCGCACGATGTTAAACAAGAAAAAGTTAGCACCGTTATTGAGGTAGTAGTAATCACCATTCGCTTCTGAGAACACAAAATTTGTATCCACTTCCCGACCCTTAAATGTACCCTTCATCCTCATGTTCTGTCCATCACGAATCAAGTACTTCGTGTGGTCGAAATTCAATTCAACACCCCACTTTTGTTCTTTTCCAATGTAAAAACCAAGGCGGTAATTATACTGCGGAATGGTTAACGCCTGACTGAAAATACTTTTATTATTCCAGCCCATGTGGTCACGCGCATCAACTTGAATAAAATCGTAATTACTATTTAATCTAGGCTGCTCCACGTGCACATTGCATTTTGTGTACCACTCCTGGTTGTAACCCCAACTAAAATAAACAGCCGATAACTTGTGTTCTTTCCCCTTCTTTTTTCCGGTCGGTTTTGCTTCTTGTGCAAATGAAACCACACCAAAAAAAGCTAAACCAACCAATATTAGTGACGTTTTCAAACGACGACTCATTAACATCAATTCTGATTTTAGGGCGCAAATTTACGCTTTATTTCACCGAGTTACCCAAATTAGTCAACAAAAATGCTCAGACTCGAACACGCCTTAAAAAGCGCCCCACAATGCACTTGCGAGTTTGCTGAATTGCGAGCATTTTTAAAACAAAGGAGGCTACCAAACAATGGCAGCCTCCTCGTTTTCGACTAAAAAAATCAATCAACTATTTTACTTCTTCGTATTCTGCATCAGCGTAGCCAGCATCACCTGCATTAGCATGTTGGTGTTGATCTTGTCCTTCAGCACCACCCGGATTACCTTGTGTAGCCTTGTACATTTCTTCGCTTGCAGCCATCCATGCAGCATTCAATTCTTCTTCAGCTTTGTCTATACCGTCAAGGTCTTCAGCTTTGTGTGCGCTTTGTAATTTCTCTTTTGCCGCCTCAATTGCTGCTTTCTTTTCAGCCGGAATTTTATCTCCGTATTCTTTCAATTGCTTATCAGTATTGAAAATCAAGCCATCAGCTTTGTTCATTTTCTCTACTTTCTCACGCACCATTTTATCACCTGCCTCATTTGCTTTCGCCTCGTTTTTCATGCGTTCAATTTCGTCCTTGCTCAAACCGCTACCCGCTTCAATCCTGATGTTTTGTTGTTTGCCGGTACCCTTATCGCGGGCTGTAACATGCAACAAACCGTTGGCATCGATATCGAAAGTCACTTCAATTTGAGGTACACCTCTTGGTGCCGGCGGAATGCCATCTAAAATGAACCTACCGAGTGTTTTATTGTCTTTCGCCATAGGTCTTTCGCCCTGTAGCACATTGATTTCTACTGAAGGCTGAGAGTCGCTGGCAGTTGAGAATGTCTCGCTCTTTTTAGTTGGAATTGTAGTGTTTGACTCGATAAGGCGTGTCATTACTCCACCCATTGTTTCAATACCCAAAGAAAGCGGAGTTACGTCAAGCAACAATACATCTTTCACTTCACCGGTCAATACACCACCTTGAATTGCAGCACCAATTGCTACTACTTCATCAGGGTTAACACCTTTATGTGGTTTTTTGCCGAAGAATTTTTCTACAACTTCCTGTACTTTAGGAATACGAGTAGAACCACCTACAAGAATTACCTCGTCAATTTCAGAAGTGCTCATGTTGGCATCTTTCAATGCTTTACGGCATGGCTCCAATGTTCTTTCAATCAGGCTGTCAGACAGTTGCTCGAACTTAGCACGGCTTAATTTCTTAACAAGGTGCATAGGCACTCCGTCAACAGCAGTGATGTAAGGAAGGTTGATTTCAGTTTCCTGAGATGAAGACAATTCAATTTTTGCTTTTTCAGCAGCGTCTTTCAAACGTTGCCAAGCCATTGGGTCTTTACGTAGGTCAACTGATTCATCTTTTTTGAATTCATCAGCCATCCAGTCCATAATTACTTTATCGAAGTCGTCACCACCAAGGTGCGTATCACCATTCGTTGATTTTACTTCGAAAACGCCGTCGCCCAATTCAAGCACTGACACGTCGAATGTACCACCACCAAGGTCGAACACAGCGATTTTTGAATCCTGATTTTTCTTATCAAGACCGTAAGCCAAAGCTGCCGCTGTAGGCTCGTTGATAATACGACGAACTGTCAAACCCGCGATTTCACCCGCTTCCTTAGTAGCCTGACGTTGAGCATCGTTGAAGTAAGCCGGAACTGTAATTACAGCCTCTTTTACTTCTTGTCCGAGGAATTCTTCAGCAGTTTTCTTCATTTTCTGAAGAATCATCGCAGAAATTTCCTGCGGTGTATAAAGCCTGCCGTCGATGTCAACTCTCGGAGTGTTGTTGTCACCCTTAACAACTTTATAGTTGAAGTGAGATATTTCGTTTGTCACCTCGTCGAACCTGCGACCCATGAAACGCTTGATAGACTGAAGCGTGTTAATAGGGTTTGTGATAGCCTGACGTTTTGCAGGATCACCAATTTTACGTTCGCCGTTTTTAAGAAATGCGACTACCGAAGGAGTGGTCCTGCGGCCTTCGTCGTTTGCGATTACTACAGGCTCGTTGCCCTCCATTACCGATACGCAGGAGTTTGTAGTACCTAAGTCAATTCCAATAATCTTTGCCATAAATCTTGTATTAATATAGTTGTTTTTACTTGTTTTCTTTTGGCTTTAGAGCAATGAATGTGCCAATGCATTTTCAATGAAAAAATGTCAGGTTTTCGTATTTATGCCTGACTTTTACATGCCAATTATTGAAAAAACAATAAAAAAAACTGCCAAAAAGCCCGTAGACCTTTTGGCAGTTTTTAAAAATAATTTCTATACCTAGTAAGCTTTATCAATAATTTTTAGGTCTCTGAACATTGCATCAGTGACTAAAAACTGAATTGTCTTGTTAGACAGAGTAAGGGTACCCGTTCTTACGCCTCTCGAAGTAAACAATCCCACTACGTCTTTGCCTTGCAGGTTGGTATAAATAGGTTGAATCTCATTTCCTGTTAACCCTGTACCTTGAAGCGACTGAACGCTGATGTACGTTTTCAAATCGGGTGTAGCCATGTATACAAATAGCTGACACCTATCCATGTACCTTACAACATTATTACCTGCTTTACCCATGCCACTCAATATTCCGCTGGCAATAGTAGCCGCTTTTTCACTAAACAAAAACGGAACTACACCGGTTTGGTTGGTAGCCAGAGGTACATAACCGAAATCATAATCGAAAGAATGCTTGGTTTTAGGCCCACCTGAAATAGTCGAATCGTACCAATTAAAGCGCAAAATACATTGCACTACAGAAACAGGAGTTTTGGTTTCAGGAGTTGTCGGATTAGCAAAGTCAAAATTATCAACCGTCGTGTAACTTCCATTCACTAAAATCTTGTAGTTTAATGCTACACTGGAAAGATCCAACTGTGCCTTTGTTGCGGCAGTGTCATCAAGATAATCGATTTTCAAAGTCTGTTGACTACCTGTAAGCGGATTATCATCAACAATCACCGGTGCATCAGCATAGTTAACCATACCAGTTACATTGTTTATGACTTTGAGTCTGTATATTTTTTGCGGATCAAGTACCTTAGTGAATTTGTAGGCATAGTTCGGACTGTTGAAAAACAAACCGGAATCTTTCGCGTACCCTTCAGTATTCAAATCAACACGCTTTAAGTCTACAGAGTCGAATGGCACCAAAGATCCCATTGTCAACTCAACCATTCTTACAGTAATCTGGCTAAAAAAACTTGAGTCAGAAACCTTGGCCATGTTCAGCGCACTTTTCGAATCGTCAAGGAAAGCCTTTTGGACCCTGATGTAATGCGCAGAATCTGCCTTGTCCAACAAACCGTAAATAACGGCTACTGGCTTATAGGGAGCTGCAACATCAAAATTTTCAGAGCAACTTGAATAGAAAACTACTATGGCTGAGAATAATAGGAAATGTAATGTTTTTTTCATGAAAATCGAAGATGGGTCAAAAATAGACAAATATTCTGTTCCGCAATTTTTGCATATTCAACAAGCAACAATCATTTTGTTAAAAAATCATAATACCACAACTTCTTGCTACAATTTCTTGCTACAAAAAAAGCTTAGAGCATAAGTATTTATAACCATTTTTAGACTCTTTTATTGTGCATTTTGATTGAAACTCAATAGCATCATACCTCTTTACTCACACAACTGCATAATATTAGTAGAAAATCCTTCAAAAAACACCTCAAACCCCTGTTACATTATAAATTTTTGTCTAAATTTGAAACTTTATTATTGAACCACTTTTTTTGGAAAACTGCGCAAGCATTTTATATGAGAAAAATTCTATTACCATTATTCTCCCTATCTCTATTTTCCCTCCTTGCATTTTGGGGCAACAATGTTTCAGCACAAAGAATTGATACCTACGCAGGTAACGGTTCTTCATCTTCAACAGGAGATGGAAGTGCAGCAACTCTTGCAGGCATCGGAAACCCGGCAGGCATCACCGGCGACCTTTCAGGCAACATCTACTTTACCGACCCTACCAACCACGTTGTGCGAAAAATTGATGGTTCGGGAATCATTTCTACTATAGCCGGGACAGGAACATCGGGTTCAGCAGGCGATGGCGGCATGGCTACCGATGCAACACTTGGAACACCATGGGGTATAGCAGTCGATTTGTCGGGAAACATATTTGTAAGCGACCGAACCAATAACGTAATCAGAAAAATTGATGCAAGTGGCTTTATTAGTCACTATGCTGGTGGAGGCGTTTTGCTGGGCGATGGCGGTAGCGCACTTGTTGCTATGCTCGCTTCACCTATGGGACTGTCAATTGACGGTGGCGACAATTTATATATCGCTGACAGGGACAATTTCAGAATTCGTAAAATCAGCTCGATAGGAATTATCTCGACAGTTGCAGGAAACGGTTCGTTTGGCAGCACTGGCGATGGATCACTGGCTGTTTCTGCACCATTGGTTTCTCCAACGGGCGTAGCTGTCGACCCTTCAGGCAATATTTACATCACTTCAACTTCCGACAATAAAGTTCGCCACGTAAACCTTTTCGGCGTTATCTCAACATTTGCAGGTAACGGTACAGCGGGAAGCACCGGCGACGGTGGTTTAGCTACCTCTGCACTGCTCAACAATCCAATAAGCGTTAACAGCGACGGATCGGGTAATGTATACATCTGCGACCAAAACAACTTCAAGGTGCGCATGGTGAATACTTCAAACATCATCAGTATCACTGCCGGCACTGCAATTTCAGGCTATTCTGGTGACGGTGGAAATCCTGCTACCGCACAACTCACATCCCCTTCTGCTGTTTACATTGATGGTTCAGGCTTTATTTACATAGCTGACGCAGGTAACTCAACGATAAGAAGAATCATTCCTGCATGCTCGGGTATGCCATCAGGCGGTGATGCGATAACAGACTTAAACCTCGTTTGCGATGCCTCAATTTACCACTTGAGTCTTTCAGGAGCAACAATTTCATACGCCGGCGATTTACAATATCAATGGCAAAGCTCAGCAGACGGATCTTCTTGGGGTTCTATCGGCGGTGCGACTGACTCTACTTATACCAACAACGCCACATTTACAACGTATTTCAGATGTTTAGTGACTTGCCCGTCTTCCGGGCTCGGATCTTTTTCAAACAATGTAAAAGTTAACCACTCAACAATTTGCTATTGTTCACCATCATACACTTTCGCTTCATTAAGCTGCGGCTATTTTGGTTACAACATTGCCACTTTTAAGACACTTGGTGAATCAGGTACTTCTATTAACGATGTTTCATCATGTACCGGTGCCGGTTATGAAGATAAGACTTCATCAGTCGTTACCTACAACCTTTCTACCAGCTATTCCGATTCTATGCGTTGCGATAGCCCTGTGACGATGCAAGCGCAGGTTTGGATAGATTTCAATGATAACGGCACGTTTGAAAACACAGAAAGCGTTGGTGGCACTAATAGTTACGGCAACACTTTGACTGGCTTTAGTATTTCAATTCCTGCTTCTGTTTCAACAGGCATGCACCGTATGCGTGTTGTTACTAGCTCGGGTGGCTCCCTTTACCCTGGCCTTGATGCTTGTACATTGGGCTACTTTTATGGCGAAACCCGTGACTATACCGCTAAAATCACTCCTTTACCAAACTGCTCCGGCACACCAACAGCAGGAACTGTTGTAGCTCCTTACAGCGCATGTTTATCTACAAGCTTCAATTTGAGTCTTAGTGGCACTACCTCTGCGTCTGGTTTGAGCTATCAGTGGGAGCAATCATCTGACAGCACATCATGGAGCACTATTTCAGGTGCAACCAACAATACAGTATCCTTAACCGAATCTTCTACTACGTTCTACAGATGTAAAGTAGTTTGTTCTTTCTCAGGGTTTTCAAGTTTAACTCCCGGCAAAAAAGTGGTTCATTTAGGATTTTGCTATTGTACACCTGCCTACACTGCTGCCAGTGATGGCTGCACAATAGGAACCAGCATCACTCAGTTTGCAGTAAATGGCGAAAGCAGCTCGTCGATTAATGACTTGTACGCATGTGATGGTAGTGGTTACGTAGATCAAACTTACTACAGTGTGCAACTCCAACAAGCATCTTCTTATACAACAACTATCTCAGGTACCGCTACATACGCAATGGATGCCCAGGTTTGGATAGATTTCAATGATGATGGTACTTTCCAATCTTCGGAAACTGTTGGTGGACTTAACACATACGCTGTCGGCGGTGCGTTCCCTATTTCAATTCCGTCTGATGCAACAACTGGCGACCACAGAATGAGAATCGTAACCATTTACGATGGCGATGGATATAGGTATCCTTCTTTGGATCCTTGTGCATTTTTCTATGATTACGGTGAAGCACGAGACTATATGGCACACATTACGGCTCTTCCAACTTGTTTAGGAACTCCGGTTGCTGGCACACTTTCAGGTACCGGTAGCGTTTGTGCTTCAACTTCTTACTCTTTGACACTTACAGGCATGACTGTTGGTGCGGGTATCACATACCAATGGCAACAATCATCTGATACTATTTCATGGTCTAATATTTCTGGCGCAACAACCAGTTCATACTCAGGCACTGAATCATCTACAACATATTTCAGGGTTGTAGTTAGCTGCCCCGCTGCCGGCACATTAGCTATCAGTAACAACCACGCAGTTAATTTCAGTACAATCTGCTATTGCACTCCTTCTTATACTTCTGCATTAACTTCTTGCAGTACTCTTGGTTTGGCAATTCAGGAATTTAAAGTGAGTGGATCTGCTGGCTCTTCGTTAGATGATGCTTCATTCTGTACAGGTACTGGTTATGAAAATTTAAGTTCAACTTTGAACGTCAATCTTTCTCAAAGCTCATCTGACACAGCCCTTCTCTATTTCTCTTCTTCATCATCATCAATGGACGCTCAAGTTTGGATTGACTTCAATGATAATGGCACTTTCGAAGGCACCGAGTCGGTAGGTGGTGCAAATGGTTTTAGCTCACCGGGCACTATTATGTTGAACATTCCTTCAACTGCAACACTAGGTTCTCACAGAATGAGGGTTGTTACGAGCCAAGACGGTGTTGGATTTGTTTATCCAACTATGGATCCTTGTACTTCGGGCTACACGTTCGGTGACGCACGCGATTATGCAGCTACTATTATTAATCCAACTTGTTCCGGTACACCAACTTCAGGAACAGCGAGTGCTACCGTAACAACAGGTTGTGCTCCTTTGTCTACAATATTATCAGTGAGCGGTGCTTCTTCAGGATCAGGAATTACCTACCAATGGCAGTCTTCTCCTGATGACATTACGTATTCCAACATAAGTGGTGCAACAAACGCAACTTTTGCAACATCAGCCGGAACTACTACCTACTATCGTTGTAATGTAATCTGTTCTTTCTCTGGCCTCAATGCTGCTACAACTGGCGTACTTGTTACTGTAAATACTGCTCCAACAGTTGCAGTTATCACAGGAACACCAACTGTTTGTGCAGGAAGCACAACTTCACTTTTCGATGCAACAAGCGGTGGTAGCTGGACTAGCTCGAACCTTTCTGCGGCAACAGTAAACGCTTCCGGCGTAGTTACGGGTGTAGACGCAGGCTCTACTAACATATCTTACTCTGTTACTAATGCTTGTGGAACTACTTCAGTAGGTCAAGCAGTTACAGTAAGTGCATCACCATCAGCGGGTACAGTTTCTGGTCCAATCACACTTTGTGTAGGAGGTACTGGCTCTTATACTTCAACTATTTCAGGTGGTAGCTGGACTTCTGCTACTACTTCAATTGCAACTATTTCAGGTACTGGTACAGCTGGTGGTGTTTCAACCGGTTCTGATGTTTTATCTTATTCGGTGACCAATGCATGCGGTACTGCAATTGCTACTTACGACATCAATGTAAGCGCAACTGCTTCAGCAGGCACTATATCTGGCGCTACCAACGTTTGTACGGGTGGCACTATTTTATTAACCGATGGCGTAAGTGGCGGTACATGGTCAAGCAGCGATGCATCAAGGGCTACAATCAGTGGTACTGGTGTCGTAACTGGTGTGCTCGCAGGTGCTGTTACTATTTCATATACAGTTTCGGGAGGTTGTACTCCTGCTGTCGCTACATATAATATAACAGTAACTACTACCCCACTTGCAGGTACTATTTCAGGTCGCTCACTTATTTGTTTAAGTGTTCCCGATACTTTCACTGAAACAGTTTCAGGTGGTGTGTGGAGCAGCAGTAACCCTGCGGTGGCTACAGTAACTGCAACAGGTATAGTTTCTGGCGTATCGACTGGTGTTGATACAATATATTATATAGTATCCAACTCTTGCGGAACCACAGGTACATACTTACCAATATCTGTTAACCTTCTTGCTGACCCTGGCACCATCTCTGGTACTACTGCAGTTTGTGCCGGTTACACAACCAATCTTTACGAAACTGTATCTGGTGGAACCTGGAGTAGTTCAAGTTCTTCAATTGCAACTGTTAACTCTTCTGGTGTTGTAAGAGGTGTCACTACTGGATCAGCTACTATTTCTTATTCAGTTACCAATGCCTGCGGTACACGTTCAGCTACAGCAAATGTGACTGTAACTGCGTTCCCAACAGCGGGAACTATCTCTGGTCCAACAACATTATGTTTGGGAACTCCGGCATCTTATACTGATACTGTTACCGGTGGTGTTTGGTCGAGCGGCCTTACTTCTGTTGCAACAATTAGTTCAACTGGTGTTGTAACACCATTAACGACTGGGTCGGTTAATATCTATTATTCTGTTACCAACGCATGTGGTTCTACAAACGTAACAATGACGTTGAGCATTATCACCGCTCCATCAGCTGGAACAATTTCGGGTACTTCAACAATCTGTCAGGGTGCAACAACTGCACTTTCTGAAACAGTAAGTGGTGGTACATGGAGCAGCAGCGATTCTACCATTGCACGAGTGAACACTTCAGGATTAGTAACAGGTGTTGCAGGTGGTCGTCCGACAATCACTTACACAATAACAAATGCTTGTGGCACTACAAATGCTACAAATAATATGACCATCAATCCTCTACCAAGTGTAGGCTCTATTAGTGGTCCATCTTCACTTTGTATTACCTCTCCTACTACATATATAGATACAGCAGGTGGTGGCACCGGTACATGGTCATCGTCAACTACATCTGTGGCAACAGTGTCAAGTACAGGCAGGGTTACTCCTGTTTCAGCCGGTACTACTACCCTTTCGTACAGTCGCACCAACAGTTGCGGAACTAATGTTGCTACAACGGCAATCACAGTAAGCAACACTGCAAGTGCTGGTACAATTTCTGGTGGCTCATTTGTTTGTCCTGGCGACAGTATCTTATTGACAGATGCTGCAACTGGCGGCGTATGGAGTTCAACAAATACTGCTGCCGCTACTGTAACAACTGGTGGTCGCGTTTATGGAGTGACACCAGGCACTACTACTATATCTTATACTGTAGCTAATGCTTGCGGAACTTCTGCAACATCAAGAACCATCACGGTTAACCGCAGCTCATCATCAGGTACTATCGATGCGACCTCAGGCACATCTGTTTGTGCTGGTGCAACATTGAGTGTTACAGATACTACAATCGGTGGTACATGGTCATCAAGCAACCCATCAATTGCGACGGTAGATGCAAGTGGTGACATCACAGGTGTTTCTTACTCTGGTGGCTCAGCTACTATCTCTTACACTGTGAGCAATAGCTGCGGCACTAATACATCTACAGTTTCTATCAGCGTGCTTCCGGCACCAATGTTGAGTGCAATCACAGGTTCAAGTGCATTGTGTACTTCAACATCTTATACTTACAGCGATTCTTACTTCGGTGGTACTTGGAGCTCAAGCAATCCATCAGTTGCTACCATTGCTGCAACAACA
>CANGIY010000022.1 GCA_947454235.1 Chitinophagaceae bacterium
AGGAAAGCCTGCGACTGGCTGTATGTCTTAAAAACTGCTTTAAATTTCCCTTTTGGCATACTATAAATATACGCAAAAATTCTTATTTAGCAAAGTGTTTTGACAACTTTATTTCTTAGAATTTTATCTCATATCCTGATAGAATCAACGAAAAGAGGCTGCCCTTTTGAGACAGCCTCTTTTTCATACCACTGCCTTACATAAAATCTCTCCCAATGCTAAATGCAATAAAACCTTTTAAACATCGTTTGTTAATACATGAGAACACCCGGTTCAATTGCTCGTATCAAGACACTTTTAGTTGCTTCACTGTTAATTTCAGGTCTGGCTGCTTGCACCAAAACGTCAAACTCAAACCTCACTCCTGAGCAGCGATTTTCGGGAAGATGGAAATGGGTACTCACTACGGGCGGATTCGTCGGTGTACATATCACCCCTACCGATGTAAAACATGATATTTTTTACACATTTAATTCCAACCATACTTATAAAATTGAAGATGGTAGTACGATAAAAACAGGCACTTGGAATGTTGGTGTTGATAGCTCTACAGCAGGCCTAAAATTTGACACAATTGGAATGAGTGGAGGACAACCGTTTATTTACAGTTTTTCGAACGACTCGCTTTTTTTGAACTCGTATTGCTGTGATAATTTCAATTATACGCTAAAAGTTCAGTAATCGCCTAATTGTAAGAGCATTTATATATTGCACTTACGCTTGTAGGGACAGGACTCCACGATGTTCGCGTAAATCTTTTCATACATAGGTATAATATGTTGCTTTTCGAATTTTTTAGCTCGTGCTAATGCTGCTTTTTTGAATGCCTTAAGTTTTTCGGCATCTTGAATCACTTGAATTGCATTAGCTGACATTGATTCGATGTCTCCAATATCACTTAGAAAACCTGTTTTACCGTGTTCGTTGATTTCCGGTAATCCCCCGGCATTTGATGATATCACCGGCACTCCGCACGCCATTGCTTCAAGTGCCGATAAACCAAAGCTTTCAGATGAAGATGGAAGAATAAATAAATCGGTGATACTCAAAATTTCACTTATTTGCTCTTGCTTACCAAGGAACCTGATATCGTTATAAACGTTCAGCTCTTTCGCCAGATCTTCAGCACGTTGTCTGTCAGGACCATCACCGATCATCAGTAACTTAGAAGGCACCGTTTGATGAACGTTGTGGAATACCCTAACTACATCCTCTACCCTTTTCACTGCTCTAAAATTGGAAACGTGTGCAAGTATTTTCTCATCGTTTGGAGCCATCATTTTCTTGAAGTGCTCTTTATCTGACTGATGAAAACGCTTGATATCTACAAAGTTCGGGATAACGTGAATCTCTTTTTCAATTTTGAATGACTCCAAAGTATCTTCCTTCAGGCTTTGCGAAACTGCAGTAATAGCATCGCTCTCATTGATAGAAAATGTTACAACAGGTTCGTAGGTAGGGTCTTTACCTACTAAGGTTATATCAGTACCATGGAGTGTAGTTATGAATGGAATATCCTTACCTGCCTTACGTAAAATTTGTCGTGCGAAAAAAGCGGCCGACGCATGTGGAATAGCATAGTGCAGGTGTAATAAATCGAGATTGTAGTCGTTTATCACGCTCACCATTGTACTTGCCAAAGCTGTTTCGTAAGGCGGGAAAGCGAACAAAGGGTAAGTAGGTACTTTTACCTCGTGGTAATAAATATTGGGGTGAAAGCCCTGTGAAAGCCTCACCGGCTGTTCATAGGTAATAAAATGTACTTCATAACCTTTATCAGAAAGGGCCATACCCAACTCTGTTGCAAGCACACCGCTACCACCAAATGTAGGATAGCATACAATACCTATGCGCATAGACATCTTTTTCCGCTGCAAATATCGAATGACTGTTCGATATTGTTGTTATGCTTTGATAGATTTAAATAATAAGGTCATGATCTCAAGTCTTTGGGATCACAAACAATAACCATCGCAATGCCCGGGAACAAGTACATTCTCCCCGTTTTCACATGGCGGCATTTTGTGCGTGTTCTCCGTTTTTCAATCTTCTGGTAAATGTTTCCATCTTCAGTAGCAAAAAATTGATTGTCCACAAGTTCATCTACCATCACCATATCCTCGCTCTTCTCGTCATATTTGGCCAATGCCTTAAACAATCTTGGGTCGCCACAAGTACTGGCAGCAGGGTCGCGCAAGTAGGCAATAAGTGCTTTTTCAACATCAGGCGGAAAAAAACTCTTTCCTAAAAACGGAATGAGCACTTGCCTGTAAATTCCTTTCCATTCATCGCCGTGCGGACTCACCCTATTACCAAACTGATTAAAGGTTAAAAGATGCGCCAGCTCATGCAAAAGCGTGATTAAAAAACTGAACTTATTCAGCGATCCATTGACACTGATTCTGTGGGGTTTGCCTGTTACAGGGTGCCGATAGTCGCCGAGGACGGTCTTCCGTTCACGAGTGATTGTAAAATGAATAACGTGCGACCTGAAATAAGGTTCAACCATTTCGAACGACCCATCAGGAATAAACTGGGCTAAAAACGATAGTGTTGTTTCCTTTTTGGGCATTTTATTTTGATTTGCGCGCCAAACGTGACATCACAATTGTATCAGCAGCAGTGTACACGCCATAAATACCAAACATCACAAAAATCATGGGTTTATAAAAATGGTCTCTATTCATTACGATATAGCCCAAAGCTGCAATCATGCACAACATTAACCTTACGAACGACATTGCCATTGCAGTTCTGATAAAACCACCAGGTGTACCTGATTTAAGCTTGGGTACGCTACTAACAAATGACCCCATAGCCAGCGCAAACATAAATATATTGGTATACCCCATTACCGAAAGACTCAACTGAGGATTTATCACCGATAGTCCATAAACTCCGGCAAAAACCATTCCCAGCAATCCTATAAAAATCAAAGCAATAGCTTTATTCATTTTTTCTTATTTAGCTCTTTAATTAGTTGAATTAGTGAGCCTGTAAGGGCTACAACAGGCAGCAAAACTACAAATATGGGAGTAGTTTTCAGGAATGAATCAAGTTTTAAACCCAAAAAGACCGCCAAACCCAACATCACCATCCATTGAGTTGCGAGACCGGCATAGCGCATTCCATTCATACTACACCCGAAGTTACGCCAAATAGTTCAGCCAAATGTAGCTCGGGATGCAACTGGTTTGTTTTACCCACATTTACCTGCATGAGATGAGAACAAAAAAGGAACAAAAATTCCAAATTTGATTAATTTTGAACGTTTGCAACCCGTACCTGTGCGGGCTTCAATACTTTTTTGCAACAAAATACGTTAAAGCAAAAGCAACCCAAATTCCGATTTTGAAGCTGAGGATATTATTTATTCTATTTTTTGGATTTTTACTGAACTGCGGCAACCACCTTTTTGCCCAAACAGGTGAGCCACGCCTTACAGGCAAACAGATTGACAGTATGAACAAAGTGCGTGCAAAGGCGCTTAAAGAAGCTGCTGATTTGCGCAAATACCGTTCAAGCAAGCATTACCGCGACAGCGTTGAAAGAGCCAAAAAGAACAGGGCTAAAGAACTCAAACGAAAACACGACGACCGTTCTGATTCTATTAAATCGGTGCGTAAACACTTTACCGACTCATTGAGTGTTGCCCGAAAAGGTCGCACCGACAGTTTACAGGCATTACAGAAAAAACGCACGGCTGCTGCCATTGCCAAAAAGAAATACAAAGAAAGTAAACGCTTCACCGATAGTGTGAACATCGTGAAACGAACTCGATCTGACAGTATTAAGCGGAAACAACAGATATTTAAAGATAGTGTCTCACGAATAAGAAAGCATGACTTAGATATCTCAAAAGGCATCCGAAAGCATGAAATGGACAGCATGAAAGCCATTAGGAAAAAGTACACTGATAGCCTTACGCTTGTTCGAAAACGAAGAACTGATAGCCTGAATAAGGTCAGAAATATAAAGGGGAAAAACGTCAAGGACAAAGAAAAAGTGTCGGCGGAAAAGAAGAAACTCGCCTTTGAGACAATGATAAAAAAGAAGCATGAAGCCTACACCAATAAGGACATGCTCAAGAAAAAATGGTCACCCGTCAGGCGGTTGATGCAGAATGGCTTCACCCACTACAATTACTACTATAATGCCAACAGAAAAATGGAGGAAGCCCAGGCCAACATGTTACGCGCCGGGCCAAAAGAAAACTATGACTCCATACTAAGAATGTATGCCTTTGACCCCGACAGGGATTCGTCATTGATTAAGGGCGATATGGATACCATCATTAGAAAAGCATCTTTGGGCATTCAAATCCATGACCCACGCGTTAAGTGGAGTAATGACCTTTTCTTATTGATGGGACAAGCCTATTATTACAAAGGCAACTACACTAATGCAGCAATTTCTTTCCAGTACATTATTAGTACCGACGAAGAAAATAAGCTCAAAAACATGAAGAATGCCCCTAAAGGTGCTACTTCATCAATTGTGGAAGAAGAACCCGGAAAGTTTGATTTCCTGAAGCATAAGTCAGTGCACAATGAGGCAATCTATTGGCTGGCACGTACAAATATTCAACAAGGCAAAGTAGAAAACGGACAGGCAGTACTTTCATTGCTTGCGAGCGACCCTAACTTACCTGAGGAAATGGTTGGGAAAGTAGCTGAAGGAAAAGCTTTTTCTTACCTCGTTGACAAAAACTATGATGCCGCTTGCGAACAACTTCAAAAGCTGGTAGACGATAAATACAGTCCTGAAGCTACACGTATGAGGGCTGCTTACTTACGCGCACAACTTCTTCAAAAAGACGAAAAATACCTCGCATCTATTGAGAGCTATGAAAGATGTCTTGAATTCTTTCCTAAGCTGGATATGGATTTCGCATGCCGTAAAAACATAGCTTACAATATTTTGAGAGCCGGTAAAGATGTGGAAGATGGCATGAAACCGCTAAAGAAAGTATTGAACGATGGAAAATATGTAACCTTTTACGATCAGGTTTATTATGTATTGGGCAACCTGGCAGTTAAATCAAAACGTACGGAAGAGGCCATTAAGTACTTAAAAATGAGTGCTACTACTCCAAAAGCATCTAAGAAACAAAAAGCTATTTCTTATGCGGCACTTGGCGATGTTTACTACAATTCAGGAGCTTATAACGAAGCGAAAAATGCGTATGACAGTTGTACCAAGTACGCGGGATCTAACAACACCGACCAAGGTGTAGCTGCTGCGATTCAAAAAGGCAAAGGGCTCTCAGAGGTTTCGGTTCCATTCAATCAAATTAAGGATGCCGATAGTATTTTAGCACTCGCCGAAATGTCTAAAAAAGAACAAGAGGCTGTAGCGAAACGATACATCAGAGACCTTGAGAAAAGACTTCAAGACAGTGCCAAAAACGCGGCTGAGGGCGCAGCCCCTGTTGTAGTAACATCAGATGCTGAACCCGGAAATGACGCTGCCAACTGGTACTTCTCAAACCCGGTTTTGATGCAACAAGGCGCTGCTGACTTTAAACGCAAATGGGGTAACAGGCCGCTTGTTGATAACTGGCGCCGATCTTCTGCAATCACATTTGCAAGTTCAGGTAGTGGAAGCGGTGAAGACGGCAGCACGAATAGCGATGGTACGGATGAGGCTCCGACAAATGGTTTGCCTTCGGTTGAAAGTCTTGTAGCAAAAATCCCAAAAACTGACGCACAAAAAGAAGCCATCAGAAAAAACCAACAGAAAGCATACATAGCTCTTGCCAAAGCCTATCTCAAGCAATTGGACGACTATAAAAATGCTGAAAGCACACTCGATACGCTTGATGCGAAATATCCAAAACACCTGTATCAGGAAGAGGATTTGTACTTGCGCTATCAAATAGCTGTACGTAAAAATGAGCTTGATAAGGCACAGAGTATTGCTACCGAGTTTCTTAAAAAATTCCCTACGTCTATATTGGCAGAAAACCTAAAACCAAAACAAGAAGACAAAAAGGCAAAAACAACTGCAGATGGGAAAAACGTGGTTGCTTTCTATGACGATACCTATCAAAAAATAATAGATCACAAGTACGACTCTGCCCTCACACAAATTGAACAAGGCATTCAAAATTTTGATGACCCTATCTTTAAAAAACGTTTTGAAATAGCTAAGGCATTGTGCTATTCAGGCATGAAGAAATACGACATGGCTGATACTTTGCTTGATAAATACATTGCTGCCAACCCACCTTCTGATTCGTTGACAGGCTGGGCAACCTCAGTGAAAGCATACAATGCTGATGTGCGCAAAAATGGCGTTCCAAGCTGGTACAAACGTCTGCTAGCTGAAGACTCAATCAGGAAACTGCACCCTGAACTGGCAGATCAAATTATTGCGAAACAAAATGAAGTAAAGAAGCCTGAGCCTGTTAAACCTGTGGTTGTTCGCCCGGCTGATGTACCACTATTCTTTAGTTATGCCCCCGAGGAAGAACATTTTTGTTTCATCTTCCTTTCATCGTTCGATTCTCGATTCCCGCGTATGAAGCAAAAAATCAAGCGATTTGATTCAACGATTGGAAAAACAGATGTCAACATTATCACTGACATGTACAGTGTAGATGAAACGATTGTATTGATCAAAGGCTTTAAATCTGCCAAAGAAGTAAAAGACTATTCTGATTCATTGGTGGCATCAGGAGTATTACTTGAATACCGCCCAAGTGAAGTAAAAACGATTTCAGTGTCAGCTAAAAATTACAAGAAACTGTTCTACGATAAAGACATAGAACGTTATGTAAACTACTACGACAAAAACTACATCAAGCATTAATGAGGTCTATGTGAATTATAATCTTGAAATTGAAAGGCCCGGTCTCTTGAAGAAACCGGGCCTTTTGTTCAGTTAAGTATTAGTGAAGATGACAAAATAAATGCCACCATTTCAACCATTCTGTTCCATTTCTGCGTCGTTGCAAAAGTCCTTATTCCGAATGCTTTCGGAACTCCGATTTTGCGCCTAGCACAAAAGAAACATAATAATTAAATTTTATGGAATTTATTTTATCAACTTCACTTAGATTATTTCTTAAGTGCCAGAATACTCCATTTTTCGTCTTCAAGCACGATTTTATTCACTAGTTTACCCAAGCCATCAATTTCAAGCACTACTTCGTCACCCACCTGCAACCATTGTTCCTGATAGTTAGGATCGTTTAGTTTACCTGTACCGTTCAATTCAAGGAAGCATCCTGTACCAACAGTTCCTGAACCAATCACATCGCCCGGTAAAATATCGGCACCATACGCACAACGTTCAATGATTTCAGCAAATGTCCAATCCATATCAGCGACATTACCATCGCTCACTTGTTTACCATTTACGAAACAACGCATCTTCAACTTGTAGTTGTTACCCGTGTGATTTGCTTTTGCTGGAACCTTATAAGCTTCAAGCTCATCAGGAGTCACCATGATAGGGCCAATTACAGTACTAAAATCTTTTCCTTTTGCCGGACCTAGGTTTAATAACATCTCTTCCATTTGCAGCGTTCTGGCACTCATGTCGTTCATAATCATGAAACCGGCAATGTATTCGTCTGCATTTGCTGCGGTCACATTCCTACCCTTTTTGCCCAATACTACCGCAACCTCAAGTTCGAAATCGAGCCTTTTAAGGTGATCTGGCATTACTGGAATTTCACCAGGTCCCATAATAGCATTATGGTTGGTAAAATAGAAAATCGGGTATTGGTCAAATTCAGCAATCATATCAACCTTGCGGTTTCTTCTTGCTGCTGCTACGTGTTGGCGAAAAGCATAACCGTCCCTACACGAAGTTGGGTGAGGTACTGGAGCCATAATTTGAGCACTTGCAAACGGAATTGCACAAGAGGCATGTTTACCACTTTTAATTTCCGCCTCCGAAGCTTTCATCAAATCCTGGTAAGTGTCCCAGTTTTGAAGTGCAATATTCATTGTCTCCGGTAGGTATTGATTAACGCTTTTCATGTTATACAAAGCGTCATTTACAAGGAAAGCCAGTTGTTCCTGACCATCACTCGAATATGTTACAAGTTTCATTTTCGTTTGTTTTGCGGTACAAAATTAATCGATTGCCTTCTATTATTCTATTCAGTTCCTGTTTCCTCCTGCACTTTGTTCAAAACATCTTTTAAAGCAGCATCAAGGTCGTTTGCAGCCTTATCAAGTTGTGGAAATATTTCATCCATATATTCAATTTTATCGTCGTAATATTCTCTGACAATCAACGCCCCGGTAATACGTGTGAGCGGTTCTCTGATTTGATGTGCATTGTAAGATATGAGTTCTAATAAGTTCTTGTTGGTTTTAGTGAGCGACCTGGTCAGGTGTGCAAACTGAAACGCAAGGAACAACGCCATGGAAACCGGCATCACCATTACAACGCACACAATAAGCCCCATAAAAATCTTACCCAGTGGGTGGGTAGCTAAATCAGCATCATTGATACCGAAATGAATTTTCACGACTGAAAATATCATCACAAATACAACGAACAACAACAAACCCAACCCTAATATTCGCGCACCGGCTATCTTTTTCCGAATTGCTTTGATGGTGAGTGCAATGGCTTCAATGCTAACTGCAAACAGGTTTAGTGCAAAGACGAGTTCACTAATAGGAGGAAAAATAACGGACAGTATTAATGCCATAATTGATGTTCCTACAAACACTTTGAAGCGTAGCTTTTTCTCAGAAAACAATGAATTAATAAACCCCGTCAAAGCTATGCCATTCAGCACTTTATAACTGAATTCAAGGTACTTCAAAACCCTTTCAAATGAAGGGTCATTGATTGTTTTTCCGATATATGGCACCATAAATGCCAGCACCATACTCAGGCAAAACAAGCTAAAATAAAGGTCGGCGTACTTGATTTTTATGTAGAAAAAGATGAATAGGTGAGCAAATGCCAAAGCAAGAAAAACACCTACCATCACAAAAATCAAGATTGTAAAAAACACTGTCTTTGTGTGATCGGCAGCCATGATGGTGCTTCCTAAACCCAACTTGACTGAAACACCCGACTGCAACTTACCCCATGAATTGTAATCTTCAACAACATGAGTATTCAGATACCTGATGGATAAAGTATGCAACCCTGCCGAAAAACCATTTAAAGGAAGTGGCATCTCCTGAGGGTTAAATTCTACGTAAAATTTTATTGACGTGCGACCATATTTTTGCACCAACTTACCATCAACAAACACATCAGCAGCACCATAATCGACCATTTGCAGCGCGAAAGGAACTCCTGCAACATCTGAATCTACCAAAAAATGAAAATCAAGAATCAAGTAGTGATTCTTCATTTCTTGTCCAATCTTTTTGTACTCAGGCATGGGTAGCTTTGAATCGAGGATATCTACCTTTTCACCGGTAGTATCAAAAAAAGGCACTAGCGAGCATGAAAATAACGAATCAATGTATACACCTGTTGAATGTGTTGATAAAAATTGTTGATTAAAAACCGTAGGCGCAGCAAACAACTTCGTGGCAAGCACTACAGCCAAAAACAACCCAATTGAAAATATTTTTTGCAAACCTGCCATTGTAGAAATATGTTACAATATACCATAAAAGAACCATACCCTGCTACATATCAACTGATTATTTTGCAATCAAAACAAAATAGCTTCATTGAAAAATATTCCATGTTGCTACACTGATATTTTTCTAATTTTGGCACCGAAGCAGTTGTATTATGAAGCGATTGATTTCCATTGTTTTACTGAGTGTCACCATATTTCCGGTATTGGCAGTAACCAAGAAAACGGTAAAAAAAGCTGCACCCAAAACTCAAAAAATCAAAAAAATGAAAGTAGATATCTGGAGCGATGTAATGTGCCCATTCTGTTATATTGGCAAACGTCAATTTGAAAAAGCATTAAGCCATTTCCCGTATAAAGACTCGGTAGAAATTGTATGGCATAGTTTCCAGTTAGACCCGGAAATGAAAAGCGACGGATCGAAAGATGTCTATACATATCTTGCTGAAAGAAAGGGACAGACACGCGATTGGTCGGTAAAAATGCACGAGAATGTAGTGAACATGGCAAAGAATGAAGGCCTGCACTACCGTTTCGATATTGCCAAAGTCGCCAACTCATTTGATGCGCACAGGCTTGGTCATTTTGCAAAATCAAAAAATAAAGGCAACGAAATGGAAGAGGCTCTGTTCAAGGCTTATTTCACTGAAGGAGCCATGATTAGCGACCACCATACACTTGCAAAACTGGCATCTACTATTGGACTTGATTCCAATGAGGTACTTAAAATGCTTGCCACAGATCAGTTTACTAAAGAGGTACATGCCGACATTGATACTGCTGAAAAAATAGGAGTTTCAGGGGTTCCATTTTTTGTTTTTGACAATAAATATGCCGTTAGCGGCGCACAAGGCTCTGAGACTTTCTCCAAAGCATTAAACCACCTTTATCAAGAAATTCAAGCCAATCAGAAAACAGTATGTAAGCCGGGCGAAGAGTGCAAATAAGCTATTGCATTGCGTTCCAGTCTTCTCTTAGTATGGCGTATATATATTCGTCAATTATAATGCCGTTCTTTATCATGCTTTGCTTCAATATTGCCTCAAGTTTTAATCCACTTTTTTGAATCACTTTTTGTGACGCACTATTTGAAGGGAAAGGAATCGCATAAATTCGATTAATATCAAAATTTTTGAAGCCATAATCAATTATAGACTTTAGCGCAATCGTGGCATAGCCGCGCCCCCAGAAGGGTTCTCCCACCCAATACCCTACTTCAGCACTTATGCGGGAAATATCTTCTTTCGGAAACACACCTACAGAGCCTATTGCTTCCCCATCAACGTCAATGGCAAAAACTTTTGTAGGATTATCGCCGGATACACGTTTAATAAAATTTTCCGCATCGGTCAATGTGTACGGATAGGGAAACATGTCGCGCATGTTATCGAAAATCTTCTTGTTGTTGGCGTATTTCGTTAAAGAATCTACATCAGATTCAGTCCATTGGCGCAACGATACATTTTGGCTCATTGATTAGTCATTTTTCACTCATTCCAAAGATAGGGATAATGAATGATCTATCTAGCTAATAGAAATGGCTAAAGTTCAATAAAATGAAGATCGGCACCTGCACCAAACGCTGTTTGAACCCGCTCTTTGTGGGTATCAGTAATTATCACTTGCCCGAAAGATTCGTGAGTAATCATTTTCAACAAAGCTGTTAAACGCGACTGGTCGAGCTTTTCAAAAACGTCGTCCAACAGAAGGATTGGTTTGTGTTTTAAATGGTCTGTGATATAACGGAACTGTGCCAGCTTTAAAGCAAATAAGAAACTCTTCTTTTGCCCCTGCGACCCAAATTGTTTGAGCGACTGACCATCTAATTGAAACTGAAAATCATCGCGGTGTATGCCTCTGTTGGTTCGTTGTAATCTCAAATCTTGGTCAAATCCATCAGCAATCAGCCTTGAAAAATCTTTTTGGTACAAATCTGAACTATGCTGAATGTCAATTATTTCTGCACTGCTGCTTAAAGTGGCATATAGTTCGTTCACGACAGGTAAAAAAATTTGAAGGAAGGCACTTCGTTGTTTGAATATTTCAGTACCTGCCTTAACAAGCTGCATGTCGTAAAACTCAATTTCGCCTCTATCAATCTGCCTACCGGGTACCTGGAGTTTCAGCCATGCATTGCGCTGTAACAACACCTTTTGATACAATAGTAAATGTTCAAGATAAATTAAATCAGACTGCCCTAGAATCGAGTCAATCCACTTTCTTCTGAGCTCTCCACCACCATTTATCACTTCGATATCATCGGGCGCTATCATTACCGCTGAGTACTTTCCGATGTGATCTGTGGCTTTTTCTACAACAGCATCGTTCAGGAAAATTTCTTTTTTACCTGCTTGCCATTTGCACGCCACTTTTGAATGAATTTTTGCTTTTTCAAAAAAACCTTCCAATCTAAAGCCGTCGGTAGTGTGCTGGGCTATACCTTGCTGCTGCGAGGTGAAATAGCTTTTGGTATAACATAGGTAATAAACCGCATCTAACAGATTGGTTTTACCCGTACCGTTTTTTCCCGTAATACAGGTAATTTGATTGGGAAACAAGAATGTATTGACAGTATAATTACGGTATTGTGCCAGCGTAATTTTGTCGAGCTGCAACGATGGGGTCATACTCGACTTTGAATGAAATGTCTGAATCTTTTAGAACGGGCAAGGAAAAAGACTAAATCAAGCAAGAATGGCATTTTTGAAATGAACCTTTGTGTTTTCAAACTCTGTTGAAGTCCATTTACAATGTTCACCTGCAATGCATCTCTGTACGATTGCATGAAAGAATCGCTGAAATTATTGCTTTTGAAACACCTAAGCACTTGCTCACCGGCAAGCTTTGCACTTACAACCGCATTCCCAATACCTGTTCCTGAAAGTGGATTGGATAATGCAGCGGCATCACCCACAAGCAAAAAACGTTCGCCACAACTTATGCCCATATCAGGACCTAATGGCACCCCAAACCCTTCAAGTGGGTGTGTTTCTACTGCGTTTTCGAACTTCTTTTTCAGTATGTCTGACTCAATAAAGTAATTTTTGAATTCGTCTTTCAGACTTAGCTTATTCTTAGAGATATTATTAGACAACAGTCCAAAACCCACATTTGCCTCACCACCGGAAACAGGGAAAACCCACAGGTAGTTAAAACGGTTGCGAGTATTAAAAAACACTTCTGCTGTATCGGGGCTCAAACCTTCAATATTTGAATAGTAAGCTCTTACTGCGCCGAGGTATTGTTCTTTGTTTACGGTTTTTGATGCGAAAGTTTTTGCAACTATCGAATGTGCACCATCAGCACCTATCACCATTTTACCGGTAAATTGTTGGGTGCCATCGGTAGTTTCAATTACTACTTTGTTGTCTTTTATTTCAGGTTTACCAAGTGCGATTCCGGTTTGAATGTAAGTATCAGTTTTTGACTTAACCGTGTTCAGTAAATAATTATCTAAATCAACGCGCTTGCACGTGTAAGAAGCATTTTGCCATGAAAAATCAAGTACTTGTTCTTTATAGTGAACCTTTGTTTTTTTCAAAACCAGTGTCTTACTAAAGCCAGTAAAATCACTTGTAAAGCCGGGCAATATTTCTTCCAGTGTTTCTACTGCTTTTTTATGCATTAGTTCACCACATACCTTATCCCGAGGGAATTCTGCCTTGTCGAGCATAGCTACTTTTAGTCCTGAGTTTCTCAAAAACAAAGCAACAGTGCAACCGGCAGGACCAGCACCCAAAATCAACACATCAAATTCCCTAATCGCCTTCAAACGAACAAATTCTAATTCAAATGCAAAATTAAACCTTTTACTCCTAAAGAAAATTGATATAACTCATATTCTGATTGAAGCTTAAAAATGTAATAGCCAAAACATTGGCGAATTAGTAAGATACCGCTAAATTTGCGCTACAAATTCTACAATTATGGCGATTAAAATTACTGACGAGTGTATTAACTGTGGTGCTTGCGAACCGGAATGTCCTAATAATGCAATTTATGAAGGTGGTGTTGAGTGGGCAATTGCTGATGGTACTTCTGTAAAAGGTGCTTACATATTAATGGATGGAAGCAGTGTTGACGCTGAGGCAAGTAATGCACCGGTAAGCGTTGATACATATTATATTGTATCATCAAAATGTACTGAATGCCAGGGGTTCCATAGCGAGCCTCAATGTGCTGCTGTTTGCCCGGTTGATTGTTGCGTTTCTGACGAACAATATCAGGAAACGGTAAAAGAACTGATGGATAAAAAGGAGCGACTTCACCTCGCTTAATTTTTTTAGATATTATTTACTGCCGGGTACTCCCCGGCTTTTTTTTATGAAAGAACTAGTAGTTGCCACTAACAACCCCGGTAAGCTCAAAGAAATCAGGGAGATTCTTGAAGGCTTCACAATTTTATCACTAAAAGACATTGGGTTTACACAGGAAATTGACGAACCGTTTGAGACTTTTGAAGAGAATGCATACGCTAAGGCAAAAGCGATTTTTGACTATTGTGGGAAAAACGTAATCTCAGACGACAGCGGTATTTGCGCCAATGCACTTGGCGGAAAACCGGGAGTACACAGTGCCCATTATAGTGGAACCAGAAACGATGAAGAAAACCTACAGTTTTTAATTGAAAACCTTAGCCTTTATACAGATAAATCAGCCTACTACATTGCGGTCATTTGCCTGATTGAAAACGGACAGGCAAAATACTTTGAAGGCAGGTGCAACGGAGTAATCATTAACGAGAAAAGAGGCTCAAATGGCTTTGGGTACGACCCTTCTTTTGTGCCGAACGGATACTCTAAAACCATTGCAGAACTCACTCCAGAAGAGAAGAATAAAATAAGCCATAGGGGCAAGGCACTGGAAAAGTTAGTGGTATACCTGGACACACAATAAAAATTTGTGTGTTTCAACATGCAATTCACACTATTTTACCTGAATATATTTGCCTCAATTTTGTTTTTTCAGTTTAAAATTCCTTAACTTTACACCAAAAAATCAAACTTTAAAAATCAAAAAGAAAATGAAGAGATCACTTTTACTCGTCTCAGCTATTTCACTCAGTATTGCAGCAAGTGCTCAAAGCACAAGAGTTATGCAACCTGAACATGTTGTAGAACAATCGGCGAAAATGAACCCTACCGTTGCGAAAAAAGGGCTTAACGAAATCAACAAATACTACCATGATTACAACGCAATCCATGGTACAAGAGGAAAAGGAACTACTGCTACTTCAAGGTGGTATTCTTACGGTTACTACTATGATTCAATGTTAGCTAACACTTCTACTTACGGAGCTGACTTAGCTTTGGGTCAAATTTGGAGAGATACTTCAGCTACATGGCCTGATGGTTCTCACAACACATTCGTGTCAATGGGAACTGGTTTCGACCCTGTATTCAGAGGTTTCATCGATCCTACTTATTATGACACAATGACTCCGGTTCAAGTTGTATCACGTTCTGACAACTATACAATTGACTCAGTAGCTGTTTGGGGTCTTTATTTCTTCAATCCGGCTAAATCATCTGTTCGTGACACTATCAAATTGACTCTTTGTCATGGTAACGACTTCACAACTAACGGTGTTGGTTTAACTGGTTTCCCTGGTGCAACTAACACATGGATTTCTAGCTTCGGTTTGTCTTCAACTGATACGTTGATTTCTACTATCCTTAGCTACGATTCAACAGTTAACGTTCCAACTGGTACTGGCGTTCAGACTTTCAACATTATCCCTTCTTTCGGAGATACTTTGTCTAACGGTTTCTTCTACAAAGTAATCCCAGTTACAGTTAACGTAACTTCAGGTGAGATTGTAGGTGCTGCTGAAACTTTCCACACTGGTGATGCTGCTTACCGTGCAAACGATTCAGTTTTCGGTGTAGCTAACACTGTATTCAATGTTTACCGTCCATTGTTGTCGTACAAATTACAAAACGCTTCAACTCGCGCGGCTGACTTCCCAACTTACACTCGTGGTGACTACAACCAAGGTCAATTCAAACGTCTTCCTAACTTCAGTAACGGTTGGGGTGATATCCACGTTCCTGAGTGGGCTTGGTCTACTTCAGCTGGTGGTTCTTCTTTGCAAAACGTATTCATCGACTTCCACGTTACATGTAACACTTGTCGTTTGACTAACACAGAAATCTCTAACGTTTACAACACAATTGGTAACGTTAATGCATTCCCTGTTCCAGCTAACAACGAATTGACTGTTTCTTTCGATTTGAAAGCTACTGCTGACGTTCAAGTTATTGTTTCTAACATCAATGGTAAAGTAATTGGTGTTCAAAACGTTAACAACGCTAAAGCTGGTCAAGTTACTTTCAACACTTCTAACTTCGCTACAGGTACTTATTTGTACACTATCGTTGCTAACGGTGAAAGAATGACTAACCGCGTAACTGTTGCTCACTAATTGTAAGCAATTAAATACTTTGAAAAAAGGGTGGCGTTTATCGCCACCCTTTTTTGTTTCAAAACAAAACTCTATTATTGCACACTCATTTTTTTACTGTTGTAAACCGTTTTGCTGATGGCAAAAAATCTACTCATTGTGGAGTCTCCTGCGAAAGCAAAGACAATTGAAAAAATACTTGGAAGTGATTTCGAGGTGAAATCTTGTTTTGGTCATATTCGTGACCTTGAAAAAGACAAGATGGGGATTGACATCAAGAATGGTTACAAACCCAACTACATTATTTCTGAAGACAAAGAAAAAGTAGTAAAGGAACTGAGGTCGCTGTCTAAGAAAGCCGAAGAGGTTTGGTTAGCAACGGATGAGGACCGTGAGGGTGAAGCCATTTCGTGGCATTTGTGTGAAGTATTGGGTCTGGATCCTATTTCTACAAAACGAATCGTGTTTCATGAAATTACAAAACCCGCCATCCAGAAAGCAATTAAAACACCAAGAACAGTTAATCTGGATTTGGTGAATGCACAACAGGCACGCCGCATACTTGACCGAATTGTTGGCTTCGAGCTTTCTCCGGTATTATGGAGAAAAATGAGCATGAAAAACAACCTTTCTGCCGGTAGGGTTCAGTCGGTTGCCGTGCGTATAGTTGTTGAAAGAGAACGTGAGATTACAAAGTTTGCTGCAAAAAGGACATTTAAGGTGGAAGCCCACTTTTCAGCGCCAGATATAAATGGTAGAAAAGTAACTTTTAAAGCCGATGGTCCTGATAAATTTGAGAATGATGTTGATGCACTCGCATTTTTGAAAAAATGTGTGGGCGCTGCGTATAATGTGAACGATGTTCAGGTGAAACCAGCGAAAAAATCACCTTCTGCACCTTTTACAACATCAACACTGCAACAAGAAGCCAGCCGTAAGCTCGGCTACTCAGTTTCCAGAACCATGCAGATTGCGCAGAAGCTGTACGAAAACGGGCACATAACCTATATGCGTACCGATTCGGTGAACTTGTCTGAAACTGCGCTGGAAGGGGCTAAGAATGCCATTGAAGAGCAGTATGGCGCTAAGTACCATCAACTAAGAACATTTAAGAACAAAAACGAATCGGCACAAGAGGCGCACGAAGCAATCAGACCAACAGATATGGGTAAGAACCATTTGGCTGATGCTGATATGGGACGCCTTTACGAATTGATTTGGAAGCGCACGATGGCGAGCCAGATGGCTGACGCTGTATTAGAGCGTACCACGGCTAAAATTGGTATTTCAAGTACACCTGAGCTATTAACAGCAACTGGTGAAGTTGTTAGATTCGATGGCTTTTTGAAAGTATACAGCGAAGGTCGTGATGATGAAGATAGTGACGATGACAACGAAGGCGTATTGCCTCCACTTAAATCAGGTCAGGGTCTTGATCTCACTAAAATGAATGCAACTGAAAAGTACACCCGCCCTCAACCGCGTTACACAGAGGCTTCATTGGTTAAAAAGCTGGAGGAAATGGGAATTGGCAGACCGTCAACCTATGCCCCTACTATCAGTACCATTCAACAGAGAGGCTACGTTGAGAAAAAAGATAAAGAAGGAACAAAACGTTCAATAAAAGTTATTACGCTTCAACAAAACCAAATTTCAGAAAACAGTATTGTTGAAACTGTAGGAACTGAAAAAGCAAAGCTCTTCCCTACCGACTTAGGTATGGTGGTAAATGACTTCCTGGTAGAAAACTTCAATAAAGTACTCGATTTCGAATTTACTGCAAAAATTGAGGCTCAATTTGACGGTATTGCGGCAGGAAATCAGAAATGGAACGAGATGATTGATACATTCTATCATCCTTTCCATGAAAATGTTGAACACACAATAGAACACGCAGGTAGAGCAAAAGGAGAACGAGAATTGGGCGTTGATCCTGAAACAGGAAAACCTGTAATGGCGAAGCTTGGCAGGTTTGGACCAATGGTTCAAATTGGTTCAGGAACTGATACAGAGGAAAAACCACGATTTGCAAAGCTGCGCACTAACCAAAGTATTGAAACCATCACACTCGCTGAAGCGATGGAACTTTTCAGATTGCCACGCAATATTGGCAAATTTGAGGGTAAAGATGTGGTTGTAAATATTGGTAGGTTTGGTCCTTACGCACAAAACGATGGTCAGTTTTATTCGCTCAAAAAAGAAATGGATCCATATTCGGTTGAATTGGATGAAGTGGCTGTATTGATTGAGGAAAAACGCAAATCGAAAGCAGAAAGTGAAATTAAGGTTTTCGAAAAGGAAAAAATCAGGATTCTAAAAGGTCCATACGGTCCATATATCAAACAAGGACTCAGGAACTATAAAATCCCTAAAGAAATGGCTGAAAAAGCGGCTGATTTAACAATCGATGAAGTTAAAAAGCTGATTGAAGAAGGCAAAGCAGCGCCACCTAAAAAAGTACCAAGGGGCAAAAAATAGTGTGGATAACGCTTTAGTAATTGTAAATAGATTCGTGGTGTACTGACCGGAATCACTTTTCATTGCATTATTTTTGCGAAATTCGCTATTCAAAACTATAGGGGGCTGATGTTATCCAAGAACAACGAAGTGCAGGCACTATTGCAGCTCATGGACGATCCTGATGAGGACGTCTACCTATCAGTGTCTGAAAGGCTCATAGATTATGGCAAGGAAATTATTCCTGCTCTTGAGTCATTGGTAGAAGGTCACCCGGAAACACTTGTACAAACAAGGTCACAAGCGCTTATCAGGCGGGTTTACTTCAGCGATTTGCAAAACGATTTTTCAGATTGGGCTTCAGATAAACAACCTGACCTTCTTAAAGGAGCGGTACTTATTGCCAGGTACGAATACCCCAATTTGAATCAGGAAGCATTGATGAATCACTTTGACCAGATTCGTAGGAATGTGTGGCTTGAATTGAACAGCCACCTAACTCCAATGGAACAAGTGAATGTAATTAATACTATTTTTTACAGCTTCTACAAATTTAAGGGTCACGAACTCACTGAGAGGAAGGCTGCTCATTTTTGCATCAACTACTTGTTAGATACAAGACAAGGAAATGGCTATGCGCTCGGTATTTTCTATTTGTCGATATGCGAACTTTTAGACTTACCTGTGTTTGCTATGGATATTCCGAGACAGTTTGTTTTTGGATATGTGCACGATTCTCTTGGTATGCTGACTTCTATGGGCGACTACTTTCATAGAATCCACTTTTACATAGACCCCGTTAATGGTAATATTTTTAGTCAGGCTGATATTGACCAGTATCTTAAGAAAATTAATGCAACCGATAGGTTTAGCTACATGCTTCCATTATTGAATAAACGAGTTATATACAAAATGCTCGAAGAACTCGCATTGTGTTATAAGTACAACAGCGAACATCAAAAAGCGGAAGAAATTGCTCAATTGATGAAAATCATTGAGAACAAAGGACTTGATACAATGCTTTAATTTAGTTACCTACTGCAACAAAATGGAAATCAAATACTTAAATAAAACTGACAAAACAAAAATTGTTGCAGTTCAGGCAAAGTCTTTCCCTGAAGGTATAGTCGAGTGCTTTGAATCATTGTACAAAGTATTTAAACCAGAAGATAACAGACGTGTATTCGGGCTTTCGCGCCCTGAAAGAGGTACTATTATATACAAGGCAGCCGCTGAAGTGATTCACCTCAATGATCTAAATTTTGGATTTGAAGAAATGATGATTCCGCCCGGAAAATATGTTTATATCGAAGTTGCAGACTTTATGAACAACCATTCTCAAATTGGCGCAGCTTTCGAGCTACTGTTGAAAGAACCCGGTATAGATGGTGCGGGCTACTGCCTCGAAGAATATTATAATTCCTCTAATGTCAGATGTATGGTGAGAATTGCGCCGGCAAAACCACATAATCATGGAAGATAAAAAAGTACTTGACGTAGATACCTACCTTGATTCTTTACCTACCCACCAGTCGAGTGTGCTAAGGCAAGTTAGGCAAATAATTATGGACGCAGTACCTGAAGCCGAAGAAGTGATCAGTTATTCAATGCCGGCATACAAGTACCATGGCATGCTGGTCTATTTTGCTGCTCAATCGAAACATTGGGGGTTATATGGTAACAATACTTCAATAGCAGGTGAACTTGCCGAAGAGCTTAAAAACTACAGTATGTCTAAGGGAACAATTCGATTTCCTTACGATATTGAGCTACCTGTTTCATTAATCGAACGAATCGTTCGATTAAGAGCAGCACAAAACCTTGCAAAATCTAAGGCAAAGAAGAAATAGAAATAAAATTGAAATGATTACTGCTTCTTAAATTAACTTACAGTCAATCATGCCATTCGTTCAAAATAACCACGTCAAAAAGTGAATCTTCCCCAAAAAGCAAGGTGCAATACACGCTATTGGTGTTAATTTTTTCTTAAAATAATTCAGTCATTGGCGCAAGTATCTCCCTTATAGCATTTGTCAATATATCTCATAAAGCTAACCATGACGTTAATGTTCATATTAAACATAATTCTTGCAAATAGAATTTATTGCATGTATATTTCGTATGTATGACAATATAGATAAGGTTGTAGAAAAAAAGACTTTTGAATATCAAGCAAATCTGAAACATGGTTGCACTATTTTTAAATAATTATTTTACGACATATTTAAAGCGCCTTGGTTAACATTTTGATAACCAAACTAGGGGTGACTTAAACAAATACACTTACACCAACAAAGGTTTCGTTATCTTATTGTTAACAACATATTATATAACTTGTAGAAATCACCATACCTTTGCACCATGAGCAACACGTCACATCCAATTTCACTACTCAAGCAAGAGTGGACTACCACTATCAGAAACGAAGCTGCTAGTGCAGAAAAGCAAGGTAAGCTAACCAAAAAACAACTTAACCTCATTCACGAACAAGACTGGTTCAAATTATTAGCGCCATCAAGCATTGGCGGCAAGCAATATTCTTTGCCAGATGCAATGGAACTTATGGAAGCACTTGCGTGCGCTGATGGAAGTTTGGGTTGGGTAGTAACTTTATGTTCGGGTGCAAGCTGGTTTACCGGCTTCATGAACCCAGAAACTGCTAAAGCAATTATGAGCAGTGATAAGGCTTGTATTGCCGGCAGCGGTGACAACTCGGGTACTGCAGAACTTAAAGGAGGAAAATACACTATTAACGGTAAATGGGCTTATGCATCGGGTGCCGGAGAAGCAACTGCATTCACTGTAAATTGTAAAGTTGTAGAAGGAGGAAAAACAACTGGTACTATTTCGGTTGTTTTGATGAAAGACGAAGTAACTGTAAACGACGACTGGAACGGTATGGGTATGGCTGCAACCAATAGCTGCTCTTTCGAAGTGAAAGGCGTTACGGTTGGTGAAGACAGAATCTTCCGCATTAATGATAACCCAACGGCTCCGAATGCGATATATGCTTATCCTTTCTTGCAATTAGCTGAAGCTACCTTAGCTGCAAACCTTTGTGGTATGGCTTACCACTTCATGGACTTATGCAAAACAGTTATTGAAGAAAAAGATGAAAGCACATCAGAAGCGAGAGACTATAAAGATAGCCTCATCGATTCTTACAATACATTGAGTAAAAAATTGCACAATCAGCGTCAAAAATTGTATTACGCTGTTGATATGTCTTGGCAGCTTTGCTCTGCAAATAAAAATGTAAGCCAATCAGTGCTTTATAAAGTAACTTCAGCTGCTGCTGTTTCTGTTACTGTAATTCGCGATTGCGTTAACTTCCTTTACCCTCATTGTGGTATGTCGGCTGGTAACAAATCATCTGAAATCAACAGAGTTTTCCGCGACATTAACACTGCAGGATTGCATTCTTTGCTTGCTGGCAACGGAATTCTATAATAAAACAAACATTCAATACACGAATAAAAAAACCTGCGTAAGTCGCAGGTTTTTTTATTGCTCCTCGTTGCACCATGCACCACAATTCCCATAGTGATATTTGAATCAGTTACTTTTTTAGTATATTTATCGAATGATTCAAAGAATATTCGATATTATTGAACAAAAAGCGACACAGCATCCCGAAAAAACAATGCTTGCTGCTAAAGTAAACGGTATTTGGGAAACGATTACCTGCAAAACAGTTTGGGATAAAGCAAACTTGCTCGCTGGTGCCATTCAAAACCTCGGTATTTCTACTGACCTCACTAATGAATTTACCCAGGAAAAAATAGCAATTATTTCGCCTAACCGCCCTGAATGGATTATTACCGATACCGGTGTTCAGTTGGCAGGTGCTGCGCTAACACCCATCTACCCTACTATCAGCCCCACCGAATTGGAATATGTGCTGAATGAGGCTGAGGTGCGTATTGTGTTCATTGCGAATCAGGATATTTACGACCGTTACAAAGATGCCTTCAAGAATATTGACAAACTGAAGTTCATTTATTCATTCGATGTCATTGAAGGGGTCGATAACTGGAACACTCTTTTACAAAAAAATATTCAACCTGACAGGAACCTGATTGAGAACATCAAATCTGAAAATCTGGCGACCATAATATATACCTCGGGTACTACAGGCAACCCTAAGGGTGTAATGCTGACACACAAAAACATAGTCTCAAACATCAACGATTCGTTACCGGTATTCACTTTCGTTGAAGAAAATGGAAAGGCACTAAGCTTTTTGCCGCTCAACCATATTTTTGAGCGCATGGTTTCATACATCTATCTTATTTCCGGCGTCTCAATCTATTATGCCGAAAGTATGGATACGATAGGATTGAATTTAAAGGAAGTGCAACCAATGGTATTTACAACAGTACCGCGTTTGCTCGAAAAAGTATACGAACGCATTTACAATACAGGTTTGGAATTAAAGGGCATTAAAAGAGCGCTGTTCTTTTGGTCGCTAAATCTGGCAAGAAAGTATGATAACAACAAATCGGGTGGCTTCTTTTATGACTTACAACTGAACATTGCTAATAAACTTGTGTTCAAAAAATGGAGAGAAGCACTTGGAGGGAAAGTAAAAGCAATCGTTGTTGGGTCGGCAGCAACTCAGGAGAGATTAGTGCGCATATTTAGTGCCGCTCAAATAGTGATTATGGAAGGCTACGGTCTAACTGAAACTTCTCCGGTGATATCTGTCAACCATTTTGAAAGTGAAAACAGGCGTGTAGGTAGTATTGGTCCGCTGATTCAAAATGTACAAGTGAAATTGGCAGAAGACGGCGAAATATTGGCGAAAGGCAACAACATTACTCCTGGATACTTCAAGCATCCTGAAATTACAAAGGAGGCTTTTGACGCAGAAGGTTGGTTTCATACAGGCGATATCGGTCAGTGGGTTGAAGGACGATTTCTTAAAATCACTGATCGTAAAAAAGAAATTTTTAAGACTTCAGGTGGCAAGTATGTTGCTCCTCAAGTAGTTGAAAATAAACTCAAAGAAAGCCCTTATATAGAGCAAATTTTAGTTATTGGTGACGGCAAAAAATTTGTGAGTGCTTTGATTGTGCCGAATTTTACCCATATCAAAAAGTCGCTTAAAGACCACAATGGCATGACCAATATTCCGTCCAAAAATTCTGAGATCATAGAATTGAATGAGGCAAAGGCAATTATTCAAAAACAAATTGACAAGTACAATCCATTTTTCAGCCACCCAGAGCAGGTAAAGAAATTTGAATTACTTGCTGATGAATGGACAATCAACAATGGTGAACTTACGCCATCGTTGAAAGTGAAAAGAAAAGTAGTATTGGCCAAGTTTTCACATTTAATTGATAGGATGTACGGCGAATAAAAAGAAATTCAAAAAACATTAACAAGCCATAAAACCTTAAAAACCAGAAGAGTTTCAAAAGTATTCATGTTTAACACTTGATAATGATAAGTTGTTTTAAACTTTTTCAATAGTTTTGATTCCTACTTCCGTGAGTTCAACGATTATGAGAGAAAATAAAATTCATCAACGACTTTGGCTGTTGTTTGGGTTGTATTTTATATTGGTGTGTTCAGGTCCGGTGAAAAAATTCATACGGATTGAACTTTCACATACTCATGGCATTCATGTAAAAAATAATTCTCTTCAATTTTGCAAAAAAGAAGTCAAAGATTGCACCATTTTACACGATGAAAATGGTTTTGCATTGCTTGACACCAATTCAGTTGACGTTTTAGACCCTCATTTCTTTTTTACTTTGTTGAGCTTTGGCTCTGCAGTTGGTTTTCTTGTATTTATTACAAAAACTGCGCGCACAGCCAAACACATTTTTCCTTCCCCCAGGTCTGAATTAGCCATAGCAACTCCGGCATATATTCGTTACCGCCATTTGTTGATTTGATTTTTTTGCTCCAAAACGGAGCTAAAATTATTTTGTAAAAATCAATCAATAAAACCAAAATAAACAGTTTCATATACAAGTATGTGGATCGTAAGATTAGCACTTAGGAGGCCCTATTCCGTAGCGGTTATGGCATTCCTAATCCTGATGATGGGTATTCTGGCTGTCAAATCAATGATGGTCGATATTTTCCCGGTCATAGATATTCCGGTTGTCTCAGTTATCTGGAGTTACCCCGGTTTATCTGCATCAGAAGTAGAAAAGAAAATCACGTTCCTTAGCGAACGTAGTATTTCATCGTCGGTTAATGGCGTAGAGAAAATAGAATCACAAAGCCTTCCGGGGGCTACCATTATGCGCATTTACTTTGAGCGTGGCACAGAAATTGGCGCAGCAATCGCACAAATTTCAGCAGTTTCGGGAACCAGCATGCGGGCAATGCCTCCCGGTATTATGCCTCCCGTAATTCTGCAATTCAATGCCACCAATGTTCCGGTAGCACAAATCACCATGTCGAGCAAGACAATGAGTGAAGATAAGATTTACGACTATGGACTTAATTTCATTAGGCTACGGTTGTTCACTATTCCGGGGCTTTCAACCCCTGCTCCTTTTGGGGGTAAAATGCGGGAAGTAGTTGTAGATGCAGACCCAAAATCGTTGACTTCAGTAGGGCTTTCGACTGTTGACCTAATCAACTCGCTACAAAACTCGAACTTGATTATTCCGGCAGGTACAGCCCGAATAGGTTCAAGGGAATATAGCGTACAGCTCAATTCCAGCCCTGAGTCGGTGAAAGACTTCGAGAACATTCCCATCAAAAAAGTAAATGGCGAGGTGGTGATGCTGGGGCAGGTCGCAAAAGTCTCAGATGGCTACGCCGACCAAACAAATATCGTTCGTGTCAATAGAAACAGAGCCGCCTACCTCGTTATCTTGAAAAAAGCAAATGCTTCTACCCTTACAGTTGTGGAAGCTGCAAAGGAAATGATTCCTGTAATTAAGGAAACAGCACCTGATGGGTTGGATCTGAGTGTTGACTTCGACCAGTCGGTATTTGTAAAAAACTCGGTAGATAGCGTTGTGCATGAAGCTCTTATTGGTGCGCTGTTGGTTTCTCTTATGATTCTGTTCTTCCTGGGAAGCTGGCGCAGTATGGTCATTGTTTGTACATCAATTCCTTTATCGGTTTTAGTTGCTATTATAGTTTTAAAACTAACAGGCAACTCACTGAATATCATGACGCTCGGCGGTTTGTCTTTAGCAATTGGTATGTTGGTTGATGATGCTACTGTAGAAGTTGAAAACATTCATCGAAACCGGGGAATGAATAAGCCGCTTACCATTGCCATTCTCGATGGAGCACAACAAATTGCTGTACCGGCATTAATGGCAACACTGGCTATTTGTATCGTGTTCTTTCCGGTTGTATTGCTAACGGGCCCTTCAAAATTCCTGTTCCAATCTATGGCGCTTTCAGTGGTTATTTCCATGATGGCATCTTACATATTGTCAAGAACACTTGTGCCGGTTTTGGCTAGAATGTTGATGGGAAATGAACACCACGGCACCGAACCACCAACCACAGGAGGTCAGTTCAAGATGGTATCGTTTAAATTCAATACCTGGCGCGATACTCAATTTGATAGATTTAAAGAAAGCTATGGAAGGTTATTGCACCTTATTCTCAACAACAAAAAAACCGTTCTGTCTATTACGGTGCTTGTAATGGTGGTTTCAGGGTTTCTCATTAAAATTGTAGGATTCGACTTCTTCCCAACTACTGATACAGGGATGATGAAGATTCACTTCAGGGCGCCAGTAGGTTCCAGAATTGAAACGACAGAAAAACTTGTTGACAGTGCGGAAGCCCATATTCAACGAATTATTGGTAAAAAAGACCTTGGTTCGGTGAATGATATGATTGGAATGCCTGTTTTCTACAATCTGGCGTTTGTACAATCAGACAACACAAGTAGTATGGACGCTGACATTCTGGTTTCTTTGAATCCGGGTCACAAACCTACCAGAGAATACATCAAACAAATCAGGAAAGAACTTGCCGAGTCATTCCCTGATTGTATTGCCTATTTCCAATCGGCAGATATCGTGAGTCAGGTACTCAATTTCGGCACATCAGCACCTATAGATGTACAAATCATGTACAACAACTACGATTCTTCATTTAAGTATGCTTCAATCCTTAAAAAGGAACTTGCTAAAATACCGGGTACCGCCGATGTGTGTATTAAACAAGTTTTGGACTACCCTACTATGAAGTTCAATGTTGATAGGGTTAAGGCGGCACAATTGGGAGTTACCCAAAAAGATGTGTCTACTGCTATGCTTGTTGCTTTATCTTCTAATGGCGCTATTTCGCCGTCATTCTACATTAACCCGGTAAATGGCGTAAACTATCCGGTAGCTGTGAAAATTCCCCTCAAAGATTTGAGTTCATTGACTGGAATTTTAAACACGCCGGTAACGCCAGCAGTTCCTGACAATACTAGCAGTGCTTTATCTGACCGTCCAAAAGGCTTAACACAAACGCTTGGCAACCTTGCAAGTGTGAACATGGAAACCCAATACGACATCATCAGCCACTATACTGTGCAAAAAGTAATGGACATTACCGCCAATGTTGAAGGTCGTGACCTGGGGTCGGTTGCCAACGACATTGAAAAAAAGATTGCAGCCATGGGGCAACTACCTACCGGTATGCATATATACTTGCGTGGTCAGCCAGAAGTAATGAACAGCACGTTCAGCACACTTGGGCTGGGACTCATCATTTCAATTGTATTGGTGTACCTTTTAATGGTTGTTTTGTTCCAAACGTGGATTGACCCTTTAATTATCTTATTTGCTGTACCTGGTGCATTTGTAGGCATTTTGTGGATGTTAGTGATCACTGGCACTACATTGAATACTGTTTCTTTGATGGGCTCAATTGTCGCCGTCGGAATTGCGGTTTCCAACTCCATTTTAATGGTCAGCTTTGCAAACGATGTAAGGGTTGAAAAAAATCTGAATCCGCTGGAAGCTGCATTGGAGGCCGGTAAAACCAGACTAAGACCTGTGCTTATGACAGCCCTAGCAATGATACTAGGTATGATACCTATGGCTATGGGAACAGGTGCCGGTGGAGAACAAAATGCTCCTTTGGGGCGCGCTGTTATAGGTGGCTTATTAGTAGCAACGATGGTTACACTTTTTATTGTGCCTGTTATTTATTCTATACTGCGCAAAAAAGCGCCTCAAAGGCACAAACTCGACGAACAATTCCAACTGGAAACCATGCGTTATGACGAACCTGAATTATAGACCAAAAAATTAAATTTCAATGGAAAATCAACATAAAACGAATAGCTCAAAAATATGGATTGGCGGATTGATACTCTTAATTGGAGTCGCAATCGCTTATTGGATGATGGCAGGTAGCAAAGAGAAAAGCTATACTGACGAAGCAGCACAAAAAAACAAAGAGGCAGCAAAAGGTCCGGTGATTAAAACTATAAAAGCAGGTATGACTGCGACAGATAAAGGTTTGACTATCATAGGTGAAACACACCCTTATCAAACAGTTACTTTATATGCAAAAACCAGTGGCTACCTTGAAAAAATATTCATCGACAAGGGGCAAAAGGTAACGCAAGGAAAGCTGCTTGCAGTGATAAATTCACCCGAAGTAGAGCAACAATACAAGGCAGCTATTGCCGATCTCGAAAACAAGAAAAAAATACTGGCACGCGATAAAAAGCTGTTGGAAAAGGAATACATCTCGAAAGAAGATGTTGAGACATCAGAAACAACTGTAAAAGTTGCAGAAGCCTTGGTTCATTCATTGAAAGAACAAATGTCGTACAGGAATATTACGGCACCCTTTTCAGGTACAATAACTGCTCGTTATGCCGACCCCGGAGCTTTAGTTCAAAATGCGACCAATGCTCAAACGGGAGCTCAACCAATCGCTACCCTTTCGCAGCTTGATAAGATACGCATTTATGCTTTTGTTGCTCAAGCTGATGCAACCCACTTGAGCGAAGGTAACCCAGTATTAATCACATCGCAGGATTTACCAGATTTTAAAATGGAAGCAAAAGTGACCCGTATCGCAGGCGAACTAGACCCTAAAACCCGCATGATGCTGGTGGAAATAGACATTGACAACAAAGAGAATAAAATAACTCCGGGTGCATTCGTGAACGTGACATTCAAAACTCCAGAATCAAAAAATCTTGCAATACCATCAGAGGCAGTTGTTATAAAGGGTAAGCAGTTTTTTGTAGGCTTAGTGAAGCAGGACAGCACGATTCACCTGCAGCCGATTACAATTGAAAATAATAATGGAGTGCGTGCTACCATATTGAACGGATTGAACAAGGGCGATTTAATAGGTGTTAGCCTAAACCTTGAAATTGTTGACGGTCAAAAAGTGAGGATACAATGATAAGGTTGAAAATTTCAAAAAAGTATCTTTTTCTCGGATTGGCTACATGCCAGTTGGTTGATGTAAGCGCACAACAATCAAAAAGAGCATTGTCGCTGAACCAGTGTATTGAAATCGCCGAAAGTAAATCGACAGCAGCACTTAAAAGCAACATCGAAATACAATATGCAGGTGCCGGCTTACTGGCTGCTTACGGGCAATTTTTACCCAATCTTACTCTCGGGGCCGGAGCCAATTACGACCATGGAAACAATTATTTTTCATCAGTGGGCACTACCCTTGCCAATATGGATAGACTGCAATACAACTACCAGTTGGTGAGCAGCATCAACATTTTTAGCGGGTATGCCAATAAAGCTGGTTTGCAGGCAGCACAACTCAACAAGAAAATGGCTGAGTTTAATCTGGAACGAGCGAAACAACAAATCGCATTTGATGTCAGCCAATCTTTTTTGCAAATAACGCTCGATAAAAAGATTGTAGAAACCGATAGTGTAAACCTTGGCATTTCGCTGAAGCGCGAAGACCAGCTAAAAACGCTTGTAGAAATTGGCAGGAAGGCAAAAACAGACCTGTACCAACAACAGGCGCAAACAGGTATTGACCGCTTAAATTTGATAAGGGCGGTCAATAAGTTGGAAAACGACAAAATCATCTTACTTCAAAAATTGAGGATTGATTCCTTTAACGTCTATGATTTTGAAATTGCAGGTGCCGACAGCAATGCCGAAGCAGCAGTTTATGGAAACGTTGACCAGCTCATTTCAGCAGCTCATAAAAACCGCCCTGACTTAAAAGCCAGTGAAGCAAACATTGATTATTTTAAATCGGTGGAAAAAGGTGCTGAGAGTTTCACAAAACCATCTGTACTGGGATTTGCCGGAATATATAATGCAGGTGGCACTTTCAATGCATTGAAAATCAACGGAATTGATGCCAACATCAATGGACAAGAAAACATAGGGACACAACTTTATAAATACACTTATGGTTTAGCAGGCATCAATGCCAATTGGACGCTATTCAACAGATATGCGACTAAAGCCAACATTCAAAAAGCCAAACTGAACATTGAGCTTTCTGAAATAGACAATAAAGATAGCCGCATTAAACTGATGGCTGATATTAAGACAGCCTACAACGACTACAAAAATGCCGTGCTGCAACTTGAAACCGTTGACCAAAGTCTTTTTGCAGCACAACAAGCCTATGAAGCAGTGAGCGAACGATACAAGCAAGGCGTAAGTGATTTCATCACACTCGTCAACAGCCAATCGGTGCTATTACTTGCCCAACAAAACAAAATCAATGCCACGCTTAATCTCATGTTACAAAAGAAAGTTTTGAATTATTTGATTGGTAGATAAGGAATGGAGTGTTTGTTGTGTAATTGTGGTAATTGGAATTGTGATGAAAATCTTCCACCCCAACACACAACAAATCCAAAATTAAGTAAGGGCGGAAAAAATCCGCCCATACTTAAACCTCCTCTAATTACCATAGGAGGCTTTCAAAACATTTTTTATTCTGCCTTTTCTTCAGGCTTTTCAACCTCTTTTTGAGGGTGTGTTTTCTTTCGGCCCGCTTCTGTGAGCGCCCTATCGATAATCCATTCTAATTGCCCGTTTGCACTGCGGAATTCGTCGGCAGCCCATCGTTCGATGGCTTTAAAGACCTCCTCGTCAATCCGCAATACAAAATTCTTTTTACCGGCCACTGTGCTTACTACAATTTAAAATTATTGATAGATAGTTCCTGTGTTGAGTACCGGAGTAGCAGCTTTTTCACCACACAATACCACCATTAAGTTGCTCACCATTGTTGCTTTTTTATCTTCGTCGAGGTCAACGATTTGTTTTTTGCTCAATTGCTCCAATGCCATTTCAACCATACCTACTGCTCCCTCAACAATTTTAAAACGTGCTGCCACTATCGCTGTTGCTTGTTGCCTTTGCAACATAGCACCTGCAATTTCTGGGGCATAAGCGAGATGACTGATTCTGCTTTCAATTGCCAGTATACCTGCTTTTGCAAGACGCTCATTCAACTCTTCTACAAGTAGTTCATTCACTTTAGTACCGCCATCTCTGAGCGTAATTGCAGCATGTTCGTCTTCTATATTATCGTAGGCAAAACCAGTGGCAAGGTTTCTTAACGCAGCCTCACTTTGGTTTTTAACATAAAGAACATAGTCTGCAATTTCATACGATGCTTTGTAAGTGTCTGATACTTCCCAAACCACCACCGCAGCAATTTCAATAGGGTTACCCATTTTGTCATTTACTTTGAGCGTTGGTATTGCCAGGTTTTGCGCCCTCAACGAAATCTTAGCCGACATATAAAATGGGTTCACAAAAAACAGTCCATTGTCTTTAATAGTGCCTACATACTTACCAAACAGCGTTAAAACCCTTGCCTGATTAGGTTGCAAAATCAATAATCCCTTCCAGATGAAAAAACAGGCTATAATAGCCAATGCCCCAAGTAACCCTAAAAATCCGTTGTCTGTCGATGCCGCGCCAAACAATGACGCACCACTTCCGATGAAAAGCAATACTGAAACTGCACATGCAGTGTAACCGTTGGTTGGTTTAATTACCTTTTCCATAAAAATTCTGTTTTGATATCATTTTGATATCACAAAGATATAACGCAGAATGTTCCATTGTCAAGTGTTTATCTAATAAAAAGCTGCATTTAACACAAACATAACTTTACCCCTTTATCTACAGTCGTGAGACCGAAATAACTACCTTTGATACATGGTTTTTAAAACGAGAGCAATAGTACTACGTACCGTAAAATATGGCGAAACAAGTATTATTGCTACCCTATTTACCGAACAGTTTGGTGTACTACCCTTTCTGGTAAAAGGTATTCGTAAAACAGGGAAAACAGGCACCAAAGCTGCTTTGTTCCAACCCGGCACATCTTTAGAAACCATCATCCAGTACCAACATGCTAGAAATTTCCAATACCTAAAAGAGTTTGCACTGGCTGCACCCGGCAGCGAGATAGACTCAGATATGGTCAAAAAGTCAATCAGTATTTTTTGTATTGAAATATTATTAAGGCTATTGCCCACCGATGCTCCCGCACCCGAACTTTTCAATTATGCTTTTGATTTTATGACTGGACTCAAGCATTTCACAGGCAGTATTTTAGCCAATGCGCCATTGTATTTTACCCTCAATTGTTCGCGGTACATGGGTTACGACGTAAATGGTGCCTACAGTATCGAAACACCTTTTTTAAACATTACCGAAGGAGGCTTCTCAGATAAACCACAACATGAACCACCAATATTAATAGACGATGAATGCCGAATGATGTACAAGGTGATTCAAGACTTGGAAAATGAAGCAGCTACATTCACCGACCTCAATCGGGTAATGCGCAATAATTTACTAAACTGGATAATTGTGTACCTGCAAAGCCATACCCGACACATGGGGCCTGTGCGCTCATTGTCGGTGTTACACGAGGTTTTGGCTTAAAATAACTTTATAATTGCACCCACACTACTCCATCTTTTATTTCAACTGCATAGGTTTTTAGCTTATAGCCTTCACCAGTTACATTGTAACCATTTCCCGGGTCGAATTTATATTTATGCAGTGGGCACACCACTTTCCCTAACGGATCGAGCCAACCTTCACAAAACCGGGCACCCGCATGTGGGCAAGTAGCCGCAAAGGCATTTATTTTATTGCCCTTCTTCGAAAGTGCGATTGTCTTTTCATTCACCTGCACTTCAATAATTTTATTGCCTTCGAGACCTTCAACTCGCACATCAGTAGAATAAAATTGCATATCTATCTTTTTTCGGCAAAAAACTGTTTCATAAGCCCTGCGCACTCGTGTTCTAGTACGCCTTTTTTAATTGTTGCCTTCGGGTGGAAAGGGAAATGATCGCCGGTGTTTTTTCTATAGCCATTCTTTGCATCTTCAGCACCATAGACAATGTTCTTTACTTTCGACCAATAAATGGCACCGGTACACATCAGGCAAGGTTCCAGAGTAACGTACAAAGTAGCTTCTGTCAAATACTTGGTTCCTAGCACATTGAATGCAGCAGTCAAAGCAAGCATTTCGGCATGAGCTGTAGCGTCATTCAACCTTTCAACCTGATTGTAGCCTTTGGCTATTATTTTATTATCCCACACTACCACAGCCCCTACCGGCACCTCACCTTCGTCATAAGCCCGCTGCGCCTGCCTGAGCGCTTCTTTCATAAAATATTCGTCGTCAAAAATCACTTCTTATCAATTAGGCGACAAAAATAGTTATTACAGTTGTGCAACCTAAACAACCACAAGAGTACTATCTACTTTAAAGCTGAACATTTTAACAAATTTTACGTGGCACACGCTTTATATTTGCCAAGTAATTTTAAATCATGTCAAAACGTTCAGTTTTACTGCTACTTCTCTCTGTTCTTTGCATTTCAGGAGTATATGCTCAATCAGACAACAAGAAAAATTCTGAAGAAAAATCTTCAGAAAAAGCATTGCCTCCGGTAAAAAAACCTTCACGAGATTTTTTAATGATTCAATTGGGCTACAACAATTGGAGCAAACCCGATTCTATTAAAACAAAGCCGTTTGGCTATGTATTTAAAGCTTCTTTTTGTTATGACTTCCCAATAAAAAAGTCAAAAATGAGCTTTGCTACGGGTTTGGGCGTGAACGCCAACGTTATTTATCTCGATAACCAAAAGCTTATAAACAACGACACTGGCACTTACGGGGCATCTGCTCACTTTGTTACCAATACCGACAATCCTAAACGCTACAAGTTTGTAACTACTTACCTCACAGCTCCATTCGAATTAAGGTACTTCCAAAACAGCAACAACCGCAATCAGGGCTTTAAAGCGGCAATTGGTGCTGAAGTAGGTTTATTTCTCGGTGCACATACCAAAGAAGTAACTTCGGTTGATGGTACTGTAGTAAAATACAAAGAGAACACAAAGCGCTTTATCTCTCCTTGGAACTTCGCAGCGACAGCGCGCATCGGTTGGGGTAACTTTTCATTGTTCGGCTCTTACAATATCACGGGTGTGTTCAAAACAACGAATGGCCCTGACATTACTCCGTTCTCTCTTGGTCTTTGCGTAAGCGGACTCTAATAAAAATTAGTTTATACTTAAATCGCCTATCAACTTCGGTTGATGGGCGATTTGCATTTATTGATTGACCTATTTACTTGCTGCTAAAAATTACTACCAGTGCCGTAAAGCAGCCCCATCGTGTTTAAACCAAATGTGTAGCTGAAGCCCATGTACATAATAAAATTCTCACCCCTTGCTACACGCAATCTACCCGCCACCAGGGGCACAACAAAGCTTTGTTTACCATCTAACACCAAAGTAGCCAACGGACCAATTTCGCCTTCTATTTTGGTGTTTGCAGATACTTTGATTTGAAAAAGCCTGAACTCAATACCAGTTCCCATTGTAGGCGATGCCTTCTTATATTCCCATGTGCCATTTACATAACGTTGCTTCGACTCTGTCGGTAAATTAAAAAACAACGGATACCTGCATTTCTTATTAGTGCGCATCTCAGTAAAGAACAACCATGAAGAAGTAGGTACAACAATATTGTCTGAATTCAGCAGGCTTTGAGAATGCTCATCTGAAATAAAAAGGAGTGATTGCCCGAAACTGGCTTCAAAATGAAAATCCTTTAACAAAGAATCCAGCCGCCATTCACGCGAGTGCCCTTGCTGAGGGAGCAATAAAATTAAAATGAAGATCGAAAAATACTTGCCCGGCGCCATCGATAAGTTTTCATCAAACTTAATCAAATGAATTACAAATACATAACCTGAGTACAATTTGCAAATTGAAGTAACCACAAAAGCAAAAGCCACCCCAAAAAGGGATGGCTATATTAAGATGTTTGCTGATAATCTTATTTAGAAGAAGTGTGAATTTGTTTTTTCTCCTTAATACGCGCTGACTTACCAGAACGGCTACGGAGGTAGAAGAGTTTCGCACGACGAACCCTACCTACTTTGTTCAACACAATTGACTCGATATTCGGAGAATACAGAGGGAAGAGACGTTCAACGCCTACACCGTCAGATATTTTACGAACCGTAAAAGTTTGAGTCTGTCCTGTACCCTGACGCTTAATAACGTCGCCCTTGAAGGACTGGATACGTTCTTTATTACCCTCTACGATTTTATAGTTTACAGTGACATTGTCACCAGCTTTGAATTTTGGAAATTCTCTCTTCGGGGTTAGTTGTTCGTGAACAAAAGCTACTGCTTCCATCTTGTTGTATCAATTTTGGGACTGCAAAGGTAATGCTTTTTTAATACCAAAATAATTTTTTTCGAGAGTTTTTCACATTTTTTATACATTCTTTCCTTAAACCTATAACAACAGGATGGAAAGACCATAATCAGCACACAAAATAAGGATGCAACTTACAATTACCGAGGTAGTTGAAGCCCTGCCAATTTCAAGTGCCCCACCCTTTACATAATAACCATAGTAAGAAGGGATTGTCGCTACGATAACAGCAAAGAAAACAGCTTTTATGAGTGCAAAGAACACATTGAATGGTATAAATTCCTGCGTTAGACCCTCAAAAAATTGCTCTTTACTGATAATGTGTGAGAATATGCAGGCCAGGTAACCACCCCAAATACTCACCGCTATGGAAAGTACAATGAGGCATGGCACCATAATAACAGCAGCTACAATTTTAGGTATTACAAGGTAGGTAAGCGAATTTACGCCCATCATCTCCAGCGCATCAATCTGTTCACTCACACGCATGTTACCAAGTTCTGACGCAATTTTAGAACCCACCACGCCTGCAAGCACAATACAAATTACTGTAGGTGAGAGCTCCAGAATAGTAGAGTCGCGTACAATACCCGCAACTACTGTTTTTGAAATATAAGGGCTAACGAACTGGTATGCTGACTGAATAGTAACTACCATCCCAAGGAACATGGAGATAATGAGTACAATGGGTAATGAACGAATACCAATGTCAACACACTGTTCCATGAACTCAATCCAGTACACTTTTGCATTTTCAGGCTTGTTCATACCGCCCTTAATCATCAAAAGTATCTTACCGATATGTTCGAACAGTTTTGTCATCTGCAACAAAATTAAGGAAATGCCTCCTCAGCCGTTGATTCGAATTGTTAAGATTTACTAATCAACAATTGCTCCGTAACTGTGTAAAATCTGGTGCAGAATTTCCTTTCGCTGCTCAATCCAGTTAGCACCGGTAGGGTCTTGGTCTGCTTCAAAGTTCATTGCAAAGAAATAAGGATATTCACGGAAATCGGCTTTATTCATAGAGCCTTCCAGTTCCTTAGGGTGCTCTACCCTTTCTGCAAACCCAACTATCCAACAAAGCAATTTACCATTCCTTTCAGCAGTACCTGTTTTGAAATACAATTTGTGTTTTGATGTTTCTTCCTGCAACATCATGGTCTTTACAATTCTTTGCGTACGCTCAGCCATTGGCAACTGGGAAAAATACATACGCTTCAAAAAGCCCACTTGTTCGTCAGCTGAAATTTGCAAAGTGTCGTTGAGCCAAAACTCATCGATTTTACCACCGCACCTTTTGTTACCATAATTCATGGTATCGAGGTACTTATTCATGGCAGGTGCACCTATGCGTCTTGCCACTTCCTGATAAAAAGGCACACTACTTACCTTAAAAGCCTCAGCCATGGTCATATCTTTATCCCATGCATCTTTGCGTTTTACGCCATCCCATTTTATCGTTAACTGATCGTCGGTAGCAACAGCAGTTTCTAAAGCTACCAGCGAATTAAAAATCTTAAAAGTAGAAGCCGGCGTTTTGCGCTCAAGGCATTTTTCTTTGTTCAGCAAATGAACCGACTCGTGTGTGTGGTCACGCAAAATAAAGCAGGCATTTTTAAACCCGTATTTATCGAAATACGACTGCCAGTCTTTGTGTTCACTAATTCTAACGTCGCGGCATGAATTGAAGAAAGCCGAAACTAAAACTGTTAAGGTAAGCACCTTAAAAAAACGCATGAATCTTGAATTTGAGTGCAAAGGTAGGTGTTAGCAACTATACTTTTTCAAGTACAACTGCATATCCTTGTCCCAATCCAATACACATGGTAGCTAAAGCATATTTTTTGTTTTGTTGCTTCAATTCCAATGCTGCCGAATACGTGATTCTAGTGCCTGACATACCCAATGGATGACCAAGTGCAATCGCACCACCGTTCGGGTTTATTCTTGCATCATCATCAGCCAAACCAAGTGCACGGGTGCAAGCAAGGCTTTGTGCTGCGAATGCCTCGTTTAATTCTATCACATCGATTTGATTGAGTGTCAAACCTGCACGTTTTAAGGCAAGATTTGAAGCACCTACCGGGCCAATCCCCATAATGCGTGGTTCAACACCTACAACTCCTGAACTCACAACCCTGGCAATCGGGTTAAGATTATATTTTTTAACAGCATCGCCCGAAGCTAAAAACACCGCTGCCGCACCATCGTTCAGCCCTGAAGCGTTTCCGGCAGTCACTGTTCCGTCTTTCTTGAAGGCCGGCTTCAATTTCCCGAGGATTTCCATCGTGGTGTCGGGTTTAATAAATTCATCAGCAGCAAATGAGGTTGTTCCTTTCTTACTAACGATATCAACAGCAGTTATCTCCATGGCAAGGCGACCATTAGCACGTGCAGCAGCCGCTTTTTGTTGTGTCATCAACGCAAACTTGTCCTGGTCTTCCCTGCTAATTTTGTACATGTCAGCTAAATTTTCAGCCGTCACACCCATTGCATCGGTGCCATACAATTCATGCATTTTTGGATTTATGAACCTCCATCCGAAACTTGAATCGAACATTTGCGCATCCTGCCCAAATGGTTGTGATGTCTTAGAAATAACCCATGGACCGCGTGTCATATTTTCCACACCACCAGCTATCATTACCTCGCCATCGCCCACCTGAATTGCCCTACTAGCTGCGATTATTGCCGACATACCCGACGCACAAAGCCTGTTGACAGTTTCACCCGGAACTGTGTAAGGAATGCCTGCCAATAATAAAGCCATACGCGCCACATTACGGTTGTCTTCACCCGCCTGGTTCGCACAACCCATTATCACATCTCCAATCGCTTCAGCAGGAATATTCGGGTTGCGCTTCATCAATTCTTTCAATACTGTAGCCGCCAAATCGTCGGTACGAACCGGAGCTAATGAACCTCTGAAATTGCCAATTGGCGTACGTGTACCGTCAATAATGAAAACTTCCTGCATGATTGAAAATTTGAGGGGCAAATGTAAGCAAAATCATCTTTTACCAAGGAATCCAGCTAATACAGTACTACAAATTAGCTTTTAGTTAAACTCGAACGATCCTGTGTACAACTTTTTTGAGCTATTAGACCTAAATACATTAAAAATCACCGTTTTTTTGTACTATTGTGTTTTGATTTAAACTAATGTATTCAAGAGATATGAGTATTTTTACAAATCTATCCCCTATTCATAACTTCTTCTCAAATATGAGGATGAAATTTTTGCTTGTTGCGTTCATCATTATTGCAGGATTTAAACCATCTGCTAATGCAATTCCTTGCTATGTTGCGGGCATTTATGGACCTACATCAGTTTGTGTTGGTGACTCTATCATACTCACTGATTCTACTACGGGAGGTACATGGTATGCATCTAACAGTAATGCTACCGTAAGCGGTGGTCACGTTGTAGGTGTAAGGGCTGGTTTAGATACAATCAGGTACATGGTAGTTACAAGCTGTGGTCCGGTATTTGTGAATACTGTAATTAACGTTACTCCAGCATTCATACCACCATCGATTGCAGGTAGCCACGCAATGTGTACTGGAAGTTCATTAACCCTAACGCCATCTGCTTATGTTGGTACATGGTCTACTACCGGTCACATAACGTCAATCTCTACAGGTGGAGTTGTTTCTGCTTCAGGTGTTGGACGTGACACTATTTTTTACACAACTTCATCTACATGTAGCAATGGTATCGTTAAACATATCATGACCGTTGAAGCTCCACCGACAGGAACTACAATTTCTGGTTCTACCGGTGTTTGTTTAAGTGGAATGACAACTTTGATACCATCTGATTACGGTGGTACATGGCGTACAACAAGCGGTGGCACAATTGCTTCAATTTCGAGTTCGGGAGATGTCAGTGGTATTTCTCTTGGTACAGATACAGTCATTTATACAATTGTAACTCTTTGCGGAAGCGATTCAGCGCGTAGGCCAATTACAGTAATTTCTGGTCCTTCGGCTGCATCAATAACCGGTGCAGAAGCCATTTGCGAAAGAACATCAACTACATTGGTGCCGTCCATAACAGGTGGCACGTGGAGTATTTCAGGCACTTACGTTGCAACTATATCAGCTTATGGTCACGTTTACGGTGTTCATGCCGGTATCGACACTATTACTTATACCTTATCAAATAGTTGTGGTACTGTTTCTACTGTTTTTGTTGATACCGTTTTAGCACAACCTGTTTCCGGCACATTATCGGGTCCTTCATCTGTTTGTGAAGGTAGTTTTATCACTCTTACAACTACTGTTTCTGGTGGCGTTTGGTCGGCTTCAAATGCGACAGCAAGTGTTTTAGGAGGCGATGTAACCGGCGCAACTGCAGGTCTTGACACTATTTATTATACAGTTACTAATCGTTGTGGCTCTGCCGTTGTTTCAAAAGAAATTACAGTAAATCCTTTACCACATGCAGGTTACATTACAGGAAGTTCTGTTATTTGTATGCACTCTTCTACAACCCTCACGCCTTCAGTTACTGGTGGCACTTGGATGACTACCGATTCATCGGTTGCAACTGTATCTCGTTATGGAATTGCAACCAGCGATACTGCAGGAGTTGTACTTATTAAATATTGGGTTCGAAACGTTTGCGGTACCGATACTGCATTTTTCAACCTGACAGTTTTAGGCACTCCTAACCCTGGTACTCTATCAGGTGCATCAACAGTATGCCCTGGCTCTACTATATATATAGCACCAACAGTAGGTGGCGGTACTTGGAGAAGCACTAACAACACAATTGCTACAGTTTCTTCGGGTTTCGTTCGTGGTATTCGTAGGGGCACTGATACAATTTGGTATATAGTAGATAATGGTTGCGGTGTTGATTCAGTAGCGAAGGTGATTGATGTATTGGTTTCACCGGTTGCAGGCGTTATTACTGGTCCTACTTCAATATGTCAAGGACTCACAGTTACACTTACCGACACAACCAGCGGCGGAACCTGGAGCAGCTCAAACACGCTCTTGGCTACAGTTGCCGGTGGCGTAGTACATACAATTGGCTCAGGTACTGTAACAATATCATATTCGTATACAAACTCTTGCGGTACGGCTGTAGCTACTTTCCGATTGACCATTTTACCGGCTCCAAATGCCGGAGTCATTTTAGGAGCGACATCTGTTTGTCAGTTTGCAAATGCAATTCTTACTGAATCTGTAACTGGTGGCGTTTGGGGAATTGCAGATACATTCTATGCTGGTCAGTTTGACTCAATGATTACTGGTCGTGAAGTAGGTATTGCTCACGTTTTTTATGCAGTTCGTAATAGCTGCGGTTTCGATACAGCTTGGCGCGACATCACCGTCAATCCGGCTCCTGATGCAGGTACTATTGTTGGTGACAGCATAGGCTGTTTAGGCTTCACAAGGTCATTAACATCAACTACTTTAGGCGGTAGATGGTACAGCAGACGCCCTACAATTGCTACTGTGGGTCTTTCTACAGGCATCGTTACTTGTAACGCAACAGGTCTTGATACTTTGTTATATGTCTACACTAACTCTTGCGGTTCTGACACCAATTTTTATCGCTTCTGGGTTCAAACAAGCCCGGGTGCTGGTGTTATAACAGGTCCTGACAGTATGTGCCCTGGTGATTCTGCAACTTTACGCGAAACAGTTACAGGTGGTGTTTGGGCAACAAATCTTCCAACGGTTGCTACAATTAACCCTACAACAGGCAAATTACATGCACTTGGTTTTGGATACGACACTATCACTTATTGGGTTTCTAATGCTTGCGGTGTTGCACATGCAACTCACCCAATCTATATTAAAACAATCGCAGTTTGCAACCATGTTGACGTACCTGAAATTACAGGCACTGAAGCTGATTTCACACTCACTCCTAACCCTAACAGTGGCACATTCAGTATCAACTTATTGACTGAACAGCACACTGAAGGCACAGTTACTATCATCAATATGCTGGGTGAAAAAGTGTATGAAACAACAATCAGCACCAACGATTCGCATCAGGTCCAACTTGATATTCCTCGTGGTATTTATGTTATTACTGCAACAGTTGAAGACAAACGTTATTCTAAACGATTCGTTATAGAATAAGTAAACTTAACCAGATATCACTCAATCCCCTGTAGGTGCAACTTGCAGGGGATTTTACTTTTAATATCAGAAGCACTCCCGAAAAACAACAGTATATTTGCGCTCCATATTTTACTGAACAATGAGTAAAACAATTCTAATTACAGGTGCAACATCAGGCTTCGGAAAAGCGATTGCTGAAAAGTTTGCACAAGAAGGTAATACAGTCTGCATTACAGGAAGAAGAGATGATCGTTTAGCTGAAATGAAGCAGACACTTGAAGGCAACGGAAACTGTAAAGTCATCACTTTAAAATTCGATATCAGAAACAGAGATGAAGTTGCTGCTGCGGTAAAAGAATTGATGGCTCAGGTTTCAAGAATTGATATTCTTGTGAATAACGCAGGTCTCGCAGCCGGACTCAATAGTATAGAAGATGGTAACTTCGACGATTGGGATCAAATGATTGATACCAATATCAAGGGTCTACTGTACATTACTCGCCAGGTAGCTCCAATCATGACAGTACAGGCAAGCGGGCACATTTTTAACATCGGGTCAACTGCTGCAAAAATGGTGTACAAAAACGGGAACGTGTATTGTGCTACAAAGTTTGCAGTTGATGCTTTGAATCAAGCGATGCGTATTGACTTGCTGCAATATGGAATAAAAGTAACAGGTATCCATCCGGGCATGGCTGAAACAGAGTTTTCTTTGGTACGCTTCAAAGGCGATGCCGACCGTGCAAAAGGTGTTTACAGCGACATGAACCCTATAAGGCCTGAAGATATTGCTGATATCGTTTATTATTGCTCTTCACTGCCGGCGCACCTTTGTATCAATGATTTAACAGTTACCTGCCTTACACAAGCATGCAGTGTGTACAGCATCAAAGAATCAGACAGAATTAAACCTCAAGCGTAATTTCATGTATATCGCAACTACCCAGATTCGAGTACGCTATGGCGAAACCGACCAAATGGGTTATCTCTATTACGGCAACTATGCACTTTATTATGAAGTAGGCAGAGCTGAGGCAATCAGAGAATTAGGATTTACTTACCGCGAACTGGAAGAAATGGGTGTTATGATGCCTGTGGTAGATTTGCACGTTCAATACTATCGCCCTGCATTGTATGACGACCTGATAACTGTTAAAACAATACTCAAAGAATTGCCCGAATCTTCAAAAATCCAGTTCCATTCTGAACTGTATAACGAAGCGGGTGTCTTTCTTAATAAAGGAGTAACAACTCTTGTGTTCTACGACCCAAAAGAGAAGAAAAAAGTTGACATGCCCGAAATTCTAAAAAGCAGACTGGCTCCTTTTTTTGAAGATTCAAACAAATAAAACAACATCATGAACGCAGTAACCGCTTCAATTGTAACCATCGGCGACGAACTTTTGATTGGGCAAACCATCGATACTAATTCAGCATGGATTGCACAACGAATGAACGAGTTGGGTATTTCTATCAATCGCAGAGTAGCTGTTGGCGACACCATTGCCGCAATCACTCAAGCCTTAGATGAGGAAATGAAGAACTGCGATATTTTGTTTTTAACCGGAGGGTTGGGCCCAACAGCCGACGACATTACCAAGCCGTTGCTTTGCGACTATTTTGGAGGAACACTGATTGTCAATCAAGATGTTGTTACACACTTACACGATTTGTTTGCAGCAAGAAAAAGATTCATCACAGCAAGGAATTTGAAACAAGCGGAAGTGCCTGATGTGTGTGAAGTGCTGTTCAACAAAGCCGGTACTGCTCCGGGTATGTGGTTCGAAAAAAATGGGAAAGTAGTGATTGCACTGCCGGGTGTGCCGTCAGAAATGAAGCACATCATGTCGGTAGTTGCACTGCCTAAGATTGCGGCTCAGTATACAACCGAAAAGCTGATTCATAAACACATTTTCACAGCTGGGGAAGGCGAAAGTATGATTGCCGATAAACTAGAAGAAATTGAAAGTCGACTACCCGAATACATTAAACTAGCATACCTTCCTGATGCTGGCTTTGTTCGTCTTAGACTGACCGGAAAATCGAAACAGCCAGAATTGCTCGAAACTGAAATCACCTATTTTCAGCGAGAAATTGTACATATTCTTGGCAGTATCGTCGTCGCAACTGATAGTTTGCCATTGGAGTTTCTTTTGATTCAGGCTCTTGAAGGCACCGGCAAAACCATCTCCACAGCTGAAAGTTGCACCGGTGGCGGAATTGGCAGTGCTATAACTAATGTACCCGGTTCATCCACTTTTTATATGGGCGGCGTTGTCGCATACTCAAACGAAGTAAAAGAGCATGTATTAGGCGTTCAAAAGAATACAATAGTAGAGTATGGTGCTGTGAGTGAGCAAACCGTTACTGAAATGGCGATTGGCATTCAGAGCCAGCTTAAAACAAATTATGCAGTTGCAGTAAGTGGCGTGCTTGGCCCGAACGGAGGTACTGAAAGAGTAAAAGTAGGTACTGTTTGGATGGCTTTTGCCAATGAAACCAATGTAGTTACTAAGGAATTCAAATTCCATTACGACAGGGAAAGAAACAAAGACATGGCAATAAAAAATGCCCTGCTCAACCTGTTACGATTGGTGCAGGGCAAGTTGGGATAAGAAAATTATGCTAATTGCCTTCTGATAATACCACCGGCAACAACATCGTCGCCTTCATATATCACTGCCGACTGACCGGGTGCAATGCTGCTTACAGTATGCTCGAAATGAACGTTTAAGTTACCGCCTTCGGCATTTGTAACTGTACTTATGCAACCTGAGTCACGATAACGTATGCGGGTGGTGGCTTCAAAACCATCCTGAATACCTGAATATTTCACCCAGTTAATGCCCGAAACTTCAAGTGAATTCCCTTCCAGTTCGTGGGCTTCACCAAGAATAACGGTATTGGTTTCAGGAATTATTTTTACCACAAAAATAGGTCTGCCCAATGCGATATCTAGCCCTTTGCGCTGACCAATTGTATAAAATGGGTAGCCCCTGTGTTTGCCAACTATCTGACCATTTGTGAGTACAAAATTGCCGCCCTCAACCCTTTGCTCCAGTCCGTCAACGTTTCTTTTCAGAAACCCGCGGTAGTCGTTATCCGGTACGAAACAAATCTCGAAGCTCTCCGCTTTTTTGCTCAACTCAACATAACCCAGGTCGTGCGCCAATTGACGTACTTCTGTTTTATGCATATCACCTAGTGGATAGATACTTCTTGAAATGCAGTCCTGCTCAAGCCCCCAAAGCACGTAGCTTTGGTCTTTGGTCAGGTCTTTGGCCTTTGAAAGCACATGCCTGCCATTTTCCTCTCTTACTTTTACGTAGTGTCCGGTTGCAATGTAGTCACAACCCAGCGCATTTGCTCTTTTCAGCAATGCTGCCCACTTGATGTGCGTATTACATAACACACAAGGGTTTGGAGTTCTGCCAGCTAAATACTCATCAATGAAATTATTCACTACAAACTCCCCAAACTCTTCCCTTATATCAAGCACATAGTGGGGGAACCCATGCTCAACAGCCGCCTGTCGAGCATCGTTAAAACTATCAAGGTTACAACAACCTGTTTCTTTTTTATTACCTCCGGAAGAAGCATAGTCCCAGGTTTTCATGGTTATACCAACCACTTCATACCCTTGATTGTGCAATATGAGTGCGCTTACGGTGCTGTCAATACCACCGCTCATTGCAACCAATACCTTGCCGTTTCTACTCATGGCGCAAAGGTATGAATTCAATACCAGTCAACGTTATTAAGAAAACGAATATTTGTATTCTTACGACGCAAGGTGCTTTCCCGGCATGGCAGCAATAAGCATTTTTGTATAGTTTTCTTTGGGGTGCTGTAAGATTTCATCGGGCAAGCCTTCTTCTACTATCTTGCCCGCCTGCATCACCAATACCCTATCGCTGATGTAATGCACCACATTTAAATCGTGCGAAATAAACAGCATTGATAGCCCTAAATCTTGTTTAAGTTGCTGCAGTAAATTGAGTACTACCGCCTGCACACTCACATCAAGTGCTGAGACACTTTCGTCACAAATCAGCATTTCAGGTTTAAGTGCAAGTGCTCTTGCAATACCCAATCGTTGCCGCTGCCCGCCCGAAAACTCATGCGGATATTTTAATAGTGCCGCTTTGGGCAACTGCACCATTTCCATCAATTCCTCAGCTCGTTGTTGCAATTCATTCCCACCCATCTTAAAATGTAAAGCAATGACTTCTTTCAGCATGTCATCGACCCTTAGCCGCGGGTTCAATGCCGAATACGGATCCTGAAAAATGTACTGAATTTTCTTTCTGATGGTAGGTAGTGGTAAATGACAATTGAGTTTTCCATCGTCGTCAATACCAATTGTTCCGCTTGCGATGGGCGTCAAACCCATAATTGCCTTACCTATTGTACTCTTTCCACATCCACTCTCACCTACCAGCCCAAGAGTCTCAAATTTCCGTATCTGCAACGAAACGTCATCAACTGCTTTCTTATAAATTTCCTTCCCAAAAACGCCGCTTCTTGATTGATATTCAACTGTTAGGTGACTTACATCTACCATTGTATTTGCGGCAGTGATTGAAATATTTTTTGACTCCTGCCTTGAATTTCTCCCCGCCAGAATATCATCAACCGTTGGCAACACAAATCCTTTACTTGCTTCATTGGGGCGACAGGCAAAGAGTGCTTTAGTATAATTACTTTCAGGATAGTTTTTTACAACATCAAACTTGCCATAATCAACAACTTTTCCTTTGTACAATACCAACACCGAATCAGCAATATCACCCGCCAACTCTATATCGTGAGTGATGAAAATCGTGGCCGTACCACGCTCCACCGCCAGCTTTTTAAGCAACGAAACAATCTCTTTTTGTACGGTTACATCAAGTGCAGTGGTGGGTTCATCAGCGATCAACAATTCGGGATTATTACACATTGCCATCGCAATCATCACTCTTTGCTTTTGCCCTCCTGAAAGTTGATGAGGATATTTTTTTATAGTAGTTTCCGGGTCAGGAAGCAAAACCGCTTTCAACCATTCGAGTGTCTTTTGATGTGCTTCTTTTGCACTTATCTTTTGATGAATTGTAATAGCTTCTGAAATTTGATCTCCAATAGTCATTACAGGGTTCAGCGCAGTCATTGGCTCCTGAAATATTATCCCAATTCTATTACCCCTGTAATCATTGGCGGTAAATAAATCAATTGCATTATCAATACCCAATATACATTCGCCGGTTGCATTCGCTTTATTGGGCAGCAAACCCATTAGTGCATGTGCTGTCAATGACTTACCAGACCCCGACTCTCCCACAATCGCCAGCACCTCACCTGATTGAAGAGAAATAGAAACATCATGCACTACATCAGCCTCCTGTCCATCAAAACGAATGGACAAGTGACTTACAGTTAAAACGTTGTTGTTGTTACCCATTAAAACTTAAGATGCTTCACAGTAAGCCCGTTATTAATGAGTTGCTTAAGCGAAGCGATACCAATATTCAGGTGATTTTCTACGTAGTTCTTGGTTACGTTGGTATCGGCCTCAGCGGTCTTTACGCCTTCAGGAATCATTGGCTGGTCACTCACTAAAAGAAGTGCACCTGTAGGTATTTTATTGGCAAATCCGGTAATGAAAATGGTAGCAGTCTCCATGTCTATAGCCATTGCCCTCACACGCCTCAGGTATTCTTTGAAATTATCATCATGCTCCCACACCCTTCTGTTGGTTGTATAAACTGTCCCCGTCCAATAATCACATGCAGAATCGCGAATAGTTGTAGAAATGGCTTTTTGAAGCGCAAATGAAGGCAGCGCAGGCACTTCAGGTGGAAAATAGTCATTGCTCGTACCATCGCCCCTAATAGCAGCAATGGGTAGAATTAAATCGCCCACTTTATTTTTCTTTTTCAGTCCGCCGCATTTACCTAAAAATAAAACCGCTTTGGGTGCTATAGCTGAAAGTAAATCCATCATTGTTGCAGCACTGGGGCTACCCATTCCAAAATTGATGATCGTGATATCGCCTGCGGTAGCACATTGCATAGGTTTATTCTTACCTACTACCTGCACCTTGTGCATTTTTGCAAATAGCTGTACATAATTACTAAAGTTACACAACAAGATATACTTCCCAAAGTTCTTTAATTCCTCACCGGTGTACCGTGGCAACCAGTTTTCTACTATCTCCTGCTTCGTTTTCATACACTGAATTTGAACATAAATATACCCATCAAACGTATAAACGCTTCTTCATTTGCCTCATTTCGTTCCAAAATCGCAAAATTTAACGTTGAATGAACGACGTTGAAGTAGCAACCGCAGTATTACTCGAATTTATGAAATTGAATATTCAGTTACCAATTTTAATTTCCCGAACCACATTTTTTCAACACCTTTGCATCTTATAATAGGTTTCAGCTTGTTGAAAGATTCATTTGGAAGGGTTATCAATTATGTGAGAATTGCAGTTACCGACAGGTGCAACCTGCGCTGCTTTTATTGCATGCCCGAACATGGTAATATTTGGCTCAACAGATCTGACCTGTTATCTTATGAAGAGATTCTGAGGCTTACCAACATACTTGGACGCCTAGGGGTACAAAAGGTAAAAATTACAGGTGGCGAACCATTTGTGCGCAAAGACCTGATGCCTTTTTTGAGCGAACTGACACAGATACAAGGTATCTCCAATGTAGGCATTACTACCAACGGCGTTTTTACTGAACAGCATCTGGATGGCTTGCAAAAAATGGGTATCAACTCCATTAATTTAAGTCTGGATACACTCGATAAAGCCCGCTTTCATGAAATAACACTGCGCGATGAGTTTGATGCAGTTTTCAGTACCTACAAAGCGTTGATTGACAAAGACTTCAAGGTGAAAGTGAACTGTGTGGTGATGGAGCAAAAGAACATTGCAGATATCATTCCGATGGTGGAGTTGACCCGACACTCAAACGTATCAATCAGGTTTATTGAAGAAATGCCGTTTAACGGCGGCAAAGAACATTACGAACACCTTGAGTGGAACCATACCAAAATTCTTAAACACATTGAGGATCATTTTGGAGCTGTTACTCCCCTTCCATTTGAACCCTCGTCAACGTCTTACAACTTCAAAATAGCGGGTTTTAAAGGCTCGTTTGGGATTATTGCTGCATATAGCCGCACATTTTGTGGCACCTGTAACCGAATCAGGATTACCCCGCAAGGACAGTTAAAAACCTGCCTGTACGACTCTGGGGCACTAGACGTGCGTGCGCTTTTGCGTGATGGCTCTACCGATGAAATTATATCCATTGCCATTCAGCAGGCAGTAGGTAAAAAAGCAAAAGATGGCATAGTAGCTGAAAACACTCGCCACAACCACCCCGTTCACGAAAGCATGGCTACGATAGGAGGCTAATTATGCCAAAATCTCCTTTAAACCCAGCTTTCCACCTTCATAGTCAAGCAAGTTTATGCCAGGCGTTTTACCCACCTCAAAAGAACCCATTTGTTGATCCATTTTTAAAGCACAGGCACCATTATAAGTAGCCCATGTAATAACGTGCTCCAAAGCAACACCATCGCCCATCGCCAGCAATGTGTTCATCTCTTCAATAATAGAAAGGCTATCGTTAGAAGCTAGGCTGTCTGTACCCAAACACAGCCGCACATTCATAGCTTGGAACATTTCAACAGGAGGAAGCCTATTTTCAATATATAAGTTGGCATTCGGGCAAAGGCAGAACGTAAAATCGATATTTCTCGATTGCAGGTATTCAATGTCTTCCCTGGCTGAAAAAGTGTTGTGTACGAAAATGTAACTGTGCTGTGTAGTGAAATACTCCATGTAAGTCGTCAGAGATGTCTTCCCTGACGCAACAAATGAACTATGATCAATATTAAATCCATTCAGCAAATCGAGCACTGCGCCCGTTTTATCTATGTAAAAACTATTTTCAGCGGCACTTTCCTGGTTATGAATACTGATGACCGAACCCGGCAAAGCCTTATCTATTAACTGAAATAGTGCCGGACTTACAGAATATGGCGCATGTGGCACCAACGACTGTTGCAATAAGCCGCTTTCCGGCAACTGTTGTGCGAATACCTGATAGTTGGCGAAGGAATTATGAAATGCTTTTTCAGCAAATGCAGGATTAAAACCAATACACTCTACAAACGTATGGAAGCGCATATCCTCAGCTCCCCTTTGCGGCAGCGTATCGGTGGTATTGGAAATATCACCCACTGCCACCACACCATTTTGTTTCATAGCAACAAATGCATGTTGCAAAGCGTGTTCTTTTTGTTCGGCTGTCCAGTTGTTTCTATTAAAGGTCACTTGTTGCAGAAAAGGGATTAGCCCGGTACCCTTGGATATAGCACCCTTCATGTGGCTCAGTTCCAGGTGGCAATGCGCATTTACAAAACCAGGAACCAGAATGCCATCATAAAATAAAGTGTCGGCAGTTGGGGCATCGAGTATTGACACTACGGTGCCGGCAGCATCTACCTCCAGAGTGGTTCCTTGCGGCATAAAACTGTGACCATTGTGTACCTTGTTTGCAGTTAAAAACATGGGGTGAATTTGGCTGTAAAGTTCGTCAAATAATGGATTCACAATACAGGCTGAAACCCTTTGTAGGTATACAACACATGGAAATAAAAAATTTTCGAAAAAAATGTTTTTTATTTCAAAACCTTTACTACCTTTGCAATCCCAAACGGGAACAACGGTCTTAAAAAAACAAATGCGGAAGTAGCTCAGTTGGTAGAGCACAACCTTGCCAAGGTTGGGGTCGCGGGTTCGAGTCTCGTCTTCCGCTCGAAAAATTCCAAATCTTCGGGTTTGGAATTTTTTTTTGTTCTGTCGTATCGAAACGGCAGTTAACAAGGGCCTTGGTGGCGGAACAGGTAGACGCGCAGGACTTAAAATCCTGTTTGCTGTAAGGCGAGTACGGGTTCGATTCCCGTCTGAGGCACAAAAAAGAGGGCGGAGAAACAGAGCTAGAGCGGTTTCTCCGCTTTTTTGTTTTAACACTTCGCACTCGCTCCCAGACCCGCTCCCAAGCATAGCGCCGCTCCCCTTCAAAAGAAATTTTTCTACCTTAGCTAATTAGGTTTAAAGGACAAAAAACGGATCATGCTCAAAAGTTGTGGGGAAAGAAAAAATTAGGCATAAAGATTAGCTAGCCTAAACAAAAAGAAGTTGACGTTTGTGACTCCTCTGTATTGAGTTCTGAAGTATTTTATTTTGGCATTGAAGGCTTCAGCGGAGGCATTCGTA
>CANGIY010000023.1 GCA_947454235.1 Chitinophagaceae bacterium
CGAATGCCTCCGCTGAAGCCTTCAATGCCAAAATAAAATACTTCAGAACTCAATACAGAGGAGTCACAAACGTCAACTTCTTTTTGTTTAGGCTAGCTAATCTTTATGCCTAATTTTTTCTTTCCCCACAACTTTTGAGCATGATCCAATAAAGATTTTTCGCCTTGCAAAAAAGGCAAATAACTGCGTAATTTGATACACTTTATTCAACGTTCCTAAGTAAAATTACATACCTAGCGGACTTATCTCTTTAACCTCGTTATTTTCAATGCGAACTACCCTTGCCGGGTATTTTTGAATGATAGAATAGTCGTGCGTAGCCATAATGAACGCAGTCTGGAAGTCGCGGCAAATATTGAACAACAATTGCATGATTTCGTCGGTAGTATCGGGATCAAGGTTACCTGTAGGCTCATCGGCAAGAATGAGTTTTGGGTTGTTCAGCAATGCGCGAGCTATATCAACACGTTGCTGTTCGCCACCGCTCATTTCGTACGGCATTTTTATTGCTTTATTCTTTAAGCCTACTTTAGATAGTACGTTTTCGATTTTTTCCTTAATCATCATTTTATCTTTCCAGCCTATTGCCTTCAACACAAATTCAAGGTTATCGTACACATTCCTATCGGTAAGCAACCTGAAATCCTGAAACACAATACCTAAGTTACGACGCAACTCAGGAATTTTTTTCCAGTTAAGGTCTTTCAAATCAAATCCAACTACTGAACCTTCGCCCTCTTTGAGGTAAAGTTCGCCATACAACGTTTTCAAAAGGCTTGATTTTCCGGTGCCTGTTCTACCAATCAGGTAAATAAATTCGCCCGGGCCTACTTCCAGATTTACATCTTTAAGTACCATTGTATCGCCCTGATAAATGTTTGAATTCCTGATTGAAACTAAGTTAGAAGAAATCATAAACGCAACGTTGTATGTTGGTAACAAAGATAGTCAGTGCCCCCGGAAATAAAACTGCATTGCAATTAAAATCAAGTTAATACAGCGCCAACCGATCCATCAACAACATGGTAATAATTTAAAGATTCGTGCGTTTATTTTCTTGTTGGCGACCTGCAATAGGTATCGAGTACTTTTTTTCACGTATTTTGTAACCTAGCTGACAATTCAATAGACTAAAAATCATGAAATTTCTTTATGCCTTAGTGCTTATTTTGCTATGCTTCGGTTTAAACGCAAATGCGAAAGGCAACCCATGGTCGAGCGAAAAGGCGCACACTTACTTGTTTAAATCTTCGCTGCATTCCAATATCAAAAGCGGACAATTATTGATTTTAGATGAAGCTGCATTTTGGGATGGGGTAAGCGCACCTAAACCAACCGTCATTCTTCCTGTTTCATCAGTTGAATATGAAACGTTTTTTGTAGAAAGCAGTGACTTATTGCCTGAAAAATTAAAAACAAAATACCCCGAGTTGGCAACATACAGAGCATATTCTACCACCCGCCCCAATGTTACAGCAACGATTGAGCGCACAACTGATGGAGTACATGCAATGATTGTTACGCCTGACAGCGTTTATTTTATTGACCCGGAATTTGGCAGTGGCAACCTGTATTGTTTGCACAACCGAGCAGACGAAATGAGAAAAAACGGAGCTTCATTTAGTTGTGGCATTGTGCAAAACACGGAAACAAACCAACTCCCCTCAACACTCCATACCTCAAAGAATGCGCAAAAAACAGCCAATGGTTGGTATAAAAAACTGTATCGCATCGCAATTGCCTGCGATAGCCAGTATGCAACAGCGGTTACGTTCAAACTTCACCCCACGAAAGCAGAAGTGCTTTCAAAAATGATTGTAACCATGAACAGGGTGAGCGGCATTTATGAGCGAGAACTCTCTGTGTCATTCCAGTTTGTTGACAATAACGACACACTCATTTACCTTTCATCGAATAGCTGGTATGCTCAAAACGATGAGTTTGCAGGGAACATTCTGGATATCAACCAAACCGTAATTGACAGTGTAATTGGTTCTTCCAACTATGATTTGGGTCATGCATTCACTACCGGTGCAGGTGGGCTTTCGAGTGTTGGGGTTGTTTGTGACAGTACTTTTAAAGCACATAGTGTAACCGGACTTTCACAACCATTTGGCGACGGATATGACGTTGATTATGTAAGCCATGAAATAGGGCATGAGTTTGGCGCTAACCATACTTTTAACAACAATTATCAAGGAGCATGCAACGGCAACGCCGTCACTTTGGATGCCTTAGAGCCCGGCAGTGGATCTACCATTATGGCGTATGCAGGAATTTGTACGGGTGATAATATTCAGTCACATAGCGATGCGTATTTTCATTCGGCATCGTTGATAGAAATATCAGATTATATCAATGACCCCTTGAGGGGCGGCAAATGCCCTGTTAAAACGCTTACCGGCAATAAACTGGTTTACCGCGACCCATTACCAAAAACAAATTTCTCAATACCTGCCTTTACACCATTTGAATTAACAGCTACCACTGCGGTTGATTCGGTGGCAGATACGTTGATTACTTATTGCTGGGAACAATGGAACCGGGGTGATTTTGGAAGTTCGTTTAAAAACACGCATCAGTATGGGCCATTGTTCAGGTCTTATATGCCAACAAAATCAACAAGCAGAACTTTTCCTGCGGTGCAATTTATTACACCCGACCCAGCGAGCCCCATTGACTCTGATGGTAAAAAAGGTGAGAAACTACCCGATTGCGACCGCTTTCTGACTTTCAAGAATACGGTTAGGAACGTAATGAATGGAATGGGCTGCTTTTTGATTGACGATGACACTGTACATATAGATGTTGTTAAAACAACCAGCCCTTTTGTTATTACCTACCCTGTAAATTCTGAAGTTTGGAAAGCAGGCGCGAACCACACCATTTCATGGAAAACAGGCAATACTACAGCAGCACCTATTAGCTGCGATAGTGTAGATATTTCAATGTCGCTGGATGAAGGAAAATCGTGGGCCTACAATTTGGGGCGTTTTACGAATTCGGGGAATGCTGATGTTTACATACCGAATGTACTAACCGATAGCTTCGTACGTTTCAAGGTTAAAGCTTTCAACAATATCTTCCTCACCATTAACCCGAAGAACATTATTGTGGAGCATGTTGATAGCCAGATTATCTACTTTCCGAGTTGGCTGATATCGGGACCTAACCCCACATCTGACTATTTAAAAATCACTTTTCCGTTTGATGATGTGATACATATAGTTATTGATGACGTAACGGGCAGACAAGCGTATAAAGGCGACATGAACCGTGAAATAAATATTCCGACAAAAGGCTGGCCTACCGGAATTTACTTCGTCAGGCTTTATAATTCAGCCAGTAGCCAGTACGACGTGCGCAGGTTGCTCGTATATTAACACACTTTAAATAATCTATTAAGGTCAAAAGTGCATACTTTTGCAGCTTCTTCATGAATACCAGTCAATCAGCAATTAATTCCGACAAAACGGGCATTGTATCTGCAATCATTTGCACCATCCATTGCTTGGTTTTCCCGGTGTTTTTCATGCTTCAGAATTTCTGGAAGGACTCAAGGTATTTTTCAGTACCTACATGGTGGGAAAAGCTGGACTTTGTATTCATTGTTATAGGTTTTCTGGCTGTTTATTCTTCAACAAGACATACCTCTTTTAAGTACATTAAGTACTCTTTGTGGTTCTTTTGGTCGGTACTTGCAGTGGCAATTTTATTCAGTTCGCGCCTGCATTGGCTTTCTTACCCTGCTTCAATGGGTTTAATACTTACGCACTTCAGGAATTTGAAGCTGATGTCGAAAAAATAAACCCCGGCTTTCACCGGGGCGTATACAACAAATAGCGGGGAATATTTAAACCTGGGTGTTTGGGTCGTAAGGTTCACTGTGATATCCTTTATAAGCAATGGCTTTTTTGCGCAACCTGAAGAACAGATACATATTGAAAAAGTGCATTCCGCCTAGTACCAAGGTAATTTGACCGAGTTTTAAACTTAATACTTCAAATACCATTCGTGCAGTTGTGATTAGACTATATGTTTCCAGCGTATAGAACATGTAACCAATCACGGTGAGGTAAAAACCCACTATCAGCAGGTTATTGACCGCTTCAGCCAATGGCTTGTTACCATGAAAGATGTCAATAAGGAACAATTGTCCATTTTTGAAAAGGGTTCGTGCTACCCAAATAGTAAGTCCGATGGTGCATACCAAGTATGCTGCGTATACGATGATAATGTTTTCCATAACATTGAATTTTAAAAGATGATTGAATATTTGAGTGGGTGTCTATTGTTCATTTAGTGTGTTCTACAAATGAGATGGTGGTGCGTGGGTAGTTCTGTTTATTTTTATCATAAAAATTGTATTTTCAGGAAATTATGAAAGATTTAGTTCTTTAAAAAACCGGTCGCCCGGTTTTGCACTTATGTTTTTGGTTTTCGTTATCTGAATATTTTCAACAGTGTTCCTGTGAACCAGTTTTCGTCCATTTTCACCAAACTCTCTACCCCACCGCTTGCCTGGTTTGCCAGTTTTTCTATTTGTTTAACCGTGTCCTGAAATTGCTTTTTATCTTTGTCGGCAGCACTCTCATCATCAATTTCCTGTAATTGTTGCAGTGTTCTGATAATTGGATCAATTTCACGCTTTTTACGTTCCTTGATAATGCGCATTGCCACCTTCCAGATGTCTTTATCAGCGAGAAAGAACTCTTTGCGCTCCCCTGTTTTCAGCACTTTTTCTACAATACCCCAGTCCATCAGTTCCCGCAGATTCATGTTGGCATTGCCGCGACTTATTTGCAGTTGATTCATGATGTCTTCTGTGCTCAACGGATCGGGGGAAACCAACAATAGCGCGTGTATTTGTGCCATTGTTTTGTTGATACCCCACTGTGTACCTAGGGCGCCCCAGTTCAGGATAAATTGTTCTTTTGCTTCATTCAGTTTCACAACACAAAGATAAATCCACATTCTGAACTTTCAAAATATTCTGAAAGTTTTTTTCTAAAAAAAGTGGAGCACGACAAAATCAGGCTCCACTTAAGCGTTTTCATACTATTTTTCAAAATTGAGATTAGATGGCTCTTCAACCGATTTAATGATACCAGTGCCTGTAACCGGTACATCTTTACCAACAACTTCAAACTGAATATCATCGAACCAAACCTGACCTGTGCCTGCAAGCAAACAACCATAAGCTATGTCTTTGGCATTTAAAGATACATCGAGCACTATCTCATATTTTTTCCAATCGGTGGTGCCTTTTACCGGGCGATCGCTCATGTTATCGAATGCACTAGATTTGTCATTGTCTTTCTTGTCGACCCTCAGCCAAAAACCAGCCCATTTATCAACGTTTTCAGCTTTCATGTAGCCCGACATGCGTACTCTTTTCCCAAGGTATTTATCGGGTAAAGAAGTTTGCATCAATGTACCAAAGCCTCTTATTTTTGACGAAGTTGATTTAATGGTGGCGCAATTTTTGCCATCATGTCCTTTACCGGGGTCTATGCCCATTTCGTATTTTCCGGGTTGGCTACCAGCCTTGAACCAGTCTTTTGGCAGATCGTATGATTGCAAAGCGATTGCTGTTGCTGCTATGCCAGCCAACATGAACAGTTTTAGTTTCATTGTTTTATGGTTGTTTTATTAGTCAATTTTTTCTTGAAATCCGGGCATCGCATCTAATGGACTAGCCTGCTGCCCTAATGTGTTGTCCTCCTTCTGAATTATTACTGTTTTAATCTTAGAAGGCAGTTGAAGTTTTTTAGATTTTTCATTGGTTTTTACGTTTTTGGTTGTTGTTGGGGTAATGGTTTTTAATGACACTACTTTTTCGTTGACAACTTTTTTATTTTTAAAATTGCCATTGTTCAACGCAATGCTCTGGGATTCGTGCGTTGTAAACCAGAAAATAGAACATCCGATGACCAACAGCAACGCAGCAGCAATGCCTAACTGCTTCCACAAAACAACGATGTTTGTTTTGGGCTTCAAGTCTTTCGATATTTTTTGCCACAAGTTTGCCTGTGCAGGCGCTTTTTGTATGAGCTCCCACTGTTCAACCTTTTGGCGCAATTCAAATTCATCAAATTCGTTCATCGATCGAAATTGTATTGTTGTAGTTGTTCCCGCAAAGCAGCTTTCGCCCTGTTGAGTTGCGACTTCGAGGTACTTTCTGAGATTGACAGTATGCCTGCAATCTCTTTATGGCTAAACCCTTCAATGACATACAAATTAAAAACGGTTCTGAACCCTTCGGGTAATGCGCTAATGGCTTTGATGATAATACCGGTATCGAAGGCAGATAGCTTAAAACCATCCTCACTTACATCAGCTTCAGAAGGTTCTATAGTATTAAACAAAAACTTTTGTTGTTTTCGCAATTCCATCAAGCATTCATTCACCACAATTCGTTTCATCCAGGCGTAGCATTTTTGCTCACCCTCAAAGTTGAAACCGTCCAAATTTTGAAAGATCTTCAGGAACCCAGCCAGCAAGGCTGCCTCTGCAGCAACTTTGTCGTTCAGATACCTGTTGCACACACTCAATAATGCCCCTGAAAAGCGATTGAACAAAGCCTTTTGTGCCTGTTGCTGTTGTTTTTTGCAGTCTTCAACAAGTTGCGCAAGCTCCATTGAATGCTTTTGTGGTTGAGGGTACATAAATAATGTACAAAACATAAAAAAGGTTGCACGGTGATGAAAATATTTTCTTGACTAAACAACCTGATACCATCACTACTCCAATTTACATAATAAATAATTCCCCTCATAATCGGCAACTACCTTTGCCTGATGGGTATGAAAATCAATATTTTTTGGTTCAGGAGAGACTTACGATTACACGATAACGCCGGGTTGTACCATGCTTTAAAAGCCGGCATACCTGTGCTGCCAATTTTCATTTTCGATACTGAGATTCTTTCCAGATTAACCAATAAAAAAGACAGGCGCGTTGATTTTATTCATAGAACATTACAGGGCTTACAACAAGAGCTGGTGAATATGGGGAGCTCACTAAAAGTGATGCATGGCACACCCCAACAGGTTTTCACTCAACTCATTTCAGAATATTCGGTTGATACTGTATTTACCAACCGTGATTACGAGCCTTCGGCAATTGCTCGGGACTCTAAATCTAAAATAGAGCAATTACTGCAATCGAGCAATATTCAATTCAGGCATTTTAAAGACCAGGTTATTTTTGAACAAAGGGAGGTAACGAAAGATGATGGCTTGCCGTATACAGTATACACACCCTACAGCAAAAAATGGAAAGAAAAACTGAATCCATTTTACCTGAAACCCTACCCTACCGAAAAGTATTTTCGGCACTTTATTAAAGCCGAAGCATACCATTTCCCCAGTTTGACAGAGATAGGGTTTGAAGCGACTGATGTAAATATACCATCCATTGAACCGGATGAAGCGATTATTGGGCGATACAATGAAACAAGAGACTACCCTGGGATTAAGGGAACGTCAAGGCTTTCAGTACACCTTCGTTTTGGGACAATCAGCATAAGGCAATTGGCGGCGAGGGCGGCAGTGCTTAACGGAACCTATTTGAATGAACTCATCTGGCGGGAGTTTTACATGATGATATTGTTCCATTTTCCGTATGTGGTCAATAGTTCGTTCAAGAAAGAATATGACCTGATACAATGGCGCAACGACGAAAAACTGTTCGAGAAATGGAAGAACGGGTTGACTGGAATACCTATAGTAGACGCCGGCATGAGGGAGTTGAAAGCAACAGGATATATGCACAACCGTGTGCGCATGATAGTTGCCAGCTTCCTCACAAAAAACCTGCTTATAGACTGGCGCTGGGGTGAAGCTTGGTTTGCTGAACAATTGCTGGACTTTGATTTAGCAGCCAACAGCGGCGGGTGGCAATGGAGTGCAGGTTGCGGTTGCGATGCTGCACCTTACTTCAGGGTGTTTAACCCTGTACTGCAAACTGAAAAGTTTGACCCCGAGCTTAAATACGTGCGTAAGTGGGTTCCTGAATTTAATTCATTCAGTTACCCCCGCCCAATTATAGACTTAAAAGCAAGCAGAGAACAGTGCCTGCAAGTGTATGGCATTGCCCTGAAACCCAACAAGTAATTACTCTATCACCAGTCGGGCAACAGTGATATTGTCGCCCATCTGCATTTTCACTAAATAGACACCTGTTTGAGCCGGTGCTGATATAATGGCATTATTGGCGAACCTCGTTGCTGTGAGGGTTTTGCCTGTTAAGGTGCGACCTGAAATGTCGGAAATTGACAAATCCATAGTTGTGCCAACAGTTGCAAACCATGATACATTGAATGTGCCGCCTGACGCAGGATTTGGATAAATTAACGGTTGATTATCCACATCAGGCAAAACAGTTGATTGGCGTGTAGCAAAAATAGTGTCACCTGCATCGGAGACTGGCGCAAGCCAATAATGAACAGCCAAAGAACCGAAACCTGAACGGCTAATTGTATCAAGTATACTATAGTCTGCACCATACAATCTTTGAGATGATACGGTAGCTATTTTTTGATAAGCTCCATCGCCAACCGACCTGTACACAATATATTTATTGACTACACCATCAGCGAATGAGTGCCAAGAAACATTTATAACGTTTCTCTGATCAGAAGTAAGATTCATAGTGATGTTCACCGAAGCCGAATCAGTTTCATCAATTCTGATTGATGGGGAATTGAATACCCCCATGTTGTTCTTGAGTACACAACTCACCCTATAGTAATTGTAATGCCTATTTGCAAATGCATTTACGTCGTCGTAAGAGTATACTTTATTGACATCACCCACCGGTGTACTATTTGAGATGGTTGTGTAGTTTGTGTCATTAAGTGATTTCTGTAAGAAGTACTTTGTGAGCGTAGTGTCTATAAGTGAACTCCAGTTTACTTTGGCATCTATACCATTTTTCGAGCCGTTGATAGCGACATAGTCTATACCTACAGGGAAACTACCAAGCGGACCACCATTGTTGAACCAGAATTCTGTTGTACCGCGTGCCGGGAATTCGGCATAGTAACCGATGTCTTGCGGTACCCATTTCACTTGCGAAGGTGGTGTAAATTTCCAGATGCCGCTTTTATCATCATTCATTGTTCCGTTGCACTCGGTATCACCAAGTGTGTATTGCGAAACTCCGAGCGAATATGCATCAATGAGTGGCGTACACGACGGGCATGTAGTATTCATTGTTTTCAGAAAGTCTTTTTCAGTGAGATAGAGCCTTATGGAATAACTATCGGCAGTATCGCCCTGAGTGATTACAGAATAGCTTCTAGGGAATGAATACTGTGTTCTGCCCATGTTATTGACTGTATCGTGGGGGTACAAACCGGTTACAACCATTGGTATAGTGTGATTTGCCGTCACAAATTCAGCCAACAGCAAAGAATCGTAATAAACAGGTCTGTTTGAACCAACTACATTTGATGTGACTAATGGATACTTTGGTTCTGCAATCGGGTTAGATCTTTCGAAGACATGCACATCATCAATGGCAATACCTTCATAGTTGGCACCGGGGTCAGACTCTAAGCCAAATCTGAACCTGATGTATGAATACCCTGCAATTGAAGGAAATGGTGAAGATGCTACGTGCCAACGGGTAAAGCCATTGGTAGTCCACATATCAAAGGTGGAATCGTACCAGTTGGTGCCCAGCCCCGCATGTCCGAGTTTCTGCCAATTGACCCCATCAAAAGAATATTCAACAAACGCCCTGTCGCACAATGAAGTGCCGCAGTTTTCGATGTCGAGTGCTGTACTGAACGACAACATTGGCTTTGTTGATGTTGTTAAGTCATAACAAGGAGAGTACAAGTATGACGTTTCCAGATTGTTGTAATTGCCTGTTAAGTTGGTTTTCCATGCATGAGTACCGCTGGCTGCTTTTTTAATTTTAGTAGCTGCCGGAGTGCCATACTGCCATGAACTTTTTAAACCATCAGCGTAAAAACCGCCGCTATCGGCTTCGAAGTTCTCCACATATGGATAGCTGCTGATAACTTTATTATTTCTGAACCTGAATTGTAAAATGGAATCATTGGCAGTATATGAATCGCCTGGAGCATTCAACCACACATTGAGTGAATGTTCTTTGCCCTGGGTTATAGTTATTCTATCCTGAAATGTATATTCAACTGTTGCTTTCGGTTCCAGTGAGTCTATGAAACCTGTGAAAACAGTGCCGCTATCGTAGGTATAAAAAAGTTGAATGTTGTAGATGCGGTGATTTACGCCATTGGCTACCTGCACCTTTACGCGCTGAGTACCCGTTAACCCGCACGCAGAAGGAATAGGTGAAACGATAGACTGTAGTACTGCATCGTTTTGAACTGCGTATATCCTCACATTATCAATACTCATACCGTTGCCCTGTGACCGATTGGCAATCACAGAAGTATCATTTTGCCCGAATGCTATTTGTGTTGACGATGAAAAATTAGATAGTGTTGCCCTTGCGGCATCAGTCAAAGAAAGAGACTTAGATTTAAGCACATATCCCGGATATGCATTTAAGTTATAGCCTCCCAGTATTTGCCAGTCCTGACTGTCATTGGCTCTGAAATACACGTAGTTACCTGTGTCTTTAGTAGGCGTGCCATGGAATAAATAATCGAAATCGAGCCTTATTTCGTTGTTGGAAGTGTCTTTACCTGAAAGATTGAATGTACCTGTGAACCTGTTTTGTGAACCGCGCGAAACATTCATTTTCTCATCCATTGATATTGCTCTTTGCCCCTCCAGTTCGGCACCATCAAATACTAAGGTGCGTAAACGCCCCATGGTATCCTGGCTGCTAAAATCCCAGCGAGTATCCGGTAAAATACCTACACCGTCTCTATTCACAGTCAACACAGGCATTGCTTCGAAATCTTCAGCGTAAGGTAAAGTCAATGTATCATTTGGCAATTGACTGATATCTAAATGGAGTGAGTCGTTGAGCGGATTTGCATCAATGGCGCTTCTATCTTTCACGGCTACATCGAGGTGATAAGTGCCGACATTTGAAAAATTGTAGGCTGGTAAAAATACAACAAGCGTATCTTTTGCAGGAATAGTGACATTGAGTCTCATCGAGTCCCACCTACCTCTGTTGTACGAATAGTAAACAGTAAATAAGGCACAAGGTTGGTTGTAAAGGTCTCTTATTTTAATTCCAATATTTTTGGTTGAAGACAGTTCACTTGAAGTATTCAACCTTCCGTTTGAGCAATTAACGCAACTTTCTGCCATCAAATCGAAAGCAGCAGGGAATAAATTGCAATCGCCCTGATTCGCCAGGTACTTAACCGCAACGCTTCTATATCCCCTCCAACCCTGAATTACAGGCTTTACTGCAAGATAAGAATAGTCGTTGAGCGGCAAACCACTGAAAGTGCAAGTCGTATCAGTCACTGAGCCCACTTCAACCATCGTTCCGCTTTGCGCCTTTAGCATTATATAACTGGTGGCATTAGGTACTTTTTTGAAATGAATAGTGCAATAACCGGGGCACTTTTTTGAATCAACTTCCAGCGTTGTTGCTTCGTTGATGATGAAATTATTCGATAATAGTACTTCGCCGCTGCCATTCCTCGTGAGCCTGATTTTACCATAGGGCGTATTAATTCCGGTAGGTACAAAACCAAAGTAACGTTGCTGGGAAGCAATAGAATCAGCCATTGTTTGCCAGGTGGCGCCACCGTTGCTTGAAAATTCTACTTTGAATGTATTTCCATTGTTATCGGCATCCCAATAGACCCTGAACGAGTCGCTGTTGCTTACCGTTTCACCGCCGAGCGGGTAAGTTAATTGTACCCCTTTAGGTATAAAATCATAACACAACACAAAACGCCTGTTTCCACTTGGTACCGATGTGCCGCTTACCAACAAATTATAACCACCCGCTGTTGGTGTATTGATCACTACCTGCTCTACATTATTGGTATGGTCGGAATGTTCTGTCGCACTTGTAGTTACACTGCCCGGTGCCGGGTCAAGGCATAGCGGCAGATGGGTCAAACGGCTGGGGTCGGTGACAGAGAGATCAAGGTCATTGATGAGTTGCTTGCTGGACAGACTGCCACCAGCCGCATCGTGCCAATACAACATTACTTTTAGCTGAGCAGTATTGGCGGGCACATTGATAGTTTTTGAAAATAACTGACCTGTGGTTATGGTATCAGTGAAATAACGGTTACTGTCCAGAATGCGCAATGACTGGTGCAAATCGAGCATACCATAGCCGAAAACAAAATCAGGACCAGGTCTGCCGATATCGGTTGCGCCATTCATCAATACAGTTTTTAGCAAATCAGACTGCGGCAACACACCAAACGTTGTTTTGTACCGTTCGGATAGCAGCGCTGCGGCGCCTGCCACTTGAGGGCTCGCCATGCTTGTACCACCTGCCCATTTGTAGGTATCTATAGGTATACATGCATATACACTATACCCCACCGCACAAATTTCCGGTTTCAGCCTTCCGTCGTCAACGGGGCCCTTGCTCGATGTTGGAGCATCAATATTATCGGTGGCAATACTACCAACCGTCAATACGTTCTTACAAGGCTGGTAGCCTCCCGCAATCATTCCGTAACCCGCAGGAAAACTGCCACACTGCATTTGTCCATCGTTACCGGCAGCGAAAACATGTAAAACATCGGTATTAGCAAGGCAAATAGAATCTAGCATGCGCGAATAAGCGTCGTACACACCTGAATAATTGCAATCACTTAAAATAAGCCCGTAAGAATTGTTCGTGATGGACATGTTGAAATCACGACGCATGTCTCTGGTAATGGGTAAAACATTGTCGTAGTAGTGATCGATAAGCGAAACACCGGGTGCCATGCTGGCTGACAATGGATCTACTATTGATGTCCCACCAATAATACCATTGATGTGCTGTCCATGATTGGTGCGAGCGGCAGGATTGAAGTTGATGACTTTACCCTTGGTATCTATGTGATAAATTCCGGCTACGTTATCGCCCACACCTACTACAATACCCTTGCCCGTTAATCCATAAAGACCAAATGGAGAGTAGCTCTGAGCTATGTTAGCCCTTGCATTTGGAACCGATTGATTATCGCAAACCTCAGGGCTTGCCTGGCGGTTGAGTGTTTTAAGACCAGTCCATGCCAGTAGCGATTTAAGTCGGGAAGCGTCGATTTTTATTTTGTAGAGTCCAAATTTTTGTGTGGATGAATAATCAATTACGCCGCCCAATGCAATGACATTTTCACGCACTTCAGCCTCTGTTATGTCGTTGTACACTTCAATCATGAGCTCTTTAATGCCGGAAGTATTTTTATATTCATTAGATACTGAACCTCCTATTTTCCAATTGCAGTCGACTGCGGTTAAACCAAATGACGGTAGGCTTGTGCTTCTGTTGCGTGCAACCAAAGGCTCAGTAAGCACCACATAATTATCGGCATCAATGCGCTCTTTTATTTTAAAGCCCGATGAAGTCAATTGAAACCTATCAGCTTCGGTGATTGGTTGATTGAAATGAGCAATAGCCAAAAACGGACTGCCACCTGTGGCTTTTGCCATGCTGTCGACAATTGCATTTACGTCATTATTGAATCTAATTTCTCCAAACTTGAACTTCATGACTGACTGCGCATGTGTATATTGGCATGCAGCGATACAGAATATAGCCCCTAGAAAGCTGAACTTAAGTTGACAGGTGAGCGGACGCATTGTATTTCAGTAATTTGACATGAAGTTACATGAAAAACAAAAACAATGAATTTTGCACCCCATAAATAAACCAATGCAACGTAAATGATGACAAAAGTGTTAAAGATTTAAAGGTGTTTAAACCTTAACGAGCTCTGCCACTCTCAGTAAAAAATCTATTATGAACAGGGTTAAACAATTTGCGGGTTTGTTGACTTTAGTGCTAACGATGTCAATGTTTTTCAGTTCGTGTATTGTTGTAATACCACGTAACAATCACCATCGCCATTGGCATCATTTTCCTCATCACCATTTTGGTTATCATAGGTAATGTAACGCGTTTTGCGCACTGGTGTTTCTAAGAGCGAGCGCTATGAATTGTGGCATTGCCGATTCAAACAGACGGCGATACGCGTTTAAGTTTTTAGATTGTAAGATTTTTCTTTAATTTGCCGTCACAAACCAACTGTACGAGCTATGTCAAAACTTAAAAAAGCCGTTTTTTTTATTGCTGTAACAGCATTGTTTGCTTCATGTGTAGGTATGAATCCACGTTTAAGAACGCACAACATATCTCGCTTCAATGGTGCTGCGCATCATAACCCTGGCTTTTAAGCTTTAGTTTCGAATTTATTTATTGGATTTTAGCCCTGCTTTTTGCGGCAGGCACCATCACTCATTTTCAAACTTAATGACCCGTTGTACCAATCGCGCACCGGTGGAGGGATTGAATAACTGTAGATGGTAGTTTCCTGCTGGTAATTGGGAGATGTCAAGTGTTTCGTGGTCGGTGGGGAGTGCCGGGAATGTGACATTGATATTGCGACCAAGCACATCGGTGAACTGAGGTATAAATCCTTTTGCTGCTTCTATTTTAAGTTCGGTTGTAGCGGGGTTGGGATAAACTAAAACCTGATTGGCACCCGGCACCAATGGTACACCCATCGGATAAACGGTGAGTGTCATGGTATCCCAGGTAATGTGACCGCACAAATCGAGCATCATCACATATCGGTAAACGCCTGTTGCTGTGGGGTGCACCCACATACCACCACTGTAACCCAATGCGTGTGTAGTATCTCCACAGGCATACCACGTTGACGGCATACCCTGCTCGCTAGTACCCACCCAAACGCTATCGCCCACAGCACTAATACGATCTATGCCGGCATTTGCGGTTGCATTGCTCTCTATGACCGAGACATCGTCGAGTAAGTAAAGCGTCTTTTCAGCATCTGAATATTCAAAATGTGTCGTTATTTCCGGAGTACTGTCATGTACCCGAAAGTTGCCAAATGTTATAAACTTCTCGCGCCCTGTAGCCGTATAATGTCCTTGAAGTTTTGTCCAGTTTAAAGTATCAGTGATGAAGTCGGTAGCCATTATTTGTGGATGAACATTTGCCCGAGGAAAAAGGCAATCAGCGCTGGTGTTCGAATCAATACTACCGTCGTCAATGTATGCCCCTAGCGTCTTTATGGCTGATTGACTACATCGCTCCAAGCAAACATAAAACGTTACACAGTAATCCCTACCCGATGTGAGGGGATGTATAAACCGCCCCTGGGGGTGGGACCTGTAATCGACAAAACCAATATGAGATTCTGTTGAATCATTTAAAACTAAAATCTGAACCATGCCTTCACCACTTCTGGCATAATGATCAAAAAATTCACCGTGGGGTATATTAACCGTTGAAGTCAACCCAGCACAAGCATTGCAATATTCGGGTTGACAAAAATTAGTTTGAGTTACACTATCTGCAAGTGTCCAAGTTGTATCAATACTTGTCCAGTATTTACAAAAGCCCATTTGGGCTGGGCTTGAGGGGCAAAAATACTTTTCCTCAAACCCTCCATTTTTTACAAGATTGGTTTGTGCCCCTGAGAAGAAATGACTAAACACAAAGAAGCAGAAAAGGGTAAGTTTTTTCATGAAGAATATTTTTTTAGGTAGTTAAAGGTAGGGAATTTAGGTGAAAGGTGAAAGAAAACAATAAAATTAAAATCGACAATAACACAATTAGTCACAATAGTATAAAACAAAAAAAATAGCTTGTGTCTCCAGTAAAACGGTGACACAAGCCAATTGAAATTTTAAAAAAATCTTTTAATGTGCTACAATTACCTGCGTTTTTACGGTGATAGCGGGGTTGTTGTTGTCGCGGTATTCAACGATGTACATGCCATTAGACCAACTTGTTGTTGCTACTTGTTGCTTCCTTTCGGCACGGGCTGTAGTATAAACTACCGAACCTATTGCGTTGTACACAGTTATCGTACCGGTTGAGCCTGTAGCCAGATTGTCTAAATCAATGTTGAGCATCTGATTGGCAGGGTTAGGGAATGTTTTGATTTCCGGCAAATTATGGTTTACGTCTTGTACTTCTGTTGGCGCAACTATGGTGAAATACTGGTAAAGTCCGCAACCAAAATCGCTGCCATAAGTACCGCCATACACCAGTCCACTCACAGGAATTCGCGTGTGTGATGTATTGAGTTTTTCTAGAGTAATGTAGCCTGAAGTGATGCCCGTGCCACCTGCTGAGAACACCCACCAGTTCAATCCGTCGCAACCACTATCGAAAATCTGGAACTTATAGAAGCCTGGGTTTAGTACAACTGTATCGCGGAACAGGTACGACAATCTGCAATTTTGGCGCGCTGTAACCACATTGTTCATGCTATCAAAAATCACCCAACTTGTTTCGTTTACTGTATCGGCATGTGCAAGGCGCTCGTTGTTGGTGAGCATATTGATGCGGAAAGTAGAAGGCCAGATAGGAGCAGCATAAAACTGACTCGTCATTGTGTTATTTGTATTGTCGTCATCAGGAAGTCCGTTTACAGTTGCAGCAGTCACACTGAAGGTGTGCAAACTGGTGATGGATGTATCCATATACAAATCAGGCAACACAGGTAAGGTAACATCAGCTTCCTGAAGTGAATTCAATGTACCCACCCAATCGTAGCCCTGACTAACGCCACCTACAACGCCATACTGGAAATTGATGGCTGTAATTGGCTCAGCACCAGTGTTCTTGATATGTACAACTGGCCCGCCATTGATTGGGTTTTCCCTGAAATAATTTTCGTTGATGGTTGGTCTAACAATGTCTTCGATGGTAAGATCGCGGCTTTTGTTCATGTTGCCGTAGTAAATCAAAGTGCCCTCGGTTGTATAACTAGCACCACCGTTCCCTACATAATCATCGAACTCAACGGACGTGTTGAAAGCTGTATTACCAATGATACCCGGCAAAATAGTGTGTTGAGAATTTACGATAGAACCCGGACACCAGTTGGCACGTTCATATACCCATGTACCAGACTGTGGGAACAACTCGTTAGAACCGCAATCGCTTCTCCAGATAGTATGAGTGGCTGCCGTGATGCCGTTTAAAAGTACCTTGTAATTGTGCGAACAAAACTCGTTGCAATAGTTGGCATCAGAGCCGTGCCCTGTAACTGTAAATTTCAAATCAGCAGATTCAGTACCTTCTGGTGCAAATTGAGAGAGCGGCGTAAAGTGTGTGTTGATATTTCTTGTACCGCCATGGGTTGTGTCGCCGTAAGAGTAGCTTCCGGTCCACAAGCGACGCACGTCCATTACAGTCCTATCAGGCTGACCTTCAATGAAGTAAAAATCTATTTTTCCTGTAAAACCGCCTGAATAGCCTGAAAAGTAAATCCTCATTTTTGCAGTGTCGTGCAATTTTGAAGCGTAATCGGTAACATCGTATACGTAATGTTGTTTCCAAGTCCATGGGGTGCGTGGCGCGCCTGCATTGGCATAGGGTGTAATCAACCGACCCAATTCAAACTCTTCGCCTGAAGGAGTGATGAGATAGTTAAGAACAGTATAATCCCAATCGCCGCAATAACCTGTACCGCCACAAGCGTATTTACCGAGCGTAAATACCATGTAAATACGACGGTATTTCCTTCCTGCAGGCGGAAAAACTACAGTACTGTCATAGGCACCCACCCATGAAAGCATCGCATTGTTGGTATTGATAATGGTTGTATCTCCGGGAGCAGCTTGTACGAAATCGCTGAGCAGCAATACTACCGCTAGAAGCATTAATAATCTTTTCATAACTATTGGGAAACAAAAATAATAGAAAAAGGCATGTCATGGTGCGACAGAGGTAAAAGTGAATAAATATTGACAAAATAAAATGTGGATATTGCATAAGTGAAGTTGATAAAATAAATACCCCCATTTCAACCAATCTGTTCCATTTCTGCGTCGTTGCAAAAGTCCTTATTCCGAATGCTTTCGGAACTCGGATTTTGCGCCTAGCACAAAAGAAACATAATAATTAAACTTGATGGAATTTATTTTATCAACTTCACTCCCCTACAGCAAGGGTAAAAGGGTACTATTCACAACCTTTCCCCGTAACGTATTTTTTCGGAGGCCGTACCCAAGCTTTTAACCTAAAAGCACGTTATTAATGTTATATTTGCGCACCTTTTTACATAGGTAAAGCATATTATGGCTGAAGATAATAACAATGGCATAAATCCCCAGGAAACAGCGGACGAGAATGATAAAATCGTCCAGGTGAATATTGAGGAACAAATGAAGACTGCCTATATCGACTATTCCATGTCGGTAATTGTGGGCAGGGCGCTCCCTGACATACGTGACGGCTTAAAACCCGTACATAGAAGGGTGTTGTTCGCAATGCACGAACTGGGTAACACATTTAACAAACCGTATAAGAAATCGGCACGTATTGTGGGTGAGGTGCTTGGTAAATACCACCCTCACGGCGATACTTCGGTGTATGATGCAATCGTTAGGATGGCGCAGCCATGGAGCATGCGTTACATGCTGATTGACGGACAAGGTAACTTCGGTAGTGCCGATGGTGACGGTCCGGCTGCGATGAGGTACACCGAGGCGCGTATGCAAAAAATCGGTGAAGCAATGCTGGAAGATATCGACAAAGAAACTGTTGATTTCGCCCTCAACTTCGACGACTCTTTGCAAGAGCCTACGATACTCCCAACCCGTATTCCGCAACTTTTGGTGAACGGTTCTTCGGGTATTGCGGTGGGTATGGCTACCAATATGATGCCGCACAACCTTTCGGAAGTTATTGACGGCTGCGTTGCATACGTTGACAACCGCGAAATTACCATCGAGGAATTGATGAAATTCATCAAAGCCCCTGACTTCCCAACCGCAGGTATTATCTACGGCATGGAAGGTATCAAGGCTGGTTTTCATACAGGTCGTGGCAGGGTTGTTTTGCGTGGTCGTGTGATGGTTGAAACCCAGAAAAACGGTCGCGAAACAATCATCATCACAGAAGTTCCCTATCAGGTGAACCGCGATGCGTTGACTGAAAAAATCGGGCATCTGGTCAACAATAAAATCATTGAAGGCATTACACACGTTGCCAACGAGTCGAACAAAGATGGTACCCGTATCGTTGTTGAGCTCAGGAAAGATGCGGTTGCTCAGGTGATTATCAACCAATTGTACAAATTCAGTGAGCTGCAAACCTCTTATGGTATCAACAACGTTGCTATCGTGAATGGTCGCCCAAGAACATTGAACCTCAAAGACCTTATCGTTGAGTTCATCGCTTTCAGGCACGAGGTTGTTGTTCGCAGAACGGAGTATGAATTAAGAGAAGCACGTAAGAGAGCCCACATACTTGAAGGCTACCTGATTGCACTCGACCACCTTGACGAAGTAATTGCACTCATCAGAAATTCAGCTAACCCTGAAATCGCAAAAGACGGGTTGATGACTAATTTCGGCATGACTGAAATTCAGGCAAAAGCAGTACTGGAGCTCAGGCTGCAACGCTTGACAGGCATGGAAATGAACAAAATTCGTGAAGAGCATGCTGAATTGATGAAACTGATTGCACACCTCGAAAGTATTTTGGGCGATGAAGGCATGAGGTATCAAATCATCAAGGATGAGCTTGCTGAAGTTAAAGCGAAATTTGGAGATGAACGCAGGAGCGAAATTCATTACATGGCTGACGAAATGCGCATTGAAGACCTGATTGAGAAAGAAGATGTGGTTATCACTATTTCTCACTTGGGTTATATCAAGCGTACATCATCAGACGAGTACCGTTCTCAACGCCGTGGTGGCAGGGGCGCACTCGCTGCACGTACCCGCGACGAAGATTACATTGAACATTTGTTCATTGCTTCGACGCACCACACGCTTATGTTCTTCACTGAAAAAGGCAGGTGCTACTGGCTGAAGGTGTACGAAATACCTGACGGAGATAAAGGCGGTAAAGGCAGGGCAATTCAGAATATGATTCAATTGCCGCCTGATGATAAGATTCGTACTGTAATTGACGTACCACATCTTGATGATGAAGAGTATATCAACAAACATTATGTGGTGTTGTGTACCCGTAAGGGCATTATCAAGAAAACCCGCATGGAAGATTTCAGTCGTCCGCGTTCAACAGGTGTAAATGCCATTACCATCGAAGAAGGCGACCAATTGCTGGATATTTCTATCTGCGGTGAAGATGACTACATCATGATGGCGGTACGCTCAGGCAGGGCTATTTGCTTCCCTCAGGATAAAGTTCGCCCTACAGGTCGTGGTGCGATTGGCGTTTTTGGCATAGAACTTGATAGTGATAATGATGGAGTGATAGGAATGGTTACGGTATCGAAATCAGACCTCACCCGCCAGATTCTGGTAGTATCAGAAAAAGGCTTGGGTAAGCGAACTCCGTTCTTTGAAAAAATACAGGATGCAACTGCTTTTGATGGCGAAGCTGAAACCGAAGTAACTGAGGAAGAAGGAGCCACCAAGGCAGGTAATGTGATAGAGATTGCTGATGAAAATGGCAATATGCAGAAGTACACGCTTTCTTACCGAATCACTAACCGTGGAGGTAAAGGCGTTAAAACGATCAACATCACCGAAAAAACCGGTGCGTTGGTGGGCTTACTGGCAGTGTCGGAAACTGATGACCTCATTATTACATGCGAATCGGGCGTTACTATCAGAATGAAAGTAATGCAGATCAGAGAAGCAGGCAGGGCTACGCAAGGTGTTAAACTCATCAATATCGATGAGGGCGACAAAATCGCAGCAATTGCACGCATTCAGGAACAAGAAGAAGATATAGTTGACGAAGAAATTTCAGAAGAAGGAGAAAATGGTGGCGAACCAACCAACGAAGGAGAGGCTACTGCTGCAGAACCTACAACTTAGTGAAGATGACAAAATAAATGCCAACATTTCAACCATTCTGTTCCATTTCTGCGTCGTTGCAAAAGTCCTTATTCCGAATGCTTTCGGAACTCGGATTTTGCGCCTAGCACAAAAGAAACATAATGATTAAACTTGATGAAATTTATTTTGTCAACTTCACTGAAGCCTAAATATAATTTTGAGCAATAAAAATAAATTGCATTTAAATGAGTAAAGTAATATTGACCGTTGCCGCTCTGGGTCTTACATTTTCAGGCATGGCGCAGGAAAAATACGTAACATCGGCACTTACTGCAAGGAATCAAAAACAGCTTGACGAAGCAAAAACCGATATTGATAAAGCGATGGAAGGTCCTGAAACAAAGGACAAGCCAAAAACGCTTTTCGCAAAGGGTATGATTTATGTTGATTTGAGTCAGGATGATAAATATAAATCACTTCAGGCCTACAAGGGTGCCGGTCAGGCTTTGGTTAAACTGGTTGAAATTAAACCTGAATACCAAAAAGAAGACGTAAACAGACTTCTTTACTACATCGCTCAGAATTATTATAACGACGGTGTAAACTTGTTCTTTAACGAGAAAAATACAGCCGGAGCCATTGAAGCATTACAACAATTCAACCGTATTTATGAATTGGGTGGAGGTAAACGTTTTGAAGGTGCAAGCTTTAAATCTAAATTCGATACCATTGCTGCAAACTCTGATTTGACATTGGGTAAAATTGCTTACACCGCAGGCGACTCTCTGGAAGTAATTAAGACGATGACAAGAGTGGTTAAAAACAAAATCACGAACGCTAAAGACAACTATTTCATTTTATTGGATGCATACAGCAAACTGAACAGTGCATCGGGCAATAAAATGGCGGCAGAAGAACTGGAAGCTATCAAAGAAGCAAGAACACTCTATCCTACTGATGACAATATCAGGAACATGGAGATGAATGCTTACACTAGGACAGGCAAATCGAAAGAATTGATTTCGAAAATGGAAGATGCTGTAAAAGCTGACCCTAACAATGCCGACCTCCAGTTCAACCTAGGCCTTTTGTATCAAAGTGCATTTGAAAGCAAACCTGCTAACGCTGAAGAAATGTACACTAAAGCTGAAGCTTGCCTTAAAAAAGCAGTTCAAGGTGGTGTTGAAAATGCATCTTACAACTACTCTTTAGGTGCATTGTATTTCAACCGCGGCGTTGACTACAACAAGCAAATGGGAGAAACCGGCACTTCAGCCACTGAACTCACTAAGGCTGAAGCATTACAGAAAAAACGTGATGCTGAATTGGAAAAAGCAGCTCCTTCTCTTGAAAAAGCAGCAAGTATTTACGCAGCTAAAGAAGCATCTCTGAAATCTTCAGATGTTGATTCTTATCGCAATGCTTTAATTTGTTTGAAACAAATCTATTTGATTCAAAATAAGTTGGACAAATCGAAAGAAATCACTGCTAAAATCAATGGATTAGAAGGCAAATAAATTTCACCAAAAAACAGTTAGTAACCTCCGGCACATCACCGGAGGTTATTTTTTAGGTGATATATCATTGATTACATTGGCGTTTTTAAAGCAAATGCATACTTTTGGAATACATGAATGTTTTTCGGAAAAAATCAGTTGAAGTAATCATTCGGGAGTCGGAAAGCGGCCAAGGTGACGGGCACGGCACATCGGCCATGCATCGTGTACTTACCACTCGTGACTTAACTTTGATGGGTATTGCGGCTGTTGTAGGCGCTGGTATTTTTTCTACCATTGGCGAAGCCAGCTATGATGGAGGTCCGGGTATTATTCTTTTGTTCCTGTTTGTTGCGGTAGCCTGTGGTTTTTCGGCATTGTGTTACGCCGAGTTTGCCAGCATGGTTCCTGTGAGCGGCAGTGCGTATACTTACAGTTATGTTGCCTTCGGAGAGATTTTTGCATGGATCATTGGCTGGGACTTGTTGATGGAATATGCCATTGGGAATATCGCAGTAGCAATATCGTGGAGCGACTATTTTACAGGGCTCATCAACCGAACAAAAATCGGCAGCACACAACTGCACTTCCCCGAATATTTATCAACAGATTACTGGACAGCAAAGGCTCAAAAAACACCTGAGGCAATAGCCGCCTGGACGGGGGCACCTAATATTGGCTCGGCGAAGCTGATTTGTGACTTACCTGCATGTCTTATTACTGTTGTTATTACATGGATCATATACATAGGCATTAAAGAATCGAAACGCACCACTAATGCAATGGTTGTTTTGAAACTGGCTATAATAGCGTTGGTGATGATTTTCGGTGTGTTTTATGTTGACACCAATAACTGGTCGAACTTTTTGCCTAATGGTATTCCGGGAGTGCTGAAAGGCACTGCAGCCGTATTTTTTGCTTACATAGGCTTTGATGCTATCAGTACCACCGCCGAAGAATGTAAGAATCCTCAGCGCGACCTGCCGCGGGCAATGTTTTATTCACTTATAGTATGTACCATCGTTTATATTGTTATTGCATTGGTGCTTACTGGCATGGTGAGTTACAAAGACCTTAAAGTTGGCGACCCACTGGCGTTTGTTTTTGGGCGCATTGATAGCAAATGGGCGCATTATCTTTCGGGTGTTATTGCTGTAGGTGCTGTTATTGCCACGGCAAGTGTACTACTTGTATTCCAGCTTGGGCAACCGCGTATATGGATGAGCATGAGTCGTGATGGCTTACTGCCGCCTATTTTTTCAAAAGTGCATAAAAAGTACAAAACACCATCTTTCTCGACTGTTTTGACAGGATTTATAGTGGGTATCCCTGCAATGTTCCTGAACCTTGATGAAGTTGTGAAGTTGACCAGTGTGGGTACGCTGTTTGCGTTTGTATTGGTTTGTGGTGGTATTGTGCGGTTTCACAGCGACCCTAACCGGCCACCTTCTAAGTTTAAAGCTCCTTATGTAAATGGTAAATATATTGTACCACTGATGTTTATTGTAACTGCTGTGCTTGTGTACACGTTCAATAAAGAAGGGTTAATGGGACTTTTAAATGTATCAGATGCCGGATGGTCGGAGAAAGTACCGTATCTGGCATTCGGAGCAATATTTCTGACAACAGCTATCTTTTCATTCCTAAAGAGCTTTTCGCTAATACCAATCATTGGCTTCCTCAGTTGCAGTTATCTGTTGTGCGAATCAGGAACCACCAACTGGCAACGCTTTTTGGTGTGGCTGGCAGTAGGGTTGGTGATCTATTTTATGTATGGTTACAAAAACAGTCGTTTGCGAAAAATGGAACGCGCAGCTGCATCAAACAATTAATCGATAATTCCAGCGTTATTTCCTCAATGAAAACCAATCAAATTAAGGTATTTATAATTACATTACTGATTGTGTTTGGCTTGTGCCCGAATAACAGTCAGGCACAAATTGAACTCTCCAGCAGTATCAATTTCGGGTTCCCAATACTCATTAACAACTATAACCAAAACCTATTTTATGGTCAATTGGCAGCGGGCATGAAACTGGGGGTGAGCTACAAGCCCAACGAGACGCAGTTTTACCCTACTCTTGAATTCGCATTTGGTCGCACCCGGTTGCCCATTCAACAATTTGAGTCGAATGTTGCATACTTGAGCAGCAACTATATGAATGTGATGGCAAAGGCCAATTTTGTGATGAATGTTTTTGGAGAAAACACTTTATTTCTTGGATTGGGTATTGGATTAGACCATTTAAACACCAAGGCGATTGGAGTTAGCGGCACTAACGGAGGAATGATGCGCGCTGTTATCGACAGCACATCGAACATTAACAAGTTTGCCCCTGCCGTCGCATTAGGACTTGAATATGTTTACGGAGAATCGGTAGGAAAACAATTGTACATGAGTGTAGGAGCCGATGTACACGCCACTCTTTTGCTACAAGACCAAAACGAATACGCCATCACCATTCATGATGCTACAAACAATATACTGAACTATAATTCAGCATTAGAAGGCAAGCTTATCACGCCTGACTTTCACATTACCCTGCACTACATGCTGGGTAAAGAACTTTTCGTTTGGAAGGGAAAGAATAAAGATAAATAAAACGTACTAAACAGCAAATGAGCTGCCGCAACCACAGGTACTAGTTGCATTTGGGTTACGAAAAACAAAGCCACGTGCATTAAGCCCGTCTTCGTGCTCTATTTCCATACCAAAAAGGTAAATACCATGTGATTTTTTCACAATCACCGGAACACCTTCAATTTCAAATTGTTCATCGTCAGCTTCAACTGCATCAAAGCCCAGCACATATGACATACCTGAACAACCGCCACCTTTTACACCTACACGCAACACCTGCCCCTGAACGAAAGAAGCATCAGCCATCAGGCGTTTGATTTCGTTCACAGCATTTTCAGTCAATTTGATTGGTGCCATAGCAACGGTTTCCATTTTCTTGAAATTTTATGCAAAGTTATTGAATGCGGTATTAATTCGAACGGGTTCATTTTAGGTTATAGGCTGCATCAATCTGAATATTTATGAAACAGAAAGGGAACGTTAATTTTTAAAGGTTTGAACAAGGTTATTTTACTTCGTTTTAAAAGATTTATATTTGCGACCTCGAAAAACCTCACAATATGAGTCAGACATTAGATAGTATATTGGATGACGCCTCTTCGAATATGAAGAAGGCCATTAGTCACCTTGAAACTGAATTGAGTAGAATCAGGGCAGGCAAAGCCAACCCACAGATTCTTGACGGTATTAATGTAGACTACTATGGCAGCCCTACCCCATTGAATCAGGTGGCAAACGTAACGACTCCTGATGCCCGCACTATATCATTGCAACCTTGGGAAAAAAACATGTTGGGTGCAATAGAGAAAGCGATCATAGCTTCTAATATTGGTCTGAACCCACAAAACGATGGTATTATTATTCGTTTGTATTTGCCACCACTTACTGAGGAGCGTCGTAAAGAAATTGCTAAACGCGTATTCAATGAAGGCGAACATGCAAAGGTTGCAGTTCGTAACATTAGGCGCGATGGTATGGAAGCGATTAAAAAGCTTCAAAAAGACGGCTTGAGCGAAGACATCGCTAAAAGTGGAGAAACAAAATTACAGACTGCTACTGATAAATTTATTGCACTAGTAGATGTTCATACTAAAGAGAAGGAGAAAGAAATTATGACTGTTTAATAGAAACGTCAATATCATATAATTCAGCCGGGTGCAACAGCAACCGGCTTTTTTGTGCACATTGATTTTGGACAGACTGAAAAGAGTCACTCAAAAAGGTATATGCCAAAAATTACTTTAGCATTGCTTTTAAAACAGCGACGTATCTATTAGATTTGTGCTTAAATATTTACTCATGAGAAAAATTAAATACCTCGCCCTCACATTGGGATTATTGTTCTCGGGTTTACAATCCGTTAATGCGCAATTAGACGATCATCCCAAAGCTTTGGCATTACATGACATGTCAATTTCAACAGGCATTATTACGTTTAATGATTTGTTTTATGCAACCGGCATTTTTGGCGGACCAATAAGCAACTGCTTTAGCCCATTAAATGCATGGCCAAAAACTACGTTCTTCACATTGGGTTTTCTGGAAGCCAAAAAGAACAAAATGTACATTACAATTGGATACGAACGTATTGCCGGAGATTTGTTGTATGATGCTAGCGGTGAAGATTTATTTTACAATGAAAAAGCCTCGTGGGCAAGCGATAAAATTGGTACATTTTCGATTAACATGCTTACTGCCGCAATCGAATATCGTCGATTTTATGTAAACTCAAAATATTTCAAATTATATTCAAGTACTGGCTACGGAATATCTTACGTAGGCTTGAATGCAAAATTTAATAACGGCATTCAAAACTCATCTTATTATTATGGAACCGACCTCAGCTTGGCACCTTCACAAGACTATACTGAGATTATTTTATACCGTACCTGGCACGTTACACCAATTGGGATTGCAGTAGGTAACGGACTTTCAGGATTTGCTGAACTAGGACTGGGTTATCGTGGATTAATTAGTTTTGGTATCAGTTATAAACTTGATCCTGACTATGACGATAGACACCCTAGACCACAATTCAGATAAACCTGAAAAACAATTTGTGCTAAAAGCGGAGAACTTTGATGTCCCACTGGCGCGAGTTTGGGGCGTGAGCCTTTGTGCGCAAGCCAACTCGTGTCTACACAAATGGGGGCGGTCTGTGACCCGCATTCGACCATATTAAGTTTGAATCAAGATTTTCAGAATTTAAAGATGATAGGATTTCATGAAATAATCCTCCTTTTCCTTTAATCCTTTTATACCGATTCAGACATTCTTGAATTTCACTTTGGTTTCATTGCTTAATTATCTGAATCAAGATTTTCAGAATCTAAAGATGATAGGATTTCATGAAAATGTCGCCGCTTTATTTCTGCTAAAAAGGCGGAAAAGCAGAACTCTCATTGACAAAATGTCTCATATTTTATTGTGTTTTTGACAACTTTTCAGGATTATTGGCTTGGTACGATTTTTACATACTGTTTTTAAACACCAACAGAAATAACAAGTACGATGAACCAGAACAATTTCACAATAAAAGCACAGGAAACGATACAAGCAGCGCAACAACTTGCTTACAATAACTCGAATCCTCAAATAGAAACAGTACACCTGCTTTCGGCAATGATTACCGATAGTGACGGTACAACACAATACTTACTGAAGAAGAACGACGTTAATTTGAGCTTTTTAGATGGTAAAATCAAAGAAGCTTTTCACAAACTACCTAAAACACAAAGCGGTGAACCTGGTCAAACAATAAGCCGCGACCTGAACAACGCACTGCTAAGAACCGGCAACATCCTCAAAACCTTTGGTGATGAATTTGTAACCCCAGAACACTTTCTGGTAGCAATTATTCAGATTGCCGATGAAACGGGAAAGCTACTGAAAGACGCCGGGCTCACTGAAAAGGGCTTGATTGCAGCAATCAAAGAACTTAGGAAGGGCAGTACGGTTAACTCTCAAACATCAGACCAGCAATACAACAGCCTGCAACGCTATGCCAAAAACCTCAATGAAGCTGCCCGCAGTGGTAAGCTTGACCCGGTGATTGGCAGGGATGAAGAAATACGCAGAACACTGCATATTCTTTCAAGGCGGTCTAAAAACAACCCGATATTGGTAGGCGAACCGGGTGTTGGTAAAACAGCCATTATTGAAGGTCTGGCACACAGAATCATTAACGGCGACGTACCAGACAACTTGAAATCAAAGGTGATTTATGCACTCGATATGGGCGCATTGATGGCAGGTGCTAAATACCGTGGCGAATTTGAAGAGAGGCTGAAAGCAGTAATTAAAGAAGTTACAGAAAGCGATGGCACAGTAATACTTTTCATTGACGAGATTCATACACTGGTTGGTGCCGGTGCGATGGAAGGAGCGATGGATGCCGCCAACATATTGAAACCAGCACTTGCAAGAGGTGAACTTAGAGCGATAGGTGCCACCACGCTGAACGAATACCAAAAGTATTTTGAGAAAGACAAAGCACTTGAAAGACGTTTCCAGAAGGTGCTTGTTGATGAACCTACACCTGAAGATGCAATTTCAATTTTACGCGGCTTAAAAGACAGGTACGAGAGCCACCACCAGGTGCGCATTAAAGATGATGCAATTATAGCAGCAGTTGAACTTTCGCACAGGTATATTACAGACAGGTTTTTACCCGATAAAGCAATTGACCTGATTGATGAAAGTGCAGCAAAACTCAAACTAGAGCTGAATTCAATGCCGGAAGAACTGGATGAATTGGAACGTAAAATAAGGCAGCTTGAAATTGAAAGAGAAGCGATAAAACGCGAAAACGACGAACAAAAATTAAAAGAACTTGGTCTTGAAATCTCCACGCTTACGGTACAACGCGACACGTTGAAATCGAAGTGGATGGAAGAAAAAGAACAGGTAGAAAAAATAAACAAGGCTAAAAACGCGATAGAACAACTTAAGGTTGAGGCTGAACAAGCTGAACGTGAGGGTAATTACGGACTGGTGGCTGAAATTAGGTATGGCAAAATAAAACAACAGGAACTTACGATTCAACAATTGAGCCAAGAGCTTGAAGACCTGGGTGCCAACCAAAAAAGGTTATTGAAAGAAGAAGTTGATTCGGAAGATATAGCACAAAACGTAGCCAAGGCAACGGGCATTCCGGTACAAAGGATGATGCAGAGTGAAAAAACAAAACTGCTGAATCTGGAGGAAGAACTTCACAAAAGAGTTGTAGGACAGGAAGAGGCAATAGTCGCAGTTTCTGATGCCATCAGGCGTGGCAGAGCGGGCTTGCAAGACCCGAGAAAACCGATAGGCAGCTTCATATTTTTGGGCACAACGGGTGTAGGTAAAACTGAGCTTGCGAAAGCACTGGCAGAAGTCTTATTTGACGACGACACCATGATGACACGAATTGACATGAGTGAATATCAGGAGAAACACAGCGTGAGCCGATTGGTGGGTGCGCCTCCGGGATATGTAGGCTATGATGAAGGCGGGCAATTGACAGAAGCCGTTCGAAGGAAACCATATTCTGTAATTCTGCTCGATGAAATTGAAAAAGCCCACCCTGATGTATTCAATGTTCTGTTGCAGGTGCTTGACGACGGTCGACTTACTGACAACAAGGGCAGAGTGGTGAATTTCAAGAATACAATCATCATAATGACCAGCAATACCGGTAGCAACATCATACAGGAGAACTTCGAAAACATTAAAGATTCGCAAGACCTGGAGCCGATAATTGAAGCAACGAAAGAACAGGTGATGGAAGTGCTTAAGGCATCAATGCGACCAGAATTCCTTAACAGGGTTGACGACATTATTATGTTCCACCCATTGCTGAGGAAGGAAATCAAGGGCATCATCAGGATTCAGTTAGAACAACTTAGAACACAATTATCAGGACAAGGTATTGAACTTCGTTTCACAGAATATGCACTTGATTATCTCGTTCAACGAGGCTTTGACCCGCAATATGGCGCAAGACCTTTAAAAAGAGTGATTCAGAAAGACATTATCAACATGCTGAGCAAGAAGATAATTGGTGGGGAAATTGACAAAACCAAACCTGTGCTGATAGACGTTTTTGATGGCGTAGTCGCGCTCAGGAACGAAATCCCACAGAAAGAGACAGTATAAGAGAATAGGTTGAGTTTTTGAATAATTGGGCCGCCTCATTTTTGGGGTGGCTTTTTTATTCAAATAAATTCAGCTTTCGAATAAAGCAATTACTTCTTCTTCGCTTCCAACTGTTTGAAAAAGAGTTCTACCCCCTGACATTTCACTTTGAAGGTATCTTCAACGAACAGTCTATCATAAGAATTCTTCAACCTGATTGCCTTTTTAAACTTACCGTAATGGTGCAAATCTTCAGGTGTGTTAGGCACTGGATTTACATCGTAAGAAGGGCTTACTTCAAAAACATAAGGTATGGTTTCTATATCATCATTTTGCCAGCCAATGTCGAAAGCACCGGTGATAAGCCCAGTCTTTTTGAATGTATCAATGATAAATTGGCGCCATTTTTCAGGGAAATTTCCAAAATCAACAGTACTACCGCTGCTGGTTGAAGTTGTCTTCCAAACAGATTTATCGTTGTTCTTCCTCCAGTACGAATGTATTATTTGATCTCCGGCTAAAATCACCCTTAAATCCATGGTAATCTTAAGGCGCTCCTGAACAATGAAAAAGTGATTATGAATAATAATTGAGTCTGTTCTAAGGCTCTCAAGGTATTTTTGATCAGTAACGTTGAATAATCCATACGACCCACTGGAATGGGGCACTTTAATAAGAAACGGGAAAGTATTCTCGTTCTTTATTAATTCTTCAAAATTGCTGTAAATAGTAGTTTTTGGGTGGCTTATATCAAGTTCTTTAAACTTGTTGTACATGAACACCTTGTTTTCCCAATAGCAGATGTCATGATAACTAGGATAGGTTTTGTTGCCTTTCACTTCCAAATCTTCGGTAATCAATTGGTAGTAAGCAGCATAGTTTTCGACGTTAAAAAGGTTCAGCTTGTCTTTATGGATATGAAAGAAGATATTTTTGCCAAAGAACTTCCCAATATCGGCTCCTTCATATACCATGAACTTTTTGCCTGACTTTGCAAGGTAGCCCATCAAACAAACATCCCAGGTACGGTTTTGCTGGTACATCCTTTTATTGGGATAATAAGCCCAAACGACGTTTTCAGCTTCATCAGCCAAAAAGGAATCGCCATTGTATTTTTTATAAAACCGTCTGGCAGCCGCAAGTCTAATTCTGAACTTGACATTCTCTAACCCATAGACAGTATTAACTGCATAAAGGAAATAACTTTTTAGTCTAAATGACAGCGAATACATCGTTAGGGATTTGAACTATTTGACAATCTTTTTTTGTGTTTTTCACAAAATACTTAATACCGACCAAGTTAAAAATGGGCTTATCGCTCCAACTGTCGGAATAACAAACTGAATTCTGAAGGTCGTACTGAGTTGTATCGATGATTTTGTTGATTCTTTTCACCTTTTCATACCCTATGCAATCGTAACCGTCCATTTCTCCGGTTGCCTTTCCGTTTTTCCATTTTAGCTTGGTTGCGACGAACAGTTTAATACCTAGTTTATCGCAAAAAGGCTTGATGTAATCTTCGTAACTCGCTGAAGCAATTAGCACTTCGAATTCATCGTTTTTAATATAACCCAACAACCGTTCGTAAACTGGGTCAATCAAGGAAGGGAAAACTTTTTCTTCCAAAAAAGGAACAGCATATTTCCCAAAGTCTTCTTTTGTTACACCTCTTGCCTTCAGTAGCTTAACTTTCTTATGAATGATACCGTTGTACTTAGGTTTCTTAATGAGGTAGCTACACACTTTTTCCAGTATAGCAGTGTATAAATTTTTTGACGCAACATAGTCTACATACATATCAGGGCTCTGATCTGTATAAATGGTGCCGTCAAAATCAAAAATAGCCAGTTTTTTCAGCTTAGCCATTTTTGAAAATATCTTTAATTGCTTTTAAAATTGTAAGGTTTTCTTCGAAAGTTCTTGATGCTATTCTCAAAAACTGCCCTCCTAGTCCTTTTTTGTCGCCACACTCACGAACGTAGACGCCGTATGTATAGAACATTTTCACCATGAAATCCTTTGCAGTTGTACCATCGATCAATTCTACGAGTGCAAAGTTTGCTTTTGAAGGATAGACTTTGATTTGAGGAATAGTAGAAAGTTCTTTAATGAACATTTGGGTGTTCATTATATACTTTTTACGCACCACATCATAACGCTCCATGAATTCCGGGCGGTTGTAAACGCGGTAGAAAAAGTTAGCAAAACAGTTGACGTTCCACAAGTAACCGGTATCTAACAGCGCAGTTACCTTAGCCTCATCCATAACACAATACCCTGCCCTGAGCCCTGCGATACCAAAGTCTTTTGCAAGACTCTTAATCACAATTAGATTAGGGTATTTTTTGAGTAGATCGTAGGTAGTTACCATTGAAAAATTAGCATCTTCAAAGGCAAAGTGAATAAAGCTCTCATCGATGATGATGTTTTTCACGAATGAAAGTTCACAAAGAATCCGTTCAATATTTTCCAATGAAACGTAATCGCCATTCGGATTGTTAGGATTAATTATGACTACAGTATCAGGCTGGTTTTGTTTTACAAACTCAATGTACGGATCAACTTCCAGCACATAATTTCTTTCTTTAGGCAATTGATAATAAACTACATTGTCCTTCTCTTTAGCAAATTCGTAATACGATGAGAATGTAGGAAGATTGATGACAATTTTGCCATTTACGAAGTTGTGCAAAATGGCCTGAATGATTTCAATAGCGCCGTTGCCAATGAAAATGTTGCCAACAGGTATTTTAATAGTACTTGAAAGGTATTCAGCAATTTCTTTATTTTGAGGCGGATATGCCTCAATAAACTCTCTTAACTTACCGCTTTCAATCAGTTCACGATTGAAATACTCCATAAACAACTCAGTTGCATACGGATTTGAAAGAAAACAGGCATCTACAAATGATTCCCTGTTGCTAATTTCTAAGATTGATAAAATGCTTGGAGAGTGAGAACCACTTTTTTCTTTTAAAGCCCAAAATTTATCACTAAAAACTTTTTCCTCGTCATTCAGCTTTACCATCGCTACAATTTTGTACTTGATACAGTCACAAAGCTAGTGATTTTAAAGCGACAAGTCAAATCTTTGACTAGGAGGCTACGTTTAAGAAACGCCAGACAGCTCCAAAAATCAAGGATAAAAACAGCCATCAACAACCTGTTATCAAAGAAATTTAAAGGCTTCCACAACTAAAAATTCAAGCATCTTTACCCTTCCGAAAACTTACATTTTTACAATAACAATACTTTCAAAAGTAGAAGTTCCAAAAAAATGAACATTTCTTAATATTGCACCTGATGGAACAAGAAATAACGATAAGAGATGGTAAGCTTTGCGTTAAGTTGGTTGTACACAACAAAAACGCCCCTACAATAGTTTTCCTGCACGACTCTTTGGGCTGTATTGAACTATGGCGAAAATTCCCTGAAGAAGTAGCTGCCGCCTCAGCATGTAACTACCTTGTTTACGACCGTCACGGATACGGAAAATCAGGGTCTTTAGTTTCGCAGGAAAGAGATAATAATTACATGGAAATCGAAGCTGATATTCTTGAAGAACTATTGGCTTCCTTACAACTAAATGATGTGATTCACTTTGGGCATTCTGATGGTGGCTCTATAGCATTGATTCATGCATCGAAATACCCTGCAAGGATTCAAGGAATCATTTCAGAAGGCGCACACGTTTTTGTTGAAGATATAACTTTAGAAGGCATCAAGAACGCAGAAAATGCGTTTAAAACTACGGCACTTGCAGAACGACTGGCTAAATACCACGGTGATAAAACCGAATCGATGTTTGAAGCATGGGCCAAAACTTGGCAAAAGCCTACTTTCAGAGATTGGAATATTGAATCTTTCCTGCCAGGAGTTACGTGTCCGGTATTGGTAATTCAAGGTGTGGATGATGAATTTGGTACGGCGGGGCAGGTAGAAAAAATTGTAAAAGGCGTTACAGGCAAATCATTGGGTACGCTAATTGAGGGGGCTGCGCATACACCACATCGCGAGGCCAAAGAAACTACATTGGGCATAGTAAATGATTTTATAAGTTCCATAAATAACAAGGCAAAGTCCTAATTTTACAATAAAGAACATTTCATGGATGACTTTTCACACGTGGATGCTGCCGGCAAGGTGGCAATGGTTGATGTTGGAAATAAAACACCCACCAAGCGCACTGCTTCTGCCCGAGCGATTGTTTGCGTGAATGATGCTATTTTGTTGCGTTTAGAGAATAATGAGATCACTACACCCAAGGGGGCCGTTTTCAGTACGGCAATAGTTGCTGGAATAATGGCTGCTAAAAACACGGGTAACCTGATACCTCTGTGCCACCCTATTGGCATGGACAATTGCAACATCACCATTGAAATAAATAAAGACAAAGAGATAGAGATAATATGCACAGCTACTGTTTTTGCAAAAACAGGGATTGAAATGGAAGCATTGATTGGTGCTTCCATTGCTGCACTCACTGTTTATGATATGTGCAAAGCCCTCAGCCATAACATTGTTATTAAAGAAACGAGACTAATAAGTAAGACAGGCGGCAAAAAAGATTTTCAGCATGTTCAATAAAGTGCCTTTAAAAGGGCTGGTGTTAGCCGGTGGCAAGAGTGTAAGAATGGGTGGAGCAGACAAGGGTAAGTCTATATGGCACAACAAAGAACAACGCCTTTATGTTGCTGACTTGCTTAGTTTATATTGCACGGAAGTTTTGATTTCGTGCAGAAAAGAACAAATTGACGAGATACCTGAGAATTACCGAACACTGACTGACCGTTACGAAGGTGGAGGTCCGATTTGTGGTATTTTATCAGCGTTTGACTATTCACCTGAAAGCGCCTGGCTGGTGGTCGCGTGCGATTTACCATTGATAGATGCTGATACTATTGAGCAATTAGTAAAAGACCGAGCACTTCACAAAAAAGCCACCACTTTTGTAAGTCCGCATGATGGTTTGCCTGAACCACTCATTACAATTTGGGAACCCGCAGCGTCACCTTTATTAACTTCAGCACTCGCAGCAGGCAGGAAATGCCCGAGAAAAGTTTTAATGAATACTGAAGTAGAATTATTGATTCCCAGAAAGCCGCATGCAGTGCTCAATGTCAACACACCTGAAGATGCTGAATTTGCAAAAAAACTAATGGGAAAGCACAAACAGGATTATTAGATTTGCAGTATTAAACGTTGCTGATGCTCCCTGATTTTTCCCGCTACGCATGCCAGATTAAATTGCCAGGTTTTGGTGAACTTGCACAAAGAATGTTGCAAAACGCCAAGGTGCTAGTTTGCGGTGCCGGTGGGCTGGGTTGCCCTGCATTGCAATACCTTGCCGCAACTGGCGTTGGCACTATCGGCATTGTAGATTTTGACAATATTAGTTTCAGTAATCTGCACAGGCAAATTATTTTTACTCCTCAACAAGCAGGATTGAAAAAAACAGCGACTGCTGCTGCTCAATTAAGAGCACAAAATCCGGATATTACTGTAGTTGAACACGATACAAGATTGAATGACGAGAACATTATAGAACTCGTAAAAGACTATGATTTGGTACTTGATTGCACAGACAATTTTGAAACTAAATATCTCATTAATGATGCCTGTGTGATTTCCGAAATACCCCTCATTTATGGTTCTATTTACCAGTATGAAGGTCAAGTTTCTTTTTTGAACGGAGTAAACGAAGATGGCTCGAGAAGTGCGAACTACCGTGATTTTTTTCCCGGTGCCAATGCACGAGTAATACCCGACTGCTCAGAAGGAGGAGTCTTCCCTACCCTTGCGGGCATCATTGGGTGCATTCAGGCTAACGAAGCCATCAAGTATATTACCCAAACAGGTGAGTTACTCATAGGGAAAATGCTCTTGTTCGATGCACAAACAATGCTCACTAAAGTGATATCGGCATCGGTACAAGTTGGTACACCGATCAAGGCGATTGAGCAACAAGTTTCGATTCCTACGATAACTGTGGAAGAATTTAAGTCCAACGAAGACAAATATTTCTTAATTGATGTAAGGACACCTGAGGAACATGCTGAATTCAATATTGGCGGTATCAATGTTCCACTCAATGAAATCGAAGACATATCGACCTACCTGGAAACAGATAAGCCCGTATTGTTGTATTGTTCGGTGGGACGAAGGAGTTCCGAAGCAGTAAAAATTATCAATCAGCTATTTGTACATGACATATATTCTTTAAAAAATGGATTGAAAGACTGGCAATAATCCAGTCTTATTTTTCTATCTTCAATATCTAAATCAAATTTATGCAGAGACTACTTACTGTTTTATTGATGTTCGTTGCTGCGAACTTTACTGTTCAAGGGAAAGAAATTGCTTATTACAACAAAAGCTGGAATCAAATAAACGAAAAGGCAAAAACAGAGAACAAGTACATATTTGTTGATTGCTACACCGACTGGTGTTATTACTGTAAAGTGATGGACAAGGGAACAATGAAAGACCCTAAAATAGTTGATGCACTCAATAAAAACTTCGTTTCCGTGAAATTGAATATGGAAGAAGGCGAAGGAATGAAATTATGTAAGAAGTACCATGTACAAGTTTTCCCAACGTTTCTAATTTTCAACCCTAAGGGAGAATTGGTATATAAAACTATTGGCTCACAAAGTGTTGATGATTTTGCGAGCACCTTGAATGATGCAAGAGATAAAACGAAACAATTCAAGAGCCCCGGCTATAGCAGAACTTTAGATACAAAATACCCAGAGTTTTATGACAAACTTTATGCTGGAAATGGTAAACGTACAATACCAAAAGAAGAAGAAGTAAATGAGTTTTTAGCTCAACAGTCTGATTTATCAAATGAAGTATCGTGGGCGGTAATTGCTTCATGCGGCTCAATTGACAAAAAATACGTTGACGTTGTTTTTCAAAAAATAGAATATTACAGGTCTAAATATGGCGCGCCTAACGTTGATAATTTTGTTCAAAAAGTTTCAGAAAAACAACTAAAAGAAGCTATTAAGCACAAAAGCGTAGCAGAAATGGAGCTTGCTGCTATGACTTTTTTGAATAATAACAGTCAAAAAGATGAATTCTTGCCGTTCCAATATAGGATAACGTATTTTAAAAGCATTGAAGATTGGGGCAATATGATACAACCGCTCAGTACATATATCGCCAAAAAAGGTTTTTCAGAAGGAGCTTATATCAATTCTATTTGCTGGGACATGAATGAAAAGAAAGCTGAAAGCAAGTATTTAGTAATTGCGGCACAATGGATGAGTAAAGTGTGTGAACTGGACCCACAATATGCATATATGGATACCTACGCAGCTGTATTATATGGCGCAGGCGACGTGGGTAATGCCCTGAAAACCGCTGAAAAAGCTATTGAACTAGGCAAGAATGAAGGAGCTGACACAAAATCGACAGAAGAGTTGCTGACGATTATCAAGGAAAAGAAATAAACTGGAACACAATATCGTAATTAGAGGGCGGCTTTCACTAGGCGCCCTCTAAACATTTTATAAGAGTAGCACAAGCAAATTCTATTTCATCGAGTGTGATGATTAAAGGAGGTGCCAGCCTGATACAATTTGGTGCAAATAGAAACCAATCGGAAAACAAACCTGCATCCAGACATTTTTTAAGCACATCAGCAACCACCCACCCTTCATTTAATTCAACCGCCATTAGCAACCCTTTGCTACGCACTGCTTTTATGGCGCGGTGCTGCAACATGGAGTGAAACAATTGCTCTTTCCCGGTAACCTGTTCTACCAATCCCGAATCCAACAAGTAGTTGAAACCAGCTAAACCGGCAGCACAGCAAACCGGGTGCCCGCCAAATGTAGTTATATGCCCGAGGACGGGGTTTTCGGTGAATAAATTCATGAGTGTGTGTGATGCGACAAAAGCCCCCATAGGCATACCTGCACCGAGCGCTTTACCCAAGAGCACGATATCAGGAATTACCCCGAAATGATCAAATCCCCATAGTTTTCCAGTTCTGCCAAACCCACATTGAATTTCATCGAAAATTAAAAGAGTTCCTGTTTCATTGCACTTTTGGCGCACGGCCTCAAGCCATTTTTGCTGTGGTTCGATTACACCTGCTTCCGCCTGAATTGTCTCTAATAATACACAAGCTGTTTCATAATTGATGGCATCAATTAACTCACTGCCATTGTAGTCGAAATGCCTAACGCCCGGCAGCAAGGGTCTAAAAGCATTGCGCCAATACTCATCGCCCATTACACTTAACGCACCCATGGTATGCCCATGATATGAATTATTGCAGCACACAACGTCGGTTCTACCCGTAGCACGGCGTGCGAGCTTTAACGCACCTTCAGTAGCTTCGGAGCCTGAATTGGTGAAGTAAATGCAGTTTAACGAAGTTGGCAGGTGTGCAGCAAGAGCAGTAGCATATTGCGTTTGAGGCGTTTGCATGAGCTCGCCATAAACCATTACGTGCAAGTATTTTGACGCTTGTTCCTGAATAGCAGCTATCACTTTTGTGTTTCCATGCCCGAGATTACAAACACTAATGCCCCCAATTAAATCAAGGTATTTTTTGCCGGAAGCATCGACCAAGTAACACCTATCGGCACCGGCAATTTCAATACCTACCGGCGAGGGTGAAGTTTGGGCGACATGCTGTAGAAATAATTGACGTTGGTTCATGGACATAAAATTGGCTGGCAAAGTTCGTCCAATTATGTCGCTGTACAAAAAATATTGAAAGCTCTTTTGCCCGACGTTAATCGCAAAAAACGGCGTACCTTTATTAGGCTAACCAATTGACATGCCGAAAAGAAAACACCTCAATCTATTTGCGTCGTTGCTTTTATTGCTGTTTGTAACCGATTTGAATGCCAAAATCAAATACAAACACAGGCATCATGCCCGGGGAACTGCTACTTACTATGCCACAAAGTATGAAGGCAGAAAAACTGCAACAGGAGATGTTTTCAGCAACAGTGGGTATACCGCAGCATCTAATAAATTTAACCTAGGTGTTTACGCTCGGGTAACAAACCTCGGCAACGGTAAAAAAGTGTATGTAAAAATCAACGATAGGATGGGCGATGTAGACAGGGTGATTGATTTAACACATGCTGCTGCCAACAGACTAGGATTTCTGAAACAAGGCACAGCGAGAGTAAAAGTGAAGGTGGTAAGACCCGGCAAAGGTAAAAGGAAAATTCGCAGGCAATTACGCCACTAGCTATTCCTCTTCTTTTTCTTTTGATTCACTCTCCGATTCTTTTTCCTCTTTATCAGCACTCTTTGTGTCGCCTTCATCATCGTCATCGTGCTTTTTAATTTTTGAATCTTTTTTGCCTTTAGGCGCAGGAGGCACAGATGCAGGCTTAGGTTTTGGAGCAGGTGGAGGCGGTGGTGCAGGTTGCGGTTTAGGTTGCGGGGTATTTTTGCTTTTTACTGTGCTGGTTGCACTCTTTTGCCCCGGTCTTTGAGGAATAGGTATAAGCGTTGAAAGCGTGACCAGTGTAACCCGCTCAATGTGCATATCATCAACAGGCGGCAGCAAGGGAATACCATTTTTTGATGTATAGGCCTTACGTTCATCGTTAAAGGCTTTAAGCAGCTCTTTCTCGCCGTTGGCCATGTCAGTCAAATTGAGGCGGGCAGCTTTTACTTGCTCGTCGGGGGTTGATGGTCCCATTTTCTCGAAAGGTTTGAATCCTTCGTTCAAGAGTTTTTGTTCGTATTTCAATAACTGTAGAAAATCTGACACGAGCTTTTTTGACCCATTGACATCAACAGCCGATTCGAAATACTCGATTTCATTTTTCAATACCTCGGCCATATCTCCAGTAATACCAGCCAACTCAGCATAGTTCTGGCTACCATTATAAAGTTCAACAAAAGTTGTACCCCAAAGTGAAGCTAGTGTATAGATTGTATCACTTGCACCTTGAATCTGAACATTTAAATCAGTTGGAGTTGCCCCCTGCGCTGCCGCTTTTTCAACATTGAGAAAAATGGCAAAACACGACCAACAAAAAAACAAGCAGGTTTTTAGCAGTGATTTCAACATATTTCCAAAAATAGTACAATTAACTAAAAAAAAGTGCCCCGGCAATAACCGAGGCACAGAATTTAAAATATCGAATGTCGATTATCGGTCGACAGAAAACTTAATATTCGTTGTTTGATCAGAAATAGTGAATGCAGCAATGTAGTTACCCTTCACTAAATCTTGTGTCTCAACTCTAAGCATTTTGTTTGAGGTTCCTACAAAAGATTGGTTAAACACTTTTTTACCAGTTACATCATAAATAACTACATCAACCGGCACATTAATTTCTTCGCCAAAACTTGCATTGAAACTACCGTGGTTAGGGTTAGGAGAAATAGAAATTCCGAATTGGTTACCGGCAACATTTTGAATACCGATTGCACCTACAATAACTGAATCGCGGAACGCAGGAGATGAACAACCACTATCAGTTACAATGAGCGAAACATTTTTAACTCCCGGAGTAGCCCAGTATACATCGTGTGGGCCACGACCTGTACCAGGGAATGCAGCACCACCTGCAAAACTCCAACTATAAATAGCTGTTGCTGTAGCTGTACCCGTAAATGAAATTGTATCATCTTGCATGACACTTACTACCCTATGCAAAATAGAATAAGAAGCTGTAGGCGAAGTAACAACACGAAGACCAGAAAGAGTGTAAGACGTACCCGAACCACAAGGGTTAACAGGAGTAACCACGATTCTACCTACCCCTGTACCAACAGTTACGTTGATTGAAGTTCCGGTACTTGAACCGCTCCAACCTGTACCTGTTACCGACCAGTTGTAAGACGTTGCACCCGGAACGCTATCTGTAGTGTAAGTTTGAACCATTCCGGAACATAAACCCGTGGTAAGTCCGGTAATCAAAGTATCTGGGCCCGGAGGACCAGAAGGAGTTACAGTCAGAGTATCGGCAGGACCTGTACCACAGCTATTGGTTCCATAACAAATTATTGTACCCGGTCCGGTACCTACTGTCGCCGTAATTGAACTAGTAGTACTACCTGCTGTGCTCCAACCTGTACCAGTCACTGACCAGTTATATGTTGTTGCACCAATTGTACTAGCATTGAAAGTTGCACTCGAAGCACCAATACAAATTACAGAAGCTGCCGTAATAGATGGTGCCGGAGGAATAACTGTTGGTGTGATGGTGAAAATATAAGAACTACCTGCACCGCAACTGTTGTTACCTACTACAGTCACTGTAGCAATTCCTGAACCTGCTGTGAGGTAAATAGAATCACCAGTTGAAGGGGTTGAAGTCCAACCTGCACCTGAAACAGTCCATGTATAAGAAGTGGCGCCAGCAATTGGGTTAATACTGTACATATCTCTTGCGCCTTCACAAATAGAAGCAGGAATCACATTTGGAGTACCTGTTGCCGGAGTAGGACACAAAGTAAGGTGCGCCCACCATACATCCCAGTTATTAGCAGTTGAAGGAACACTTTCTTGTAAAGTCCAGAAGTCAGCGTCATTTGATGGATCAACACAAGTTCCTGAGTAATCTCCCCAACGGTTTTTTGCACCACCAAATGTTTGATAATAAGTATTCAAACCATGGCGATAAATGAAAGGAGCATGGATAGAATCGGCAGCGTCGGTATGTAAGTGCAACGCATAGGCAGCACTTGGGTGAATTGTACTTGAGAATTCTGCAAAACCAATAAGGGCATCATCGTTTTTATTGACCGCAATTGATGGGAACCCGTAAAACTTAGAAGCTGAAGCATCGTCAATCACACCTACTTGTCTTGGCGTACCGGTGGTATCCATTTGCCACCACAAAACTGCGGAACGAGTTGGTGATGTTCTAGGAAAGAAAGCAGCATGTGTTGCCCAAAGTTTATTATTGCGTTGAATGCAACTAAAAATTCTATCGTCGTTTGTCTGCACCTTTCTCGTAGAACCTAATTGCGGGGCGAAATCTATACCTCCACTTGGACCTGAACTTGCCCACCTGTATGTAGTAGTAGGGCTACCAACGCTAGAAACAGCAGGAGTTGAAACTGCACCTGTTATTTTCCAAAGTTTCAACTGACCAGCAGCACCGTTTGAACTTTCCAACATGAACAAGCTTGACTCCGTGGTGTCATAAGTGATAGCAGGAGCCAATGTAAATGATCCACTCCTCATAATTTTCACGAAAGGAGCGCCTGTACCATTTGCAATCGCCATTTTATCGAACACGAAGACAACCGCTGAAGTAAACGCACCTGATGAGTTAGAAAAATAGTTTCCGGTAATCGCCAACCATTTTTTATTCAAACCCACATTAGGATAATCTAACCATGTTGTACCTGTACCATCGGTAGCTACCGAATACATGTGCCACGTACCAGTTGGGTTACTCGTGGCAGAAATAGCCACCATTAATATACTGTATGTAGTTTGGCCGTAAGCATCACATACCATTACCCAACGATGGATAATTGGATCGTAATGCACGCGTGGGTCAAATGCACCACCACTAGATGTACCGTGTGTTAGAAGAGAGTTCCAGAACCTATTCAAAGATACAGAAGAAACAGAGCTACCATTTTTACGTTGTATGCGAACCGCTGTGTTAATAGTTGTTACACAATAATTTGAGTCAACAGCACCATGTGTATCCGGCGGAATTGAAGTACCATCGGTAGCAATCGCCTGAAAAGTATCAGCAGGCGAAGGAGTGGTACTTAGGAATGCTGAAATATGCGGTCTTGCAGCAGCACCCGGGATGCGCCTATCTAATAAGAAAATCTTGCTGGGATCTTTTTCAGTGTAAAATGGGCGACCGAAATCTTCAGCATCTTCACCTTCTTCCATAGGAAACCTTGGTACGTTTGTACTCGGGTGAAGTCTTTCCTCTTCTGCGAGTTCAGAGAAATTAACAACAGCGTGTTTTATTTCTCTTCCTCTTGTTACTTCTTGCGCAATCGTGTGATAGGATGTTATAACTGTAAGTAATAGAGCACTCAAAAAAACTTTTTTCATAGAATACCTTAACATTTGGAGCAAAATTAAAGAAAATGTTAATAACGGCAAGCGCCTGTGAAAATTTTATTAAAATCCGAAGACATTTTTGTTGTTAAAAACTATGACGCTCAATTAAACTTACACACGCAAAAATACCCTAATGCATAATTACAATTCTATGAGCAACTTGGATAGAACATTTTTCGTCAGAAAGTAAAACTGTGTATGTGCCGCTGAGGTAATCGGGCAAATTAATAGATGTTGAATTCCTACCTTTCAAGACAATTGCGCCCGATTGGTTGACCACACTCCATGCACCATCGAAGTCTGACGGCAACAACACCCGATTGTTAGCGATATCTGTTTTTACAGTGTATTTTGATGAAGCCTCACTCAATGAATCAAAGTATTTTTGACTAATAATCAATACTGATGATTCGAATTCCTCCGCAGAGCCCGTACCCACCCGCACTTTATAAGTGCCAGCGTGCGAAGGTGTAAAAACAGAATCGTTAGCATTGATTATGTTTTGACCATCTTTTACCCACTGGTACCTGCTGCCTTTAGGTGCTACTAACTCCATACACTTCCACCTAATAGCACGCGCCTGATTGACTTTCACATTGACACTGTCGTTGTATTCTTTACCATTAAACACCACCTTCACTTTGTATGTTGTACTCACATTTGGGGCGACTATTATAGCGCTTTGCTTTGCGCCTGTACTCCATGAAACATCAGCAGTAAGTTTTCCCGACCAATTTAAATCGGCAGCTACTCCCCCACCGTAATTATATTCGTTGTCGGTAATAAATGACTCAATTTCATTTACCGCAAATCGCTTAATCACTTTCTTGTCGCGTATTAAGGTGATTCCGTTGGCGGTATCGGTACAGGCATAGGTGCCATTTTCGAGATAAATTCCACCAAAACCTGAAAACGGGGCAACCAGCACCTCATCTCCTCCAATCTTTTTAAAGAATAAACTACTTTTATCGACATCGCCCCTTCGATACAACACATTACCATTGAAAAACCCAGTGACAGTACAAAACTGATTGGCGCCGGTGTAGCCCAAATTATGAGTCAGTTGCCTGGCAGGTTGCCCACTATGTCCTAAAAAGATATTAGTAGGATTGCTGTACCAGAAATTTGTAAAGTGCGAAAAGACAAAGGCACCCGCTTCGTTAGTGTATCTGCAATACTTGCTCCATATAGCCCAGTTGTTAGTGAGGTTGGTATGTGTTCCCGCCTCTAAATCGTATTCGAAAACATCGCCATCTCTGGTAAAATCGGGGAAGCGGTCGTTGCCTGTAGCGTACAAAATCTTGTCTCCGGCAAGATTTACATCAAGGTCATAAATGGCATTTTTCCGAAAATCGGGTACAATAAAAAGTACGTACTCAGCACTCCCGTTCAAATTACTTCGACACACCCAAGCCGAATCGAGTGCCATGCGCTTCATCGCCCCCGGCGCGGGAGTTTTGTATTTCACATAAAAAATCTGTTGTTTTTCAACTACCACCTTTACATGCGTTCTGTTGTACTGATCGTTGAATAGGGGTAGGTACTTATTCGAAACATTTTTAGCCCAAATCGTCCACTTTTCTGATTCTGGATTGCGGGCACTGAACACAAAATTGCTGTATAGTTTATCTGTATCAATAGACAGAGTGAGTTTGTCGCCAGCAAAAATTGTTGTATCGTGGCTATTGATTTTGAATGAACCCTGAGCATACCCTACCAAGTGCAATTGCAGGATAAAGCACACCAGCCCCCCAACTAATGAGTAGATATGTTTATTACTCTGCTTCCCTTGAATCATTCAACTTGATTTCCGCAAATATCGTGGATTTGGCCATTTAAAACATTTGAGAGAAATCAATTTTACTCAACTTCATTCTTGCTAAAATGGCGTTTCAACAAAAAGTGCGCCTTTGTTAATCTACAGATATCTGATTGCTGTGAAGTATGTTGTATCCCCGCCACTCTAAAAAAAATTTGTTCTAAAACTTTGCTTTTCTTTGCCAACGAGCAAACTTGTTTTTACTTTTGTAAAAAAACATTATGAAATCTATTATCCTTACAATCTTTAGCACTTTGATGCTATCTTCAATTTCTCATGGACAGTCGGGTCTAATTGCTCACTGGGACATGAATGGTTCGACAAACGATGTTTCAGGACACGGACACAATGGGCACGGTGTTGACATAGTTCCAGACACCGGAATGGATGGCGTTTATGGGCACGGCTATCGCTTTAATGGCAGTACCAGTCTTATTGGAGTGCCATACGACCCCAGCATTAATGTAAACCAGTTTTCAATTGCTGCGATTGTTAAAATAAAAGGCTTTTATTACGGAAATTGTTCGGGTAACGTAATACTTACTCGCGGCAAGATTGGTTTGGGTGTCGATGGAAATTATGGACTATTGCATTCTGGCTATCCGTATTCTTCAGACTGTCGTTCTAGAGATACAACGCACAATTGTTTTGTGGTTGAGGCATTTAATACATATAACCATCCAACAAGTGATGTTCCCTATGCCGCAGAGCCGTATTTAATTGAGGATAAATGGTATAAAGTTATTGGAACGTATAATGATACAACTTATAAAGTTTACATTGACGGTATCCTTATCTCTACAAATACAGCACCGTATCCAGGGCATTCGGTTGGCACTTCAACAGATAGCATTAGCATAGGGTTTGATGCATTTCAGGCTGCTGCTGGCTACCCTTATCAATTTAATGGTATTATTGATGATATTGAACTCTTCAATCGTGTAATGTCTGACAGTGAAATCCACAGTTACGGCGAGGACAGTTTGTGCGGCGTCATTACTACTGACCCTGTTGCTGTGCATTTGACACAAGGAGGTAGCACCATGTACACCATTGCCACCTCAATCAGCCACCCTCTATTTCAATGGCAAGCAGATCCGGGAACAGGTTTTGTGAACCTTATTAATATTGCGCCATATTCTGGAGTTACGACTGACACCCTACACATTAGCAGCGTTTCAGGTGCTATGGAAAATTACAATTTCAGATGTATAGTAACAAGTTCCACAACTTCTTGCACCGACACTTCTAATTCGGCAATACTAACAACAGCGGTTTCGAGCGTATTGAACTCTTATGAATTTAGGGTATTCCCTAACCCAACAAAGAATGTAGTGTCGATTGATATGCCGTCAAATATCCAGATCGATAATGTCGTTATTAGCGACCTTGCGGGCAAATTACTGAAATCGCAAACCCTAAAAAACAATACCAATTTCATCAATGTAGAAGACCTGCCAACAGGCAACTATATACTAAAAATAGAAATTGAAAATCAGGTTATCAACAAGCTGTTTTCTAAACAATAGCTTACAATAAATACAACTTAAATAAGAATAGGGTATCTCAAAATTTTGAGATACCCTATTCTTATACTTGAAAAGCAAGGTACACAATAGGAAGTCTCCCCTCACTACCTCACCGAAACCTTCCCTACCCATTCTCCGGCAGCACCTATAACTCTGAGTTTAACTACTTGGTAGTTGTTGCGCCCATCTTTGCACCTAACTTTTCAAACTCGATGTCATTGGGCTCCCAGAGTTCAACTTTATTGCCTTCGCAGTCGAGAATGTGGACGAACTTACCGTATTCAGCTTTTTCGACGCTGTCGCAAATAGTGACGCCCTCTTTTTTGAAGTCTTCGAGCAGCAGGTCTAAATTTTCAACACGGTAGTTAATCATAAATTCCTTGGTAGAAGGCGCGAAGTAGTTGGTTGTTTCTTTGAATGGGCTCCATTGTGTAAAACCCTTTTTAGTACTATCGGCACCCTGATACCATTCAAAAACACAACCATAATCGTTGGTTGATAGTCCCAAATGGTCTTTGTACCACGCCTTTACTTTTTTAGGGTCTTTACATTTAAAGAAAATGCCACCAATGCTTGTTGCTCGCTTACGTGCAGTTGCTTTGTGTTCGTCGGAGATGGTTTTAAATGCAACACCAAAACAAAATGAGGCTGCCATAATAGCGAACATGATGAGATTTCTTTTCATGGTTTTTGGTTGATTTGAAAGGGTAAAGGTAGAGATAAATGTAATATACCAAATCAGTTTATCTGCCAGCCGCCAGCCTGCATTTCAGGCTATTATGACTAACATCATTTGCTATTTCCCCGAATGGACAAACAATGGTATATTTGCGCCCCCCGGCTTCGTAGTACAATGGATAGTATAAGAGTTTCCGAAGCTCCAGATTCAGGTTCGATTCCTGACGAAGCTACTATCAGCAGAGTGATTTTTTTGTAAATTAGACAAGGGAATCACTCTCCTTTTTTTTGTAAACAATTTCCACCCAACACTCACGTTATATTATGATGATTCGTACCCTGATTTTGATTTTAGCCTGCCTTTTGGCGCAGTTTCAATTAAATGCACAAATTGAGACCCGACAGCTCTCGCTGAAAAAGCCAAAATTGAATGTACTCTATTACAATTTTGAAAACCAGGTTCAGATTAGGAACCTACCTAAAAAGGCACGAGTAGTATTTGGTGATACTATTATTGCATCTGAAAGCGATGTTTTTATTCTAATGCCCAAAGAAGAAAAACCGAGCAGACTGTACGTCTACGACTCGATGGGTAAAGTTTGTTTTGAGAAAAAATTTGAGTGCAGAAAATGGGTGGGATTCGAGTTAAGAATTGGTGATATTAGCTACCCCTTCGCTACAAGGGCAGAAATTTTAAAGAATCCCTGTTTACGGTTTTATAGTGAAGATACGCTTGC
>CANGIY010000024.1 GCA_947454235.1 Chitinophagaceae bacterium
TGGCACTCTCTTAATCCTTCGGTTGGCAGATTATCTAAATCTTGTAAAGCAGTCCGTAAAGATTTAGTTTTTTTCAGCCACCCGGCTATTGTTTCTGGTCTATGAAAAGTGAAGATGTTACGACCTCTTGGCTTGGGGTCTCTGAAATCTGTAAGCGTTGTTACTTCACCCGTGCTTAAATAAACAAAATGGAGTTTCTCATTATTGAGGTATTTTAATTTGGCGGTGGCATAGTCCTCCGCCTGGTCTTCGTGAACGGTCAGTTTATGCCCTTCTTCTTCCCTTTTTGCTTCAATAATCCCTACCGGCTTCCCCTCAACAAATAACACATAGTCAGCGGGCCCCACATCTGTAAGATATTCTCTAACGGCAACGCCGATACCTGCATTCAAATTGATTTTTGACTTGCTTTGAATAATCCAACCGCAAGCAAGTAACTGCTCGTCTATGTGGTCTCTTGCTATTTGTTCCGGGTTTTGATTAGTCATCAAACAATAGTTTTCTGAGGATGCAAATGTACAATCCTTAAAAGTACAAATTATAACCAAATTACTTTTAAGTAGCATTATCGCATCAAATCGATAAAAAACAAGTCTTATTCTAAACTTATTTCTTTAAAAAAAGTTACTCGTGAATTATCAATCGAAAAAGTCAGTCGCCAATTTTTTTCAAAACTCCTAGGGTGGGGAGCTACCTCTACCCAATATACACAAATGGCATGCAAAAACTCCAAACTTTGCTTATTATACTCGATGCATTATTTGCTTCGCTGCTAAATTTATTTTACTGATTTTCTGAATAAATTCTTTCTATCTCTTTCCTCAATTCTTCCTCATTGGGCAGATAAAGTTGATACTTGCTTACAAACAGTTGTGAGTGGATATTGTGCATGGCATACTTAATGAGCAGTTCATCTTTTTCTCTTGCAAGTACAATTCCGATTGGTGGGTTATCGCCTTCTACATTCATTTCGTTTTCGAAATAGCCGAGGTACATATTCATTTGCCCAACATCGTCGTACCCCGCCTCGCCTTTTTTCAAGTCTATCAGCACAAAGCATTTCAATATCCTGTGGTAAAACACTAAGTCAACCCTATGATGCCTGTTAGCCAGCGTTATCCTATATTGCCTTCCAACAAAAGTAAATCCTTTTCCTAACTCCAGCAGGAAATGCTCCAGATCATCTATAATAAGGCTTTCGAGATTACTTTCCGATGTGTGGTATGGCTCGGGGATTTTCAGGAATTCCAGTATATATGGCTCTCGTAGTATATCTGCTGCTGTATGAAGCGTTAGTCCTTTTTGGGCTAGTTGCAGTATACCTTCTTTATCCTTTGATACTGCCAAACGCAGAAATAAAGCCGCCTTTTTCTGTCTTACCAACTCCGGCACGCTCCAGTTTTCCAACATGGCTTGCTGTTCATAAAAACTCCGTTCCAGCTCATTATCTATTTTCAATAGCTCTACATAATGGCTCCAGCTCAATTTGTGCGAAGCCTTCGCACAATTCGGGTAAAACAAATAAAACTGGCGCATCCTGCTAAGATTAGACCTGCTAAATCCTTTTCCATGCGCCAATGAAAGATCTCGTGAAAGGTTTTCCAAAAGCGTTGCCCCATAGGTTGCTTTTGTATTGCCTCCTTGCTCAAATTCCACTATGTGCCTGCCTATATCCCAATAAGTGGCTGTTACCTGGGTATTTACTGCCCTCGCAGCCTGGGCATATCCGTCGGAGTAGGTATCAGATATGGTTGATAGCAACTTTTGATACCCATCCGGTAGTGTTAAATTGTTGTTCATGGTATTACTGCAATTTTAATTTCCTCAGCCTGGTCTTCGTGAACGGTCAGTTTATGCCCTTCTTCTTCCCTTTTTGCTTCAATAATTCCTACTGGCTTCCCCTCAACAAATAGCACATAGTCAGCGGGTCCCACATCAGTAAGATATTCTCTAACAGCAACGCCGATACCGGCATTCAAATTGATTTTTGACTTGCTTTGAATAATCCAACCGCAAGCAATTAATTGCTCGTCTATATGGTCTCTTGCTATTTGCTCAGGGTTTTGATTAGACATCAAATCGATACTTTTCTTAGGATGCAAATGTACAATCCTTAAAAGTATAAATTATAGCCAAATTACTTTTATATGGCATTAACGAATTGAATCGACAAAAACAGACCTAGGGTGGGGGCTCGTACCTCTACCCAATATACACAAACGGCATGCAGCAGTCGGCTATTTGCATGTCGCCGGTTTTTGACATTTTGCAGCCACCAAATACCAGGCTATCGATGTTGCAGTAGTCGAAATTGATTTCATTCTGGATGTTGCAATCTAGGAAGGTTATTTTTTGGGCATTAGAGCTTTTGAAGTTGACGCGATTTGAGATTTTACAGTTCTTAAATACAATCCTTTCAGCACTTACTTTATCAATAGTGACAAAATCTCTGAAGGTGCATTCAATAAATATGAGCAGTTTTACGTCGCGGTTGCGCAATGTAACATGGTTATAAAACTCGTATTGCATGGCAGTGAGGTTGGTATTGTGCATATCTGCCAATTCTTTCACTGTTTCGCTGAAGTGCTTTTTTTTGGTGGTATAGTCGTTGATGATTTCTGTTGTGGTCATTTTCAGAATTTGTTTATTTCTTTCACTAAATCGAAAGGTGAAAATGGTTTAAATAAAATGGAGTCTGCCCGCTCAAAGTAGGGCGAATACACTTCGTCGTACCGTGAATAGGCGGTAATAAATATGAAAGGTATTTTCGATGTACTGTCGTTGCCCTTCACGGTTTCAAATATTTCGCAGCCATTGAGGTCGGGTAGGTTAACGTCACAAACAATTAAGTCTATTGGCAAAACACCAAGTTTGTACAATCCACTTTTTCCGGTTGTCGACATATGTACCTCAAATCCGCTTACTTCCAAAAACTGAGCGAGCGATTCTAACAACCAGCTCTCGTCTTCAATCATTAATACTCTCTTCAATCTTATTGTTTTGGAATTGTAATTGTAATAGTTGTTCCTTGATTTTGTACCGAGTTAATGACCACCTTACCGCCATGTAACTTAATTACATAGTCAACAATTGTAAGTCCAATACCGGTACCCTGAATATTGCCCACATTGCCTGCCCTGAAGAACGACTTGAATAAGTTTTTAGTTTCAGAATCAGGTATACCTATGCCAAAGTCTTCAATTACAATAATCACATCGGTGTCGCTATTATAAAGGCGCAATATTGGTGCCGGCTTGAGTTCTGAGTATTTAAAGGCATTATCAATAACATTCAACAACGCCAGTCGCAACAATCTGATATCGCACACCAATTCAATTTCAGGATTGTTAGTAACCAACTGAAGTGAGCGCCCATCTTTGTAAGGAGCAAAGAATTCACCCATCAATACGTTACTGAATTCTATCAAATTGACGTTAGATTTTTCGAGTTTTGTCTCGCCCTCCTCAATCTTATTAATCATAATCAACTGGTTCAATATTTCAGTCATTTGATGGACTTCCTTATTGATCCTGCTCAAAATACGCTTCACTTTTTCCTCATTCAGGTTGCCATTGCTAAAGATAAGGTCAAGCAAATCGGAGTTAGCTAAGATAACAGATAGTGGTGTTCTTAATTCGTGCGATGCAATTCTGATGAACTTGGTTTTAAGTGCGTTCAACTGGCGCTCTTTCTCCAGGTTCTCATTTAAAAGTCGTTCACGTACTATTGTTTCAGTGATGTCTGATACACGGGCGGTAACAATCAAATTGTCTCCGGTCGAAAAATTAAGGAATTTGAATTGGTAGTGCCTTTCATTTTCACCACCTGCATCAAATAGCAGATTGAGTATTTGTGGTTCCCCGGTTGCTCTAAGCGTATTAATTTTATCAATCATAACACTCAGCTGATCGACTTTCAACAACTTATAGAAGTTCAATGTCTGCGTTTCTACAGCTGCTTCATTAATACACATTGCATCTGCAAAAGCCTTGTTCATCAGCAATATGTTACCTAGTGCATCGAACTTAAATACGCCCTCGCTGATAGAGTCGAGCATGTTGCGCGTCTCTTCTTTTTGGCTTTTGAGTAAGTTTTGTTGGTTTACCTGGGCCGTAATATCAAGTCCGGCAATTAAAATTTCTTCTACTTCGTTATTATGATTATTTAGAACCGGGTAAAACTTTCGAAGCATGTGCTGCCGTTCTCCATTCGCTAAGTGCATATCTTCTACAAGCGTCAATTCCGATTTTGACTCCAACACTTGCAGGAAGTACCCACGCCTTTGAATTGCCAATTCGTCACTAATACCCTTTATTCTGCAATATTCAAAATTGTCGAATCCCAGCAAGCGGTTGCGTAATTCGTCATTTTTTATGCCGTTTTTATTGATGAACTTAAAGCGGTCATTTTTGTCTAAAACCACAATATCAACCGGCAGCCTGTTCAATATGTTTTGGTAATATTCTTTTTGTGCCGTTAGTTTTGCCTCAATTGCTTTTTGTTGTGTAATATCTAAGCCATACCCAACAATAAACTCGATTTCATTTTCTTCGTTTATAATTGGCGAGAACAGCCTAAGTAAGCTGACAATACCACTTGGTTTTTGATATTCTTCAACAAATCTTACAGTTTTGCGGGTTTCTAGTACTTTGTTGAAGTGCTTTTGGCGCGTCAGGGCCTTCGAAGTGTCATCTCCTTTCCTCGTGTAATAGTCAAAATCATTTTTTCCAATAATCCATGCACGCATCTCGTCGTTTTTAATAGCGTGCTTATTGGTATAAACGTATTTATGGTTTTTAGACAAAATAGCGATATCCGCCGGGATATTGTCCAAAATTTTCTCGTAAAAATTCTTTGTGTCAGCTATTTCGTTAGTTTTTGATACATCGTTAGTTACATCCTTTATTTTCCAAATGTGACCCAGGTATGAATTTTGATTTTCAAAAGGAATGAAATCAACTGAAAGCGTTTTTCCATCAATCATTTTCAAGAGCTTCCCTTGCATTTTTTGCCTTGCTACTTTGCAATCAATAATCATTTTCCCAAATTCAAGTGGGTCTGCAGCACCAGCAAGTAAGTAACTTTTTATCGATTCACAACTTTGGTTAATATAGTAGTCCGGGCTTTCTTTTATATTGAATAGAGAGCAAAATGTAGAGTTGAGCGTTAGAATTATGTTATTCTCATCTTCTGACAGAATGCCGTCATTCAAGTTGTCTAAAATGCTAGCTAGTTGTTGTGAATGCAATTGTATCGATAAATCTTTTTCGACTTTACTCGTAACGTCAGAGACTGTTCCAATAACAGCAATAGCACGCCCTTGAGCGTCAAATTTTGTTGCCTTACCGCGTGCTTCAAAATATCTGTATAGTCCCAGTTTGGTTTTTACCCTGTGTTCAAATCTTAAAGTAGGTTTTTGAGGGGTCATGCTGCCCCAGTAGTTACTCTTAATTTTTTGAACATCATCAGGGTACACCAATTTAAGAAAGCTCTTCAAGTCAAGTTCTTCAATTGCACCCAAGCCCAGTAAGTCTTTATATTTTGGCGAAAGCGTTAAATTGGGTGAGTTAATTTCCCATTTCCAAAAACCGAAATCTCCACTTTCTAGTGCAAGGTCAACCAGCTCTTTCTGTTGTTTAATTTCAAATTCTTTGGTCTTAGAATCTGTGATATCTACAACAGTTGAAAACCTTCCAATAATTTCATTATTTTCATTTATAATAGGTTGTACAGTTGCCTTGAACCAAAATTTTTTGCCGCCTTTTGTGTAACCGATGTTCTCGAAGCTAAATGGCTTTCTTTCAAGAATTTTCGTGTCAACATAGTCTTTATCAATTTGCTGCGAATCAGCACCATATAATACAGTTCGGGGCCGCTTGCCTAAACACTCTTTAATTGTGAAACCTGTCAACTTTTGGAATCCATCGTTCACCCATTCAATACTTCCGTCGTTGTCAGCTATCAAAATCCCGTCTACCGATTCTTTCGATATTTTGTTGAAAATCTGGTTATTTGCTAGAAGCTTATCGATTGCCTGTTTTGTGACATTTTCAGAGTCTTCTTCTGAAATTTCAGCTTCAGCAATAAACATCATTTGGGTGCCATGGTTCACAGGTTCAAAAACACCTTTCAGGGCGATTGCTTTATTGTTTTTTCTCCTGATTTTAAATGGCTTTGTCGCCGAATGGTATAAATAATCGAAGCTAAGTTTACTTTTCTTGTACCCGTCAAATTCGAAAAAATCGTGCAGCCGGGCATTTAATATCTTGCCGCAAACCTTTTCAAGATTTTTGCTCACATAAACTAACTCCAAATGATCGTTCACTACAAAGTGGAAAGGGAAAATCCTATCTAGTTGATCAATTGAAAACGTTCTGGTCATTTGTACCATAGAACTACACTTTGTTTTTAGTGAAATAACGCACCATTAATTCTGATTTCGACTTTACATCTAATTTGATGTATACACTCTTTAAGTGATGATTTACTGTGTGATAAGAAATATTAAGTTTATCAGACATTTGCTTGTATGACAGCCCCTGTACAATGAGCTGAACTATTTCTCTTTCTTTTGGCGATAATGCATCAGAAATACGCTTTGATAATTTTTTATCATCTTCGTGGTTGCCGGAAATTACAGAAAACAGTTTGGCCATGTTTTCAGGTTCCATGTAGCTGCCATAAAGCCTGATTTTTTCCATAGTGGCTTCAAGGTCCTTCATGGAAAATGGCTTGTACACAAAACCTGCAGCACCCAGTTTTACTGCATCAAGCATATAATTCTGGTTGAGTAGATCACCCGTAATTACAATTATTTCGGCATTGATGAATTGGCTTTTAAGGTCCTTTATACTAGTTAATCCGTTGTCCTTTTTAAGATGTATATCTAAAAAAATGAAATCAGGTCCTTCCTCGACATATTTATACGCAGAACCTGTTAAAGAGTCGTAGTTAAAAACTACTTTATGACCAACAATTTCAAAATGTTCAACCATTGCTGAACGTAAAGCACTGTTATCTTCAAAAATACCAATTCGCATTGCCTACTATTTTACCGGGAACTAAAAAATCTCGTTAGCCAGATTTTTTTTGATTTGATGTTATTTTTTGTAAAAGTAGGAGCTTTAATATTCAGGTAGCCCCCTATAAGTAGTGATATTTTGATTGTTTTCATAACTATTTTCTGAAAGAACGCACCTAATCGATTGTTTAACAGGTAAATCTGTCTAAAAAAATCGGCAACCGACTATTCAATGATTTTACTATTAGTTCTTTCTGCGAAAAAATGAGAAGAAGACTTGGTCTCTGTTTTTCCTGAATATTAAACATTATACCTCTCAATTTATTCCATAAAAACTCGTTAACATATGCCTAACAAAGGTTCGGAATGGCATGTTTTGCTTAAAAAAACGTTAACCGGAAAAACATATTTTCGAAAATTTGAGTCTTAAATCGGGCTTAGGCACCATCACTAATAGTAGTGAAAAACTAGTTAACTAATGGTAGTTGACTAGGTATTTGTTAACTGTTGGTTAATGAATTTAATTATCTAATTAATAGTAAATCAATGGTAAATAAAAGACAGAAAAAACAAATAAACAAAATAGACGTAGATGTGAAATAAAATGTAAGAAAAAAAATATTTGAAATGTGGGGTGAAGTCTAGGTTTTAAAGAAAAAGCGAACATAGATTTGTGTCGTTAACCAAAAAATAACAATTGTATGAAACACCTGTTACAACGTTTATTCATCACCCCGATATTGATTATCGCAGGTAATGTTTCCTTCGGCAGAGAGATTATTAATCTTTCTCAATCTGTTAGTTCAAGTAGCGTTGATTTTTATTCAACGACATCTAGTTTTGATTTTGATAATTACTTTAATGATGAGTTTTCACTAGATCATTCAGTTGCTGCTTCACCTAGGGAAATAACGGGTCGTACAAGTTTTTGTGTTGGTGAATCAAGTTCATTTTCAGACGTTGCTACCGGCGGTTATTGGAAAACATCAAATTCTTCCGTTGCTACCATCGACAGTGCTACTGGAATGTTAAGCGCTATTAGCGTAGGTAGTGATTCGGTTTATTACATTGTAGGTGTCGATACTACTTATTTACCTATTAACGTAAATACCGTTCCTGATGTGCCAAGTATTATTGTTGGTCCTTATGTTGCCTGTTCAGGTAGTTTAGTGACTTTTAGCAATACTACAACTGGCGGTTCTTGGTCTTCAACAAATACCTCAGTTGCTAATATCAGTAGTGGTGGCGCAACCGCTTGTACTTCTGAGGGTACTGCAGTCATTAAATACACTGTGTCTAACAGTTGTGGCAGTTCTTTTGCTTCTAAATATTTGTCGGTGAGAAGCACAGTTACAGAGTCACCTATTATGGGTGCTTCTGAGCTTTGCGTAGGTTCCAATGTTACAATGACTGATTCTCTGGGTGCAGGAGTATGGACTTCAGAAGATCCTAGTATCGCTACTGTATCATCTGGCGGAATTGTAACGAGCGTAAGTGAAGGAAGTACTAATATTAAATACTCTTTTGCTGGGTCTTGTGGAAGCTTTAACACAAGAAAAAGGATTTCAAATGTTTTAACTCCGAGAGTGGAAAGCATCATTGGAGCGAGTGATGTTTGTACTGGTACTGCAACATCTTATTCTAATTCTTCAATTGGCGGGGTTTGGTCTTTAACAGATTCAACATTAGGTTCTATTGACGCAAGTGGTAATTTTAATGTATCTGCATCAGGTGCAGAGACAATTGTATATACTGTAGAAAATGCGTGTGGAGTTTCATTTACTACTTACCCGGTTACAATTAACAGTTTGCCTACTCTTTCAACTATTACTTCTGATTTTACAACATGGTGCGAGGCGTCTGCAGGATATTTTTATAATGATTTTACAACAGGAACATGGAGCACTTCTGATGCTTCGGTTTTAGATATTTACAGTGATGGTTTTGCTTATTCAAATTTAACTGGTACGGCTACAATAACTTACAGCGCATCTAACTCATGCGGCGATACAGCAACTTCAATTGATGTTACAGTTAATCCGATGCCAGTTTATCCTGCTCCAATTGATGGCGCACCTGCTGTTTGTGTTGGTGCAACTACTACTTTGATTGATACTTCAATTGGTGGTACATGGTCAAGTTCTGATATTTCAGTTGCTGATGTAGCGGCTGATGGTACAGTTACAGGTTTTAGCGGCGGTAGTGTAGTAATTAGCTATACAAATAGTAATGTATGCGGTGATGCTCCAAGTGTTTATGTTTTTACTGTTAACTCGATTCCTGAAGTACCAGTATCAATTTCCGGTCCTAATTCTATGTGTCTTGGTTTTACGAGCACATATACTGATTCAACATTAGGTGGAACATGGAGTTCTTCAGATGTTTCAATTCTTGATATTACCCCTGACGGAGTCGCAACAAGTTTTTCTGAAGGTTTAGCTTCAGTTTATTACACAGTATCAAACGATTGCGGATCAAATTTTACAGAATATGCAGTTGCCGTAAATTCATTGCCTGCAGCTCCACTTCCTATTTTGGGCGTTGATAGCGCATGTACAGGTTCGGCAGTTACATTTACCAATGACGTTCCAGGTGGTTTTTGGACTTCATCGGACACTACAATTGCAACTGTTGATGTTGCAGGTAATATTGTTGGATTGACTAATGGAGAAGTAGCTATTTCTTACACTATTTCTAACGATTGTGGTTCTAATTCAGTGTCTAAAAACTTATATATCCAAAGTGTTCCTGTTGCTCCTGCTTCAATCACCGGTTCAAGAACTGTTTGTAGCGGAACTTTTTCAATGTTTTATGATGTAACTCCATCAGGAGTTTGGTCATCATCTGATGCGACAATCATCAATGTTAACGCTGTTGGTATGGCAAGTGCAATATCAACTGGTACAGCTTCAATTTCTTATACAGTTTCTAACTCATGTGGTTCAACATCAGCGGTTTACGCAGTTGAAGCTAGCAGTTTGCCATTCGTTGCACCAGTTGATGGTTCAACATCAGTTTGCACAGGCAGCACTATTCATTTTACCGATGCAGTTGCTGGCGGTACCTGGACAATTGATCGTTCTGATATTGCTACGGTTGACTCAAACGGTTATGTTACAGGCGTTACTGTGGGAACAAACAATGTTACATATACATTAACAAACGCTTGTGGTACAAGTACATCTACAGCATCTTTTTCTGTTAACTCAGTTCCTTCGATCGATGCAATTGTTGGTTCAGGCAGTGTTTGTGTAGGTACAACTTCAATTTACAACAACACAACAATTGATGGAATTTGGTCTGTTTCAAATCCTGCTATCGCTACAATTGAATCAAACGGTACATTGCATGCTGTTTCAGGCGGATCGGTTTCAGTTTCTTATTCTAAAACAAATGCTTGCGGTACAGGCGTTGCTTCAACATCAGTAAATATCAATAGTGTTCCAACAGCACCTGCTGCAATAACCGGAGCATCAACTGTTTGTAATGGTACAACAACAAACTATACAAATACAACAACAGGCGGTTCTTGGTCAAGCTCAGACACAGGTATTATTTCAATTGCAACTAGTGGTTCAGCTACAACAATAACAGCCGGTTCAGCTACTATTACTTACACAGTTTCAAATGCTTGTGGAAACAGCAATGTGACAAAAAATGTAAGTGTTATTACTGTTCCTGCTAGTCCTTCAGTTATTTCAGGCACAACAACAACTTGTGTGGGTACAACTAATATGTTTACAAATTCAACTTCAGGTGGTAGCTGGAGCTCTTCAAACCCTGTAGTATTGAATATTAACAGTGCCACTGGTTTAGCAACAAGTTCAACACGCGGCACTGCTAATGTTGTTTACACAGTTAGTAATAGTTGTGGTTCAAGTTCTTCTGATTTAAGTGTTAATATCATCGGTACCCCAGAGGCTCCTTCTTTAATCTCAGGGAGCAATAGTGTTTGTATTGGTTCAAGTCTCGCGCTTAGTGATTCAACTTCCGGTGGTATTTGGAGCAGTTCTGATTTTGGTATAGCTTCAGTTTCAGGTGCTGGTTTAGTTTATGGAGTTAGCGCAGGTGTGGCAACAATTACATACAGTGTTACTAATTCCTGCGGCAGTGCTTATGCGACTAAGTCTATCACAGTAAACAGTGTTCCTGCTTCTGGTGTTATCACTGGTGCTAACACACTTTGTGTTGGAAACAATTCAACATATACTTCATCTGTTAGTGGAGGTACTTGGTCGGTGAGTGATGCAACTTTAGCTTCTATCAATAGCGTAGGTACATTAAATGCTATTGCAACAGGTAATGTAACGGTGTCATATACAATTAGCACTTCTTGCGGATCAGTAAGTGCAACACGTAGCGTTTCAATCAATTCTGTACCTGCAATTGCCCCAATCACTGGAGCTGCTAGCTTATGCCAAGATGCAAATACACTATTTACATCTGCAACTACTTCTGGTAATTGGGTGTCGTCTAATAGTCTGGTAGCTAGTGTAAGCATTGTTGGTGAAGTTTATGGTGTATCAGCAGGTATGGCTACAATCACTTACAATAAAACAAATTCATGCGGAACAAGTTATGTAGTTAAGCCTATTTTAATCAATGCTTTACCTGCAGTTCCTGCTTCAATTTCTGGCACCGATGCGGTTTGTAGCGGTTCTTTGGCAACTTATTCTAACGCAGTAATTGGCGGTATGTGGCAAATATCTGATTCAACAATTGCATCAATAGATGCATTTGGAAATGTTACAACAAGTGCACCGGGCGCAGCAACTATATCTTATTCAATAAGCAACCTATGTGGTACTAATACTACAACTAAAGATTTAACTGTATTGAGCCTTCCTGAAGTGCCTACGGCCATTGATGGTATTTCAAATATTTGCTTGGGTAGCAGTGCTCCATTTAATGATGCAGTAGCAGGTGGTGTTTGGAGTAGTTCTGATGTAACTATTGCTAATGTTTTAACAGATGGTACAACAACAGGTTTAAGCACGGGTACCGCTACAATTACTTACAGCATTTCAAATACGTGCGGTGAAAATATTGCTACATTCGACGTTAGTATCAACCCATTGCCTGATATGCCGTCGCCAATTGCTGGTGAAACAAGTGTTTGTCAACACAACAGTTCAACTTTATACAATGATTTAACAACGGGTGTTTGGAGTAGTTCAGACTATTCAATTGCAAGTGTTACCCCTGAGGGTGTTGTTACGGGTTTAGAAGTAGGCGGTGCTGAAATTACATATACAATTTCAAACGATTGTGGTTCAAATGCAGTTTCTGTACCTGTATCAATTAACCCTTTGCCTTCTATTCCTACAGCTATAGTTGGTAATAACTACGTTTGTCATGGTGCTTCAATTTCTCTTTCTGATTCAGTAGCAGGTGGTGTGTGGACTTCTTCAAATACCAGTGTAGCAACAGTTGGAACAGATGGTATTGTTTATGGGGCAAACCCTGGTAGTGCTACTATTACTTACACTATTGAAAATTCATGCGGAAGTAACGGTGTTTCAAAATCGATAGATGTTAGAAGTCTTCCTTCAATGCCTACGGCAATTTCAGGTGATTCAACATTATGCTATGGTACTTCTACTACTTATACTAACTCAGTGGGTGGTGGTGTATGGACTTCTGCAAATTCAGCAATTGCGAGCGTTAACACACTAGGAGTTGTAACGGGAAACACGGTTGGTTCAACTACAATTGCTTATACAATTTCGAATACTTGCGGCACTAATACAGTTAATAAATCAATCAGAATCAAAGCGCTTCCTGCTGTACCGGCTACAATTTTTGGAGCAACATCTGTTTGTACAAGTGCATCAACAAGCTTGACAAACGCTGTAAATGGTGGTGTCTGGACGTCTCAAGATCCATTAATCGCTTCAGTAAGTTCAACAGGTTCAGTAAGAGGCAATTCAGGTGGTTCAACAACAATTTCTTATACCATTGCTAATACTTGCGGTTCTAATACAGCTACAAAAACAATCAATTCAATTGCCGCTCCGGTAGTAGCGTCTGTTTCTGGTCCTGCGTCTATTTGTAAAACAACAACAGGTACATTCATGGATTCTACGACTGGTGGTAGCTGGTCAATTATGCCAACAACAGCGGGTACAATTAGTGCTGCCGGTGTGTTTACTCCATCAGTTGCAACAACTGTAACTGTTAAATACACTGTTACTAACTCTTGCTTTACCACAGTTGCTTCTTCAAGCCTTAATGTAGTGGCACCACTTACCTCACTCAGTGCATTTGGTGATTTAAATGTGTGTGTAGGAAGTAATACAACGCCATTTACTGCTTCAGTTTCGGGTGGAAGATGGACTTCGACAGCCACAGCTTTTGCAACAATTGATGCAACGACTGGTGTTGCAAGAGGTATTAGTGCTGGTACAACTACGATTTCTTATACACTTACCAATGTTTGTAATACGTACTATGCAAGCAGGAACCTGTCTGTTTCAGCCGGAGCACCTAATGCTGGTATTCTTAGTGGTCCTAGTACATTTGCTGTTGGAACAAGAGTTACTATCACTGAAACTGCCGGTTCCGCTGCAGGCGTTTGGACATCTAGCAATTCAGCTATCGCTTCAATAGGTATCGTGCTTCCTGCTTCAAATACACTAGCACCCGTTACAGGTATTTCATCCGGTACAGCGACAATAACTTATACAGTTAGCAATTCATGCGGATCAAACCGAGTAACTAAAAACGTAACTGTTACAAGCGCAAGGGAAGAAATTGTAGCAGAAAATATCGAATACAACTTATTCCCTAACCCGGCTCAACAAGTTATCTATATATCTGCACCGTTAAACGCACAGAGCTTCGAAGTTTCAATTTATGACATGAGTGGTAAAATTGTAAAATTGATTCCGGGTTACACAAGCAATGAATCAATTGATATATCAGGTTTATCTCAGGGAGCTTACATTGTAAACATCAAAGATGCTGGTTCAGTTCAAACTAAAAAGTTGATTGTACAATAGTTTTTATAGCAAAACTCAAACAAAACTCAATTGAATATGTTAATCACTATTTGTATAATCAAGTTCACTCAAATTTTAATGAGGGTGATGAAGAAAAATAAATTAGATGCCATAAGAGCAACAAATCAAACTTTGAAACTCTTGAGATAAGTAAAAAGAAAGGGGAGGGACTAATAGTAAAACCTCCCCTTTATTCTGAAAAAATAAACTTCAAACGATTCTAAACAACCAAAACAAACATCAAACATGAATATCTTATTGATTGACGACGATCCATTGTTTTCAATGTTGAACAAACGAATGATTAGAACAATAGACAAGGAAGCAGAATTCTATATTTGTGAAAATGGTGCTGACGCGATTGATTATTTGAAAAACTGTATTGCCGAAAATATAAAACTCCCCGACATAATTTTTTTAGACCTTAACATGCCGGTGATTGATGGATGGGAATTTTTGAAAGAATATGATAGCTTACGGGCTTTTGTTGACAATAGGGTGATGATTTATATACTTTCTTCCAGTATTTCTCCTTACGACGTAAGTAGGGCAAAAGAGATGGTTTATGTTAAAGATTATTTGCCAAAGCCAGTTAATAAAGCGACGTTAGAGCTTGTTTTAAGTACTGTGTGTTGATTAAGAATGCTGTTTTCCCCTCTCCCTTCCAAATGTGCTGCAAATTACCTCTGAGTAAAAACTGAGAGTTAAGAAATGCGGCACATTTTTATTATATGTTAACTTTTTTTCTGAGGAATCTATATTTAAAATTATATGTTTCTCGCCCAATTAAACCAAATTATTATGCATTTGATAAATATGCAAGGGTAATCATTTTATTTACAGTAGCTAAGAACAAAGTGCCAATTTTCATTTCAATCCTAATTTGTTTTTCTTCATATTAGCTAACTAAGGCAAGGGATATTTTTACTAATTATAGGGGTGTAGCGAATGAGTATTATGACAAACTTTGTTGAAATTGAGAAGTTAAGTGGAATTGAAAACCGAATCGGGGCTTGCAAATGTTGGAGATCTTCAAAAGAACGAGCTAACTAGATTTATAAAAAATAGTCGTTGGAATATAAGACGATATTACCCGTTATACACAATAACATTGATTGTTTTTGGATTATTGGCTTTCTTATTTGTAAAAAATAAGGTGCCATTATATACAATTTCCGGGCAAATATTGATAAATAGTGAAAAGTCAAAGGATGACAACGGAGGTGGTGCAGCAGCCGATGGAACTCTTTCTCTTTCTGAATTGATTTCAGGGCATTCTAGTTTAGAAAATGATATGTTGTTAATCCAAAGCCCTAATCTGATCAAGTCGGTAGTAACAGCAAAGAGATATAATGTTCATGTATTTTTAAAAAAAGCTATAGGTAAATCGGAATTGCATGGTTCACTCCCATTAGCGGTATTTTACAACGATACTAATGCTTTTGAAAATGAGGGTGCAACGTTTAGAATCAAAGCTGATGGTCCCAAAAAAATTGAAGTAAATGGCGTAGTTGTAAATGCTGATCCGATTGGAAATTTTATCATACAGAAAACGCCATTGGTAGTGTTGAAAGTTAATCATGCACGGTCTTTAGATAATGGTAAAGAATATGTTATTATTGTCAACTCAGTTTTAGATGAGGCAGAAATTATTGCATCTAAAATGTCAGTTGAAAGAATCAATAAGCAGGCTAACGTATTGAATGTGACATTTAAAGACGAAGATCCTGAAAGGGCAAAATCGATTGTTCATGAACTGATACATACTTATGATATTCAATCGAGTGAAGCAAGGGCAGCATCATTGGATACAGCTTACCAGTTTTTAAATCGTCGTTTGGAACTTATAAACTATCAACTAGCAAATAAAGATTCGTCGATTGCAGCATATAAACAAGTAAACGACATCATCGATTTACCAATTCAGGCTACTCAAATTCTGGCGAAGATAGATCAGACGAAAAGTGAACTATCTCAGAAAGGGATGTTGCTGCGCACCATTGAAAATTACAGGACATCACTTTCAACTGAGAGTAAGGCACCGCTACCCATTATTCCAGGAGTAATTACAGACATCAATCTGGCAGGAAAAATTGATGAGTATAATTCTATGCTTTCGGAAAAAGCGAAGTTCTTGCTCACAATGAATGACAAAAATCCGGTTGTGATTAACCTAAACGGGGAAATCGATAAAAAAAGAAAGAACATTTTGGAAAATTTGGCAATGCTGGAAAAAACGACGAGAAGTGATTACGAATCGGAAAAAGTAGCAAATAATAATATTGATGGTGAAAAAAAGATTTATCCATTCAAAGAAAAGGGGTTGATTTCTATTTCAAGGCAACAACAACTGATACAGGATATATATTCATTCTTGTTGAAGACACAGGAAGAAATTGCATTGACCAGGAAAGAACATTTGTCTCTGATAAAAGTTATGGAGAGTCCCGCATTAAAAGGTGTGACCAATAAACCTAATATCATATTGGTGAGCTTTATTACATTGCTTTTATCGTGGTTTATTCCTACATTTTTGATAGACTTTTTTTATAGAACGAATTCAAAAATACTAAACATCTATGAACTTGAAAATAAGTCGAAATTTCCTGTTATAGGAGTAGTTAACCATATTGATGATTCCAAGAAGAACGATGATAATCAGCGCGCAATTATAAACGAGCAGTTCAGGTTTATTCGTTCAAGTTTAATTTACGAAAACCTCGATGCCAAAAGGTGTATTATGGTTACTTCTTCAATTGCGGGCGAAGGAAAGTCGTTTCTCACCCGTAATTTGGCGAAAATTTTAGGATCAATCAATCAAAAAGTGGTTTTGGTTGAATTTGACTTGCGTAGGCCATCAATTAGAAAAAATTTGAATCTTCCAAGTTTGCCGGGTATTGCTGATTATGTAAATGGTTCGGTCGATATGAAAGACATTGTCCATGATTTAAATCCCCATGAAAATTTTTATCTGGTTCCATCTGGCACTTATTCAACATCTCCTTCTGAATTGATTTTAAATAAGAAAACAGAATCGATGATCGAATATCTTAAGCAAGAGTTTGATTATGTGCTTTTTGATACACCACCATTAGGAATTGTAAGCGATGCGATACATCTTTCAAAGTATGCTGATATCAATTTGTTCCTGTTGCGTTTTAACTACAGCACCTTCGAGAATCTAGCCGCTTTGAACTCAATTTCTAATCAACACCACATTCAGAATGTCCATTTAATAATAAACGATTTCAGCCACGAAAAGAGTACTTATTCCAAATATACATACGGTAACGACTCGTATAATTATAACTACAATTATAACTATAATTACAACTACACTTATTCCTATGATTCTAAAGAATTAACCTAACCTGGACTTATGCTAACAGTGTTTTACCTTTTTGTTATTTGCCACATTGTTTTTATTTTGTATATATTATTTAGGGAGTTAATACATAGTGCTGCAGTTTTTAATCGAACAAAGGGATTAATAAGGCGTAAAAAAGAAAACTCTGAAATACTTCTAAGCAGCATCGACTCATGTTTATGGGCAGTTGATACTGAGCTAAAGTTGGTTGCTTTTAACGGTCATTATCAAAATCATCTGACCAATTTAGTGAAGAAAGCGCCTGAGATAGGCAAATTAGATTTGGTCTTAGGATTGCCGCCTGAATTTTCAAAAAAAATATTAGACGGATATCAACGGGCATTTGAGGGGGAGGCTGTAAAAATTCTGGACCGTGGCTTTAATGAAGATGGGTCTCCAGCTCAAATTGCAATGATTTTTACACCTATAAGGAACGAGGAAGGGAAAATCAAAACAATTAGCTGTTGCAGAAAAGACCTCACTGAATTTATAAGCCTGAAGGATAAATTAGTTGAAAACAAAACCAAATTTGCCAATTTAGCATGGCAACAATCCCATTTAGTAAGGGGGCCATTGTGTTCAGCAATGGGGTTAATCAATCTTGCTATGGAAGACCGTGAATTTGAACTGTCAGAAGATGTGGTGTCTGTCATTCATGCTAAGCTATTAGAAACGGATAAGGTGATTCATGCCATTATTAAGTCATGTAACTCTGAGCACTACTAATTATATCATTTTTTGTCAAATGTATTTGCAAATACTGCCGAAATATAAAATTAGCAATCCACGGTAGCAGTCGTATTTTAATACGGCTGCTTTTTTTATGAGTTAACAATAGCTTCTGCCTTTTGAATAGCCGTTCCTTCCTTTGAAAACCAATTAAAAAATCAGGCGTTTTAGCTCGATTGTGTAGGCAGGGTCGTTGAAAATCGGGTAGATTAAATTTGTGTTTTTATGTACAACTAGCTGCACATGTATTGGTATTTTTAGATTTAGTGCGCCGTTTTGGATTCATTATTCAGTTGAACACTTGGTTGCATTTTATTCTCGATGACAAACGAAATTGTGGTTCCGACATATTCAGTTGATTCTAAATTGATGGTGCCATTCATTTGCTCAACCGTTTCTTTAACTATATACAAACCAAGTCCTGATCCATGTGATTTATTGGTTCCACGATAGAACATTTCGAAAACTTTGCCTTGAACTTTAGCAGGTATACCAATACCATTATCTTCAACCGAGATTTTACACATGTCTTTGCTAATAATCACTTCGATAGAAATTTGTAGTTTTTCTTTTGAAGGGTCGTGGTATTTTACTGAATTAGTGATTAGATTTTCCAAAATTGAGTGCAGCCTGTATCTGTTACAGTTGAGTTGAGTGAAGTCATAAATTTTTACGTTTTTAATAATTTCCTTTTTGGGTAAATGTAAAAGACTTTCAAAAATTTCGTTAATCATTTTAGAAATGTCTATGTTCTCTACATCCGCTTCAGTCTCTGAATTTTGCGAGAGTTTTATGATGCCACTTATAGTTTCATCGGCACGAATCAATAGGGGCTTCAATGATTTAAGCATGTCACTTTGTTCATCTGCACTTATAGTATTGTCAGCTAACAAATCGATAATTGCAGAAATATTGTTGATTGGAGAACGGAAGTTGTGAATGGAATAAGAAGTGAGTTTATTCAGCCTTTTAAACGACTCAATTATTTTGTCATAACCATCTTTGAGCCCCTTTATTTCAAGTATGTCTTTTGAAACATCTCTCTGAAGTGAGATGAAATTGGTAAGCTTATTTTTTTGATTAAATACCGGTATCAGCTCAATATTATTAAAATACCTTGAGCCATCTTTTTTGTAATTGACAAGTGTGACTTCAATGGGTTCAGGCTTTGCAAGCGCATTTCTGATTTGGCTAATTGCCTTGGGGTCAGAATCGGGTCCCTGGAGTAACTGCCCAGGTACTTTCCCCATCATTTCATCTAAAGTGTATTGTGTTATTTGCATGAAAGACTCATTGGCCCAAATTATCTTTCTATGTTCATCTGTAATCACAACCCCGTTCAAAGTTCTTTTTGCGATGATGGACATCAAAGAAATTTCGTCTTTTTGTAAATTGGCTATATCTACTTTAGCGCCAATTGCATAAGTTAGTATTGAAATGACTAGTGGTGCCGAATCTATAATCCAGAGCAAGGGACAATTCTTTTGGACTGCAAGAATGTCATGAATTGAAATTGTTCTGTATTCTGAAGCTATCTGAATATATGTTGCAAATACAGGGAAAGCCAATCCAATCAGAAAACCCAATGTAGCATAATTTAGTTTGACGAATTTCATTAAATAAAATTCTAAAATTTTCGTGAAGCCTTTATCGCTACTAATAGTTTTTTGGGAAAATGAAAATGGCAAAATTTGTCGTTTTCGAATTGGAGTAAAATATTTAAGTTTTTATAATACGCAATGATAACGTAACCATCCTTTATTAATTGACAAATGTCAAAAAATGATAGACGTAAAAGCTCTTATTTTGTGCAAAACAAAAAACATATGCGTTCACTAATTCTACTATTTGTAGTCTCTGTTATGGGCAGCTTAAGTGCTAATGCCCGATTACTTGAATCAAAGACGCCAGGAATTGGCGAAATTAAAATGCAACTGGCGGTAGCTAAAACTTCCGATCAGACAAAAGCAATTTCGAATCCTCTTTTGCCCATCGCACCATTGTCGCGATACGGAAGCCGTGGCTCGGGATTATTGACAGCGGGTATAATTTGCATGGCAGCAAGTCCTGGTGTTTTTATAATTGGAGGCATAATGGCTTTCTCTCCAAACTATAGAGCCGGAGAGGCAGTCATGGCTGCATCGGGAGTGATGCTTGTTGGAGGTGTGGTTATGACCATTGTGGGTATAGTACAACGCTCCGGAGGTGGTCGTTATTCATCTATCACCCCATATAGTGGTGCTCCCAATGAAATAGGTCTGGCATACAACTTTTAGCCACATTCTAATTGCTCTTTTTATTTAACCCACCCCAAAAAATACAATCATCCAGTGTTTTTTTGATTGTTGGTTAATATTGACACACACTTCATGGTCATTGAAGCAAAGGAGCGGAGCGCGTTTCGCACTCCGCTCTCACTTTTTTAGACTACACATTTCTTACTTAACACCACCAGCCGTTACTTCTTCTCTAAAAATTTCATTGTGTTTGCCCTTAACGATAACTGAATATTTACCGGTTGCGATTTTCAGGTGATAGTCAAATTCAGTTGAAGCGATTTTCACTTTTTTTGAAAACACCTGTTTCCCATTTGAATCACTCCACAAAATAGTAACCTCTTGACCAATCAAATCTTTTGCAAAATGTAAGGTAAACGAGGCTCCTTTTTTTTCTTCGTATGCGATTTCTATGTTGCATTTTGGGGAAGACTTAAAGCTACTTACATTCGAAATCTCAAGCCCTGTAACAGCGCTTTTAGGTGCCCCATTATCGACTTCAAAAGAAGCCGTGATTGGGTATTTATTGGAGAAACGATAAAGCGCTTCGATCACATTTTCAGGTGCCGATGTGTTTTTATTGATGTTGCTATTATTGATTGACACCTTGAATCGCTGCCCATCGTTGCCTGGCGTTTTATAAGATTTTGGTATGTACTTAATTCCACCGGCATTGTTAGTTAGGGCTTTTGACATAAAAATGTGATCGTACCAGTCTTTACCGCCGCCACCTGAGCCGCACCCATGGAATGCTGATTCATTTTCGCGGGTAGAAGTAGTAAAATATGATGTATATTTTGGTTCTTTTTCCCAGTTGGCAGGGTAGGAGAGTGATTGATCGGGGAAAAAAGGTGGGTCGTATAATTTGAATCGCTGCTCACCATTTACTAATAATTGATATAACGGCTCATCTGAGTTACGTACATTAAAATCGCCCATCATTATGTAGTTCGGAAAACCCCTGAAATGTCTTTTCAGGTCAGTCAAAGTTCCCTCAATCTGTAGTTTCCGTACATTCTCGTTTTCCTTACCCGATTTATCGTGGCACAACGTTACATACAGAAAGATAGTATCCTTCATCGATGTCGGTTCTGGTGATTTATAATAGAGTTTCCATGTGTCGAAGTCGGTGATATTGGAGTAGCAACTAACCAAGCCTACACAACCGAGCTTTTTAGTGTTGTAAAAGAGTAATGTGTTATTGTTGGCTTTAGAGACATTGGTAAAAGGGCAGTAAGCATAATGTACACCGTCCGGCAACCCATATTTTAAAATTGAATCAGCAAAGCCCAATGGTGCCGTGCCGGCTTGGTCACTTTTATCGGTCTTTATTGAAGCGACCTTTACCAATCCCAGCAGATCGGGGGCAGCGAATTGAGTGATGGTTTTTAAATAGCCCATATATTCTGGTGTTGGACCCTGACACTCATTCCCAAAATACAAGACATTATAGCTCATAACACGCAATGTGTCTGAAGCAAAACAACATTTCCCGGTACCCAAAGCGATACCAAGAAATGCTGTCAAAAATATTTTTAGGCTACTATTTCTTAACCGCATCAATGCTAATGTTGTCATACCTATCGTTACCCGATGTGCCTGTGTTGTTGTTAGTTGTCACCAGTTTAATGGCAAAATTCGCGTTATCATCAACTGCCGATATAGATCCAAAGTCGATAGTATATAATGCCCAGGTTGTATTAAGAGTTAAAGTTGAAGTTGGCGCGGCGAGCCAGTTCGTGCCATCAATAGTATATTGAACCGTGTTGCCGGCAGGACCTGAATTAGAGCGTTCACCTGCGAATGTCAAAACAGGAGTTTTGAAACCTGTTGTAGGTGCTTTAATAATCATGTATGCAAAAGGGTTGCGCATACGAATTGCTCCACCTGAGTCAATTCCCATCCGTAAATTTATGGAAGAACCGGGTTGAACGGTATCAATGGTTGCTGCCTGGAAATTTATAAATCCACCACCAATTGTTGTGTCTGGCGTAAGTAAAGCAATACTGTCTGATTTGTTGAAACCCCAGTAGTGGATGAGTTGAGAGCCGGTATGAACTCCACTTCCACCAGAATTGTCGCTGATTCGGTCTTTTACACAACCGAGTGCAACCAATGGGAAAACTATAGCTATTAGGAAATTGTTATTCATGTTTGAATGATTTTAGAATACGATTTGGTAGCCAATTCTAAGTTGACCTGAATATTTTAAAGGATTAGAGATTTTATCTTCAACAGACGGCAAGTAGTATTCAGCTTTCAAAACTGAATTGAAACCACTCAATTTGTACGCATAAGCTAAATACAACCATTCCTGATGCCCTATAACCATATCATTAGCATTGAGGTTTTCATACATTACTGAGAATGTACTGTGCATTTTCTCCCAATTGTAGTTGAGGTTAGTTGCGAAACCGCCTGCATTTACAACATTTCCGTTTTGTGAACTTAAAGTACCTGCGTACACAGCGTCGGTAGCATCGGTGGGTTTAAGTTGTACCATATCTGTTTCAAAAAGCCATGAAAAGCCTTTATACATAGCTATGAAATCAGCGCCATAAACCGATTTTTTGCCGCCAACAATTCTCAAGTTATAAGGCCCAAGGGCATCAGGAACATCGGAGAGAATGGTATGGCCTACAGGTTGAGTCTTGTCGCAGTATCTTCCATTCACACCAATTCTAAATGTTGGTGAAGGTCTACTTTCCTCGTCAATCAACTGATACTTAATTCTGCCCGGAAATGAATATTCAACGCGTCCTGCAAATTCAGGTTTGCCACTGGCGTCATTACCATATTCAAAACAGTTCTCACCCAAACCGCTGTATATACCACCGTACATACGTAATTGTTTGTGCAATGCTGAAGCAGTAAGTGTAAGTCCAATGTCGCGGCGACTAAAGAAATCTCCACCGTACAAATTAGCATGGCTCCATAACGGGCTACCGTAAACATCGGTCAGGGAACCTTGAGAGAACGGAATTTTATCGTAACCGAGCTTAATCTTCACTCTGTATTTATCAAACTGTATATACGCTTCCTTGATGCCTGAATTCATAGGGTTTGCGGTATTTTGAGTAGCTGCGGCTGCGACCCAGTCAATAGGACTCAAGTGCAGTTCGTAAGTGAACTTGTTGGCCGTCTTGCCTAAAAAGTCCAGGTCGAGGTCTTTTACTGCAAATCCATCATGGTTTAGGTTTGTGTAACCAGTTTTCATGAAGCGTTTCTCGTAGTAAAACGAAACCCTGCCACCAATTTGAAATGTATTCTGATCGCTGCTTAATGTGAAAGCGCTCGCTGCCTGATTGCCGTCAAATTCAGAAAATTGTGCCCAAGAAGTTGCTGTAGTAAATAGCAAGACACCTGCAGCTAAGATTATGTTTTTATTCATTATTCCGTTGATTTTTTAAAAGCTTCAAAATAGTAGAGTCGCTGCCAGTCGTCAGAAACAACATATATGTTGCCTTGTGGCGTGAAACAAAGACCCTCAGCATTGTAAACATTAATTATATACGACTCTAGTGGCTCTAAAGTGGTAGCATTGCATTTGAATATTTTTCTGTCTTTGGAGCTTAGTAAGTACACAAACCCATTGAAGAACTTGGCACTGTTGATGTCACGGGCATATTTAAAATAGTGTTGGTCTATTTTGTTGAATGCCGTATCGTATTCTACAATCACGGGTGGAGCTTCTGCGATAAGAATAAATCTTTTAGTAACTGGATTGTAGCAAATTGTTTCGTAGGCTTTATTCAATGCTCCGCCCCATTGTATTTGTTTTACCCAAGGTTGTTCCAGTGTGTGTTTGTTTACACAGTACACTTTTCGGGGCGTTTCGTCTGAAATATAAAGTTGGTCGCCTAATAAGTCAATTCCTTCAAAATCTAGCCCTTCCAGCTTTGATTTCCTTAATATAATCCCAGCTGTATCGGTCTCATAAAGTGCACCTCTGTCGCTTACTATGTATAAGTGGTTATTGGTACTGTCAAATACAACATCTGATGATTCAGGTATTGACAGTGTTTTATGCCATTTAGCTTTTAGTTGCGTTTCCTTCGTTTTTTCTTTAGCATTTGCAAAAGAAAGGGAAATAAAAATCGACAACGCGACGGCAAAAGAGTACCGAAATTTACCCATTTTCAACTTCGGTTACCAATTAGTTTTTTGAGAAAATTGCGCCTGACAATTCACCCGAAGTATTATCCTGAACCAAAATAGAGTAGTTGCCTACAGCTAATTTTGAGATATTAATTGCGCTGGATTTACCGGAGATCAGTCCCGATTGGATTGTAGCACCTGACATGTCTTTAATCACAAAAACTTTAGTGCTCTCGGTCTCGAATACCATGTTGATGTTATCGTTCGCAGGATTGGGGAATACGCTTAATTGTTTAACTTGAGCATAAACTGAAGTTACAGCACCAGTGTGGTGTGTTGAAATTGAATCGCCGTCAAGAGTTATATTATCGAATCTATTGTTACCTGACGTGCCTGTATTATTGCCCGAAAAAGTAATTCTGAAGACAAGTTTCGGATTGTTATTCACGGTAGTATCAGTTCCGAAATTGATATTCACGAGTGCAAATGCCGGTTTACCTGTAGCAGTAGAAATTACTCCGGCGCTGTCTTGTATTAAGTTCAATCCGGTTGTGCGCCATGTCATCCCACTATCAGTAGAGTAGTCGAAATTTTGTAGTAACATACCGCTTGTTCTGCTGGAACCCTGAGTGCCGTATTTTAGGCTAAGGTTTTTATATCCCGTGCTTGGAATGTAGAACAACAATTGCATGCTATCGCTCGGATTTCGTACACGAAGAGACATTCCATCAGTTTGACCCATGCGCCAGTTCATAGTATCAAAATCAGTCGTTGGCTTTACAGTATAGGTGTCAATGTATGTCGCATAAGCCGACGATGTACCGGGTTGTTTTTGATAGAGAATCTTTGCTTTACTCACATCAATCAGAGAAAAGTCAGCTGAAATGCCTTGAATTGTGTCAGTATACATTGCAAATGCAGCAGTGTTGAAATGCCAGTAGTGTACAAGTGTAGTTTGGGCTTTTGATGTTGTTCCTGCCAATAACATAACACTTAATGTACAAAAAAGTAATATTCTTTTCATGTTTGAAATTTTGATGGTGCAAAGAACGTTTGGCTGTGTTAAGCTAATATTATCGAAATGTCAACTCATTATATGTTTATTGTTAAGTGTTTTATGTGTTGTTTAATACTTTAATGCGTATAGCTGTTCTAATTCATTGAAGTAGGTTCGGGTAACAATTACTTGACCTTTTGGTAACGTTTGTTTTTCCGTTCCGTAACATTCGTATTTGACTTTTGCGGCAAATACTATATTTATGAGACTTCATTTACATGTAAATCGTGTAAAATCTGTGGTGGCATTGGCATTTATAATAGCATCAATGCTTGTGAGTGGAACAACCTTAGCCCAAAACATTTTTAGCACATCAGTAACCAGTACAGCTTGGGCTAATACAGCTAACTGGAGTGCAGGAAACTACCCCGGAGCATCATCAACCAGCGACTCTGCATGGGCTCAAATTGGTGTAACTTCCTTTTCCGGAACTACATTAGGTATGAATTTTAATACAACCTACAACGGAGGTCTGGGAATAATGAATATTGGTGGTATTCAAACAGCATCGACCAGAACTGCCAATTTGACGATCAACAATAGCTCATCGTCAAAAGCGGGGATTCTGAATTTGAAAGGTTGTGTCATAGGCGGTGTCGCTCAAACGATTCTTGCAAACAGTGGAGCAACTAACTCTCTGATTTTTACGACTACTAACCCGATGAGGATTAATCTAGTCGGATCAAGCAATTTGAACGTAGTTACATCAACAGGTTCAGGTACTGCAAGTGGTAGTATTATTCAAATCATTGATTCAATTACAGGTAGTGCTCCTCTAACGCTTTTAGGTGGAGGTTCTTCTACTAACACAGGGGGGCTTTTAAAATTAGGTGGTACAAACATCAATTCCGGTGGTATTACAGTTGGTGCGAGCGACGGAACAAATGCCGCTATACTGGAATTAGATGCATTGACATCATGGAATAATACCAGTGGCAACAACATTACGATCAACAACAACAGTCAACTTTACCTGAATGCATCCGGTACATTTGCTTCAGGCAATGTCACTTTAAATTTATATGGTACTGGTGGTACAGGCTGGACAACAACAGGTGCGGCTGCTATTGCAGGCGGTAACAATGCAACATGGACTGGTCCAATTGTTCTTCAAAGCAATACTGCTGCGTATTCAAAATCAGCCACTACTCTTACACTTTCAGGTAACATCTCTGGTACAGGAAGTTTGTCAACTTTAGGTAAAGGTACAACGGCTCTTTCAGGTACAAGCAACACTTATTCTGGTGGTACGTATGTATTAAACGGTATTCTTACAATTGCTTCTGGTTCATCGTGCGGTACTGGAGGCTTGGGTTTCACTCAAAATGGTAGCGCAAATCCGTATATCATTTTCAATAATGCAGCACAAACAATAACTAGCCTAAGTAACACATGGAATAGCACTACTGCCCGCACTGACTCCATGATTTTGAATGGTACTACACTTACTATTAACCAAAGTACTAATACTACTTTTGGTAACGCAGGTTCGGCGACGGGTTCTTCAAGAACTGTTATCACGGGTACTGGTCGCATTATCAAACAAGGTACAGGTACATTGACACTTACTGGCTCCAATCTTTCATTTTCTGGTGGCTTTAGAATTGATGCCGGTAGTGTGATACTCAATCCGATGCTTTCTGTGGACACATTTAATTTATCTGCTGATACACTTAATGGTGGTACGTTTGGAACAACAGGGGCAACCGTCGCTTCGACAATCAATTTGGGTACTTTAGCGCTTACCAACAATACTACTATTGATTTAGGAACTTCAGTTGTTACGACTTTAAACTTTGCAGCAAGTAATGCTATTACCTGGACATCGGGTAAGACATTGAATATTACCAATTGGCAAGGCACTCCCGGTACTTCAGGTACAAAGGGTAAAATTTTCTTTGGTAGTTCATCGTCAGGACTTACTTCCGCGCAGTTAGCACAAATTACTTTCACAATTTCAGGCTACACATATTCTGCCACCATTTTAAGTACTGGTGAGGTTGTGCCTACAGCTCCAACTATTACAACCTCAACTTCAATTTGTACAGGTACGTATTATAATAGTGGTGCAACAAGCATCTCTGTTCCTTTTACATCTTCTGGTCCGTTTGGTGGTCTTTTCAGGGTGCAGTTATCAAATGCATCAGGTGTTTTCGTTGCTGATACCACAACAAATATTTTAGGTTCAGGCAGTACTTCGCCAATTTCAGCAACACTTCCTGTCGGTACTGCTGCTGGTTCAGGGTACCGAATAAGGGTAGTAAATGGTACTCCAACACGCACGTATGGTTCAGACAATGGTTCAAATATTACAGTTGCTGCATTGACAATAACTGGTGCGTCTTCAGTGCTAACAGGAAGAAGTACAACCTTGAGTTGCTCAGTTAGTGGTGGAGCATGGACTGTATCTAATACAAATGCCTCAATCACTTCAGGCGGTGTAGTAACAGGCGTTACCGGTGGTACAGATACAGTTTACTACACAGTAACGAACTCATGCGGCACATTTGTTGCATCGAAAATCATTTCAATTTCCAATCCTCCGACTATAACTTCTGTTAGTAGTTACTCAGGTACTCCGGGAAGTTCAATTACTATTACTGGTACTAATTTCGGAAGTACGACCGGAACAAACATAGTTTACTTTGGTACAGTTAAAGCAACTGTTTCATCGGCATCAACTACATCATTAACCGTTGTAGTGCCAACTAGTGCTTCCTATGCTCCAATTTCGGTGCTTAACACAAACACCAATCTTGTTGCTTTCACGGATACTTTCTTTGTGCCAACATTTAACACAACCGGATTAAGGGCAGATACTATTGTATTAAAACCTGCTGTGAATTTCACCACAACTTCTGCAGCATCAACCCCCTACGGTGCAGCCTTTGGCGACCTGGATGGCGATGGTAAACCTGATATGGTAGTAGGTAACTACGATAGTTCATCAGTTTCTATTTTCATCAATACGAGTTCTACAGGTACAATTTCATCAGGTTCATTCAACTTGTACAACAAAATTTCGTTAATCGGAAAGCCCCAAAACGTAAAGTTAGCTGATATTGATGGTGACGGAAAACTTGATGTCGTGGTGGCAATGACCAACAGTATTTATGTTGAAGTATTGAGAAATACGACTACAACAGCCGGAACGGCAACATTTGCAACACGCACAGATTTAGCAGCAGGTACTGTGAGCTCTGTAGCTGGCGTTTATGATTTTGATGGCGACGGTAAAGCGGATATCGCGGTTTCAATGGGCGCGGGATATATCGGTATTCTTCCAAATGCATCAGTTCCGGGTACAGTTTCTGCCGGCACAATTGTTTATGTAACAGCAGGCAGCACACCAAATGGTTTGAGTTTTTCTGATTTTGATAATGATGGTCTCATGGATATCGTTTGCGCGAATTCAGGATATACTGGTTCATCGTACTCCGGTACAACTATATCTGTTACGCGCAATACATCTACTCCGGGTACAATTTCATTTGCTACAGCTTCAACAATCACTGCAGGTTCAGGTACTATTGACGTTGCTGCTGGTGATATTGATGGCGATACTAAAGCTGATTTGTTAGTAACCAACTTTAACGATGGCAACTTCACCGTTTACAGAAATAACTCAACTTCGGGTAGTATCACTTTTGCGTCGGGCGTTAACTTTTCAACAGGCGCAGGTACATCCGGCATTAACCTCGCAGATATCAACGGTGATGGTAAGCTAGACGTAATTGTTTCCAATGCTGCGGTGCCAACTGTAAGCATATTAAGAAACACAGCAACTTCAGGCTCAATTTCAAGTTCTTCATTCGCAACGCCGCTCAATTTTACTCCGGGTTCTTTACCTGCTACAGTAACAGTTGATGATGTTGATGGCGATGGTTATTCAGATATCGCTGTTGGAAACAGCGGTTCAAATACAGTTTCAATTTTCAAAAACTATCCACTTCCTGCGGTTGCAACTATCAGCGGCCCAACGACGGTATGTGCTGGCGGTACTTCACTGCCAACAATTTCTTTAACCGATGCTACATCAGGCGGCACATGGATTAGTTCTAATACTGCGCTCGCAACAGTATCAGCTTCTGGTGATGTTTATGGTGTTTCAGCAGGTACTGATACTATTTTATACAGAGTTATTGCCGGGGGCGATACAAACTTTGCAATTTATCTGATTACAATTAATGCATTGCCTTCAGCGGGTACAATCACAGGTTCAACAAGTGTTTGCCCTGGTAGTACTATTTCGATGTCTGATGCGGTTCCGGGTGGTACTTGGTCGAGTAGTTCAACAGCTACTGCTACAATTTCTGCATTAGGTGTAGTTACAGGCGTTGCCGCAGGTGCTACAACAATATCATATACCGTGTCGTCAGCTTGCGGAACAGCAACAGCTACTTATTCAGTTACTGTTTCATCATCTCCTTCAGCAGGAACAATTTCAGGTACAACCACGATTTGTGCAAGTACAACTTCTACACTTAGTGATGCTACATTGGGTGGTACTTGGTCAACCTCAAATTCATCAGTTGCAACTGTTGATACAGCGGGAGTTGTTTCAGCATTATCAACTGGTATTGATACTGTGTTTTATACGGTGACATCGGGTAGTTGTGGTACGGCTACTGCCTACACTATAATTACGGTAATTACTACTCCGGCGACTCCTGCATCAATAAGTGGTCCTTCAGCTGTTTGTGTTGGTAGCTCAATTGCTTTATCTGATGCAACTTCAGGTGGTACTTGGAGCAGTGCTACGCCTTCGGTAGCTACTGTTGATGCGAGTGGTAACGTATATGGTGTTTCAACTGCCTCTGTTTCAATCCAGTACACGGTGACTAATAGTTGTGGTTCTAGTTATACAGCAAGAACGGTTACGGTAAATGATGTGCCGGCAACGCCTAGTGCGATCGTAGGTGCTACTACTGCTTGTACGTCAACTACCACTTCTTACAGTGATGTAACACCTGGCGGCTCGTGGACTTCAAGCAACCCTACAGTTGCTTCTATAAATAGCGCAACAGGCAGCGCGAACGTACTGACTGCTGGTACAACGACAATTTCATATTCTATTACTGGTACTTGCGGTACTTCATTTGCGACATTAACTTTATCAACAACCGCAACTCCTTCAACTGCCGGTACAATTACAGGTGGAACAAGCCTTTGTGTTTCGGGTTCTACAATATTATCTGATAGTGTGTCGGGTGGTTCATGGACATCAAGTAATCCTTCAATTGCATCTATTGATGCATCTTCAGGTGCATTGCATGCAGTCTCAACAGGCGTTGTGACAATTACTTATACAGTAAGCAATACTTGTGGTTCTGTAGAATCATATTACGCTGACACCGTATTTTCAGCACCTTCAACCCCGGCTGCAATTACAGGAACAACTTCAATTTCTTCAGGTGGTGTAAGCACTCTTTCCGATGCAACAACAGGCGGTACATGGAGTAGCAGTGCTTCTTCAATTGCTACTATCAACAGCACAACCGGTGTAGTTACCGGAGTTTCAGTAGGTAGTGCAACTATTACTTATACAGTATCAAATACATGTGGTTCGGCATACGTGACGACCACAGTATCTGTAACTACAGCTTATACACCAGGAAATCTGGTTGTATTACAAGAAGATAGTACGGCTAGTGTGGGCACGGGTGTTACTTTGTTGGAGTACAATACAACAACTGCTAACCAAACTTCTGCTTATACCACGGTTCACTTCCCATCATCAGGAGCAACTCCACGACTTGTAAACTCTGGTTCAGCAACATCAGAAGGTATGATGGGGCTTGATTCTGAAAGAACGCACATTATCGTTCCGGGTTATGACACTATTTTAAACACTACAGGCGTGGCTAGTGCTGCAAATGTGCGTAGGTCTATTTTCTCGGTACTTCCTTCTACAAGTTATTCTAACGTAGTATCGGTTGCACAATCAATTGCATATTCAGCTAACAATATGCGTTCAGCAACAGGTGCAGGTAATAGGTACTACACTGCGGGTAACAGTAGCACGGGAGGCACAAACGGTATCTTGAAATTAAGTGGTACTACAGGAAATCAGGTTTCATCTACTGTTACCAACACCCGTGTTGTAGGTATTTACAACGGACAACTTTATTTCTCAACTGGTAGTGGTACTATTGGTATATATTCTGTTGGTAGCGGTATTCCTACTTCTTCCGGAACAACTTCAACACCTGTTGCAGTGTCAGGTACTGTACCTACAAGCCCATATGGTTTTGCAATTAGCCCTGATGCAAACACAATGTATCTGGCAGATGATGCTGCTTCTACGGGTGGTATCTTCAAATATACAAGAACTGGAGGTACGGGTACTTTCACATTCCAATATCGTGTAACAACAACAGCAGTACGAGGTTTGACTGTTGACTTCACAACAACACCTTACACGTGTTATGCGACTACTGCACCTTCTTCCGGTTCGAACGCATTAATTAAGGTGGTTGATAATGGTGCAAGTTCATCTTCTACTACATTAGCTTCGGCAGCGAACAATAGAAACTTCAGGGGTGTTTCTTTTACACCTGCTGCGAGTGCAAAAGTTGTTGCAACAACTTCAACTATTTGTACCGGTAACTCTGATACGGTTATTTTCTACGGTAACCCTGGTGCAACAGTAAACTATACTGTGAATGGATCTTCCGCTTCGATAGCGATTGATTCAACGGGTCGTAAATTACTTTCAACAGGTACATTAACTAATAGTACATCAGCACCAATTACTTATACATATTCTTTGGTGAGCATCGTTACTTCATTGGGTACAACTTCAATTTCTGGTACTACTGTAATTACAGTTAATCCTTTACCAACGTTGTCTTCAATTTCAGGAACAACAACTTTCTGTGCAGGCACAACATCTACACTATCTGATACTGCAACTGCGGGTACTTGGTCAAGCTCTGCTACATCAATTGCAACAGTTGGTTCGTCGACTGGTGTTGTGACTGGTGTAACAGGTGGTACAGCAACAATAACATTCTCTAAAACAAATGCTTGCGGCACAAGTAGCACAACTGCATTTGTAACTATCAGTCCATTGCCTACAGCTCCGGCAGCGATTACAGGTTCAAGTACAGGTTGTGTTGGCAGTACCATTTACCTGAACGACTTAACAACAGGCGGTACCTGGAGCAGTACAAATCCGTCAGTAGCTACTGTTAATGCTACCGGTGATGTATCATGTGTTGCAACAGGTGCTGACACGATATTATATACATTAACCAATAGTTGTGGTGCTACCTCAGCTTATTTCCCAATTACCATAGGTACAACACCTTCAGTTCCGGCGGCTATTACGGGTGCATCCTATGTTTGTGTGGGCGCAACTACTTCTTTCACTGATACTACAAGTGGTGGCACATGGTCAAGTAGCAATACTTCATTGGCTACAGTTGATGCAACTACAGGCGTAACTACAGGCGTTGCAACTGGTTCGGTAACTATAAGCTACATACGTACCAATGCTTGTGGTTCTTCTTCAGCAACAACTACAATATCTGTAAACGATGTGCCTGCAACACCAGCTTCAATTAGTGGTGCTACTTCGGTGTGTGAAGGAGCCTCAGTAACATTGACTGACGCTACTTTTGGTGGTACATGGTCAACTTCTGACGCTGCTATTGCAACAGTTACTTCAGCAGGTGTAGTTTCAGGAGTAAGTGCCGGCTCTGCTACAATTTCTTATTCGTTTACAAATCTATGCGGCACTTCATATGCTACTCACTCAATGACTGTTAACTCGGCTGCAACTGCAGGAATCATCACCGGTGTTTCAACTGTTTGTAGAGGTAGTTCAATTGTGTTAAGCTATACGGTTTCAGGTGGTACGTGGACTAGCAGCGATACTACAATTGCAACAATTAACCCATCAACTGGTGTTTTAACCGGAGTATCAAATGGTGTTATGACCGTAACTTACACGGTGACAGGCATTTGCGGCACTGCTGCTACAACATATGGAGTGACTGTTAACTCTTTAGCAACTGTTGGAACAATAACGGGTGCAGCAAGTGTATGCGCTTCGGGTACAACAACTTTGAGCGATGCTACACCGGGTGGTACTTGGACTTCGGCCAATGCGTCAATCGCAACAGTATCAAGTACTGGTGTTGTTTATGGCGTTGCGGTGGGTACTACTACAATTTCATATTCTGTAACTACAAGTTGCGGAACAGCTCATGCGACTTCAAGTATTAACGTTATTACATTGCCGGCATCGCCTTCAGCTATATCAGGCAGCAGCTCGATTTGTGTAGGTGCTACTGCAACTTTAAGCGATACTACATTAGGTGGTGTTTGGAGTTCAACTGATACCTCAGTAGTTTCAATTGATACTACCGGGCATATTGTCGCAAATGGAATAGGAACTTCGACTATTTCTTACACAGAAACAAATATGTGTGGTTCTACTGCTTCAACACTTTCAGTTACAGTCATCACCGTGCCTTCAACGCCAGCAAGTATTACAGGTGCGTCAACGGTTTGTGTTGGTTCTGCAATTACTTTGAGCGACGCAACTTCGGGTGGCAGTTGGTCTTCCGCTTCAAGTGCTATCGCAACCGTCGATACTTCAGGAAATGTTACCGGCGTTTCAGGTGGCAGTACTACTATTACATATTCGTTGACGAATGTTTGCGGCACAGTTTACACAACTACAAGTGTAACTGTTGCTACAACTCCTTCCACTCCTGGTGCTATTACAGGTACTACTTCTTTGTGCGTATCTGGCACATCAACATTAAGCAGCTCAACTTCAGGAGGTGTTTGGACTTCGTCAAATACTTCAATTGCTTCAGTGAATACATCCGGATTGGTTACCGGAGTAGCGGTTGGTTCTGCGACAATTACTTATACAGTTAATAACTCTTGTGGTTCAAGCTATGTAACAGCAACTGTCAACGTACTTACAACGCCGTCTGCGCCATCGGCAATCACGGGTACTACTTCATTATGTTCGGGAAGTACAACAACGCTTACCGATACAACAAGTGGCGGAACATGGAGTTCTTCAACATCGTCAATTGCGACTGTTAGTGCTACTGGTGTTGTAACTGGTGTTTCTGGTGGTACAGTTACTATTTCTTATACAATTACAAATATTTGCGGTTCAGCTTCAGCAACTACAAGTGTTATTATCAATACAGTGCCTGTTATGGGGCCAATATCTGGTTCAACATCTGTATCCTCAGGTAGTACAACTACTTTAACCGACTCTACGATTGGCGGTACATGGTCAAGTGTTACAACTTCAGTTGCAACTGTTGATGCATCGGGTGTTGTTTATGGTGTATCAAATGGTACTTCGGTAATTTCTTATGCAAAAACAAACGGTTGTGGTACAAATGCAGTTACAGCAACGGTTACAGTAGCTACATTCTTTACTCCGGGCAATCTAGTTGCACTTCAAGTGAATGATACTTTGAGTACTGGTGCTTCTATATCGTTGGTTGAATATTCTACTAGCGGTGGTAGTCCGGTTAACACAATTAACTTCCCAACAACAGGCACATCAAGATTGGTAGCCAGCGGTTCTGCAACATCAGAAGGGCAAATGGCTTTAGATGCCGAAAGAAATCACCTGATAGTGCCGGGTTACGATACATCAGCCGGTACAACCTCAGTGGCATCAGCGGCTAACGTAGGCAGGAAAATAATGTCTGTTGCTCCAAGTTCATTCTACTCAGTGGCTCGCGTGCTATCGCAATCTTTGGTTTACAATACCAATAACTTCAGGGCAGCTACCGCAAATGGCTTTACTTATTATGGAAGTGGAACAGCTACAACAAGTGCTTTGGGCGGCGTTCAATTGATGGCGGCTTCTGGCGCAACGAAAATTTCAAATACTGCAACAGTAATTTCAAACTCTCGCACAGTACAAATTATCAATGGTCAATTATATGTTGCTACAGGCAGCGGTACTCAAGGTATCTATGCTGTTGGTGCAGGTGTGCCAACAACCAATAGCGCGTCTACAATCGTTCATTCTGGTGGTTCTGGTACAAGCCCTTACGGTTTTGCAATCAGCCCGGACAGCAACACATTATATGTCATTGACGATGGGGTAGGTCTTAAAAAATACACAAGAACAGGAGGAACAGGTACATTTACTTACGCTTACCTTCTTACATCACGCATTGGTCGTGGTTTGGCTGTAGATTTCACTACAACTCCTTACACGCTTTATGCAACTACGGGAGAGACTGGCAACCGCGCCGATAGTATCATTAAAGTAATTGACAATGGTGCGGGTTCCGGCTACACGGCAATTGCGGGTTCAACTACAGGTAAACTGTTCAGAGGTCTTGCATTCGCTCCGGCTAATACTGCGAAGGTATTTGCTCGCACAACTACTATTTGCTCAGGTGCTTCCGATACGCTTACATTCTATGGTAACCCTGGTTCAACATTAAGATTTACTAAAAACAGTGTTCCAGATTCAGTCGTATTCGACGCGTCAGGTTGGAAGAAAGTATATACTGGTCCTATTTACAATACCAGCGATACTGTACAAACACTTGTGTATGCATTCAATAATATTCAAACATCGATGGGTGCCACTGGCTTATCGGGTGGGGTAACAATTACAGTAAATCCGCTCCCACGCTTAACAACTATCACAGGCACCAACCATTTGTGTGTCGGGGGTACTTCTACGCTTTCTGATTCAGTGTCAGGTGGTTCATGGACTACTTCTGATACTACAATTGCGTCAATTGCTTCGACTGGTTTAGTTACTGCTAGAACAGCAGGTGCCGCAACAATAACTTACACGAAAACAGCTTTGGGTTGTACAAGCTACATTACACAAAGTGTTGTAGTAAATACATTGCCTTCAGCAGGATCAATAGCAGCAGCTAGCTCCTCAGTATGTTCAGGCGATAGCGTGATTATCAATGAAACGGGATCAATTTCTGGTGCTGATACTTTTGTTTCTTACAACTGGTCTGGTCCAAGTGGAGTTTCTTCAACATCAACTACAAGCTCTTTGAGAATAGTTGGTAGTAGTTCATCATTTAGCGGCATCTATAGTTTAACTGTAACATATTCAGGTGCAGGTTGTATTTCTATGCCGGTAACATCAGGAGTTGTAACGGTTAATACAAGGCCGACCGCATATTCAGTAACAGGTGGCGGTTCGTTCTGTGGCGGAACTTCAACCGTTGCTATTGGATTGAGTGGCTCAGAAACGGGGGTAAGCTATCAGGTTTATGAGGGTGGTTCCGCATCAGGTTCTACTGTATCAGGAACGGGTAGTACATTAGCTTTGGGTGCTTTTAGTACTGTTGGCGTTTATACTGTTCAGGCAACTGGAGTGGGTGGTTGTACTTCTTCGATGTCGGGTAGTGCTTCAATTGCCGATAATTCTACGTCGGTTAGTCTCGGTGCTTCTCCAACTGTTTGTAGTTCTGCTACGGGTGCATTGATTTCATTCACGGGTGCAACTCATAGTCCAACTACATATTCAATAAGTTACGAGTCTGCGGCTATAAGTGCGGGTTTCACTGATGTTGCCGGAGCCTCAATTTCAGGTTCAACATTTGGAATTACGTTGCCTTCATCAGTGACTGGTACTTATTCAGGTTCAATTACGGTATCTAATGGCTCATGCACAAGCAGTCCTTATCCGTTCAGTGTGAATGTGCTTGCTGACCCAAACGCGGCTGTTACAGCAATAACCGGAGGTTGCTCAGGTTATTCAAGTAGCATAACGATTACAGGAACACCAAGTGCTACAATCGCTTATACTATAGACAGTGCAAGCCTTTTGTATGCAACGTTATCTTCTGGTGGTTCGTACACACTTTCTACCGGAACAATTTCTAGTTTGCATAACTACACGATTATTGCGGCTTTAAATGTTGCGTGTACTACTTATGTTGATACAGTGGTGTACATCAATCCGATTGCGCAAGCATGGAACGGAGTTACAAGCACTGATTGGAATACAGCATCAAACTGGACTTGTGGTTTTGTGCCGGGGGCTACTGACGATGCCACTATTCCTTATGGTACAGCAAACCCACCAACAATTGGTGCTGCGGTTTCTGTTGACATCAATTCAATATTAATTGGCGATACGCTCACCATTCTTTCAGGCGCTGTATTGAACGTGAAGGGTACTTTGACCAATAATAAAAATGTGGTTGGTAGCGGTACGGTTTCAATCAACGGCACGTCGAGCCAAGCAATTAAAGGAACAGGTTTCTTCAATAACCTTGATTTAAACAACAGCAATGGCGCTACAATAGATACGGGTGCGAACGTGTATATTAAGAATAATTTATCGCTTTCAAACGGAACTTTATCAACCAATGACAAGCTAATACTGTGGTCTGATTCGATGGCTACCGGTCGTTTGGCACCTGTTTCTTCGGGTACTGCAAGTATTACTGGCAATACCAAAGTAATGCAATTTATTCAAGGTGGTTATCGCAGGTATCGTTTCTGGAGTCATCCGTTTGATAACTATATAGATTTAAGCCAGGCAGAAAACTACATTGACATCACAGGCGACAGTGGCTCAGTTCATGGATTTACGACAACCACAACCAATGCAGCATCAGCGTTTTGGTACAATCCGTTGGTAGGTAATTCCGGTCTTGCTAGTGACCCGGGATGGCGTCCATTTGCAAGTACTTTTGGAACTGCCGATTCAAACAGAATTCATCAGTACGAAGGTTTAAGGATTTTTATACGTGGTACTAAAGGTCAAGGTTTGCGTGGTGAGACATACACTCCTTCATCGGTAACAATCACTCAAACAGGCCACCTGAATATCGGCGACCAAACAGTTACCATGTCAAAAGGTACACGAGCAAATCAGGATTATAACCAATTGGGTAACCCTTATGCATCTCCTGTAGATATTGGTACTGTGGTATTTAATGCTAAAGCTGCCGGAAAAATAACGGGAACTGCTTATTACATTTGGAATCCAACTCTTGGTGCAGGTGGTCAGTTTGTAGCGAAAACGATAGGAACCAGTGCTCCAACGCCATATTATCTACAAGCCAACACGTCATTCCAGGTTAGGGCAGCACATGATGGCGATGCGCTATTATTTACAGAGTCTCACAAGTCAGCGAATGCGAGCGATAACTTATTGCGCCCGGCTGCAACCATGACAACACTCGAAATTGTTGATACCAACAATCACCCTTGGGATGTCACCAACTTCGTATTCGATAGCGGATTAAGTGCTACTGAAGATGATAATGATGGTGCTAAAATTGTATCAGCAAGTGATTTTAATTTCTATTCATTGTCAAGTGAAGGACACAAGCTTTCAATTGATGCCAGGAACCCAACACAAGAGCAGGCTATACCACTGGGTGTAACTTCAGCTTATGCGCAAAGGTTCATCATCAGGGCATCTTCAGTGGTTGTAAATAATCACCAAAACCTAGTCTTGCATGATAAATTGATGGATAAATTTGTTCCGCTCACAATCGGTACCGAATACGCATTCGATATCACAACCGATAATGCAACACAGGGCAACAGCCGTTTTGAACTCGTGGTGCGTAAACAGGAAGTTGTTGCGAATGAAATGTTGTCATTGCTGCCAAACCCGGCAACAGAAGAAGTAAGTGTGAAATTCACATTGAGCGAGCGCAAGAATGTACAATTGCGCGTAACCGACATCAGTGGTGTGTGTGTATTCAGCAAAGATCTAGGAACCACACAAGCAGGAACCATCCTTATTCCGGTAACCAACTTCGCAAGTGGTATCTACAACGTAGAACTCACCGCCAACGGTCACAAAACCATCCAAAAATTAGTGAAAGAGTAGAGATTTGAAGGGTTTGATTTTTCAAAGGCAGTCGCTGTAAGGCGACTGCTTTTTTGTGTGTGTGGGTGGTTTCTTTTTTGGAAATTTTTATTTGGGATAATAAAAATAAGGAGGTCTTTGCATTCCGCTCTTTCTGTGTTTTTGTCGTCCCAAATGCACTTGAACTAAATTTCAGATTTTAGAAAGTCGTTTTTCATAAGCAATCTTAACCGGCAATCCCATTTACAAAAGTATCAACGAAGCCAACAATCTTTGCCAAAATCCTGTCACCAATTTTTTTACGCTGCAACAAAGTTGGTTTATCGCCCTCTATTAATTCTAACACTTCATCCCTTAATGGCTCACGCTCTGCAAAAAGATAATCTTCAATCGTCTTTTCTGTTTTCGAAGGGTTAAGATTTTCTTCTTCAACCAGCTTACTGAAAGCTTTTTGCTGCTCTTCACTCCAGAACTTTTCAAACTCCTGAGGTATGGATTCTGTTTCTTCAATTACAGGTAAATTCTCTTTTATGAATTTCTCAATTAGCTCACGTTTGCTTCTCAGATGCGCTTCTGTATTAAGCAGATTGAAAATTTCTTTCTCGGTCTGGGTGACATCGCTCTGTACCTTTGATTTCAGTTTTATCAATAACTGAATAATGTAAGCGACATTTATTTCATCACGGTGTATTAATTCTAACTCAAAATCAACATCCTCAAGTATGGATACTTTTTCTTTCTGGTTGTCATTTTTCACCTTTTGCCATAGGTCAAGGTACTTGCTCTTGTAGTCTTCAAAGAGTTGTTCATTCATGGCTAGGTCATCCCATTTAAAGTCCGAAAAGGCAGTGAGTATGTTCTTAATTCTCATTTGTTCCCTGAATGCCTTGATAAACGCTAGTTCATCTTCTTCGGTTTTTAGGTCATTTACGCTATTAACTGTCGGGGCAATTTTCAGCAACTCAATGAATGCATCGTTGAATTTCTTGGTATAGTCCTCATATGGCTTCATGATAATCACCTCAATAGCCTCTTTATTGCTGAATAGGGTTATCGCTTCATCTGTAGCGTTTTTGAGGTTGCGAAAAACGACAATGTTGCCTTGTGATTTCTTTTCATCAAGGATCCTGTTGGTGCGTGAGTAGGCTTGTATCAAACCATGGTGTTTCAGGTTCTTGTCTACATAAAGAGTATTTGCTTTCTTGGCATCGAAGCCAGTTAAGAACATATTTACAACCAATAGTATGTCGATCCTGTTGTCTTGATTCTCTGGTGACTTCTCCCGGTCTTTTATCTTTTTAGAAATATCGTTGTAGTAATTGTAAAAGGTCTCACTGTCCCTGGTTGAAAACTTCGTTCCAAATTGTTGATTGTAATGCCCTATAAACTCGTCCAACTTTTCCCGGCTATGTGCCGCCAAACCATACAAGGCTCTCGGCTCTTCTACTACTGATAGCTCGTCTGGCAATGAGCCGGTTGCCTCTGCATCGTCTTCATTTGCAGCGTAACTGAAAATGGTAGCTACTCTTAAATTGTGCAGTCCTGCAGCCTTCTTTTTCTGAAACAGGTCATAGTATTTAATTAGTGTTTCTATGCTGCTTACACAGAACATCGCACTAAAGTCCTTGTTATGGGTTTTCCTGTTGTGGTTGGCAATGATGTAATCAGTAATCATTTCCAGCCGTTTCGGTGACTCCATCAGCTCTTTTGTGTCAATGTCTTCAACTTCAATATCTATTTCGGTTGCGCTATCCTTCCGCTTGTACCTGCCAACATATTCTACCGAAAACTTCAACACATTTTCGTCCCTGATAGCATCGGTAATTACATACTTGTGCAGGCAATCAGTAAAGAGGTCTTTAGTTGTGCGCTTTCCTAAATCGTTCTTAACTGCATTGTCCTTGAATATGGGAGTACCTGTAAAACCGAACAACTGAATGTCATTGAAAAAAGCATTTATTCGGTTGTGCGTATCGCCAAACTGAGACCTATGGCACTCGTCAAAAATGAAAACGATGCGCTTGTCTTTCAGGTCAGCCATTTTACGCTCATACTTCAACTTGCTGATTGCCGTATTTAGTTTTTGAATGGTAGTGACGATTAGTTTAGTATCATCGGTAAACTGTTGAACCAATGCCTTTGTGCTATCAGTGCCATCAATACTGCCTTTACTGAAACTATTGAATTCTATGGTGGTCTGGTAATCAAGGTCTTTCCTATCTACCACGAAAACAACTTTATGCACTTGTGGCAAATCCATCAAAATCTGGCTTGCCTTGAATGAAGTCAGCGTTTTTCCGGACCCTGTTGTATGCCATATGTAACCATTTTTATTGCTGTTTTTCACCCTGTCTATCAGGGCCTCAACCGCATAGTATTGATAGGGGCGCAAAACCATCAGTAGCTTATTGGTTTCATGCAGCACGATGTACTTGCATATCATTTTCGATATGTGGCAGGGCTCTAAAAATTCGCTGGTAAACCCATTGAGTATATTGGTTAACCGCTTGTTTTCCTTGTCGCTCCAGTAATAGGTCTGCTTAAAGGTCATTGCCTTTATGTTGTTGTGGGCATAGTACTTGGTATTGACTCCGTTGCTGATCACAAAAATTTGGATGTACTGGAACAGGGCGGCACTTGCGCCAAATGAATGCCGCTGGTAACGGTTGATCTGGTTAAAGGCCTCTTTCAGCTCCAGCCCCCTGCGCTTCAATTCTATTTGTACCAATGGCAAGCCATTAATCAGCAACGTGACATCGTACCTGTTTTTGTAGGTGCCTTCCATGGTCACCTGGTGGGTGACCTGAAACTGGTTCTGGCACCAATGGTTTGTGTTAATGAACTCGAAGTAACAATCTTCGCCGTTATCGCGCAATATGTGTAGCCTGCTTTCCCTAAGTGTTTTTGCCTTTTCAAAAACAGATCCTTTACTCAATAAGTTTAGAATGCGCTCAAATTCAGTAGTGCTGAATTGCTTGTTGTTGTGCTTTTCTAACTGGGTTTTTAAGTTAGCAATGAGTTCCTTTTCATCACTTATCATAACGAGGCTATAGCCCAACCTTTGCAGTTGAGCCACCAATTGTTCTTCAAGAACGAGTTCGGGTTGTTTAGCCATAAATTCTATCTACTTTGTTACGCTTGCTATTTGAGTTTAATAATCCTTTGTTTTTATGAACTAAATGGCTTTCAATCTCCATTCTTCCATAGTTCACAATTTTGCAAGTAAATGTGATATTGGCTTGGCAATACTCATCTAATTTAGCTTCAATAATCGCATTGAATTTGCCTTTTTCTATTGTGGCGTTAACGAACAGTTTCTTTCCTAATTTTCGCCGGAAAGTATGGTTGATAGTTCTTCTCACATCTTTCATTCGCTCTTTTAAGTTGGCGGTTTCTCCAATGTACACCAAGGCACCTCTATCAAAGATTGCATATATGCCGGCTGCCGAAGGAAAGCTGCTCGACCATTTTCTATCAAATGAAAATGAAATCTTGTTTGCGCTCTTGAGTTCGAGATCGCAATTTTCAATAATATTTTTTATTTCTTCCTTTCCGAGTACCATTGTTAGCAGAACATTTGTTGTAAAAGTCCTTTTTTCCAAACCTCCGTTTTCTCTATCTGCGATTTAGTGTGGCTTATTTTTTCATCAATAGCAGATAAGAAATTGGCGATTTTGATTTGCTCTTCGAGAGAGGGAATTGCTATTTCAATTGATCTTATATCTGAGCCACTTATGGCAGTGAACGTGCTACCTTGTTCCAATCGTACCCATTTGGGTTCATAATCTAAAAGGTAATGATACAAAAAATCAATTGTACTTCTGGTGCTGTTTTTTATTGAACATACACCCCTTCCGATACAAGCCCGATGATAGGATTTTGCGGTAGCGCCAACGGGGGCCCTTACAGTCAAAATGATATCTCCGATTTCACAAATTTTAGTCGGTTCACTCGTATAATTTCTCGGATTCGATTTTCTATTTGATATATCAGCATTTCCCTGTATTAAATATAATCCAACTCCTTCAGTGTTGTACGAGCTTGATTCTGGAGATTGCCCCATAGTGATTTCACTCACTTCCCCCAAAGTCTTTTCCTCCCACTTAGGAAAATTGCCGCCATCATCATCCTTAAACCTCAATTCCTGCGAAAATATCCGCTGCATTACCCCTTTCTTGTATTTGTCCAAAAAAAATTTCTTTTTCTTGAGGGCTTGTAGTTTTTCGTCAATTGAGGTGAGGAACGAAGCTATTTTTTGTTGTTCGGGGAGGGAGGGTACTGATAATTTTAAAGATTTTAATCCTGCTAGATCTAATTTGCCCGCCCCAATTCCAGTGCCGGTGACCATACTTAACAGCTCTGGCTCGTAGTACATAAACCAGTATAAAATAAATTGAGATGATGACTGTTCGCTAACGATAATTGATTTTACATCCTGATTGAACGAAAGGTCTCTAGTTGCAATGCCAATTGGTATCTTATTAAAAAGCATACTCCCCCTTACTAAGATTAATAAAGAACCTTTCTTTGCTAATTTGGAGCCATTATTTAGTCCAAGAGGCGTTATCTTTAGGTCAGAATCCGAATATGATGTTCCTCTCATGCTTGATGCACTGATCCAAGGTATATCTCCGTCCCAATATTCTGCTTTTTCCTTCGAGGGAGTTCCGCCAGATGCCCAAGTAGTAAAATCCGCTAATCTACTAGAAACCCATTCCCCACTAAACTCAGGAAACCTTAAGGCTGGTTTATTTTCTGAAAGATGATTTTTTTGATTCATTTGATTGGTGCGGTTGTTTGTCTGAATTATGATTTTTTTGATTCAAAGATTATAGGATTCTTTTGCCTTGAGGAATAGAGGATTCTTTTTGCTTTGAAGAATAGAAGATTATTTTTTCATTGAGGATTAGAGGATTATTTTCGTGTTAACGTTATTTTGTGTTATGTAGTCATCCTTAAATCCTTTAATCCTACCTATCCTAATTCAGACAATTAAACTTAAATCCTTTAATCCTACCTATCCTAATTCAGACAATTAAAATGGTGTTTCAATCCCCAATTCCTTGCAAAAAGCGGCAATTGCAGTGTCAGTTGCTTGCATTTGCTTATCCAGTTCCTTTATTTCCTGAGCTATGGCATTAATATCTATACTGTCTTCAGCTTCAAAAGTATCTACATAACGGGGTATGTTCAAGTTGTAATCGTTTTCCACTACCTGTTGCAATAGTGCCCGCTTGCTGTACTTGGGTTCTTCGGTCCTGTTGCGGTAGGTGTTAACAATTTTATCAATGTCCTCTTGGCGCAGCATGTTCTGGGTCTTTACTTTTTCAAAGTGCTGGCTGGCATCTATAAATAAAATATCTTCTGGTTGCTCCCTGCATTTCTTGTACACCATAATGCAGGTGGGTATGCTCGTGCCATAAAAAATATTGGCTGGCAAGCCTATCACGGCATCCAAATAATTGCGGTCTTCGATCAGGTACTTGCGAATATGCTGTTCTGCACCCCCACGGAATAAAACCCCGTGTGGCAGTACAATAGCCATGGTTCCGTTCTCAGCCAAGTGGTGTATCATGTGTTGTACAAAGGCAAAGTCTGCCTTGCTGCCTGGTGCCAGCCTGCCGTACTGGCTGAAGCGGTCGTCGCTTTTAAATAGTGGGTTGGCACTCCATTGGGCAGAAAAGGGTGGGTTGGCTACAATGGCTTCAAACTGCTTATCAATATGCTGTGGATGTTCCAGTGTATCTTCCTGCTTAATATCAAACTTGCGGTAATGAACGCCGTGCAAAATCATATTCATGCGGGCAAGGTTGTAAGTAGTGCGGTTCATTTCTTGCCCGTAAAAGTTACTTACATCGGTTACTTCCTTCGCTACACGAAGCAATAAAGAGCCGGAGCCGCATGTAGGGTCGTATACAGATTTCAGTTTACTTTTTCCTGTGGTTACTATTTTAGCCAATACCTTGCTTACTTCCTGTGGGGTATAAAATTCACCTGCCTTTTTACCTGCACCACTGGCAAATTGCCCTATTAGGTATTCGTATGCATCACCCAATACATCAAGCTCCGTCTGTTCTAACTTAAAGTCAATTTTATCTAAATGGCTCAGCACTTTAGCAATAATTTCATTCCTTGCCTCAGGTGTTTTGCCCAGCTTTGTACTGTTCAGATCCATATCTTCGAAGAGATTGTCAAAATCTTCTTCGCTTTCGGTACCCATCGTACTGAGTTGGATATTGGTGAGTATTTTTTGCAGGTCTTCGAGGATAAAGTTGCTCACGCTTTCTTCCTTATCATTCATGCCTCTCTTCGCAACTTCGCTGAACAATTCGGAGGGTTTTAAGAAATAGCCCAGTTTTTCTAATGATTCTTCTTTGATGGCTTCGCAATATTCCTTCCCCTTGGCGGTATCTTCCTTTATTGACTTGAATTTTATCTTGTCTTCCTTCAAAATGGAATTGGCATATATTTCCATTTTCTCCGACAGGTACTTGTAGAAGATAAAGCCCAGGATATAATCTCTGAACTCATCAGCATTCATTTTCCCCCTCAGGGTATTGGCTATATTCCAGAGCTGCTGCTCTAAATTTCTCTTTTGATCTTCGCTCATGGCTATGTTGAAATCTATCGCTTCAAATTTACATTATTGAGCCAAACCTTTACAGAAAGAGTAATAATAAATTATCAAAGTGTGAAAATGACAATGTGAATCGCGTTGCTCTCGAAGTAAGCACTCAGAATTAATTCTTTAAGTTTTATCTTTACCTAGGGTTTGATTAGTTCCGTTTGCGAAAACAACACAAAAAAAAGCGGAGCGCTCTTCGCACTCCGCTCTCACTCTGTTTTTGTGGTCCCACATGGACTTGAACCAA
>CANGIY010000025.1 GCA_947454235.1 Chitinophagaceae bacterium
ATATTGTTATTCGTTTGTTAATTGATTGAATGTTCTACAAAGATATATCCCTAGTTATAGTGAATCAAGAAAATAGAGTTAAAAAAGTGTTAAAACGGTTAATTGGTTGTTAACGAACTTTGCAAAACGTTGTTTTCTTTTGTTTTCAGTTTGTTAATGGATGTCAATGCGTTAGAATCAGGGCAGCCACTAAGAGATTTTAAAATGTTGTTGTTTTATTTGGTTAAGCTGATGTTAATCATTGTTTGTCGCGCCCGATCACTTTATCATTTGCACCACACAAAGCTACAACACGCTAAGTCCCTAGTCCAAATATTCTTCACTAACGGTCGAAAAACTTCACCAACGGTAGGAAAGTGGGAGAAAAAGGGGAGTTTGAAAAAAAATATTCAGAAAAATTATCAAATCTGAATCGCAATTTTTATTTTTAGAAGAAAATTGTCCACACAAAAAAAGGCATATGAAACGAAAATTTACATTTCTTGGGTTGGCATTGGCGTCTCTGCTGGCCCCGGAAGTTCGAGGGCAAAGTGTTTGGCCTTCTACTCTAAATGCAACAGGGGGGTATAATATAGTAGGTGGCAACCAATACGATTATTCAATTGGTGAAATTGCATTGGTAAACACATTTACGACGCACTCAATAATTGTTACCAACGGACTGTTACAAACAGAGCTAAGAGATGGGACTGATGTAAAGCAACTTGATGCTGTTTCAGATTTGTTGGTATTCCCAAATCCCACCAAGTCTATTATATATGTACAGCTCAATGCTAAAACGACCGGGAAAATCAAACTTTCGCTGCACGGTCTTACAGGGTCGCAGGTAGCCGAAGTTGAAAGCGATGTAAAAGCCGGAGTGAACATGAGCAACCTGGACATGGGCAATTTGGCGAATGCTACATATATATTGTATGTCATGTTCACCGATGCATCAGGCACCGAACAAAAGAATTCGTATAAAATTCAAAAAATTCAATAAAAAAAACAACCAAACAATAGCATGAAAAAAATTGTACTATCATTTGCCCTGGCGGCTTTGGCTGGTTTATCTGCCAGAGCGCAGGCGCCTCAAAAGTTCCACTACCAGGGTGTTGCAAGAAATTCAGCCGGTACCCCATTGTCACTTTCAACATTAACGATGCGTATCAGCATTCATGATGATTCTGAAACGGGACCAATCGTATATCGCGAAACGCACAGGGTGCTTACTAATGCATTCGGCTTATATAATGTAGCAGTTGGAGGCGGTACTGTTACCAGCGGCACATTCGCAGGTATCAACTGGGGCACAGGCGATAAATACATTCAAGTTGAAATTGATCCTGCTGCAGGAACTAATTATACTGATTTGGGCACCAGTCAATTGCTCAGTGTTCCTTATGCTTTGAACGGACCATCTGGTCCGGCAGGTCCCGTGGGTCCGGCGGGTCCAGCGGGTCCGGCAGGCCCAACAGGTTCTATGGGTCCAATGGGTTTAACAGGTCCGGCAGGCCCAACGGGTCCAGCGGGTCCGGCAGGTCCTTCTGATAACTGGGGAACACAGGTAGTAGTATCAGATGCAACACTAACTGGCTCGGGTACATCGTCAAGTCCTTTGAAAGTGGCTCAAAACGGTGCTGCTACAGGTCAGATTATGATGTGGAACGGTACAGGTTGGGTGCCAACAACGCCATCTGTAACAACTGATGCGACTTTGGCGGGTTCCGGTACATCGTCTGCTCCACTTAAAATTGCTCAGGATGGCGCGACTACTGGTCAGGTAATGACCTGGAATGGTACAACATGGGCTCCGGCGACTCCGGGTACAGGCGCTGATAACTGGGGTTCTCAAGTTGTAGTTACTAACTCTTCACTTACCGGCAACGGTACTTCAGGTTCTCAGTTAAGTCTCGCTAACTCAGGTGTTACAGCCGGTAGCTATGGCTCAACAACTCAGGTGCCTTCTGTTACAGTTGATGCGTATGGCAGAATTACAGTAGCAACGAACAACAGTCTTGCATTGGCAGGTGATGTAACTGGAGATAACAACGCTTCTGTTGTTACAAAAATACAATCGAACCCAGTGAGTGCTGCGGCTCCAACTACGGGTCAGGTACTAACTTGGAGTGGTGCTGCTTGGGCACCGGCGGCACCTTCGGCTTCGTTCACAGGTACTTCAAGGTATTTGCCTTTATATACTTCAGCAACAACATTGGGTACATCTAATATGTACCAATCAACTGCAAACCAAATTGGTATTAACAATGCAGCTCCAAATGCTGCTTTAGATGTGTTAACTCCTGCGGGAAATGCGAAAGCAATCTGGGGACATACTACTTCAACAACGGTTTCAGATACTGGTGTTATATATGGTGCGTATTTAGGAACAGGTACAACTGCTTCAAGCATAGGTGTGAACGGTCAGGCTGCGAATAGCTCTACTACAGTACCACGCGGCATTGGTATGAAAGCTACCGGTGGTCTTGTGGGTGCTTTGCATATCGGTTTATTCCCGACTTCGGCAACTGTAGGTGCGTCTGTTCAAAACTTTGGTACTTATTCTCAATCGCCTTCAAGTGCTGCAAGGGCATTTGGTACTTACTCTGAATCATTCCCTTACGGTGGAGGTACATCACACTTTTCATACGGTGTTTTTGGTATTGCGTACTACAGCGATACTGCTAACATTGGTTTGCTAGGTAATGCTACCAGCTTTACAGATGGCGATAACTTCGGTTTGCTTGCAGTAGCCGATAGTTCTTTAGGAAATAACATTGGAGTTTATGCTGATGGTGGAGCATCGGGTGGTGCAAACTATGCAGGTTATTTCAACGGTGATGTGATTGTGAATGGTACTTTAGATGCGGTTACTGCAACTTCAACAGTGAAAGCGTTTAAAATTGATCACCCGCAAGATCCTGAGAATAAATACTTGATGCATTCTTCTGTAGAATCGGCTGATATGATGAACATTTACAATGGCAATGTTACTACTGATGCTTCAGGCGTTGCTACAGTTCAACTTCCTAATTATTTCGAGGCGTTGAACAAAGAATATAAGTACCAACTCACAGTGATAGGTGGCACCTTTGCTCAGGCAATTGTTAGCAAAGAAGTTTCTGACAATAAGTTTGAGATTAAAACAAACATGCCTAATATTAAAGTAAGCTGGCAAGTAACTGGTGTAAGGAACGATAGAACTGCGCAAGCTCGTCGTATTGTAACAGAAGTGGAAAAAGAAGGAGCTAACAAAGGTAAATACCTCGATGCTCAAAGCTTCGGTCAACCGGTTGAAAAACAAATTGGTTATAAAAACATCAATCGTATAAAAGCGGCTGCAACTCAGCCTGAAAAAGCAATTCAAAGAACACCGACTCAAAGGTCAGTGAAATAATATTGCTGATTATAATGAAAGAGGCGCATTGAAATTCAGTGCGCCTCTTTCATTTTATATGGGTTGTTTAAAAATTACCATGTTAATTTGTGCTTATCAACCAAATTGTTGACTACGCGCATAAACCAGTTGTCTTCTTCCTGTTCCGTATTGCTTTTTAAGTCTACTTTACGGGCAAGTTCAAGTGTTACTACATTTGATTTGTTGACCATTGATGTGGTAATTTCGAAATTGGTAGAAAGAGGTTTGAATTCGTTGTTGGTGGGTTGGGCGGTAATTTTAATGGTTGAAACCGGCAGATAAAAGATCTTAAGCTCTGAAGCTTTGATGGTGCCCTTAAACTCATTACCGAAATAGACTTTGCATTCTGTATTCAATTGCAGTTTCATACAGAATTTGTTGGCGTTTTCATCTTTCGCAAAAAGACCGAAAGGCAGAAAACAACCCACCATAACAACAACCCAGACAAAGTATATTTTTGACCTCATTTATTTGTTAATCGAAGATAGCATCTAAAAGTTACAAAAGTGCAATAAAAGATTTTTAGTCTTTCACGTTGGGGTTTGTTATTTTTGAATTTGAATCATTAATTTGTAACTGTTTGTAATTTTTAAAGAACTGAAACGTCGGGTGCGAAAATCAACGGGGGGGCTATTGGGTAGTCGTAGTTCAAAAGTGAGTTTTTACTTGCTTTTTGCAGTCTTTTGTTTGCTGGGTAATGTTTACGCTGAATTTACACGGGTTGACTTGTTAGGGTCAATTCCTAAAAGAAACGGGCGGCCGTCAACCGATACAATTCAAGGTCTTGATATCCTGAGGAAATTTGAATGGAAAGTAAGAATAACAGATCAGGCTGGTAATATCAAAGAACTGATTACCACCCGTCCTGATTCAATTACAATCTCCAAACCTGCTGTATTGACAATGACGACTGATTTCATAGTCAATAAGGCATTGTGCAACAAAGTGGTAGGTTTAGATATAAGTATACGAGGCTCGTTGAAAGTTGATTTGAATGGAGTAGAGATTGTAAAAACAGGCGAGTTTGAAACAAGAAAGAAAGGGAAATTTAAGAGCCTAAGCTGTGACAATTTTGTGCCCTTTGTGTTTGCTGACACATTGCAGCACATTGCAGTTACATACAAAGTTCATCCATCGATGTTGTATAATTCCATGAGTTTGGAGTTTTCCGAAATCAATAGATTGGAGAATACGGCAAAAAGCAATGAAATATCTACTCGAAAATCGTTTGCATTTGCCTTTTATTATCTGGCAATCGGGATAATATTTTTCATTTTATTTCTGTTTCACAGAGAACGAAACGAGAATTTTTACTTTGCGCTTTTCTGTTTTTTTGGTGCCCTCGGCTTTTTAAGTCCATATATGGAGGTTGCTCAAATAAGCCATCTCTCCAATTTTTTCGTGATTCTGGCACTTGAGTTTTTGAGTTTTTTCTTCGTTAAAGTATTTCGGGGTAAGGAACGCAACAGGATACCATTGTTTGTAATCTTATTCATAGTAGCTGCCTCATTTGTACCAGCGCTCAGGTATAATTATTCATTGCCTATTCATATAAATAATGTGCGCTTGCCGGCATACCAAATTGTTCTTTTCGTTTTGTATCCTTATGTAGGTATTTCTGCATTTTACCACTTGCTTAGGGGCTTCAGTCAGAAGCGGTGGGAGGCAAAGGCACTTGTGAAAATTATTTTCTTTGGTTTGCTGATATTCTGGGTACTTCCGTTCCTGGGCTTTGCAGTGTTGGTTTCTCAAAACCAGAATTTTGTTGATTTGGCTGGGAATTGGATTGTATATTCAATAGACATCGGGTATTGTATTTATCCTTTGTCTGCGGCATATGTACTGGGTAAGAAGAACGGTTTAACCCAGCGTCAGCTTGTGAACCAAATCCAGTCCATTGAGCGGTTATCAGCTGATAACTTGCAGAAGGAGCTTGAGAAGCAACAAATTTTGGAGACTGCAAACGCTGAACTAGAACAAAAAGTAGCGGAGCGCACCAATGAAGTATCAAGCCAAAAAGCTGAACTGGAGCTGAAAAATAAAGCAATTACTGATAATGTTACCTATGCGAAAAGGATACAACATGCATTATTGCCCGATATTAAATTGATTCAGGAATCAGTGCCCGATTCATTTGTCATCTTCTTACCAAAAGATATTGTAAGCGGCGACTTTTATTCGTTTGCCGAAAAAAATGACCGAACTATACTTGTTGCAGGCGACTGTACAGGGCACGGTGTTTCGGGTGCGTTCATGAGTATGATAGGTAGTTCGTTGTTAAATCAAATTATCAATGAACGAGGCATGGTGCAGCCTGCGCAAGTGCTTAATCAGTTGAATCAGGCGGTATTAAATACTTTCCAGAGCGTAGATAATGAATCGAACGATGGTATGGATGTTGCGATGGTCTCGATTAATATGGATATCGGAGAGCTTCAATTTGCCGGTGCCAATCGCCCGCTTTGGCTGGTTCAAAATGATGAGTTAGTGATGATAAAGCCTGATAAATCACCTATTGGTGGTTTTCAGATGGCAAGAGAGCGCAAGTTCATTAATCACATAATTCCGGTGAAAAAGGGTGATGTATTCTATATTTTTACTGATGGTTATGCTGATCAGTTTGGTGGGCCATTGGGTAAGAAAATGATGACGTCGAAGATGCGCGATAAGATTATGGAAATTCGTGATTTGCCTATGGCGCAACAAAATAAAATTTTGCTCGATTACTTCAACGACTGGAAGGGTGAAATGGAACAGGTTGACGATGTATTGTTAATAGGTGTTAGACTATAATTATCTGCATGAAAAAATGGTTGTTCATATTTCTGTTTGCCCTTGGGTTTAATGTATTTGCGCATGCACAAGGTGAGGCAGGTGATGGAAGCAATATTTTCAAAATCAGCGATACATCAGTTAAGCCAATAAATCTTCTCGCCTCCTACTGTTGGGATGTGAGCGTATTCGACAAGCAGGGTAACGTAAAATTATCTTCAACCTGCAATGCTGACACAACTAGTTTCGCGGGCACGGATTCTGTTGTTTTTAAGGCCCTGCTACATATTCCTCCGAGCGAAGTTGAACGAATTTTTTACATGGAATTTGAGTCTGTCGGAAATAGCCTGATGACAGCAAATGGTGACACGCTGTTTACGACGGGTTTTTTTGTTGACAAAAAAAAGACTTTAGTTGCCAAAGAGAAAAAGTGTTTTACAGTAAATTTCAAGGATACCTTAGTGAAATTAACTTTGGTATTTCGCCCCAGCGAGTTGGTGACATCAAGCTACATCAGTGTTTGGGTAGGAGGAGATGCCTGGCGGCAAAAACAGGCACAAGACGAGAAGGAGAAAGATTTGAGCGATTTCAGGATGGGCTTTTACTATCTCTCTTTTGCGTGTGTATTCTTTTCTTTGTTTGTCTTCTATCGTAAAAACAGGGAGTATCTATACTTCTCATTGTTTTGTTTGTTCTTTTCTATCGCAAATATTGGTGTTTATTACAAGATACCGTTTTTGTCGTCGAGTATTCAAATAGATTATATTCGTCTACCGTATTTTCCTACCGTGTTTGCCCTGGAGTTTTTTACTTTTTTCCTGAGTCAGATAGTTTTTGATAAACAGAGAAAGTTTCGACGGCTGTATTTGATTTTGGCGGTTACCATTCTGGGAATCATTTTATTTACCACCAACAGTGGAGGCGTATTAGCAAAAAGTAGTGGCTTTCTGGGATGGTTTTATGAAGGCATGATGGCAGTGGTGCTCATCTTACAGCTCGGTACTGTATTCAGGTTGCTTTTTTCAGGAATGGGGCAGAAGAAATGGGAGGCAAAGTATATCATGATATTCTTCACAGTACCGTTTGTGTGCTTGTTTTTAAGCATGATGTCAATGCTTTTTTCTGGGTTGAGCGGATTTAAGCCGTTTATCATTCAGTTGGTAAGAATTTCTTCAATTGTTGTTGCGTATGTGAGCCCTATAGGTGTGAGTATGATTATGGGGCGCAGGTATGGTATAAGCCATACGAAAATGGAAACGCAATTAGAAGAAATAAAACTCCTTTCGGAGAAAAACATGGCGCAAGAACTGGAGCGGCAGAGAATACTTGAAAATCAGAATGCAGAATTGGAGCGAATGGTGGATGAACGTACCGAAATAGTGATGCGCCAAAAGGCGGAACTTGAATTGAAGAACAAATCCATTACCGATAACGTTACATATGCCAAAAGAATACAGGATGCTTTGTTGCCAACTGAAGCAGGTATTGCAGGTTCAATGCCTGATTCTTTTGTTATTTTCTTACCGAAGGACATTGTGAGTGGCGATTTCTACAGTTTTCATGAAAAGGGTGGTAAAAAGATATTTGTTGCCGGAGATTGCACAGGTCATGGAGTGTCGGGTGCTTTAATGAGCATGATTGGTAGTTCACTATTGAATCAGGTGATTAACGAAAGGGGGGTGACTGACCCGGCGCAAATTTTAGAGGAGCTTAACCTGTCGGTATTGAACATGTTTGAAGGAAGCGGAAGCGAATCAAATGACGGTATGGATGTTGCAGTTTGTGTGGTTGATGAGGTGGACAGAACTTTGGTTTATGCTGGTGCCAATCGCCCGCTGTGGTATTTGTGCAATGGTGAAATTGAAGTTGTAAAGCCAAATAAATATCCTATTGGTGGTTTTCAGCTAGAGCGCAATCGTGCATACACTAACCATGAAATAAATTTCTCAAAAGGTGATTCCTTCTACATTTTCACCGATGGATATGCTGACCAGTTTGGAGGTGATGCCAATAAGAAAATGATGACATCGAGAATGAAGGAGCAAATTGTGGCAGTTCATGCCTTACAGATGAGCCTTCAGAAAAATCAACTTCTGGCGTTCTTTAATCAGTGGAAGGGTAGCGAAGAGCAGGTTGATGACGTATTATTGATGGGAGTAAGGCTATAAAAAAAGCCCCGCGGTTGCGAGGCTCATGTATATTTTGGTTTGGTTAGATTTTTCCAATCAAGTTTTTGAGGTACATGCCGTAACCGCTCTTCATATAAATAGCGGCAAGTTTTTCCATTTGTTCATCATTGATCCAGCCATTGCGGTAAGCGATTTCTTCAATACAACCTATTTTGAGTCCTTGGCGTTTTTCAATTACTTCGATGAACTGCCCTGCCTGAATCAATGAGTCGAATGTGCCTGTGTCAAGCCATGCTGTGCCCCTGTGAAGCACACCCACTTCAAGTTTACCCATTTCAAGGTACGTTTTGTTGACATCGGTAATTTCGAGTTCGCCTCTGTGCGATGGCTTAATATTTTTAGCAATGTCTACAACATTGTTATCGTAGAAGTACAAACCAGGTACAGCGTAGTTTGATTTTGGCTGCGTCGGTTTTTCTTCAATACTCAACACCTTGTTCGATTTATCAAATTCTACAACACCGTAACGTTCAGGGTCGTTTACCGGGTAGGCAAAAACCACTGCGCCATCGGGGTTGGCCTTATTTTTAAGCAGGTTACCCATGCCGGCACCGTAGAATATATTGTCGCCCAATACAAGTGCAGCAGGGCTGTTGCCTATGAAATCGGCACCCAGTATAAACGCCTGAGCAAGTCCTTCAGGGCGCGGTTGAACTACATATTCGAAGCGGCAACCAATCTGGCTTCCATCACCCAATAGCTTTTTAAAAGCAGGCTGGTCTTCAGGAGTAGTAATAATGAGTATTTCGTTGATACCCGCTAGCAACAATGTGCTTAAAGGGTAGTAGATCATTGGTTTGTCGTAAACAGGCATAAGTTGTTTACTCACTGCAATGGTAAGAGGGTAGAGCCTTGTACCGGAACCTCCGGCTAATATAATTCCTTTCATTATGTATGCTAGGTGGTAAGAATTAAATAATAAAGGCGAAAGTTAACAAATAATGTTCAAAGAATACTTTCGTTTTGGCGGGCTTAGGAACGATCAATAAGTAAAGTATACCATCTTACTGGTTCTTTCCCATTTTTGCTTTGTTGAAAAAGTCTTTAAATAGCCCACTATTGGCAAATTTTTCGCCTTGCAAAAAAGACAAATAACTGCGTAATTTCATATACTTTATTGATTCAACGTTCCTTATTTCTTCTCGAAATAATTGTACCTACAGAAAATCATGGGAGTTATCCATTTTTTATTGTGGCGAGCCCCTGAGCGAGGTGCCGTTTTATACCATTTTCCTTCATCAACGTGGTTGTAAATGTTTTCGGCGTAACGCCTGTAAACAACAGGTTGTGTTTCACCTCCGTAAGCCATACCCACTACAGGTCCATTGTATTTATTCTTAAATGAATCTTCTCCCGAATAAAAATTCGTTTTAGGGTCCATTTCGCTGAGGAAGTAGGCTTTGCCTAAATTTAAAGTCCACTCCATGCTCACAAAAAGCCCGCTTTTCATTTGTATGAGTTTATCAGAAAGGTCAACCGAAACCCATTCACCGCCTTTTTTTGCGCCAACATACATTACAGTATCGGTCGCCAGTTCTTCGCCCGGTGCGCCTGTGCTGTCTTTATCGAAAATGTGCAAGGTGAATTTATTGTCGTGCCCACCTTCTTTTTTTATATACACATTGATGTCTTTAAGTGTGGCATGCAGACTTGTGTCGCAGGGCAGGTAAATGGCAAGCTCATCTTTATATTTTAGGTAACAGCCATAGTCGGTGCTACCGCCGTCAACACCCGTAGTGCCTTCCTGTAAGTTCCCGCCTTTAGCTGAAACTTTAGCACTATTGAGGCTTATTACGGTTTTCTGCAGCACAATTACTATCGAATCGTCGTTCACATCGCCTACCTCAATTTCGCGACTGTCGTAACCGGGGCATGAAATTTTAAATGCATCGATGGTATCGATGTCTACTTTCACATTGAACCGACCTTCTTTATTGCAGTAGATAAGTCCTTTTTTGTCTTCAAGTTCAATGACTGCCTGACTTAACCCAACGTGGTTTTTGTCGGTAACGCGCCCACGGAAATGAACTTCGTTGGCAAAAGTTGAAATTGAGCTGATTAAAAGTGTAAACAGGAGCGATAGCCTGCTAAGTTGTATTTGGACTCTATGTGTCAATATTGAAGCGAATTGAGTGTGCAAAGGATAAAATTAATGAAAATACCACAGCTAAATCTATGCCACATTATTTTCGGCTGATTGATTTATTTAACTGCCCAAAATTCTTTACGTTTGTGCCAATAAAATAAAAAGTATGCAACAATCTGTCATAGAATTAATGCAATCGATGGGGCACGAGCAAGTGATGTTTTGTACAGACGCTGCAACAGGCCTGAATGCTATTATAGCAGTACACAACACTGTGTTGGGACCTTCGTTGGGCGGTACAAGGCTTTGGAACTATGCGAGCCACACCGATGCAATTGTTGATGCTCTTAGGTTAAGCCGTGGTATGACGTATAAGTCTGCTATCAGTGGTTTGAACCTTGGGGGGGGTAAAGCAGTGCTCATTGGTGATGCACAAAAATTGAAAAACGAAGCTTACTGGCGTAGGTATGGTCGTTTTGTTGATAACCTGGGTGGTAAATATATTACTGCTGAAGACGTGAACACTTCTTCGAAAGACATGGAGTACATCTCAATGGAGACGAAACACGTTACGGGTGTTCCTGAATATTTGGGCGGAAGCGGAGACCCTTCTCCTGTAACAGCTTACGGTGTTTATGTGGGTATGAAGGCAGCTTGTAAAAAAGTGTACGGTAACGACAGCCTGAGTGGCAAGAAAGTATTGGTGCAAGGTGCAGGTAATGTTGGTCGTACATTGATCGACCATATTATTGAGGAAGGCGGAAAAGTTATTTTAAGCGATATCAACGAAACGAATATCAAGAAAGTAACTGACAAACATTCTGGTGTTACCGTTGTTGCTCCGTCTGAAATTTTCAATATGGAGTATGATATTTATGCTCCGTGCGCATTGGGTGCAACAGTAAATACTGATGCTATCAATAAAATGAAGTGTGCAATTATTGCCGGTGCTGCTAACAATCAGCTTGCTGACGAAAACGTACACGGACCAATGCTTATTGAAAAAGGCATTACCTATGTGCCTGACTTCCTGATTAACGCAGGTGGTATCATCAACATCAGTGTTGAGCGTGAAGGTTACAACAGGGCTAGGGCGATTGCTATTGTAGACAACATCTACGGTCGTACGCTTGAAAACTTCGAAATTGCTTCTCGCGACAATATCCACAATCAGTTGGCTGCTATGCGCATGGCTGAAAAAAGGATTAGCGATATCGCAAATTTGAAAAGAGGACTTTAATCTAATTAAAGCATAATACAGGCCGATGGAGAGTGTTTCTTCATCGGCCTTTTTATTGGGGCTCACTGAATTGATGTTAGAAAAGATGGTGTTTGTCCCAAATTTTTTATTTTAGCCATAAATATTATTCGCATGTCCAAAAAGAAACCGGTTTCGAATGTACCGCAGCCCCAACCAGCCAAGGTGCAAGCCGCCGCGCCCGAAGTAGTTTCAAAAGTGAAAGAGAACGAACCGTTTACCCTGTTCAGCTTTAAGGGGCAGGCACTTATTTTGGCACTTATCGGGCTAATTTTTTATGCAAATACTTTTTCAAGCTCGTGGGCGTATGACGACTTGCTGGTCATCAAGCAAAACGAATATGTGATGCAAGGCATGTCGGGCATACCAAAATTACTCGCAACAGATGCGTTTGAGAGTTATACCCGCAAACAAAACGAAAAGGCGAACCAATTGACCGGTGGCCGTTATCGTCCGCTTTCTATGGTGACATTTGCCATTGAGCAGACTTTTTTTGGTTCGAAGGATGTGGCTATTACCGATACCAGTGCGGTTGCACGCAAGCTCGTTGAGACTGCCAATAAAAAAGCAGAGGAGCGAATCATGCACATCAGGCATGTGGTAAATGTATTGTTGTACATTTTTTCTGCTATCGTATTGCTCAGGTTTTTACGTGGCACTGTATTTAAAAAGCTACCGCTGGCAGCCTTTTTAACGGCACTTATTTTTGTCATTCACCCAATACATACCGAGGTGGTTGCCAATATCAAGAGCCGTGATGAGATAATGTCATTGTTGTTCATTACACTCACATTGCTTTCGGCACTCGATTACTTCGATACAAAAAATAAAAAATACCTTTTCTATTCATGCCTGTACACTCTGCTGGCATTGCTTTCGAAAGAGTACGGCATTGTGCTTGTATTTCTTATACCACTTACGTTGTACATGTTCCGCGATGCAAAACCGAAGGAGGCTTTTGGAGCAGTGTACATCTATTTTGCGCCTATTGCATTGTATGGCATTATGCGCATGTCGTCGGTGGTTACAGGTGGCGAGCCTAATACCGATGTAATGAATAACCCTTACATTTTGGCTTCGGTGCCACAGAAGATAGCCACTATTGTTACTGTGTTGCTGTTGTATGTAAAGTTGTTGTTTTTCCCTCATCCGCTCACGTCCGACTATACATTCAATCAGGTGCCTTATGTTGATTTCAGCAGTCCGTTGTTTTGGGCATCGCTGGCATTGCATGCAGGTTTAGTGTTCATGATGATCAAATGGTTGAAGGAGCGTCATGTGTTGGGTTATGCGTTAGCTACTTACTTCTTGTATTTGGGGCTGGTGTCTAATATTGTTGTGAATATTGGTTCACCGATGGGAGAGCGTCTTGTGTACCATTCATCGCTTGGTTTCGCCATGATTCTGGGATGGGCATTGGCTCAGTTGTACCAAAAAATGAGCTCGGAAATTGCCGGTAAAGCGGTTGTAGGCGGTCTCATGCTGGTATTGGTAGGTGCAAGCGGCTTCAAAACCATTACCCGCAACCACGACTGGAGCGCCAATAAAATACTGTTTCTTAAAGACGCGCAAACAGCCACCAACAGTGTAATTGCGAATACCAACGCAGGTATGGCGTGTATTGAATGGGCTGACGGAGAAACGACTGATAGCGCACAGAAAAACTGGTATCGCAAGGCTGTGAAGTACCTCGATAAAGCCATTTCCATTAACAACGAATATGTAGTGGCGCACCTGAATAGGGGTGTTTGTTACGTAAAACTGGGTGATATGGAAGCTGCTGCTGCTGATTGTGATTCAGTGCAGAAGATGTTCCCCGACCACCCGAATGGGGTATTTCTGGCTTACCTCGTTTCAGACTACTATAATAGACTTGGGCTTGCTGCTGCCAACCAAAACAACCAGCCCGAGGCGATTAAATACTACATTAAAGCCTCATACGCATGGCCGTCAAATGCCGATATTATGTACAACCTTGCCTACGCTTATTGCAAAACGGGTGAATTCCAGTCGGCGTATGCGACACTGCAAAGGGCACTGGCTAATAAGCCCGATCATGCCAAGTGTAAAGAGCTAATGAACATTGTAAAAGCAGGGTTAGACCAAAAACATCCTTAAAAATCACTAAAAAGTGAACAAAAGGCAGCTTTGGCTGTATTTTTGTGCACTCAACTATATGTTCAGTACAATTGCTTTTTGGTCGCAGCCTATAATTGCCGCATTTACAGGATGGTTTACTACGTGGATAGCGTTTTACATGCTTTTTCACCCGCGTAAGGCATACAAAGTTTTTGGTGTCACTATTCAGGGTATTTTCCCAAAACGGAAGCACGCTTTCGCTACAAAATTGGGTAGGGTCGTATCTGGCGAGTTATTGCATTTCAATGAAATTGCCGATAAAATCAAAGACCCTGAGGAGCTGGCGAAAGTGATGCCGCACATTGAGCAGCACATTGATACGTTCCTGAATGTGCGCCTGAAAGAAAAGCTGCCGGTGATAGCCATGTTCGTTGGTGCTGGTACGCTCGATAAAATTAAAGAGGGACTGCTCGAAGAAATTAACCTGATGCTGCCCGAGGTGATTAGTAAGTTTGCCGATAGCCTTTCAGATAAGATTGATATCCAGAAAATGGTGACAGACAAAGTGGCTAATTTTTCAAACGACAAGCTGGAAGAAGTGCTGCTTTCGGTGATGAAGAAAGAGTTTAAATTCATTGAGCTGATAGGTGGTGTATTCGGGTTTTTGATAGGCATTATCCAAATGCTGATTAGTGTGATGGCAGGGTAGTATTTGCCCCTTCAATACTGCAATTGATTGTGCGGTAACTTTTGTTGCGGGCAATTGCATTTTGGTTAATTTGCATCAAAATTATTCAGTCTATGATGTACAAATTAGCACTTTTGTTTTCTTTATTTTTATTTGCTGCGCCAAAGAATGAGGTGCCAAAAAGCATTTATGATTTTGAGGTTGACGGCCTACCGGGCGGTAAAATCAAGTTGTCAAAATTCAAGGGCAAGAAGATTTTGATAGTAAACACGGCCTCAAAATGTGGTTATACTTATCAATACGAGGGTCTCGAGAAATTGTACAAAAAGTACCAGGACAAACTCGTGATTATTGGATTCCCTGCTAATAACTTTGGTGCGCAAGAACCGGGTTCCAATCAGGACATCGAGCAGTTTTGCAAGAAAAACTACGGTGTTAGCTTCCCTATGGCAGCTAAAATTTCGGTGAAGGGTGAAAACATTCATGAGTTGTATTTGTGGCTCACTAAGAAGCGTTACAATGGTGTTTCTGACAATGAAGTAGCGTGGAATTTCCAGAAATACCTGATTGACGAGAAAGGAAACTTCGTGACGTATTTCAAATCAGATGTAAAGCCTGATGATGCGCAACTGATAGATGCCATCAATAAATAAGTTCAAAAAATATACGGAGAAATCCAAAATAAAGTTTTGTAGTTCAGGATTGTTTCCTATCTTTGCACTCCCAAAACGAGGTGTGGTAGCTCAGTTGGTAGAGCAAAGGACTGAAAATCCTTGTGTCGGGGGTTCAACTCCCTCCCACACCACCTCTATAAGCGGAGAAAGTTAAAGCGAGAGCGATAACTTCTCCGCTTTTCTTTTTAGGCGATTTTTGAGTAAAAATTGCTGCGCGGTGAGGGGTTTTGTGTGGTGTGATTTTGATTTCTTGTTGTTTTTATTTGATATGGTCGAGTTCGAGTCAGGAGTTCTCCCGAGTTAAACCCGGGACAGGCGGTTCATTTCTATAGACACAGGAGCGCTGCGCTAACTCCTGCGTCAGATTTCAAAAATCAGCACATCTGGTCGAAGCTTCCGCTTCGTCCTAATTCTGTGCAAGCATCCGCTTGCGACACACTCACCAAGTACTTTTGCTACAGGAGCGCTGCGCTAACTCCTGCGCCAGATGTCAAAAATCATCCTGCAAATCTTAATTCAGACAAACGACAAACAAAAATCACTTCTTATCACCCGGTAAGTTGCGGCTAAAGCGCATCCCTTTGTTATTGAAATAAAAGTTCATACCTCCACCACTGATGCCACTTTTGGCTTGTGCCAGGGTGACCGTGTAAATTTTTTGGCTGGTTCCGTCAAATGCTACTCCGGCATCATCAACTGTGAGGCTATCTAATAAAACTTGATTTTTATGGTTCACCATGTAGGGTAAACCTCTTTTTAGCAAGTCATTTTTTTGTCGCGGCGCATTATTACGGTCCAGTCTGTCAAGCCCATAATAACTTCGGTGATTACGAATTGGGGCATTGTCAACAATGAAAAGTTCGGAGCAGCGGACTTTAAACTGGTTGTATTTAAAGCTTACCTCCGGGTAAACAATTTTGCCATCAATGGAAATGATGCCACTATGCCCTACGGTATCTTCGGCCATAAAGTAGCCCATAAAAGGATCGTTGAAACCATCATAAACATTCGAGTAAAATTGGTTGTGTCCTGTTCTTAATCCCAGACTGTCGGTGTGCCAGTGTAGTTTATACTTGCCAATGTAGGGTGCCGGTTTACCGCCTTCGGTAATTAGATAATAAGTGAAATCATGAGCGGTATATCTTCCATTCCCTTCAAAGCTGCGCGTATATACTTCGTAAGCGTCATCATCTCTTGAAACTGCATAAAAAACATTGTTGTGAAAGTATGCACACTCTATGGAGTTCTCCTGATCCGGAATCATCACCTTGCCATCAAAAGTTTCTACCCGGTAGTAGGGCTTATGCAGTTTTGTTTCGCCTGATATTAAAATCAGGTTATTGCTATCGTTAATGATGCTGATTGAAGCGTCGGTTTTTCGGGGAGCAATGACATAGTTACCATTGGTGTCAATAACCGCTCCATACCGGGCAACAGAATCGCCATCGGTAATACCGCGCACGGAGTACATTCTTTTTGTCTGAAACACACCTCCCGAGGCGCCCCAAAGAATGCTGTCTTTTTTGAACTCGTTCATCAGCGAATCGCCGATTTTTATTTTATGGATGTGGGGTAGGTGGGAGTTATAGACTTCGAGGTTGGTTGCATGTTGGTTTGGCAGTGTTGGTTTGGTAGGGTGGTATAAATCAATCCAATCCGAAAGTTCACTGAGGTTATTGATGTCAAGGTATTTGATGCCCTGACAAGTTCGTTTTGCAGAATCAGTAATCCACTGCGAAACAACAATTGTGTCGTGAGTGAACCATAACGCCAGATAGGTACAAGGTAAAATGAGTTTGTGGTTTTTATTCATAAGCCCGTATTTGCCGCTTGAGTCGTGAACAGGGTATAGATCATGATGCGGGAACTCGACATCGTAACCCTTTGCCTCCCATACAATTTTTCCGTTGGTGTCGCCAATAGCAGAACCCTTTCTCCTGAAAAGTTTTATTTGGTTGTTATTGTCTTTATCAATCCAGATGTTGTAATAAATGCCGGGGTAGATAACGCGGTTTTTGCCGTCAATCAGTCCCATGTTTTCACCCTTTCTTATCACGAAGTACTTGTTTGATGAAAAAGGGTAACCATCAATATCAATACCGTCGTACTCAAAAGGAATCAGGGTGCGGCCGAGCGTGTCGATGATGCCGAACTTGCCATTCTTACACATTTTAGCCGCCATGCAACCGAGTGCTTCAATTTTTGTAAAATACCCCGACCGGGTAAAACCATTTCCTGCATCGGTTTTGTCGTAGACACTTGCGAGTATTTCTTTGTTATTGGAATCTATTACACACCACTTGCCCGACTTTCCCTTAGCATTGTAGTAGGCTCCCACCGGTGAATTGTAAAAAGTACCGTTCCAATTTCTGTACGGAGGAATGATATATTTTCCTGCTTTATTAATCACACAGCGCCTGTCGTCGGAGTAAACTATAGCTCGTTCTCCATTGAAAAATTGAACATACTGCCATTTTGGAGCAATCACAACATTGCCGTTGGTATCAGCATAACCCCATTTTTCGCCATCCAAAAACGGAATCAAATCAGGCATTTGTTGTGCGGTTGCTGATGTCGCACAGCAAAGCAGTAAGGATATGGTATTGATGAGATGTTTGAGCATGGTGGTATGGCAAAGGTAGGGGAGAAGCCACCCAAAATGAAAAAAGCCGCATTACTGCGGCTTTTTTTGCTCCCCCTCCCCGACTTGAACGGGGGACCCCATGATTAACAGTCATGTGCTCTAACCAACTGAGCTAAGGAGGAAACTCTGGACGCTTTTGGCGTTTTGGGAGTGCAAAAATAGTGACTCTTTTGTTTTGGCAAAACTTTTTTTCGATTTTCTGTAAATAATTTTTGTTTTAAATCGCAAGTAGTTGAAAATCAATAGTTTTTATTCGTCGGTTGTTTGGTAACTTTGTGCCTAACTAGCGATTTATGGAACAAACTAAACTGGAGCGCATGTTGGTATTGGTAGGCGAGCACTTCGATACACGCAACGACCCCACTCAACTTGATGTTGATGAGGCAATTGTAGCCCGTTTATTGAATATTCACCCCGCAACTGTAGTAGAATTCAACGAAGGCGATGGCCCCATTATGTGGCTCATTGTGTTTCCGGTATCAAAGTCCGCGATGGATGGCTTCCTCAATGGCGCATTGAATGAAACGCAACTCTTTGAGTCAGCAGAACAAGACAAAGACTACAGTTGTTTGTATCTCTGTTCGGTTGTTATGCTGGAGGAATACAGAGGTAAGGGTATCGCATTTGACCATACTATCAATTCAATCAAGGCTATCGGCGGGTCATTTAAAATTGACAGTCTTTTCGTTTGGCCGTTCGAAGATGCGGGGTTAAGCCTTGCGCAGAAAATAGCCAATGAAGCTGGGCTGCCATTGTATGTAAAACAGCGATAAAAACATAGGTTTTTGTCATGTATTCGAGTGTTTGAAAAAGCATAATTAACTAACTTGCAGGCTTGTCAATTTCAACTATGAACAAACGTTACCTTTTCACATATTTCCTATCAGTTGCACTTATTTTTTCAGCAGCCCTTACCCGTGCACAAGTAATAACAACCTATGCCGGTGTTAACGGCAGCACCGACCGTACAGGTGACGGAGGTGCAGCAACTTTAGCGCACGTGGGTTTACCCAATGGTGTTGCTACTGACACCGCTGGTAATATCTATTTCACAGATTATCAGAACCATGTGGTTAGAAAAGTCACAACATCAGGCGTTATTTCAACGGTTGCTGGAGTAAGTAGTGGATCAGGTTCATATTCAGGTGATGGTGGTGCTGCAACCAGTGCTCATCTAAATTCACCTACAGGGATTTGTGTAGATCAGGCAGGGAATATTTACATTGCTGATCAGGCTAATTTTAGGATACGTAAAGTAAATACTTCGGGCATCATATCGACCTACGCAGGAAATGGCACAGGAGGGTATTCCGGAGATGGTGCCTCAGCGATTTCAGCGAGAATCTCTTGTATAGATGTGGCAATTTCGCGAACAGGTGTTTTGTATATAGCAGACGGTATTTCTCGAATTCGTTCGGTAAGTGCTTCAGGAATTATCTCAACTTTTGCAGGAAATGATACAGCTGATTACAGGGGAGACGGTGGTGCCGCTACTCTTGCTAGGTTGAATCAACCGACTGGCGTATGCGTAGATACATTTGGAAAAGTTTACATCGCTGATTTCGCAAATAATGTAATAAGAGCAGTAAATAATTCAGGGATAATTAGTACTGTAGCAGGAAATGGAACAGGTGCAGGTGCATGGGTGAGTATTTTTGATGGTGCTACCGGGGGGTACACTGGAGATGGTGGGGCTGCAACTGATGCAGAATTGAACCAGCCATCTGGAATTGCTTGTGATTTGACAGGTAATTTGTATATATCGGACATGTTTAATTACGTAGTTCGTTATGTAGATATAGCATCTGGGTTAATTACGACTTATGCCGGAAATTCAAGTATGGCAGGTGGCTATTCCGGTGATGGTGGTCAAGCAACCGCTGCCGGATTAAATTTCTTTGACGGTTCGAGTACATCGTATGGTATGTATTCTGCCGTCGATAAAAAAGGAAATCTCTTCATAGCCGACTACGGCAACAACGTCATTAGAAAAGTAAATGCGCCATTTAAAATTTTTGTGGCACGTGATACGATTTGTACTGGTACATCAACTCGGTTTACGTCTTCGGTGCTTTCGGGTACAACCCATTTCCATTGGTTTAAAAATACTACCTCAGTTGGGTCTGATTCGGTGGCATATACCGCCTCAGGTTTGGCGAATGGCGATGTAATTAGGTGTGTCGTAACGGGGGCAACTACTGCCGATACCGTTGCTGTGAGTAACTCAATCACCATGCGGGTAATTGCTTTGCCCAATGCTGGTACAATTACCGGTGGTACAGTGGTTTGTGTGGGACAAAACCTCACACTATCAAATGCAACCAGCGGAGGTACATGGAGCAGCGGTAGTACTTCAAATGCGACAATCACAACAGGTGGGATAGTGCGCGGCGTGGCTTCGGGTACAACAATCATCTCGTATTCTGTAACTAATTTTTGTGGTACAGCGGTAGATACTCAGCTTATCACAGTGAACGCGCTTCCTACAATCGGTACTTCACCCACTTCTGCAACCATTTGCTCAGGTACAAGTACTACTGTTTCTGGTACAGGCGGTACCACCTATTCATGGTCGCCTGCAACAGGCTTAAGTGCTACGACAGGTACTTCAATCACAGCATCTCCAACTTCTACAACAACGTATACTGTAACTGGTGTCAGTGCAGCGGGTTGTTCCAATACAGGTAGCATTACCATCACAGTAAATGCAACGCCAACAGTTACGGCTACATCAGATGCTGCAAGCTATTGTAATGGCAACTCAACGACATTGAGGGCAACGGGCGGCACAACGTATTCTTGGTCTCCAGCAACTGGTTTGAGTGCAACAATAGGAGCTGCAGTGACATGTTCAGTTACCGCGACAACTACTTACACCGTTACAGGTACAACAGGTAGTTGTTCTGACACCGGAGTCCGTACCATCACAGTAAATCCTTTGCCTACCGTATCGGCTACTGCTATTCGGGCTTCTATCTGCCTTGGCGACACAACAACCTTGAGTACAACAGGGTCTTCGTCTGGCTTAACTTATGCATGGACCCCTTCATTCCGATTGAGTGCGACGACAGGGGCAAGTGTTGTGAGTTCAGCTACAACAACTACTACTTACTCAGTAACAGGTACTAATGGTTCGGGCTGTTCAAATACGGCGAGTCAAACAATAACGGTTAATCCTATTCCTACAATATCTGTCACAAGAACTGCCGATACCATTTGCTATGGCAGAACTGATACTTTTAGAGCTACGGGTGGCTCCACCTATTCATGGGCACCTACAACCGGTTTAAGTGCAACGACGGGGGCTACAGTGGTTGCGAGTCCTACCACAACCACAACTTACACTTTAACTGGTACAAGTGCGGCAGGTTGTTCGGGTACTTTCACATTTACAATTCGTGTTAATCCGTTACCTGCTGCTGTTTCTGCGATTACAGGTGCGCACTCGCTTTGTATGCACGCAACTACGACATTGTCAAATAGTACCTCGGGTGGTTCATGGCGCAGTTCTGATACTTCTACGGCTACCATTGGTGCTACTACAGGTATAGTTACCGGTGTGCTTTCAAGCGATTCTGTAACCATGTACTACACTGTTTCTAACTCGTGTGGTTCTTCGTCCGATTCGTTCAGGGTATTGGTACATCCGCTTCCAAATGCCGGAGTTCTTTCAGGTGCCACCAATATTTGTGTGGGAAGCACTTCAAGTGTAAGCTCCTCATCAGCTACTTTCGGTACTTGGTCTTCCACTTCAACATCAGTTGCAACTGTTGATGGTTCAGGATTGGTAACAGGCGTAGGAGTGGGTTTCACGACTATTAAATTCATAGTTACATCGCCGTATGGCTGCGGAAGCGATACCGCCCGATTTAATGATACGGTCATTACGGTGCCAACTTTAACTGCAATTTCAGGAGTCTCAACAGTTTGTGAGGGTGCAACAATTACGTTGACAAACAGCACATCAGGCGGTACATGGAGTGTTTCAAACACCACCAGGGCAACTATCGATGGTTCGGGTGTGGTGCATGGCATTGTAGCTGGGAGTGATACGGTAAAATACCGCGTAACCAATATTTGCGGAGCGGACAGTGTGTTAAAAGCTATTACAATCAATCCTCTGCCACATGCAGGTACCATAGTTGGTGCTTCGGTAGTGTGTGGCGGCAGCTCTATTACACTCACCGATACGCCAACTGTTTCGGGTACTTGGAGTGTTATAAATACATCGTTGGCAACTATTAGTAGTACAGGCGTATTATCGGGTATGCGCAATGGGTTCGATACTGTTCTTTATACTGTTACCAATTCTTGCGGTAATGATGTAGCGCGATTCCCCGTTTATGTCGATTCGGTGACTTTGAGGGTGACAGGTTATGTCAACCCGATTATTTGCAGCGATGGTTCAATCTCTTTTGCTGGACTTAGGGCGGGTGCAACTTACAATTTGTTGTATTCTCGCAACAGCTTGCCTGATACTACTTTTGGTATCACAGCAAGCGGTACTGGTACATATACTTTGAATGGTTTATATCCTGCTCAGTTCAACGATATTTCAGTTATATCTGCCAATGGTTGCAGGTCAACAGGTATTGTTCCGGCATCAAGTCCAATCGTACTTACGGATACCACTCATCTCACGCTTGTTGATACTTTAAACCCCTCTTATTGCGGCGCTAGTGATGGGCACATCAAAATTGGCGGCATGAGGGCGTCAAGTGCATACACACTACACATTCGCAGGGACGGGACATACACAAGCGATACCATTACATCTGACGCTTCAGGCAACTATACAATTTCTGGTTTGTCTGTAGGTTTGTATCAATACATTTATGTAACTATCGGTCACCATGTAACAGGTACCGACAGTTGTAATTCAAATACACTTGCGGGTGTAACAGGTTCATTCATTACCCTTACCAATCCGTCTATGCCAGCTATCACTGGTACCAATCACGTTTGTAATGGGCTTACTACAGCACTTTCAGATGCGCTTTCGGGTGGTACATGGTCGAGTGCAAGTACGGGCATTGCATCTGTATCAACGACTGGCGTTGTAACAGGTATGGGTGCAGGAAGTACAACAATCAGTTATTCAACTTCGGCAGCATGTACTGCGACTATTGCATTTACTGTCAATGCGACTCCTTCCGTTGCTGGGAATGCAGTGAGGGGTACAATTTGTAGCGGTGATACCACTAGCTTATCGACTTCGGGCGCATCGACTTACAGTTGGGCGCCTGGTGGGGGCTTAAGTACAACAACAGGAAGTGTAGTAGTGTTTTCGGGTACTACTAGTGCGAGTTATACAGTTACTGGAACCAGCAGTGCCGGCTGTACTAATACAGCAACGGTAGGCATCACCGTAAACGCTATTCCTGTACCAACTATTACCGCAACTTCGGCTACTTATTGTGTTGGTAGTTCAAGCAGTTTAACGGCGACGGGTGCAACAAGTTATTCATGGGCTCCTGCAACAGGCTTGTCTGCGACAGCAGGTAGTACTGTTTCAACAAGTGTTACATCTACTACTACGTACACTGTTACAGGTACAACATCGGGTTGTTCGGGTACAGTGACGCAACTTATTACTGTTAATCCGGTTCCAACGGTTACTGCGACAGCGTCACCAGCAATTGTTTGTGCAGGTTCAAGTAGCAGCCTCACTGCCGCAACTGCAACCAGTTATTCATGGGCTCCATCAAGCGGTTTAAGTGCTACTACGGGTTCAGTAGTGTCGGCAACGCCTGGTGCAACAACTACATATACTGTAACGGGCAGCAACTCATTTGGTTGTACCGATACAGGTTTAGTGTTAGTGACGGTGAACGCAATACCGGTGCTTACAGTTACCCCAACTTCAGGTGCAATTTGTTCAGGAAGTACTACCCATATCAATGTGTCAGGTGCCAATTCGTATTCATGGAGTCCGGCAATTGGCTTAAGTGCTACTACGGGCAGCGATGTTGTATTCAGCCGAACAACAACAACAACTTATACGGTAACAGGTACAAGTGCTGCAGGTTGTGTGGGTACAACTACTGTTACTGTAACAGTGAATCCGCTTCCTAATGCAGGAACTATCTCAGGTTCTAACAATGTTTGTGTGGCTACCACAACTACATTGAGTTCAAGCGTAACAGGTGGCACATGGGTGAGTTCTAATACAGCTTTAGCTACGGTGGCATCGGGAGTTGTAGGAGGTGTTTCTGTGGGTGTTGATACAATTATGTACATTTTCACCAACAGTTGTGGCTCTGATACTGCACGCCATCCTATCAATGTGCTTTCAGTACCTGTCATTCGCAGTATTGCTGGCCCTGATAGTGTCTGTTTGGGTGATTCAGTTACTTTGTCAGATTCAGCAACGGGAGGAACGTGGTCGTCACTTTCTCCTACAGTTGCCACAATTAACCCTACGACTGGGGTTGTGCATGGGCTTACTTCTGGTACTTGCACCATTGTTTATGCTATAGGTGGTATTTGTGGTTCTACCAATAGAACTATGAGTTTTAGGGTAATGCCACTTCCGAATGCCGGTACAATTTCAGGGACTTCTGTATTTTGTGCGGGTACGGGTACTACATTTACTTCATCGGCAACTGGTGGAGTATGGTCAAGTAGTAGTACTTCGATTGCAACTGTAGGTTCAGGTTCTGGTATTGTAACAGGTAGTACAGCAGGAAATGCAACAATTTCATATTCAGTGACCAATAGTTGTGGTACCGCCGTAGCCACATTCCCAATTACAATTCAAACATTCCCAACTGCGGGAACGATATCGGGTGCCGATTCAGTTTGTGCAGGTAATAATACTTCGCTTACTTCAACTATATCAGGTGGTGCGTGGTCATCAGCAACACCAACCATAGCTACCGTTTCAACTGGTGGTACGGTGTTTGGCTTGACGAATGGTACGGCCATCATTTCCTATGGAATAACAAATACTTGCGGAACGGGCTATTCAAATTTCGCCATTATAGTTAATCCACGCCCTGATGCAGGAACTATTATTGGTCTGTCTGCAATTTGTGCAACACGTACTGCCACTTTACGTTCAAGTTCAGCAGGCGGTACATGGTCTAGTTTGTTTACATCAATTGCAACTATATCTGCATCGGGCGTTGTTACGGGTGTAGCCACGGGGTCTGATACCATTTATTATTTAGTTACAAATTCATGCGGAACAGACATTGCGCGTTACCATATTACGGTAAATCCACTCCCTGTTTCAGGTACAATTTCGGGTGCCGATTCTGTGTGCCGCTTTGCGACTACTACACTTACAGATGGTGCTTCGGGAGGTGTCTGGTCCAGTTCTGATACATCAATTGCAACAATCTCATCATTCGGCGTTGTTTCAGGTGTTAGGGTAGGTGCAACCATTATTTCGTACTCGGTAACCAACTCATGCGGCACATCGGTAGCAACGAAGTCAGTCTATGTTAAGGCATTGCCAGATACGGGTTCCATTTCAGGTGTTGCAACAGTTTGCGAAGGTGCAACTATCAGCCTTTCAGAATCAGTGTCCGGGGGTGTTTGGATGTCTTCAAATACGGCACGCGCCACAGTGACGTCGGCTGGTGTTGTTACGGGAGTAAGTGCAGGTGCTGTTACAATCAGTTATAGTGTTACTAACTCATGCAGAACACTAGCTGCTGTGCATTCAGTAATAGTAAATCCTTTGCCACACGCTGGTTCTATAACTGGTACTTCAACAGTTTGTGAGGGTAGTTCAGTTTCGCTCGGATCAACAATCACAGGAGGAACATGGTCGGGAAGCACTTCTATTGCAACCGTTAGCTCAACAGGGGGTGTTACAGGTGCTGCTGCTGGTACAATAACTGTTACTTTCATTGTTTCAAACTCTTGTGGGGCAGATACTACTACACGGGTAGAAACGGTGAACCCTCTTCCGCATTCAGGAACCATTCTAGGTCCAACAACAATTTGTGTTAGTTCAAGGCAAACTTTAAGTGATACGGCAACAGGTGGAGCGTGGTCTTCTACAAATACTTCGGTGGCTAGTGTTACTTCAACCGGAGATTTGTATGGCATTGCTGCGGGTAGTGCAACTATTAGATACATCGTTACAAACAGTTGTGGTTCTGATACTGCTACTCTTACTGTGAATGTGCTTTCAAGTCCGGGCTCGGGAACCATAACGGGACCTGCAAATGTGTGTGTAGGTACGCCTGCTTCATATTCTGATACTATTACCGGCGGTGCCTGGAGCTTAACCAATGCAACATTGGCTACTATCAATTCTTCTGGTGTGGTTTCTGCAATTTCAGGCGGAAGCGATACTGTTGTTTACACGGTATCTACAACTTGCGGAACAGTAAGAAGCATTTTCCCAATCACATTAACTCCGCGACCAAATGCGGGTACTATTACAGGGCTTACAAGTGTCTGTGTAAGTGCCGCAATTACACTTTCTGACCTAACTAGCGGTGGTGTATGGTCGATGAGCAATGCCAATGCGACAATCTCTAGTACGGGAGTTGTTACTGGTATTACTGCGGGGCTCGATACTGCTATTTATACTTTTACCAATGCTTGCGGAAGCGCTACGACAAAACATGCTATGACAGTTAATCCGCTTGCTGATGCAGGAACAATCACAGGAAGCACATTTAATATTTGTATTGCGGGCACACAGGCATATACTTCAACCATTTCAGGTGGTACATGGACAGTTGCTGCGCCATCGATAGCTACAATAGATGGCACTGGTGTTGTGACCGGCGTTTCAGCGGGTACTACCAACATTACGTATTCTGTTTCAAACATTTGCGGTACAGCACGTGCGGTTGTTGCGGTACACATCTTTAGCTTCCCATCAGCGGGAACTATAAGTGGTCCGGCTCAAATTTGTATTGGCACACCTGTTCGCATTACAAGTACAATAACAGGTGGTACATGGGTGAGCAGCAATACAGCACTTGCAACCATCACGGCCTCTTCGGGCGTAGCTGATGGTCTCTCGGCTGGTTTAGATACATTTATTTATACCATGACCAATGTATGCGGCACAGATTCAGCAACCATAGCTTTGCCTATCATTCCAATTCCTAACGCAGGAAGAATTTTTGGAACATCTAATCTTTGTATTGGTGGTACAGGCATAGATTCATCAACTGTTTTGGGTGGTCGCTGGAGTACTGCTTCATCATTTATAAATATCGATTCGGTTACAGGTTCAGTTACAGGTCGTTCAGTTGGTACTGCTATTATTACCTATCAGGTGAGGTCAGTTTGTGGTTCAGCTATTGATACAGCCATTGTGGTTGTTCGCCCTAACCCTGATTTTACAAGTTCAACAAACCCTCCTGCAATTTGCAGTGGCACAGTATTTAATTACACGCCGGGTTCATCTTCAACGGGTGCAACATTTGTATGGTCACGTGCTACTGTTTTAGGGCTCAGTAATGCCGCAAATAGCGGTTCCGGTAACCCGATGGAAGTTTTAGATGATACAACCACCGCATCAGTGTCTGCAGTATATAATTATACCATCACATCAGTTTATGGCTGTATTTCTAATCAAAATGTCACAGCGAGGGTAAATCCTGCACCACAATTGGTTAACAATACCCGCATTAAAGTTTGTTCAGGAGCTGAAATTTCATTTACTCCGGCAAGCTCATTGTCTTCAACTACATTCCGTTGGTCCAGAGCTTCTGTAACGGGAATTACTCCGGCATCAGGAGCGGGTTTTGGATCAATTAACGAATCGTTGGTAAGCACTAATGCCGATTCTACCGTTATACAATATGTTTACACGCTCACTTCGGGTGGCTGTTCGGGTAGTGATACGCTTATAGCTGTTATAGACCCTCAGGGAGTTAAGCCAATTATTCAAACGCACTCGAACGCATGGGTGTGCAGGGGTACAAAATTCCAGAATTTCGGTGCATACGAGCCTCCAGCTACTACATGGAATTACGTTTGGTCAGCGACAAATGCTGAGATATTCGCCGAAGGTAACGGACACCAGTATAGCTTAGTTAATTTCAATCATGATGGGTTTGCCCAGATATTCCTCGAATCGTACAGGATAGGTTATAACTGCCCTGGCAGAGATACGTTCTCAGTAATGGTAGGAGATGTTGACAACCTCAACCTGAGTGTAATTTATAATTCTGGTGTCTTTTTGGCTACAGGCGACATGGCATCGTACCAATGGGGTTATGACGACGCTAATACACTTGATTCTTCCATCATTGCCGGTGAAACAACTCAAACCTATTTAAATGCATCGCCTGACTTCACAAGGCGCCATTACTGGGTAATTACTACCAAAGAATGGTGCGCACAAAAGACGTACTTCAATGCCCCATTGGGAATAACTAACGTAAACGATGCCGTTGCTTCGGGTTTGCAAGTATTCCCTAATCCTAACGAAGGAACGTTCAAAATTCAGACAGAAGGCAGCATTGGTGAAGATGCGAGAATAGTTGTTACAGACCTGGCCGGCGCAGTAGTATTTGAATCAACAGCCAAAGTTGGGGCTTCTATGGAGGTGCAACTGAACCAACCAGACGGTGTATATATGATTTCAATGGTGACACAAACAGGAAGAGTGACTACTAAAGTGGTACTTCAAAAATAGAAGCTCAATAGTTTTAATAGAAAGCAGGAGTGCAGTCTTTTCGAGATTGTACTCCTGCTTTAATTTAGAGGGAGGGTAAACACTATTGGGGTTTTATCATGACTAGACTATCCGCTAAATGCAGAAGGGAAGAAAACAGAAAATCTGATGTAGATATTGGAGGAGCAACAACAATTAACCTTCAAGGTGGAAGGATATAACGATCATTCTAGTGAGCAATGATTCAATTGCGTTGGTCAGCTTAAGGTTTCTGTCAACGAATAATTGGTTGGTTAATCCTTGGCTGATTTTGATTTCAGGAGAGAAAATAAAAGTAGGATTGAAGAATTCAAAACCAACTCCTAGTTCATAGCCAAAGTCGACTGGGCTCACTTTAATGAACTCATCGGTACGGTGAGAACGTGCATTTGCTGCAAGGTCGTAGTCAAACTTAGCGCCTACAATTGCATAAAACCTGAAGTTATTGATTCTTTCGCTCTTGAATTTGAACTGCAACGGCATGTGAAGGTAAATCGCTTCAATTCCTTTTGAAACAATACTGTCTTTATGAGTAGTGGTACCCCAGTTGTATTCAATACTTTTTTCAGCAAAGGCTAGAGAGGGTACAAACCTGAAGTCTACAAATTTGGTCAGGCGACCATTTCCTATCAAACCTAAGTTAAAACCAGGTGCCCAATGTGGTTGAATGGTTTTAAAAGTATCGGTATTGGCAAATGCTTGAGAATATGAAATCTGGTATACAGAATAATTGAGCCCGAATGTGATGCCAAAGTAGTATGGTTTATCATCATGGTCGGGCATACTGATAGCTGTTCTCTGAGCATTTCCTTTAAAGGAAGCGATAAGTGCAGCAAAAAGAAATATTCGGTTAGCGAGGCGCATCAATCCAGTTTTCAATTCTAACGCAAAGTACAAACAATAATTATTTATCAAGCACCGATTAGTTAAAACCAGTTGTCGAAATAACATTTTTTTAGGCAATGTAGGGAGCACACCATCGAAAAAAATGTATCTTTGTAACTCATACACAGGAAAATAAACAATCAAGATATTTTCCTAACACCATGGATAATGCCCCGCTTCCTAGTTCGGGGCATTTTTTTATCCCGGAATTCTCGCCATGTATTTACCCATTTCTTTCATTTGCTCAACTACCTGTTCGTTGGTAGGCTTGCAAGCTTTTGCTTTGGCAAAATACACTTTTGCATTTCTAAAGTCACGCCTTTGAATACTGATGCTTGAAAGCTGAATATAGCAAGTAGCTTCGCTGTCTTTATCAGGCAAGCCGCTTGAAAGTGCTTTTTTAAGGTTTTCAACCGCTTCCTTGGTATTGCCTTTCCGCATTGCGATGGCACCCAATTGTAAGTATGCAGTACCTTGATACTCTGCCTCTGGCAATCCGGTTTCAAGGCTCTTTTTCAATTGACTTTCTGCTTTGTCAAGGTCATCACCCATTGTAGAAAGGTTAGCCTGAAGCATGTAGTATGATGAACGGATGGGCTTGTAGAGCAGGTTAGGGTATTTTACTTGCTCCATCAATTTTGCTGCTCCCTCCATATCACCACTTTCAATGTATCCCTGAATGAGCGTCATTGGCCCAATGAGGAAGTAGGCCGCAATCATCACAATAGCAACCAGCAATGGAATCCATGCTACCCACCAAGTAACTTTAAAGCCAATTAGAAAACCTAATACTATCAATAATGCCGCAACCGGAAGGCGGTACTTAACTATAAAATGTCTGAAATTCATATGCGTTTTGAGTGCGCAAATATACCGTAATAACTTTAGCGCACCAATATTTTAGTACTGTTGTTGGTCATAGGGTGAATAAAAAACAGGCACCCCGAAGAGTGCCTGCAAATATTAAGTGACGTGATTAAAGGTTAAATGCCTTTTTCACTTTTTCTACGTAATCGAGTTTTTCCCATGTAAACAGTTCAACTTCCATTTCTTTAGATGTTCCGTCAGCCGATCTGAATGATTTTTTTACTGTTTCTGATTTGCGACCCATGTGCCCGTAAGCGGCACACTCACTGTACATTGGCTGGCGCAATTTAAGGCGTTGTTCAATGAAGTAAGGACGCATATCAAATACTTCTTCAACCAATTTGCCTATTTCGCCATCAGTCATTTTTACATTTGCTGAACCATTGGTGAAAACTGAAATGCTGGTTGGTTTTGCAACACCAATAGCATAAGAAACTTGTACAAGCACTTCGTTACAAACGCCAGCAGCAACCAGATTTTTAGCAATGTGACGTGTAGCATAAGCTGCTGAACGGTCGACTTTGCTAGGATCTTTTCCGGAGAAAGCACCACCACCGTGTGCTCCTTTACCACCGTAAGTATCAACGATTATTTTACGACCTGTAAGGCCAGTATCGCCGTGAGGACCACCAATTACGAATTTACCCGTTGGGTTAATGTGGTAAGTGATATTGTCGTTGAACAAGTGTTTGTATTGAGGGTAGCTAGTCAAAACACGTGGAATAAGAATGTTCTTCACATCTTTAGTGATTTGTGCCTGCATTTCTTTTTCATCAGCAAAATCATCGTGCTGAGTAGAAACAACGATCGCTACAATTTTAACCGGTTTGTTGTCGTCGCTGTATTCAAGAGTTACCTGACTTTTAGCATCCGGCCTGAGGTAAGTCATTTCTTTACCTTCTTTACGGATAGCAGATAACTGGATCAACAAGTTATGAGCGAGGTCTAACGCCAAAGGCATGTAATTGTCGGTTTCAGCAGTTGCATAACCGAACATCATTCCCTGGTCGCCAGCACCTTGGTCTTCTTTGTTTTTCTTGTCAACTCCTTGATTGATGTCAGGAGATTGCTCGTGAATTGCACTGATTACAGCGCAAGATTCGGCTTCAAATTTATATTCGCTCTTAGTATAACCAATACGCTTAATTACGTCGCGGGCAATAGTTTGAACGTCGATATAAGTATTACATTTTACTTCTCCGGCAAGTACAACCAATCCGGTTGTTACTAGTGTTTCACAGGCAACTTTTGATTCTTTATCCCAAGCGAGGAAATTATCTACCATTGCATCTGAAATCTGGTCGGCTACTTTATCCGGATGTCCTTCTGATACAGATTCTGAAGTGAAAAGATATGGCATTGTTTTAGATTGTGTTAATTGAAAATATTATTCTACAGTAACGGATTTAGCTAAGTTTCTAGGTTGATCGACGTTACAGCCGCGCATGATTGCAATATGGTAAGCCAACATTTGAAGGGGAACAATTGTAATAAGCGGACTCAGTATTTCGTCGGTTTCAGGCACTTCAATAATATGATCAGCAAGCGACCTGATATGTGTATCTCCTTTATGTACTACGGCAATAATTTTTCCTTTTCTAGCTTTTACTTCCTGAACATTGGAAACGATTTTCTCGTAGGCACTTTTGTTAGTAGCAAGGAAAACCACAGGCATGTTTTCGTCGATCAATGCAATAGGACCGTGCTTCATTTCAGCAGCAGGGTACCCTTCAGCATGTATATAAGAAATCTCTTTAAGTTTTAAAGCTCCCTCTAAAGCAACCGGGAAGTTTACACCACGACCCAAATACAAGAAGTTCGATGCATCTTTATAGATTGCTGCAATCTCTTTCACCTGAGCGTCAACTAGCAATGTTTCTTCGATTTTCTTAGAAATACCTTCTAATTCAAATAACAATTGACGAACTCTCGACGCAGGAATCGTGCCTTTTTTCTCAGCTAATTGTAAAGCGATGAGCGTAATGATAGATACTTGCGTTGAGAATGCTTTGGTTGAAGCCACTCCAATTTCAGGACCTGCGTGTGTGTAAGATCCTGCGTGTGATGCCCTGGCTATTGATGAACCAATAACGTTGCAAATACCGTAAATAAGTGCCTGACGTTCTTTTGCCAGTTCAATAGCCGCAAGAGTATCAGCAGTTTCACCCGATTGAGAAATAGCTAGTACAACATCTTTTTCATCAATGATTGGATTACGGTACCTAAATTCTGAAGCATATTCAACTTCTACCGGTATTCGTGCAAGTTCTTCAATAAGGTATTCGCCTATTAGACCAGAGTGCCAAGATGTACCGCAAGCGGTGATTATGAAACGATCAGCGCTTAATATTTTATTGCTGTATTCGGTCAAACCTCCCATTTTTATCCAACCTTGCGATGCGTTCATTCTGCCGCGCAAAGAGTCTTCAATGGCTTTTGGTTGCTCGTAAATTTCTTTAAGCATAAAATGTTCAAAGCCGCCTTTCTCAATCATTTCAAGTGAGAATTCCAGCTTTTGAATTTCATGCGATTTTTCAACGTTGCCAAGTGTCTTAATTGAATAAGAACCATCACGGTTCAATACTGCATATTCTTGGTCGTCGAGGTAAACAACGTTCTTTGTATATTCGATAATCGGCGAAGCATCCGATGCAATAAAGAATTCTTTTTCACCGATACCTAATACTAACGGACTGCCTTTTCTTGCAGCTATTAATTGATCAGGGTTGTCAATATTTAGTACAACGATAGCGTAGGCTCCAACCACTTCATTCAATGCAATTCTTACTGCATTATCAAGTGTTGTATTTTCTTTTTTCTGAACTTCTTCAATCAGATTTACCAAAACTTCAGTATCAGTATCAGAATCGAAGTGATATCCGCGTTTAATTAGCTCTTCTTTGATTGAAGCATAGTTTTCAATAATGCCGTTATGAATGATCGCTAATTTACCTGAATTTGAAAGGTGAGGGTGTGCATTGCGGTCGTTAGGTTCACCGTGTGTCGCCCAACGTGTATGCCCTATGCCGATGGTCGCTGAAGTTTTTGTGGGATCAGCTACTTTTTCAAGGTCAACTACTTTACCTGCTTTTTTGAAAATGACCATTTCAGGATGTAACAATGCAACACCTGCACTATCATACCCTCGATATTCCAATCTCTTTAAACCCTTAATAATTATAGGGTAAGCTTCTTTTCTACCAATGTATCCTACAATACCACACATGGACTATTCTATTTTAGCGATGAATGTACAACAATTAATTTGGCCCTGTATCGCTTGTCGCTGTAATTTCCACCAGCGGCTATCATTTGATAAGCGCCATAAACAATTTGAGTTCCGTGAATATGGAAGTGCAATGTGTCGTTTTTGGCAACAATTGACGAAATTACTTCCCTCGGAATTCCAAAATTATAAGTCTTTATGACTTTGCTTCCATCGTAGGTGATATTGTGAGGGTAACCATCTAGTATATAATAAGGAGTCAAGCTGGTTTCCGGTAATCTATCCTGCACAATGTACGGCAATCCATTTGTGATGCCCGAAGGGTAAGTGCCGTTCCCAATTCCAACTGGGTAAATCTGATCAGGGTTTTGGTACCCTGATTCGTTAATAACCGATATTTGAAGCATTGCTTGGTTTATAACGTGACTGGTCAGGAAATTAGTATCTCCGGCAATATGGTTGATTCCGCCAATTTTCATGTCAATACACGCACCCGGCATGTTATTCAATGCTACGACACTGTCATTTGCCTGCACCGAATTGAATAAATTATTTACAGGGTAACGCGCATAGCTTTTTGTAATACTGTTGAAGTTTGCACAACCGCCTTGGTTATACGCAAAAACCATAGTAGTAGTAGAATCCTGACCGGCAGTGGGATTGCGATAAAAAACTACAATGCCCGCCTGAGAAAATGCGTCAGTGCCGATTGGGTCTAGCCTGAAATACGGAATTGCTTTTGCGACATTTCTATAATCGGTTGGGCGCACACATATGCCTTTGAACTGGCTGATAAAAGTAGCTGCAGGGTCGGTAGTAAGGGTTGAAACACTCTTATTCATTGCTGCATTCAAAAAGCGCATTGTGTTTTGAGCATCTAACTTAACGTGTAAACTTGGCATCCTGTTGGCACCAAATATGTAAGACGAGTCACCTAAATGATTGATTTTAACAGAAAAAGGCTGGCTTAGCGGATAGTTGAGGTTTACACTTTTGTGGGTGTAAGAGTAGTATGGTGTGTAATAATCTAAAGTATCGTCGAGGTAAAATACCTGAAAGGACTGGTCAGGTGAACTTGCTGAAGTATCGCCGTATGTCACTTCTGAATAAGGTAGAATAAGATAGATAGAATCGATATGGTAAGATGTATCGAGCACGTTGCCCGGTAAAGGGTTGGATATCTGAAAATTGGTAGCACTTATAGTTGTACCAAAAAACGAATCACGAAGCGACCCGATTCCCTGATAGATAGGTATACCACTGAGGTTGATACTTGTATAGTTATCATCTTCATAAAAAGTGTGAGTAGTACATGTATAAAGCGTATCAGACTTAAAATGAAGTGTGTCAGTTCCGTTGATTAAGTGCGAACTTATGAGTGTATGCTCCTTACAAGAAGCAAATGACAATGCAAGAACGATGGCTAAAAAGTAATTGCTTATCTTGAATGAATTGTTCAAAACCGGATATTTACGCTAAAGTGAGAAATTAAAATCTAAGAGTCTGTTAAGCTTTTATACAGCTCCAACAACGGGGCAATGTCCTCTTTCCAACTCTCGTCGTAAGGAACTACCTTTTTGTTTTTAGCTGATGCCAGATCGTTATAGATTTCATCATCAAGGTTTTCAGAACCAATCACGGCAACGTCAGCAAACCTGCCACCGCCAATAGTCAATGCCCTGTTGGTGCCGTCTTTAAATGGTTCAAAATCTTTTTCTTTAATATCTTGAGAAATGAGCGCTTTTTTAGCAAAATTAGGATTCAATATTTCAGAGAACTGGTCGTTCTGAGAAGTATAAATCACTTTTGAATAACCGAAAACAGGCTCTTTTTTATAGGCTGTTTTTAAATACATAGGTATCAAAGAGGTCATCCAGCCATGACAATGTATTACGTGCGGCGGCCATCCGAATTTCTTAACAGTTTCAAGAGCACTTTTGCAGAAGAAAATCATACGTTCGCCATTGTCATCATGGAAGTTATCTTGGTCGTCGCGGAAAACTGATTTTCTTTTGAAATAATCCTCATTGTCCATGAAGTACACCTGAAGACGGGCATTAGGCAATGATGCAACCTTAATCATCAACGGGTAATCGTCTTTGTCAATGATTACATTAATACCAGAAAGACGTACAACTTCGTGCAGACGATGTCTTCTTTCGTTAATTACGCCAAAGCGCGGCATGATTACACGAATTTCCAGACCTGAATCAAAAGTTTTTATGGCTAGTTTGTTCAGAATGTAGGCAAAGTCCGTAAATTCGATGTATGGAGATAGCTCATTGGCTATAATTAAAACTCTTTTCTTAGTGTCTGCAGACATTATTGAGAATTATTATTATTAATAGTAATAACAAAAGGTCTGCAAAATTACGAAAATAATGAATTGCAACCTTACTTTGCACCAATTTCGCTGTAAAAACTTATGATAATTTTTAAAAATGTTGCTGATTTAAGCGCTTTTGTTGAAAAACAGGCGGCTTTAGGTAAGAAAATTGGTTTTGTTCCTACAATGGGGGCATTGCATCAGGGGCATATCTCGCTAGTGGAAATATCAAAAAAGGAGACAGATGTTACTATTAGTAGCATTTTCCTCAATCCTACCCAGTTCAACGACAAGTCAGATTTTGATAAATACCCCGTTTCTACCAATGAAGACATTGTAATGCTTGAAGCCGCAGCTTGCGATGTTTTGTTTTTGCCTTCAGTGACCGAAATTTACCCCGATGGTACCGATGCCATGAAGGTGTATGATTTTGGATTTCTGGAAACGGTGTTGGAAGGTGCGCAGCGCCCCGGCCATTTTAAGGGGGTGGGGCAGGTAGTATCACGTTTATTAAATATTGTACAACCTCATGTGTTGTTTTTGGGGCAAAAAGACTATCAGCAGTGTATGGTGATCACTGATTTGGTGCGCCAGATGGGGTTGTTGAATCTTAAAATTAGAATTTGCCCAACATTCAGGGAAGATGATGGACTTGCCATGAGCTCGCGTAATCGCCGCCTGACGGCACCTCAAAGGGCGCTTGCTCCGGTCATTTATCAATGCCTGGTATCTATCGCGACTAAACAGGGTGACGGGGATTTTGGCATCGTACGAAAACAATGCGAAGATTTGATGACAGATAAGGGTTTTGAAGTTGAATATGTTTCGCTTTCCGATGCTAATTCACTGCAGCCGCTTAATGGCTATGAGCCACAGCGTGAAATGGTGGCACTCATTGCAGCTAAAATAGGCCCTATTAGGTTAATTGATAACATGGTAATCAACTAGTTGTATGTTTATTGAACCCTACAGCGACCGAAAAAAGGGATGGGTTGAAGTGATAGCGGGTAGCATGTTTTCCGGCAAAACAGAGGAGCTCATCCGCAGGTTGAAACGTGTGCAGATAGCTGGTAGAAAAACAGAAATATTTAAGCCTTCGATAGATGTGCGTTACCATGAAACCGATATCGTTTCACACGATTCTTCCAGGTTGATTTCAACGCCGGTTGATAACCCATATAATATTTTACTGCTTGCCACCGGTGTTGAGGTGGTGGGTATTGATGAAGCCCAGTTTTTTGATGACGGCATTATAGATGTGGTTGAAAAGCTGGCGCGCTCGGGTACTCGTGTTATTGTTGCAGGGCTAGATATGGACTATCAAGGCAAACCGTTTGGCTCTATGCCTGAATTGCTTGCAAGGGCTGAATTTATAACCAAGTTACACGCTATTTGCGCCCGTTGTGGCGATCCCGCTAACTATTCTCACCGCATACCCAAAATTGAAGACAAGGTGCTCTTGGGAGAAAAAGATGTGTATGAACCGAGGTGCAGGGCATGTTTTTACAAGTAATATAAGACTCCGATTCATGAAAAGCTTCTTCACTTTAGCACTTATCGTACTTACAGTTTCTTCAAGCAGGGGACAAGTATTTACCTCAAGTGGCGAACGTACCATGAAGGTCGATGAACTCAAGCAGTATTTTGCTGACACTACCTGCCGATTTTGTAGCCCCTTACTCATTTACAAAGGCAGCGATACACAATACCACCATTTTATGCGCAGAATGATGGATGATTTTGTTTTCATAAAAGTAAACCGTACTGAACTTACACTACCGGAAGTGAAACCCTACTCCCGCACCAGTAGTGCCCCGCGTTGTTGCTACTACATTGATGTAAAGGCTGGTTTTAAAAGGGAGAGGGATTATTGAGGTTGTGTGTTTTTAACCTGTTCTAGCCCAATAAAATCATCGTTTAAGCTCTAAATACTTTTTTTTGATGCCACTCTAAATTTTTGATTGCAGGCAAATATTTCGAGTTTGAAGGGAGTAATATTTGTTGTCCATTGAATTTTCTAAACCCGTAGGAATTATCCTCATCTGAAAATTTAGTTGAAACTTTTACTCTATAATTGTTGTCTATTGTGATAATCCCTCTATCGAAAGCCCTATGCATATTGGGACACAAAGCCAGCCCGTTTGTTATGTTGCAATCGAAACTTTCACTAAAGGGAACAATATGACAAGCATCAACCATCGAGAAATTCAAAATAGAATCAACTCTTAACCCCGTTATGCAACAACTGTTATTGTAAATTTTGGGAACCTGTCTTTTGAATAAACTGCTTCGTAAAAACACTTCTTCTTCTTTGTGTTCTTTAAACATTGATTTTACTTGCGAAGCGTAAACACTTGGCTCTTCGTTTAAAAGTGAATGTTCAATTTGCTGAATTTCGATTTCGTATCCTTTGGATATTTCAATACTTGACAGTGATTTATTTGGAAAATATGTTTCCATTATTATTTGCGAAAGTACTGAGCGAGTTGTCGGTGATTTGAGTAAATAAAATAAATCCAAATCTATTAATGCGCAATCAATCACCGCATCTAATGAAGACAGGCTTTTTATGCTTGTTTGAATCTGGTAAGTAGATTCGTACTCAGGTTTAGGAATTAAGCTCCAAAAACCTTCGCTTCTTAAGTGGAAAAAAGGGTAGGCGAATTAGCAATCGTGATTGGTACTGACAAATGCCGACCAATTGTTTTTGAAAAGTGCAACTAGTTCGGTTGAGATGTATATATGTTCATCAATTAAAATACTGAGTTCGTAAGCTTGTATGATGGACAGAAGCAAGATAGGTTTGTGGGGGGCAACTCCGTGAGAACGGTCGACCCTTAACTTCCTGAATTTTTTCACGTACTTGTTTAACGCTTCGTTCATCAATCTACTTTCAAATTTACTGAAATTCTAAAACAGACCTAGAACACCCCACAAAAAAAGGCGGCTTTCGCCACCTTTTAATCAATTTAAAATCCGCCGCCGGGACCTTCTCCATGCATGTGCATACCCGGAGGTGGTCCTTGACCATCAGGGGGAGGACCGCCCGGTCCGCCGCGCATCCTGAACATACCGTCCATTGGGAATGGAGATTTACCGTCAGGCGTTTGCATTTTGAAATTGCGGAGTGTATAAGTAAGCTGGAATAAGAAGTATTGTTTCAACACCTTGGTTTGGTCGTTTTCAACGTAAGTAGCAGTAACTGTTCTGGTAATGCTCTTGTTTTGGTTCAGGATATCGTAAGCCACAATGCGCGCCTCCAACGATTTTTTCTTCAGGAATTTGTAGCCCAAGTAAGCATTCCATAGCCAAAAGTCAACATTGCCCGATGTGGTGGTGAATGTGCTGTAGTAGTTGTGCGAGATGTCGGTATTTACAACAAAGCCCTTCCAAAAGTTCCAGTTGGCCTTGAAGCCTGCGGTGTGTGAGTAGTAGTCACTGTTGCTCAAGGTTTGGATTGAGTTCTTTACAAAGTTATAGTTACCAGTGTACGAGAACGTGAAATCGAGTTTTTCGCTGATGTTGCTGCTGATAACTATACCCGCTGTTGGTGCCGTGTTTTCAGAATAGATAGCTTGGTTGTTGTACAAGCCCGGAGTATGGGTAAACGAAGCACCGCCATTCAGGTTCAGGTTACTTTTTATAAAACCCATTGGAATTGAATACGTACCAAATAAGCGGCTGCTCAGGTAGTAGTTGAGGTTAACAGGCACAGTGAGTTGTGCCCCCCCAATAAGTGGTATAGCAGTTGGTACAACTCCACCCGCAATTTCTGATGCAGTATTTGTGTAAGTGGCATTGCCTATGTAGTTGGTAATATAGTTGGCGTTGGCAAACAAAAAGAAGTTCCTGCTGTTTTTAGCCTTTGTTTGGCCATACCTAACCATTACAAAATGCTCGTAATCCTGAATCAGGTTTTTATTACCGGTCGAAAGTTGTAACGGATTGCTCACATCTACCAGTTCTTGCAATTGCGATATTGAAGGTGCATTGATGCTGGTACGGTACACCACGCGCAGGTTGCGACCATCGTCAAATTTGTAGTTCATGAACAAATTAGGCAAAACATCGTTGAATGTTCTCGTGATAGGGCGTGCCGCAGGGAATGTTTGAGAGCCATCTAGCACTGCTGATTGCACCCCTGAACCCACCGAGAAATTCATGTTTTTGTTGTTGTAGCGGTAGTTTAATCCACCACGCTCAACGGTATAAGTGCTTTTATATTTGTTTGAAAGGGTAGGGTCAAACTCGTAGTTGGTGCCACCTGTTTGGTTGGTGTCAGTTTGCTTGTCAATGTCAGAATACGTTACCGATGGGTTGTAGTTCAGCATCAACTGGCTGTTTTTACCCAATGGTTCGGTATAGGTAAGGTTAGGGGAGATATTCAGTGATTTTGTGGTAGAATTATAATTCTGATTCAGAATAGTATAATCGTATGCGTTGGTAGAGTCAAGTCTTCCTGTCAATGTATTGTTGTACCCGTCGCCTTTTTTGTAACTGTTAGAACCGTTCAAGCCAAGTGCAATTGTTCTGCCTTTTTTCTTCATTTTATGTTGCAACAACAAGTTGCCTCCATAATTGTAGCCATTGGTGTTTGTTTGCGCCTGATTGCCTGCTGTGCTTAGTAGTGTGTTCAAAGAATTTAAGCTACTATCGAATATTGGAGAATACGCAAAGTTGTTTTGCAGGCTGGCATTCGGTGTAAAAATCAAGGAGTTCATTGAGTCGAAAGTGTACTCTAATCTCAAATTGAACCGGTGGTTAAAATTCTTCGTTTCCGGGTTGCTATTTTCTATGTAAGTTGAAAGCGCATTTGTATCGTTAGCTGCAGCTCTCAGCAAAGAATTGTAATTCCTAATCGCGAGTGTTTGATTAAGGTTGTCAGTATTATTGAAGAAGTAGGAAGCAGAAATTTTGCAGTTTTTGCCCCATTGGTCAGAGTAGTTTAAACCAATAGAGTTAGTTGTCGTGATGCCCGACTGTTGACCTACGAAGAAGTTGCTACCCCCGAAGCCACCTCCGCCACCGCCTCCTCCGAAGCCACCGCCAAATCCACCACCACGACCACCACCACCGCCAGACACACCAAGTATATCCTGAAAGCTGAAGTTTTGTTGGTTGATGTTATTGAACAAACCAATCACCGAAATTCTGCGCTCTCCCTGAAACGAATTGTAATTGCCGCCTGCTGTGTAACGGTCATCGGTACCAGCACCGGCAAATGCTTTACCAAAAGTACCTTCACTTTTATTGCGTCGGGTAACAATATTCATTGTTTTTTGAGAGTTACCGTCGTCAAATCCTGTGAATTGCGCCTGGTCGCTCATTTTATCAAAGAACTGTATTTTGTCAACTACTTCCGAAGGCAAATTCTTTAACGCCAATGAAGGGTCACTTCCAAAAAATGGTTTGCCGTCAACTGTTACTTGTTTTACACTTTCTCCGTTATGGGTAACACCCGATGTGCCGGCAGTTACACCCGGCATTTTGTTCACCAGGTCTTCTGCGGTTGCATCAGGGTGTGTTTTGTAAGCATCGGCATTAAACTGCGACGTATCACCCATTTGTTTCGCACGCACTTGCTTTCCTGCAACGTTTACGTTTTTAAGTTCCTTGTTATCAGCCGAAAGTGAGAGGGTTCCTATATTTTGATCTTCGCCTTTCATTTTTACAAAGCGTTTCAAGGAATTAAAACCCATGTATTCAACCTTAAGGCGGTACCCTCCATCCTCTAAACCATCAAATTCAAAATGGCCGTCGGCATCAGCTGCGGTACCCATGAGTACGGCACTGTCTCTGCCTTTCGAAATTGTAATTCTGGCTCCTTCGAGTGGAGATTTATCGTTGGCATCAGCAACTGTGCCTAGAATTTTATGGGTTTGGGCTTCAGATAAAGAGGCGCAAAAAATAAAAAGGAGTGATAAAACTGTAATCCTGATTCTCATATCAAAGTTTAAAAGACTCATTCGTGATAAAATAGTTTAACACAAATGAGTCTTGTTAAAGGATAAATGTTGTTTAAATGCGTACAGTGTTACTCAGCATAATAGGAGCGGGTAACCAATGGAGGCTCGTCTTCACCTCCGCCAGTGCTCAAAAGCATAAACTCTTTCCCGTTTGAGGTTTTTGAAAATGTAACGTGGTATTGTTTTTTGTCAATTTGCAAAATAACGTCATCATCTTGAAATTGACCTTGTATGATGAACCATCGTTTTGTAACTGTTTCTTTTTTTACTGCGTCATAGATGTTCACAGTGTGTTTTCTGAAGAAAGTGTAGGTAATAGGGTTGGGCATTGGTTTATCAGTCATTATATCCTGACCAACCCATTTTTTTGCAGTAGAACCGCAAATTTTGAAAAACAGGTTTTGCGAAAACCCGCTGAACGGTAACACCAGAAAGGCAAAAATGAAAAAGTATCTCATCAATTGAAATTTGCGGCAAAGTTAGTTCAGCATTTTAATTTTTTTGTGTTGCAGCGAGTTTCATTTTAGGCAATAAAAAAGCAGGGTATCTCGACCCTGCTTTTCAATATGGTTTTAATTGAATTATACTTTTTCAGTCCAGCCGTGCGTATCTGCAACTCTACCGTAACGAATGTCAGAAAGGGTGGCTTTTAGTGCATTAGCCACAGCCCATGTTTCCATTGGTGGAAGATTCACAGTCTTATTTTCATAAGTAAGCGATGCAATTGGAGCGATTGATGCAGCAGTACCTGTACCGAACGCTTCACGCAACAAACCTTTTTCATTCGCTTCCATAATTTCGTCAATGTCTATTTCACGCTCTTCAACCGTAATGCCTTTTTCTTTCAAAAGAGTAATTACGCTATCACGTGTAACACCGGCTAAAATGGTATCGTGGTCAATGTCAGGAGTCAATACCTTATCGCCAATAACAACGAAGAAGTTCATGGTGCCGATTTCCTGTACTTTTTTGTGCGTGAAACCGTCTGTCCACAAAATTTGATCGTAACCCATTTTGCGTACTTCCTGGGTAGGGTACATACTCATACCGTAGTTGCCAGCTGCTTTTGTAAAGCCTATGCCACCAGGGAACGCTCTCACATAGCTGTCAGATACATAAATAGAAACCGGTTTGCTGTAGTAAGGACCAGAAGGGCTGGTAATAATCATGAACGTGAATTTTTCGGCAGGTTTAACGCCAATAAACTCATCGGTTGCAAACATGAATGGGCGAATGTATAGCGCAGTATCTTCAGATGTCGGTATCCAGTCGCGGTCTAAGTCAACCAACGCTTTCATGCCTTCAACAAAAATTTCACGTGGTACATCTGGCATTGCCATACGATGAGCCGAACGGTTCATTCTTTTCCAGTTTTCTTCAGGACGGAAGATGATAGGTTCGCCTTGTGGATTTTTATAAGCTTTTACGCCTTCAAAAATTGATTGACCGTAGTGAATGAAAGTCGTTGCCGGGCTCAATGCTAAATCGCCATAAGGAACTATTTCAGGTTGTAACCAGGCGCCGTTTTCGTAGTGAGCAACCAACATGTGGTCTGAATACTTTTTGCCGAATTGGATGTTTGCGAAATCTACTTCACCGATTCTGCTTTTTTCAACTTTTTTAATGTTGATTTTTGTTGGAGTGCCACTCATAGGAGCTGTCTAGTTAAAATTGAAATAAAATAGGGCACAAAGAAACAAATTTTTGTGGAATACCACATTATGAGTGAAATCATGCGGATTTTTGGGGCATTTTTGTGGACAAATCTATTTTGATAGTCCGATTATTATACCAAACCAAGGGATACATTGATAAACACAGTACTATATGACATGGATGGCTTGTTACTTGATACAGAGCCATTATGGGGTGAAAGCATGTTGAAAATCGCTTCAAAACACAAAATCCCTATCACCCGCGAGCGATTCAAAGAAACAACGGGATTGAGGATTTATGAGGTAACCCAACACTGGGCATTGCATTATCCGTGGCACGGGAACTCTCCGCAAGAAATAGCCGATGAAATACTTGAAGATATTATTGCAGCGTCTAAAAGAAGCGGCATGGTGTTAGATGGTGTAATTAATTCTTTGGAATTGTTGCAAGCCAATGACTTCAAAATAGGTTTGGCTTCATCTTCTCCCAAGCATATGATTGATGCATTGGTGGAATATTTCGACCTGAAGAAATATTTTGATGCAATCACTTCAGCCGATGTGGTTGACTATGGAAAGCCGCACCCCGGTGTTTTCATGTATTGTGCCGACGAGTTGGGTGTTAAACCCCATAACTGTCTGGTTTTTGAAGATTCGGTAAATGGTATGATTGCTGCAAAGGCTGCCAGAATGAAAGTCATTGTAGTGCCCGACGAATTGCACTTTGACGACCCTCGTTTTGCGCTGGCTGATAAAAAGCTAAAAAGCCTTACTCAATTCGATCTGGGAATATTGAAACACCTTTAGGTTGAAATTTTAACATCATGTAATTACAGGACTACCTAATTTCAAGCTCTGTTTATTCATAACCATGACCTGGAAAAAACTGAAGTGGAAATTGCTGCTGTTACTACAGTATTCTCCGTTCACACTCAATACAATATTGTTTGTGGGTGGCGGGTTTCTGTGCTGGAAGTATGTGTACCAACCGGTGACAAAAGGTGAATTTCAATCGCCCATAATGCCGATGATAGCGGTTATGGGGTACATGAGCCTGGTGGTGTTTGGTGTGTTTGTGGCAATTTCGGTAATCAGTACACTCGTTTGCTGGATTCAATATTTATTGCTGCGTAAAGAGGATAATATTTCTATTCAGGTCGATTTTAAAACCGAATCACGAGAGGGCAGGAGAAACAAACTGTTTCTGAATGCTACATTAGAGGGTGCATGGAGACCCATTCTCGGTTATGTGCAGGGCATGCTTATTTACGACGGGCAGCATTTTACCGGGCGGTTTGGCTTAATGGGTTCTAAGGAAGGAGATGCTACTACACATTGGCGAAAAGCCATCACTGGGAAGGCTCAAATTGCATTGTCTGATATTAAGGAGTATGAGATTAATGGCGGGTTCATTTATTTTCAGGATATGCTGCGTTTGTTTTCATTTGCTGCAGCACAACCTGTAAAGGGGCATTTTTTTCAACCTCCGTTGTTGGTTGATGTGCCAGATATGAATGTCTTCCCTAGAAAAACTGAAAACCTTGATGTGCGCATTGAGCAAATGCGGAGGGTTGAAGGTGAGCTATTCAATTATAAAGACTTTGAAGCTGGCGACGACATCAGGCGTATTGTATGGAAGTTGTATGCAAAGAACAATGAATTGATGGTGCGAACCCCCGAGATTTTTGAACCCTACGCCTCGCACATGGATTTGTACGCCTCGTTTTACGATGATAGCCCGGGTGTTTTAACGGGTGGTGAGTACAAAAAGGAAATGCTGAACTACTACAAAAATTGTGTGTACACCGTTTACGATACACTTTCAAAAAAAGAATGGAAGGTGAATTTTGTGCCCGACCAGTTTTTTAAAGAAAGCGGAGAGCAAGATGCTAGCATCGTTACAGCCCAAATCATCAGCAATGCCAACTGGCAGGTTGATAAAACTATTTCAGGCTATTTTAATCCTAAGACCGGTTCGGTATTGTGCGTTCATTCTTTCGTTGACCCTGTTGAATTGGAAGCTGTTTTAGACAGATGCGATGCCACGGTAGTTGTTTATTTCGTGAAGCTATCCCGAACATTCAGGCAGTTGATTCCATTGCGATTCTTGTTGCGCATCATCATGCAACCACCAAAGGACAGGTTGAATCGATTGAAAGGCACGTGGCCGTTCAGCCCTTTTAACTTTGCAACCAAAAAACGAGAGAAGCAAATTGAGCAGGTGCTTGAGAAAAGTGCTGTAAGCTGGACTGTTCTTTAATGTCAAAAATTTTTATTCATTTTGTTTGCATGTATTTGTTTGCAAGGGAGGGTTAATGGACAAAATTCAGGCTAAGAACCGCTGAAATCCTTTACTGGCTTAGCTTTAGGTCAAATGAAAGGTTTTGAATAAAAAAAGTGCTTTTACTGCAATTCGGGAATAACGAAAAAGAATGGAGTTTTAAAGGGAGTGCAACA
>CANGIY010000026.1 GCA_947454235.1 Chitinophagaceae bacterium
TCTCCAGCAGAGCCCACTTCCGTTTCGTTTGATACAACAAAGATAAAAAAGGGCAAAAGCTCCCAAAAATCAAAGAAAAAAAACAGCCTGAATTTTGTCCACTTCAACACATCGTCTCAAAAACAGCCTGAATTTTGTCCATTACTCCGAGAATTATAAAATCTGGTTTAGTTTCGGGCGTAAAATCTTGCAACATCTGAATCGCTTGAGAGCCACGGTCAGCTTGACTTACAGAATGATACCCCCCCCCCGATATTTTCATCTGCTAAAAATCTCTTAACATACTCTTTCTCGCCCTCCAAAAAATCTTTCAATTCATTGGCAAGTATATGTTCGTCTTCTACAAAAAAAACTCTAGCCATAAAGTACACCCCTTCTAAATTACTGGCAGAATGTACCACAATGTTATTTTTATTCAAGTGGTTTTCGGGTGGGGTGCGGTAGCCAAAAGGCAAGTATGGGGAATGAACTGAATGGATCGCAGTTACGCTATGGAATGAAACGGCCTTGCTTCGCATGTGCATAGGTTTGAGCACAGGCAAGCGAAGTGGGCGGTGTAATGAAATCGTGGGCGGGGAGTTCCATGAAGGGAATGAGCTATTCTTGCCGAGCGGAGTGCTGAACGGGGGCTGAAATGAATGGAGCGAAATTGTAGTGAAGTGAAACGCAACGGAAATGCAGCACAATGAATGAAGCTGCCGTTGCACGGGGCAATGCGGGTGGGCGGTGCGAAGCTTAATTGGGTTGAAGAAGTGCAGGACGGAAGAAGACCCAGCGATAGCGGGTTCCTGTAGGACGAAACGACTGAAACGACATTAAGCGGCTTTGTGCGCAGGTAAAGACAAAAAGTATAAAGAGGTGTAAGGCTTTTTCTGCCTTTCTCCTCTTACCGTTTTTATAAAATGTACTACATTTGGGCAAATTATAATTTTATGCGCTACTCAGTAAAATGCAGATTACGTTATGGAGTTAATGTTGTTGATGTAGATATTGAATGTGTAGAGTTTATTCCTACAGTTGGAATTCCAGATTATTACTATCATAATCTTGAACAGTATGGAATACAATTAGTATACAGTCCCGTTTATGGTGATTTATGGGCTACTCAAGGGTACAAAGTGGTTGGCAATTTATTAGTTGAGTCTTGTCAGAATTAGTGGGTTGAGTATCGGTACAAGGCTTTTTAGCCTTCATTGGCATTAGAAACCCGTAAGGGATAGCAACGGATACCCCGCAAATGATAGTGCGGAGTAGAAGTGTATAGCCCGACCTAAAAGGTTACGGTACGAAAATAGAATTTCATGAAATATCTGCCTAAACAATTGGGCGCAAGAAAAAATTATCCAACGTTTCTTTCAACTTTTTATCATTCAATTCTTTTGCCTTGTTCCTTAAAGCAACAGAGTCAAAATAGGAAACCTTGTAACTTGAATCGGATGCTATCTGCTTATCAAGCAAAGACTTAGCGTTTTCAGTGAATCCACTCGTTGACCAATATTCAAATTCTACTTTTTTTCCTTTAAGAGTTTCTTGTGATAGAAGCCACTTTCTAAATGCCGGGATTTTTGTATTGAGCCATTTAAGAATCATTCCCTCATCAACCTGACCTTTAATCGCTTTGCACTCAGCAATAACAATTTTGTTACCATAGATAGCCAAAACATCCATTTCATGCCGAGCATTATTCATAATAATTTCCCGACCCAGATCAATACTGTTGCATTCTTTACTGTGAATGTGACCAACTGCAAATTCGAAAAGGGTTCCACGAATATTGTTCAATAATCCCTCGTTGTATTTTTTCAATTCGGCAATTAGATCCAGGTATTTTTCAGGATTCGATTTTAAACTTGCCCCGGCATTACTTAAAATTGATATCAATTCCCTAAGTGCTTTGGCGTATTTTTCGCCAAATAAGTCTTTTACAAATCCAACAATAACACCTTTTTCTTTTAATGCCCTTAGTCCCTCTTTATCCAAATCGTCTACGATGAGAAATGGCAAAAGTCTGGAAGCACCTTTAAAGCTCTGAAGAAGCTGGATTTTTTCTATAAAAAATAGAATATCATTTTTATAAAACGGCTTGCCAATAAGAATATCGGCGAGAAGAAAACCCGGTTTGTTGTTGTGTTTTAAACCAAGTACGTAAGAAGCACCCTTAAATCCCCATCGTAATTTTCCGAATTCGCCAAATAACTCACCGGAATCATATGAAATAAGCCCAGTGTTTCTGCATAGACTGTGGAAACTTTCTAATGTGGTATCCTTTATCAGTTCTATAGTTTTGTGAATCAGCGGATTCGTAATTAAGGAGCTAAACTTTGGGGAATAAATGTAATCCTCGTTGTTAAATACAAGTATTTCTTCCGCAATAAAACTCTGCATTATTTCCTTGAAGGGACGATGCTTTTTTAAAGGTAAAACAGGGTAATTGGTATAACATTCAAGGTACTTGTTACTGATTACACCGTCATGCATTTTTAATGCATTGAAAGTGAACCAGTATTTTCTGCCACTTTCATACATTGCTTTTGATACAATCTTAAGTAAATCAGGATCGTCTAAATGTTTTGGCAAATAACAAAGTGATTGATTGCTCTTAAAGAAACCTTTTATTTGAATTATTTCCCTGTCTCTAGATACTCGCTGGCTGGCAGAATTAAGTGTGATATTGCCTGTTTCAGACATTGTTCTCACCAGCTCGCTTGACATAAGCGGGCCTTTCTCCTCAAGAATTGATTTAATAGTTGTCATATGACTCTATATATAAACAACTCGTTAGAGTTGATATAAGAAAGCAATTTTGAAATTTGCAAGCTAACTAACAGTAATAGCACGATTTTACTCCACTTTTCAACCCATATTATGGAAAATTGCCTGTCATAGCTGTGATTTAAGACCAAGAAAAACAACATAATCTTAGCCTTAAAATCTTGCCAAAATTTATGCCACATTCCTATTCTCAATAGCCTGTTGATAAAAGTGCTGATAAATATTTTCACATTTGGTGCTGTATAACGGTCGGTCATAGGTATCTGGTAAATAGGCATCTAAAACGGTTTTAATAGCGTCCTGCACCTGAATTCGTGTTTGGGTGTCCTTATGCCAGTCGTTGATGAGAACGGTCGGTTTTTCCTCTTTTAAACGCTTTAAAAGATTCTTGGCTGAAAGTTTCACTTTCTGCTCTTCATCCTTCGTCAGGTTTTCTTTCTTTAAAAGGTCAAAAATTTCAAGCTCACTTTCAGTTAATCCTTCACGGGCGGCTCGCTGTTCTTCATCCTTCATTTTTTCCATGAAAGACATTAAATCTTCAAAGTAATTTTCTGTAGTTGCCCCGCCTGAGTTATAACGGTCTATAAGCTCCTGCAATTTTTGTGCAAAACTAATTCTGGTAACATTTCGTTCCATCATCTGCTTAAGCTTTTCAGAAATGAATGCCCGTAAATCTGCTATCTCAATATTCTTATGAGGTGCACATTTGTATTCTTCTTTCAGCTTGTCAACATCGAGCTTGCTAAGGTCAATTTCTCTCCAGGGCTTAATGTAATAAGCACCATTTTCTGCAACAATAGACGCATCATGATGCTGAGTTGATTTGTTTGCATCCTCATGAGCAATGATACTATCATCTAAAAGCTGGCTAATCCGGCGTTTTGCGCTTTCTAAATCTGCACGGTCTGCTCGTCCGTCTATAACTTCACGGAGGTAATGTATAATAGCAGCAATTGGGAACTCCTTTCTTCTACCAAGTATATCAGGTTTACATGCTTCATAAAGGGCGTCAACCATATTGTCATAAACGACAAACTGCTTTTTCCTTTCGTCACTGGCAAGAATGGTATCGGCATATTCATCAAACAAAGCCAATTTGTTGAAAACAATACCTGAATCAACAATTCTTTGCAAATCCACATCAAAGCCTTGGCAATATTCTACACATTCGCTGATTGCATCTTTAAGTAATACAAAAAGTTGATCTTTTTCCTGTACTGGCGAATCTTCACCAGCCCCCTCACCACCAATAACAGAGCCGCCACCATAAGAAGCAAAAGCCTTTTTAAGATTTCGGAAAACATTGTAGTAGTCAACAATCAAACCATTTTTCTTGGGCTTATTATTTATCAAATGGTCGGTTACCCTGTTTGCCCTTGCAATGGTTTGCATCAGGGAGTGGTCTTTCATTGGCTTGTCTAAATATAGCGTAGATATGGTTGGAGCATCAAAACCTGTCAGCCACATACTACATACAAAAACCAATTGTAGGGGATCTTTCGGGTCTTTGAATTTATCCTCGAGCTCCTGCCCGTTTTCATCGGCAGTCAACATTCGTTTTCTATGGGTTTTAATATCCAAACCCTGCTTTAAGAATTTCTCCTCTTCTCCCGCTTCTTCGCTTACTATTACAGCCATGTCTGCCCTTCGCATCCACTCAAGAATGTACTTCAATTCTGCTTTGTCAGAAGGGAGTTTTGTCTCGTTGATCTGTGTTTGCAGCTTTCTCTTTTCTTCTTCCCATAAGCGTTTCACCTTGTCATACATTCTGACTGCAGTAAACTTATCAATGGTTACCACCATTCCCTTGCCTAAATAACCTCGCCTTGGAAAGTGATAAACAATATCTGAGGCAATTTTTTCTAAACGGTCATCCCTGGTAATGATACCAAATTCGGTGGCAAATTCACGTTCAAGTTTCTGCTGGTTAACTTCATCAATATTTTCATCTGCTAGAATTTCAGCAAGGTCTTCGTTAATATCATCGTTTTGAAGCAAAACTTCGGGAACACGCTTATGATAGAACAATGGAACTGTTGCACCGTCTTCGATACTTTGCTTAAAATTATATTCTGAAATTGTTTTGCCAAACCAATTATTGGTTAATTCCTTATTGCCGAACAAAGGAGTTCCTGTAAAAGCAATATATTGGGCATTAGGTAAGCCCGTGCGTAAATTTTCAGCAAGGTCTTTATATTGGCTTCTGTGCGCTTCATCAATAATAACTACTATATCATTTCTGTCTGAAAGGAGCGGGTATTGTTTGCCCTTATCATAACGGAACTGCTGAATAAGCGAAAAAATATAGCGGGTGTTGGTTTGCAACATTTTGCGCAAATCTTCACTGTTTTTTGGCAGACATTTAGTTTCCTTTGAAAATGCTCCTGCCCCTAAGAAGTTGCGATAAATCTGGCTATCAAGATCAAGCCTATCAGTCACTATTAGGAAAGTATAATTGCCCGTGAAATTTCTAAATATCTTACGGGTAAAGAAAATCATACTATAGCTTTTACCACTGCCTTGGGTGTGCCAGAATACCCCCAGCTTGCCTTTATTCCCTGAATCTGAGCCTTCCTTATCATGTTTTAATCGAAGTTCAAAATTTTGAATGGCATTATTTACCCCCAAAAACTGGTGGTTTTTAGCAATGATTTTAGCAACATCATTGTAATAAATAATGAAATTATCGAAATAGTCTAACAGGCGGTTTTTCTGACAAATACCAATTACAGCGTAGTCAAGACTGACGCCGAATTCCTTAATTCGCTTTTTATCTGGAACTTGCTTTTCACTTTCAGGACGAAGCCACGGAAAAAAGTGCCCATAACCAGAATTGAAACTACCTACTTTTGTTTCCAAACCATTACTCAACATGCAGATTGCGTTATATTGGAACAGTTGTGGAATATTTTTTCGGTATCTGGTTAGGTTGTCATCATAAGCATTGCGAATAGCGATGTTGCTATTTTTAAGCTCTATGAATATCAGCGGTAAGCCGTTTATGAAAACTATTAGATCGGGGCGCACCCTATATTCTTTACCTTGTATCCAAAGCTGAGATACAACCAGATAATCATTTTTTGTTTCGTCTTCAAAATCAAGAACCTTAACAGTAACTTTTTCCTGCCTGTCCTTATCATTGTTTACTGTAACATCAATTCCGTTTTTTATCAGGCCGTAAACTTCCTTGTTGGCAAAGTATTCGCTCTTATCCAGGTGAGACGTGTATAATTGCTCTGCAGCAGCTTCAATTAAGTTTGCAGGTATTGAGGGATTTAGCTCTTTTAGTTTTTTTAATAACAGCGGCTTAATAACTACTTCCGATTCATTGGCTCGACCCGTTACATCTGAATGCAGGCAGTTTAAATGCCTATATTTCAGGTTATGTACAAACACGTCAATAATGGCTTGTTCTATCTGGTCTTCGGATATAAAGTTCTGCATAAAGTTTATTTTTTCAAAAACTTATTACCATTCCAATGAATGACCGACAAGCCCTCATTAATTTTCTCAATCAATAGTTGCCCTAATTTTCCTGATTTATCAAGTAATTCTGCATCTTTTCCAGAAATTGTAAATCGAATTCCAAAGCCGGGACAAACATTTAAGGTTGAATACTTTTTAGAGTATATTTTTTCATTCATGTTTTTTTGAGCCTTTGCATCATAAGTGATTATACCATTACTTTCCAGCTGCTTAACCAATTCAGGAATGTGTTCTATGCCATGCTGATAAATTTCGTTTTTGTTTTTTTTCCAGTAATCTATGAATTTGTTTGCATCCGTCGAATTAAACCAAACTAAATTTGTGTTCATAAATGAAAAATGGAAATTAGGTGAAATCCACCATTCCTTCGAAGATAAATGATCAATGCTCGGATTTGAATTGTAAAACTCCCATGCTTGATTTTGCGTATCACTAAATATCAACTGAAGTTGAAGCTCCCAATCCTCATTAACGCGTTCATAAATAAGACCAATTTTCCTTATTGAGTTATAAGGAACTGATATGTAATATCCCCAGCTTCTGTGGTACGAAACCCTATCAGGGTTCTGAACAATTTCAAGAAGTAGATTGTTAATCCTTCTATAGATTAGCGTTTCATTGCCTTTACACAAACTGAAATTGTCATAGGGATTTAAAGTTGGGAAAATTGCATCAACAAAAGACAGGAAATCTTCGATAATCATTTTCTCGTAACCGGAAACAGTTTGCAGATTTAATAAACTATTCAGATGTTTGATTATTTCTTTCCACTCAAGCACCACTGGATTGCAATATATTTTTGACTCCTTGTCTAAATTCTCGTTTGAGGGGTTTAACTGGTCAAACCAAACATTGTAACTGGCAGGCTTGTTTTCGATAATCATTGTCAAATTCCTGCCGAAAGTGATAATGCCATCATATCGGGCATTTCTTTGAACCGCCTTTATTTGCTTAGTGGTATGCAAATTGGAGTCTGTTATCAGGATGCTCATAACCCAATTAGTTTCTATTATTGGGTTTGCTCTCTGTGTATCCAGTTCCCAACACTCTTCAGAGAGTTCGATCAATGAAAATGCCTTTTCATCCTTTTCAGGCAGTACGACATGCTTGTTTTTGCAATATTCAAAAAAAGTTGAAAATGCGTGAAATGAATGCTTCAATACAACAAGATAAGCCCGTGTTAGTTGGTCTTCATGGCTTTCGCTTTTTGAACTGTATGGGTTGAAGTAATTAAGCCTGTTCATATTTTATATATTTAATAAATAATCCCCGCCGCAAGCAGCGGGGTATTTCGGGCGATAACTCTTTTTTACTCGCAGCAAGCTGCGGGGAATTCAACCCGAAAGGTGATTAAATAGATCTCAATTATACAAGCATAATTCTCTGGAAGCGTTCATTTCTTTTAATTAATAAACCAACTTCTTTTTTTAACATATCCTCATCATGCATTTTAAGAATTATCAAAGGTTTTTTTGCTTCTGTTGCGTGAATTAGATACCCCAACATTCTGTACGAAATGCTTAATGCAATGTTAGACATGGAGATATCAACCACAATTTCATCGCATTCCAATTCGAAATTGTAATTCTTTAAGTGTTCCGCTTTCACTAAACTCATTTCTCTAATTTTTATATTGCATGGATTAATAGCCTGAAAAATTGACTCCAATTCGTCAAATGAAAATATATACTTATTCGGTGGCCCGGCAACAAATTCCATTTGACACACAGCGTCATATTTTTCAATAAAGAGTTTATATACTTTAAGCCCCTGTCCTCCGTCCCTTGATGCAGCTTCAAACGTATTGAAAGTAGAGTTCGAATAGTCAGTAATAATTAATTGGTTATCAGACATTTCCAGAAAAACGCTATTTGCGTAATTATGATGAAATAAATTTAAAACAATTTCTGTGACGAACTGAATGAGATCTCTTCTTAAATTATTTTCAAGTTTTAAGCTCTCATTCATAAAAAAAGCCACAACATCCTCGTCGCTCTCCGACTTCAACTTAATATTACATTGATGAATATCAGGCTTTTTTTCAAAAAATGCAAAGGGATAGTAACCGCTTAACTGCGTTTGAATGAATGGGGTCTGTTTATAATCACCGTTGTAAAGGATCTTAATCAAAGCATATTCATGAATATTAAATAACGATAAACAATTTGTTTCAGAATTATACAACTTATTATTGTCAATTGCGTCCAACAAATATTTTGTGAACAATCCATTTTTATATTTTGGAATTGCTGCCGATCTTTCATCGGCTTTACACGAACATAAAAAGAAAACTCCGTCTGAATCTGCAATATATCGCTGGCTATAATACTCGTTCATTCCAGATAACTCAGCTCTATTTTTAAATTCGATATCCATTCCAGAATGACAAGCATCAAGAATGAAAATTTTATGAAAAGTGCCAAGCGAATTAATGTCAGTGAAGATGTCCTGCATCTTCACCTTTATTTCATGAAATTCCAGGTAAGTTTCGTCCAGATATTTACCATGTCCCGAAAAATAAAACAGCACACAGTCCGTTTCATCATTTATTGACGGCTTGAGTTTTTCTAGTTCATCTTTGTATTTCTCTAAGACATTAACAGGTGCGTTTTCCGTGCTAATTATCACCTTGATATTATCGTCAAGAAAATTACAATTGGAAATAAGACGTTTTTTTAACTGCAAAACATCATTATCGCAATAGTGCAATTCATCGGGAGCCTTGTAATCATTAATTCCAACCAATATGGCGTATCTAATTTTGCTCATGGACTTTGTCTGTTTTTTTTACCTTCAATTTTCCACTAATCAACCTTGGCAAAAACCTGTCTCGGATTTGACGCAATTGGTCATTTTCACTTTTTAGAATTTCAATTTGTTCAAAAAATGGTTTTACAACAACTGAATATTTTTCTTGAAGGTCAATGTCTGCAACAAGGACTTCTTTTGAAATTAACTCCCCCCAATGCCGCTTATACTCAGTTGTTTCGACTAAACTTTCGATTAAAAAAAACAGATAATATATTGGCATGTTTTTTTTAGATGAAAATGGAATAACATTTTCTGCCAGTGAAAATGGCTCTATCATAACTCGCATCTTACATGTGTGATCGCCAAATATAATCATTGGTGTTTCGGAAGTAGCCGTATGATCTGGCAGATTATTGTGATATCCGACCAAGTCCTCACTTGACTGACCAATCACAACTATCTTTCCATTTATCAGCAACTCATGTGGTTTATAAGTTCTACCGAATTTCTTTCTGTCAACCAAATCTTTCACTTTGAGAACTTCCCAATTTATGGGAGCACCCTTAAGAAACTTTATATTTTGAAAGTCAGGAAATCTTTTTCTAACAAACCACTCTTTATATATCTCTCTTGCGGATTCTTCCAACAAATTAATCCTGTGATTATTTAGCTCAATAAAGTCATCATAGCAATTCAGTAAAGATGCTATGATTTCCTGCTCCCTACTGTCAGGTAGGCTAAATAGTTTATAGTTCGAAAATTTAGTCCATTGAAAACGTGCCACACCCGTATGTTGAGTATGAAACATGTATGAAATCCTGGCTTCGTATAAAAAGCGTAAATACCAGTAAATAAATGATGGCACTGCTTTATTAACATCAATTCTGATAAATCTGCTAAAACTGGCACATGTAAATTCGTATTTGCCATTCTGTGAAATGAATTTTTCCGAAATGAATACCACTCTGCCAGTTGGCATGTCTTCTGTTCCACCTGCTGTCTCTATCAGAATATCATTGGCTTGAAGTTTTTTTCTCCCTGCGATTGCTTTGGGGATATATCGTTTGGGTATACCCTCAATACTGCCTGATTTTAGCTTTTCAAAGGCAGTTCCCCTTATTACAAGCATCTCTGTATGGTTAGGAAGAGGTTCTCCCTTGCCCCATTCACCGTCCTTACTTTCCTCAATCAAAGTGGAAAGACATATTGGCTCAATTTTGTTCATAAGTGATTGATAGTAGGTTTTTATTTATTAGCTTTTCTAAATCTACCGCTTTTGAGTTCAGCTCATTCAGCTTACTATGCCGTTCTTTCATTTCTGACAAAAACTCGTCTTCGGTTAACCCGTCTTCTTCAATTACAACACCCACATACCTTCCAGGGTTCAAACTGTAATCGTGTTCCTCCAATTCCGCCATTGATGCGGCTTTGCAAAGCCCAATTACATCTTCATATCCACCGTTAGGGAAGCGTTCATTCAACCAACTAATCTGATATTGAAAATAGGTTGCTTTATCTTGAAGTTCTTTATGCTTTTTGGTGGCCTCATCCAATGACTTTTCCCATTTTTTTAATTCCTTATCATTGTCAGGCTTCGCTTTTTGAATCTTTTCTACTTCCTTAGCTTGAGCTTCAGCCTTGTTTGTGTATTCGGCTACCTTGGCCGCATATTTTGCTAATAACTCAGTTAACCTTTCATTTTCGCCGCGGTAAAGGCGCACTATGGTTGCAATGTTCTGAATATGCTCCGGCGTAAACTCGCGCAAAGCACGGGTTACCTGTTTAAAGATATTACGAGCATCTATAAACAGAACTTTATGTTCTGTTCCCTGCCTTGCTTTATCAAAAAACCATAGGGTAGCAGGTAGCGTAACTGTGTAGAACATATTTTTTGGCAGGGTGAGCATACAATCAATAACACCGCTTTTAATAAGGTTCTTGCGTATGTCCGCCTCGCTGTTTCTTGCATCACTGGCACTGTTTGCCATTACAAGCGCAGCCTTGCCTTTATCGTTTAAAGAAGTGGCAAATAGGTTTATCCAAAGGTAATTACCGTTGGGCACTGTGTTGGTATCCTTTTCTTTATTTCCACTGCTTTTAGTTTTGTTCTGTGGAATGCCATATTCGTTGAACCGAGGCTGCCCCTTAACCTTATCGAGGTTCACATCATCCACATTGAAGGGTGGATTGGCCATTACATAATCAAACCTTCCGTAACTGTTAAACGGATCTTCATAATAGCTATTGGCGGGCATTATTTCGCCACGCAAGCCATTTACTGCAAGATTCATTCTCGCCAGCTTCACGGTTTCAGGCGTTCGCTCTGCACCATAGACCATAAGGTCTTTAGTGTCTGTATCATGTAACTCTTCTCGTCTGCGATCAACAAAGTAAGAGCTTTGCACAAACATACCTGCGCTGCCACAGGCAGGGTCAAAAATGGTTCCTTTGTAAGGCTCAATGATTTCTACCATCAGCTTCACAACGCTGGTAGGTGTGAAGAACTCTCCACCTCCTTGTCCTTCAGCAAGTGCAAATTCTGCCAAGAAATACTCATAGACCTTGCCAAAAATATCACCGCTTGCACTTTCAGGAATATCAGCAAATATTTTGAGCAAGCTTTTAGGTAAGCCTCTGTCATCCTTTGAATAGAGTTTGAAATATTCATCTTTCGGCAAACTGTTCTGCAATTCAGGCTTATGAAGTTCTATAAGCTCCATCGCATGCTTTATTGCCTTGGCAATATCTTCCTTTTCAGGAAGGTTTAGCAAGTATTCAAATTGCGCCTCTGGTGGCAGGTAAAAGCCACATTCTATTATTGCAAGTTCAATTTCGGTTTGTTGCTTTCTCTGATTAGCCTGAGCCGCAATTATTGCGTCAATCTTTGGCTTTATCTTGTTGTAACGAATTGAAGCAAAGCGCAGGAATATCAGCCCTAAAATAGGCGTAGCATATTCACTAGCTTTCAAGCCACTATCTACCCTTAATTTATCAGCCGCTTGCCAAAGTCGTGATTCAAGTTCTTTTAGTTCTTCCTGGGTCATGTTTTATTGTAAGTATGAATTGTTTTTAAATGATTGATTTCCGTTACAAATACCAAGCTTCGGGTATTAGTTTTTTGCCGTCACGCCATACGTCAACCTCGTAAACTCCTTCGATCCCTCCATAGATCGTGTCATCAGCATGGTCAAGAATAATACTTTGCCATCCTCCCTTTGTTGCATTAATCGAATTGGCAATTGTTCTAAAAATATTTTTCACTGCATCGACATCTTCATCGTTAAATTTCTGGTCAACACTGGTGCCATCACTGACCTTTTTTAATTTAGGGAAATATACCTGACTTGGTTGGTCAAAGATTACGAACGAAGGAACGCAAGAATTTGACTGCTCTAAAAAATACTCCTGCATTGAGCACATCAATCCAATGTGAAATGAAACCCAATTTGATGCACTACCAACTTCTGCAAGAAAATGCCAATTATTATCATTACTTAAAACGGAAATATTTAAGTCCTTTATGTCAAATCTTGGTGCAATTTTTCGATATTTCTCCTCAACATCCAAAGTTTTTAAATGATTCAAAATCCCTTGAGATATCTTGGCTGTGGCACTATAAACTCTTTTTTGCACACCGTTTAAATCGACAATTTTTGACAGTCTATCAAATTCCTCTTGTAGAGATTCAATTTCAATTTGGTATGTACCACCATCTACAAGGCTTTCAAATGTTTCTGTCGATGCTTTAAGATGCCCAATAAAAAGAAACATGTTTTTGCGCATCTGAAATTCTTCCTGAGCACCTTTATCTCGTGAGATTAGCAAGTCATATCTGCTTTGCAGTTCTTTTTTATTCTCTAATAGTTTTTCAAGCTCAGATTGCAATCTATCCTCTTCCCTTGAAAATGAAGTTGGCACCTCTGCGACACCTTGAGCTTCAGCTTCGCATTTCTCAAAAGCCACAATAATCTTATCTATTTCAGCCTTGCTATTTGGATGGTTATTGCTTCCACAAGCGATACAAACTTCAGATTCGGTCGCAACCTCTCTAAACCATTTCGATATATGGAGTCTTTCAACTCTCTTTTTAACAGAATTTCCATAATCAGTAAACCCACTCTTGAGATTCTTTAAATCATTGAGGCGCTTTTTTACTATACTTATTTGGTTGCTGAGAACATTTTCTTCTGCGTCCAGAGTGGAAATCTCCTTGCTAGCATGCTCGATATTTTCCAAACTTGATTTGGAATACTCAGGTATATTCGCAACGACTTCTTTTGCAATTGCCAACAGCTCATTTGAAGAAGTAGAAATATCCACATTTTGGTTAACGAGTCCATATTCTTTTGCAATCTTAATTTGGCCAAGCATGTTCGCAAGCCAAGATGTTGAAATCGCTTTTGCTTTGTCAAATTCTCTTTTCAATTGGTTGAGCTTTTTCTCGATTTCTTGAATTCTTTGACGTGCGGTCAATATTTCAATAGTTTCAGCACCTAAAATATAGGGAAACCAGTTACGCAGGCGCTCACGATGCTCGTGTGCATGAGTCTTGTAAAATAAAATGTTTTGATTTGCTACAATGTCTTGGTTTTGAAATATTAATGCAACCAAGTCTCTGAAGCCAAGTCGTGCCTGGTATGCCTTTCTATTTTCGTCACTATCCAGGCTTATATAAGGAACTGACGATATTGCATTGAGAATATTTTTAATTCCTTCAAGACTTTCATTCTCATTAATTATTTTTGGAGGAATACTAATCTTAGAGCCTCTTAAACAATAAAACTTATTTGAAACCTTATTCCCATTTGGAACCTCTCTGCATATCAGCAATTGATCAATTTCAGTTTGGAATACTACGCCATACCAAGTTGCGTGATCCCTAATCGTGTCAATAGGAATGAAGCAATCACTTGAAGCCAAACAGTAGTCAATGATTGGTATAATAGCTGACTTTCCAGTACGCGATGCACCAGTAATAACATTTAGTTTACCTGCTTGAAATTCGACCTCTCTTGGGGCAAACTGCTCAGATTTAGGCCAAATAACTAACTTCAGAATCTGGAATTTCATTAGAATACCACTTTTAAATATGATGCAATAGTTGATAAATTATGTTGTGAAAACCACATCCCCAAAATTTCAGCCTTTTTTCCTTCACCAAGTTGAGCCTCATTTGGCTTGTTACTTTTAGATGGAATCTTTGCAATTTCTTTAGCATATATTTTTCCTGTATCAGTATCCCAAACTATTAGCCCATCTGCAACAGCTATATCCAAGGCTTCGAAAATGTATTTTCTTTTCGCCTTTATTCTCGTCTGAATAGAAAGTAATATATCCGAATCCTTATTTTCTTCGAAACTTCGGATATAAGATTGAAGGTCTTTTCTGCGGTTTGTTATATGTTTAGACAGTCGTTCATTTGTTAAAATTGATAGTGCAATGAAATGTAACAAACCTATCGGAGCATCGCCACTCGGGTGGTTCTTACAATAACCTTGCGTAAACTTCCAAAGAAGAAATGCTCCTATAACCGGAGTATTCCAAATTTTAACTTCTTCAACCAAATTTCCCATAGATTATTTTTTAAAAGATTGTTCCCATTTAGGATGCCATCCAAGTAATGGTTCATCAGCCAGGGCTTGATAAGTGCCAGAAATTGTTTTTGCGGGTGGGTCCATGTCCCTTATTTTTTCTATTCTCATTTTACATTGCGTATATAGCAATTGCCCGAATTCTGCATCACCCAAGTTTTTATTAGTTATCCTAAGTTCTCGCCTTTTATTATTCCAAAAGTCAGTCAATTTTGTCTCAAAATCCTGAGCAACAGTTTCGTCAATAATATCAGCTTCAATCCACTTGCCTCTATTGACTTTTGCTCTCATGTAATCCGTTACAGCTTCAATTATTTCGTCCTCGTTCTCTAATTCTATTTCAATGAGTTGTTTTAAATATAATGGCTGTTGCTTAATCTGTTTATGGACATCAGAAGAATTGGGAGGGTTTTGCAAAGCAAAATCTACAAGTTCTAATGTACGAGATCGGTCAAATAGAACCATAAATTCTTTATCGAACTCTTCCCAAGAAATAATGGCATTTTGCTTTTGCGAAATTTTATTGATTACCACTTTTTGTAGCCAACCGCTAATATTTCGAAGCGAAAATTCAATTTGACTCTCAGGGATATGTTTTTCACGAATTTTCTTCTTTATTGATTCATACCCGTAATCCTCCTTTATTTCCAACTCAAATTTTTTAATAATCTGAGCAAAAACATTACCATGTTTATTAACTACGTTGTCATAATAAACCCAAATATCATGTTTGTCAGTTATGTCGGATAGTTCAGCCTTACAATCATCAATAGCTTGGTTTACATCTCCATCTGTTTTGGCATTATGGAATTTATCTATAATTCCCTGCCGTCCCTTTTTGTTTGTAAATAAAACAAACTGCGTTTTTTCTATTGTCAGATTTTTATTTTCAATAGCGTCAATCCAGTTAGAAAAAGTTTTCCATAAATCTGTAGATCTATCTGTTAATGGATTTCCTACAATTGAAGACTTGTCTTCTTCTGTGATCGCATTGCCACTAGCCAATAACAAAGCAACATCTCCTAAATACTCAATGCAAACGCAGTCACCCTGCCCCATACTCAATAGGTGAAATAAAGCACGCGGAAATTGAATCACATATCCTAAAAGTTGACCTGGGGCGTTCGAACTCATTTGTAAAACTGATTGAATTTAAATACTAAAACTGTACTATAACAATTCAGAAGTGCAATAGTTTTATAAAACTATCTTTCCTTACTCTTATTCTTTGTAGGCTCAACTGAAGGTGTGTTTTTTCGAGACATCCCTTTAAGTCGTCCCTTTACCTTCTCCATCTCATATTCCTGTTTGCCAGAAATGAGGCCGTCCAAGTAGTCATTACCTTCATTGGTATTACCAGAGGCTAACTTCTTAGAAAGTTCCGGCTCATGCTTCGCAATGAGGTAGCCATTGTTGAAGCCTTCCGTATATAGTTTTTCGTTCTTTTCCATATTAAAAGGTCTCGTTTACATGTTTACCTAAATACTCATTGATTGAGTCGTTATCGTACAGAATAATTTTCTTCTCTGGTTGAGAGAAACGAAGTTTACCCTCATCCCTGAGTTTCTGAAGCGTGGTTTTACTTGAAATTCTTAGGATTTTCATAGCTTCTTCCCCTGAAATCCACCTATCCTGCTTCACGCCCTGTTTTTCTTTTATGCGTGCGACAACCTTTTCAATTAGGGCATAAAAGGCTTCGTCTTGTAAGCAAATTACTTCCATATTATCAATAAGATTTTTTGTTTTTGGGTAATATTTTTCATAAGAGAAAATAAATCCCGAAAGGTAACCATTAACAATAAACTGTACAACGGGGAAAACACCCGTTTTAGGGCATTTTGAAAATATATTTCAACTATATGTGGATGGGGTATCTGCCTTTTAGTTTAGCCTAAAGTTGTTTAACCCAGCAAATGTTTTACCTATGTTTTACCTGAAAAGAAAAAAGCAGCTAGGTTTTCACCTAACTGCTTGATTTTCAATGTAGCGAGAACGGGATTTGAACCCGTGACCTCAGGGTTATGAATCCTGCGCTCTAACCAACTGAGCTATCTCGCCAAAAATTCGGACTGCAAAGGTAGTAAAAATTCCGATTTTACAAAAACTTGGTTCCAAAAAATCTAAAAACTTTTTGGCTTTCTCCATTCAATGCAACACCGCATAATTGTTTAATTTGCATGCTTAAATCATATATCATGGAAACAGGAAGGGTTTATAAAATAATTTTCGGCAGCGTTTACCCGCACTACCTTAAAAAGACTGAAACCAAAGGGCGTACAAAAGAAGAACTTGATACCATTATATGTTGGCTTACCGGCTATTCAATGGAACAACTACAGTCGCAAATGGATAAAAGGGTAGACCTCGAAACCTTTTACAATGAAGCACCTGACTTTCACCCCAATGCATCTAAAATTACTGGCGTTGTGTGTGGCGTGAGGGTAGAGAACATAGAAGATAGAATCATTCAGCGTATGAGATACCTCGATAAACTTATCGATGAACTTGCGAAAGGCAGACCCATGGAAAAAATCCTCCGTCAATAAACTCAGTTGTATAACGTCATTTTGAAAAATCTTTCGCACCCAGCGAAGGATTTTTTTTGTCACAACGTCAAAATGAGTAATTGATTTTATATGAAACGCGTTATTCTATTATTGAGTCTGGGACTGGGACTCACAACATACGGTCAAACAATTCCAAATGCAGGTTTTGAAACCTGGGATACCACAGCCCATGGCGTCGTGCCTAACTCATGGAGTATCACTCCGGGTGTGCGTCAATCAGTTCCGGGACATTCGGGTGCGTATTCCATCATGTGTATGGTTGATACTGCAACTAATCCGCGAACTTCAACATTGGATACGGTTGTTGGTATGGCTTACAGTGGCGCATCGCTAATGGGGCCTCCGGCTCCAGGCTCAAACCTGCCGGGTTTTCCTTGTTCCGGTCGTCCCGATAGCCTTGTTGGCGTCTCGCATTTTAGGGGTATGGGCATGCACGATACCGGGCTTATAATTGTAACACTCAGCAAGTGGGATACAACTGGTGGTGCAAGAGTTACAGTAGCACAAGCTGTTTTTACAAATTCTGTCAGCGATTCAGTATTCCAGCGTTTTAGTGTGCCATTGAGCTACAGTTCGTCGTTTAACCCCGATACCTGTGTTATTCAAATTATGGCTGGAAATCCGAATGCCCCAAAAACAATGGGTACTAGTATCTGGGCTGATGATCTGGCATTTGTAAGCCGCACTACGGGTATTGAAGGTATTACCTCGGGCAACAATGAAGTAACTATTTACCCTAACCCTGTCACCAATGTGCTAAGGGTTAACAATGCAGTTTCATTCGTAGTGTACAATTTGCAGGGTCAGGTTGTAGCAACTTCTGCGGGCGAAACGGTAAATACCAGCAACTGGATTCCGGGCATGTACATTATTAAGTACAACAGCAAAGGCGGAGAAACAGGCTCGTCCATCATTTCAAAACAATAAGTTTGTATATTGGTTGATATTGATTTTTTGCCCTGGCTGCTAAATACGATCAGGGTTTTTTAATGCATTTATTGTTTGCCTAAAACAAGTACGCCGGGCTGCAGCCCGGCGTACTAATAAAATATAATTAAGAAGATTCCGATTAATCTTGTTCTCTGTTCAATTGCAATTTTTTGCGCAATTCTTCAGGAATACCGTTTTTGTGCAACAAAATTCCTGTTGTTTTGTATTTCACATAACCACGTGTAACGTAGATGTAACCTTTTTTATCATTCTTCTCACCCCATGAGTTTTTCACGATGTAGTATTTTTTTCCGTTTTGATCTTTAGCGACACCTACAATGTGCATACCATGGTCGTCAGTTGTTTCGTAATTATCGAAAGCATTCTGCCTCATTTCAGGCGTAATGTGGCGTTCATCTTTTGGTCCGTCGAACATGTGCGCTTTTTCTGAATCGTCCATGTTGTCGTATTCTTTTTCAGGAATGTAAGCCACGCCATTTTTCCAACTGAATGATTTTTCACTCACATCGGCTGCCCATGCAACAGTGTATCCGCTGTTCAATGCATTGTCAATAATGTCAGTAAGGTCATCCATTTTTACATTGTACACTTTGTCGAAACTCCAGTTGTCCGGCACCATCAAAATGGTTTTTTTGTAGTAAGGCGCATAGGTAAATGAACTCAATTCTACATAATCTTCAGGGTGAATACCTACCACTTCACGAGCAAACGATTGCGGAGTGTATTTCTTGTGCTCCCACGTAAAGGTTTCAGGAACAGGGCCTAAATAATTATCCAATACTGCATTGTAAGTTGGCTTCCACGATGGAGTCAGTTTACCGTTGTGGTTAGCAACTACCGCATCAAGCATTGATTTCAAAATGCCCTGGAATTCACCAAATTTGTTTTTGTCGGTTCCATAATGCAAACCTGTATACACACTCTGTGGCACAGCACCGTATTTGGCGTACATATTAATAACGTCATGGCACTCACCGCCATCGCCCCATGCAAGCGAACCGTGCAGGCGCACATAATTAACCGCTTTTTCTTCATATACGCGGCGTGCGCTGTACAATTGCGAAAGTTCAACCGGAGTCTTACCCATGCGCATCATTTCACTCTCCAGGAACGAATTGGTAGAATAGCTCCAGCAGGTACCCGAGCTTGCCTGATTTTTTACACTCGTAACATCAAGTTTAATAACGGTAGTAAAATCAAACTTTTTAGAAGCATTTTCACTTTTATTCGCTTCCAGTTTCACAATCAGGTTGTCTTGTGCCATCGCAAAAACCGGCATTAGCAAGCCTGCAATGAGTGATGTTTTTTTCATTTATACAGAAATTTGTTTTTTAATCGTTGTACAACGGGTAAAGATAGCAATTTTCAATTTTTAAGGGTTTAGTTTTTTGCATGTCATTTTACAGTATAAAAAACCGTTGTATCTTTCGGGCAATGCGCCTGAATAGTATCACAATACTGTTGCTTACAATGCTTTTTACTACGGTTCACGCCCAGGGAAACCGAAGGTCCAAAAAGTACTTCAACCGATCTGTTACAGATTGGGTGAATTACCATAAGTCGGCAGCGTATGAGGAAATGGAAAAGGCGATTAAAAAAGACCCACACAACGCAGTTGCCTATTCAACATTGGGTGAATGGTATTTTCATCAGGGTAGATTCAAGGAAGCCGCCGACGTTTTTTTGCGCGCATGTAAAATGTGCAATGGCAAAATCAATAAGTTTGATTATTCCTTGGCTAAAAGCCTATTGTACAACGAACAACCAGACTCAGCACTTACGGTAATTGCACCACATATCACCGGCTGGAACCCTGGGCGCTGGCACGACTTGCAGGAACAAGCACTCTTTGTAAAAAAACAACTATTTCAGGGTTATAACTTACCGCTGCCAAAACCGCTCGATGGTTATGTGAATAGCAAGTACCCTGACATGTTCCCGTGCATGTCGTCTGATTCTTCAATATTACTATTCACCCGTAAGGTTAAAAATGTAGATGAAGATTTTTATTCGTCTTCTTTTGACACAGTGTGTAAAGAATGGTTTTCAGGCACCAATCTGGGTTATCCGCCCAATTCTATTGATAACGACTGTGCGCAGTACATCTCAGCCGATGGGCACTATCTGTTTTTCTCCAAAAGCGATAACCGAAGCGATAATGGCTGGGCTGAAGGTGGTACCGATTTATTCATGACCTACCGGGTAAGTAAAGACAGCCCATGGTATGCCCCACAAATATTTGGCGCAACAATAAATACCCCCGATTATGAGGGTATGCCGAGCCTTTCACCGGATAATAAGGAGCTATATTTCGCCAGTGACCGCCCGGGCGGTTTTGGAGGTATGGATATTTGGTTTTCGAAATTTGAAAACAACCTTTGGCAAAACCCAGTAAACGCAGGCCCTGGTGTCAACTCAGCAGGAGACGAGATTGCGCCATTTATTGCTGAAGACAACCGGACTTTGTTTTTTTCGAGCAATGGCAGGGTTGGTATGGGTGGTGCCGATTTGTTTGTGTCAACTCGTTTAGGTGATACCGCATGGTCAACAGCAAAAAATCTCGGGTATCCAATCAATACATCACATAATGAAGTGAGCCAATGGATTTTACCGAATGGTAGAACTATGTTTTTCGCAACCGACAGAAAAGGGCCAATGGGTAATTTTGATTTGTACTCAGTCGAGTTACCTAAGTTTTCCCAGCCTCAACCTGTAACCGAACTGAGTGGGGTAGTCATGGACAGTATCTCAAAGTCTGACCTTACCTATGCAGCTATGTATTTAGTGAACGCTATTTCGGGCGATACTGTATATCGATTCAGGAGTAACAAGGGCGATGGTTCATTTTTATTGCCCGTTCCTTCAAATAAAAAGTACGCTCTTCATACCGCGATGCTGGGCTTTACCGATCAGCTAGATACTTTCGAAATCAATGAAGAAAGGCAATTTAAGCACAATGTTGTGATGCTGCCTTACGACTACAAGGAGCCTATTCACGATAGTATGATTGCTATTATTCACTTCAATATCAACAAGGTAGAGCTGACACCTGAAGATAATGATGTATTGGGTAAGGCTATCCAACCGTTCATTTTAGACAAGGGGGTTACCATTTATGTTAATGGCTTTACCGACAATACAGGCACCCCAATTTTGAATGAAGAACTATCAACAAAACGCGCCAATTTGGTAGCAGAGGCACTTGTGAAAATGGGGGTTGATGATCTTTCTGTTATACCAAAAGGGTGGGGCGAAGCCAAGATGATTGCCCCTAATGACACCGAAGAAAACCAGCGCAAAAACCGAAGGGTGGAAGTGTTTTTAAGACGAGACTAATCTGGTAGAAATACCAAATGTAATTGTCGGCACATTTAGGCATAAAAAATCCCGACGAAATCATGTTCCGCCGGGATGAATATTTCAAGTTTTACAACTATTTCTTTTCAGCTTTTTTGTCGCCTTCAATAGCTGTTCCCTTAATATGCAGGGTGTAGCGGCTATCAGGGCCATTGTTCGCAGCATTTGACCTGATGTACACTTCTTTTTGGAATACACCGTGTTGTTCGGCTGTTCTCAAGCCTACTTTAATGGTGCCTTTCTTACCCGGTTTAATAGGTTCTTTAGGTGTCCATTCTACATTGGTACAGCCACAAGAAGGATTGACGTCGGCAATTACAAGCGGGTCGCTACCGGTATTGGTGAATTCAAAAGTATGATACACAATCGGTCCTTTTTCTACCGAACCGAAGTCATGTGTATCGCCACCTTTAATGGCAATGCTTGCACCTTTTACTTTCTTGGTTGCCTCAGTAGTCGCCGGTTTTGTTTTGCCGTTTGGCTTTTTCTTTTGCGCAAATGCTGCAGTGCTGAACATTGTTCCGGCACACAATGCAAAAACGATTAATTTTTTCATCCTTGATTCGGTTTGTTATTTTGTGTTTGCAAAATTATTCAACAGCTTCACCTTTCAGGTAAATAGTGTAACGTTTTTCACCGTTTGGTGTAATTGCATTCGATTGAATGTAAACACCTTTATTAAATACACCTGAAAGTTCTGATGTTTTCACACCCAAAGTGATTTTACCTTTTTTACCGGGAGCAATAGGTTGTTTGTCCCAGTCAACATTTGTGCAACTGCAAGACGGTTTCACGTCAACGATAACTAACGGGGTTGATCCTACATTTTCAAACTCAAATGAATGGTTTGCAACAGGTCCTTTTTTAATTTTTCCAAAGTCGTGAGTTTCACCATTCAGAAATTTAAATTTCGCACCAGCCTGTGCAAATGAATGAGTAGTAAAGCCCATAAAGGCAATAAACATGAAAAGAATTGAGTACTTCATTTGATAAAATTTTTGTTGCGTGAAATTAGAACTCGTTTTTAAAAGTTTTTGTTAATTAGGTATTCGCGTTGTCGCTTATCTATTAACAACCTTACAAATGTTGTGCCAAACCTTTAAAACAAGGGCTTAATTCTATTGTTCGTAAACTCAATTTTCTTTAAAATGCCTTCCGGATAGTTGACTTCTTCAAGGTACAAACCCGAGCCGGGTACATCAAAGTAGGCGTTTTTGCAATCATTTGATTCAATGATTTTCCTAAAACCTGCGACATCATATTTCCCTCGGGCTACCATAAGTTGAGTCCCTACCAGCCCGCGAACCATTCCCCGCAAAAATCTGTTGCCTTTAACTATATAATGCAGTTCTTCTCCGTTCATTTCCCAATGGCTATCTAATATGTCGCACAAAAAAGTTTTCACCTGCATATTTCGTTTTGCAAATGTTTCAAAATGCTTGTATTGAGGTATTATGGAGGCAGTTTCTTTAAGTAATTCCAGATTGCTTTTGAAAGGAAAGTAATAAGCCCTGTTCACCAAAAACGGATTTTTAGTGAAGTGTATCTTGTATCGGTACTTCCTGCTAACAGCATCAAAGCGTGCATTAAATTCACCTGGTACTTCGTAAATGGCTTTGATGGAAATGTGTTCGTTGAGTATTGCGTTTGATTTGTAGAACAAATCGAAATCTATGGGCGCATCAATGTCGAAGTGATAAAAATTAGACATTGCATGTACACCCTCATCGGTTCGGCTGGCACCAAAGGTGTCCATTTCTTTTCTAAACAATGTTTTCAAAACATTGTTTACAGCAAGTTGCACAGTAGCTTGCTCGCCCTGAACCTGCGAACCGTGGAACTGGGTGCCGTCGTACATTACTTCAACAACATACCGGGGCATAATAAATTGTTAACTTAGGTACAAAAAAATAACCCCGCAACCGGGCGGGGTAAATATGTTCATGAAACAACCTTAATTAGGCCATTGCATTCACTCTCTTTGTCAAACCTGATTTCAGGTTAGATGCTTTATTTTTGTGGATAACGTTGCGTTTTGCAAGTTTATCAATCATTGAGGTAACTTTACCCAGGCCTTCAACAGCAGAAGCCTTTGTATCGCTTGCTAAAAGAGCACGGATAGCATTACGGGTAGTTTTACCATAATAACGGTTACGCTCACGACGTTTTTCGTTTTGACGGACGTCTTTCTTCGTTGCTTTGTGATTTGCCATTTATTGAACAGTACTTTTAAAAAGGACTGCAAATGTACAAGCATTCTCTAGAAAAAACAAAAAATAAATTCGATAAAAATTTATCTTTCTACAGATTATCTCTGTAATCGCTGATTTTGCCCCAAAAATAGTGGGTTATCCACATTTTGTGGATTTAATCATCCTAATTGGTGCCGTATTACTTAATTTAAATAGGGTAGTGATGTTTTTTAATATTTTGTTCACTACTGGTACTATCTCTTTTATTACCTTTGAAGCAAGAATCGCGAATTCAGCGAAAAAATTAAATTCATTCTAAATATATGGGCTACGTTAAAGACCTTTTCAAAGCGAAAGGCGATGAACAAAACAAAGAGATTAAGTCATTAATTGAGCAGTTCGGAAATAAGAAAGTAGAAGATGTTACACTTGCTCAAGTGTATCAGGGTATGAGGGGTATTACCGGGCTTGTTACTGAAACATCATTATTAGATTCAAATGAGGGTATCAGGTTCAGAGGATTTTCAATTCCTGAATTGAGAGAAAAACTTCCTAAAGTAGAAGGTGGCAGCGAACCACTTCCTGAAGGTTTGTTCTACCTGATGCTTACCGGCGAAATGCCAAACGACGAGATTGCTGATCACATTTGTTCAACATGGGCACGCCGCTCACATGTTCCGAACCATGTATTTGCAGTTATCGAATCGTTCCCTGTTGCGGCCCACCCAATGACGCAGTTCACTGCTGCAATTCTTGCGCTACAAACTGAATCAAAGTTTGCTAAAGCTTACTCTGAGGGGATCAACAAAAAAGAATACTGGAGCTATGTATACGAAGATGCAATGACATTAATTGCTCGTTTGCCACGTATCGCAGCTTACATCTATAGGCGTAAATACAAAAACGGAGATCATATTCAACCTGATGGTATGCTTGACTGGAGTGGAAACTTCGCTCACATGCTCGGTTTTGAAGATGAAGGTTTCAAAGAGTTAATGCGTTTATACATGGTTATCCATGCCGACCACGAAGGTGGTAACGTATCTGCGCATGCTACCCATCTGGTAGGTAGCGCACTCAGCGATCCTTATTTATCTTTCGCTGCAGGTATGACAGGTCTTGCCGGTCCATTGCATGGTCTTGCAAATCAGGAAGTAATTCGTTGGATCGAAGAAATGTGTAAAGAACTCAATTCTGAACAACCAACTAAAGAACAAATCGCTGATTACATCCACAAAACTTTGAAAGAAGGAAAAGTGGTTCCGGGTTATGGTCACGCTGTTTTGCGTAAAACAGACCCTAGGTTTGTTGCACAAATGGAGTTCGCGAAAAAACATTGCCCTGATAATCCAACAGTTCAAACTGTTTGGAATGTTTACGAAGTGGCACCACCAATTCTCGAAGCTACAGGTAAAATCAAAAATCCATGGCCTAACGTTGATGCGCATTCAGGTTCATTGTTGAAACATTATGGATTAGTGGAAGAAGATTTCTACACAGTATTATTTGGTGTTTCTCGCGCATTGGGTGTACTTGCAAGCCTTTGCTGGGATCGCGTACTCGGTTTGCCAATCGAGCGTCCAAAATCAATTACTACCGATTGGGTTAAGGAGTTTGTTAAGAAATAACCTAACTAAATATTTTATCGGAAGCCGTCTGTTCATCCAGGCGGCTTTTTTATTGCTGGTAATTCATGGAAATAAAGCTAACCTGAGTGATTTCAATTAAATTGCAGTCAGTAAATTCATCAATGGCTTTTCGCGATAGTTTTTTTCATAGATACATCAAGTTCGTCAGAATGCACATTCCGATAGCTGAGTCGCTGAGGCATTTGCTTTTTGTTGCTCCTTATGCATTATATGGATTTGTCGGAATCAGAAATGCACCAAAAAATCTGCCTTTAAAAATTGTTCCGGGTGCAAGTGGCGTGTTTTCAAAAGGGTGGTATCCGCTAGAGTATCCTTTTTTTAATCTTTTGAAAATGAGTTCGTGGCAAAAATGGCTGGGTGCTAAAAAAGCAAAAGCTATTTTAATGGAGCATGTACTCGAACATTTCGAAGAACAGGCAATTTTCGAGATTCTGGTAAACTGCAAACAATTCCTTGATTCGGGTGGGGTAGTGAGAATTGCAGTACCTGACGGCTACAACCCTTCGAAGGAATATATAGAATACGTGAAGCCTGGCGGCTTTGGCATAGGCAGTGAATCGCATGAAGTATTGCTCACTTACAAAACCATCAAGTCAATTATTGAGCGTGCAGGGTTAGAGTGTAGCCTTATTGAATACTATGACGAACACGGGCAGTTTACAAAAAATACCTGCGATGCCAAATATGGAAAAATAAAGCGCGACTCCTTAGCCAAACACCACATGAAACTCCCTGAAAACTATACATCCTTAATTGTTGACGCAATTAGAAAGGATTAAAAATTTAAACCATGAAGACTCAACACCAAGTTTCTTTAATTGCCCTAGCTATATTGGTTGTAATTGTTGGGTGTAAAAACGCATCAACGCAGAAATCAGCCAACGAAAGAAAAAATCTGGTTCAGGCGACAAAAAAATCAAGTGTTTTACCTGATGATTTACCCGAGGTCAGGAAAATTGAAACTTTCAAATACACTAAGTTCGTATTAACGGGTGCCGATTCATTGTCAACCACATTGAACACAATCTATTCACCCACATTTTTGGCGGCATGGAATGAACTTACAAAGGCGATAGGTACAACTGATGGCGCCGACCCTTTATTACATAAACTTGATGTCGAGGGTGCAAACCAAGCGGTGGTAAATGCTACAAGTTCCAACCTGTTTGTAAAAACAATAAAAATTGAACGATTAAAAATTAAAATGCAAGTTAAGTTGACTGCAGCTTTTTCGTTTGCGTATCCAATGGATACAAACATCGAGAAGTTTACCTTCAATAAGGTATCCGTAAAGGCTTTTGGAATGCCTCGGTACAGAGAACCAATCGCCGATGAAATACAAATTCTGTACTATAAAAATGATTCAAAATTCATCATACAATTAATTCCCAAAGACGGTACTCAAAATGTGATTTTGGCAATGGGTTTCAATAATATCAACGGATTTGGAAAACTAGTTGATGAAGTACAAGCTTCAATAATAGCTGGTTCTAAAGAAATGAATACCCATAAAAATCGCCTAAAATACAACCTGTTAGATGAAGATATAGTTTTGATTCCAAAATTGAGTTTCAATATAAAATGCGACTCACTTCCAGTTTCAGGTAAAATGGGGCAATTTAAAAATGGCAAATTTTTTATAGAAAAGGCAAGCCAGCAAATAGGTTGTATTTTAAACGAAAGGGGGGCGAAAGTAGAATCTACAGCTGATATCGCCGTGGCAGCAGCAGCTGCAGTAACGCTTTCTCCAACTGAAGAAAAACCTCACCCCAAACACTTCGTTTTTGACAAACCTTTCTTTGTTATGTTCCGGGAAGATGGGCAAGTTCACCCATATTTTGCCATATCAATTCAAAACGCTGAATTGATGCAGAAAGCAGACTAATCGCTTTTTGCACCACAAAGTGCGCCCAGCCTTTACCTGAATCAGGTAATTTAATGGGGGCACTTGGTGTTGTGATGAAGGCAGATATCGAAATGTCTGCGACAAGTGATTCAGAAAAACAAGCTATCGTTTCAAAAGTACAACAGATACAAACTATTGGTGACGCGAAAGCATATGCCAGTGATGTACTTTCAAAAATTGTTGCACAGAGTGCTACAAAAACTACTGCTCCACCACAAAGTGGCGCGCCAAACGGAAAGTCTTAATAGAAACTGGGGCGGTCAACGTTTTGACCGCCCCAATTATTTTTATAGCTCTTTTTTTTAATTTTCTGTTACTTCTTTTTCGCTGCCGAAATGAACTTAGGTTTTCCCGCAGCAGGTTTCATACCAGGAGCTGAAGGTGGAGGAGGTGGTGGCGCTCCCTGCCTTAGAATATTAATAGCTGCCTGCATACCTGCCTGGGCTTCTTTATAGTCAGGTTTTAACCTCAATGTTACCTGCCAGGCCTTAATGGCCTCTTCAAATTGTTTGTTAGAATAGTATGCGCCGCCGATATTATACCACAGATCTACATTGCTGGAATCGAGTCCAATTCCTTTTTGGAACTCAGCTATTGCTTCAGGGTACATCTTGAATTTACCGTATCTGCTCCAGCCAATTTTCATATAGTGGTCGGCAATCAAGGCGCTCAATACCTTTAGAGTAGGGTAATTAGGGTAGTTAGCTTTAACGCTATCCATGCATATCTTGGTGGAATCCATTTCACCCAATTTGAAATGAGCAATGCCTTTGTTCATAAAGCCTGCAACAAACCCGGGGTGCAAATCAATAGCATGATTCAGCATTTTGATTGCTTCTCTCAAATAGCCAACTCTTTTCACAGAATCTTTTTCAAAGTCTGATGCCGAAACATTCGCCGCCGCAACATTACCCAACATCAATACACTATTCGGTGAGTATTGAATGTCGTGGGTAAACAAAGTCTTATCGTTTTTCCAGTCTAAGTTGCGGGTTGTGGTTTTAAATCCACACAGTACAATCAGCAAGCCCATGAGTCCGAAAACTGCAGTTTTTGCCTTAGCAACCGGCGTTATTTTCTCGTACAACTGATAGATAAGGTATGCCACAATTATTGAAAAGCCCACCGAAGAATGGAACGCCAGACGCTCGCCTAGTGTAGCACCTACATTAAAAATCCAGTTGTTGACCAACAAAATATGAATGAGGTAAAAGGCAAGTGCAAAGCCAATGAACTTCAGGTTTTTCTTGAAAAACGAGAAAAAGAATATACCGCCAACTATTGCGCCATGAACTAAAATGGATACAATAAACTGCCAGTCGGAAAATGATTTGTATGGAATTGAGTTATACGAATAGTCAGCAGAGAGAGGGTGCGGGAACAACAATAACTTGATATAGTAAAGCGGCGTCGAAACCTTGGTCGCCAACCTCTGTGGATCTGTTGCGTAGTAATATGGGTTATTCAGAATCTCTTTCTCTGAGTTACTATTAGAAGAACTCATCTTGCCAAGCAGATCTACAAATGAACCGCCTTCGCTGGTTGAGTCTTCACCTGCTGCCACCTTAACCCTCATGAAAAAGTAAATTCCAATCACCACTGCATATGGTAAAAATGTGATTATAGACTTAGGAATGGAGTAGTTTCTAAAAAGGAAGAATGACATCGGTAACAGTACAACCAAAGAAATAGCATATTCTTTTGATAGGAAAGCCAATAAAAAACTCAACATACCCATACCCAGCATCCACGGCTTGCGCTCTTCCTGGTGTTTAAAAGCAAAAACGAAAGTGAGGCAAATGAACAGCAAAGACATAATCTCATCCCTACTTTTTACATTGGCAACCACCTCGGTATGTATAGGATGAATTGTAAAAATTATAGCAGCCAGAAACGCCAGTAGCGCATTGTCTTTGAATACCACCAACCGGAGGAAATAAAGTAATGCCACAACACTTGCCATGTACCACAGTACGTTGAAAAAGTGCCTGTAGTGCATGTTTTTGATCAATTTGGCTTCAGCGGGCCCATGTACGCCATAGGTACTGGTCATTTTTAGTACGCTATCCACCTTATCAACCGGAGTAGGACCGAAAAATTGCTGTTCAACTGCAAATGATGCAATAGACAATGGCCTGAAACGACCACCCGATAATTGGTTGACTGTATTTAATTGCCTGTAATAACTGCTGTAAGCATCCTTTGTAAAAATGCCTTCTAGCCCAGCAAAGCCTTCTTGCACAAATTCGTTTTTTACGATTACAATACCATCATCGTGAGCATACTCGTTTACAACGGTATTGATGTAAAATAGGAATGCCAGCAGTGCAACAAAAAACGCCTGAAACTTAATATCGAGGTAATCGAACTTCTTAATTGATTCAAGCAACGGAGTGGAAGGAGCCGGCGCAATAGTAGGCTGCGCTTCTGCTTTGACTGATGCTTCGGGTTTTTGTTTCGTTGGTTTCGCCATAAATTGTACAGGTAATATGGCAAAAGTAATATTTACAAATCACAAAACCATTTGTTACGATTCCACAAACGATTTCACAGTTTCTATCAATGTTTTGGTCGCTTTTTCAAGGTCGTCGTTAATGAGTATTGCATCAAAATCTGGCGCAAAACTGAGCTCATATTCTGCTTTTTCAATGCGCTCTTTAAGTGTTGCTTCGGTCTCTGTACCTCTTTTTAACAATCGGTTTCTTAATTCTTCAATCGAAGGCGCTTCAATAAAAATAGATTTTGAAATACCGGGAAACTTCTGTTGCACAGCAAGCGCACCTTTCACATCGATATCAACAAGTGGCGTTTTACCGGCACTCCAAATTCGCTCAAGTTCTGTTTCTAATGTACCGTAGTACTTACCCGTGTACACCATCTCCCACTCAATAAATGCGTCTTGATCAATGAGCTTTTTAAATTCTTCTTCTGAGTAAAAATAGTAGTCCTTTCCGTGTACTTCTCCGGGGCGAGGCTGGCGAGTGCAAGCCGAAATGGAGAAAGAAATATAGTCACACTCTTGCAACAGCCTTTTTACTAAGGTCGTTTTCCCTGAACCCGAAGGGGCTGTAACGATGATTATTTTTCCCTGTGCCAATTGAATCTGATTTTTTAATTTGTTGGAGCTTACCTACACACAACCTTCTACCACCACCACAATTTCACCTTTCGGTGGCGTTTTTTCATAGTGCGCAGCAAGCTCTGTCAGGGTGCCTTTTCTGTTTTCTTCAAACATTTTAGTGAGCTCCCTGCACACAACTGCCTGCCTGTCAGCACCAAAATAAATAGCCATCTCAGCCAGAGTTTTAACCAGCCTGTGCGGCGATTCGTAAAAAATAATGGTCCTTTCTTCCTTACAAAGTTGTTCGAAAAGGGTTTTCCGCCCTTTTTTCAGCGGCAGAAAACCTTCAAAAATGAACCGGTTACCCGGAATGCCAGATTGTACCAAGGCTGGTACAAATGCAGTTGCACCCGGTAAACATTCAACCTTTATGCCTTCACGTACACACTCCCGAGCAAGCAAAAAGCCGGGGTCTGATATACCGGGGGTTCCGGCATCGGTGAGCAAAGCAAATTTTTTGCCTTCTTTGATTTGCTGAACTATTGAAGCTACAATTTTGTGCTCGTTGTGCTGGTGATAAGGCGAAAGCGGCTTGTGTATTTGATAGTGCTTCAATAACACCGAACTGGTTCGGGTGTCTTCACACAAAATCACATCGGCATTGCGCAAAGCCTCAACTGCCCTGAAGGTCATATCTCCAAGGTTACCAATGGGGGAAGGAACCAGAACTAGCAACATGGCGGGTTTTTACCCTTCGGTAATAGTGAATTCGAAGCCTTCCATTACCTGGTTAGCCAATAATTTTTTACAAGCTGTTTCTGCCATTGTTTTAGCTTCATCTGCATTGTGTGCATCCAGTTTCAAAACAATGTGTTTGCCTATACGCACATCTTGAACTTGTCCGAGTCCAAGGTTATGTAAGCTGTTGTTTACCGCTTTACCTTGAGGGTCAAGAAGTTCTTTAAGCGGCATTACGTTGATATGAGCAGTGAATTTCATTTTATATGAATTATTGTTTGTTGGTCTCAGTTTTTGTTTCAGGGTATTTATATACAAGGCTTAGCAAAACATACAATACAAAAGCGACCAAAATAGCAGCCGATTTGATAAAGATCATAGAGCCCAGCGTGCCAATGATAATGACAATTTGTGGCCAGAATGTTTGCATTGAAATTTTTGGAGGTAAAAACTTAATGAACTTAATTTTAGAAACCATGAAGAAACACATGAGTCCTATAATTGCATAAAGCATCCATTTGTTTTGAAGTAATTTGGTGATATACAGAGAGTTATTCCAAATAAATAAAGGGAAGGTTCCGATGAATAATCCAACTGCAGGAATGGGCATGCCAATGAAATATGCTTTTTGCTCATTCGATGTAATATTGAATCTGGCAAGTCTAAGTGCTCCAAAACAAGCAATCAAAAATGCCGGAGCAAGTGTCAGCATATTCACATCAAGGGCATTTACTTCATGCATCGCTGCATCCCAAAGGCATTTGAACATCACCATTGAAGGGGCAACACCAAATGAAACTACATCGGCCAAAGAATCTAAATCTTTACCAATAGGCGAGTGAACATTGAGCGCACGTGCAGCAAAACCATCGAGCATGTCGAAAATAGCGGCAAGAGTAATAAATATTGTGCCGAAATAGATTTGTTCTGTCCCCATCACCCACCTGAATGAACCATCCGCATAATTGTGGAATAAGTATGGTTGCGACGTAAGGAGGTATGCGATTGCAAGGCAGCCGCAGAACAAATTCCCAAGCGTAAGTATATTGGGTAAGTGCTTCATTTTCGATTCAAAAGTAACTCAAAACGGTTAAAACCTCAAAAAGATTGCCCACGGGTGTGGGAAACCTATCTAGGTTGCCTTGATACATAAAGGTCTCGTTGCAATTCTGCACCCGGAGTAACTGCATATTTTGCAAAGTCGTGGACACCTGCCAACATGAGCAGATCTTCATCAAGCCAACATTTACCAGTGTATAGTATTGTAGATTGACCCAATATAAATGCGGCAGCATCGGCAATAATTGCTGGTGTTCTGCTTGCTAATGCCATTTGTTCACCGCCTAAAAGATTCTTAACAGCAGCCGTTGCAATAGTTGTTACTGGCCATAGTGCATTCGATGCTATTTTATCTTTTTTAAACTCAACCGACCAGCCCATTGCCATCATACTCATATTGAACTTACTCAAAGAATAAGCACAAAATGGTGCAATCCAATGCGGACTAATATCAAGGGGAGGAGAGAGCGTTAAAATGTGCGCACCACTACTTTGTCTGAGGTATGGCAAACAGTGTTTTGTTACCAGAAAAGTGCCACGAACATTGATATCATGCATTAAATCAAAGCGTTTACTTTCTGTTTTTTCAGTGTCAGTAAGGCTAATTGCCGATGCATTGTTGATAACAAAATCAATTCCTCCGAATTTTTCAACTGTTTGGGCAACCGCAGCAATAATCTGTTGTTCGTCGCGTATGTCACATTGAATGGGCAGAGCATTTCCACCAGCAGCGTTTATTTTTTCAGCAACCGAATGGATTGTTCCACCCAGCCTCGGATCTTCTTCAACCGACTTGGCTACAACGGCAACATTGACACCTAAGGAGGCAAGTTTAATGGCAATAGCCGCTCCAATACCTCTGCTTGCACCTGTAATAAACGCGGTTTTACCTTGCATTGCAATTGTGTTTTTGGTAAATTTACTAATTATGTCAATCCGATCGCATCAGTTTTCAATTCGTTAAAACAAACCAATCAACAGTTAAAGCGAAATAGCATCATCTAAACTTGCTATTACGAAACAATACACTTCGCCCGGACCGTGAACACCAACAACCAATGTCTTTTCAATATCAGCAGTACGACTTGGACCAGTATTTAAATTAATCATTGAAGGTAAATCGTTACCGTATTTTTTCTTTAAAATGTCGAATGCGTCTTCGATATCGGGAACAATTTGATCGATATATGCAACTATGATATGCGTAGGGTAGAACACGGTTGCGGTTCGTCCAATATTCTGATTACTTGTCAGTAACACCGAACCTGTGCGGGCTACCAACATTTCGCAGCCTGTAATACAAGCTAGTGCCGACTCAGTAAATGGGTCGGCAGTTAGCACAAAATCAACGCCCCTGGCTTCAGCGTATCTGAGCAAGCTATTGTTGGAGCACAATACATAATCCCAACCCTTTGCATCACGCAAATCACTGAGGTTTTGCAGCAGTTCAGTAGCTGAGTCACAAAAAACAAACTTTCCGCCAAGGTTGATGAATGATTCTGCAAACACTTCTTCAACAGCACTTCGGTCATTATTAAACACTTCGGTGCCTTCACGTTCAGCTTCGGGAAACGGGATTGGTAACTTAGTATCGCTTAAGCCCTTCCTGATTTTACTGAGAATATTTTCTCTCGATTTTGAAGTCACGAATGTTTGCATAACGCAAATTTAATTGACTTAATCAAATAGCCTCACCAACAGTTTTTCAGGTATGTTGATTATGCCCAAAGTCATTCGTAAACCCCTAAGGTAGGGGCGGAAGATTTTCTGCCCTTACAATATCCGGCACATCTGGTTGAAGGATTTCCTTCGACAGCACATTCAGGACGCATGTGCTTCCAGAGCGCTCAGTTCTGGAAATTCTAATTCTACAACCTTGTAAAATCCTCTTTGTAAAATTCCGATTCTCAAATTCATAGTTGTTACCTTTGCAGTAATGGAAGGAAAATTTCAATCGGGATTTGTAAATATTTTTGGAGCGCCCAATGCCGGTAAGTCAACTTTGCTGAATGCATTGTTGGGTGAAAATCTGGTGATCACATCACATAAGGTACAAACAACACGCCACCGTATTTTGGGTATACTCACCGAAGACCAATACCAGATTGTTTTTTCCGATACGCCCGGTATCATTGATGCAAAGTACAAGCTGCATGAAAAAATGATGAGTCATGTGAAAAGTGCCCTTGAAGATGCTGATATCGCAATTCTAGTACATGACATCAACTTACCTGCTGAAGAACTGCATTCGCTGGCTGAAAAGCTGAAACTGAAAGTACCTGTGATATTACTACTTAATAAAGTAGATAAATATAAAGGTGAAGCACCCCTGGAGAGTGTAATTGCAGAATTTGCAGCGAAATACCCTAAGTGGCAGGTACTTGGAATATCAGCAAAGGCGAAGACGAACGTGCAGCAAATAGTGCCTTTTATCTTGAAACACCTACCTGAAGCGCCTCCATATTATCCTGACGACAGCCTTTCAGACAGGAATGAACGCTTTTTTGTAAGTGAACTCGTGCGCGAACAAATTTATAATTTGTACGACGAAGAGATTCCTTATCATACGGCAGTGCTTGTACAGGCATTCCAAGATAAAGCGACGTTAACCGTTATTAAGGCTGATATCATCGTTACACGCGAAACACAGAAAATGATTATCTTGGGTAAAGGTGGTAGTTCTATCAAAAAGCTGGGTATCAATTCCCGTGAAAAAATGGAAGAATTCCTGCAACGTAAAGTGCACCTGGAACTATTTGTGAAAGTAAGAGACAAATGGCGCGATAACGAGAACCATTTGAAAGAATATGGATACCATTAATGAGTCTGCGATAACCATTCAGCCCCTCAACCCTGGGTGGTATTCAGGCAGGGTAGCGGGTATAGATATGTTGCGGCTTGACGAGTTGCACCCTATTATTTCAGGCAACAAATGGTACAAACTAAAGCTCAACATCAAGTACGCCGAAGAACAAGGATTTAAAACCATTGTCACGTTTGGCGGTGGCTATTCCAACCACCTAGCTGCCACTTCTTATGCCTGTAAACTGCACAATATCAATAGTGTAGCCATCATCAGAGGTAATTACCCTGTACTTACACCTACTTTAAAGAGGTGTGTCGAAGACGGCATGAAACTCATTTTCGTGACGAAGGAAGATTACGACCGACAAGGCGAACCTGAGTGGGAACAGCAGCTTGTAAAGGACTTTGACAAAACATTCATAATTCCTGAAGGTGGAGCAAACGAGTGGGGGAGAAAGGGAGTCGAACTAATTAGCTATTATATAAAAAATACGTACACCCATGTATGTGTTTCGGTGGGTAGTGGTACTACTTTAATTGGTTTGAGAAACGCACTTCCACAACTCCAGAGTGTATTAGGGTACGTACCTATGAAGGGCGGCAGTTACCTAAGACCACACATTGAAGAACACCTGAATGGCGACAAAAAGGGGCATTTTTCGTTGTTTGACGATTATCATTTTGGTGGCTTCGCCAAGTGTAATCAATCACTTATTGATTTCATGAACGACTTTTATCAGCAAAATCAAGTGCCGCTCGATAGGGTATATACTGCAAAAATGATGTCCGGAATATCCAGTCAACTGGAACACGGATTTTACCCCGAGTACTCTAAAATACTGGCAATTCACACCGGAGGGTTACAAGGCAATGAAGCAATCCAAGATCAACTCGTGTGGTAACAACAAAGAGTATATATTTACGTTCTATCTGAAGCCAATCGTTCGCATGAATCTCAGTTTTTTGCTCCCTGAAAAAAAAGGTATTCCTGTGCTCATGTATCACAAAGTGAGCAATGCGCCCGGCGATGCCCTCAATATTCCTATGGCGCAATTCAGGCAACAAATAGAATGGTTAATTGCTGGCGGTTATAGGTTTTTGAGTTTGTCTGATTATCATGAAGCGATTAAAAAGCCCCTGCCAACTAATTCAAAATCGGTACTGCTCACATTTGATGATGGGTACAAAAACAACCTGGAGCATGTGTATCCTATTCTGAAGTCGTTCAATATTTGCGCTACAATATTTATTGTAGGTAATACTTTAAATAATTCGGGGCAAGGCTATGAAAATGAAGGTGATGGCTTAAAAATGACCTTGACTGAACTTAAATCCCTTGACCCTGCCGTGTTTCAAATTGCATTACATGGATACGACCATTTGAGTTTTTCTAAATTAGACGCTGCCCAAATAAAACAAGAGTTGGAAAAAACGATAGATTCTTTCAATTCATCGGGACTGGAATACATTAAATCGTTTGCCTACCCATATGGCGCAAGACCTAAAGATGCCGCGACAAAGCAAGCCATGTTTAATTCAATGAAGGAACTAGGTATTAATGCCGCCTTTCGTATAGGCAACTCAATAGACCCACTGCCTGTATCGAACAATTATGAAATCAACAGGATAGACATCACTGGCTTCGATACAATCGAAACTTTTAAAACAAAACTGAAAAAAGGGAAACTTAAACCTTTCTGAACCTTATGAATTACTTCAAAATCTCGTGACCTAATTTGTCGCGCTTAGTTTGTAGGTAAAATTCATTGTGTGGATTAGGGCAAATCTCGATAGGCACGTTTTCAACAATCTCTAAACCATAGCCTTTTAAACCGGCGCGTTTACGTGGGTTGTTGGTCATTAATTTAATTTTTGAAACACCCAAATGTCTCAAAATTTGTGCACCTATACCATAGTCGCGTTGGTCGTTTTTAAAACCAAGAGCTAGGTTTGCTTCTACTGTGTCCTTGCCTTGTTCCTGAAGTTTATAAGCCTTGAGTTTGTTGAACAAACCAATGCCCCTGCCTTCCTGATTCATGTAAAGAACAACTCCTTGTCCGTTGCGCTCCACCATTTCCATCGCAGCAACAAGCTGATCGCCACAGTCGCAACGCAAAGAATGGAGAATATCGCCAGTAAAGCAGCTACTATGGACACGCACCAAAACAGGATCTTCAGGCTTCCAAGTGCCTTTTACCAGTGCTAAGTGAGTTTCACCAGTATTAGTTTGGCGGAAAGCGTATAACTGGAAATTACCATGTTTAGTAGGCATTTGCACATTTACTTCTTCCTTAATCAGCGTTTCTTTGGCCAGACGGTAAGAAATCAAGTCTTTAATAGAAATGATTTTAAGATCAAATTTCTTCGCAATCTCCATCAACTCCGGTAGACGTGCCATGGTCCCATCATCGTTCATGATTTCTACCAATACACCCGCAGGTTCAAAACCGGCAAGACGAGCTAAGTCAACTGTAGCTTCTGTGTGCCCAGTGCGGCGAAGAACGCCATCTTTCCTCGCCCTCAGTGGGAAAATATGCCCGGGACGTCCAAGGTCTTTTGGTTTTGTTGCAGGGTCAATCAGGGCTTGAACTGTAGCTGCACGATCGTGTGCTGAAATTCCTGTAGTACATCCATTTCCAATCAAATCGACCGAAACGGTGAATGGAGTTTGGTGTAACACTGTGTTGTTTTCGACCATCAAAGTCAGGCGTAACTCTTCGCAACGCTCTTCAGTAAGTGGTGCGCAGATGAGTCCGCGACCATACTTCGACATGAAATTGATGATTTCAGGGGTAACGTTTCTGGCAGCAGTTACGAAGTCGCCTTCGTTTTCGCGGTCTTCATCATCAACCACTATCAAAAGTTTGCCTGCTCTAAGGTCTTCCAGTGCTTCTTCTATTGTATTCAGCATAACGATTAAAATGCGGAGCAAATTTAGCATTTTAAAACAACGCCCTCTCTCTATTTTCTTTTAATTCCTGAATTTGAAAAGAATGTTGCCGAAGTGGTGAATATCACCGCTTTTTTCGTTGAAAAATCTTAGAAATGGCTGTCCAATGCACTTATGTCATCGTATTAGGGTGAAATTGCCCTTGAATATTTGTGTTTCGCCGTTAGCGTGCTCTACTTTAATGAGATAATGGTACACACCTACATCCTGCGGTTCTCCATGATATTTGCCATTCCAGCCTTCGCTAATGCTAGTCGTCATAAATACTTCTTCACCCCAACGGTTATACAATTTCATAAATACCAGCTTGTCAAATCGTAGGTGCAGAATTTTGAAAAAGTCATTCAAACCATCGTCATTCGGAGTAAACCCGGTTGGTACAAAGTCTGAATCTACAAAATTCACAAATACAGTTACAAAAGCTGAATCGAAACAACCTTTGTCATTGAAAGAAATTACCTCATAGGTTGTGGTAACACTTGGAGTCGCTATTGGGTTGTTGATGGTAGGATTATCAAGTGAGCCGTTAGCCGGTGTCCAGGCATAAGTGATGCCACCCTCAGCATTGAGTTGCGTACTGCCACCATAATTGATGGTAACATTTGGAGATACATTTACCAACTGGAAATCAGGCGTTGGGTCAGGAATCAACGTCAATACTTTCGTGATAGAATCAGGATAGCAAACAGTATTGTATGCCACCAACTGAACATTGTAGTCGGTTGCAGCGCTGGCAGCAGGGTAAATATGTGTCGGATTTACGTCGGTCGTATCCCTCGTCCCGTCGCCAAAAGTCCAAACATATCTATATGAATAGCTAGAAAGATTGGCAAAGGTTACAGTATCAAAAGTACAGCCATACCTAATTTCGAAATTGAAATCAGCAATCGCATTGGGCTGAACAGTGACAGTTATTGTTGCTCGTGGACTTTCACAACCCGCGACCGTTTGTGTTACATAATAGGTAGTAGTGCCAACCGCAGCCGTTGACGGAATAGGAGTTGCAGTGGTAGACCCTCCGGTAATGGCAGTTGAATACCATATATGGTTCACGCCAGTTGCACTAAGCGAAGTAGCGGTTTCACCAAGACAATATTTAATAGGTGTTACAACTGTAGGTGCAGCTGGTATCGGGTTTACAGTTACCCTCACTGTTGTTTGACCTACACAACCGTAAATATCTGTTCCGGTTATTGAATAAACAGTAGTTACGGTTGGAGTCGCAGTTACTGATGTACCTACAGATGTACTCAAAGTGGCTGCCGGTGTCCACGAATATGTACTTGCGCCGGCAGCGGTTAAAGTTGCAGAACTTCCATCACAAATTGTTTGGTTCGCAACTGTAATAACAGGGATAGGATGCACCACCACCATTCTCGAAGCAGTGTCGAAGCATCCATTTGTTCCATAACCAGTAACTATGTATAAAGTCGATGTTGTTGGGTGGGCAATTACATTACTACCGGCAGTACTTGAAAGTCCGGTTCCAGGTGTCCAAGTGTACCGTGTTCCACCTGATGCAGTAAGAGAGGCACTATCTCCGGCACAATACGAAACGGTTGATGGTGTAATAGATATTGTAGGTAGCGCTAAAACATCTACACTATGACTTGTGTACGCTGTTCCGCAAACGTTGGTAAATGCGTAGCTAATTAGCACCGAGCCAGCAGATACACCTCGTACAACTCCACTGGTGGTTACTGTTGCTATGGCAGTATTAGCACTGCTCCAAACACCTCCTGAAACTGTTTCGGTCAAGGTTATTGTGGCATTTACACATACCTGCGTTGGACCTGAAATAGCACCTGCGTTGGGGAGTGGATTGATTGTAACATAGTAATTGGTTGTTGCTACACCGCAGTTATTTGTGTTTATGTACTTAATGGTATCAATGCCAGCGGTAACTCCGGTCACGCGACCTGAAGAATCAACCGTCGCATTTGAATTGGTCGCAATCCAACGCCCTGTAGTTAATGTCGAAGTCAGTGAAATTGAACTACCGACACAAACACTGGTTGGTCCCGAAATAACGGCGGCAAGTGGCAACGGATTTACGAGAATAGATTTAGTTCTGATACAACCTGTTGCCACAAACCCGTAAGAAATAGTAGTTGTACCCGCAGCAACCCCGGTAACAATGCCCGTCGTAGCACCTACAGTTGCTACAGATGATGTGGAGCTATACCATGTGCCACCGGAAACAGAATTTGCGAGCGTAATGGTACTACCAGCGCAAACACTGTCAGGACCGCGAATTACAGAAGGCACAGGATTTACTGTAAACACTTGTGTTACATAACAACCAGTTGGTAAAGTATAAGAAAGAGTTGTTGTTCCCGCTGTTCTTCCCCAAATGTCACCAAGAGAATCGATTGTCGCCACAGCCGGTGTAGAACTACTCCATGTTCCTCCGGCAGTGCCATCCCAAACATAGGTGCTATCACCGGCGCAAATTGCGTATGTACCTATTATTGCACTAGGAATTGGGTTAACGGTGATATCGTAAGTAACAAAACACCCTCCGGGAAGCGTATACGTTATAGTAACTGTTCCACTAGAATTTCCGGTAAGTATCCCGGTGATATCATTAATTGACGCGATAGATGTAATGCCCGAAGTCCAAATACCACCTGAAATACTATCACTTAATGTAATGGAACTGCCTTCACAAACCTCTGTTGGACCTGTAATCGCCGATGGAACTGGGCTAACAGTTACTGTAAAAATGGTATAGCAACTGGTTGGTAATGTGTATGTTATTACGGCTGTACCTGCTGATAGACCGCTTACAATTCCGCCACTTGTCACCCTTGCTACCGACATATTGCCCGATGACCATGTACCACCGGTTGAAGTTTCAACCAAGGTGATGGTGCTTCCAACACAAACATTTGTTGGGCCTGTAATAGCAGCAGGCAAAGGATAAACTGTGAAACTTATTACCCTTTGGCAACCGGTTGGTAGCGTATAAGTAATATCAACTGCGCCTGGGCTTACCCCCGTAACAACGCCTGTAGATGCATTGACGGTAGCGATTGAAGTAGATGAAGAACTCCATGTGCCGCCAGAAGGAGATGAACTTAATGTAGTTGTGCTGCCCACACAAACAGCTGTATAACCTGATATTGAAGAAGGGAGCGGATTAACCGTGACTCTCACCGTGTCGGCCGCAACGCAACCGGCAGACGATGTTCCCGTCACTGAATATAATGTTGTTGATGATGGTGATGCTATTGCTGAAGCACACGCTACACAAGATAAACCAGTCGATGGAGACCATACATAAGTTGAAGCCCCAATTGCCGTTAACGTAGTATTTGAGCCTGCGCAAATAGAAACATTAGCACCTGCATCAACCGATGGGGTAGGATTTATGACGATGTAAATAGGTACATTTCTTATGCCATACAATGGGCAAGCATTGTCTTTATAAGTAACAGTAAATACATAAGTGCCCGGTGCAACTCCTGTCGTATTCCATCTGAAAGTTGAAACAGGGTGATTGGTAGAGTCGTTGACGGTTGTGAACGTTGCACCGGTTGGCAGGCTACCTGTGATAGAAACGAAAATTTTATTCGTAGTATCAGCTTCGCTGGCAGCAATTGAAAGTGAAAAAGTACCTGAATTCTGACAAATGCTGTAGTGCGTGCTATCTGTTGCAGAACCACTACCTGACGAGCCCACTATACCACCTGAAGGTGGAGTGCCTGTACAACTCAATACCAAAAACGTCATTTCTCGCTGGCTGCTGCCTATAAATGTGTCATTTCTGTATTCATCAACATTATAAACAACGAGGGCTCTTTGTGTGGTATTGGGTGTGAAATTGATTTGTCCTGTATTGTTATTGAACGTTAATGAACCAGTAGCAACAACAAGTGGGTTTACAGCAGTACGGCCTCCCGTATACACTACATTGGTGCCCGGTGTTGTGCAATCGTTAGACCCTGCACGTCCTGTCACCAACGAAAAGTTTAAACTATCATGGTCTGCATCAATTGCACCGGGGTTATAACTATCCGGTTCATTCAGGCAAAAGAATGGTGTAGGTACTATTGTTAGTGCCGGACTTGAATTATTGTGATAAGTGTTGTCTAATTTTGCGGTAAGTTCAATATCTGTGCCTGATGCAATGTTGGTAATAGCAGCAGCCCTTCCTGCAAATGAAGTTCCCCCCATTGAACCAGTAAATGAGAATTTCCAGTTGTGGGAGGTTCCTGAAAGTGTATAGGTAGCCGAATAACTGAATTTTTTAATGCCGGGTATCGTGTAACTGGTGTTTGTGCATTGTGTACGGTTAGTATCCGAAGGGCAAACAGGAGTTATCTCCCGTCCGTTTGAAGGCGAGTCTACAGAAAGGTTGATGCTTGTAATGTAAGTAGACCCATTATAAATACAAATGAGAGGCGTTGCCGTGCGCAGCAGTGAAAAAGAAGTGGCACTTGCCGGACCGCAGTCGCCATAGGCAACAAATGTAATTTTATAGGTATTCCCGGAAACATAAGTATAGAAAAGGTCAGCTCCTACGATATGCGATGCATGAGCCATGGGTGAAAGGAACAAAAAAAATCCAATCGCCAAAGCGAACACGTATCTGAACAGAGGGTTTAGTTGCTTGAGCATTTTTGCTTTGATTATATGTTTCCGGCGAAGTTTAAACCCCCACCTTAACAAAGACCATTTAATAAACTCATTCAGTTGGTTCTAAAGTACTAATTCTTCTTCTTTTTACAATACCATTAGAATAGCTCATGTTCTGAAACCAGATAAATGAGCTGCGCCAATGCTACCGCACCAAGTTTGAGTTCTCTGTGATTGACGTTCTCAAACACGTCGGCGTTAGTATGATGGTAGTCAAAATATCGTTGAGACTCAGGCAACAACCCAGCAGCGGGTACATTGAGGTTTTTATGCAACGGGCTTATGTCAGCACCACCTTCGTCCTTTTCGAAATCATAAACCCCGTAATCGAGGAAAAGTTTACGATAAGCTTTGATTTTTTCAACCTGATATTCACCCATTTCGAAGCCAATACCACGTGGTGCAAATCCACCAGCGTCAGTCTCAATAGCTAAAACATGGTGTTCGTTTTTCGATTTTGCAGAATCAGCATACGCACTACCGCCCTTCAAGCCATTCTCTTCGTTCATGAACAAAACCGCCCTAATGGTGTATTTAGGCCTGATTCCAAGTGCTTTCATCGTGCGCAAAACCTCGATTGATTGTACACAGCCAGCGCCGTCATCATGAGCGCCTTCACCTACGTCCCAACTATCAAGGTGTCCGCCAACTGTTATTATCCGGTCGGGGTATTGGCTACCTTTTATTTCTCCTATTACATTATAGGAAGGGCGTAAATCTTCATACAAATGACATTCTGACTGCATGGTTGCTGTTACTGTGCCTTTCTTGCACCATTTTTCCAATGAATCGGCCGAATAGTTACCAATCGCCATTTCTGGAATTTTAGCAAACGAGTCGTTATAATGCATTGACCCTGTATGTGGGAAATCATCTTCTCCGGTTGACATAGACCTAATGATTACGCCTTTGGCACCACGTTTCGCTGCAACACTAGGGCTAGCCCAACGGTATTTAACAGCGTCACCATATCCTTGAAACGTAAAGACGAAATCTTGACGAAACCTGTAGTTGAAATATACTATTTTGCCCTTAATCTGTTCATCTGGCAGACTCGCTAATTCTTCAAAGCCTGAAACCATAAGCACTTTTGCGCTCATCGGTTTTCCACCAGTACCTTCGCTATTGCCTAAAGAAAGTGCATTGAGTTTTATTGTTTTGCCCCCCGAAGTCGTTAGACTAAGTTGTTCTTTACCACGTTTCCAGTAAGGCACATTCACGGGTTGTAACCAAACTTTGTCGCAACCAGTTTCCTTCATGGCTTTCTCCCCCCACACTACTGCTTTTTCAGCAGCCTTACTACCTGCAAGCCTGTGCCCTACGTTTTTGCAAAGCACCCTTAAGTTGTTGTAGCAAGTGCCGTGCATCATCACCTCGTCCGAGATTTTTCTGAACATGGCAGAATCCTGCGCAAATGCATTTGGAGCCATTAGAATGGCTGCGAACACTCCAATCTTAAATTTCATACCATAAATATAATACCCGCAATTGTAATTCAAACATAGGGGGCTAAAATCACACCGTAAATGCTATATTTGTTGCACATTTAATTCATGATTGATGAAAAGAACAATTATTCTCTTAGCGATTGGTGCCTTTGTTGCTACAGGATGTTTTACGAAAAATGCCCCTAAAACTACCGTTGCTTCAACTAAAAATTACACAGAAGCTGAACTTGAAAAAGGACATACGATATTTACTGGAAGCTGTAACAAATGCCACAAATACAAAGAACCAGCACAGTACTCAAAACAAAAATGGACTAAAGTTTTGCCTTCTATGATTAAGAAAGCAAAATTAAGTGCTGAAGACGGCGAAGTGCTTACCGCGTGGGTAATGGCACACGCTAAATAATGTAGAGCTATCTATTAAATACCATTCTTTCTATTTAATTCAATTTTGCACTGCTCCTGTCTTTCGCTCAAAAACGAAGGACATGATGTGTTAACCCAGATTCCGCAATAGAATACATAGGAGTAACTTAGTCTTCAAATCCTAATGCGTTGCATTAGAGAAAATGAGCGATGGAATTTGATATAAGCTATACCAGTAAAGAGATTACACCGTGGGGTGGAGTGGTTTTTTTGAATCAAATGTTGCAGAAAATGGATTTTCGCAAGCTTATTGACCTCAACCCACATTTGCCACTACCTGGGTCTAATCGTGGATATAAAACGTCAACAATCATAGAGGGCTTTATTGCTAGTATCTGGTGCGGGGCAAATCGATTTTTACATACCGAAGTCACTCGTCACGACACAGCACTTGGTAAAATATTTGGGTGGCAGCGCACGCCTGGACAGGATACGTATAAACGTTTCTTTGGCAAGTTTACCCAGTCCACAAATTTAGCTGTGAGTGACTATTTTTATTCGTGGATATTTGATAATGTGAAGTTTGACCACTTCACATTGGATATTGACTCATCTGTAATGACTCGTAGCGGGGTAGTGCATTGTTAGCCCACGGCATATTGAGGTGCAACACCTCCATGAGTTGCTGGCTGGTATAGTTGCTGAAAACACTTTTGAGCTCTTCCGATTTTTCGAGTAATTGTTTCATGGTTATCGCAGGGTTGGCAGTTCTCACCGACCAGTCGAACCCCTGAACATCACCAACCGAAATGAACGCCAGCCAAAACGGATCAGGAACAAAACCTGTGGGTCAGAACAAATAGTTGTTGTAAATTAGTGTCATGCATTCTTCCTTCACAACTGTATTAGACATTATTTTCCCATCTGCATTCAAGGACTATTTTGAACTTACAA
>CANGIY010000027.1 GCA_947454235.1 Chitinophagaceae bacterium
CTGTTGCACTCCCTTTAAAACTCCATTCTTTTTCGTTATTCCCGAATTGCAGTAAAAGCACTTTTTTTATTCAAAACCTTTCATTTGACCTAAAGCTAAGCCAGTAAAGGATTTCAGCGGTTCTTAGCCTGAATTTTGTCCATTAACCCGCAAAATGAATGTATCTGTATGACTTGGAGTCTATCTTCAATTTCAGTCTTGCCATGTTTTGTTTTAATTTGGTGCCCGAAACGTTTTACACTCATTCATAAAAACTTATTCATACTTTATGTACAGTTTCAACAACTGCATGGTAGGCATTATCGGCTCGGGAGCAATGGGCTCGGGAATTGGGCAAATCGCAGCAACAGCCGGGCACCAGGTTGTTTATTACGACACTAATATTCCTTCACTTGATAAAGCTAAAACCAACCTTACGACCACCCTTCAGAAACTGGAAGAAAAAGGAAAAATAAAATCGGCGAGTGATGTTCTTTCTTTGATGTCATTCACCAATGATTTGAATGCACTCAAAGATTGCGGACTAGTAATTGAAGCGATCGTTGAAAAACTCGAGATTAAGAAAGAGGTATTTTCAGGTGTTGAAAAAATCGTAAGCGAGTCGTGCGTATTGGCGACCAACACTTCTTCCCTCTCTGTAACTTCGATTGCTTCAGCATGTAAAAAAGCAGAACGTGTTGTGGGATTGCACTTTTTCAACCCTGCCCCATTAATGGCATTGGTCGAAGTTATTCCTGCTATACAAACTGATACTGCACTTACTCAGGCTGCTTATGAACTTATGAAAACATGGGGCAAAGTGCCTGTAGTTGCTAAAGACACGCCCGGCTTTATCGTTAACCGCCTGGCACGACCATTTTATGGAGAAGCACTGCGTATTTTTGAAGAGGGCATTGCCGATATGGCCACCATAGACTGGGCAATGACCGAACTGGGAGGCTTTAAAATGGGACCATTTACATTAATGGACTTTATTGGGCATGATGTAAACTATGTAGTAACTGAAACTGTATTCCAATCGTTTTTCTATGACCCACGCTACAAACCTGCATTTGCGCAAAAACGTTTGTTGGAAGCTGGGTGGCTGGGGCGTAAAACTGGTCGTGGGTTCTACAATTATAACAGCACCGAAATGCCACAACCTAACAAAAATGAAACCCTGGGATTGTATATCGTGGAACGTGTTGTTGCAATGCTCATTAATGAAGCTGCTGAAGCCCTACATTTAAATATTGCTACCGCAAAAGATCTGGATTTATCGATGATAAAAGGTGTTAACTACCCAAAAGGTTTGCTATCCTGGTGTAACGAATGGGGACCTGCGAAATGCCTTGGAATGCTAGATTCATTGTACGAAGAATACCATGAAGACAGGTACAGGGCATCGGTGATATTGAGGAAATACGCCAAAAACAAAGAATTATTCAATGTTTAGAAAGTACCATAAATGGGTATGGGAACACAAAATAGGTTTGAAAACCAAATTTTTTATTAATTTTCAGGCATGAAACGTTTATTAACAGTTTTAATGTTGGTTACAGGTCTTTCGTCAGGCTATTCAAATACATTCATTTATTTGTACGGTGGCACTGGCGTTGCTGCTACTAGTAACTACAATATGGGGCTTTCAGGTGGTACTGGATTTCAATCGGCTATCTCCAATGGATTTGGTTTGGGTGCCAATGTATTTTTACAGCAGTATAACGTCTATTATTCTAAACAAGTAGGCTCAGTATCTGGCAATTCATTCCATCATACAAGTAATTATGTATTTTTTGCGCCTACATTCAGCAAGCAGTTAAGTGCAAAAGCGGGTGTGATGAATTCATTTTTCGTATCGGCAGGTGTGGGTATGAAAATGGGCACTACCGACACTGTACGTAGCTGGGCGAATGGCAATGGAGTGATTCATGGCTATGACAGCGTTTATGACGCTTCTACTACTGCGACATCAATGGTTATGAGAATTTCGGCAGGTTTAAGTCATCATTTTGGTGGCGTAAGCATCAAGAAACATAAGTATATTAAGTACAGCAGACTTGGTTTCTCCTTGCGCGAAGAGGTAGCATTTACCCCCACCAAGCTGAATACATTCAGTGTGCCAGGCAATACAGAACTTAACAATTCTGCAGAAAGATTCATGAGACCGCTTATGTTCAATATTACCTTCGGTATTTATATTAACGCAGGTAAAAACTAAATAATCTTATACTCACAGTCACAACAAAACACAACAACGAATGCGTAAATTCTTTACTTCTATTATACTACTGGGTGCTACCCTACCTGCGTTTTCACAAAACAGGTTCGGGTTCGATTTCGGAACAGGCGTAACATCATTTACCAATAAAACAAGCAGTCAATCTTTCACTACCGACACTAAAAACTATGCTGTTTTTACAGGTCAGTTAACGTATTTAAGAAAGATATCGCGCCATATTTACTTAGGTGCAAAGGTGGGTTTTGAACAATATAACTTCAACTTCAAGAAGACTCAAAGTGACGGATATGGAGGCACAATGGGTACCGACATGTCTCAAACGAGCAATTACCTGCAAATAGGCCCATTGGCTGATGTAGGTATCGGTCGCCACCGTGAGTACTTACACGTATTTATGGCAGCTACAGGCGGTTTCCTTCTTTCGGGTGACCAAACTACTACAGACTACGATTTGAACTGGGTAAACCCTAATCTATCGAGGACCACAAGTGCCCCAACAGATTCAAATCTGGCAGGCGCGACGTTCCGTATTCAGATGGGTCTTAAACAACAATTACCAGTGTCAAAAACATGGGGTGCTGTTTTCACTGAAGCATTCAGCTTTATGCCATTTGGCACCCTGAGCGACAATAAAGCAACAGGCAACTACGACATTCACCCTGGCTATTTCACCTTTATGGTGGGCTTTACGCACAAGTTTAAAGATGTAAAGCACCTCGACTAGTAACAACTAACGCTAACAATATTTGAGCCTCCCTTTTGGGAGGCTTTTTTGTGTGGGAATATTAACCATTTTGCGGAAACGCCGGTAGCACTACCAACCTTTTTAAAACGACACGAGGGCGATTCAACGAAAACTAAAACTGGCAATAACCAACTAAACTTAATCAATACTTAGCTATATTTTTATTTCACTTTTTAATTTTAAATATTTTTAGTGAAATAAAAATAATTTTACCTTTGTTTAGACACTCAAAAACAGGGTTAACGAAAAATCATTATTCAACTTTTAAACAAAAATCATTTATGAGTCATCATCACCAACATTCTGATCATTCAAACAATAATTCAGGAGGCCATCAAGAACAAGGTTCAGGCGGTAGTCAATCTACGCGCCCTCAGAATGTTTATAGTATGATTAAGGGCACGTTGAAATTTGCTGCACCCTATGAAGATGAATATCATTCAAATCCGCACTATATTATCACGGTTGCTGATGATGCCAACAATTTATATAATATTGTTGTAAACTCTTCCTCTTCAGCGCCAGCTCCTGATGGCAGCAAGGAAGTTTACTTCCTGATAGACCAGCATTTTGTAGACCCCATCAATGACAAACTGAAAGCACTTAGCACCGGAGCACACACAACTGACTTTCCTAAACTTGATTACTGGAGAGACTCCAGTTTACTGAATATTCGCAGAATGAGTGCTGTACCGTACGAATCGGAAGATGGAAGCAGATTTGATATCAATGACGATATCAATGAAGTATTGACAATCGACGAAAGCCAATCTTCAGTAAGCAGACCTTTCTTCAATGGTAAAACCACCCAACAAAGGAAATTCTGGGTACCTACAAATCCTAATGTGACAGTTTATGGATTCGGTTTCCTATTCCCTACTAAAGATGGCTTGCATGAAACACACATGAATCAGGGCAACCCTGTAAGTGGCGGACACGCTGGTGAGAACGGCACTTACCAAGACGGCGCGGTAATTGTGCAAATTGGCGACAATTTCTCAGCACTATTCACAGCCTTCCAAACGCAATATTTACCAACTGACGCAACCGGCACACCTGTTAAAAATGCAAAATCGATACCAGAATACGTTGCCGGTTAATTGATTGCAAAGTACTTATTACCAATATATGAGTCTCCCTTTTGGGAGGCTTTTTTTGTTAAGGTGGAGTTGGGTAGGCTCGAAAAATTAAGGAATCTCGTCTGTACTGGAGCAACTATAAATCTTTAAAAAATTCAGAGAAGATTTTTATAAAGGCGCATCATCTACATGCGCCCTTGTCTTTCTTCTATCGAGCTTGATTCTAATTTTTGTAACTGCAATGGCGTAAATAAGCGAGTGAATAGCCAATGAAACAAAAAGTACTATAGGACCTGAATCAATTTTTAAGAACTCCATTGCAGCAACCAAAATGCTGGCTATAGCATAGTAGGAAACGAATAGAATTGCAAAAATTACCTTACACCATATGTTCGGATTTGGGCTTTCATCGCACCCAAATCCTATCAAAAGACCGCAAATAGTGATGGCAAACAAAATCGAATAAATAATACAAAACAACCTACCATCGAATTTAACCCAAAATTCCTTTAGTTTCATTTCAAAACCTTTTACTCACATTGGTTATTGCATATCTAGATGCTCCATTAATTTCCCACCTTTTTATAGTAGATGATTTTATCCTCACCCTCTTTCCAAAAATCTTTGATAGTTGCAACATTTTGATAGCCAATTTTCGTGTAAAACCGGCGTGTCATTTCATAAGCCTCGTCACCCGAAGTCTCAACAATAAGTATTCTGTTACCTCCAATGCGCAAATAATATTCAATCCATTGCATCATTGCACTACCAATTCCAGTACCTTGTAGGTCTGCATCTACTGCAATTGCAAGTAAGTTGTATGTGCCATCAGTTAATTTTTCAGGTACACAATAACCGAAAGCTACAGGAACATTTTTACTTAAACAACAAAACCATATTTCAGCTGTATTGATGTTGTTTAGATAGTCATCCATCATTGAGTCAAGTTCTAATGCAGGAAACAGACCAGTTGATTCTAAAACCTGTTTTATTGCTTCTTTATCTCCATGAATAGCTTTTCTAATTTCATACTTAATTTGACTTTCCATTTATATTTGAAATTAATTAGCGTTTGGTGAAGATACAATTGGATTTGTTTGAAACAATACGTAAAAAAAACAGAGCGAGTATAAGAACTTCAACCGGACAATATTTGAACCGCGAGTTTGAATTTTGTGCTATTTTTGAGAATAGCGAATACAACAACAAACGTAGAGGAACAAAAATTATAACCTACAACTTTAGTCAAACTTGAATTTCATGCAAACAAATGAACTTGTTACACTGTACAGACCTGTTGCCCACAAGAATTGGAACTTATTAGACAATCCGAATGGAAAAGGTTTCCTCCTAGGCTTCCCGATCAACCCATATTCTACCCGGTTATGAATGAAGAATGCATGACACTAATTTACAACAACTAAATGTACTTCCCCACAGGTTTTGTTCCTGATCCAATAATGTCTAATACAGTTGTGAAAGAAGAATGCATGACACTAATTTACAACAACTATTTGTTCTGACCCACAGGTTTTGTTCTTGATCCGACCTTAGTCGGGATGCACTGCTGGGCGTAAAAGCAAGAAGCCCGACATTTCTGTCGAGCTTCTTGCTTTGTTGTCGGGGAGACAGGATTCGAACCTGCGACCCCCTGGTCCCAAACCAGGTGCGCTACCGGCCTGCGCTACTCCCCGGGTGATTCAGGCTTACGCCGTCATCGGTATTTTACTTCTTTTTTTAATGCCTCAAACTTCCGGTGAAGTTTGCGGTGAGGGCGGGATTCGAACCCGCGGTACGATTTGACACCGCACGCCAGTTTAGCAAACTAGTGGATTCGGCCTCTCTCCCACCTCACCTCGCATTACGCTTTCCCGTTTTCGGGAGTGCAAAGATAGAAATGTTTGTTTGTATTTCAAAGAAATTCGGGCAAAATTTTTGAGATATTTTTCACCCTAATGCGTTACTACTACGCGCTAGCCATTTGCACTTTCTGCATCAGCTCCATCAGGTTCTCTTTATACTCCTGATCAGTATCCATCAGGTTTTCAACCGTTTGACAAGAGTGAATTACAGTAGTGTGATCGAAGCCGCCAAAGTGGTCTCCAATTGTTTTTAACGACTGTTTAGTGAATTTTTTCGCGAAGTACATCGTAATCTGACGAGCCAATACAACCTCACGCTTACGAGTCTTAGTCATCAGTTTCTCGTAAGGAACATGGTAGTAATCACACACCATTTTCTGGATATTCTCAATGGTCATTTCTCTGGCTGCTGTCTTCACAAAGTTTTTCATCACTTTCTTCGCCAAATCCATGTCAATTTCCTTCTTATTCAATGTAGCCTGAGCAAAAAGCGCAATCAATGCACCTTCAAGCTCTCTAACATTGGTTTGGATATTGTAAGCGATGTATTTCACAACATCTTCAGGAATCTCTAAACCTTCGTGGCGCATTTTAACGTGTAAAATAGCCTGGCGTGTTTCAAAATCGGGCGCCTGAATATCAGCATTCAATCCCCAACGGAAACGGCTCAATAAACGCTCCTGCATACCTTCCATATCGCGTGGTGCGGTATCGGAAGTAAGTATGATTTGTTTTCCGCTTTGGTGCAGGTGATTGAAGATAGCAAAGAACACATCTTGTGTTTTCACTGCCGACACGAACAAATGAATATCGTCCATAATCAACACATCAATCAACTGATAGAAGTGAATGAAGTCATTTACTTCATTGTTCTTAGCATGTTCAATGAACTGGTTGATGAATTTTTCAGCACTAACATATAATACAGTCTTGTTAGGGTGCTGCCTGCGCACTTCGTTACCTATTGCTTGTACAAGGTGCGTTTTACCCCAACCTACTCCACCGAAGATTACCAACGGGTTGAAAGCAGTAGCCCCCGGCTTTTGCGCCACATGAAAACCAGCAGAACGAGCAACGCGGTTACAATCGCCTTCTACATAGTTATCGAACGTGTAGTTGGTGTTTAATTGCGGGTCAATCTGCATGCGCTTGAGACCCGGAATTGCGTAAGGAGTTTTGATGTTGTACGGGTCATCCCATTTTAATGGCATGTCCACATAGTTATTTTCTTTTGTTGGCTTGGTTTGGGTGTTACCAGGCACATTAACAGCTGCTGGTTTGCGATTTGCAGCCGAGCTTTCCATTAATATACGGTACTCAAGCTTCGCAGGTTGACCCAAAACTCTTTTGATAGTTTTACCCAATAATTCCACATAGTGCTCTTCAAGCCACTCGTAAAAAAACTGGCTTGGCACCTGAAGGGTAATAACGTTTCCATTCAAGCCAACAGCCTTAATTGGTTCAAACCATGTCTGGTAGGTGCGCCAGTTCACGTTATCCTTAATTATTATCAGGCATTTCTCCCAAAGCTGCTGTACGTCTGAACTTGTGTTATTGTTATTGAATTCCATAATTTACCAAAAATCAACTTGTAATAGATAACCAAAAAAACAAATAAATATCAGAAGGGACAAAAATAATCCGGAAGCACTTTCGAAAACTCCCGATTTTTACTTAATTTTACTGCCTTCTGAAGGGGCTTTTTTTCCACTTTTCCTGCCGAAAGTAACAATGGTGAAATCACCTTTTTCTATCACTTTGACGACACGAAGTTGGTAACAATTCGTTGAAAAAAAAAATTCTTTTCCGCTTGTTTGTTTAGCAAATATTACAGAATGGGCTTTCAAAAAATCGCTTTTTTAACCCATGTGAATAACTCAAATTTCCGTTTCTGCGATTTCTACTTTGAGCATTTTTAGCAATTAATATTTTAAGTTATAAGAAAATAATAATTCAAACCTGAAACCCCTTTACTGTCTTAGTTTTACGCCTATTAACATTCTGTTTATAATTGTTTAAACTAGAGTTAATGCACAAAAGCACCCCAAAAACGGAGCGATTTTTTTTGAAAAAAAATCAGTTACATTGAACTAAAAAATATTTGTCGCAACTTATTGTTAACAAATCGTTTGTAAATCGAAATACAACCGGAACATGTCATGAATAGGTGTTAAAAACACAGCAAAACCGGTTATTAAGATGTTGAAAATCAGAACAGTAGAGTAAATAATTGTTCAAAAAAGGAAGAAAATGCACAAAAAACACGCTCAAACACAAAAAACTCCGTCAAAAAACGGAGTACATTGAATCAACAACTACCTATGTAACCGCTGATTTCACATTATAATGTGGATTTCCATGCACCCACACATACTGTCGCTCAGTCGCATTTCGGGAATACACACTTCCCCTGCTGTAATTGCCTGACTTTCGTGACAAAGTAATATCCATTGAGCCGAAGTTTGGGATTTTAGAAAGCGATGCTTCCCAAATATTCATATTGTATGTTACCTGATTGTGGTTCCGTGCGCTGTTCTGAGTTTTCATAAAAAAGCTATTTTGAGGTCCTGTAATACAATTTCGTGTTTTTCCCTGAAATCCTTTCTAGTAGCAAGTTACAGCTCATTGACAGGTGCTACCAAATTAACTTCATTAACGGTCGTAAAACTTCACTATCGGTGCTAATTAAGCACCATCGGTTGCAAACAGGAACGAAAGGCACCCCGACTTTCGTTCAGCACTCAACCGATAATCTCTAAAAAATGTAATTTGCGATGTGAATACAACTGAAATAATTGACGCGGTTAGCAAGGGAATAGGCATAGGGCTTTTTATGGCTGTTTCAGTAGGACCCACCCTGTTTGCTGTCATCAAGTACAGTATTGGAAATAGCTACAAAGCCGGTATCGCCTTCGTACTTGGAGTTTCAGTTTCAGACATATTATATGTATCGGTCGCTAACTTAGCTGCTTCAGTGCTAATTCGCTTGAATAGCTATGCAACTAATATTGCTTTTGCAGGTTCGGCAATCTTATTTCTGGTTGGGCTACTGGGATTGGTTAAAAAAATCAAACCCAAACGCCCAAAAACTGATGTTCAAATTATATCAGGTGCTCAATACCTAAAAATTGGTGCGGGTGGCTTTATAATAAATACCATCAATCCCGGAGTTATAGTCAGTTGGCTTACAGCGGTGTCGGCTACAGCGGCGCACAGTGGCAGCTACAGGGCACTACTTTACACCGTTTGCCTTGTACTAATATTATCTATCGACTTTATGAAGGTCTTTTTGGCTGAACGAATCAGATTAATGCTCACACCCCGAAGAATCATCTACACTCAACGCTTTTCTTCGGCAGTAATCATGGTGCTGGGGCTGTTGCTGTTTTTCTCTACATTATATAAGCACTAGCCATTACTTTTTCACTTGCTCCCACCAGTTAATCTGTTCACCCGGTTGGTTTAAATCGAGCAACTCCCCTATCATTGGGTGAACGATTTGTTGTTGCTTTTGTCTGGCTGCTGCAGTAACCCTTCTTATTGGTTCGTCCCAGTCGTGCAGTGAGAGTGCGAACTTACCCCAATGTAGCGGTAACAGCGTTTTTGCCTTTAAATCATTAGCTGCTTCGACTACTTCTTCCGGCATCATGTGAATGTGTTTCCAGTATTTATTGTACTGACCGCATTCAAGTATCGCGAGGTCAAACGGGCCGTATTTGTCGCCGATGGTTTTAAAATGATGGTCATACCCCGAATCGCCACCAATGAAGATTTTCCTGTCACCTGTTTCTAGCACAATCGAAGTCCATACAGCGGCATTGCGTTTAAAGCTTCTGCCTGAAAAATGGCGTGCCGGAGTAAAATGAAATTTGGCATCGGGGAAAGTTATAGTATCACCCCAGTTACCTTCGTGAATCTGACTTGCGGGATATCCCCAATGCTCGAGATGCGCACCCGTGCCTAAGCTGGTCACAATATTTTTTACGCCCCTTTTAATGAACTTTTTCACTGTATCATAATCCAAGTGATCCCAGTGATCGTGTGTGATAATTAGATAGTCTAGTTCAGGAATTTCATCGACTGTATATACATCGGTACCCTTGAAAGCAGGTACAGAATTCTTCAAAGGAGATACATTGCCGCTGAAAACTGGATCTACCAAAAGCTTCAATCCATTCACCTGCAAGTAATAGGAAGAATGGCCAAACCAAACGAGGCAGTCATTATTTGCATTGAGTGCCTTCAAATCTGTTTTTTTACTAGGCATGGGTGCCGGCGGAATCGTATTTTTCCTGCTAGTGAGGAAGAAATAGTACGATACCTTCAACATATTACCACCTTCGGTGAATGGTGGCGTGTGGCTTTGATTGTTGAATTCGCCCTTAGAGTAATTCACCGCTGCCTGAATTTTCGTCAATCTGACGCCCGCGGGCATTGCCCCAAACTTTTCTTGCGAAGTATATAATTTATATGCTATAACTACAGCAATTGCCAGAACTGCAGCTACTATAAGGTAAATCATGGAAAATGCTGTTGTTTTATAATTCTACTTGTAAATTCATGACTTCGCGCAATTTCGCGATCATTGGGTTTTTGCGCGCCATTACTTCATAAATTTCACTTTTACTCAACACTCTCACTTTATCGGCTTCACTATCGTCTTTATTCTCTACAATTTTCGTGGTAATACGAATCGGATACCCCATTCTTTCGCGGTACAAATCGAGTAAGGCACTTCTGTGCTCACGCGCATAAGAATCGGTAAGTTCAGAAGGAGAAACAATACACACCAAATCAGACTCTTCTACTTCCAGCTTCATGGAGAGCAACTGGGCATAAATACTCTGCTTGTTTTCATTAGATATGCGCTGCATGTAATCTTTGAAAATCACAGTAGCTTCATCGAATGTAAGTGCCTTGCGTTGAGTGTCTTCGTCAATTACAATTCTTTGATCGAGATCTGCCAACAAATTACGACTTAACCTTGCGCCCCCGCCCATGGAAATTGAAGCCCTGGCGGTTGCAACGGGTGTTGTAGCTTCGGGGTTTGGAAAAGTTGCCGGACTAGCCTGTTGAACAGGTGGTGTAGGTACATGAACCGGAGCAGGTGGAGGTGGTGCAGCAACTACAGGCATTGACGGTGCCTGCGTTTCAACCCTTTTTTGTTCTGCTTGTGGTACCGATGAAAGTGGTGGAGCTACCCTATCAGAGTTTTTTTTTTCATCGCCCTGTGCGGCGTCACCCAAACCAGTTACGGTTTGCTGTACGTAACACAGCCGAATCAAGCACATTTCAGTATGAAGGCGCTTGTTATTGGCATTTTTATATTCCAGCTCACATTGATTGATAACGTTGAGCGATGTAAGAATAAATGAAGGAGGACACTGATTGGCTTTTTCGAAATATACCGGCTTGTGGTCGTTCGGAACGTCAAGCAGTTTCACCATTCTTGAATCTTTACACAGCAACATGTTCCTCAAGTGCTCTGCCATCCCTTCAATAACCACATTGCCCTCAAAACCTTTTTCCAAAGCCTTATCAAGCATCAATAATGAACCTGCGACATCCTGTGACAACAATAAATCGGTGAGCCCGAAATAAAAATTAGCATCGAGCAAGTTCAAATGCTCCATTGTAGAGTCGTAGGTCAGCTTACCATCGGTAAAACTGGCAATACGATCGAGCATAGAAAGGGCATCACGCATACAACCTTCGCTCTTTTGAGCAATTACGTGCAATGCAGCTTCCTGGGCAATCATACTTTCTTTAACCGCAATTGAAGAAAGGTGCCCTACGATATCGGCATTGGTAATACGCTTGAACTCAAAAATCTGACAACGCGATAAGATGGTAGGTAATATTTTATGCTTTTCAGTTGTCGCCAAAATAAAAATAGCATAAGAAGGCGGCTCTTCAAGCATTTTCAAAAACGCATTGAACGCCGACGCACTTAGCATGTGCACCTCATCAATGATGTATACCTTGTACTTTCCGTGCTGTGGCGCGAAACGTACCTGGCTTGTGAGCTCTCTAATATCATCAACCGAGTTATTGCTGGCGGCATCCAGTTCAAAAACGTTGAAAGAAGTATTGTTTTTGAAACCTGTACAAATATCGCAAGTGCCACAAGCCTCCATATCTTCGGTAGGATGCAGGCAATTGATAGTTTTAGCCAAAATACGGGCACAGGTAGTTTTACCAACACCCCTTGGGCCGCAAAAAAGGAACGCATGTGCTAAATGCTGGTTCTTAATCGCATTCTTTAGTGTTGTGGTAATATGTGCCTGACCCACGACTGTATCAAAAGTCTGGGGCCTGTACTTACGTGCTGAAACAATATACTCGCTCATCTTTGCCTCTATTTCACAGTTGACCGTTTTTTACAAACGGGAAAGTGGTAAAAACACCCAAATGTAGGAAAAAACCAAACCTGAAAACATGGCGCATTCGTGATGTTGGTAAAATGAGGAAATAGTGTTTTCCTATACAAAGAAACCGGCGTGTCAAAATGAGGTCAAAACTTCAATAAAAGTTAATAATCAATGACTAATAGCATGTACATACATTAAACTCGTGTATTTTTGCGCCGTCTAAAACAGGTAATTCGAATGAACATGAAAAAATTTCTTTTTTCATTCTGTAGCATCCTATCATTAACAGCCTCTTCAGGGGTTCATGCACAGAATATTTACACTTACGCAGGTATTGCCAGCCCAATGGGTGGTTATACCGGTGATGGCAACTATGCAGTAATGGCACAACTTTCGGGTCCTGCAGGTATTGCAGTAGCACCTTCGGGGGTTGTTTACATTTGCGACGGCAGGAATGCTGTTGTTAGAAAAGTAAGTACATCAGGTATTATCTCAACTTTTGCAGGAAACGGAACCGCTGGTTATTCAGGCGATGGTGGTGCAGCGACCGATGCTTCGATCTCCCCTACTGCTGTTGCAGTTGACCGTTCGGGCAATGTGTATGTTGTTGATAACAGGAACAATGTAGTAAGGAAAATAGATGGTTCAGGAACTATCAACACCATTGCTGGTGATGGCACAGGTGGTTATACAGGCGACGGTGCTGCTGCATCTGCCGCTGAATTGAACCGTCCATCAGGCATAGCGATAGACACGGCAGGTAACATTTTCATTTCTGACAGTCGCAATTTTGTAGTTCGTAAAATCAATACATCAGGTGTCATTTCAACATACGCTGGTTCAGGCACTGCAGGTTCAACTGGTGACGGTGGTGCAGCTTCAAGTGCAACATTCAACCGCCCGGGCGCATTGGCTGTAAAAACCGACGGTACATTATATGTAGCTGACGGTCAAAGCAATGTTATTCGTGCAATCAGTGCTTCAGGTACTATCAATGCTTTTGCAGGTACTGGTACTGCGGGTTACAGTGGCGATGGTGCTGCGGCAACTGCTGCCACTCTTTCAAACCCTAACGGTCTGGCTGTCGATGGTTCAGGCAATGTATATGTAGCTGATGGAGTAAACAATGTTGTGAGAAAAATCAACGGTTCGGGTGTAATCTCAACTTATGCAGGCAACCACAACCCAGGTTATTATGGCGACGGTGGTGCAGCTACATTGGCGCGCCTTCAAGGTCCAAACTGGGTGGCAGTTGATGCTTCTGCTAACTTGTACATCACCGATGGCGGCAACAACGTTATTCGCAGAGTAGGTGAAGCAGTTCGTAGTATCACCATTACTACAGCTACCCACGATACTGTTTGTGCTGGTCGTGCTAATGCATTTACAGCAACAGCTTATGCCGACTCTACCCCACACTATCAGTGGCAGGTAAATGGTACCAACGTAGGCAGAGATACTTTTTACTATAGCTCAACTTCATTGTTAAGAGGCGATCGCGTTGTTTGTTTCCTTTTAGATTCGGCTGGTGGTCACCAGTTGGCTATATCTAATGTAATGGCAGTCGATTCAGTTCCGTCGGCAGGTATTATCATTGGTCCAACTACCCTTTGTGTTGGTTCTATTGCTAATTACCGCGATAGTTCTACTACGGGTATTGCAGGCCCTCCACCTCCGGGTACATGGAGTGTATCAAACACTACTTTGGCTACATTATCAACATTCCCTCCCGGACAAGTTACAGCACTTGCGGTAGGTACTGATACTGTTATTTTTACTACAACCAACAGGTGCGGTGTTGCAAGAGCGACTCAAGTAGTTACCATTACAGCTAACCCGTATGGCGCTATTACTGGTCCTGACCACGTATGTGCAGGCGCAACAGTTACGTTTACTGATACTCCATCAACAGGTAACTGGGCTATCAATCCGGCTCGTGGAGGTAACAGTATAGATGCCTCTGGCAATTTCACTGCGGGCTTCCGTCCGGGTGTGGTTTATGTAATGTATGGCGCTCCGGGTTGTTTTGCGATGGATTCTATTATTGTTGACTCTGCTCCGCGCGTTGCTCCGGTTATGGGTGCTACAACAGTTTGGGTGGGCGCTTCTATAACGCTTACTGACATGGCTCCGGGTGGTACTTGGACATCAAGTTCTACTGCAATTGCAACTGTTGACGCATCTGGTAATGTTTATGGTGTTGCAGCAGGTATTGTTACCATCTCTTATACTATTACAGGCAGCAATGGTTGTTCAACTACGCGTACACTTGATGTTACTGTAGAAGACCATACGCTTGTAAATAATATTCAAGCTAACAGCAGTTATGCTGTTGTTCCTAACCCGGCTAGTTCAAATGCGCAAATTGTTTGGAATGGTGTTACTACTGGTACTTTGACTATTACTATCACTGAAGTAACAGGTAAAGTAGTTGCTACACAAACGGTTCAAACAAACAACCAAAATGGTGCAGCTATCCTCAATACTGATGTATTACACAGCGGTATTTACTTGGTTCAAATCAACAATGGTTCATCAGTTGCTACAGTGAAACTGGTGAAAGAATAAAGGTTTTAAGTTTATAAATCTCCCAAAGGGTTCGGTTGCCGTTGCAACCGAACCCTTTGTTTTAGGGGAAGATGAACGGTGGTAGTTACAACGACTAATGAAGCGATATTATATGTTCGAGATACAGGGCGAAAGCCTTTCGCCCCTACTACTATATACTTACACACTGGCGTGGGAGTTAGCGCAGCGCTCTCGTGTCTATAAAAGTGAACGGGACTCTGTCCCGGGCTCAACCATATAATGACACAAACACATTGTGCAAAATAACTCGGATGCAATCCGATGAAACTGGTACTGGCAGGTCGCAGCACAAATGGCAACGCCCCAGACCTGCCAGAGGAAAGATATTATATGTTCGAGATACAGGGCGAATGCCTTTCGCCCCTACTACTATATACTTACACACTGGCGCGGGAGTTAGCGCAGCGCTCCCGTGTCTATAAAGGTGAACGGGACTCCTGTCCCGAACTCGACCATATTATGACACAAACACATTGTGCAAAATAACTCGGATGCAATCCGATGAAACTGAAACTGGCAGGTCGCTACGCTCACGACAACGCCCCAGACCAGTCAGAGGAGAGATATTATATGTTCGAGACACAGGGCGAAAGCCTTTCGCCCCTACTACTATATACTTACACACTGGCGCGGGAGTTAGCGCAGCGCTCCCGTGTCTATAAAAGTGAACGGGACTCCTGTCCCGGGCTCAACCATATTAAGTAACCACCACCCTGGAACTCGTTTGAAACGAGCTCCCTAAGGACGGGCGTTTGCAACTCCCCAGACCTGCCAGCGGTATTACCAATGGTTTGTTTTTTTGCATACCTTTATACATATAATCAACTCAAATCTTTCAAAACGAAACTGTCGCACTTAGCAATCAGCTCAATGTTTTGATACAAACAATGAAATTACACCTGACTATGTCTTTTAGAAAGAAATGCACTTTAATCCTCTTTATCCTGTTTGGCTTTATAGCGAATGCCCGCGCACAGGACAAAACGAGTCTGCTGGGGTATTACACCGGGAATGCTAAGGCATTTGGGAGTTTATCTCAATACCAAAGTTTTATGGGGCTAGCTAAAGACAGCGTAATAATATCTGAAAACCTCTACGACAATGGCCAATATTATGGCACAATAAAACGTGGTACCTGGACTTTGAAAGACAAAAAAATAACTATTGTATGCTCAAATGGAGAAACAATAACTGCAACAATTGAATATTACAAAAACGAAGAAACTGAAAACTACGGAGATACGTCTCTTGGTCGACAAATGTTTAGTGCTGTTGACCGAAGATTCTTCGTTAAGATTGGAGACATATATTACACACCCATGGCCATTATAAACCCTTAGTACAATGAAATACGTTATTTTAACTATTGCCTTACTGAATACTGTACACAGTTTTGCAAGAAAGAAAAGTGATTTGATTGGTCGCTACTCAACCGGTGTTTATTCAGTAATGGAACTGAAAAGCGATACCATAGCGAGTGATATGGTACTACTTGGAAACGATTCTTTTTTCATCGTCGATTTCTTCAGGGTAAAAGGACAACCAAACGATTTAGCTTACAACATTCGCAAAGGAGTTTGGGAATACCACAAGGAAGCTATTACCATGAAATTTACCGATGGAAGTCAATTGGATGCAGCCTTTGAATTTTTTGATGTGACCAATTTTCCGTCTGGAGAAAAATCACAGAGTATAAAAGTACAAGTTGGCGACATCCGTCTTGATAGAAGTATCGAATATTTTTGTGACCCTGTACCCAAAAATCAACGTAAACTTGACGTTCACACAATTGGGTTTTAATCATTGAACTACACTATGGTTTTTAGAAAAAGATACATAATTTTCGTGCTGACATTGCTCACATCTTTGCACCGCGTGTGCGCCCAAAATAAAACCAACCTATTGGGATATTACACTGGTAACATGCACACTTTTGGTAACGAACAGATTTATGAAAGTTTCATTGTGCTTGCAAAAGATTCTGCCTTACTTTCTGAAAACTACTATCAGGCAGGTCAATACTACGCTCATGTAAAAAAGGGCACGTGGAGCGTTGCTGAAAACAAAATCACTTTTTTCTTTTCTGATGGAACAATAGTAAAAGGCAAAATTAGGATTGACAAAAACCCTTTTCTCAACTTAGACACCAATGATTCTACAGTTGTAGAGTCAATTAAAGCGGCTAAAAAGTTGCCGAAAATGTTTATCAACGATATTACTTATTCAGCAGTGAAAATTGTAAACCCCGAAGAAATATGAGGATTGTCATTTCAGTAGTGTTACTGCTTTGCAGCATTTACAGCTTCGGTGGTAAAAAAGACGATTTGGTAGGCAAATACCAAAGAACACGTAGTAATTTCCTTTTTCAGGATGGAGATACAATCACGAGTAATTTGGTGTTATTAGGCAACGATTCCTTTTACATTGTTGATATTTTCAGGGTTATTGGGAAACCTAACGATGTGGCTTTAAATCTTAGAAAGGGCAAATGGACCTACCACAAAGACGAGCTGACTCTAAAATTTGACGATGGCAAGTTAGAAAAAGCAAGTTTCGACTTTTTTGATACTCAAGTCGTGGAAACTGGGCAAAAAGAGCCAACTGTCGATGTAGAGATTGGTAACACCACCTACCGAAGAGACATTAAATATTATTGCGACCCTGTGCCTGATAAGCGATACCATAATTAAAAAGGCAGAAATACCGGGGTAAAATTTATTCGAGATACAGGGCGAAAGCCTTTCGCCCCTACTACTATAAACTTTCTCACTGGCGCGGGAGTTAGCGCAGCCTCCCCTAAATTCTACACCGACTTTATCGGGCTGCCACCCCAGCTTGTTTCGTTGTCGAGTTTTTCGCCCTTCATGACGAGAGAGAGGGGTTCAAGGGTGACGCTGTCGCCAATTTCGCTGTCGTAGAGAATGATGGAACGGGCACCTATGTTGCAACGCTTGCCTATTTTGATGGCCCCCACCTTCATTACACGATCTTCAAATAGGTGTGTTTGTGGTCCGCAGTCTTCGTTCATGGCTGTGTCGTCGCCAATGTCTACCATGTCAAATTCGGTGACGTCGGTGGTGTTCATCCACACCCTTTTGCCTGTTTTTACTCCAAATAGTTTCAACAATATTGGCAGCCAAGGTGTACCACGCATAAAATCGAGCAGGAACGGAACAGTAAGTGCTTCGTAGGTCGAAGTTATAGCTTCACTCAACCATACATCTGATGTCCACATCGGGTGCTGGTTGGGCTTGTACCTGCCCACAAGAATCCACTTCATACATACAGTTACCAGAAATGCAGGTAGCCCCATGTAATATAGATAGTAGATTGGAAGAGCGAATGGAATCTGCCACCAACGGTCTTCAACCACGAGGTCGTGGGCATAAGCAATGAATAAAATAGAACAAATTAAGATGGTTGTTTCAGGTAGAATGATTCTGAAGAACTCTACTACCGACCTACCCCAAATGCGGTTTTTAGACGGGCGCAATGTTTGTTCAGCCGGGAAAGTTCTGCTCTCCTGGCGTTTTGGCAATGCAATAGCAGGCGACCCAAACCAGTCTTTTGCAGTGCTTGCCGCAAGCTGTTCTTTTTCTGGTGGCGTTGAAAGTACACCAATCAGCATACGTCCCGGCAAGTGATAACCCTGAGGAATAAGGGCACTGTTGCCCACGAATGAATTATTGCTGATTACGGTTTTATCTAAAATAAGTTGCTGCCCTCTTACGTCGGCTTCACCTAGTGTTACGGCATCAGCTACGAACGCATTTTTGCCTATTTCCAGCAATGGATGGGTAACACTGCTTGCAGTGGATATCTCGGTATTCTTACCAATTTTAGCCCCCAACGACCTGAACCAGATAGACACATAAACAGTGGCATAAATGGGGTGTAATACAATCAATGACAATGTAATCAACTGATCGGCAAACCATTTTTTAAGGTAAAACAAACTGTAAATGGGGTACGTGCCCGGTTTAATGCCTTTTTGCAGAATACGTGTTAGCCCTATAATTACCAATGCAAAAATGAGGATGTAGCTCACCGATAGCAATGGCGTGAATATGAGATAACTAAAGTCGTAATCGGGTGTGGCATTGTCCAATTCGTTGAGCGCAATTACAGTTGGCAGCAATGGAATCAACACGACAAATGGGAACAATAATAACAAAGCGAGGAATAAAGCCCTGTACTTAGCCCTTGTGAAACTAGACACTTGTAACGGCTGCGGGAATTCTGATATTGGCTTGGTTTCTTTTAAGGCTGCCGGACTACCATTCCAAATCTCTCCGGTTTTAATCACTTTTCCTTCCTGCAAGTGACTTAAATCCTGCAATTCACCCCATGGCTCGATTGATGCACCACCGCTGATGATGGCACTTGAACCTACGTAAGCATGGTCGCCCAAGGTTATCTTCCTGAGCTTCAACATGCCGTCTTCCACCCATGCATTGTTCAACACTACCTGAGAACTGATACTCACATCACTGCCAATAGTCACCAAATCTTCAGCACCCACTGTGAATGCCGCCAATTGGGCGTCATCAGCCACTTTTATACCCATTCTTCGCAGGTAACCGCAGTACAAAGGAGTACCATTCAGGAAGCTCGATGGCAGTAGCCGTTGGAAAGTTTTTACAAACCACCACCTGAAATAATAGCCACCCCACAATGGGTAGTCGCCTTCTTTCATTCGTCCTATGACCAACCACTTAATGAGAATGGATACGCCAGCTAACAAAGGTGGAATGAGGAAGTACACACCAAGTGCTGTTGCAATACCCAGCCCGATGTCTTTCATTTCCTCCCGCACATAGTAGTAACCGAGGTATGGGAAGAATATTTGAACAGAGAGCACACCGTAGAAAAACAGCAATGAAATTGTCTGCGCAATCCAGCAAAGAATGTACCTGCGCGTGGGTATTTCATTAAAAATCTTCTTGACCTTCGGTTTCTCCTCGGTTTTTTGTTCCCAGAACTCGACAAGGTTACTCAAAGGTCGTTTTAAGTAAATGTCTTTGAGCGACGCCTGTGGTAGGTTTGCTTCTTTCCTTAAACGCGAAACGAATGCAGCCGCCAACAGAGAATGCCCACCTAAATCGGTGAAGAAGTCCATCGACAATTCAATTTTCCTATTCGGAAAATTGCGCCGCAAAGTAGCTATCACCCTATCTCCTACCGACGCATCAATATCAATAATTTCTTCTGAAGCCGGAATGGAGTTTTCGAGCAGCATAGCAGGTATTGGCAATGCCTTCCTGTTTATCTTGCCGCTGGGGAGTCTTGGCAGCTCCGCCAATTGAACTATAACACTAGGCACCATGTAAGAGGGCAACACTTTTGCCAATTCTTCTCTGATGCTGTTTTGGTTCATATTCACTGGGTCATCACATACAATATACCCTGCGATATGATCTTGCCCATTGATGTCTTTTTTAACCGCGACAGCTGCGGCAGTAATATCAGTAAGCGAACTGAGTCTGTTTTCTATTTCGCCTAATTCAATTCGATAGCCTCTCAGCTTTATCTGGTCGTCGAGCCTGCCCTGAAAATCAATGCTTCCATCGGGGTTAATGATAGCAGCATCGCCCGTTTTATAAATGGTTGTACCCGGTAAAAAACTGAGGTTTTCTGGTACAGGCACAAATTTTTCAGCAGTTAAATCAGGGCGATTCACATATCCGTTTGAAACACCCGGTCCGGTAATAATTAACTCTCCCCTTTCACCAAATGGCAAAATGTTAAGTTGTTCATCTACCACCGCCAAATTATAATTGGGCAATGGTTTACCAATGGTAATGGTATCGCCTGCATTCAACTGCGCTATTGTCGCAGTAACCGTAGTTTCAGTTGGTCCGTAACTATTGAAAAATTTGCGCGGTGATACAGCCCATCTATTGAGCACTTGTATAGTACATGCCTCACCGCCCGCGTTTACCAATCTTATTTTAGGTACATCGTCGTTCATTACCGCCAATAAACTTGGAACAGTATGAAAAACAGTTATATCGTTGGCGCGAAGCACCTCATCTAATTCATCAATTGATTTTGTGGTAGTTGCATCAGCCACCCAAAGTGTTGCACCAACAAGGTAGCTAATCCACACTTCCTCACACCACATATCAAACGACACCGAAAACCCTTGATAGACTTTATCAGTAGTTCTTACTTCCAGCACCGATTGCTCAGACCTAACGAAGTGGGTAATCATGCTGTGGCAAATAGGAATACCCTTGGGCTTACCCGTACTGCCTGAAGTGTAAAGTACATAAGCCCAGTTTTCGGGATGTGGTGAATCGATTAAATCGAACAACTCACGAGGGCCCGGTTGCGGCACAACACTATAAACTGGACATGGCAGTTGGGGCAAAACATCAGAAATACATGCTTTTGCACCTACTTCTTCCATTACCGTCAGCACGCGCTCTTCCGGCATTTCACGGTCAAGCGGAACATAAGAAGCCCCCGCTTTTACAATACCCAGAACCGCGACATGCAACTCTAAGCCCCGTGGCCACCAAAGTCCAACTGGGTCGCCCCGTTTAATGCCCTGACAATTGAGATAATATGCCATAGCATCGCTCCATGCATCTAATTCACGATAGGTAACTGAGCGGTCGCCGAAAATGAGTGCGGTTTTATCGGGGTGTGATTTAACAGTTGCATGGAACATATCAACAAGCGTTTCTTCCCGTAGAAAGTCAGGCCGCTGCGCTCCAAGAACTATTCCTTTATTCATTTATTTATCCCCGATTGTCTTTTGTAAGATAGTTGCGAAAGTAATAACAAAAATCTTGCCGTTTTTTATACGAACATGTTGATTTATGCACAACGCACAATGTGCCTAATTAAAACCCGAATAAATTGCTGGTTTTAGTAGCTTTATAGTAGGAAACTCATTGAAATGAAATCAGTAAAACTGGAACACACAAGTACCCGCGCACCGCAAGATTTAGATAAAGAACACACCAAGAATGAGTTGCACTCGATACTGACAGAGTTGGATGAGCTTCAAAACCTCCTTTACGCCGAAGGAAAACACAGTGTGCTTATCATCATTCAGGGCATGGATGCATCGGGTAAGGACGGACTGACGCGGGATGTATTCACCAGTATGAACCCACAGGGTGTAGATGTCACTTCTTTTAAAGTGCCCACTGCTGAAGAAGAATCACACGATTTCTTATGGCGCATACACAACCACGCACCTGCAAAAGGGATGATTGGCATCTTTAACCGGTCGCAATACGAATCAGTGCTGGTAACGCGGGTACATGGGCTGATTGACGACGAAACAGCACTCAAAAGAATGGATGCCATCAACGATTTTGAACACCTTTTGGCAATGCACAACAACACGCACATTCTGAAGTTCTACCTACATGTTTCGCACGAAGAGCAACTCAAAAGACTTGAAGAACGCATAAAAGTGCCACACAAAATGTGGAAATACAATGCCGATGATTTTAAAGAAAGTCAGCTTTGGGACAAATACATGAAATACTACGGAGATGTATTTGAACACTGTAATAAAATACCGTGGGAAATAGTACCCGCCGACCAAAACTGGTACAAATCGTACATTGTAGCCAAACGACTCCGCGACTTACTCAAAAGCCTGAATATGAAATACCCCGGAATGAAAAAGTAACTATTGCTGAACCGCCTGTACCGGCTGACCACCTGTTGCTGCCAGTTTTTCGCGTGCCTGCGCCAGAAAATTATTACAGCTACCCAGATACTTATTCTCTTTTGGTATTTTCAAGCACATCTCGAACGCCTTAATTGCAGCTTCGTAATGCCCCGCCGAAAAATTGGCAAAACCCAAATTATACCAGGCGTCAGGCTTACTACCGTTGGCATGTGCCGACTTTTGGAAGTAAATGATTGCTTGCTCATGGTCGCCTGCGCGCCCCCACTTCATGCCCTCTTTGAAATAATAGTTAGAAAGCACAGTAGTAAGGTAATCTAATGAAGGATGATCAGGGTATAATTTCCTAAGCATATCCCAATCAGCCATCGCGCTATCAGGTAGCCCCAACTGATAATACGCCGTTCCCCTATTCTGGAATGCATTCGTATGTTTAGGGTTCACCTCCAAAGCACGATTAAAAAAGGTGATAGCCTTCCTGTACCACATTCTTTTATCTACAGAATCTTTTGCATCATCGCCATGGTCAACACAAGCCGACCCCGCATTGCTCAATATAAGCACACTGTTAGGTGAAACGTTTACATCGTGTAAATAAAGAACTTTATCACTCTTCCAGTCAACATTGCGCTGAATAGTTACAAAACCCGAACCTGCAATCAACAGTACAATGAGTCCACCCACTACAGGCACATTCATTTTTGAAGCTTGCAATTTCACCCAAAGCATGTTCAACAAGTAAGCTACTGCTATCGCAAAGCCAAACGATGAATGATATGCCAACCTCTCTCCCATTGGAGCGCCTATGTTGAAAAACACGTTACCAACAAGTAAGATATTGATTAGGTAAAACGCTGCAGCAAATGCCAATACACTACGCGCCTTGAACCATTTGAGCATTGCCCAAATCAACGTACCGTAAAATGCAATTGAAATCCAGAATTGATAGCTGGCAAAATCGGCGTAAGGAATTTGTTTGTACGAATAATCGGAAGACAACGGATAAGGCAAAACAAGCACTTGGAAATACCTGAACAACACAGCAACTACTGATGCAACATGCTGTACCGGAGTAGCAAAAAGATACGGATAAGTGATTACATCTTTGAGCCCGTCATCTAGTGCTTGCATATCGGTATGTGCACCCGCATTTACCGCATTAATACGCATGAGTGCATAAAGTACAAACGGCGCGAGGTAGATTAAAACGAATTTAGCTGATTGAACAAACGAGTGTTTCCTGAAAATATACAGCGATACAGGTATGATAATGAACAATGTGGCACCATATTCTTTTGAGAATAATGCCAGCAAGAAATACACCAGGCTGGCTATGAGCTTTGGTCGTTGTTTAGTATCGCGGTATTCAAATGCCGACAACAAAGTGAGCGTCATGAACAGCATTGACATAATTTCATCGCGGCTTTTTACGTTCGCAACTACCTCAGTATGCAAGGGGTGTATGACAAATATGAGTGCTGTAAGGAATGATATGAGTGGATTATCGGGGAATACAATTTTGCGCAAAAAGTAAAGCAAAACAATAACCGAGAATATATACAGCAGCACATTCACAACATGCCTGAAATGCATGTCAGATGCAAACCGTGCAATTTCCTTTTCGGTCATGTATTCCGTGCTTCTAAACTCAACCGAATCCTTTTTTAAATCATCGCCATGAATACCCAAAAGCTGTTGTTCTATGGCAAATGTAACAATAGACAATGGCCTGTAACGACCACCGGTAAGTGTGAGATTGGAATTTTGCTGCTTGATGTAACTGGCAAACGCATCATGTGTCATGATATCACCGATACCCGAAATGCCGCGTTGCACAAATTCATTTTTGATGATCAACGGGCGGTCGTCAAGTGCGTATTCGTTCGAAAAACTGTTGACATAAAAAATAAGTCCGAGTAAAGCAATCACAATAGACTGAAACCTAAAATCAAGGAACCACTCGCCCAACGTTTGAGGATTCTTCTTTTCTACCTTGGTTGACTGCTGAGGTTCCGGATTAGTCACCTGAACATTTTCTTTCTTTTGCTTCGCCATAACTGAATTACAGTACGGATAAAAGTACACTATTTTTTGAAATCACACTTTTTGGGGAAGGTAACACCTAGCTTATTATTCAACCAATGTACAAGAGAAAAGCGCTCACTAAGATGGTGCTTTTTCATAATTTCATACCTTTGTCAAACACTCACTCGCACATGCTGCTCCGGCAATTTCCAAATCTGGCGGAAGTTCAAAAACTGGGTAATCCGCACCTCGACCGCACAAAAAGGCCGTGGCGCAATGTTATCCTTAATTTTAAGTGCACCGAAGCTGAACGGAAAAATATTGAAAGCCCCTACTCCATTTTCGCCAATTTGAAAGGCACTAGTTACGTTGGAGTAAACGGCAAAGAACATCGGGTTGAAAGTGATTCTTTCTTACTTACCTTGCCAGGCGACCGTTACGACTTGTGCATTGATGCAATTGAACCCACAGAATTATTCAATATTCATATCAATACCGACTTCTTGGAACAATGCGCAAATGGCTTTCTCATTTCCTCGAACGACTTAATACATCACAATGAAAAAGCTAAAGTTTCATCACTCCTGCTCAACAACGGGCACCACCCAAAAACAATACAATTTAACCAATTGGTTGAATCAATATTGCGTTTTTCACCGGAGGAGAAAATAGAAACAGAACACATGTACACCAACATTGTTCGTTTTCTACTTTTTCAAAATACTGCTAATGCTGAAAAAGTTGCTCAATTACCTATGGTTAAATGGGCTGTAAGGAAAGAAATAGCCCAACGTCTGGAATCTGCCCGGGATTTTATGTACGACAATTATTCTACTACTTTTGAGATTGATGAATTATGCAGAGAAATCGGACTTTCAAAGTTTCACTTTATTCGATTGTTTGAAGCGTATTTCGATTGCTCTCCGTACAAATACCTTGTTCGCATCAGGATGCAAAAAGCATGTGAGCTACTCAAAAACACCCACCTTCAGGTGAATGATATCGCTGGGTTGGTGGGGTTTGAGTTTGCCAATTCATTTATTAAAACATTCAAAAAGCAGTTTGGTTCAACACCCCAACAATATCGAAACGACAAAATGATGTGTGCCGGAAAATAGCAATTTTGGCTCATCGAATGGTTTGAAGTGCTGGTAGCTTTGTACTAAATTTAATTTTTATGATCGCGATTGGCTTTTATTTATTGACTGCGTTGTGTGTCGTTTTGGTGTCGCTGCTGCTAGCCAGCAGTGAAAATAAACCTTTTGAAACCAAACGATTTGGAATTGCCCTTACAGTACAACTGGGTTGGCTTGCCTATATTTTCTTTATTTCAAACGCCGGACTCACTGCCGTTCCCGGCATACCACCTCGCATTGTTGAATTCCTGGTTGCACCTGCTTTAATTGGCATCATTTTGTTCAATACACTGAAGTCAACCAGTCATATAATTGTTCAAACACCACTCAAAAACATTGTTTTACTTCAGTCATTTAGAATTGTAGTAGAAATATTGTTGTTCCTAAGTGCGAAAGCATTGATTGTTCCAAAGGAAGTAACATTTGAAGGGAATAACTACGATATTGTTATAGGCATTACTGCACCAATAATTTCAATATTGATAGTGCAAAACAAGATTTCACCAATGCTGTTTAGAATCTGGAACTTTGCCGGCCTCGCTACGCTTGCAATTGTTGTGACAACATTCATGGCTAAATTGTTTTTACCAACTTTCAAGTTGCCCAATGCCGACGCTATGATTGCGCAATTTGGAAATGCACCCTTTACTTTTTTACCGGGCTACCTGATGCCACTAGCTGTAGGGCTCACCATTATGGCACTTAAAAAGTCTAAATCAATTTGATTTTTCGCCTATCATCTCCTTTAGGCGACGAACATCGTTGAGGCACACACGTTTCTCAAAATCAAACTTCTTATTGTCAGGATCCATGTTCTTACCATCAGGCATTGTCCATTGAATCATTCTTTCATGGTAAAAATAGTAATGACTGACTGTCACCTTTGTTTTAGTAGGGTCATAGGCAACGGTATCACTAAGCTGCTTCGCTATTTCCGGGGTTATCGTTGTAGGGCGATTGAATTTGTACACTGTTTTTCTGATGTATTCAACATCTTCACCATCGAAAAAGAACTCATCCATTTTACGCTCTGACGGCGTTTGTGACTCAACCACGGCAAACTTGAGCACTCCGCCCTTGAAATAGCCGGTCAATACATTTGTAAAACCGTCACGAGGTGAAACATTGATGGTTTTAGGCTGATAAGTAGTGAGTTCGCTTAATGTTTTTTTACAATCGGCTTGAATTGGCTTGATATCATCTTCGGAACAAGAAGCCAGAAACAGTACTGCGGAAAGCATTAAAACGGAAAGACTGCGCATAAAAAAGGTTGTTGATGCGAAATTAATCATTACAAAGTTTCTAAGCACTTTCTATTTTCAATTCGTTTACGCCTCAACGCAATAAATCAAACTTTAATATAACGACAAATAACACAACAATAAATTGTCAATATCTAACGTTTAATTCATGAAAAATACCGTTAGTGAAAAAAAACGACCGTTAGTGAAGTTTTTCAGGTACTATCGGTAGCCTGTTTTTACCTTGCGGAGGCATTTGCAACCTTGGAATACGAGCTGTTTTGTGGTGAGCATAAAAGCAAGTGCATTTCGTGTTTTGAGCCTTTAATAAATGTCGACTTATTTATACCTCATCACAGAAAATAATACCCCACAAAAAAGCGGTTTCGATTGAAACCGCTTTTTTGATTGAAAACACATAATAAAATACCCATCGCATTGAAACACGATGGGGTATAAATATGGAGTAAAAAACTTAGAATTTAACGTTCAGCTTTGGAAGTGAAAGATGGTTAGGGCAACCATAATTGTGTTGCGGTGTGCAACCTGAACTCACAAGCAGGTAAGCAACAAACACAACAACAGGAATGAATTTCAAATTACTTTTCAGAGCTTTCATACTATCAAATAAAGATTTTTCGCTTGTCGAAATATTTGATTGCAATACTACGAAATTGATATTGGATAAAAAAATTACCGTTCCTATATAGTCATACTATTTATTAACAGCGTTATTTTGTGAACGATTGTAAAAGCTATGCAGAACATCCATTTTATTGCCATCGGAGGTGCCATCATGCACCAATTAGCTATCGCGCTGAAAAAACAAGGTTTTGTTGTTACAGGTAGCGATGATGAAATTAACGACCCTGCCAAATCAAACCTAAAAGAGCATGGTCTTTTACCCGACCAATTTGGATGGTTCCCGGAGAAAATAAAGAGCAACCTCAATGCGATAGTGCTGGGTATGCATGCCCGTGCCGATAATCCCGAACTTTTAGCAGCACAAAAAGCTGGCATTCCTATTTATTCGTTCCCACAATATGTGTACGAGGTAAGTAAAAATAAAAAACGCATCGTGATTGCCGGCAGCCATGGTAAAACTACCATCACATCAATGGTGATGCACATCATGAAAGCATGTGGCTATGATTTCGATTACCTCGTTGGTGCTAAAGTGCCGGGGTTTGAACAATCGGTACGATTGAGTGATGCGCCCTATATAATTTTAGAAGGCGATGAATACCCGGCATCGGTGGTAGAGAAAAGACCAAAAATATTCTTCTACAAACCACACATCAGCATTCTCAGCGGTGTTGCGTGGGACCACATCAATGTATTCCCGACTTATGAAAACTATTTCTCTCAGTTCAAACAATACCTTGAAGGGCTTGACGCTTTAACCAAACTCATTTACAACAGCGAAGACCCCGAAGTATGCCGTGTTGTGGCAGAATCAGGGCAAAACTTAATAACACAACCCTACGCTACCCCAGCCTTTAAATATGCCGATGGGCAGCCGATTGTAGCACATGGTGGTAAAGATTATGCACTTTCTATTTTCGGTAGGCACAACGTGCAAAATGTACAGGCGGCCATTAAGGTGTGTAAAGAAATCGGTATTACTGAAACGCAGGCACTGGAAGCCATCGCTTCATTTACGGGTGCTGCACGCCGACTGGAGAAAGTTTTTGAAACACCCCAACTTTCGGTATTCCGCGATTTCGCACATGCGCCAAGTAAACTCAAAGCAACCTTAAATGCAGTGCGTGAAGCCTACGCCAACCACTACCTCGTGGCTTGTTTTGAGTTGCACACATTCAGTAGCCTGACTGCTGAATTTTTAAGCGAATATGCGCATAGCATGGACAGCGCCGATACTTCAATTGTTTACTACAGTAACCATACTCTGGAGCTTAAAAAGCTACCCCCACTTGCTCCAGAAACAGTTGTAGCCCATTTCCAACGGAATGACTTACTGGCCATCAATAACAAGGAAGCATTGTACGAAAAAGTACATGCTCTTTCCAAAAACAACGGTAAGCCTGTATTTCTATTGCTGATGTCATCAGGCACATTTGACGGTATTGACTGGAATACTTTGAAGTAAGATTTTTCGTCCACCTCTACCCCAGCACTTTTCCGCCAGCGGCAAAGGGTGCAAAGATGCCGGTGGCATCTTTGATTTTTTGGTGCTTTTTGTCAGAATCAAAATTTACAGAATTATAGAATTTACTGGATAGGGGTTGTCTGAACTATGATTCCAATGATTTTTTGATGGACTATGATTTTTTTGGGCTGAGCAAAATCAAGTACAATCATAATATTCATTAAATCATGATTAATCAAAGTTCAAGACAAGACGGGCAGCTTTTTATATGGCATGAGAGGTGCACCCAGTCGAATAAAACATTAACTTCGTTCTATATCCTAAATATCACCCTATGCGTTCTTTTCTATTTTCCTTCCTTTTTTTGTTGAGTGCGCTGGCTGCGCACGCTGTAGTTGACTCTTCTCGTATCATATCGACGATAGCGGGCGGCGACACGAGTGGCTTTTGGGGCGATGGCAGACCAGCTAATAGTGCTGGAATTTGGAGTCCAATGTCTATTGTGCGAGATAGGTTTCAAAATATATACTTTGTGGATTGTTATAATTTTCGAATCCGAAAAATTGACACCAACAACGTTATATCTACCGTAGTTGGTGGTGGTTCGTTTGACATAGCAGGAGATACTATTGCAGCGACACTTGCCCGTATTCACGGTGTAGAAGGGCTTTGTGTAGATAAAACCGGGAATTTATATTATACGGATATATATAGTACTCGTTCTGAAGATGGTGTATTCAAAGTAACTCCGTCAGGTTGGGTTTGTAGAATTGCAGGGGGCCTTGGTTGGGGGTATAACGGCGATAGTATCCCCGCAAGATTGGCGAAATTAGACTATCCGTGCGGTATTGATGTTGATACACTTGGGAATATATATATATCAGAGCGTGCAGGGCATCGAATAAGGAGGATTGATACATCTTTAATGATTGCCACCATAGCAGGGAATGGTTCAAGGACTGCATTCAGAGATAGTGTGCTTGGTACAACAACAGGTGTTCGACCTTGGGGGCTTTGCGTAGGGCCAAAAAATGAGATCTATTTTTCTGATTCTGTTTTTATACGAAAGATTGATACAAATGGCTATGTAAGAACGATTGCAGGGAATGGAAATGTTGGGTGTTTTTTAGGAGCCATAAGTACGTCTGCCGCGACATTAGAAGCTGAATCTAGTTTTTTTGGCTCAGGGGTCATTGCGCAAATGACGATGGATGATTCCGGTAGTATATGGGCGGCAAATGGAGGATGCAACCAAATTTTATGTTTGCGAAATAATGATACAATTCAAACAATACCTTCCAATGATACCCTTTGCTCCTTGGATTTAGGCGACGGTGGTGACTGCATGGTAGCTCATTTCTGTGAGCCTTATGGTGTCGTTCGATTGAAAAACGGCCATATATATATATCTGATTATACAAACAACCGCATAAGGTGTATCGGATGTAAATATGTGCCAAATGGAGTTTTAAAATTTGAAAGTTTGCCTGATTTTTCTTTAACAGTATCTCCAAATCCCGTACAAGGTAGTAATCTAACTTTTTCAATTGCTTCAAGTAGCCATGATATTTTTCCGTATCGGGTTACAGACTTAAGTGGTAGTACCTTGATTTCCGGAGACACCCAGACTAATTTACGCACAACGATACCTTTAATACTTCCTGATGGTGCCTATCTTTTAAATGTTGGTCTGCCTCCTTACAACAAAACAACTATGTTTTTAAAATTTAAATAAATATTTATGAAAAAATTAGCTCACTTTAAACAAACAACCAACCGGAAGAACAAAAGACTTAGCAGGCGTAGAAGAACTTTTGCCGCTAAAAAAAGCAGAATAATATTTGATAACATTTAAACAGCCAAATCAAAAACTTGCTCGTTGAACCAAAAAAATCCCGAGTCAGAATACAATGAACGAGAAAGATATAAAAGTAATCGGAAACTCCATCGTGCTTCCCAATGGCAGGTCGCAGGTATTCCCCTATTCAGTCTGGGAATTTAAAGTACATCGGGATATGATTTTTGTGCTTTTGGACTATCCATTGAAAACGGTGTTAAATGAAAATGTCTACGCACTAAACGACCAAGGTGATTTAGTATGGCAGATAAAAATGGATCAATACCCCCGATGGTAACCAAAATTGTTTTTTTACTGGACTTAAAATAGAACCCAAAACAGGAAACCTGTTGTTATATAACTGGACGGGCTTTTTATATACTGTCGTCCCCGAAACAGGCGAGATACTTGATAGAATATTCACGAAATAACATCTCGACCAAGCATGGGACGCAACCTCTTCAAATGAAATAAATCCCTATTTCTCGTCGTAAAAAAACAGATTCGCTACACTGTTTTACATTCCCTATGTCCATTATTTTGAGTAGGTTTGCTGAGATTTTAATTAGGTAGATTTCCATGGATAAAGTAGCTATACTGAAGCATAAAACCGAAGAAGCCAAACTGGGTGGCGGACAAAAAAGAATTGATTCGCAACATAAAAAAGGCAAGCTGACAGCGCGTGAGCGTTTACAGCTTTTGCTTGATGAAGGCTCTTTTGAAGAAATTGGAATGATGGTGACCCACAGGAGCCGTGATTTCGATATGGAAAAAGAAGTCTACCTTGGCGATGGTGTTGTTACTGGTTATGGTACTATCAATGGCCGCCTGGTATATGTATTCTCTCAAGACTTTACCGTATTTGGTGGTAGTCTTTCTGAAACTCATGCCGAAAAAATTGTAAAAATCATGGACCTCGCCATGAAAAACGGTGCTCCGCTCATTGGCTTAAATGACAGTGGTGGTGCTCGTATTCAGGAAGGCGTAGTCTCGCTGGGTGGATATGCTGATATTTTCTACAGAAATGTTCAGGCATCAGGCGTTATCCCTCAAATCTCTGCTATCATGGGCCCTTGCGCCGGTGGTGCGGTTTACAGCCCTGCAATTACCGATTTCATTCTGATGGTGGAAAACACATCATACATGTTTGTAACCGGTCCTAACGTAGTAAAAACCGTTACCCACGAAAACGTTACCAGCGAAGAACTGGGTGGTGCGATGACACATGCGTCAAAATCGGGTGTGACGCATTTTGCCTGTGCCAACGAACTTGAGTGTATTGAAAACATCAAACGCCTGTTGTCTTACATGCCACAAAACTGTGAAGATGATGCTCCAGTATACGATTACGAAATGGGCGATGAGTCGAGGGCTGAACTGGATAGCATTATCCCTGCCAACCCTAACCAACCTTATGACATGAAAGAAGTAATAGACCATGTGGTTGATTCAGGTTCTTTCACTGAGGTACATAAAGACTTTGCAGAAAATATCATCGTAGGCTTCGCGCGCATTGCGGGCAGAAGCATTGGTATAGTTGCCAATCAACCAGCCTTCCTTGCAGGTGTATTAGATATAAATTCAAGCCGCAAAGGTGGTCGCTTCGTTCGTTTCTGCGATGCATTCAATATTCCATTGCTTGTATTGGTTGATGTACCTGGTTTCTTGCCGGGCACCGACCAAGAGTGGCATGGCATTATTATCAATGGAGCAAAATTGCTTTATGCATTGAGCGAGGCGACTGTTCCTAAAATCACAGTAATTACTCGCAAAGCTTACGGTGGTGCATACGATGTAATGAACTCAAAACACATTGGTGCCGACCTCAACTTTGCATGGCCGAGTGCTGAAATTGCTGTAATGGGCGCTAAGGGTGCGACAGAAATCATCTTCAAAAAAGAAATTTCAGAAGCTGCTGACCAGTATTCTAAAATCGCTGAAAAAGAAGCAGAGTACATTGACAAATTTGCCAACCCATATGGTGCAGCAGGTCGTGGTTTTATTGACGAGGTAATAATGCCTGCCGATACCCGCAAGAAACTCATTAAAGGTTTTAAAATGCTCGAAAATAAAGTAGCCTCAATGCCGAAAAGGAAACACGGAAATATTCCGTTGTAAAAAATACGATTCAACTTCTTTGAAAATCCGCTCTTGAAAAGGGGCGGATTTTTTGTTGCTAGTAAGTTGGTAACGGCGGCAATAGAACCCCCCCAAAAAATAGCCGATGTTTTCGAAGACATCGGCTATTTCAATTCAGTATTTTAATTTTTAGAGTGTGCGTTTTACTTCCACTTCTTCGTAACCTTCAATCACGTCGCCTACCCTAACATCGTTGTAATTCTTAACAGTCAAACCGCACTCGTAGCCGTAGTTCACTTCTTTCACGTCGTCTTTGAAACGTTTCAACGATCCAAGTTCGCCAGTGAATACTACAATACCATCGCGTACAAGGTTGATCTTCGAACCTCTGAACACCTTGCCTTCGAGCACATAACAACCTGCAATTGTACCTACGCCGCTGATTTTGTACACTTCGCGCACTTCGATGTTGCAAGTAGTTTTCTTTTCCATTTTTGGTTCAAGAAGACCTTCCATGGCGCTCTTGATTTCTTCAATGGCATCGTAAATGATGGAGTATGTTCTGATTTCGATATTCTCTTGGTCGGCAAGACGAGCAGCCTGCATTGAAGGACGTACCTGGAAGCCGAGGATGATGGCATCAGATGCATTAGCGAGTGTAACGTCGCTTTCTGTGATCTGACCAACACCTTTGTGTACCACTTTAACTGCCACTTCTTCTGTTGCAAGTTTTTGCAATGAGTCAGAAAGGGCTTCAACCGAACCGTCAAAGTCACCTTTGATGATGATGTTGAGTTCTTTAAAGCTACCGAGTGCCAAACGACGACCGATTTCATCGAGCGTGATGTGCTTCCTCGCTCTCCTGCCCTGCTCACGCAAGATTTGAGAACGATGGTTTGCTACTTCTTTTGCTTCGTTTTCATCTTCGAATACTTTGAGTTTCTCACCCGCTTGCGGCGCACCATTCAAACCAAGTACAAGCACCGGAGTCGAAGGACCTACCGATTTAACGCGTTGCATCCTTTCGTTGAACATCGCTTTTACCTTACCATAGTATTGTCCGCACACCATCATGTCACCTTGGTTCAATGTACCATTTTGAATGAGGAGTTTAGCCTGGTTACCACGTCCTTTATCGAGTGAAGCTTCAAGCACTGAGCCCAAACCACTTCTGTCAGGATTAGCTTTAAGGTCAAGCATTTCTGATTCGAGTACTATTTTCTCAAGTAATACGTCGATGTTGATACCTTTTTTCGCTGAAATCTCCTCACTCTGGAATTTACCACCCCAGCTTTCAACGAGGATATTCATATTCGCCAACTGCTGCTTGATTCTCTCAGGATCAGCACCCGGCTTATCAATTTTATTGATTGCAAAAATCATAGGTAGGCTGGCAGCCTGAGCGTGCGAAATAGCTTCTTTTGTTTGAGGCATTATCGCATCGTCGGCAGCTACTACGATAACTGCTATATCGGCTACTTTAGCACCACGTGCACGCATGGCAGTGAACGCTTCGTGACCCGGAGTATCGAGGAACGTAATTTTCTTACCGAAAGACGTTGTTACCTGATATGCACCAATGTGCTGTGTGATACCACCGGCCTCACCGGCAACCACATTCGCATTCCTGATGTAGTCAAGCAACGATGTTTTACCGTGGTCAACGTGACCCATGATAGCCACAATTGGAGGACGACCTACCAATGAATCTTCATCATCAATCTCTTCTTCATCCTCATCGGAATCTTGTTCCAGATTGATAAATTCTACTACATATCCGAATTCACTTGCTACAAGTTCAATTACTTCAGCATCAAGGCGCTGGTTAATAGACACCATGATACCCAGGCTCATACACTTGCTGATAACATCGGCGAAGCCAACATTCAACAAACTAGCTAATTCGCTTACAGAAATGAACTCAGTTACCTGAATTACATTACCTGATGCAGAATTTTCTTCCGCTGCTCTTCTTTCTGCCATTTCATCGCGCTTGTTACGGCGATATTTAGCTTTGAGATTTTTGCCTCTGGTAGAGCCCGAAAGTTTAGCTTGTGTTTCCCTGATTTTATCTTGAATTGCTTTAGCGTCAATTTCCTGATTTGGATCGGCAGGTGTCTCGTATGGACGACGGTTGTCGCGACCTCCCTGGAACGGACGGTTGCCTCCCTGACCCGGACGACCTTGCTGACCGCCACGGTTGTTTTGTCCACCCGGACCACCACCCGGACGATTGCCGCCTGGACCACCACCCGGACGAGTACCTTGTTGGTTGCCACCAGGACCACCACCTGGGCGATTCCTGAAGTTGTTGTCTCCCGGACGACCCTGAGGATTGCCTCCGCGACCTTGTTGTGGACCACCGACATTTTGACCGCCTTGTTGACCACCACCGGTTTTTGATTCCGGCTTCTTCTCTATTGGAATTCGCTTTCGCTTTTTCTTGTCTTTATCACTTAAACGAGCACCACCCGGCTGGCTAACCGGTAATTCGATTCTACCGATAATTTTCGGACCTTCCAGTTTCGGAGCTTTCATTTCAATGTGCTCAGGCTTGTGGTCTTCTTCAGAAGTAACTTCAGGTTCAACTGGCTTTGATTCCACCTGAACTACCGGAACTTCTATCGGTTTCTCTACTTTAGGGGCTGGTTTCGGCGCTTCCTGAACAGGTTCTTCCGATTTAGGAGCAACAGGTGCAGGTTTTTCTTTCTTAACAGGAAGACCTTTTTTAGGCCTTGATGAAAGATTCATTTCCTCCAAATTGATTTTTCCTAACACGTTAGGACCTTCAATCTTGGCACCTCTAAAATCTATATGCTGCGCTTCATCTGAAGCATCAGTATTTGAATATGATTCGTGCGATTCTGTAGGCACATCAACTGTGTGATGTTCTGCAACCACCGGCTCAACAGCCTTCGGCTTTTCTTCAACTGCCACAGGTGCAGGTGCTTCAACAACCGGAGGAGCTGGTGCTGGCGCCGGAGCCGGAACTGGTTTTTGTTCAGCAACCGGTGCTGGCGCAGGCGGCGGAGCAACTGGTTCCGGAGCTACCTCCGCAACAGGCTCAGCCTTAGGCTTCTCAGCGTCTTTTGGCTTGATCGCATCCTTAATTTTCGACAAATCGGGCAATGAAACTGCGCCATCTTTCTTGTCTTTGTCGAGGTTCAAAGCATCTTTAGCCTTTTTGAGGCTATCAAGCAACGATCCCTTCGGCAGCGAAATGTTATCACTCTTGAGTTTTTCCTTTTTGTCCTGAGCGAATTCTACCGTCAGGGCGGTGTACATTTTCTCGTCGAGCTTTAAGTTCGGGTTATTTCTGGGCACGTCAAATCCCTTTTCGACAAGGAAATCCAAAAGGGTATCCTTACCGATGTTAAATTCTCTGGCCGCTTCAAGTAACCTGGGCATTTTCTTTGTTGTTGTCGTCATTAATTTTACTTATCAAATTTTTGTCGGAAGCCCTCCGACCCACTCTCACAAACACAAACCTACACTTTTTATTCCAAATTTTCCTTTTACATAGGCACTACGCTACCTTTTTATATGATTTTGCTTCAAATTCCTTAAAAAACGTCAATTGATTAATGAATAAGTGCAATTCATTTTGGCAACCATAAAATCTATCCTTCTCTGAATTCTTCTTCCAGAATACTTCTAACCTCTTTGACAGTTACTTCTTCAAGGTCGGTTCTTCTAACAAGTTCTTCGATTGACAAATCCAGTACACTCAACGCAGTATCGCAACCAACTCGCTTAAGCTCGTCGATAATCCATGGTTCAATTTCATCAGAAAATTCATCAAGATCGATATCAAATTCAACATCATCTTTAACGTCTCTGAACACATCAATTGAATAGCCGGTAAGTTCTTGCGCAAGCTTGATGTTCACACCTTTTTTACCAATAGCCAGTGACACCTGATCAGGATCGAGGTACACATCAGCCGACATTTTTTCATTGTCAAGCACAATCTTATTGATTTTAGCCGGAGTCAATGAACGTTGTAAGAACAACTGAGCATTATTGGTGAAGTTAATGATGTCGATGTTTTCGTTTTTCAACTCTCTTACGATACCGTGAATACGACTACCCTTCATACCAACGCAAGCACCAACCGGATCGATACGATCGTCGTAGCTTTCAACAGCCACTTTCGCCCTTTCACCTGGTTCACGTACAATTTTCTTTATAACAATGAGGCCGTCCATAATTTCAGGCACCTCAATTTCTAATAATTTCTCAAGGAAAGAAGGATGGGTGCGGCTGAGGATAATTACAGGGGTATTGTTCCTCATTTCTACTTTCTTAACTACCGAACGAACAGTTTCACCTTTCTTGAAAAAGTCAGATGGTATTTGTTCTGTTTTCGGCATAATCAGTTCATTGCCTTCATCGTCAAGCAACAACATTTCTTTCTTCCAAATCTGATAAACCTCACCGCTAATAATATCGCCAACTCTGTCAGCGTATTTCTTCAGCAAGTTATTTTTCTTAAGGTCGCCAATACGAGCTGCCAAAGTTTGTTTTGCTGCGAGAATAGCCCTACGGCCAAACTCAACAACGTCAACTTCTTCATATACCTCTTCGCCAACATTATAATCTTCGTCAATCAATATTGCTTCAGAAAATGGAATCTGTGCGTTTTCGTCTTCCAACATATCATCCTCAACAATTTCCCTTCTGCGGAAAATCTCAAGGTCACCTGTTTGGTCGTTTACGATTACGTCAAAATTATCGTCACTTCCATATTTTTTACGGAGCAAAGTTTTGAAAACATCTTCCAAAACTTTCATGAGCGTGGGCCTGTCAATATTTTCGGCCTCTTTAAACTCCTGGAACGAGTCAATCAGATTAATACTTGGCATATCATTAAATTTGTTTTTAAACTTTAGCCAACCCTCGGGTTGTTATTAAAAAATTACCTGAACAACGGTTTTTTTGATTTGTGAATGTGGTATTTGAACGTTTTTTGTTTCTTTCTTTTTAGGCACTTTTACTTCGAGCGTAATTTCTTCCTCGTTAGCTGCAGTCATCATACCGGTTGTTTCTTTTCCCTCAATATCGGTTACTGTAACTTTGCGACCAATATTTTTGATGAATTGCCTTTTTTGTAGCAACGGCTCATCAACACCCGGACTAGAAATTTCCAGTGAAAAATCGCCATCATTGAAAAGTGCGTTTTTTTCAATTTCGGCATACAAAGCGCGGTTGATGTGAATACTCTTTTCAATTGAGAAACCCGAATCGGCATCTATGAACACCTTAATATTGTTCGTTGGCTTGATTTTAATGTTCACGATAAACATATCAGTACCATCGAGCATTGGCTCAAGCAACGTGTAGATTTTTTGTATAACTTCAGACATGGGCAAAAATTAAGGGGACAAATTCTGTCCCCTCATTAATTCTGTTGCAAAATTAATATACATATCTTAAAAACCAAAAAAATATTGTAGCAACCATCGCGAAATGAACACTATTGCCAAAGAAAATGTTGAAAACACAGTGATTTAACTAAAAATTAAAGTATTGATTTTCCTTTTTGTGTGGCGAATAGTGTCTTTCTGATTTGTGAAGCTGATGCATTTTTTATCGAAAAATGTATCTTTGCGCACACACGTAACGATTTTTTGTCATGCTATTTAACTCTTACCAGTTTTTACTGTTCTTTCCTGTAGTTACTGTGCTTTACTTTTTACTACCACATAAATTTAGGTGGGCATTGCTTTTAGGAGCCAGTTGCTACTTTTATATGGTATTTAAACCAATCTACATTTTAATACTTGCGCTCACAATAGTTGTCGATTATTATGCGGGTATTTGGATTGAGAATGCCGAAGGATCACGACGGAAACTATTTTTAAGCCTGAGTATAATAGCCAACGTGGGGGTATTGGTGTTTTTCAAATACTACAACTTCTTTGTTGGTAACATCAATGAAGTCTTTAAGCTTGCAAATTCTACCACTTCTATTCCGCTGCTTGATATTATTCTTCCCATAGGTTTGTCGTTTCATACATTTCAGGCCATGAGTTATACCATTGAAGTGTATCGAGGCAATCAAAAAGCTGAAAAGCATTTTGGCATATACTCGCTTTATGTGATGTTTTACCCACAGTTGGTTGCCGGCCCTATTGAGCGCCCGCAAAACATGCTGCACCAATTTCATGAAAAACATGAATTTAATTATGACGATGTTGTGGTTGGTTTGCGCATGGCATTGTGGGGGTTGTTCAAGAAAGCAGTTATTGCCGACAGGCTTGCAGTAGTTACCGATCCAATTTTCAATCACCCAAACCAATACCCGGCCATATCAATATTGATAGGTGTTACTTTCTTCATGTTCCAGATTTTCTGTGACTTCTCAGGCTATTCAAATATAGCTTTAGGTACTGCCAGAGTTATGGGATATCATTTAATGGTTAACTTCAACTGGCCTTACTCAGCAAAAAGTGTATCTGAGTTCTGGCGTAGGTGGCATATTTCACTCTCTACGTGGTTCAACGACTATTTATTTACACCAATGTCAATTGCTTACAGAAATATTGGGATTTATGCCGTTGTAGTTGCGTCTATTCTAACGTTTTTGACCAGCGGCTTATGGCACGGTGCTGCCTGGACTTATATTGTATGGGGAGGTTTGCACGGTTTGGCTCTTGCCTACGAAGTGTTGACCAAGAAATGGAGGAAGAAAATGTACAAAAAAATGCCTGACTGGTTGGTATCAACAATTGGTATCAGTTTTACATGTTCGTGGGTTTGGCTTTCCTACATTTTCTTTAGAGCAAATACGTTAAAAGACGCATTTTACATTGTAAGCCGCATACCGGAAGGCATAAAAGAGATATTTATGCTACCTAAAACCGGGCTATCTGCCATTCAGTTGCCATCGTCTCCGTCAAAAATCGGACTTTGTGTGCTGTCGGTTGTTATATTACAGAGTGTGTATTTAATACAGAAAAAACAGTCGTTGAGTACGTTATTAGATAAGCAATCAAGGCCTGTACGTTGGGGCATCTACTATGCATTTGCATTGCTGATTATTTACATGGGGGTTTTCCAAAACCGTCAATTTATTTACTTTCAATTTTAATGGGCACTGGGATGAAGAAGTTTATTATTCGTTTATTGATTTTTTGTTGCCTTCCCCTGCCTGTGTTGTATCTCATCAACTATATGGTTGATGCGGGATTAAAAAAATCGCACTATGGCGCGTATGCTGAATGGAATGATATTTTGACCGGAAATGCGAAAGCAGATATGGTTATTATGGGGTCATCGAGAGCATGGGTGCACTTTTCACCTAAAATTCTAGATTCAGCTTTACATGTTAATTCTTACAACCTGGGGTATGATGGTTCAGGTTTTGGTTTACAATTCAAAAAACTGAAAATTTATCTCCAACACAACCCCAAACCAAAGTATATAGTTCAGGAAGTCGGGTACATTGGCACTTTGCGTACAATCACATATTTACCCGGAGTGCAGGCTTTTTTACCCTATCTTGATGATACTGCAATGTTGTCTGTAGTTCAGAATAGCGATAGTAAAATGAATTTCTTCGACATTCATTTTCCACTCTATAAATACAATAACGAGCTTGTAATTGTAAAAGAAGGCTTAAAAAACTACTTCGGGCACATTACTCAAACAACCAAGTACAAAGGTTACGAGGGTAGAAATCAAATGTGGGATAGTTCCTTTGCCGAATTCAAAAAAGCCAACCCTGATGGCTGGAAATGCTTTATTGATAGCGCCGGAGTACATTTATTTAAAGACTACCTACAGTTTTGCAAAGCAAACGGCATTAAAGTAATATTGGTTTTTCCACCTGTTTATAATGAGTCGCTTCAAATTTTGGTTAATCTCAAAGACTCCCGTAAATATTACGAAGATTTCTCAAAAGAATTCGGTGTGCCTTTTTACAATTACGAAAACGACACACTGAATAAAGACCGAAAATATTTCTATAACTCTGAACACCTAAACAAGCTGGGTTCAGAAATATTCAGTAGAGAGTTTGCGAACGATGTACGTAAGGAGATTCAATAACTCGTGGATATGTTGGGGGAGATTTTATATTTCTTACAACAAATACTTTGGCGAAAAAAATGTTTAGTATATCTTTAGCCCCTTATAGACCATTAAATTTCAACAAAGACTAAAATTCAAATTTTTATGACGCTAAAAAGGTTATACTTATTTTGTTTACTCGTTGCGCTCCTTGGTGCTGCACCTTCAACCTACGCTCAAAAAGGTAAAAGCGAAGTAACTGTAGGCTATGGCTTCTGGAGTGCTTATAACCTCATAAACGGAAGACCTTACCGCAACTCACCAGGTATAGGAATGCTCACTTACAGGCACTACGTTTCTAACAAAGTAACTATTGGTATGGGTTTCAGCTACGAAAATATCGACAACCACGGTAGCTACCTTTCAATAGTACCTGAGTTTACTTATTGCTACATGGATAACAAAGACGACCGCGTTAGGGTTCGTTTGTACAGTGGTGCTGCTGTAGGTTTAAGTGTATTTGACGACCAATACAGGTATGCTGCTTATTATACACACCACATTGATGAGTCAGGTGTAAAATTTGCCGGACAAGCTAATCTTTTGGGTGTAAGAGTTGGTAGAAGGCTTGCTTTCACTACTGAACTTGGTTTCGGCTACAGAGGTTTAGTGAACCTCGGTCTTTCATACCGTTTTAAAACGCATTGCTGCAGCCACTCAGTTGACCAAAACTAAGCTGTACTTTATAAAAATATCAAAGGCTGTTTCGAAAGAAGCAGCTTTTTTGTTTTGGCGAAAGGAATACGACTATTTGTAGATTTCTTTACTTACCAGGTGCGAGATTCCAGCGGAGATTGCTGACACAATCAGGTGGTAATACCTTACTCCCGATTCAAAGCGTTGAGCCATTCTTTTTGTCGAATTATTTCTACACAGTAGCACTGATAGGTATGTGGATTTTGAGAATTTATGAAAAAAGTTAAAAAAAATTTGGAATTGCCTAAAAGGATTGTTAACATTGGTTAAACGTAAAAATATCACCCCATGCGTTCTTTTATATTTTCCTTTCTTTTTTTGTTGAGTGCGCTGGCTGCGCAAAGCCAGGTGATAACCACTATTGCGGGTACCGGTGTACGAGGGGAAAGTGCCTCGGGTACCCCAGCCACGGCTGCTATGTTATACGACCCCGTTTCTGTAACGGTAGA
>CANGIY010000028.1 GCA_947454235.1 Chitinophagaceae bacterium
CTGCTACCCAAATAACTATAATTACTACGTCAACTACTATAAAAATACCTTCCAGCACGGGGGCATCTCGCTGGAAGAAATGATTATACCAATCATAAAACTGGAGAGTAAGTAGACATCAAACAAACCAATAAAAAAATCGCCGGCGAACAACCGGCGATTTTTCATTCATATCCTTTCAGCTTTTTACTTGTCGGTTTTGTTGAACTTCAACATAGTTTCCATACCCTTTTCATCAACAATATGCACAATGTACATGCCGGTAACAACATCAGGTAATTGCAATGCAACCCTGCCATTTACAAAACTATTGTTGCTGCTATAAATTATTTTTCCAGCCAGGTCGCTGATTGTTATTGCAGCAGCCAAGTCATCGTTTACTACCTGTCTTACTGTAAACATTCCATTGTTGGGGTTGGGGTAAAGTGAGTAGCGTTGTAAGCTGTTGCTCCTGGTCAATTCCTTCACCGAAAGATTGCCTACATGCACTTTAACAGTGTCATACGAAGGCTCTCCGCACTTGTCAAGCATCATAACATAACTTGTTGTGGTATCGGGGTGCACATATACATTGCCCGTACTGTCAAATGGTCGTGTACTGCCCACCTTGTACCAATATACAGGTAACCCTCCTGCGTGTATCGGCGGGCCCAGCCTTACGGTATCTCCGATAGTAATGGTGGTGTCCCTGCCCGCTGTAGCCACCGCATCTAAAGGTATTACACTCACGTCTTCCACAAGATACATTCCGTAGGCACTCAACCCAAGGCGGGTTTGAATGTGCCTGAAATGACCCGTATCTTCAAAAACGCCTAACGTAACAAAACGTTCTGTGCCATTGGCTACAAAACTCCCCTGTATTTTAGTCCATGCTATAGAATCTGCTATCACATTGGTATCTACTACCTGCGGCGTGTATTGAGGTTGCAGGTTGGCTGGGTCGTGAGTCGTATCTATGGTTCCATCATCAAAATAAGCACCTATATTGCTCAATGCATAGTCGTTTTGTGAGTTCACATAAAACGTTACACAATACGCCCGCCCTGCTTCCAGTGGGTGTACCAGCTTACCCTGCACATAATTGATAAGACCGGGGAAAACAAAACTATTATCGAAATACCACACAGTAGCTACCATTCCGTCTCCGCTTCTGGTCTCATGATCAAACCATCTGTTGTGGGGTATCGCGCAATAAGCAGTATCACACCTGTTTTCGTATTGTGCAAAAAAATCTCCAATTCGATATCCTATACTTGAAATACTATCAATAACATAATTGGTATCAATCGCATCCCAATACTTTGCAAATCTTATGAGGTCATTCATATAAGGACAACTATCATGCATTTCAAAATCCCCATTCAAAACCAGATTTTCCTGCGCTCTCACTTCAAATGTAAAAAGACATAATACAACTAACAAGAACCTCATATTTTAACGATTAATAGTTGTTTTCAATGTAGTGGTATTACCCTTTTCATCAACAATATGCACAATGTACATGCCCGTTGCGACATCGGGTAATTGCAATGATACTTTTCCATTCAAAAAACTATTGTTGCCGCTATAAATCACTTTTCCCGCTAAATCACTGATCGTAATAACCGCATTCAAGTCGTCATTTACAACTTGCCTAACAGTAAACACTCCGTTGTTGGGGTTAGGGTAAAGTGAGTAGCGTTGTAAGCTGTTGCTCCTGGTCAATTCCTTCACCGAAAGATTGCCTACATTCACTGTAACAGTGTCATACGAAGGCTCTCCGCACTTGTCAAGCATCATAACATAACTCGTTGAGGTATCAGGGTGCACATACACATTGCCTGTACTGTCAAATGGCCGGGTACTGCCCAGCTTGTACCAATAAACGGGTAACCCACCCGCATGGATTGGCGGACCCAGCCTTACAGTATCACCTATTGTAATGGTGGTGTCCCTGCCCGCTGTAGCTACCGCATCTAATGGTATTACACTCACGTCTTCCACGAGGTACATTCCGTAGGCACTCAACCCAAGGCGGGTTTGTATGTGCCTGAAATGACCCGTATCTTCAAAAACGCCTAACGTAACAAAACGCTCAGTGCCATTGGCTACAAAACTCCCCTGTATTTTGGTCCATGCTATTGAATCTGCTATCACATTGGTATCAACTACTTGTGGCGTGTACTGAGGCTGCAAATTGGCTGGGTCGTGGGTGGTATCTATGGTTGCATCATCAAAATAAGCACCTATATTGCTCAGTGCATAGTCGTTTTGTGAATTCACATAAAACGTTACACAATATGCCCGCCCTGCTTCCAGTGGGTGTACCAGCCTACCCTGCACATAATTAATAAGACCCGGGAAAACAAAACTATTATCGAAATACCACACTGCAAACACCATCCCATTACCTGTTCTGGTATCATGATTAAACCACCTGTTGTGCGGTATTGCACAATATCCGCTGTCGCATTTATTTACATACTCTGCAAAAAAATCACCGATGCGATAACCTAGCGACGCTATGCTATCAATTACATAATTTGTGTCAATTGCATCCCAGTACTTTGCATATCTTATTTGATCCAAATCATGAGGACAACTGTCGTGTAGTTCGAAATCCCCATTGAAAACAAGGTTTTCTTGTGCTTTCACTTCAAAAGAAATAAAGCAAAGTATTATGAGTAAGAACCTCATGCCTTAACGATTAATACTTGTTTTCAATACTTTGTTATTGCCTTTTTCATCAACAATATGCAAAATTTTTTGCCTCTTTATAATTCTGGATAGCAAAAAGGGTATCTTTATCATACAACCATTTTTCAGGGTTACAATATTTAGTTTAAAGTATTTTAAAGGTATGAAGCACAAATGAATGAGCCAAACATTTTTTGATTTTATTTGTACAAATTTCAATCAAATGAACTTTTACTTTAAATAATGAGATTAACATTAAAACCAAGCGCTTTTTTCACACAAAAAAAATCGCCGGCGAACAACCGGCGATTTACTTTTTCAGGGGGTAGGTCTTTCAAAAAATCAATTATCTTTTTTTCCTCCAAACTTGTAGTATACAGAGAACTGTAATGAAGGACTATTATAGAGTTTAGATGAAACATCTTTAGCACCAAGTGATTGTGCATTGTCCCAGAAATTCTGAGCGCTTCTTAAGTCAAGTGACATGTTGTTAGACACATTGAAATTAAAGCCCAACAAATAACCAACAGCAAACCTCGAACCAAAATCTCCGTCGTTCAATGCCGGCACTGAGTTATTTTCAATGGTGTTCACTACTTTTCTTGCCTGATTTGGCAATGCAAGCTGGTCAGAAGCACCGGTATTGATACTGAAGATATACTGTAAGTTAGCACCAGCAAACATAGTGAGCTTATTCACTGCAAAACGAATAGAAATTGGAAGTTCAAAACTGTGCAACGTAGAGAATGCAAATGTTCTGGTTGTTGAGTCTTTGTAATATCCGTTTCCTGAAGTCAAAGCAGTGTACTTGTTGTAAGCAGTCTGCATTTCAAAATCATTGTTCATTCTGTGGAAATATTTCAACTCAGTGAAAATGCTCCATTTCTCATCGAGCGCAAAGTTGCCTGTTGCTCCGAAGTGGAAACCAGTGAATGAAGAAGGCCCAAAGAATGTACTATTTACGCCTGCAGTAAGTCCGGGTGAGAACTGTGCATGTGTAAAGTTGTATTTCATTTCATTGAAGCTTTGTGCCACATTTTGCCAGAAATAGCTTTTTTGTTTTTTCACTTCTGGTTTTGATGCCGGCGGTGTGCTTGCAGCCGTGTCGCTTGGTGTTGGTTTAGGAGGGGCTGACGCTGCTGGTGGTGCACTATTGTAAACATTAGTACTAGCAGTAGCCGGATTGGTTGAAGCTGACGCAGGAGCGCTAGCACCCGCAGGTTTAGTAGAAGCTACACTGCCGGATGGAGTAGTTCCTTTTTGCGCAGCAGGAGTTGTACCGGTACCTTTTGCTTTCGGTGCAGCTTTTTTATCAACTGCATTCACACCTGTCGGAGTATTGTTGCCTGAGGCAGCAAATTCATTTTCAGGTTGTATGGCTTCAGGTTTTTTAGCAGCTACTTTAGTCCTGGTAGTTTCAAACTCCTCTGATGTAGAGATGGTATCAAATTTAACTTGCTTGCGCAGTGCAGTACCTGTTGTGCGCTGCCTGATGTTTGTTTTCTCTACTTTTCTTTGTTTAGTCACATAACCATCCTCGTCCGCTTTTTGTTCATCAGCTTTAACTGGTGTAGCGGCCATTGGAGTAGCTTCTGTTTTGGCTATCTCTTTTTTAACCGGCTTTTTAGAAGCAGCAGTTTTGCGTGTATCGGTATTCTGAGCAACACTTTCAGTAACTCGTGCTTCATCAGGTAGTTTAGTATTTTTTACAGCACCTTTTGAATTTGGTGTTTCCAAAGCAATCGGTTTTTGAGCCGCTTTATTCAAATCATTTACTTTACGAACTGCTTGTTTGCCCAATGGTGCTTTCGCAACTTGCGAAGATTGTTCATCGTTGCCCTCAGTAGCAGTTGCTAACGCAGCAGCAGGTGAGTTTCCTTTCGTTTTACGTACCGCAGGAACCACATTTTTCGCTGATCCTGATGTTGAAGCCAATGGTAATGCACTTACATTGCGGTGAGCATTGTTTGATGCATTTTTATTCGCATCGTGTCGTGCTGCTATTGGTTGGTCGTGTAGCGCCTGAGTTGATTTGCCCGCAACCGGAACATCGTTTGATGCTTGTGCAGCAGGTTTTGTCGCTTCAACTTTTGATGCCACATCTAGTTTTTCATTAGCAGCTACAGCAGTTTTACTTTCTTGAACAGTATTGCTCGCAGCACTCATGTGTTTGCGTACAACAGATTTTGTTGCTGCGTTGCCACCGGAAGTATTATTAGACACAGTTGATGGTTGTGCAGTATGCTGTGCAGTAGTGCCGGAAGCGTTTGCTGATAAATGATGTACACTTGCATGGTCGGCTTTATGCGCCACTACCATACTTGCTGATGGTGATTTGGAAGCAACATTTGCGGAACTATTGCTTTCATTTTTATTATCAGTATTGTTTGAAGATGCTTCATGCTGAATGTTGTTTTGTGCCAACGCCTTAGCACCGCCGGTGTGCTGTTCGTTGTTACCAGCATTGCCTGCAACACCCTCGGTAGTAGAACCACCTTGCCCACGATAAGCATCGTAAGCTTTGTAGCCTCCCACCGTAATAAGCGAAGCAAGTACAAGCACACCCACCATGCCCAACCCTCGGTTGAACCACCAAAAGAATGGCCTTCTCTTCTTATCCTCTTCTAATAAAGCCGACATGCGATTCCACGCACCATCGAGAATGGGTTCTTCCGCGCCCCCCATTCGCTGCCTTATCAGGTCATCTATGTCTATCAAATTGTTATCCATTTGGGATAATGTTTTCTAATATTGCAAATTCAGTTTTTCAATCTTTTCCTTCAACAATTTCCGGCCTTCGGAAAGGTGCCATTTTGAGGTACCTTCACTAATGCCCAGTAACGATCCTATTTCTTTGTGCGTAAAACCTTCCATCACATACATATTAAAAACCGCTCTGGTAGCATCGGGCAGTGATTGCACCAATTTTATCAGCTGGTCATAATACAGTTTGTCTCCCAAATCCTTATTTATCTTTTCATCTTTCTCTATCAATACAATCTTTTCAGAATAACGTGTGTTTTGCTTCACGTAGTCTGAGACCGCATGAAAAATGATTTTTCTCAACCATCCTTCAAACGACCCCTGAAAATTATATTGCGAGAGTTTTTGAAAAGCACGTAAGTAACCATTATTCATCACCTCTTCCGCCTGCATTTCGCTATCTATATAACGCCTCACCATTGACATCATACGAGGGTAAAACAGCTTGTAAAGCCGCTCTTGAGCCTTACGGTCGTTCCGTAAACACCCATGAATCAGTTGTTCAAGCTCACTTACCTGACTTGTTGCAGTATATGCCAATGTTAACGACAAGAATATTGGTGATTAATCGTACATATATCAAAGACTACTTCATACTTCAAATGGTTGGGTAGAAAATGGTACATTATTGTAAAATAAACAAAATTTCGGCTCATTGGGCAGTTTTGTTTCATTTTGAGGGTTAAAACCCGGTATAAAAAGAAACGAGGCTGCCTTTTACAGGCAACCTCGCTCAAATATATTCAAAAAACAACCTTATGGCGTTGGAACTGTAAACTGACCAGAAACTGAACTGGAATCTTCAAATTTACATGTAAACGTTCCACTCAAATAACCTGTTGTTGACGTTACAGTAGTAACACCATGCGAACCATAAATGATGCTACCGGCACTGTACGTTACACCGGTACCCGCAACTGAATATGTCCATGGATAACTTGTTGGTGTAACTGAGTAGCCATTAATATAAATATGTGCTGTTTGACCGCTGTCATTTCTGGAAGCAACAATTGTTAGGTCTGAACCTAAAAGCGAACCTGAAGCTACATCAGAATAATAGTTATAACCGTTGCGGGTAAATGTAACAGCACCCACATGCGCATCAGCGAAATTACCATTGCTTACAACAGCCGACCCAGTTGAATTTGAGATGTTGGTTACCGTAATGCGCGTGTCGCCATTGTTAGCCAGTGGTGCAGTAACAAACCTACCCGAACCATTAATTAGATTTACTGTTGTAGTAAGCCCTGCTGCTGTATTAGCGCCTGACAAACTATAAGTAACTGTATAAGTACCCGTGGTTCCGGCAGCCCAACCCATTTGGACGTGTGTAGGCAAACCTGCATAAAAGCCCGATGCATAAGGCAACATCAAGGTGAATGTACTTGGAAATGTTGTTGCAGGTTCATTATCAATTTTTACACAACCCGTAAAAACAGTCGATACAAGCACAGAACTGAGTAACAAGGAATATAGTTTTCGCTTCATGGATAATTTTTTTACAAATCTAATACAAATTATCGAATGACATAATAATTAAACCAACGGCGTAAAATTCATTAATGCGCAAAATCTAGGTCGTAATTCTTCATCCGCTCAATGGGAGGATTGAAATAACCGAACTTCAAATTCGGGAATTCTTCATGAATCATGTCCATCATTTCCTTGATACCCAGGCATTCTCCGGTATCGGTAATACCCATTCTGCCTAAGTACCAGTCAGGGTCAATGTTGAAATTGCGCCATTGAATCATTGAAAGATCAGTTTCCTTGATAAACGCGCGCAATGCTTCATATTCCTCAATATTATCAGTCATACCAGGAAACACGAAATAGTTAATTGACGCCCAACCACCGTTCTTGCGCACATTCTTAATGCTTTCCTTCAGATCTTCAAACTGGTAGTTATTCGGTTGATAGTACTTGGTATAGTATTCAGGGCGCACAGAATTCAAACTGACTCTAATACTGTCCAAACCTGCTTCCACCAACTGTGCAACCGCATCGGGTTTGCTGCCGTTGGTATTAATGTTGATGCTACCCTTTTTAGTGTGTTTTCTTACTTCCTTAATGGCTTCTTTAATGGTTTCCCACATGAGCAGTGGCTCTCCTTCGCAGCCTTGTCCAAAGCTGATGATTGGAAAAGGAGCGGTTTCAAGATGCGGAACTGTAAACTCCACAATTTCTTCAGCAGTAGGCCTGAAAGTGAGCCTGTCCTGTGTCGCCACAATGGTCTCATCTTCAGGCTGAAACGAAATGCACCCCAGGCAGTTGGCATTACAGGCCGGCGATGTTGGCACCGGGCACTCCCACCTACCCATAAAGTAATTACGGGCAGCCGGACAAGAATAGGTGAGTGTGCATTTTTCAGCAAGGTGCTTCACCAGTCTGTTGTGCGGATAGGCAGCCGTAAGCGCGCCTACACCTGTTTGAATTTTAATATCGTCATAACCTGCACACTCCTGACGTATGTCGCGCTCAATGCGCACAGCAGGTACAAAAAACTTTCCTTTTAACCAGCCCGCCGCTGTATATGAAAACAACGGCAACGTAGGCGCCTCAGGCAGTGTTTCAAATGCAGCCAGATACAATCCTGTGTGTGCAGGTGGTATAAAAGCGGCAACCGCCCAACCCTTCATACACAAACGCATTTCTCCGGTTTTAACGTCAATGCCCAATCCCCTGCGACCAATGAGCTCGTACATAGTACCACCATCAGGCAATTCAATCCAGTCTTCCGCAGGAATTTCGCCTGCATCCCAGCCGCTACGGCCTGCAGTGTAAAGCGTAGTATCTTCGAAGATGTTTCCGTTGCCGTCGGAATAAAGAATGTATGGGCTTGAAATCATATCTGTTGGTTTCAGGCTGCAAAGGTAGTTCCATTTGCTTTGAAAAAACCCAAAACCAATTTCTCAGCGTCTATTGATTGATAGATTTATTCAGTTTAACCACTATTTGTTGCTTTTCCAGGGTCACAACAAATGAGATGTATTGCTCAGTTCCTGATGTCAATTTCACCTTGGCTATGTACTCTACTGCAACCCCCGATTGATCGGGTATCGTTAAATCGGAAATTGTAGGTGACTCTCTTTTATAAAATTCAGCAACAGCCCATTCATATAACTTGGGGTGTTTCTCCTGCAAACCCTCGTTGCTTATCACTACGTCTTCAAATTGACCTTTATCCTTATATTGATTTCTACCCGAGAGATAAATGTCTTTTTCCTTGTTTGAATTACTAACGTCAGATTGTTGATACCCAAAGTACTTTAATGAATCCCAAATACTGGAATTCATCAAGTATCCATAACAACTACCCAGATCATCGGTGTAGAGTAATGTCCTGTTTGATTTGATTATTTTTTCGAGGTGCTCGGTAGCAATGTCAGCAATTGAAAGAAAGTTATACTGCAAAATAGCTGCACGCACCACCGAATCTTTATTGAAAATGATGCCACCTACCCGGTTATACCGTTCGTCAGGGTTTGGTTGCTTAATGGCGCGTTCATTCCCCGGAGGCAATTCTGAACCTTCCTCATCTTCACCACACCCCGTAAGCCCCAAAATGAGCATTGAAAAAATCAGCAATCTCTTGAATAAACTTTCCATAAAAGCCTAATTAGTTACAAATATAGTTGTTTGCAATCGTTGTAACACATTCAGGTGAGTTAACTCTATCTGGTATATATGCAACACACTTCACAAACAAAACTAAATTCAGGTTAAGCCATAAAAAGTATATTTGTGCGTGCACTCTCATCAAAAAAGTAAATGGTCGTTATATGCCTGCCTGTTTGGGTTTGTAGTAATGGCATTTACTTCTTTTGTCTTTTACCCACGCTGGAAAAAAACAGGCACCGAAGCTACAATATCATACGATGTTTCGGGGTATTATTGGTACCTACCCTCCATCTTCATTTACCACGACCTTAAAGGACAAGGTTTTAAAGAAGCAGTGCGCAACAAGTATGAAATGACACCCGATTTCCAACAAATGGTGCAACAACCCAATGGAAATTATGTGATGAAATACACCGCGGGTATGAGCACCCTCTACCTGCCGTTTTTTGCTACGGGGCATGCTGCCGCTCAAATATCCGGCGCACCTACCGATGGTTTTTCGGCGCCCTACCAGTTTTTTATGCAGTTAGGTGGCTTGCTGGTGGCCATTTTCGGTCTTTGGCAGTTTAGAAGACTACTATTAATTTTTTATGACGATAAAGTGGTTGCGGTCAGCATTTTATTGATGGTTATTGGTAGTAATTACCTGCCCTATGCATCCATTAATGCCTCAATGACACATAACTGGTTGTTCGTTTTGTACGTGTTACTCATACTCACAACCATCAGGTTTTACGATACATTCCAAGTAAAATATGCGGTTTACATTGGGCTTTTAGTAGGCTATGCAATCTTCATTCGCCCTTCCGAACTCATTGCTTGTCTTATACCCTTGCTTTGGGGGCTTGAAGACATAAAACCTGCTACAATTCTTGCACGCGTCAGGTTGTTGTTCAGTAAATTCAAATTGTTTGTTGTTGCTGCCTTGTGCGCAGTTGCCATTGTTTCGCTGCAACTTGTTTACTGGAAATACGCGTCCGGGCATTGGCTGGTGTACAGCTACGGCGATCAACACCTCTACTTCCGCTCACCCAATTTTTACAATTATACACTCAGTGCCCAAACAGGTTGGTTGCGTTATTCACCCATCATGGTACTGGCGTTTGTAGGTTTGTTTCCTTTCCTGCGCAATGGCAAGAACAAGGTCGCTGTTACTGTGTTCTTCCTGTTAAACTACTACGTTGTTTGTTCGTGGAGTATATGGTGGTTTGGCGGTAGGGCTATGGTGCAAAGCTATCCTATACTCATGATGCCCTTCACCGCACTTATTGATGTTGCATTTTCCAAAAAATGGTTGTGGGCTGTACTCACTCCTGTTTATGCACTTTTCTCATACGTTGCTATCTGGTTTTTGTACCAAAGTCATGGTGGTGGGTTGTACGAAGCCAACACAATGACCGATGCCTATTTCAATAGAGTGATAGGCAGGTGGTCAGTACCTCCAAAGTTCAAGTTTCTTAAAGACCAGACTGAAGTTTTTGATGGTACTCAAACCAGCAAACAACTGGTTTTTGAAACCGGTTTCGAAAACGATACAGCCAACGTCACCACCGATTCAGTTATTTCCGGCACTAAAAGCATTTTAGTGAGTCCCAAAAACAAATACGTCACAGCAGCTACTTTTAAATGGTCGAATAACATTCAAAAATGGCTGGAAATAAGCGCCGACTTTAAAACCGACCATTCAGAAAATGACGTTTGGAAAATGCACGAACTTATTGCTGATTTCTACTTTCAAGGCAAGCTGCGTAAAACGAATATGATTCGCGTCAATCGTGATATTGGCGATTGGGAAACCAAACGGCTTCCCATGTACGCCCACCTCGACACAGTTCAGGTTGATAGCGTTGTTGTAAAGCTATACTTTGCTGAAAATATCGATATCATGCGTGTAGATAACCTGAAGGTTTATTCCTTCAGCGAATAACAAAACCTTACTTGATTTCCTGGCACAGCTCTATCAGCACGCCGTTGGTTGACTTAGGATGCAAAAAACAAACCATCTTATTGTCAGCACCCTTGAACGGTGCCTGATGAATCAGTTCAAAACCAAGAGCAGCCAGCCTTTTCATTTCAGCCTCAATGTTCTCTACTTCAAAAGCAATGTGATGAATACCCTCGCCTTTTTTCGCGATAAACTTTGAAATGGCACTTGAGTCGTTAGATGATTCCAACAATTCTATCTTCGATTCTCCGGTCTGAAAGAATGCAGTTTTCACTCCTTCACGCTCAACTGCCTCTGTTTTGTAGCACGGCGAGCCTAACAATTGTTCGAAAAGCGGAATAGAAACACCCAAATCCTTTACAGCAATTCCAAGGTGTTCGATTTTAAGCATTTGCATATTGGTTTTACTAATAGTAATATTTGATGCAGAAATTCACTATTTGACGCTAAAGTAAGACTTCTTCCGTAATTTTGACATATTAATTGAGTTTGTAAGACGAAGAGAAAAATGGATTTGAAACTGCCGATTTACCTTGACAATAACGCTACCACACCCATGGATCCCAGGGTTTTGGAAGCAATGATGCCTTATTTTGTAGAAAAATTTGGTAATGCAGCCAGCCGCAACCATGCCTTTGGCTGGGTTGCAGAAGAGGCAGTTGATTATGCACGTGAACAAGTTGCAAAATTGATTAACGCTGACCCGAAAGAAATCATTTTCACATCGGGAGCAACCGAAGGCGATAACCTTGGTATCAAGGGTGTATTTGAAATGTATGCTTCTAAAGGCAACCATATTATCACTTGCACTACCGAACACAAAGCTGTGCTTGACACTTGTCACCACCTCGAAAAGTTGGGTGCAAATGTTACTTATCTTCCTGTTCAAAGTGACGGTTTAGTCGATTTAGGTCAACTTGAAGCAGCTATCACCGATAAAACCATCCTCATTGCTATCATGTACGGTAACAATGAAGTTGGTGTTATTCAACCGGTTCGTGAAATCAGCGCAATTGCCCGTAAACACGGTGTGCTTTTCTTCACCGACGCTACACAGGCTGTAGGTAAAATACCAGTTGACGTACTAGCTGATGGAATTGACCTTATGACTTTCAGCGGTCATAAAATATACGGACCTAAGGGTGTAGGTGCACTTTATGTAAGGCGTAAAAACCCTCGCGTGAAAGTGACGGCTCAAATGGACGGCGGCGGCCACGAAAGAGGTATGAGAAGCGGAACGCTGAACGTACCCGGCATTGTAGGCCTTGGTAAAGCTTGCGAATTGTGCATGCACGAAATGGAAGCAGAAGGCAAACGCCTGAGCGTTTTAAGAGATAAACTCGAAAATGCACTCCTCCAAATCGAAGAAGCTTATGTAAACGGAAACAGAGAACATCGCCTGCCACACACTTGCAACATCTCATTTAAATATGTTGAAGGTGAAGGCTTGATGATGGGCTTCAATAAAAATATCGCACTATCAAGTGGTTCTGCATGTACATCAGCATCATTAGAACCATCTTATGTGCTTAAAGCACTGGGCCTTGGCGACGATTTGGCGCACAGCTCACTCCGCTTCGGTCTCGGTCGCTTCACTACCGAAGATCAAATTGACTATACGGTTAAAGCAATCACTGACACGGTGAACAAGCTAAGGGAAATGAGCCCGCTATGGGAAATGTACAAAGAAGGCATTGACCTTGACTCTATTGCATGGGCACACCACTAGTCATCACAATCAACAAATCAAAAAGAAAAACACACTAAAATGGCATATTCAGAAAAAGTTATCGACCACTACAACAATCCTAAAAACGTAGGTACACTCGATAAAGCAAAAACAAATGTAGGTACAGGACTAGTTGGTGCACCTGAGTGCGGCGACGTTATGCGCCTTCAAATTGAAGTAGACGAAGAAAGTGGCATCATCAGCGACGCTAAATTCAAAACATTTGGTTGTGGCTCTGCAATCGCTTCTTCATCTTTGGCTACCGAGTGGCTTAAGGGTAAAACTGTTGACCAGGCTTTGGCAATCGACAACATGGATATCGTTGAAGAGTTGAACCTTCCTCCGGTTAAAATCCACTGCTCAGTATTGGCTGAAGACGCTATCAAAGCGGCCATCAACGATTACAGGGTTAAAAACGGTTTGCCTGAACTGGAAGCAACTAGCCACCACTAATCATTTTTTTCACAGTAGTAAGTACATATATTTGCCGGCTATCCATAGCGGATAGGCGTGTAGTAAATAACGTAGTTCTTTAATGGTGCTTCAAAACACCTAAGTACATTTTAAATACCATGATTTACGTCAGTGATAAGGCGAAAGAAAAAGTTGATCAGCTCAAGCTCGATGCGGGTTTGACTGATGAATACTTTTTGCGCGTTAGTGTAGTGGGCGGCGGATGTTCAGGTTTGTCGTACAAGCTTGACTTCGACAACGAGACCCAACCAAAAGATCAGGTCTTCGAAGATAAAGGAGTGAAATTGGTCACCGACCTCAAGAGCTTCCTGTATCTATGCGATACAACCCTCGAATTTTCTGATGGGCTCAACGGTAAAGGTTTTCACTTCGAAAACCCCAACGCCAGCCGCAGTTGCGGTTGCGGCGACAGCTTCTCGGTATAACTCAGTACTATCTCAATACAATATTCAAAAAACTCCTTCGGGAGTTTTTTTTTGTGCCCTTTAAATTAAGACACCCCAATTTCCCTCACGACCCAAGATTTTTGTATTATCAAACGTCTTTATAGTTTAGCTAAAATTTATTTTGATGAAAAATGCCATTTCAATACTACTGTGTGTGTTCCTGCCAACAATCATAAACGCACAGGTGGTTACTCTTATTGCAGGTGGCTATTTCAAAGATGGTGGTCCCGCACAAACAGCCGTAACTATTCCGGGAACTGTCACCTGTTACAACGGCATATTGTACTTTACTTCCGACGAAGGTATTATTTACCGAATCGAAAATGATAAGCTATACCTGGAGCTTGGCTCAAGGCTCTTTGAAAATACACCTGCTAAAGCAGACTTTACTGTTGATACTGATAAGTTTGATCTGCCAAATGCTTCATATGTTTCTGTAATTCCCACTAAAAATGGCGAATTCTACTTTAGAGATGAATGGAGAAGTTTTGTCGCTCGTAAAACAAAAACCGGGAAAATAATACCTGTGTTGGGCAACTTTGATACCGCTGTAAATTACAATATAGTTGAGGGAATGGCAGCTACCACCATTTCATTTTTACCAGATGACGATTTTGCAGTGGACGAAAATAACAGCATCTTTTTAAGCCATATTGGACACATCTACTCAATTGATTCCAATGGCAAATTGAAAAATTTCGCAGGCGTTGATACTTTAACTCGCGACAGTGCAACACATTTAAATGTTCCTGCAAAAACAGTGGCATTGCAAGATATTCTGGGAATGAACTTCGATTCAAGAGGAAACATTGTGGCAATTTCAAAAAATCTCGTTTACCACATCACTCCTGGCGGCATGTTGAGTTCTTACAGATATTCAGTAGTGAGTCCTAATTCTGTGTACAAAATAGATGCCACTGTCGATACTTCTGGCAACGCATTTATACATGACTCAAATAACATCTATAAAATAGACCAAAACGGTGTTCAGACAACTATTTTAAGTTTCCCTTCTAATAGCAAGCTCTCTGCTTTAACATCATTTTGCTGGATTACGAAAGATAGTTTCGCCTGTGTAATTACTGATACTTTAGGCACGGTGGTTTACACGTTTGGGGTATCTAAAACACCCACTTATGTTACGGGCATCAATTTATATAATCTTTTACCAGTTGGTTGGAATTCAAGGAATCTGATGCTTGGGCTACCTGTAACTAATAGTTTTTGCTTTGATCATAACTGCAGTATTGTTGCCCCATTTAACATAAGAGATGAATTTTCTGCCGTAAAAGACATTCGAACTATTCAATTTCAGCCTGATGGTACGTTTAGTTCCATATCCTCATTTCAGTACAATGAAATTAAGTCAAACGGAAACGGTGTCTACTTCCTGCTTGACAGAACCCACCACAAGTTCTACAGAACAGATTTTAAATCAACACCTCAATTCCTTGACAGCGTATCAGGGATGTCCGCCACAAAAATTACTGATTGGTGTCTTACACCTAACGACGAAATACTCTACTTTTCACAATTTACAATCCGTAAAATTGACAGCAATGGAAACGACACCGTAATAGCCGGTACTGGTTACAGACTAAATACGGGCGATGATGGCGCAGCAAAAACCGCAGGTATCGCAAGCAGAAACATAGCATGCGATAAACTTGGAAACATCTATGTAGCTGACTTTGGGCTAAGCTCTTTGCATTGCAGAATCAGGAAAATTAATACCTATGGTATTATTACCACTATAGGAGGCAAGGGCAGCGATTCGCTTGATGGTGCTTTGGCCATAAACGCTGATTTAGGAGCAGTATCAGATATGAAAATAGATACAGCAGGTAATATTTATTTCAAGTCAGGCAAAAAACTGAAAGTGATTCTTGCGAATGGCTGTGTGAAAACAATTTGCAATTCTGATTCATCAACAATACCTCCATTCATTGATACCATGTCGGCTATCAGGTTCCCATTCAGTTCAATCAATGAGTGGAATATCGACGACAGTGGAAGAATTATTGCTGTTTCGAACTATTCAATAGTCAGTACCTTATTCCGTTTCCCGTCTCTCTATAGATATTCAGCACCCGATACAACAATCGATACTGCGTATTCTCTACAGCTCTACCCCAATCCTGCAAACGCTGAATTGCACATCAAATATTATACTCCTAAACCCGGCGCAATACAAATGGCAATCATCGACGGTGCCGGAAGGAAAATTCAAACATTTGAAACCACCACCACAACAGGTTTAATCAATGAAACCATTGAACTACCAAGAGGTATGCAAACCGGTGTGTACTTCCTGAAAATTGTGACACCAACAGGAGGAGATACTAAGAAATTTGCGGTGCAGCGATAGGAAAAACACAATTAATCACTAACTTTAGTTTGTTTTTAACCCCCTATCTAATTTGTCCTATGAAAAAAATTTCTCTCTTATCCCTTTTAGCCTTTTTATTAGGGTTATCCTTTTCAACAAAAGCACAAACAGTTACCCGTATTGCAGGTGGCTATTTTAATGATGGCGGACCTGCATCGAGCATGCCAATGCAGGTCAATCAGATTGCTTATACGAATAAACATCTTTACTTTCTCGACGTACTCAGTCAGGCAGTTTATAGAATAGATAGCGGCAAAGCGTATATGGAAGTTGGCGTTCGGGGTGTTGACAGGCTATCTCATCTCGACTCCACTTTTATGGATAGTGCAGTTGCTACTCATAAAGGCATTATTGTCGGCACATTCACCACCGATAGGCTGGGAAACATCTACTGTTTTGATGGATGGCGGAACAGAATTGTAAAAAAAGATACGCAGGGTGCGCTATCGTTAGTTGCTGGCAACGGAAAAAACAACACCACTATTCGCAACGGAATGGCTGCTACAGCCGTTTCAATAGGTGATATTACCAGCATGGCAGTCGACACTTTGGGGAATTTGTATTATTCCGATGTTCAGGATTTGATATACAAGATCAATGTAAATGGAACCATCCAATTGATTGCCGGTGCCGACTCTAACTTGTATCGCGATTCAGTTTACAACCACGTTCCGGCGCTTAATACACGCCTTATGTATCCTGATAACCTGATTTTTGACAGCAAAGGCAACCTGATTGGGCAATCCGCACAAAAAATATTCAAAATAACACCCGACGGCTATTTCAGTAATCGCGCATTGAGTTTTGACTTACAGCTATCGGGGTCTATGACTGCCGATAAAAAGGGATATGTGTATGCTGTTAACTTCGGTAAAATTTATAAAATTGATTCGTCGCTTACTGAATCATATTACACAAGTGCCATTCCAAATACCGATTACATAGGCGTGTGTTACATATCACCCGATACTTTTTATATCAATCGAACACGCTCTAATGCCGTATCCCCTCAAATACTCACGCTTACTCAACACACTTCATTTCGTTCTCTTTACGGAATGAAAGGTATACATTCAAGTTACGATGGCTGGACGAACAGACCATGGTTTCAGAATGACTACGAAAACTACAATGAATCATACACTTGCAGTTACATTGACGATAGAGGCAACTATATTTCAACGCGCTATAATCCGGCATCAATAAAAACAGTTTCGCTTGATTCAAACAACAGAATTCATGAAGTAAATACGCAAAAATTTAGTGGCATTGTAGCTAATTCATTTCCTTATGGTCACTATTTCACCATTAGCAACCAGAAAATATATATAACTAATCTAGGTACCTATATTGAAGTGTATGCCGGCCAAAGTTCCGGGTCCGATTTAGGGGACGGAGGTCCGGCAATCGACGCATCAATCATGTCAACAGGATTTGGCGCTCTTGCCATGAACAAAAGAGGAGAACTGATCATCAATGACGAGCTTTCTATCAGAAAAATTGACAACGATAAAATTATCACTAGAATCGCAGGTCGCAATTATGCTTGTAACGATGGCGATGGTGGCCCGGCATCAAGTGCATGTATATGGGGCAAAAAAATAGCTATTGGAGCCGATAACTCGATCTATTTTATCACCAACGGTATTACCTCCATTCGCAAAATTGACGCCAACGGCATCATCAATACCATTGCAGGGGCTGGCTCTGATTCGTCTGACAACATACCGGCAACATCGGCAGTACTGGGCGATGTAAATGATTTCGCTATAGATACATCGGGCAACATATTTTTAGCTGTTCAAGGTCAGGGTATTAAAATGGTTGACCGTGAAGGCAAAATCAGATTATTGTCGAAGAAAATAGATTCAATTGATTACGCCAGTGCATTGGTTAAAAGCGACATTGCCGATATGCAAATTCCACTTGCCATTGGTTTAGCAATCGACGACTCAGGCAATCTTTTTTTCGAAAATGCCTATTTGGGTGTAGTGAACCGTTTAAAGACATTCTACAGATTCCCTCAACCTGATACAACCAAACTCGCCTCACCATTCGATTTGCAACTGTACCCCAACCCTGCCAATAGCGAAATTCATGTAAAATGCTACACTCAGGTACCCGGGGCCGTTGATATTGGTGTTTATGATGTCGTAGGCAGGCAACTCAGCATGTTTCAAACATCTACTACCGATGGCGCGCTCGAAGCCACTATTGCGCTGCCAAGAGGCCTTCAGGCCGGCATATACTTCCTTAAACTGGAAACGCCTTATGGAGAAGAAGTCATGAAATTTGTTGTGCAACACTAGGAAAAACACAAATCAATCACTAGCTTTATGTTAGTTTTTAACCCCCTATCTAATTTGTCCTATGAAAAAAAATTTCTCTCTTATCCCTTTTAGCCTTTTTATTAGGGTTATCCTTTTCAACAAAAGCCCAAACTGTAACCCGCATCGCCGGTGGCTATTTCGGTGATGGAGGTCCTGCATCGACTATGCCGATGGATTGTAAATACATCGTTTGTAGAGAGGGGAAAATATATTTCTCAAACACTTACCGCAACCAGCTACAACGTATAGAAAATGGGCTGCTGTACGATGAAATTGGACTTAGAAGCTTTTGCGACTCATCATTTCTAATAGAAAATTACGCAAAACCCGCCGATCAGTTTCCTTGGTTCAATGACGCAGGATACTGTTTCAATAAAGAAGGTGAAATATATTTTACTACCGACAACGATTTCAAAATTGCAAAAAAAGACAAGCACGGAAACATAAAATTGATTGCAGGCACCGGCGACTACAGTTTTGCAATACAAGACGGTATTCCTGCTACATCAGCTTCTATTGCGTGCTTCAACCCCGTAGTAAATTCAAAAAGTGAGGTTTTCTTATACGATTGGTTCGCAAAAGCGATTTATAAGATTGATACTTCAGGCATATTAACACTCTTTGCAGGAGGTGGTTCAATTACTGTTCGCAACAATACACCTATCAACAAACCCGGCAGGGAAATCGGATTCGTCGGAGGCAACGTCATGGCAATGGACTTAAACGACAATATCGTAGGGCAAGACAGCACATTTCTCTATAGAATCTCACCTGATGGGCAAACCCGGTTTTTCCCTTTACCGGGAATTAGTCAAACACTCAAAACTTTTCAGTTTGACAAGCACAATAACATCTACTTCAGCGACAATGGAATCATTTATAAGATAGACACGAACAACAATCTCTCATATTATTTTTCTGCCGGCACATCATCAAGAGAATTTGGCTTAATAAACGAAGATTCTTTCGTTGTCTCAGGTAATTATTCCATTGATGTTTCTTTAGATAATTTGTTCATTGTTGGTCCCCATATCCCCAAATATTGCATTGGCGGGAAAAATGGTCATAAGGCAAATTATGAAGGCTGGAACCTGAAAAATGTTGTCTTAGAAAATATCGATGCCACTAGAACGTTAACAGACTTTTTTGTAGATACAAACAACCACGTTGAAATTACAAACCGATACTACTCAGGAACCGCATTGGAAACGACGCTTACATATGAAATATCAAGCGACAATCAATATGTCGTACACGAAGGTAAACCGAACCTTTACATAGGAGCCGACATATGGGGAAATACCTATTTTGCACAAAGTAACAACGTCTACAAGACCAACACTACCGGGTCAACAACACTTGTTTTGGGCGGTGGGGTGTATTATACCGACGTTAGTTTTGATACAGCACATGCTGCAGGTCTAAATTTTGGGCCTATCTCCCGAGGCAATATTTGTGTGTCAGAAAGGGGCGAAATATTCATAATGCCCAGAAACAATGTGATTCTTAAAATTGATACAGACAATAAAATAAGCTCTTTCGCAGGGGGAAACGACATACGTATCAATCAAGATGGAGACTCCGCTACCAAGGTTGGTTTTGACGCAACTAAAATCTCAGTTGATAAATACAATCAGGTTTTCTTCTTGTCTAACTCAACCGGGGCAATAAATATGGTTGATACCAACGGCATATACCATGTAGTCGCAGGACTAGGCTACGAAAAAAGAGACGGCGTTCCCGGTTACAGACTCGATTTAGCCGGCGTTGTTGACTACAAAATTGATACGGCTGGAAATATTTACCTATTGTTCGACGACAATAAAATAAAAATGATTGGGCTCGATAGCATCGTGCATACTGTTTGCGGTGGTGGCTCGGTTTGCCTTTTTTCTAACGAACTCAATGCAATGGATTTCAAAATGCACATGTTGAACAAATTCGACATGGACGACTCAGGTAGAATTTATTTCTACGAGAAACAATCAAATGGCATTTTCCAATTGAACTCTGCTTATAGATACCTTATTGACCCCAATTTAATCAATCATACAAGAGTTTACCCTAATCCTGCGAACGAAAACGTACGCATTAGTGATTATTGTACAATCGCAGGTACAGCCACCGTGGTATTGTACGATTTGGGTGGCAGGTTGCTCGACACGCAAACCTTCGAAACATTACCCAATGGCACTCTGGATGTTACTATCGATTTACCACGAGGTATGCAAACCGGTGTGTACTTCCTGAAAATTGTAACACCGTCATCTAATTCGGTGCAACGGCTTGTTGTGCAACACTAGTTACAAAAACTTTGTTAAAGCCCGATTTTCAGTTATGGAATTACCAATGCGGTTACGTCTGTATAAATGACGAGTATTCGTCGTAAACAAACCACATTAACCGCTATTTTTGCACAAAATTTAAGTCTAATGGCAATTTCCGGAAGCAATGGGAAACCTCGTATTCCCCTGCAGGTTTATACCGACCTAGGTATGGCTATCATTTATATCGGTCTTAGCGTCTTCGTAATGACCACCAAAAAATTCGGAAATTTTGAGTTCTCAGGCTGGGGAGCATGGGCATTTATTGGGTTGCTCATGATATATGGCGTTTTCAGGGGCTACCGCGGCTATATTGCCTACCAAAGAAGCAAGGAAGAGTAACCCTTAGTAGGTGCTGTTAAATATATGTTACATTACTTTTTGTCAATTTAGCTTTTTTTGAATTCTCTGTAAAATTGTCCTCTTATGCGGTCATTGTTGTCCTCACTCATTTTTTTGACGTTTTCCTTATTCCTGAGTTCTTGTGGTGAAGAAGGTCCCGAAAGAGACACTCTTTCAAAAGGCACCATTGACATTAGCGTCGACGAGTCTTACAGGTCGGTAATAGAACAGGAATCAAAAGTATTCGACAGCAGCTTTCCCAATGCAAAAGTGAATGTGCACTACAAGCCTGAGGCGGAATGTTTTAAAGACTATTTCGACAACAAAGCCCGCATTATCTTAGTTACACGCGAACTGACCCCTGAAGAGAAAGAAATGGCAAAACAAAAGCAATTTTTCGCTTCTTCGGTGGCTCTGGCTAAAGACGCTATCGTTGTGGTAACCAATAAATCTAATTCCGATACCGTTTTTGGTCCGTTTGCATTACAAGGTATTTTATCTGATTCTTACAAAAAGAAATACACCGTTGTTGTCGACAACCAAAACTCGAGCCTGTTCAGGGTGTTGTCTGATTCATTGATGAAGGGCAAAACAATGGGCAAAAACATTTATGCTGCTAAAAACGGGCAGGGTGTTATTGATTACGTTTCTAAAAACCCCGACGCTATTGGATTTGCCAGTTTGTGCGATGTCGTTGACCCTAACGACTCGGCCAATTTGGGTAATTTCATAAATAATGTCAACATTTGCGCCATCCATAACGATGAATTAAAAGAGTCGTTCAAACCATATATGGCTTATCTTGGTCTCAAACAATATCCATTGGCACGTAAATTGTACTATGTGAGTCGTGAAAGTTACGCAGGACTTGGTACCGGATACGCTAATTTCTTGGGCGGACCACGCGGACAACTTATTTTTGCGCACGCACATTTATTACCGCTACGTATGGAGATAACAATTCGTCAGGCGGAGATTAACAACAAACAATAAAAACCGAATTAAAATATCAATGAAAAAGCTGTTAGTAGTTGCTGCTGCCGTTTCAATGGCTTTCGCCTCAAGGGCGCAAGTTACCAAGCTGGAAGACGGCATAAAGCTGTATAATTATGAAAACTACGCAAGCGCCCAAAAGGCGTTGGCTCCTTTAGCTGTCAACGACGCTATCGCCAACTACTACCTGGGTTTGTGCTACCTGAAACAAGGAGACGTTAAGAAAGCGAGTTATTATTTCCAGAAACATCCTGAAGATCCGGCAAACATCGCTGGTATGATCAGGGTGGCTTACGCTCAAGGTGAAAAAGATAAAGCCATTGCTCTGGCTAAAGATCTGGCATCTAAAGCTAAGAAAAAAGAATACATGCCACTTGTGTATGCCGCTGAAGCACTCACCTATTCAGATGGTGCCGACCAACAACAAGCTATCCAATGGTATAACGACGCATTAACCAAGAACAAAGAAGATTTGGAAGTGCGCCTGGGGCTCGGTGATACCTACGTTAAAACCGGCGGTGGTGGCGGTGAAGCCATGAACAACTACGAAGCAATCGTAGAAAAACAACCAACCAACTCACTGGTGCTTTCACGCATCGGCGACCTATGGTACCTGGCGCGTAACTATACCAGCTCATTGGAATATTACGAAAAAGCTATTAATGCTGATGCTAAAAACCCATTGCCTTACAAAGCACTCGCTTATGTTTACATGAGAAGCGCGAAGTATGAAAAAGCATTGGAGTACATCAACAAATACCTCCCGCTTTCTGATAACTCAGTTGCTGACCAAATTACAAAGGCTGAAATCCTCTACTTGTGTAATAAGTTTTGTGACGCCGCAACACAGGCAAAAGAGATCATGAACGGTCCTATACCTAACGAGAAAAAAGCAACTATATACGGTATCCTCGGTTACTCTCAAGGTAGCTGCGGCGATTCCGTAGAAGCAATTAAAAACGTAAGAATGTATCTTCAATTGAGTGACAAGAAAAAAATCACTCCTTCTGACTACATCAACTACGGTAAGTTGTGGTTGAAAACCGATAATATCGACTCAGCGAGCTACTACCTCAATTTAGGTTTGGCTTCTGATACTTCTAAGAACAAAACTGATATCTACAGGCAAATTGGTGATGCTTATAAAGCAAAAAAACAATATTGCGATGCAGGTACTTGGTACAACAACCTCATTAAGAGCAACCCTGAAACACAAGCACTTGACTATTTCTGGTGTACTGTAATGTTCTACTATTGCAAAGACTGGAAACAAGCTTTGGAAGCTGCTGAAAAATTTGAGGCTAAATATGGCGATCAGCCTTCAGCTACTTACTGGCACGCTCGCGTACTTTCTAACATCGACTCTGAAGCAACAACAGGTGCTGCGGTACCTTTCTTCACTAAGTGGTTAGAAAAATTAGAACCAGATGCTGATAAGAAAGATAAAAAAGCAGATGCTAAGAAAGCTTATGAGTACCTGATGGTGTACAATTTCAACGCAAAAGATAACGAAAAAATGCAGTTGTACATGGACAAACTTAAAGCAATTGCTCCTGATGATGACTATTTGAAACAAATAGAATCAATGCAAAAATCAGGTGGCAGTGCTCCTAAGAAAGAACCTGCCAAAGGTGGTACGCCCCCTCCTAAAAAGAAGTAACAAACTATTAATACCAAAAAAGCCTGCGTTTTTATCAATGCGGGCTTTTTTTGTGGGCGGTAGAACATAAATTTTTACCGACAATATTCTAAATTCGTACTTTTTGAAATTTTCAACGTATGCAATTCCCCGTTAAGCACAGCAGCACTGGCACAACTATATTCACTGTCATGAGCGGTCTCGCTGCTCAATATCAGGCTATAAATCTTTCACAAGGATTCCCCGATTATCCGCTTGACCCTGAATTATCAGATCTATTAGGGGAAGCAGCTACAAAGGGCTTTAATCAGTATGCGCCTATGCCTGGTCTGCCTATGTTGCGCGAAGCTATTTCTAACGACTGGCGCAAGCGCAATAACGTGAAAATTGATGCCGATACCGAGATCACTGTTACACCGGGCGCTACCTATGGTATCTCAACTGCCTTCGCTACTATTCTTGAAGCGGGCGACGAAGCCATTGTACTGGAACCTGCATACGATAGCTACATTCCGGGTATTGAAATGTGCGGCGCTAAGGCGGTATTGGTGCAACTCAATTACCCAAGCTTCAGTGTCGATTGGAACAAAGTAAAAGATGCTATTACACCAAAAACAAAGTGCATCATCTTCAATACACCACACAACCCAACAGGGGCGGTACTCAGCCTGCAAGACCTCAATACACTGGCTGATATCATTCGCGACACAAATATTGTATTAATTTCAGACGAGGTGTATGAGCAACTCATTTTTGACGGTCTAAAGCACCACAGCGTGTTAGAACACAGCGAACTCAGGCAACGCAGCTTTGCAGTGTTTTCATTTGGTAAAGTGTTCAACAACACGGGCTGGAAAGTAGGCTACACCGTTGCTCCACCGGCATTTACTGCTGCATACAGGGCTATTCACCAGTATCTTTGCTTTACTGTTAACTCACCAAGTCAATATGCACTGGCGAAGTTCATGGCTCACACAGGGCTGGAACCTATAGGCAGAGTAATGGAGCGCAAACGCAACTACTTCCTCGATTTGCTGCGCCAAACAAAATTCACCATTCACCAGCCTACTTCTGGTAGTTATTTCCAAACTGCGAGCTACGAGAATATCAGCGATCTCGGCGATTATGAGTTTGCGCAATGGCTCACCAAAGAACATGGCGTAGCAACCATACCTATCAGTTCGTTCTACAAAAGCAAGAAAGACGACAAAGTGATAAGGTTCTGCTTCGCGAAAAAGGAGGAAACACTCAACGTTGCCATCAAGCGACTGATGGAATTATAAGGCACAAATCGTTCGCCCAACTAAAATCTGCTTGCATGTACTTTTCATACTACCTTTGACAATATGAAAAAGTATCTTCTTTTGTCGTTGCTGTTCATCCTTAACTGTGGTTTTGTAAAAGCACAGGAAGGCTACTACCTTGAAATAAAATCGCACTACGGTTCTGTGCCCATGGAAATAAAAAGCTGGGTGCAAAAAGGGGAATACCGGGTTGAAACCACTCCTACTAATTCAGGAACAGTTACCATGCTTGGAAAACTGAACCTTCGGGATAGCATGTACATGCTTGATGAAAAACACAAGACCTACAGCATAATACCCCGCGACAAAAAGAACGAAAAAATGGTCGCGAACGCAAAACTGGAGTTGATAGGTAAAGACAAAGTTGACAAATTTAACTGTGTACATGTAAAAATAAGGTCCAAAGCCCTTGGCGTAATTATTGATGCCTGGGTAACGAAAGACATTCCTTTCTACAAAGAACTGATTTTACCAAATGCCGAATTCTTCGGCAGCCCTGAACTATACAAGCTGCTTAAATCAAAAAATGTCGATGGCTTTCTAGCAAAGATTATAGTTACCGATGGCAAATCGGCAGCTATTACCATGGAGCTCACCAAGGCTGTTAAAAGCAAAATAAACCCCGATTTGTTCTCGCTTGCGGGTTATAAAAACAGCGGTAAAAGCGACGCTAAGGTCGAAGCCATTTTGAACGCTATTTCAAATCTGAAACCAGAACAACAACACGAAATCCTTCAACGCCTCAGGGAAACCTACGGCGAGTAAAAACTAAAGTTGCACACCCAATACGTCTTCCGGCTCCTGATTCAGGAAGCGTTCAGCCGCTGCCAAACCATTATGCAGTATAAAATCTTGTGGCATGAAGTCGGCAGTTTTACGCAATTCAGTAAACAAACGCTCCATTGGCTCTGATGATTTCAATGGTCTGCGCAGTTCTAGTGCCTGGGCTGCTGTCAGCAATTCGATACCCAACACGCGTTGCAGATTCTTAATCACCTTGCTCAATTTCACTGCGGCATTAGCCCCCATACTTACATGGTCTTCCTGCCCATTCGATGAAACTATGCTATCAATAGAAGCAGGAGTACACAATTGTTTCGTAGCACTTACAATGGCTGCTGCAGTGTACTGCGCAATCATAAAGCCGCTGTTCAATCCGGCATCAGGTGCCAGAAATGGTGGTAATCCGCGTTGACCACTCACCAGCAAATAAGTTCTTCTTTCTGAAATATTACCCAATTCAGCCAATGCAATGGCTGCAAAATCGGCTTGTAGTGCCAACGGCTGCCCATGGAAATTACCACCACTCATTATGGCTTCCTCATCATGGAAAACAATTGGGTTGTCGGTAACAGCGTTAATCTCGGTTTCAAGTACCGCCAGTGTGTTCCTTATGGCATCTTTGGTAGCACCATGCACCTGCGGCATACACCTGAAAGAATATGGGTCTTGTACTTGTGCTTTCGGCTGTGCCTGTATTTCGCTGCCCTCCAGTAGATTCAAAATACGCTTTGCTGTGTCTATTTGTCCCTGATGCCCGCGCACCCTGTGAATTGCCGGATGAAACGGTTCTCTTTTTGAAAAGTAGGCATCAGTAGAAAAAGCACCTATCACATCAGCCCACTTCATCAGGCGCTGACCGGCTGTGATAGACCAAGTGAGGTAAGAACTCATGAACTGCGTACCATTCAACAATGCAAGACCCTCTTTGGCCGCCAAAGCAATAGGTGTTAAACCACACAATTGAAGTGCTTTCGCAGCCGCCATTTTCTCACCCTTGTAGTACACATCGCCCTTGCCTAAAATAGGTAGGCACAAATGCGCCAACGGTGCCAAATCGCCCGAAGCTCCTAACGAGCCTTGCTCAAACACCACCGGGGTAATTCCCAAATTGTAGAAATCAACAAGTCGTTGTACTACTTCATTCCTAATACCACTATAACCACGGCTCAACCCGTGCGCCTTCAGCAACAACATAATACGCACAATTTCCTGCGGCACTTCATCTCCCAGTCCGCAAGCATGCGAACATACCAGATTCTCCTGCAACAACGACAATTCATCATCTTTAATACGCACATTACACAAAGACCCAAAACCAGTATTGATACCGTAATATGTATCGCCGCCCTTTAAAAGGTTATCCATGTAGGCGCGATTGTGTGCAATGGCGTTTTTAGCTTCCTGAGATAAGCTAAAACTTGTAGTATAACGCTTAAGGTCAGCGATGTTGAGATGTTGTGGTAGTTCCATTAGTTGTTGTTTTTTAAAGCAAGAACTCAATATTTCAGCACGAAATGTTGCTTCTCTTTGAATTCAGGGCGGAAAAATAATAATCCTACGCCAAATAGGTCAATACTCAACATCACTTTTGGATGTTTGTGCAATCTTTCCCATTTAGCCGTGTGCCGTTTGGTGCGGTGAATGCCGTCAATAACGATTGCGCAATTCGATTTTAAGGTAGGTGCATATTTATTGAACAACCGCACCCAATGACCAGGTACATCGTTCTTCATCACGAGCATATCAAATGCTGCCGGCTCACTTTCATCGTCCTGCTGCACGTAATGCACGGTTGTGTAGCCGTAATGAATAAAAATATCATTCAGCAACTTATTGTACTTGGGTTCCAGCCAGTTGATTGATTCAGTTGCTGGTACTTTTGCAGTTTTTGCGTGATTTCTGAGTACTTTCTCATTGAAGTCGTAGGCAAATGGGGAGTGAACGCCATGCAAGTCTTTTGCACGCCACGTATATTTCAACCACTCTATGAATGCATGAAAATTCATGAGCTGCAAGCTGGTTGAAAGCAGTAAATTAATAACCGGACGTCACTATCCATAGACTGGTGTTGAAGGCAACATTGTAAAAATAACTATAATTTTATTTTTTCAAACCTCTGAAACTCAAAATCGTAGATATTCTTTTCATCAGCATTGTGTGGCTCGCTCCATTTAAGCAGCCATTCAGTGTGGTCAAGTGCAGGAAAATGTGCATCAGCACCTTCACACGTGGTGTGTACCTTGGTCAAATACACCTTGTCGGCAATCGGTAAACTCATTTGAAAAATCTGCCCGCCACCAATTATAAATACCTCGTCAGCATTCAATTCAGCTTCCCTGTGTTGTAGGTAGCCAAGTGCCTCTTGCATGTGGTGGAACAGCATCACCCCTTCCGGCAATTCTAAATCTTTGTTGTTAGACAGTACAATATTCAATCTGCCCGGTAATGGTCTTCCCAACGATTCAAACGTCTTACGCCCCATTATCACTGGCTTGCCCAATGTCGTGGCCTTGAAGTATTTGAGATCGGCAGGCATATGCCATGGCATTTTGTTATCAATACCAATTGCATTATCGAGAGCGGCCGCTACTATCAGCGAAATTGTCATGTTTGAAAAGCTGGATGTAGGGCAAAGTTAGTGGAAAATTGATGTGCTGCATCTGCACCCCATTTCAAGCACCTATTCAACATAGCAATATTTCATTCAGATATAACTTTATTTAAAATCTCTGATTTTTCTTTTGTTTTTTTGTTTGGTTTACTAGTTTTGATAGTATTATTCTAGCAGTTCGCTTTCCAAAAAAACAAAGGGCTAAAATTGCCCGTAAATTCAATTTATAAAATGACAACACCACAGTATTCTGCCGACCAAATTACTTTCTGTCATGCTGCTCTTTCAAATCTTTCGAGCATGCAAAACGGAACACCACAACAAATCCAGCAGATCGTAAAAAATCAACTTAACTCTGTCTACACAAATACAAACATTCAATTGTTGATTGGCAACTGGAAAGTTGTTTGGGGACCGAGCGTATTGACTTACAACGGCAAAGACCTCAACGACATGTATATTGCTTATTGCGCTGATACCAATCAATATGTTGTAGCAATTTCTGGCACCAACTCCAAATCAGCAGTTGACTGGATTACCGAAGATTTTGAAGTGCTTTCAACAGTAACATGGCCTTATTTGCCTGAGCACTCAATCATCAATCCGTGCATCAGCAAAGCAACGTCTAATGGGCTGAATGCACTTATTAACTTGAAAGACAGTGAAACAGGTGACACAGCAGCAACATACCTTGGTAAAAATAAAGCAACCAATATTATAGTCTCAGGCCATAGCTTGGGGGGTGCGCTTTCACCAACCTACGCATTGTATCTCGCCGATACTCTGAGCCAATGGTCTCAAGAAGAAAATGTACAAATCTCTGTTATGGCACTAGCAGGCGCAACCCCGGGCGATGCCGCGTTTTCTAATTATTATACGAGTCGTCTTGGCGCAACAACAAACAGAGTTTGGAACCAATTTGATGTCGTACCACACGGCTTTGAAGCAGACATGCTGAAAAAAGTAAAATCAATTTACGACGGAACATTCCATACTCCTGGCTACATTTCTCTGGTTATTGATGGGCTTGTTCTTGCTACTGCCAATAAACACTACACACAATTAATGCCTGAAACTCCAGGCTTCTCAATTCCAATTTGGCAAAAAACATCAGGCTTCCTCGATGCTGCTTTGTGCAATCACATTTGTTGCTATGCAATGCATTTCAATGTTGGCGACTTCCAGCAACTCGTTTCAACTACGTTGGGGTTAAGCAAGCCTTTCTTTAGCGATGGCGACCCTTTATACATGTAATAAAATTTCACTCCTCAATCATAAAATCAAAATCATGGTCAATCACAAATTATTTAGAAAAGATACCGCTAAAGATGCCTCAATTGGCGAATATCTGCAGCAGGCTATCGACATCGAGATCTCAACCATCCCGACGTACCTCTACACGTATTATTCAATCAACAGGACGCCTACTCAGGAGCTGTTGTGTGCGCAAATCATCAACCAGTTGATGAGCAACAACGAAAAACAATTGATCAATGGAACACCTGTTTTAACACTTCAGGAAGCCACTAAAAAAGCGCAGGATCTTTCAGCACAAATTATGGTGCTTGCAAATAAAGCCGGTGCCATGATTATGAGCGTAGCAATTGAAGAAATGTTGCACGTGTCCCTTTCCAGCAATATCATGCAGGCATTAGTGGGCAACCCAATTCTAAATGGCCGCACACCTATGGTTTGGCCTGCTGAATTACCGGGGCATGAACCAAAACTAATGCTCAACAAAACAAAATTATCTCCCGACCAGTTAGAAGCTTTCATTGCTGTAGAAAGTCCGAAACCACTTGGTAAAAAGAACATCAAAACTGCAATTCCTTACTATACCATTGGTGAATTCTACCATGAGATTTTGAGGATTCTTGAAAAAGACTTTAAAAAAGACAGCGACTATAACACAACCCGCCCTCAATTGGTACCCGGTAAAGGTTACTATTCAGCAAATACAATTGATACCGTTTACTATAATCGTGAACACAATCCATCAGTAGTTTCAAGAGAAGACAGCGGTGATATTATTCATGTTACAAACTTTGATTCTGCAAAAAAAGCCATCCAGGAGATTTGCGAACAAGGTGAAGGAAATGAAGCTGACCAACACAAAACCGACGATAAAAGCAGGCAAGAACTTTCGCACTGGGAAAAATTCAAGTTATTGCATAAGTCACTCACCGAACACATTACTATATTTGAAAATGAAGGACTTGACTTATTGAGCTACTTCGTATTGAATGTACCTACCAACCCTAAAACATCAGAATATCCTGCTCATATTCAGGCGGTATCAAACCTGGTAAATGGCGTTTATACGTACATCTTCGTCATGATCGAAGCGTGTTACGCACCGGCAGTACAAAACACTCAGTACGAAATCTTCATGATGGGTATCCACAAATCAATGATTTTCATCCTCAATTCACTTTGTGGAGATATCAATGGTATGACCTACACCGATGCAAACGGAGACCAAAAGATTGCTGCTGCCACATTTGAAACATATCCGTTCGGCGGACCAAGCAGTCCTAAATCACAATTGATTGCATTATACAATACTGCAGTAGCAGTGTATCCTAAAATCAGCTACCTGGGTGGCCGTATCAATGATTTGCCTAGCGTTCCATTAAATAACTACAACAAATAAAAAAAACTATATCATGGCTTACATACAGTTATCTCCAAACTCAAACGGATGTAGCGGACCATCGGCTCCAATTCCTTCAAAAACAAACAACAGCACCAGCGGATGCTGTAACAACATAATCATCCCGATTGAACTTCATGCCTGCATGGGTTTAAATGCTTGTAAAGGGCACGATAAAAACGGTACCAATATTTGTGCAGGTATGGGTGTTTGTGCAACAGCACAAACGCACGTGTGCCATACGCTCAACAATTGTCGCAACCAAGGCGGTTGCGGATTATATGGCGATGCCGAAGAGCAAATGAACCCGGGCAACAACCGTTGCGCCAGCCTCGGTAGTTGTGCAGTGCCTATTCAGGCTGAACGCTTCAGCACCATGGGTCCTAACGCAGGAAAAAGCGTATGGCTGAGAGCGCGCGCCATTTTCGAAGAAAGGATGAAACAAGCCGACCGTAGCTTTGGCGCGTCTCCAATGGCAGGCGGCCCATCTCAGGCATGGCTAACAAGCCAGCTAGGCCAATACGACTCATGCGGTAATGCCGGTAACAAGTACTGCTCGTTCGGCTTCAACGACCCGAATGAAAATGGCAAAAAGCTGCGCGAAGGCAAGGACATTCTTGTTGATGAGAAGTACAGCGTTACTCCTGCTAAAGTGCAGCACACATCTAACAAGAAAAGAACAACTAAAAAGTAATAACTTTGAGAAGGAAGCGGGAGCAATTCCGCTTCCATTTTTTATATGCCGGTAACTCATTATTCAAACTCAGTTCAGAATCACCCTAACCCCGGGCTGGGGCTAGGACTCAGAAGCCAACACTTTAACCACATACTGGAAACGAATCCTGCAGTGGATTGGTTTGAAATCATCTCTGAGAATTTTATGGATTCGGGTGGGCGCCCGAGGCATGTGTTGCGTCAACTGTTGGATAAGTACCCAATAGTCATGCACGGCGTATCAATGTCAATTGGCAGTACCGACCCATTGAATATGGATTACCTCGCGAAACTCAAAGCACTCGCTGAGGAAGCAAAACCTTTGTGGGTGAGTGATCACCTTTGCTGGACAGGTGTCAACCGCCTCAATACGCACGACCTGCTACCAGTAATTCTCAATGAAGAATCATTGACGCACATAGTTGCTCGTATTCATGCTGTACAAGAGTTTTTACAACGACCACTTATTATAGAAAACCCTAGTTCTTACCTCACTTTCAAGCAGTCAACCATTCCCGAAAACGAGTTTTTAACTGAATTAGTGAAAAGAACGGGCTGTGGTTTGTTGCTCGATGTCAACAATGTTTATGTCTCGTCGTTCAATAACGAATTTGACCCTGAGCAGTACATCAAAAATCTGCCCCACGAAAACATCGTACAAATGCATCTCGCAGGACACCAGAATATGGGTACTTATATCATTGACACCCACGACCGCGAAGTAGTGCCGGAAGTGTGGAAGCTGTTCCACCTCGCATGGCAACTCACCGGGGGCTGCGCTTTATTGCTGGAATGGGACGGTAATATCCCCGATTTCGATGTTTGCCACCAGGAAGTACTCAAAGCACGCGATTATATGCACGATTTTAAAGCCCGCGTCATCAACAACGATACTGGTATAGATACTGAAGCGGCCGTATCTAATCCGGTTCATTTTATGGTTCCAGAAGTAAGTTTATAGCATGGGGTTCAGTAATCAGGATATATTCAATTGGATGCAGAATGCAATTGTGCCCTCTGCCGCCACAACCGGCGCTACGAGTATAGATGCACTGTACGAAATTGTTAACGCCACTTCCAAACTCTCTCCCGAAAAACATCTTTCCATATATGCGGGTAGTTATATTGCCCGACTGAGGGAGTGTATGAAAAACCAATTCAGCGCACTGAACTACGCCCTTGGTGAAGATTTGTTCAGGGCATTTGCCGATGAATATCTGTATGTCTACCCCTCAGAAAGCTATACGCTGAACGATTTAGGACAACACTTTCAGCGCTATCTCAAAGAAACACGCCCCGATACAAGTGACGATGAACTGAACGACTGGCCCGATTTCATCATCGAGTTGGCAGGTTTTGAGTATCACCTTTCACAACTATTCGACCAGCATACTGATATTGAAGCCAATATTGCCCCAACTGATACACCTGATGCCGTACTTTCAGTACCGCCAGTATTTTCAATAGTAGAAAGTACCTACCCCGTCAGCCGCTATTACCTCGATGTTGTAAGTAAAAATGAACCGGGAATACCACAAGCCCAAACATCGTACTGCGCCATCGTACGCATTAGCTACCGCATAGGTATCTTCGACCTCAATGCCGCGCAATTTCACTTCCTGATGCTGTTCACACAATTGGGTGATATCGAACAAACTATACAGCAATTTGCCACACAATTCAATTTCCCAATAGAAGCCGTACTCGAGATTTGGGCTACATGGCGCACCTACTTCCTAAAATCCGGTATTTTGATTGAACGAAGGGGATAAAACTGTAGAACTTCTACCAGTCTTTATCAAGCTTAGAAACCGTACCCTTCAGCTTCTTCATTTTATCTTCTGCTTTTTTCTCTTCCTCTCTGTGCAATGCATTGAGAATGTTATCGGCTTGCTGCTGAGTTAGTTTACTAGGCTGCGGCTGTTGTTTTTGGTCCTGGTCACCCTCTTTAGGGTCGCCCTGTTGAGGTTGTTGCTGCTGCTGTTGCTGGTCTTTTTTATCCTGACCATCCTTTTGCTGTTGCTGCTGTTGTTGTTGCTGCTGGTCTTTTTTGTCCTGCTTCTGCTGCTTATCCTTACCTCCACCATCTTTCTTTTTCATGGCTTCGGCATAGGCAAGGTTGTATTTGGCGTCGCCATCGGCAGGGTTGTTACGCAGTGCATTTTTGTAGGCATCTATGGCTTCATCCCACTTCCGTTCTGTCATGTAGGTATTACCAATATTGTAGTGCGCCGCCGACTTTTTACCCTTGTCAGCCGCCGACTTTGCCACTGTACCCATCAACTGACGCGAGTTGTCGAAGTTCTTCTTCTGGTACATCACATTGCCCATGTTGAAGATTCCAGCCGTGTTATTAGGATCTTTTTTCAGGGCATCGCCATAAAACTTGGCGGCTTCGTCGTATTTCTGTTGCTCGTAAAACTTATTACCTTTCTCCAGCAAGGAGTTGGTTTGCGCTGCCGCTGCTACTGAACACGCTACAAAAAAACAAATAAAACCCGCATGTTGCAGCACGCGATGCAGGCCATTGGCTTTCTCTCTTGTGTATACGTTATGCAATAGTCCCATTTTTTCTGTATTTAATGTTAGCACCGGGAATCAACCATTCAATCAATAACAACACCAAACCAATAATTAGGAATGGCTGAAAATAACTCGAGTAATCTTTAAACACCACCGCACCAAGGTTCTTCTGCTCCATTTTATCAAGGTTGCTCACAAGCTTATCAGAAACTTCTTCAGCATTGTTCAGTTGGCTGTACGTACCACCACCTGCTATTGCCAGGTTCCTCAGCTCTTCTTCGTTCAACTTACTAATAACCGGGTTGCCCTGGTCGTCAAGTTTAACAGCTTTTGTATCGGGGTCGTTAATGGTTGTACCCTGTGGCGAACCAATACCCACGGTATGCACTACAATACCTTCCTCGGCAGCTTGCTTAATAAGCTCTGTTGCTTTAGGGTCATGGTCTTCACCATCAGAAATAATAATCATTGATTTGTACTTCTTCTCCCCCTTCGGGAAAGCATCAATAGCCATCTCAATTGCATCGCCAATTACAGTACCCTGTGTAGGCACAATGGCAGGAGAAGCGGTTTGAACCATCATTTTCAGCGAACTGTAATCAACCGTCAATGGTATCTGCATGTACGACTTGCCTGCAAAAACAATGAAGGCCACCCTGTCGTTGTGCATTTTATCAGCCAACTGCATAATCAGTTGCTTGGCACGTGTGAGGCGGTCGGGTTTAATGTCTGTAGCCAGCATACTCTTACTTACGTCAAGCGCAATCACTACATCAACACCTTTTGTTTGAACGGTATCTTGCTTATCGCCAAACTGAAGATTAGCCCAGCCAATAATAACCATAGAAAGCCCGCCTATGGCAAGTATGAATTTTAAAGTTGAGCGTCCCGGAATAAAACCCATCAACTGGAAGTTAACGGGTTGCTCATCACCAAGGGTTTTTAACCGCTTCCGACGCCAGTATATAGCCAGCAAAAACAGGACTATCAGTACCGGTATTAACGCCAGTGCATACAGATGTGAAAATTCCTGAAACTTAAACATAGTTTATAATCTGCCTGAATAACTATAGGTATCGCAAATTTAATCGCGACAGGGGTTATTGAACCACCCAGAACAGTGATTTTGATTTTTTTTAACGTTAAGATTTTTCTAAGGAACGTTGAATCAATAAAGTGTATCAGATTACGCAGTTATTTGTCTTTTTTGCAAGGCGAAAAATCTGCGAATAGTGGGCTATTTAAAGACTTTTTCAACGAAGCAAAAATGGGAAAGAACAAGTAAGATGGTATACCTTATTTATTCATCGTTCCTAAGGATATCTTTTCACCTGTGTTAGATGATGCCTTCACGCATCAAATCATGGATATGAAGTATGCCCGCATACGCGCCATTGTCGGTTACAACAAGCTGCGAAATGTTGTGTGTTCGCATAACAGTGAGTGCTTCTGTAGCCAAAGCACCAGCTTCTATCGACTTCGCATTGCGGGTACAAATGTCTTTTGCATTCAACGATGCAGGGTTTTCGTGCTTCTCCAACATGCGGCGCAAGTCACCATCGGTTACTATACCATAAATATTATTATCGTCATCAAGCACAGCAGTAGCGCCTAATCTCTTACCTGAAATTTCAAGTATAATTTCCCTCAAGCTGCTGTTCAATTGAACTTTAGGTTTTTCGTTCAGCTTGCTCATGTCTTCTACTTTTAAGTACAGTTGCTTGCCCAAAGCACCACCGGGGTGGTATCTAGCAAAGTCGCGTGCTGAAAAATTATTGAGCTTCAATAAACACACAGCCAAACAATCTCCCATCACCAATTGCGCTGTAGTACTGGTTGTTGGGGCAAGGTTATTAGGGCATGCTTCTTTTTCGACCGTAGTATTCAAGAAAAGATCTGATTGCTTTGCCAGAAAAGAGCTTTCGTTGCCACAAATCCCAATCACGGTATTCCCGAAGTTTTTAATAAACGGTACAAGCACCTTGATTTCGGGGCTGTTACCACTTTTAGAAATCACTATTGCAACATCATCTTTCTGCACCATCCCCAGATCTCCATGAATTGCGTCAGCAGCATGCATATACAGTGCCGGGGTGCCTGTAGAATTGAATGTCGCTACTATCTTCTGCGCGATAATGGCACTTTTGCCAATACCACTCACTACCACCCTGCCCGTGCTTTTATGAAGCACCTCCACAGCTTTTACAAATGAAACATCAATGTACTTCATCAGCATAGTTACCGATTCAGCTTCGAGCCTTATGGTTTCAAGGGCATCTTCCAGAATTGATTCGTAAGACATACGCCACAAAGATAAACCAAAACAAAATCTGAGGGCAGTTGCATTGCAATTCAACGTAATTCACACCATGATGAAAAATAGTTCTCGCATGGTACTTTAAGTAATTCCTAACTTTACCCATATTTCCCGACATGACAGAGCAGCAATCCGTATTTCTCGCTAAAAGCGCAGTGAAAGCAAGCGACCTTGAACACAAGCGTAAACTGGCGTTCAACATCAACAAATACAACGAAACGGTAGTGAAGGGCAAAAAGCAATTCACTGACCTGGATAACGCCCGTAAAAGAGCCAAAAACGTAAAGTGGAAAGCGATTGAAAACCTTGATCGCTATCTGGAACAGTTTGAGAAAAACTTTACTGCCAACGGTGGTAAGGTAATTTGGGCTGAAACTGCGGAAGAAGCACTTCAGGCTGTGCTTGACATCTGTAAATTGAAGGGAGCTCGTCAGGTCGTTAAGTCAAAATCTATGGTGACCGAAGAAATTCACCTCAACGATTTTCTGGCAAAACATGGCATTGACTCGGTTGAAACCGACTTGGGAGAGTACATTCAGCAGCTCGACGGTGAAGCACCCTACCATATTGTTACCCCTGCCATGCACAAAAGCAAGGAAGATGTAGCGAGGGTATTTCATACCAAACTAGGCACCGAACCCAACCTTACGCCGCAGCAAATCACTAAACTTGCCCGTAAAAACCTAAGGGAAAAATACATTACATCAGAAGTAGGTGTTACCGGTGGTAATTTCCTGCTCGCTGATATAGGTGCTGTTTGTGTGAGTGAAAACGAAGGCAACGCACGTCTTACAACTTCTTTCCCTGATACACATATTGCTATAGTAGGCATTGAAAAAATGCTGCCTTCCATCAACGACCTGCACTTGTTTTGGCCGCTTTTGGCTACTTACGGTACCGGACAAAATGTAACGGTTTATAATACCATTTTCACAGGCCCAAGGAAAGCCAACGAAACAGATGGCCCCGACGATATGTATGTAATCCTGCTCGATAACGGGCGTACCAACCTTTTGCGCAAAGAAGTGCGCGAAAGCATGTATTGCATCAGGTGCGGTAGTTGCCTCAATGCCTGCCCGGTGTACAAAAACATTGGCGGACATGCCTATGGCGCTACCTACAGCGGCCCTATTGGTTCGGTAATCACCCCACACATGAAGGGCATGGAAGAGTTCAAACATATGAGCTACGCTTCTAGTCTTTGTGGCAACTGCACCGAAGTATGCCCGTTGAAAATCAATATCCACGACATGCTGCTGAAAAACAGAATTATGTCGGTGGAAGAAAACCTCAACGGCTTCAAAGAAAACACTGCCTGGAAACTCTGGAAACAAACCATGATGAGCCGCACATTGCTCAACCTCAGCAAATCGGGGATTAAGAACAAGGTGGTTAATATCGTATTCAAAGACTCATGGGGTAAAAACAGAAAAGACCTGCAATTCGCCGATAAATCCTTCAATAAATTGTGGAAGGATAGGTATAAGTAGAGGTAGAAAAGCGCTTCTATTTAATTAGTAGCGTCCTGTTGTTATCAATACCGGTGCAATTGAACAGATTGCGGCAGAAAACTTGTCATTTTACTACCCTTCTTTTACATGGCGTTTAAACAGTAACAATAAATTTCTCTATCTTTGCACCCCGAATTAAAAAACCGTTAAGCGTTCAGTGTCTCTGAGCCTTCAACCTAAAACAATAATTATTGCAACATGGCTAACATTACCCGTGAGAATATTGGACAACTTCACGACAGAATCAATGTTACAGTTTCTAAAGCTGACTATAGCGCAACTTTCGATAAAAAACTGAAAGAATTTTCAAAAACAGCAAATATTCCTGGATTCAGGAAAGGTATGGTGCCTGCCGGTTTAGTTAAGAAAATGGCTGGTCAAAGTTTGTTCAGTGAAGTGGTGATGAACTGCATCAGCGAAAACCTGGACAAATACATTAAAGACGAAAAATTGGTGTTCTTCGGTCGCCCTTTGTTAGCTACTGAAAACAACAATGCCCGCATCGATATGAATAGCTCTAACGATGTAACTGTTGGCTTCGAAATTGGTATTAAACCAGATATCACTATCCCGGCTGTTGAATCTAAAGCTACTATTACACGTTACCGCATTCCGGTAACTGACGATATGTTTGCTGATGAGGTTAAAAACTTGTTGAGAAAAGCAGGCAGAGAAGAAGTAAAAGAAGCAGTTTCTTTCAAAGAAGATGTTCTTTACTTCACTGTAAATGAGTGCGATGCTGATGGCAACATTACTGGCGAAGAGCAAAAAGAAACTAAAAACCTCCCTGTTGAGAAATTTCCTGCGTCTGTACAAGACTCGGTGATGGGTAAAATCAAAGATTCGGTGATGGTTATTAACCCTAAAACAGCTTGCACTGCCGATGAGTTGATTATGTTCATCAACGCATTGGGTGTTCACAAATCAAATGCTGACAAAAACTACTTACTCAAAATAGACAACGTATACGAAGTATTCCCTGCTGAATTCGGCGTAGAATTGTACGAGCGCGTATTCCCGTCATTAGCATTCACTGATGCCGACCATTTCAAAGTAGAATACAGAAAAGAAATTCAACGCCAGCTTGATAACTTCACTGAACAGAGGTTGCACGCTGAAATGCACGAAATGTTGGTACACACTACCGAAATTCCTTTGCCTGAAGCATTCATGAAACGCCTTTTGGTTGAAAACAGGGAAGACAACAGTCAGCCTATGCCAACAGCCGAAGAAGTAGAACAAAGCTATGTAGGTATGCAACATACCCTTAAATGGCAATTGATTGCTGGTGAATTGGCTGGCAAATTCGGTATCAACGTGAGCCGCGAAGAAATCAAAAACGACATCGGCGCGCGCATGAAATCTTACTACGGAATGTCATTCGACGAAGAAATTCCTTGGTTAGACCAATACGTAGAGAAAACAATGAAAGACGAAAACACTGTAACTCAAACTTTCGAAAGAATTTTGGATTACAAAATTTTCAAAGCATTGGAACAAGTACTTACAATCAGCGAAAACGAAGTAACTGACAAAGAATTCATCGCTTTACCTGATGCACATTCAAAATACCACCACCACGAACATGCTCACTAATCGTTGAGTATTTTCCAAAATATAATTCTTTGAGGGCTACCGACTGGTGGCCCTCTTTGTTTGTGTGGCTTGTGGAGAAATTCAGGTCGCAAGGGTTTCCTTCGACCTTTTATTTTGGAAGCATCTGCTTACCCCCCCTGGTCGAGGTGTCTCGCCTCGTCCTAAATATCGGGAGCATCCGCTCCCAACACCCACATTTAACTATTTGTGGCATCATCTGCACTGATATACATTGAAATCACTCACAACAAAATTTCCCATCCTGAAAGAATAGTCCAATCAAATTCCTTATATTTGATTAGTAAATTACCCTCACGTGAAACGCCTTTCCATTTTTATTGCCTTAATTTTATTTGGTTTGCAGTCTATTGGGCAAGACATCGTCACTCATGGATTTGTAAACTATACGACTTGCCCATCATATTTTAGCCAAGTAAACGTTTGTACAGGTTGGAGACAACCTACAGGTGGCACGTCTGACTATTTCAATGCATGTGCAACCGGAACTGATGTTGGTGTTCCACATAATTACTTCGGACATCAAAGCCATATTGATAGCGCCTACACCGGGCTGTACACATACGTAGAAAATATTCAAGACTATCGCGAGTATATAGGTACACAAATCGTGCCACTTATAGTAGGTAACCGGTACACATTAAGTATTACAGTATCCCTTTCCGACAGTAGCTACTATGCAACCGATGGACTTGGTGTACTTTTCACAACGTACGAATACTCTTCTTTAAGCTACACTACAATAAATCTCACTCCTCAAATTGAATATTCATCTTACGGAACAATTCGGGATAAAACGAATTGGGTGACCCTCACAAGTTCCTTTGTGGCCGATTCAGCCTACAAATATATTGTAGTTGGTTGCTTTAAAGACGACACGACCCAAACTCGTGACCCATATCAAACCGAAACGGCAAATAGTTCTGAAAAATTCTCTTACTATTATATTTCCAGAATCGGAGTTCCCGACTCAACCCGCGATACTACTATTCACGTTGATACAACAAATCAACCAGTAATCGAGCCAGTTCCTTACACATTCCCCAATGCATTCTCCCCCAACGGAGATTCGCACAACAATACTTTCAGAATTATCACAAGCAATTACGATAAAATTCAAGATTACACACTCAATATCTACAACAGGTGGGGGCAGCTTGTTTATACCTCCAATGACCCTTCAAATGGCTGGGATGGAACATTTAACGGGCAGCCCGCAGAAATAGCTACATACTTCTATTACGCGCGCTTCAAAACCAACAACAAAGAACAAACCGTTAAGGGTGACTTAACATTGGTGCGGTAAGGTGAACTTGGACCTAATGAAAATCAATCAGGGAGGTGTACTGCTCCAGGACTATTTTACCCAACTAAATATTTGACTCACTTTAAAATGATTAGGTCACTTCGAAAAATAAAGTCAACTACCACACTTTACAAAATCATAATTGTGTTGGTTGCGGCCTTCAATTCATGCAAATCGAATGAAAAAAAACCTGCCGTGACAGCATCAAAATCGATTGAAAACTCCCTTAATGGAAAAACCGAAATTTTAGATTTGATGTATATAGCATGGGGGTGCGACTGTGCAAACTGGATAAAAGTCGAAGATGCAAAAAGGTTAGAAGATCAAGATTCTTCGTTGGAATCGTCCTGTATATATTTAGAGAGTGCCATTGATTCAAACGTTATACCCGCTGGATTCGATCCTTTCAAGCATATTTTGATAGTATCCGGACAATTTTACAAATACAAAGGACTGCCCCCGGAAATGCGAAACAGCGAAGAACATCCAGAAAGAGCGCCAATTTTCAGGTATACTTCGTTCAAAATAATTCGGAAACCAGACTAAATTGAAAAAATAGGGGGATTTCACCCTGGTCGAGGCGTCTCGCCTCGTCCTACATACTGGGAGCGTCCGCTCCCTACACAAGCCACTTCCAACCTCTGAACATTGGCGCAAGTCTTTTTGCCTTGTGCCCTATATGATAACAGCTTTTTTGACTGCCGCCCTTTGCTGGTCGAGGCAGCCTATACCCGATCAACACCAGCATCAACATTGCAGCAGGCAATGTTGCACCCTTCACCGCCGGCGGATAAGGGCTGGGGATGAGGTGGACCAACATTCCCCAAAGCAAAAAAGTCCCGACAATTAAGTCAGGACTTTTTAAATAAATATGGCAACTACCTACTCTCCCACATTTTGGTGTAGTACCATCGGCCATGGGGGGCTTAACTTCTCTGTTCGGAAAGGGA
>CANGIY010000029.1 GCA_947454235.1 Chitinophagaceae bacterium
CCTAAAGTCGGTAACCGCAAGGAGCCGCCTAGGGTAAAACTAGTAACTGGGGCTAAGTCGTAACAAGGTAGCCGTACCGGAAGGTGCGGCTGGAATACCTCCTTTTTAGAGCTACTCACCTGGTGCTGTTGTTTTCTTCTTCTTTTAAATAATTCGAAAACCGAAGCAAACGCTTCGGTTTTTTTGTGCTTTGAAGTGAATTGTACATAGGCTTATCTTCAAATGCGCATTGTTACCTTTTGAAATTAGCTTATCTTTGAGATAGAAAGATTTAAAACGAGAGGCAATGACTTTGATAGAAAGACGACAGCATTTGATTCAACAAATCAATTTAATTGATGATGAATCTATCTTGGCTATGCTCGAAGACGAATTGATATTTCATTTGCAATACGATAATTGCAGTACCGATTCTCTAACTCCGTTTGAACGTTCCGAATTAATTGCTTTGGCATCAGATACTACCGATAAAGACACAGTTACTTTAGAAGAATATAGAGCGGCTACACAGAGATGGCGTACAAAATAGTAGTCAATAAGAGATTTATTCAACGGCTTGATGATTTGCTAGAATTTCTCGAGAACGAGTAGGGAAAGAAAGTTGCTGATGATTTTTTGCTGAAAGTAGACCATAAATTGCATTCAATTGAACATAACCCTTTTATTGGGTCAATGACTAAAATTCATAATGTACGCGGATTACACGTTACAAAACATAATTGAATTTATTATCGAGTCCGAGGCAACAAGGTTACAATTTTGAATATCTACGACACTCGGAGAAAAAACTACAGCTAGTTTTTTTCAGGAAAATGAATTTTAAGATTATCCATAGCGAAACCGATTATCAAACTGCCGTTAAAAGAACGTTAGCTATTTTTCATGCGCCGTAGGGAAGTGTGTAAGAAGAAGAACTTGTGTTGTTGTTGTTACTTGTAAATGACTACGAAGAAAGGCACATTCATTTGTCTGCCGTGAACTGAATAGATCCTTTCAAACTAGAATGTGGAACGAAACATTTATTTGTTTAAGGGTTTGGTTGGATTGTGTCAATTGTAAGAGTAAAAAGAAAATGCTATTGTTTTAGTAACTCAAGGGTATAAAAGCTCTAAAATGCTCAAAGTCACTTTTTCAAACCTAATTCCGTACTTTTGAGCACTTTTCAATTTTAGCGCATGAAACTTTCTTATATACTGCATTTGGCAGATGATGCTCTTGTGTTGGGTCACAGAATGAGTGAATGGTGCGGACACGGTCCGGTGCTGGAACAAGACATCGCAATGACCAATACGGCACTCGATTTGCTTGGTCGAGCCAGAACACTTTACCAGTATGCTGCTGATTTGTACAACCAGATGCCGGTAGAACAACGTGCTAAAATGTTTTCATCAGTTTCGCTACAAAAGTTGGACGCAGCTGGAGAGAAAGCAGAGGAAGATACAATGCCCTACCTTCGTGATAGCTGGGATTTCAAAAATGTGCTGATAGCGGAACAGCCCAATGGAGATTGGGCGCAGTCGGTAGCGCGTTCACTTTTTGTCGATTGTTTTTACTACTATTACTTCGATCAGTTGCAACATTGCACCGATGCTACTATTGCTGCAGTTGCTGAAAAGTCACTCAAAGAAGTTACTTATCATTTGAAATGGAGCAGTGAGTGGGTTATTCGCTTAGGTGATGGTACAGATGAGAGCCATGAGAAAATGCAAACTGCTATCAACGAATTATGGAGTTACACCGGCGAGATGTTCGAAGAAGCTGATTACGAAACTTCGCTAAGAGATGAGTTGAAATTGCCAGAGCTAGCTGCCATTAAAGCTAAATGGCAAAAACATATTGAAGAAGTACTTGAAGATGCAACTATGAAATTGCCTACTGCTACCTGGATGCAAAAGGGTGGTAAAAACGGAATGCACTCTGAACATTTGGGTTACGTGTTAGCTGAACTTCAATTTATGCAACGAGTTTATCCAAGTATGCAGTGGTAACCATAGTTTACCACAATAATTTCTGTTCAAACAGGGTTTTGTTACCTTTACATCATGTTGTTGTCAGTTGTTCTGCCATGTTTTAACCCGCCCCATGGCTGGGACCAGAATGTTATACGCAACAGCCAGTGGATTACAGATAACCTTACAGACGATTTCGAACTGATAATAGTTTTTGATGGTTGTGGGAAAGACATAAAAGACAGCGTCAGGGCATCTTTGCAGGCATTGATACCTGCTTTGAAGCTTGTAGAATACGATGTAAACAGAGGTAAAGGGTACGCGATAAGAAAAGGGGTTGCTCAGGCAATGGGCGATATTATCATATACACCGATGTCGATTTTCCGTACACCCAGGATAGTTTTAGAAATCTGTTTAATTCCTTGCAGTCAGGTGCCAACGACGCAGTGATAGGTATTAAAGACGAAGAGTACTATTCCCATTTGCCTACGATCCGCAGGTGGGTATCAAAGATATTGCAGACAATGATTCGTTCGTCTCTTTCAATGCCCATAAGCGATACACAATGTGGTTTGAAAGGGTTTAATACAAAAGTGAAACCAATATTTATGGGTACTCAGATTGATAGGTATTTGTTTGACCTTGAGTTTGTGAAGTATTGTTATTCCAACAGAACAATTAAAGTGCAACCGCTGCAAGTTACGCTCAACGAAAATGTAGAATTCCGTAAAATGAATTTTAAAATTCTGATACCGGAGTTGATCAATTTTATTAAGATTTTGTTTAAACGCAGTTAGAGCATCCAAGATTTTTATTTTCCGAACAGACAATGTTTCCACTGAAGATTTTGGTCTTTTATTTCGTAATACCTTTACATTGAATTTCATGCAAATTGAATGAGTATTACAATCAGGAATAAAGGAACCCGAAACGGTATCATTGTCCTTTTAGCCTTCGCTTTTACAGTTTTTATGTTAGGGAACATCGTTACAGAGCCTTGGCATACAATAACTAATGTTTCGGGTGATGGTGGTAAGAACAATTTTACTTTTTTATATCACGTACTTTTTGGAAAAGGTGTTTGGTTTAAGGGTATGAATTACCCTTATGGCGAACACGTTACATACGCCGATGCGCAGCCGTTATTGTCAGTACCGCTTAGTTATATTGGTAAGTACTGCACTGTTTCAGGTTTGCTAACACTTATGTGGTGGGCTGTTGTACTATCCTATATTCTGGGGTTTTATTATCTGGTAAAACTGTTTTCTTTCTTTAAGGTTGATTTTTGGTTGGCGTTAGTGGGTGCTGCTTTAATAATAGAAATGAACCCTCAGTTAGGCAGATTAGGAGGGCATTATGGTTTGTCTTATGTTAGTTTCGTACCGGCGCTGTTCTATTTTACGTATTTATACAACCTCCACGGTGCCTATCGATACATTATTTACTTGGTTATTGTGGGTTTGGTTCATGCTTTTCTTCATCCATACTATGCTGCAGTTTTCCTTATTTGGGTTTCTTTTTATTCTTTTGGGTACTTCGTTTCAGTACGCGCTTCAATACGCAATAAAATAAAGCATCTTATTCCGGTGATGTCAACCGCGGTTCTTTTGTTTGGCATTATTGCACTGTTCATGCGTGCAACCGACCCGTGTACCGATAGACCTATAACGCCATGGGGTACGCTGAATCACACTACTACTTTAAAAGATTTGTTCACAGCCCCTGTTTCTACTATCTGGCATTTTTTATTGGAGAAACACTGGGTGACCGAACATATTATGGAGGTGGGCGAAGGAAATTGTTATGCTGGATTCGCTGCTTTAATGGCTTTTCCTATTTCTGTTTATTTCGCCTTCAGAGCTAGAAAGAAGGGTATTGAATTGCCACAAAATGGGTATCAAATATGGTGGATCGTAGGTGGTTTGGCGTTGCTACTGGCTATGGGTGTTCCCTTTGTTTGGCACATGCAGTGGTTGCTCGATTACGTTTCATTCCTGAAACAATTCAGGACGCTAGGGCGTTTTGCCTGGGTGTTTTACTACATTATCACCATTTACGCCGTTGTGTCTTTCCAGTCGATTCTCGTTTTCTTTAAAGGACGAAGCAAGTTTGGGTCTGCTTTAGTTGCTTTTTTGTTGGGCATTTGGTGCTTTGAGGCCTATGGCTACCGCAGGGTAATCAATATTGTTGCTACCAATGGGAAGTGGGAGTTCGACCATGCGTTCAAGCCAGAAGATGGCGGCTTAAAGAAATTACTTGCCGACCACCATTTGTCACGCGATTCATTTCAGGCTGCACTGGTTTTACCCTATTTCAGCAACGGTAGTGAAAAGCTGTGGGTAAATTGCAATAATGATTTAGGCGCGTGGGTTTCAACAAATGCACTTGAAATCGGATTGACTTTGAACTTGCCTCTATTTGATGCTGCAATGTCAAGAACTTCGTGGAAAGTAGCATTTAACGAAGTGAGATTCAATGCAGGGCCGTATTGTGAGAAACAACCATTGACGATGTTAATCGACAAGCGTCCGGTTTTATTATCTGTAGTTGATGGTGGTGAATTGAACCCAGACCAAAGCTTTATGCTGAAAGCCTGTGATTCAATTGGTAGGTATAAAAACGCAGTATATTATATTTTTCACCCTGAAAAGGCACTGGCGAACGATAGGCAGTTTGTTGATTCTGTCAATCAATTAGTTGAAAAATGCTCTATTGGCGATACTTGCCTTTACTCTACTAATTCCTGGGTTGTCAACCATTTTGACGGGTATCCTCATCGGTTGGCATTGTTTGGGCGTGGGGCAGCTCCTTTCCAGGAGGAATCAGGTAAGGAATTGTTTAGTTATTCTGTTCAGCCTGCAGATTGTAAACAACTATATGAATTCAGTGTTTGGTTCAAGTTGGGGTCGCAAGATTATAAGTCACCTTCGGTTCATATTGAGTGCTACAATAAGAGTGGCGCAAAATTGAAGGAGCTCGATGCATTAACAAAAGAATCGGTGGATATTGAAAACATGTGGTTCAGAGATTTTGCATGGTTCACTATCCCCGATAGCTGTGTGACTGTAAAAGGTTTCCTTTACCCTAATGACCCAATTTCATATTTTGCAATGGATGAAATGATGCTGAGGCCTGCAAATGCAATTATTGTTTCAAAGTCAGAAAATGGGAAAATGGTCAATAACCACATCTTTCCGCCCATAAAAACTCATTAAAATGTATTCTGCCGAACAATTAAAAGTGTACAGTCTGCTTGCCGATGTAAAGGACCCCGAAGTGCCGGTTCTTTCTATACTGGATCTGGGAATTGTGCGAAATGTCGAGATTAGTGACCAGGGGGGTAAGCAGAACGTTCATGTTTACATAACTCCCACCTACAGTGGTTGCCCGGCTATGGATGCGATTGCTATAGGTATAAGGATGGCGCTTACCGGAAGAGGATTTGGTTCAATTCAAGTGACTCACCAATTGCAGCCAGCCTGGACTACCGATTGGATGACAGAAGAAGGAAAGCGTAAACTCAAAGAATATGGGATCGCACCACCACAACGCAAGTCTACTGAAAAGCTGGCCCTTTTTGAGGAAGAGAATATTGCCTGTCCCAGGTGCGAATCAACCGACACACAACTAGTAAGCCGCTATGGTCCTACTTCCTGCAAGTCACTGTACAAGTGTAACTCCTGCCTCGAACCATTCGAGCATTTCAAGTGCCATTAAAAAAAGAGTAAAAAATATTTGGTTATTTGAATTGAGTACGTAACTTTGTATCGCAAAGCGCTTTTATGTCAAAGCGCATTTTTAAAATCAAAAATACTTTGAAATGAAAAGCACTTTAGATATTGGTTTCTCTGTTTGGATATTGGCGCAAGGTTTATGTATGATTCCTGCATTGATGGGAGTAATGTTGTTTCCACTTATTGCTGCTATTCTAATATTGGGAGGTATTCCGGCACTTTTTGGCTTCATGATGTATGATGCTTTCATCGAGACTTTCCACGCACCGAGGAAAGTAAACATTGCACTTCTTATAGTGGGTCATGCGTTGATTACCTACTTGAATGGTTTGTTCATTTCAAGTTTATTGGCTCAAGGCAGTTCTGGAGACTTTGAGTTCTTTTCCAATCTATCTTTTATACCGGCAACTGCGGCAATAATAGCAACAGCAATAAGAATACCACGCTACTTTCCGGTAGAAGAAGAAGTTGAGCAAACAAACAATTCCAATCTAGAATTGAGTAACGAACAATAGATATGAAAAGTACATTTTCGTTTTCAATATCATGCTGGGGATTTGCGCAGCTATTTTGCCTATTCATAGCATTAATTGTATTCCGGGAGGCTGGCTTTTTTGTGGCAATGTTGCTATTATTTTGTGGATTGCCATCCCTAGGTGTATTTTATGTGTACGACGGCAATGTGTTAGATCATGGCTTTAGGGGACAAACCAAAATGCGAAAAATGGTATTTGTTCATACAATTGTTACTTACGCTAATGGGCTGGTGCTAGGGTTATTCTTGAATGGCTCCGAAGCCGGCGGTATGGGTTTTTTCGCGCTTGTGTCATTAATACCCGCAGCGTCTGCTGCGTTCGCAACTCAAATGACGATAAGTGAACACAAAAGTCGCTTGAACAGCAACGACTAAATCTCAGCTATTTTTTTGCAAAATAAACTTTGAAATAAAAAGCACTTTAAGGTATGATACTTAAGCATCTCAAAAAGGCGCGTTGTATGTTTTTGGTGTTCAACATTCACCAACTCCTGCTGCCGGTTATAAGAAAGGTATTGCAATTATCGCCAGCCGATTTCACGGAAAACGACCTTGGTAAAATGCCCAATAATTCACTGGGTGCGGGAGTCTTTAACTTCCTTCGTTCCAACAACCTCCATCTCTTGCCTTGTTACGAGGCGCATGATATCAAGCATGTGCTACTGGGTTATGGTGCAACCGAAGAAGGCGAGGCGTGTTTGCAGTATTTCTTTTTGGGCAACGGTTTGCGCTCAGCACCTGTGTACCTGACTGTATTGGTCACTTGGCTTATTATGCCCGAGAGCTGGCCGGCATTTATAAAAGCATATAAAAGGGGCAAGCAAACGCCCAATCTTGGAAATGTCAATTGGTTTTCATTATTGCCCCAAACTATCGAATCTATTCATCAAAACTTAAAAATAGCAACATCATGATCAGACAATATTTTGTATCCCAAGGCTCTATAGTAAGGGAAATATGGAGCAGACAAGACGTCATATTATTCATTTTCGCAGGCTCTGCTGCCGAATTCGCATTGAACAAGGCTGTTGATTGGCTATATTTTACCGGGAAAATTCCCAAAGACCCGCTTGGTCGCCTGCTATCTACCGTCGATTATGCCCGGGGTATCATATTCGCGACATACGATGACGCAGTCAATGTTATCAACCGTATCAATTCAATTCATGGTGGGGTTGAGGCAGCCCGCCAGGCAAAAATACCAGATTGGGCTTACCGCGATGTATTGTACATGCTCCTCGACTATTCGGTGAAAGCCTATGAAATGGTGCAGCGCAAACTTACGCATGCTGAAAAAGAGGAAATATTTAGTGTGTTTACAGAAATGGGGACACTGATGGGGTTGCAATCTTTACCTGCCAATTATAAGGAATGGGTAAAAGAGCGCGAGATGCACATACATACCGACCTTGTTTTAAGCAACTACACGCAAGATCTCTATCAACAATACAGGAAGCACCTGGGTTTTGTGCGTTATGAGCTTTTACTGGGTGTACAAGCGGCGTTGGTGCCAAATCATGCTGCTACATTGTTGCAATTGAAACATAAAACGGTTTACAAGGGTTTAATAGCAGCATACAAATACGCTACCTACATCAAGGTCGACAGACTACTGGACCCTATAGTATTACCGGGGAAATACAAACTTAACTTGATGGCTGCGAATGCGCGTCCGGCTTAAGATGCTTGTTTGAATACAGGCATTGTTGGCATAATTACCGGAGAAGCATCTTCAGGTGCGGCGTCAGTTGATGGCGTAGGCATTACAATTTCGAGGTCGGTAATATCCTTAAGCTGCGGCAACTGTGAAGGGCTGTTGATACCCAGATAATCCATGAAATGCTTAGAAGTACAATAAACAAGCGGCTTACCTACCATTTCTTCATTGCGACCAGAGATTACAATCAGTTCTTTTTCAATCAATTTTTGAATGCTGTAGTCGGCACTTACACCGCGAATGTATTCGATTTCGCTTTTTGTAATTGGTTGCTTGTAGGCAATGATTGAAAGTGTTTCCATAGCTGCGTTCGACAATTTTTTGATGTGTTTGTCGGCATTCAGTTTCAGAACTGTTTTATGGAAAGCTTTTTTAGTAAGGAATTGGTATCCGCCACCAGTTTCAGCAAGCTGGAAAGGATAGTAAGTGGCGTCGTATTTCTCAATGATTGCTGCAATGCAACCGGAGATACGTTCAGTTTCGATGGTTTCTTCCAACGCCTGACTCATCATCTCGGTGATTTCAATTTGAGTTAACGGTCTGTCGCTGGCGAAAATCAGGGCCTCCACGTGGGGCATCAACATTTCGATATCCATAGTACTTACTTTAATGAGGGATTTACTCAAAAGTAAGAAGCAACTGCCGATTGGCTTTTTAAAGAATTACACACTTGTGAATAACTAAAAACGTTTTGTTTGTAACCTGTGCATTACCGTTTATGACTGTCAATAACATATTTTATACATGGGATTAGGGCGTAATTTTAAGGGTGCTGAGAGGGCGTGTGCGGCAATGATAAGTGGGGGGGTACTTCGGCTGCGCTCAGTAAACGATTTTGTCTGAAATCTGATTTTAATGATTTTTGTGACAGACTTTGATTTTTGGTTCGGTGACTGAGCGGAGTCGAAGTAAATGGGGTTCAAGACAAATTGATGCGGTTTGCAAGCAGAAGCTTGTTATGTATGAGGACCAAGCGAGAACCACGAACGAGTTGGGGGGCGGGCTGCATCAACCATGGGGAAAGCTAGTTTGCAACCGCAGTTCTAATCTACGCATATTTTGCGTAGATTAGGTGAAGTATTCTACGCACTGACGGGAATCAATATCCTCCTAGCAACCTCCTTTTTCCATCAAACACCTACCTTTGCACTCCCCATTCAATTTTGGGTGTCTCAAGCCATGATTAAAAAACTCATTTTCGCTTTTGCAATTTGTGTAGCAGGCAATACTTATGCTCAAAGTCAGGAGACGCCACCTCCCATGCAAAAACTTGGTTCCGAGCCGGGTAGTGAAGCAAAGCAAAGTACTGATGGAATGGTATTTCAGTTCGTTGAGCAAATGCCTTCACCGGGTTTTAATATGAATGAGTACCTCGGCAAGCATATCAAGTATCCGGGTAAGGCACGCCGTCAAAACATTCAAGGTAGAGTTCTGGTTGCATTTGTGGTTACAGAAACGGGTGCAATTGAAGACGTAAAAGTGACGAAAGGTGTATGCCCGTCTATCGATAAAGAAGCCATACGTGTCATTAAAAAAATGCCAAACTGGAAGCCCGGTAAACAAAACGGTAAAGCAGTAAAAGTGCGTTACACACAACCAATTTCATTTAAACTGGAGTAAGCTTCATTAAAACAATTCAGCCGAACCAATTGGTCCGGCTGAAGAATGTTATTTTACGAAGTAGCATTTAAGTGTACCCCCAAGCATGGTGTCGGTGGAGACATGTGCGTTTTTACGCCTCACCAATACATTGCTTAGGTAAACAGTATCTCCCGGCTTAATGCGATCGTATATTTCGTTAGAAATAGATTCTGAAATAGTATCTCCAACACAAGGTTCGCTCATGTAGTCGGTGATCATATGTAAGTCGGTACCGGCAGAATCTTCATACATTCTGCGCTCAGCAAAGCCAAATGTAAAGTTGATGACTTCATAACTGTTGCCCGTACTGTCGTGCGACTTAATACCCTGACGCAATAAATTACTGAAACGGGTAGTAGTAATAGCCCCGCCGCCAAACTGTTCGTTACCCAAATAAATTCCCGGCGTAAGAACTTTACGTTGAGCCGGCGCAACAGTTTTAACCGGTGCCGGAGTCGTAGCTTTTTTTGCAGGTTTCTTGCCGGCCTGGGCCCAAAGGTTTATGGCAGTTCCCATAATAAGAGCTGCAACAATCCATTTTCCTTTTCTTCCGGTCATATTCGTGTAGCGTTATTTAAGGTTATAGTATTGGTTTCAATTTTTATGCCAGACTTTCTTCAATTGCCTTGATTTTTGCCATTGCATCAGCGTGTTTTTTGCGTTCGTTGTCAATTACTTCAGGTTTTGCATTTTGTACAAATTTCTCATTCAGCAATTTCTTTTCAACGCTTACAACAAAACCTTTCAGGTATTCAAGGTCTTTCAATAATTGTGCTTTCTGCAAGGTGTCGTCGATGGTAACATACGGCGCAACCATGTATATTTTGTCTGATTTTACAACTACCGATATGCTTTTTTCTGTTGCTTCTTTGGCAAATTCGAGTGCTTCAGCGTTTACTTGCCTTTGCAAAATAGAAGCAGTAGTATTATAGAAAGCTTCATTATTTGTGTTTACGCTCAGGCGCACAACATCTTTTGGCTTGATGTTGTTTTTGATTCTCGCATCGCGAATTGCAGTAATTACCTCTTGCAACAAAGCTCCCGATTCAAGCACCGATTTATTGGCGCTGTCGTATTTCGGCAATTGAAGCACCATAAGGTCGTCGCCTGCTGCTCTTTCTTTGAGTAAATGATAGATTTCTTCCGTTACGAATGGTAAGAACGGATGCAGCAATTGCAGCAAATTATCGTAGATGGCAACTGTGGCGTCATATACTTTCTGTGCAATTGGTTTTTCCATGGCAGGTTTCACCCACTCCAGGTACCAGCTACAGAAGTCGTTCCAAACCAATGAGTAAATTGTTTTCAATGCCTCACTGAGTTTGAAATCTTTCATTGATTCTGCTACTTCACCAGCCACTTCAGCAAGTCTGTTTTGCATCCATGTTATGGCAAATTCTACCTCCTCACCATTAATTTCAGTTGATGTACGAGACTCCCAACCCTTAATGAGTTTCATCGCGTTCCACATTTTATTGCAGAAGTTCCTGCCCTGTTCCAGTTGCGACTCATCAAAAAGCAAGTCGTTACCGGCAGGTGAAGAAATCATTACACTGAAACGAACAGCATCGGCACCATTGTCGTCAATGAGCTGTAATAAATCGGGGGAGTTGCCCAGCGACTTACTCATTTTACGACCCAGTTTATCACGCACAATACCGGTATAGTACACTTCGTTGAATGGTTTCTGTCCGGTAAACTCATACCCCGCCATAATCATACGTGCTACCCAGAAGAAAATGATTTCAGGGGCAGTAACGAGTGTTTGGGTAGGGTAGTAATATTTTAGATCTGTGTTATCAGGATTTTTGTTCCAGCCAAATACTTCCATTGGCCACAACCAGCTACTGAACCATGTATCCAATACATCTTCTTCTTGTCTAAGTTCAGGTTCAGCGGCAGCCAGTTCAGGTTTTTGTGCTTTGTAGGCTGCGTGTGCTCCTTCGGCAGTTTCAGCAACATAAATGCCGCCCTTGCTGTCGTACCATGCAGGTATGCGCTGTCCCCACCATAGTTGCCTGCTGATGCACCAGTCTTTAATGTTGGTCATCCAGTGGCGGTACAGATTTTTGAATTTCGCCGGGTGGTAAACAACCTCGTCATTTTCAACAGCGTCAAGTGCAGGCTTCGCCATATCGCCCATTTTGCACCACCACTGCATCGACAAGCGTGGTTCTATCGCAACATCGGTGCGCTCACTAAAACCTACCTGGTTTACGTAGTCTTCTTCTTTTACTATGTGCCCAAGCTGGCGCAGGTCTTCAACAATTTGTTTTCTTACAACAAATCTGTCTTGTCCCTCATATTGCGCAGCTTCTTTACTCATTGTGCCATCTTCGTTCAACGTATCAATAACAGGCAAGCCGTGTTTAATACCTAAGTTGTAGTCGTTGATGTCGTGAGCAGGCGTTACTTTAAGTGCGCCCGTACCAAATTCTTTATCGATATATTCGTCGAAAATGATAGGTACGCGCCTGTTAACAATAGGAATGATGCAATATTTGCCCTTCAGGTGCGTATAACGCTCATCTTCAGGGTGTACACATACAGCAGTATCGCCTAGAATAGTTTCAGGGCGAACAGTTGCAATAGTGATATATTCATCGCTTTCGTCGATTTTATAACGAACGTAAACGAGTTTAGAGTTGGTTTGTTTGTGGTTTACTTCTTCATCACTGAGTGCCGTTTTTGCTTTCGGATCCCAGTTAATCATTTTCACACCACGGTAGATGTAACCCTTGCTGTGCAATTCAACAAATACCCTGATGACTGCTGCATAGTAGTCGGTATCCATTGTGAAAGAAGTGCGTTTCCAGTCGAGCGAGCAACCCAGTTTCCTAAGTTGTTCCAAAATGATACCGCCATATTTATCTTTCCACTGCCATGCATATTTAAGAAACTCGTCGCGCGAGAGTTTGTTTTTGTCAATGCCTTGTTCGCGAAGCATATTCACGACTTTGGCTTCAGTAGCAATTGAGGCGTGGTCGGTGCCGGGTACCCAGCATGTATTGTAGCCCATCATTTTCGCCCTGCGAATCAAAATGTCCTGTACACTGTTATTAAGTGCATGACCCATGTGCAGCACCCCTGTTACATTAGGCGGCGGCATTACTATTGTATAAGGTTCGCGATTATCAGGAGTGCTGAAAAAATAGCCGTTTTTCTCCCAGTGACTATACCATCTCTCTTCAGCTTCGCGATGCTGAAAATTCTTACTGATTTCCATATAAATTGTAAGCGCAAATATAAGTTATAAAAAGGTAAGGAAGGTTGAATCAATAAAGTGTATCAAATTGCGCAGTTATTTGTCTTTTTTGCAAGGCGAAAAATCTGCCTTCCGAAAGTATTCGGAATAGAGACTTTTTCAACAAAACAAAAATGGGAAAGAGCAAGTAAGTTGGTAAACTTTATTTATTCATCGTTCCTAAGACCTAGTTAGTGTTTTAAGCCGAATTTATTCGGTAATTCGTTTCCATAAGGTCGCGGTTCATGCTTTGGTCATAAATCATAACTTTGCGCTTAATATGAAGTACTTCCGCTATTATCCGGGTTGGATTCAGATGATTCTGTTCCTGCTGATATGCCTTACTTTTCTGTACACTGGTGTCATGATGACACAATACCTGTTGCCTAAGTTCACCGGGTTCGAGATGTCAGAAATTGCCGGAATCAAACCTTCCAGCAGTCCGGCTCTTATTCATACTTCAATGGTTATTAATGGGTTCCTGAATATGTGCATGTACATGCTTTCGGGGCTGGTTTTTGCCTACCTCAGTCATCCAAGCATGGGCGAATACCTTGGGCTCAGGAAACCCGGCAGTTATGTTCAGTTGGTATTTGTTGTCTTGCTGATTATGGGTGCACAACCCTTGGTTGAAGCACTTACATATGGTATAAGTCTGTTTAAGTTCTCACCTGAAACAATGGCCGAGCAAAAAGCATCGGAAGATGTAACCAAGGCATTCCTGACAATGCATTCACCCCTCGATTTTTTCAGGGCTTTTGCAACCATTGCTATTACGCCTGCACTGGGTGAAGAGTTCTTTTTCAGGGGTGTATTGATGCGCTATGCCACTCGTATTTTCCGAAGCCCGGTGCGAGGTATCATTTTTTCAGCGTTCATTTTTGCCATTTCGCACTCTAATTTGTTTGGTTTACCGGCTATTTTTCTTGCCGGCTGCATTCTTGGAGCTATATATTATATCACAGGTTCGTTGTGGGCAAGTGTGTTAGCGCACTTGTTTTTCAATGGTTCGCAGGTGGTGTTGGCTTACATGGCTACATTCAACCCTGCGCTTAAGAACTTTTTGGAGAACGATTCCAACGCTGCCGGTTTCATTTATTTGGGCGTAGGTACTGCACTGTTTACCATTGGGTATCTGGGCCTCCAAAAATTTAAAACACCATTGCCCGACAACTGGACTGATGATTTCAGGAATGAGGTGAACGAAGATTCTTTTTCAGACCCAACAGAAGACAACAAATAATGGCACTTAACTTACCTACTTTTTATAAAAGAACTGCTAGTGCAGCCGTGTTTGCAGCGGTTATGCTTACCGGGTTGTTGTACAACGAGTGGTCGTTTCTGGCGCTGGTGGCACTCATTAATTTTCTGTGTATCAGGGAATATTTCAGGTTAATGCCGCTTATTATTAAAGATACACACTGGCCGGGTTGGTTGCTGCCTGCTATGCAGGTTGTTTCAGCGGCAATACTTACTTTATATTTCCTTCATGTATTCCCGGCGGTTGGCGCGGGTTTCGATTCGGTGAAGAAGTTAATGCCACTCATGTTGTTCGCTCTGCCACTTCTTTTGGCATCGGGTGCATTGCAAAAGCAAACTGCAGTTTCGGCGGTGATGCAGGCATTTGGTGGCTTAGTCTACGTCACATTGCCGTTGATGTTGTTACTCGATTTAAGAAGTCACGACCTGTTGCTGCCTATCATGCTCATTCTTATGATATGGATGAATGATACAATGGCATACCTGGTGGGTTCGTTCATAGGCAAAACACCTTTTTCGCCTATATCGCCTAAAAAGACGTGGGAGGGTACAGCAGGGGGGGCAGTACTGGCGGTGGTTGGTGCAGTGGTTGTATACTATTATACCCATAAGTTCAGGCTTATGGACTGGGTGGTGCTATCGCTGTGTGCAGCCATAATGGGCACCATTGGCGATTTGCTGGAATCGAAGCTCAAACGACTTGCTGAAGTGAAAGATTCAGGAGCAATTATGCCGGGGCATGGTGGTGCACTCGACAGGTTCGATTCTCTATTGCTGGCAACGCCATTTGCTGCTGCCTACATTATGTTGTTTTGGTAAATTACTGTGGCTTTTTTGCGCCGGTCATTTCGGTTCTGTCGGGTACAGGGAAATGCGCCTGTTCATATGCCATCATTTCGCGCGAAAGCTCCCGAAGTTCAGTTTCTTCCTTGTCGGAAAGATTTTCAAACCCTTTTTGCAAAAAGGCTTCAATTCTGAAACGGGTAAGCAAATAATCGCGTCTGGTAACTATCTTACTCATAACAAAAAGAGGGGGATTGTAATTTTCTGATACAAAGGTGTGCAAAACATCGGGTTTATCCACACTTTTTTCACGATTTATTTATACTTATTCACATTGAATTCACATTGCTTGTTTGTTAATGAAAATAGACTTAATGAAATATTTTGTTTAAACGTTGAGCATAGCGCAATTTTAAGTCATGATTGCTTTTTTACCATGTTGCTAGATACTTATCTCATTGTTGCTGCGTTTTAGATATAAATACCACCGAATCGACAAATTTGAAGTCCGTGGCACATTCCATTACGCAATCGAACCAGTTGCAACGCAAAAAAGATTTAAAATTATGAGGTGCATATATATGTTAACGAGATTATGTAAATTAATTAAAGAAAGCCTGAATACACCACTTTAGAGCAAAGCGGCAATGCGATGCGCGCATTTTTTTGTTAACCTCATTGTGCTACTTTTGTCACTGTCAAACGCTAAACAACTACTAAAAATTGACAAATATGAGTCAGCCTATTGTTTTAATTGTAGAAGACGATACTATTGCCCGCCTGGTTTTCAAAAAACTGGTGTCTAGGCTTAATGTCGTTTCTTTCGAGGCGCTAAATGGTCAGGAAGGTTTGAGAGTTATTGATGAACACCCTGAAATTACTCATATTTTTCTCGATTTGAATATGCCTGTGCTTGACGGCTACGGGTTCTTATACTACCTTAATTCGGGTGGTGCACGTCAAAATGTAAATATTTACATTACCTCTGTAACCGATGAGCGCGAGTTCAATGAAATCGTAGCAAGTAGGAATATTGATGTATCAAATGTGCGTGGCTACAACAAAAAGCCGTTTGACATGGCTCAATTGGCTCAAAGTTTAGCTGAGACTTCAAAGGTGGCTACGCCTGAATAATTTATTCCGTTATAAGTTCGCTCAATCTGTTCATAATTCAATAATTGAAGGCAAAGACTATCTTTGTTGAAACATTTTATTGAATGGAAGTAAAACAGTTGTACACCTCATGTCTGAGTGAGGCTGCATATTTCATCAACGATGGTACTGAAGCTGCTGTAATCGATCCGCTGCGCGATGTAGACTCTTACATTGAAATGGCAAGAGAGAAGGGTGTTACCATCAAATATATCTTTGAAACACATTTTCATGCCGACTTCGTGAGCGGTCATATTGACTTGGCCCAAAAAACAGGGGCGGAGATCATTTACGGTCCGGATGCAAAACCGGGGTATAAAGTAACCATCGCCAAAGATGGGCAAGTGTTTAAAATTGGCAGTCTGGAAATGAAGGTGCTTCATACTCCGGGTCATACTTTAGAAAGTACTTGCTACTTGCTCAACGACGACAAAGGGCAACCATACTGCATCTTCACCGGTGATACGTTGTTCGTTGGCGACGTAGGGCGTCCTGATTTGTTCAGTGGCAACATGTCGAAAGAAGAATTGGCTTCGATGATGTACGATTCTTTGAACAATAAAATCAAGACACTACCTGATCATTTAATCGTATATCCGGCCCATGGTCCTGGTTCATCGTGCGGAAAGGCATTAGGTCCTGAAACTTTCAGTACAATTGGTGTACAGAAAGCTAGTAACTACGCACTGCAAGACTATACGCGCGAACAGTTTATTGAGGCTGTTACAACTGGTTTGAATACACCGCCGGCTTACTTCCCGTTAAATGCAAAAATCAACCGTGAAGGTTACCAAAGCATTGATGAGGTTTATGGCAAGGGTATGACTGCGCTAAGTATCGCTGAATTCAAGGAGAAAGCGAAAGAAAATGCGTGGATTTTAGATACTCGTCCTTCTACAACATTTACACAGGGATTTGTGCCTGATTCAATCAGCATAGGCTTAGATGGTAGATTTGCAGAATGGGCAGGTACTTTGTTGCCACTTACACAGCCGTTGATTTTAGTAACCGAAGCGGGCAAAGAAAAAGAAAGTATCACCCGCCTGGCGCGCGTGGGTATCGATAATATATTGGGTTACCTCAATGGTGGTTTCGAAGCATGGCAAACTGCCGGCGAGAAAATAGACTTGATTATTGATGTTGACCCCGATGAGTTTGCACTTGATATTCCGCACGACGACAAAATGGAGATTATTGACGTTAGGAAACCGGGCGAATTTGAGGCTGGCCACGTGCAGGGCGCGATTAACAAGCCACTCGATTCGTTAACTGACCCGTTGAATGTGGCTACCATACCTGATGATGCTAATGTTTATGTGCATTGTGCAGGTGGGTACCGTTCGGTGATTGCAGCGTCGCTCATTAAGCGCCAGGGCTTGCACAACTTGCGCAATGTGACCGGTGGTTACGGAAAAATTAAATTAGAAAAAGGAATTAAAATAGTAATGCCTGAAAAGGCGAACTAGTTAGTCCGAATACAATATAAAAACCAAGGGCCTGCGCAGCGATGTGCAGGCTTTTTTCATTTTAGACGTGAAGGGGGCTTGCGAATATGTGAACAGATGAATATTTTTACGGTATTCCAAACTTCTTAACCAAAATCTGATAGCTCTATGGCTACAATTATTGCTGCGACCGATTTCAAATCGGCAGCTGACAATGCAGGACATTACGCATGTATGCTCGCAAGAGCCATTGGTGCCGAGGTAATCATACTCCACGCACAATCTATTATTGGTAAACTGGTTGATTCGGGTAAAGAGCATGCCGAACTGACCTCAAAACTGAATGCAGTGGTTACCAAGTACAAAAACTACTATCCTGATGTAGAGGTTACGCCAAAGCTGATGACCGGTAATGTTGTAGAAGGGCTCAACGATTATATGAAGCACAAGGGTGAACCTACCTTTATTGTGGTGGGTAACAATTTCAACAACGAACACCCTTCGTTTATGGATACGAGGTTGTTGCAGGTGTTCAAAAACCTCTATTGCCCGGTAATTGCGGTACCTACAGGCAAAACATTTGAGACCATAAAGAAAATATGTTTTGCATTTGACAACCACATGTCGGGAGCGAGAGCAGGACTCAAGCGTTTACGTAACCTATGTGTCGACCATAATATTGAATTGCACATATTGATAGGCATGAGTGATGTACACAATCGCGACAACCTGCCTGAAATGCACCCTGAGGCACACGAGATACTCAACGATGCCAACCCTAAGTTGCACTTCATTCGTAAAGACCATTTAAACGAAGACATTAAATCATACGCCGAGAAAAACCACATGGGAATGCTGGCAATTCTACCACGCGCCCACTACGGTTTGAGTGCCCTCGTTCACAAAAGCCACACACAGTACATGCTCAACCACGCCTTTCTACCCATTCTGGCTTTGCACGAAGAGTAAAAGAAATATCAAAGTATTCATCAATCGCCCCGCTTTTGGGGCGATTTTTTTGAGAGTAACGTGATTTAGCGCAAGTGTTTTTCACTTGTGCTGTGCTTTGATAGCTGTCTTTTTGAACGCGGAACTGAAGTCTCTCATGTAAACCCATAAATAAGGCGGGCAATTTTGGTTTGCAAAAATCGATAAACTTGGGTGCCTCCAAACTGCATCGTGCATTTTCCACTTTTTTGCATTGGCCTAAAAAGTGGAGCAAAAAACCCTAGCCAAAAAAAACGCTCCACGCTCAATGCCAACGCACGGCCGCCGTTTTTTGGCCAGCTAGGCTTCTCTCGTGCAGAATACAACTAATTATGCTATTCACAACACCGGCTTGCCCAAGGATTTCCTCAGACCCCACATTCAGGAAGCATCTGCTTCTGAATTAGAGCAACCACTTACGACCTAGTGCACCACCATAATTTCCTTCACTTGCCTGTTACCATACTCATCATTTACAACAATTACATATTGACCCTGGAACCACGCTTTGGTGTCTATTTTTAGTTCACCGACACATGAATTGAAGTAAATGTTTTGCCCTACGATGTTATAAACTGAAACAAACTTAGTTGACTTATCATAGAACTTCATGTTCAATTGATTAATGACAGGGTTAGGGTAAACATCAAAGACAAATTCTTTCGGATTGGCATTTTCTATTGTTCTCAAAACAGCAGGTCTTAATCCATAGCAACTGGTGCCATTGATGTATAGGTATAGTAGCGACCTTCTTTCATGTGGGTAGTCGTTAGGAGACCTGTTTTTGCCAATAATCCCTACACCAGGTCTATAAGTAGTTGAGTAAAAATATGGGGCAATTCCATACCCGAAATAGGAAGAAACAGGCCAAATTGAACCGGTGTCATCTCTAAAATATTTGTACTCACAAGTGTACAATGCAGAGAAATAACATGGGGAGGACGTGTCGCCTGTATCATTAGGGAAATAGTACAAAAAATAGTCATTGTTCAACTCTTCTGGTAACTTGGTCATATCGAACATTAATCGGTGGTTGGAAGCACTTCCTCCTCCCATTGTTCCATAAAATCGATATGTATTATAACCAGTTGAAGAATATGTTTCGGTAATAGAATCAACCCCGGAATAAACGATTGAGTCAGGAGTATATAAATCGATTGAGGTTACAGAATCAAAAGTTTTTATCCTTGAAATTCCGGTTGCGTTTTCATATTCATCAACTGTGCCTAGAACATCTCCAGCATGGCGGTTGTAAAGTTGCTTCTCAGTCAAGTTTCTGAACCTAACAATATTAAAGACAGAATTAAAAGTGTCAGGATAGTTGTTCCTATATACTCCCAAGTCTCCGAATCCAACGTTATCAAGTAAATGGTCCAGATAATAATCAAAGAACCTTACCTGACGAATGCTGTCTAGCTTCCTGTAGGGGAACGTGTACAAGTCAAACGCCCTAACAAAACCCTTGGTTTTACTTATTTTAAATGTGAAGTGATTGAGCCAGTCAGCAGTAAAAGCAGTGCCTGCACTATCTGAATGTATTTCATAGGTTTTTACTGAATCTATTGTGCCTAATATAGTTTGAGTGTCAATGCTTGTTACCTGAGCCCAAAATGAAATTTGGGTCGAATCTTGATAAAACGAAAAGGTATCACCCAAATTTGCCTGCGTTTTGATGGTAACAGAGCCTCCATAGTTATTGTCAAACACAAACGTGCCATCAGGGTGTTTTACCACCCGACCGCCAAGCCAGCTACCCCCATTCGTGTTCATATGAAAGGAGTCGCACCCTGAAAATCGCGATAGCCGTAGGTAATTGTACGCTCTGCAAGTACGGTACGGATAATAGATTGTATCGGCTCCGTCTACACGAACACTATCAATCCGCATACCCCTCAGAAAGTTACGGCCACTGATAAAGTAGGTTACTTCGCTGGTATTGAAGCAATTGTAGTTTTGCCCAAATGAGCACAGCGAAATGATACAAAATGTAAGAAGTAGTAGAGTACGTTTCATAGTGTTAGGTTTTACTGTATATCAAATGTACATAAAATTTATTCAGTGAATAGTAATGTGGCGACTTTTATTAATAAGCTTGAGTTTTGAATGCTTCTCGCCACTAGCGCATCTATTTTTCACTTGTACTGTACATGATTGCTTTCTTTTTGACTGTAGCCAAAAACAAAAATGTTCACCCGTACTATCAATGAAAAATCTGCGCATCGCTGTTGGAGAAAACAAGTTTTCTGCCTGTGGTTTTAGCAAGCACAGGGGCATTTGACGCCAAATCGCGCCGGGTGAGAAAAATGTATCTTGGGTTATTAGAGGCGTTCATGCTATCGGCGACATGCGTCACCTCGTGTATAAAATGCAGGTGGCAGCCCAGAGTAGCCCTGTTGGTGAAGGTGGGCATCCACATACCTACGTCATTGTAGCTTACTTCTACAAGCGCATTTTTTTCGGTGTGCGTGTCAATCCATTTCATCGCTTCTTTAACACCATCGTTCAGTTGGATTTCGCTCTTTCTTAGTGCGTTCGAATTGTTGTTTGTCCAGGCTATGCTTATAACAAGGAATACGACCAGCGGTAAAAGATGCGGATGCACTCTTTTTTTGAATATGGTAACTGCAAATTTGTCTTGTTGCAGGTATTCAAGTGCATAGGCCAAATAAAATGAAAGTGCAACGATTACATAAAACACAATCCGCTCAGGGTACAGAAGTTCTGACAGTGGTAAGAACCAATACCCGTAATTAATCACCAGCACAAACAAGTACGCAACAAATAAGGTGATAATGCCTAACTCCTTCGTTTTTTTCATTGCAAGCAGGCCGATAAGTGCAAGACAACTTAACGCCAGTGGTATTTCACCCACCCTGCCTGTTATTTGTAGCAGTACTCCCCAGGCATTTTTCAAAACGTTGGGCGAGAAAGTATTGTGCATCATCAGCAGTTGCCATTGCTTCACTTTCAACACCAGTTCGGGTGAATTATCGTTTTTGAAGTGCATTAAAAACGGCAGTAGCAACACAACCGCAATAGCAACCATAAGTGCGCCATTTTTCAACAACCAAACTCTGCGATCGCTGAATAAAATAAAGCATACCACAACACCGGGCAGGCATAAATAAACAAAACAGATAGCCGGAATAGCATGTATCAGCAGCACAGCAGCCACCGCCAGTGCAGAAAGTCGAAATGCAAACGCATCTTGATTTTTTAGCCCATGCAGTAGCAAGCCTGCAGCAAACATGCTACAGCCAAACCCCAGCACAGTAGGATTACCGCCCCACCAGATGGTACTTTCGAAGGTGCTGTTCAACCCCCAGAAAATGATGGTGGTAACTATCGCTGTTCGTTCTTGCACAAACTGACTCAACAGGAATACCATGCCCAGCATCGCCAGAGGGTACGAAAGGAAGGTTACAACATTAATGGCATCTTGCAGAAAACTCACCTGCATAGCAGCGATTAAGGCAGTGAGCACGTGGAACCCTGCACTATAGCTGCCAAAGTAGTCGACAGGTAAAATGGGCCTGTAAGATGAAGGTAGACCGTTGTTATTGATGATAAGTCTGGATATGTAGCCATGCATTGTGGTGTCGCAGCCAGGTGGTATAGTTACAAACGTAAGCGGCATGAGCATTAATACGATTGCAACTAACAATGCGACATACACCCAAGCCGTTCGAATTTCTATGTGGTTTGGAAGTTTTAATGGCACTACAAATTTCCTCCTGAAAACAACGAACGCTAGTATTGAAATGCCTAAAAGCGAAGCTGCAACAATATTCAATGGCAAACCTGCGGCAGCGATGAACCATGCCACCCCCACCCAAAACCCAACTGATAAAAATGCAGTACAGGTTATTTTTGCCAGCCTTGAAAGCTCCTTTACCTGCCCGGCAAGCAACACACCAGGAAACGTAAAAAGCAGCGCAGCCGACAAAATAGCAAATAGCATGTAGGTGTTTCTTTTAAGGACTGTTTAAAGAAAGTCCTCCAAAGGTACTTCAATGAATGAGATGGTAAATGAGAAATTGAATGGTGGAATTGGTTTATACCACGTACCCCAAGCTACCCTACTTACAAAGCACCGCTCTCGCACCCGCTCTGCCGAAGGCTTCACGCTAGTCCAAGCCTCACGCTTACAAAGCACCGCTCTCGCTCTCACACCCGCTCCGCCGAAGGCTTCCCATTAATCATTTTCATTGGTTTTAATAAAAAAATCATACCTTCATATTTAGTCTGAACAACATTAAGGCAGTTCAAAGTCAATACATTACTGATTGTAAAAAATGAAATTATGGCACACAACATAGGAACCAAGGAAAACCCAATGGCATTAAAGACACCACCGCTATCGAGTGAATACACCATGCATGTAGAACAGAAAGACGGTAAAGATGTGTTGGTGTGTACGGTTGGTAAGACGGTATTGCATTACAACATCAATATCATTGACGACCTGCACCAAATGCTGCTGAACCATAAAGACTGGATGGAGCTAGGAAGTGCCGATGAGCAAAAGCCAGCCAAGGAAGGTACTGTAGAAGCCTGGGGGCGTGCCGAAAACAACCCGGTAGGTGGCTGGTATGGGCTTAAAAAAGGACTTCGTGGCCGAGTAGGCATGTATATCCCACCATTAATGGAAGCACTGGGGCTCGCTGAGGTTACGCACGAGGCTAAGGGGAATAAAATGAGGGGTAGGTAAGGGGGCAAGCCAGAAACATCGGAAATTTTCTGATGTTTCTGGTGTAGAAATATCTTTTTGGGGATTCTTTTGGAAGTATTAGAACCATCGACAGGCTCTAACATTTGCAAGATTGTTCTTAGCTCTACTGCCAAATTGAATTGATGATGAGAAAGTAATACAATTAGCATTGTTTGCATCTACTTGATAAGATGACCAATAAAAAGATAAGTCGCTTCCTAAGGTAGTTATGAAATTTCCCAGACCAAAAAGTGCAACGTTTCTACCAATCCGGCTTTGTTCTCCCTGATTAGGCAAATACCAGTCATTGAACCCATTCAATGACAGATTTTTGCAGATTTTTGCAGCTATTCCGGGAGAAGCACAGCCAATTGAAATTGCATCCGTTTCTGCTTTCCCATCACCAATATTATTGCTACTTGCACCAGTTATTGTACTTCCAAAACAACCCCATTCAACTGGAGACGATACTTGATCAGAATTAGCAACTATTAGCCCATGCAAACCAGTTGAGTCAATAAAACAAATAATCCCACCTCCAAATGACTGGCGTAGTGTGTAAGGACTTCCTGGATAAAAAATAATTGGGTTTCCATAGAATGTGCCGTTTGCATTAGTGGCGTAAGAGCGTACACAAATATTTAATCCAACTGTATTCGTGAAAGAAGTTAGGTGACTGACAAAGGTTCCCGTACCTGAACCATCGTGTGTTATTTCATCACAATGATTGATTGAAGGTAGGGAGTCAGATGAAGTGGAAACGTAGCTCCAACAAACACCTCTAGATGTTATAGGAGATCCTCCGTCATCAATAATGCTCCCTCCCGAATAAGCATCAAATCGAGTATTATTCGTAATTGGTGAAGTAGTGAGCAAAGCAAAAGGACCTCCAGTAATAAAGCTATCAATGTTGCCGTATCCTGTACCATATTTGTTGCGTGCGTAGGCTCTTATATAATATTTTTGACCAGGAGAAAGTGACGTGAACGTAGCACTAAAAGAGTCTCCTGGGTAGCTTATTTGTTTAATAAATAAATAATTGTATCCAGTATTATTGTCTTTTGAGAGATTAGGAGTAATATCACACAATATCCCACTTTCTTCTATGGTAGTGCTAAAGTTATTGATTATTAATCCGGTACATGTAGCGTCGGTAGATAAAATACTTTTTGGAGGCAAGGTTTTTACTAATGGTAAATCAATAGATTTGGAAGTAGTAAAACTAATTTCATTTCCATATGAAATTCCGGCATCATTTACCGCCCAAGATCTAACATAGTAGACAGTGTTTAATTCAAGATTGGTGGCAATTGAATTAAATTTAAGACTCGGTACCACAGACGTCTCTAAAAAACTGTTGTAAACCTTAGGGTTTGGATTTTTACTCCAACAAATACCAGTGCTTGTAATTTTTGACCCGCCTTCATCCGTAATTGTTCCTCCAGATTTGGCTGAATTCCCAGCAATATCAACAACTGGATTGGTAGTAATAGTTGCAAGCTTTTTTAAATTCCAGTCAATCTTAGAGCAATTTTCGAAAGCTAATGAAATGACTATTAATATTAAAAATATATTTCTCAACTGCATTTTAACTTCAGTTTCAGACTATTTAATTCTTTTGTGAACTTTATTAAAATTAGATAAAGATTCACAAAAATTATAAGTGAAAAGGCTTCCGGCAATAATTCCAGACGTCAAATAGAGTTTATTCGCAGAATTTGCCCGACTATAAATTGACATTTCTTTTCCTGGCTGATTGCTATTTAAGTAGTTTTTATATTCTGCGTCTGAATAGACCTTGCATCCGATGCTCATAGATGCGGACACCAAGAATGTAATTAACTTTAGTGTGCCAAGTGTTTTCGCCGAATGGGTAATTTTTCCATTTTTAGGTATCTTAAAGTCTAAATATCCAGGGACTAAAATATACGGTGTAAATTTTGACACATATTTTATTGGCTTGCTCAAAAATATATTATCTAGTTCAGTATGTTTGAGACCAAATTTATAACCAATAAATAGATTGCCACTCAACAAATTGCTAGGTTCATTCTGATTGGTTGGAAATCTTTGGGAACTTAAGCCAATATTTTGAATACCAATATTTTTAGCATTATTTATGGCTAGTCCAGCGGCAATATCACCATGTAACACTATTCTGTCATGAAATACGATTTCACTTGCCCATTTCATTTGTATGTAGGAATTTTCAATTTTGCTTTGACCACTTTTTGCGTTCCAAAAATATTTGATAGCAGGACCAACTCCGATTTTGAAATCTAAGCGACTGTTTCTGAGGCCATTCATTCTTATGAAGTCAATTCCTATCGAGTTCAAGCCATTTCCATTCGCAAATGAAAATTGAAGGTATCTGCCACGTTTGAAGTATTTTTGTAAATAAAAGTTGTTAGTGAAATCTGAGCCGAACAATATGCTTCTGTTTGATAAACCATATTTTCTTTCAATTGGACTAAAAAAAATTTCTCCTGATCCGTAAAAAATATCTAGGATCAACCTAGTCCAAGAAATCATTTCATAAAGTCTATCTTTCGAGTCATTATTCTGAGCAGAATTTTCTGGCAGCGCGAATTTAGGGTATTCATATGCTTGAATTTTCGGCTCTTGGTTTTTGTTAATTTGTGGTTCATCGTTCGCGTTGATTTTTACTATTTGGCAATTATCTGAGATAACAAATAGACTTCCACTCCAAATAGAATTGGTTTCATTTTCAATTCCATGCCATTTATGAAATCCAGTTTTTAAGGAGTTCGTTAAAGTGCCGAATGCCCCACAGCTTGGTTTAAATTCAAAGTGTTTTGAAATACTACCAACATAAATATTATCGATATAGAGAGCGATAGTATTTGAGCTATTGTTATCGGCATAAAAGCAAACAGTGCCACTTTTTTCAATTTTATTTGCAACACGTGGGATATTAATTAAAGGAAGCCTATTTATTTCCTTTATAAAAACTGCAAAGTTAATTTGAGCTCTGATGACGTTAGGGTCATCTTTGTCAATTATTCCAGATGTAGTTATTCCTATTACCTCACCTTTTGAATTTATTAGTGCTCCTCCGCTGTTTCCGTGAGCTATAGGTGCGCTTGTTTGTAGTAATATTCTATCTGGTGTATTTGAAATATTTGAAATGATTCCTGTGCTTAAAGTGTTCATATACTGTGTGTCGGCTGGTGTCCCCATAGCCCACACTTTGCTGCCTAATTTCGGCAACGTGAAGCTTAATTTCACGGGTAAGAATTTTTCATCAGAGTGCTTTTTCAATGTAAAGCGCGCAATGTCAATTGTTTCATTATAACCAGTAATTTTATCTAAGTCATATTCAATTCCATTTTTAAAATGGATTATTGCATAATAAGAATTTTTTAGCACGTGAAAATTAGTAATACAAGTTCCATTAGAATCTATGATAAAGCCACTCCCATAACCTAAATATTGATGGTCACTATCGTATATTTTAATTGCAAAAACCGACTGGTTTAGTTTTTCAAAATCAGGCGTTTGATATTTTTGTTGACAATAATTTACATTTGAAAAAAAGGATAGAAACAAAATCAACCTAAACCTTAATGTAATCGATTTCATTTTGAATCAGTAATCTAGATTTTTGGAAAATAGTTTTATACTACAAAGAGGTAAATCCTCTTGTACAAAGTTATGTTTTTTTAAATGTTTTATCAAATAAAAAGTGGCACCCTCTTTTTATTCGGATACTTGGTGGAAGGCATTTCTATTGTAATGAAGATGCCTTACCAAGTTCGTTGAAACGTATTATTTAGAAAAGCAATACGCCACATTGGCTATCATCTCTCTTATTCAATTAAATCAATGTGTATTTTAGTACACGGGCAAGAACCGCTTTTTATTAGTTTTACAACATCTGCTCTTGAATACCCCCACTTATCGGATATATAATGTAAATGTGGTCGTCCTGTTGCACCCTTTTCTTCTCCAGCTACGCCTTTTATTGTTTGGTAGAAACAGTGCCAACTATCCTTATTATCGAGAAATCTTGCGATGATAACCTTTCGGTGATTGATAAGATTTTTAAGCTGCCCTTCTGATAATACCGTATTTCCTATCTTCGCTATCTTTTCCCCAGCTATATGCGCAAATTTCGGTAAGTCATTTTCCTGTATACCGTTTGGCAATTTTACACTTGTATAATTACTGTAAGAGCAGGAAAATTTAATCGAAGCAGCAAACCATAGGTTACAAAGTTGGTACGGGGTGAGACTTGCGCCGTTCATAAGCCTCTCTTGTTCTGTCTTTGAACTGCTGTTAAATAACTTTAAAAAATTAGGTGGAATTGGTGTTTCAACAATTTCCTTATAAATTCTGTACCATGCTCTTTTTGCTTCCCAGAGAAAATACTCATTTGGCAAAATAAGCTGATATCTACTTGTAGATTTTCGAAGCACTGCCATTTTTTTTATTTCAGTCTCTGAAATATATTTTATTGGGTCAACATATTCAACTTCGTCCCCCTGAACAGCAACTATAAATCCGCTCCCATCTTCTTTTGGTATAATTTCTATGCTCACTATTTAATTAAATTTATCATCAAAACACCCTCCCTATTTCATTTTAGGATTAGGTTGCGAAAAATAGCTTACCTCTGTTTGTCAGACTGAGAAACCACCGAACCTGCCAATGACTTGGTTTCTTCGCTATACTTATTGCTCTTTAGCACATCGGATGCAATTTTCTCCATTTTTTTCCCTGTTTCATTTTCCCTGTTCGCTTGGGAAAGAACCGAACCGGCTAATTTTTTTGAGATCTGTGAAGAATTCCCATCTTGTAATATTCTTGCCGCTTTTGAAGCCATTGCAGAACTTGTTACTTTCTTATTCATTTTTATTTTTTCTTCAATAGACAGGTTAACTTTTGGTTATAGTTGGTACTATGTTATGTAAAATAATTAGTTAACACCGCTTTAACTATAGGAATTAATATAGCCAGTCTGAAAACAGACTATTTCTTAAAAACTATAAATTTCAATAAACTTAGAGCGGCATCTCCCACTCGCAAAAAACCAGGGATACTCTTCCCATCTTGCCGTTCTCCAGTATCTCTACCACACTATCAACAAAATACTACAAAATTTACACCCCTATTTTTTTAATGCTTGTTAGCCTAAATTTGGGATTAACGATTCTACAAGAATTGTGGTAAGTATCCAAATTAAATTTTCAAGTTTTACCTTAAGCTTAATGATAATGTCCCCAAAATCAAAAATAACAAAGCAGAAACACTGCACCTAGCAACGTTTCTGCCTTTTCATAAAAACTATAAACCCCCTACACCCCAAACTGTGTCAGATGGTGGTCGAGGTGTTTGTAGAACATATTGTTCCATTCATTGATGTTGAGTGTGCCAAAAGAGTGTGACTCTTTGCCGTCGAAGTGTTGAGCGCCCAAAGCTTGAACCTGGTTGAGGTAATCAATCAGGCGTGCTTTTTCAGCATAAAAATCTTTTTCTTCCGTCATCAGGAAGGCAGGGGCAGTTCGTAGGTTGCGCTTGTAGGGTGTTTCACCGCATACAGTCGATTTGATCACGAACTTTAATAACAGTTTCATCAATCCCTTTGGTTTTGGGAATCTGTTGGGATCAAAAAGCATTTCGTACGTCACACAAAGGTGGGCGAGCATTTGCCCCACGTTCATTTTACCCCATTGAGGTTGTGTTTGCGGAGTAAGTTTATTGATGCGGTCAATAACTCCGTCGGTTACTTTCTTATCGAAAATATTAGGTAGTGGCATGAATTGAAATTTTCCGCCAAATTAAGAAAGTTCTGCTGAAATCAGTTTTAAGAATTCGCTACGTGTTTTATTTTCCTGAAAGGCACCGCTGAAGGCAGAAGTCGTTGTTACTGAGTTCTGTTTCTGCACTCCGCGCATCATCATGCACAGGTGTTGCGCCTCTATTACTACACCTACACCCAGGGGTTGCAGGGTGTCTTGTATCACGTCTAAAATTTGGTGCGTGAGTCGTTCCTGCACCTGCAGGCGGCGCGCAAAGCAATCAACTACCCGCGCCAGTTTGCTGAGGCCTGTTATGTAGCCATTGGGTATGTAGGCTATGTGTGCCTTACCAAAGAACGGCAACAGGTGGTGTTCGCAAAGCGAATAAAGTTCTATGTTTTTCACCAGCACCATTTCACTGTATGCCTCGGTGAATTTAGCACTGTTCAATATCTCAACTGCATCGATGGAGTAGCCTTGAGTAATGTACTGCATGGCTTTAGCCATCCGCTCGGGGGTTTTTAATAAGCCCTCGCGGTTGGGGTCTTCACCAATATTTTCGATGATAGACCTGTAGTTGGTCATCAAGTTGGCGGTAACCGCTTCGTCGTACTGCTCAGTTTTGTTATACGCCAATGTCGACCGTTTTATGAGTTGGTAAAATTATTCGCCGTAGTACTCTACGTATATATGGCGTGTTTCAATGAGCTTGATGCAGTGCAACTGAACGCCCAGCGCATCGAGGTGCGGCTTTATTTCGTCCCAAATACCTATTGCGAGGTTTTCAGCACTTGTGTACTTACCGCGCAGGAAGTCGACATCGAGGTTAAGGTTGCTGTGATCGAGCTTTTCAATCACAGTGTCTTTAATAATTACACCCAGCGTTTTGGCATTGAAAACGAAACCGGAATCAGGGGCGGGTGCTCCTTTTACGGTAACGTGCAATTCGTAATTGTGTCCATGCCAGTTTTTGTTGGCGCATTTCCCGAACACCTCGAAATTTTGTTCATCGCTCCATGCATCGTTCGATACTTTGTGGGCAGCGTTGAAGTGTTCTATTCGGGTGAGATAAACAGTAGCCATAATTTCAGGGCGCAAAATTACGCATACATCATGGTATCACAAAAAAGTAGTTACTTGCAATATGAAAATTCTGATTGTTTCTGCCACAGAAGCCGAAATTTCTCCGTTTTTAGCCCATTTATCGACCAACGAAGCACTCAAAAGCTCGGTTGAGGTGCTAGTAACCGGGGTGGGCATGGTGGCAACTACCTACCAGCTCACACGCCAACTGGCAAAAAACAAATATGATTTGGCGATACAGGCAGGGGTAGGCGGCGCATTTAGCCGCGCAATAGAATTGGGTGAAGTGGTGGAGGTAACAACAGAACGTTTTGGCGACATAGGTGCTGAAGACAATGGCAACTACCTCGATATGTTCACCGATATACCGTTAATAGACCCCAATGTGTTTCCATTTTCCGAAGCTTTGTTACATGCTAATCACCCGGCAGAGATGGTTAGCCTTGGTTTGCGACAGGTTTCAGGACTTACGGTGAATACTGTTTCGGGCACCGAAGCCGCGGTAGCCATGCGTGTGCAAAGGTTTGGGTGCGATGTTGAAAGCATGGAGGGCGCAGCATTCTTTTATGTTTGCAAGCAGGAAAATACACCCATGTTACAAATGAGGGCTATCTCTAACTACGTAGAGCCACGCAATCGCGCAAGCTGGAAAATGAAAGAGGCCGTTATTGCTTTGAACGCAATGCTTATTGAAACGGTCAATAAAATTTCGGGTTTAGGCAGCTAGGTGGTACAGGAAATCAAACTAAATCCTACATTTGTCGTTCGTTTATAATAATTCTACAGAATCCCTGATATGAATAAGATTAAGTTCAATACGCTTATCGCAATAGTGCTCATCATTTCAGCAGCTACTTTAAGGGTAGTTAATGCCAATGTTCATTTGTACAATCTTGCGCCTGTAACAGCTATGGGTGTTTTTGGTGGTGCAATACTGAAAGACAAAAAATGGATGGCTCTTTTGATTCCTGTTTTGGGTCAGTTGCTTGGTGATGTGATGTTCCAGTTGTTCTCAAAAACGCCTGGCTTCTACAATGGTCAAATTTTGAACTATGTGGCCATCGCGCTTTCTGCTGTCATTGGTTTAGCAATTACTAACATCCGTTCTATCCAAACTGTGGTGGGCGTGCTTGGTGGCTCAATGGTGTTCTTCATTGTTTCTAACTTCGGTTTCTTCCTTGAGGGTTACAATGGTTACTCATTTGCAGGTTTATCAAAAACTTACATCGACGCAATTCCTTTCTTCAACAACACACTTGTTGGCGATGTTGTTGCAGGTAGTTTGTTGTTTGGTGGTTACCTGATGGCAGAACAAATGTTCATCAACAAATTGCGCAAAGCAAAACAACAATAAGCATTTAATTTATTATGCAGATTAAGCGCCGGGTTTTGGAATAAAATCCGGCGCTTTGTTTTTAGCAAGTGCCAATAAACTGGTCGGTCGGACAGGTTATAAGCAAGCCCAAAACAAATATGTGACCTAAATACCCCAAAACAGTAAAAAAGTTCACCCAAATCTATAAAGTTCTAAGGGGTATCATTATTTTTGCTTCGTTTCAGAATTTTTGCGGTTCTCATACATATCAATTTCATTTAACTATTTCATAAGAGGCAATCAATATGCTTTGTTTTTTAATATTAGTTCCTGTAGTTTTCAGTCTGTTTACATTCCTGTTTACTAAAACCAACGACGGAGCTAAATCAATGGCATTGATAAGTTCTATCCTCACAATGGGTTTGGCGGGGTACGTAAGTGCTCAAACATATGCTGCACCAATGGTGATGGACATGCCCTGGATCCCGACAATAGGTGTAAGGTTTAACCTGGTGGCAGATGGTATGAGCGGAATGCTTGTTTTACTCACTGCCATTGTTTACCTCGTTGTCATGATTGCCTGGATCAATAAAGAAATGCCGCTACCGGCGTCCTTTTTTGGGCTTATGCTACTGGCGCAGGCGGGGTTAATGGGCGTTTTTCTGGCTAACGATGCATTCCTTTTCTACACATTCTGGGAACTTGCTTTGATTCCGGTGTACTTCCTCTGCTCTTTATGGGGTGGCGAAAAGCGCATACAAGTTACTATGAAGTTCTTCCTGTACACATTTGTAGGCAGCTTGATGCTGTTGGGAGGTCTCATATACCTTGCCATGCAAGTGCCATCAGGCGATGCGTATTCACTCAATAACTTAATTGCTGCCGGTTCTAAATTGCCTGCGGGTACTCAGAACTGGTTGTTCTGGCTGATCTTCATTGCATTTGCAGTGAAGATGCCAATCTTTCCTTTCCATACCTGGCAGCCCGATACCTACGAACAATCTCCTACGCCTGTTACCATTGTGCTCAGTGCATTGATGGTGAAAATGGGTGTGTTTGCTGTGCTTAAATGGTTATTGCCTGTACTGCCGGCCGGTGTTGCTTACTGGAGCAATACGGTAGTGATACTTTCGGTAATAGGCATTGTTTATGCATCGTGCCTTGCTATTGTACAAACCGATATCAAACGCCTTGTGGCATATTCTTCAATTGCGCATATAGGTTTAATGAGTGCTGTAGCATTCTCGCACAACACAGTGGGTATGCATGGTATTTTGGTGCAAATGTTCAACCACGGTATCAATATCACTGGTATGTGGCTGATGGTGAGCATGATTGAAAACCGCTACGGCACCCGTGATATGACTAAATTGGGCGGCATGGCTAGTACTGCACCGGTAATGGCAATTGCATTGGTGATTGTATCATTTGCAGGCATTGCACTTCCGCTCACCAATGGTTTTGTGGGCGAGTTTATGTTGTTCAATGGCTTATTTGGGGCTCAAATCCCGAATGCAATGGCAATGATGATTATAGCAGGTTTGGGCGTTATCCTCGGTGCTGTGTACACCTTGAATATGATTCAAAAAACAGCTTACGGTGAGGCTAAAGCAATGGTTGTTGCTAAAGATATTTCGGTGAACGAAATGATAGGTGTGGCTATAATAATCACCCTTATCCTGTTCCTCGGTTTTTATCCTAAGCCGCTTACTGATATGACTATGCAAGTGGCAACTGCATTGGTGAGGTAATTAAACATTTTTTGACAGAAAGAATTTGTACGTTTTTATATGAATGCAATTATTGCTTCTACGGTTTTCGGAGTTATCATGATGTTCTCGGGCATCCTGGTAGACAATAAGAAAACAGTAACCAGCCTTGCGGTGGTGTTGTTCCTCGCTTTGCTGGGCGTCAATGGTTTTGAGTTGGCTACTGCCGACCCTAAATCACCACAGGTATTGTTCAACAATATGCTGAAAATCGACAAAATGTCGCTTTGGTTCAATACCATTATCACAGCCAGTTGCCTCATTTATGCTTTGCTAATAGGTAAAGAGGTGCGTAAAGTGGGCTCACATGTGGGTGAATACTTTGCGCTCATGTTCTTTATTGTTTGCGGACTGTACCTTTTAAGCACTTACAACACCCTGCTCATGATGTTCCTTGGTATTGAAATTATGTCTATACCACAGTATATTTTAGCGGGCAGCGATAAAAAGAACCTCAAAAGCAGTGAAGCATCGTTGAAATACTTCCTGATGGGAGCTTTCTCTACGGGTATTTTGTTGATGGGTATTACATTATTGTTTGGTGCAACACATTCGTTCTATATCTCTGATATTGCGGGTATGCTGAACAACGAAAACCTGAACCCGATGGCATTGACAGGAATTTTGTTCCTTATCGTAGCAATGGGCTTCAAAATGTCGGCAGCGCCTATGCACACCTGGACACCTGATGTGTATGACGGTTCGCCTACAGCGTTTACAGCCTTTATGGCAACTGTAGGTAAGGCGGGTGCATTCTTTGCATTCATGCGTTTGTTCTACGGTGCGCTGGGTACTATCAGCAGCCACTGGACAATGGTATTGGCTATCGTTACAGCTCTTACATTATTGATTGGTAATGTTACTGCCGTGTTCCAGCAAAGCGTGAAGCGTATGCTTGCATACTCTTCAATTGCACAGGCGGGCTTTATGCTCTTCGCTATTCTGGCAATGAACGCTATGGCTATTCAGGCAGTTTTGTTGTATTCTCTGGCTTATTGTGTGGCAACAATTGGTGTGTTTGCAGTAGTGGTTAAATTAAAAGACTACACCTACGATGGCTTCAACGGACTTGCAAAAAAAGAACCACTGCTGGCATTTGTAGCCACTATTTTCCTGTTCTCATTGGCAGGTATTCCGCTCACTGGTGGCTTCATGGCGAAGTACTATGTACTGGCAGCCCTCACCAAGCAAGGCAACCTTTTGTGGTTGGTGATTTTCGCATTGTTGATGGCAGCTATCAGCGTTTACTACTACTTCAGAGTAATAGTATCTATGTACTTCAAAACCGGCGAACCTGAGCTTTCCAGCGAAGTAACTGTAACCGATAAAATATTGCTTGTTGGTACCAGTTTGGTAGTGATTGCTATCGGTATCTTCCCGCAATTCATCACTGACATATTCTAATAACAACCTCCTTGAAATATTTTAATCCCGCCAATCGGCGGGATTTTTTTGCGCATACGCACTGTGGTCGGCGCCTCGAGAGCCCTCGGGATTCGCGGATTGGGTGGAAGGGCGTTTGTAACGCCTCGTTTTTTTAATACACTTAGGTTTTTACGCTACAAAAATAAAAACCGCTGGAGCCAGTATAACAAGAGCCTGGGTATATCGTACCCTGAAAAAAGAGATGTAGAATATGCCCGCAAGGCAGGCAAGCCATCGTGCGGCGATGTGAAAATACATGGCATTCCCAACGATGATAAGGGGCACGATGAAGAATATACTAGTTACGACTGGACACGGGGCTGCATTGCGGTTACAAATACTGAAATAGAGGAACTATACAGCCACATTGATGTGGGTGCTACCGTTTTTATAACACCATAAAAGATGTAGGTACTTGTATTAACAAAAACGCCACATCGTGAAAGACGTGGCGTTTAAATTATTTTGAGTGATTACATTTTCCATTCATCAACACTGGAACCTTCGTTTCCGCGGAAAGGGGCACCGGTTGAATTGAAATTGTCGTGATGCTCATCGTGTTCTCCTTCTTGCTCATCGTGGTTGAAAGCGTCAAAGTCGAAATTAGGCATCAGGTCAGTTTTCACATAGTTAATAGTTTCAGTCAACGCGTTTAGGAACTTATTAAAATCTTCCTTGTAAAGGAACATCTTATGTCTGTCATACCCATTGTCATCAAATCGTTTTTTACTTTCTGTGATAGTGATGAAGTAGTCGTTACCCCGTGTTGAACGTACATCGAAAAAGTAAGTTCTTCTTTTGCCCGCTTTTATGCGTTTGCTGAACATACTTTCATTTCGGCTGTCGTTACCACGGTCGTGGCGGTGATCTCCACGTTGTTCGCCATAGTTTTTGTTATCGTACGACACAAATTAGTTTTTATAAGTTCGAGAATTTATTCCACAAACTTAACGAACTTTGTATACAACGCAAAAAAAAATCTGTATTTTGCTGGAATTGAACATTGATAGATTACGCTTGAAATATTTTTATTAGTTAAAAAAAGCACAAAGTATAACGCGTTGTTGATGATATTTTAACTTTAACCCTTAGAGATTTTATAGTTACTTCTTTGTATTAACCTGACAGCAATGAGTTTACGAATATTACGAGGAATATTGTTTATATTTTCTGCACTAATAATAAACTATGATTCAACAAGCTACGGTCAAGGAGATATTAACAACCCTATAGACCCTAATGATACAGAAACCATAAAAGCTGTTGATTTTTACAGGAATTATCTTGCTGAATTCAGAATACAAAAAGCTTCGCTGCCCGATTTTACAAAGTATTGGTCAGCAGATGATTGTAAACGATATCTTGTACCCGACCCTGAACTCTTTGGCGTAGACGCAACCATCCCTACCTACCTGCTTGGTACTCCAAGAATACTTTACGCCCGCCCGGCAGGCAATATTGTACACATAAAAACCATGTTCTCACGCAATGATAGCAATGGTAGACCATTGGTAATATCTATCACCAACCATTATGTAATGCTCAAAGACCACATTCCGGCGTACTTCATAAATCCTACATTGGTAAATAGCAACCAATGGACCTTCAAGCGCATCAGGAATATTACTTACTACTACCCTTCTTCGCATCATTTCGACCGAAAAAAGGCTTTAAGTATGGCAAAGAAAGTGATAGCTCTGGAGCGCGAATGGGAAATATCACCGGTTGATATACACTATTACTTTGCTGATACCCGTGAAGAAATTGAACATTTCCGCGGATTTGATTTTACCATTTCAATGGGCAACCGCGATAAGCCGAGCGGGATGAGTGATGGCGCCAATAACATTGTGTACTGCGGTGGTTGGGGAGAAAACTACTTTCATGAAGTGGTGCATTTGTACCTGAACAAATATTTCCCCCAAAGCCCCCTTACAGAGGGATTGGCAGTGTTCTATGGTGGTAGTATGGGGCATGAATTACCATGGCATGTAAAAAGACTGTATGAATACCTGCAAAGCCACAGGGAAATTAAATTGTACAGCCTTGATGACTTGGTGTATTTAGATAACTTCACAAACCCTAAAAGCACAATACTTGGGCTACTGTGCGACAAAGCATATAACGCAGGCCGTTTAGATGCGCTAAAAAGATCGTTGAATTATGTTTCGTTATCAGCACTGCTGCAACAGGAATACAAGGTTGAAGCAGATGATTTTGACACCTTTATTCGCGACCTTGTTGCGCGTTATGCACTTGCCCACAATGGTAATGAATAATGCGCGCCTGACACCCTTGCCCGGCACGCACTACGATTTTAATACTAGGCTTGTGGCTTGTCGTGGTTGAACATCCAGTTGTTACCGAATTTATCGGTCAGCATACCGAAAATGGCACCCCAGAATGTGTCTTGCAGTGGCATGGTTACATTACCACCTTCAGCGAGTGCGTCAAATGCTTTGCGCATTGCTTCAGGATCTTTATAGTCGAGTGAAAGCGAAATGTTATCACCGAAGGTGAATTGCTTCTTACCATCTGTATCAGAACACATCATAGTGGCACCGGCTGCAGTAAAGACAGCATGCATCACTTTATTTTTAACCGATTCATCGCACGGCATTGGCGTATCGCCATAGCGTTGCATTGAAACAATTTCACCTCCAAGGGAATTGATGTAAAAATTAATGGCTTCTTCGGCATTACCATTGAAAAACAAATAGACAATCAGGCTCATGTTGATGGTTTTATTTAGTGAACTACAAATATTGTTTTTATAATGTAACCGGCAAAGCTTGCAGCTATAAATTATTGTCCGGGTTAAAATTAATTGGAGTAATTAATTTCCAGAAAAAGAACTTTTTATTGGCATGCATTTTGAACATACTCGTAAGAACGAGTGTTCTATTTTATGGCTGAAAATACCGTTCGTGAAGTTTTTAGACCGTTCGTGAAGTTTATTTGGACACACTCCAAAATGCAGTGTAATTTTGAATTATTAAAGCAAAAAGAAGAAAAAAGCTTAGCAAAGAGAATTTAACACATTAATAAGCAATCGTTTAAAAACATAGTATTTTAACACCTAAAAAATGTAAATATTAAGAAATAGTTTTCTTTTGGTTGATTTTGTGCTGTATGAGTGGCGGGTGATGAGTGGTAGGAGTTGGGGCGGGTGAGTGAAAAAGAGAGGAGGAAAAAGAAAGAAAATATATTTGTGAAGTTGAAAGAAAAACACGTTGTGAGTTCGATTGTGTTGTTTGAAATTGCCACCGATGCTGAGAGAAAAATGTGATGAATGAAGTGCAAATGTGCTGTTGAAGTGTTGTTTAGGAACACGTGTTTGTGTGGTTTGGCAGTGCGATTGAGTGTGTGGCGATTGGTTAGATTGAGTATCGGCGTCCTGTTTATACAGGGCGCCGTGCTGTTTTTATTCTATAAGGTTATTGTAGGTGTTTCAAACTGATTTACGATTTTTGCAGCAAACAAACAGGTTATGGAACATTACTTTGAGTTGTATGAAATCCCCGTCTCTTTTACACCCGATAGCGGAACTGTAAAGCGGAAATTCTACGAATTGAGCCGCAAGTTCCACCCCGATCGTTTTGCCGGCGCCGATGAGCACGAGCAACAAACTGCCCTTGAACAAACGACACTCAACAACAAGGCTTTTAAGGTGCTTTCAAATCACGCCCTGACATTTGAATATATATTGAAACTGAAAGGCATTATTGTTGATGACGAAAAGTTTGCACTGCCGCCAGCCTTTCTTGCTGAAATGATGGATCTCAATGAAGCAATCTCTGATTTTGAGGATGACCCCGATAACCAACAATTGAAAACCAATGCCTTAGCAGCACTTACCGGGCAGCTCGACCAGTGGCAGGCAGCTTGCGCGCGACTACAGCAAAAGTGTGAAGCAGATAACTACAGCTCTGAAAGCCTTACCCAACTTAAGGAAATGTACTATCGCCAAAAATACCTTTTAAGAATCAAGGAGCGATTGGTGTAATCAAGGTGGCGTAGACACAAAAATTCTATCTCAAACAACTTTTTTGTTGCTAATACCGAAACTATTATTACCTTTGCACTCCACAAAAAACCGACCGCTGCCTGGATGGCGGAACTGGTAGACGCGCTAGACTCAAAATCTGGTATTCGCAAGGATGTGCAGGTTCGATTCCTGTTCCAGGCACAAAAAAAGGGAGATGTAAGCGAAAGCGAACACTCCCTTTTTAGTTTCCCTCGCTCTCGCTCCCTTTCCCACTCTGAAGTAAATGGGATCATGCTCAAAAGTTGTGGGGAAAGAAAAAATTAGGCATAAAGATTAGCTAGCCTAAACAAAAAGAAGTTGACGTTTGTGACTCCTCTGTATTGAGTTCTGAAGTATTTTATTTTGGCATTGAAGGCTTCAGCGGAGGCATTCGTA
>CANGIY010000030.1 GCA_947454235.1 Chitinophagaceae bacterium
CACAGATAGTGCTGCTCAGGAATAGTGTAAAAAGATACTTTATAAGAATGCGAAGGCTCTAGAGTTCTAGATAGCCTTGTCTGCATGTAATCCCTATCTTGGGGAGTGAAGTCATAATTGTGAAAAGTCTGGAGCTGCACCATCCCCCCTCCGCTTCGTGGATATTGAAAAAAATTAGAATTTCTTGGAACTGACGCAATGGCACAACCGCCATAATAAGAGGCACAGCTATTTACATATTCAGGTATTCCTGGGTGACTGTGTCCCCAATCGGGAGCTCGCCAGCTAGAATCTAAGGTTGTCCAACCTGTGCAAAAGGTTAATTCATCATCATCGCAGGGGCACTCACTAAAACTATCTAATGTACCGTTTTGGACCAAATTAATCTGCCCCCGCCCAGCAAAAGGCAACCACATCAAAATCAAGGTATAAATCCATCTATTCAGCACTTCAAATGATTTGAAATAAAATTACAAAAAAATATGTAATCGTCTAAATCAGAATTTTCAGGATTACAGAATTACTGGATAGATGGTGCAAGTAAAAAACTGGCGCAGGTGTTAGCGCAGCTCGTTCGTTCCACCTCATCCCCAACCCTTCTCCGCCAGCAGTGAAGGGAGCAAAGATGCCTTCGGCACCTTTGCTATTTGAGTTTTTTAACTGGCGCAGGAGTTAGCGGTGCTCACTCTAACGCAGGTTTGGGGCGTAAGCCTTGTGTGCGGCAACCTGCGTTGGCTAGTTTCATCGGTTTGCAACCGAGATTTTTTGATAGCTTTCCGTAGAATCTTCTACGGAAGTCCGGCAGCAAGAATCCGTCTTGCCCTGCTCGACCATCTTAAAAACAAAACCAGCACCATTCCAATAGACATTGGGGAGGTGCTGGACTCTCAACAAAAATCGATAGTGCTTATAGGTTAACCTTGAATTTTTATGCTTATTCTTTTACAATTTTTTGTTCTGTTTTAATGCTTCCGTTATCTAGTTTTATCACATAAACACCCGACGCCAGCGTACTCATATCAATAATAAAAACGCCTTTTTGCGTGCCAGCATGCTTGCCCGTTTTCACTATACTGCCTGCCGCATCGACAATAGTATAGTCAATTGCCCTGGCTTCGTTTTGTGTAAAATGTACCGTTACATCCTCCTGTGCAGGATTCGGCGCAATACTTACATTAATGCCTGTATTGTCATCCGTCTGTGCCATTGGTTGGCGGAATACGAGTTCAAAACGGCTATCACCTTGCGTGCCTGCTACTTCGGTAACATCAAACTTATATGATGCGCCCTTAGTCATTTGTATATACTGATTCAGATATTTGTCGTGCAGATAAGGAGTCACGTTCCAGCTCTCAGGTATTTGAGCTGGCTTTATAATGTATGTACCCTTATGCACCGACTTTACACCCAATGGTACTACAACCTGTTCGTCGATATGACGAGTGTCTATTGAAAGCGGATGATTATCTGTACTCACTGAATAAAAGCTAAAATCACCACCCATTGGTTTACCGGCATCTTCATTGTCTTCTTTAGAAGTAGCCTCAGGTACAAACGACAAGTTCCAATAATCGTAGGGGTAACCTTCGCCGTCGGTTATAGAAAATACAAGATCAGTAGCAGCATGTTTCAACAGAGTAGTTGAATGTGATGCCGCTTTGTTGTTTTCAGTAAAATCGAGTGTTGCACCGTTATAAGCAGCGCGCACCTGAAATGCAGTGTTAGCCTGCAAATAATATGGCGATGCCGATGATGTTCCAATTCTGATGGCTTGAAACTGCCCACCCGAACCCATATATGGATTCCATACATAAAATGCTGACCCTGTAATATGCCCTGCTGCTTTCGCATTGTACAATATCGTTCCAATATCTACCGATGCAGGGTAAGGGTTACCCACCATATTATAGTCTTGCCCTGAATCGGCAACACCTTTTGTCAGTGTCACAACTTGTTCGCCCTGATTGATGTTACCCCATTGAGCAACCGTAACTGCCGATGGAGTATAGGTTTCACCCAACAAGCCTTCGCCAATCGCCCCCCTGAAAAACAACCTGATGCCCTGATATTGTTTCAATGTATTAGAATCTGCGCCACCAACCGCCGAAGTAAAAGGCCTCCAGCCCGGGTCGCTCGCTCTATACGAATTTCCTACAGTTGGGTCATACCTGTATGCCGAAGGATTGTTGGTGATGGTAGTTCTGAAGCCATTGGCAGCTCCGCCTGTTCCGGTAATATCTATGTAGCTACCCACCTGACTCAAAGTTGTTGCCGCTGTAAACGGATGACTCCAAAACCTGTACCTTCTATATCCACCCTGTATATACTGATTTACTTTTACCATACCTGAAACCGACGCTCCGGAAGTTGTTATAGGTGCAACATAAGCTGTTGCAGTACTATCAGAATACAGTATTAAACTGTCATTGGTAGTAAGCACACCGCTTGCAACTGTCAGGCTCTTGCGCACAGTGGCAGAGGAACCCGAAACAATTGAAACACCTGAAGCATTATTGACAATTAGATTTTGCACCTTGCCTGCCCCCGAAATTGTTTGGCTGGTGGTACCATTCATGCTCACCGAACCATCATTGAGTATCGACGCATTGTTCACCAGGTTGCCGTATAACTTGAGCGTATCACCACTCGCAATTCTCAAGTCGGCTCCACTACTAATAGTCAGTTTTTTAATTTCCTGCGAACTGGTTGTTATCCTCGGGCTATAGGTGGTCCCAGAAGGTATGGTTGCTGAAACACCCTTGGCTGGCACAATCCCTGATGACCAGTTTGATGCCGTATTCCATGAAGTATCTGTTCCGCCATTCCAAACTACGCTATCGTACACCTGCACTACTTTTATCGCAGTAGCCGTTCTGCAACCATTCGAAACAGAATACGAAAGCGTATCCAATCCTCCGCTTACACCATAGGCAGTACCCGCAGACGAAACTGTTGCTACCGCAGCCGTTGAAGAAGACCATGTGCCACCCGAAGTTGTATCACTATACCCCGAACTCCCCTCGGCATTAATGCCATCAGCGCCGGTAATAGGTCCTACTGTTATAGTAGACTTAACCGCAGTTAAATTATAGATACCCGTTCCGGTTATAGCCGACGACGTGAGCTTTTGATTCACAGTATCAACCGTTGTTGAACAGTTCAATCCATACCGACTAGCAGACGTTGTATCATACGCCAGAACCAAGTCTGCTTGGGGGTTGCCATTTAAAATACCCGTGCTATACCCCACCGTAAAACTACCTGTGTAGTTGATTGGTGTGCTGAAATTATAGACCTTTTTGATGCTCGCATTGCCATTCACCGAAACCGGTGTTGAAGATTTGGTAAGGTTTGTCGACGCAATTGTAACATCAGCCGTAGGGTTGAGTACAAGTGAATCGATTACAATTGTCGTTCCCGATTTTATGGTCATTCCCGTTGAACCCGCAGTAAAGCCTTGCCCTAACCCGGAAGTTGAAACTCCCAGCGTGAGCATTGATCCAAATAAAATACTTTTGTTCATCACCAAAATGTTTTTGTGTTTATCAATACACTTTGATTAACGGTCAGCCTTTTTCTCAATCAATGAAGGTTTGTTGGTGAGCAATGCTTCGAGCCTTTCGAGGCGAGCCTCGTATGCTTCTTTCATTTGTGCCATATCAGCCTTCAATTGCTTATTTTCCTGTTGCAATTTTTCTGTGCGTTGCTCTAAAGCCTTCACTGCTATGAAAGTCACGCCTTCCATATCTGCCTGATTGATGGTAGTATCGTTACCAACTACACCATACTTATCATGTCCGAATGCCGCATAGAAATCTTGCGCCATTGGGCCGTAGTGACGGAACATAGCTGGGTCCTGCCCTTTGTAGTTCCAGGAACTAACCGGCATAGCCCCAATGCGTTTTAAGAATAACTCTCCGTCAACATCTGCAAAGTTTTCTTTCTTGCGCCTGTCTGAGATGGTTGACCAGCTATTGCCGCCTGCAGCCAATTGTGTACCAACTGTTGCGCCTGAGTTGGTGTATAACCTGTAACCATTCGCGAAGCGCATAGTCATTTGGTTGGTGGTGCTGGCTGAAGTTACAGTACTGGTACTACTGTCACCAATTACGCAAGCACCATTTTTAGCATTGGTTGAAACATAGCTTCCCAAAGCCATACTGGCGATACCACTTGAAGTAGCATTGAAGCCGATAGCAACAGCATTTGTGTTCGAAGCCGTAACGGTATTACCAACACATGTGGCATTAGTACCCGAAACCGTATTCGAAATACCGATGCTTGAACCACCTGTTGATGTGAGTTGCAACCCTGCAGTAAGCGCAGTGTTTGAATATAATTTATAGCCACCTACAAATCGACCAACCATTTGGTTAGCTGCTGTATTTGACGTTACAGTTGCTGTACTATCTCCAAAAATAAACGCTCCGGCAAAACCGGCAGTTGAAACATTACTACCCATTGCCACCGATTTATTACCCGATGCTGTATTTGTAAAACCAATCGCAGTTGAGTAATTGCCTGAAACAGTATTTGAGGCACCTATGTTGGCACCACCTTGTGCATTCAATTGAAGCCCTGATGTAAGTCCGGTATTGGTATAAAGTTTATAACCTCCTACAAATCGACCAATCATTTGGTTAGCTGCCGTATTTGACGTTACAGTTGCAGTACTATCTCCAAAAATAAACGCTCCGGCAAAACCGGCAGTAGAAACATTACTACCCATTGCCACCGATTTATTACCCGATGCTGTATTCGTAAAACCAATTGCAGTTGAGTAATTGCCTGAAACCGTGTTTGATGCACCGATATTAGTACCGCCTTGTGCATTCAATTGTAAACCTGCATTGAGACCTGTATTTGAATACAATTTATAACCGCCCACAAAACGCATCATCATTTGGTTCACCGCATCGTTTGAAGCAACCGTAGAAATGCTATCGCCAATTATAAATGAACCTTGTTTTGCATTAGTTGATACATTTGACCCCATTGCCATACTGTTTAACCCGCTGGCTGTACACTTAGTTCCCATTGCAAACGAACCTGTTGCAGATGCCGTATTGGACGCGCCAATGGCTGCACTCGAAGATCCTGCCACAACATTGGAAGAACCGAGCCCAAAAGAACTTGAACCTGACACTATGTTACCTAAGCCCATTGCACCCGAATAAGCCCCTGCAGCTGTATCTGAGCGTCCCATGGCCAGGCCACCGTTTCCAGAAGCATAACTGAGGTATCCCGTCGCAAAAGCAGCCGCACCAGGCGCATAAGTTGAACTTCCAAACGCTGCTGCACCTCCATTGTAGATTTGAAGTCCCTGAGTCATTGCAGTATTTGAAAACAGTTTATAACCACCATTGAAACGCATCATCATTTGGTTAACCGTATCATTTGATGCGGTAGTTGTTGTACTGTCGCCAAATACGAAGGAGCCGGCATTGCCATTGGTTGATACATTACTACCCATTGCCACCGATTTATTGCCCGATGCTGTATTCGTAAAACCAATCGAGTTTGAATAACTTCCTGACGCACTGTTTCCGTAACCTACAGCTTGCGAGTAAGCTCCTGAAACAGTATTACTCACACCCAAAGCGGAAGCTCCCAAACCAGCAACGACGTTATTTTCACCCGCAACAAACGCACCTTCACCGCTATTTTTATTTTTAAAACCTGCAGCAAAACCATATGATGAGGAAACTGAATCTGCATTACCAACGCTTACACTTTCGCTGCCTGATGCATAGTTTGATGTACCCAATGCAATCGAGGCTGCCCCTGCAGATGTACTATTATACCCCACCGATAAACTCATTGTTCCCGATGCATTTGAACTAACCCCAAACGCTGTCGCCTGGGCACCTCCTGCCTTAGTATCATAACCCGCAGCAAATGAATTGACACCCGAATTGGTGCTATCCCATGCTGAACCTGAAACAAATCCCGCTCTAAAAGATGCTTTTGCCGGACTCCACATCATGCGTGAACCCGCTCCTGATGCCGTAAAATTGCGACCACCACCAAAAGTTCCGGAATCAATAAAAGAACCATTTGCCTGCATCAACAAACCTCGGCTTCCATCAGCAGTTATTGTATAACCATCGGTGTATAAATTCCTGGTCAGTGTATCATTAAAACCCGTTCTTGAAACGCTATCTACATAGTTTTTATCAGTAAGAGAACGGCTTGTATAACTGCCTGATGTGTTCGTCATGTAACTGGCCGCACCATTCGAATCGATAGAAATCCCCTTGCTGATGCCGGTATTTGAATACAACTTATAACCACCAGAAAAACGCATCATCATTTGATTGTTCGCGTCATTGGCAGCAAAACTTGAAGAACTATCGCCGAAAACAAATGACCCAGTTTTACCATTGGTTGAAGCATTATAACCCATTGCCACAGAAGTATTTCCTGTTGCATTCACCTGAAATCCGATTGCAGCAGAATAAGAACCAGTAGAAAAATTAGAACTACCCATAGATATAGATCCCACACCCGAAGCGGTAGTATGGAGGCCCAATGCCATTGCGCCCGATGCCAAAGCTTTTGTATTACTACCCATTGCTAAACTCCCTTGTCCGGAAGATAACGTGTTGTAACCAATAGACACTGAACCTTCTCCTGAAGCATAATTGGTATTACCCATTGCTACACTCCCTGCTCCGGTAGCGGTATCGCCTATACCCAAAGCAGTACTATAGTTTGAAGGGGCGTATGACTGGTAACCTGACGCTGTACTACCAAGGTTGGAAAGATAAAGCCCACTTAAACCATCGGGAGTTATTGTGTAGCCACTTGTGTACAAGTTGCGGGTCATTGTGTCATTAAAGGTTGCCGATGTAACGCTCGCTGAGATTGTACTATCCACATAATTTTTATCAGTGAGCGAACGGCTGGTGTAGCTGCCTGATGTGTTAGATGCATAATTAACGACACCATTCCCGTCAATTTCAATTCCCTTTGTTAAACCGGCATCAGAATATAGCTTATACCCACCTGTGAAGCGCATTTTCATTTGGTTGGCTGCGTCATTGTACATGGTACTCGTTGTTGTATCTGAAAAAATAAACGCGCCGGGCATTCCGTTTGTCGATGCATAACTACCAAGTGCTACCGATTGTTTCCCTGAAGCTGTGACTGAATTTCCTCCCGCAATGGAATAATCGCCGGATGCTGTGGAATTTCCACCTATCGTAGTAGAAGCTGTGCCTGATGAAATATTTGAATAACCGATGGCCGATGAACCAAATCCCGAAGCCAGATTATACCTACCTATGGTAGTACTACTAGCCCCTGATGCAGTATTTTGATTGCCCAACGATACAGCACCTTCCTGAGAAGCACTTGAAGCATATCCCAAAACTACTGTATGTGCCGCCGAAGCCGTATTTCCTTCACCCGTTGCTGTTGAAAAATACCCTGAGGCAATATTGTTGTAACCGAAAGAAGATGAATAATTTCCAATATTCGTACTATCCCATTGTGTACCCGAAACTCCACCAGCACGAAATGAAGCACTTCTAGGATTCCACATCATGCGTGTCCCGGCACCACTTACCGGTAAATAATACCCTGAATAAATCGTACCTGTATCTAAAACGCCGCCATTAGAATACATATTTAACCCCGTAGTACCATCAGCAGTTACCATATAGCCACTTGTGTACAAGTTTCTGGTCAATGTGTCATTAAAAGTTGCGGACGTAACCCTTGCTGAAATCGTACTATCCACATAATTTTTATCAGTGAGCGAACGGCTACTGTAATTACCCGAAACATTGTTCATGTAATTAATCACACCGTTCGAGTCAATAGAAACTCCCTTTGTTGTTCTTGAATTTGAATACAACTTGTAGCCACCCGCAAAGCGCATCATCATTTGGTTAGCTGCATCATTCTGGGTATATCCTGTTGCTGATGTATCGCCCAAAATAAAAGACCCATTCATATTATTGGTCTTTACATTATACCCAAGTGCAAAAGAATAGGCACCTGTAGCCGAAACCTGACGACCCGCTGCAAAACTATAGTCGCCACTCGCTGTATTCGAACTACCAAGAGCGGTTGATGCAGTGCCAGAAGACGTGGAATACAGTCCAGTCGCCAATGCTCCCCAACCTGTTGCATTTGAGTTTAAACCTGTTGCCAAACTATTTTGCCCGCTCGCTGTAGTTTGATATCCCAACGACATGGAAGCAATATTGGTTGCCTTAGCCCCAAAACCTGCGGCATGTGAATAGCTACCACTGGCTGTATCAGAATAACCAAAAGCCGAACTATAGTTACCAGTCACTGACCCAAACAAACTACCATTAATCTTACCACTCGATCCCAGTGTTAATCCCGAAGATCCATCGGCTGTAATCATGTAACCGCTTGTGTACAAATTTCTCGTCAAAGTGTCATTGAAACCCGACCGACCAACACTATCTACGTAGTTTTTATCTGTCAACGAACGGCTGGTATAATTACCCGAAACATTGTTCATATAATAAATCACCCCATTCGAATCAATCGAAAGACCTTTGGTTGTCCTGGAGTTAGAATACAATTTGTATCCTCCTGCAAAACGCATCATCATTTGGTTAGCAGCATCATTGATTGTGATTGAACTACCCGATGTATCACCGAAGATAAAAGAACCACCCATGTTGTTGGTTCTTACATTATACCCCATTGCTGTTGAATAGTTACCACTAGCCTGTACCTGTCTGCCCATTGCAAACGCATAAGTACCTGTCGCTGAGTTAGAACTTCCCAAGGCAACAGAACCGGTGCCCGAAGAAGTAGTAAACAGGCCGGCAGCCAAACTACCCCAACCCGAAGAAGTGTTATTATACCCCAGCGCGGTGCTACCCAGACCGCTTGAGGTAGACTGGTAGCCCAATGACATTGATGCGTTTCCCGTAGCTTTAGTGAAATAACCCGCAGCCAATGCACTCGACCCGGATGCTGTATCACTATAACCTAATACAGAACTATAGTTACCTGTAGCACTTGAAAGCGTACCGGCATTTATTTTACCATTTGCCCCAACAGTTAAACCCGTGGTGCCATCAGCGGTTATCATGTAACCGCTTGTGTACAAATTCCTGATAAGCGTATCGTTGAACGCGGTAGCCGCAGATGTTGAATTCATCAACATTTTCCACGCTGAACCGTCATAGTAATAAAACCCGGCTGTACCGTCTGTCTGATAGATAATCAGACCGGTTGCCGGAGATGTTGGGCGTGCCGATGACGCCATTCGGGGAATCAAAAGACCCTTACCTGTCCCCGAAATTTCAAGTATTGCCGTAGCGTCTGGAGTTGTGGTTCCAATACCTACCTGACCATAACCGCGGTTGGATGACCCGCATAAAAAGGCACAAAGAATGCTGAAAAATAAAAGCTGTTTCATTTTGTTGTTGAGATTTAAATAAAACAAATGAGTATCTGTAATCTGTAGCTTCGACAAAAATACCCCTACGAAGAGGGGCATTTTGAACAAGTCGATGAAACCACTTAAATAGTCGATGAAATAAGTTTCGCCGCTGTTCTATCTGAAAAAAACCGCCTGAATGAATTTGAATACCCGGTTTTCGAACGCTATTTACACTCCCCACCCAGGCGGTCAGCATTTTGAAAAATAGTAGCTTGTTCCAATCTGTTGATCGAAATATGATAAACGACCTCGGTGATAACTACCAAAGCCAGGGCTGCTGCTACCAGCAACAATATCAATGTTTCATAGTTCCTGAAACTTTGAGTCTTTTTCATGTCTTTAGAGTTGCCTTTGCTTTCTGTAAAATAGAACCCCAATTTTGCAGAATGGTTCAAGGGCATTTATTCAAACTCCCTCATACATTCCTTTAAACAGAGATACCAAAAGTAGTTGGATGCAAAAAGCCAACTCGCATCAAGTCGATGAAGTATTGTTTTTAGTCGATGAAACAGTCGTAAAACAGGAAACCTTTAGATTTTACAAGTTAACATTCGACTTAATTATTATGCAAACTTTCTAGCGCATTCATCCACCTCATCCCCAACCCAACTCCGCCAGCGGAGATGGGTGCAAAAATGCCGGTGGCACCTTTGTCATTGGTGCTAAACCACTGGCGCAGGAGTTAGCGCAGCGCACCTGTGTCTTTAGAAGTGGGCTGTCCCGAACTCGATCAAAACAACATTCACCCCTTAGGCACAACAAAAAAAGCCCCCCAACAGGGAGGCTTTCAAAAATATGGTTGCGAAATATGTTATTTAATCACTTTGTCGCGCAATGTACCTATTAAACCTACAGCTTTACTGATGTTTTCAGGGGTCAAGTCATTCACCGACTTGATAGTTGACTCATAAGCTGCCTTGTACGTTTTCATATTAGCAAGCAAGTCTTTTGAATCTTTGTCAGTATACTTCTCAAATAAATTAATCAAGTGGTAAATTGCGAGGTTTTCATTGAATACTTTTTCAAAGAATTTCTCATTATCAGCACCTTTCTTCATGTCTTTCAACAGGCTAAGGCTCAAATAATTTGTTTCAATGATGCTACCCGCAATAACGTGGCTTGCAACAAGGTAGCGGTCGTTTTTGTTGAGATAACCATCGGTTGCTGAAAACACATTGTCAACAATCGCAATTACCGAATCGTGGTTATCAGAGTTTGACTTGAAGCGTGAAGCATAAACTTCAAACACTTTATCAAGATTTAAGTCTTCTGAAAGTTTTTGAATGTTGTTGAAGTACTTCATCATATCCTGGTTTTGACCATAGAAATTGATGTACGCCAAGTCAACACCATAAACACCGAAGTTCACCTCTTTCTTGTATGCTGAAGTGTACTTGCTTAAGTTTCCGTCAGGGTTTAAAAGCTCTTTCTTGAATGGAACATTGTGCCCCTTCATGTCGTTGATTAAACTAAACGGACTTGGAATGTTGGCTTCCAGTGTCGCAAATTTGAAATCAATATCCTGCTTCTTTTGTGCTGATAAAGAGTCAATTCTTTTTGAATCAGCTAATGTCGTGTCTTTTTTCTCACCACCTTCTTCAGCACCTTTGTTGCTGCAAGAAGACAATGAACCTAGAAACAACGCCGCAACTGCAACGGAAGCAACTTTAAAATTAGTTTTCTTCATAAACCCTGAGATTTGAGCAAATATATAAATGGTAGTGGAAATAACCAATTGAAAAAAACGCCAAATAGGTTGTGGTATTGTCATTAAAGTTCAATTAAACGAACGATAACACACAATTGACCACTTAATAACCGATAAAACAGAAAATCAAACCATTTATTTCAATTAATTTACGTCTTTTTTACGAACCACCACACCTGAAACGCAAATTTTTAAAATGAAGTTCAAAAGATTATTTTCAGTTCTATTATTATGTTTATTTACGCTTTCCGGTTATTCTCAGTTGCCACATTGCCTGCTTTGGAAAATCACAGGTAAGGGCATGAAGCACCCCAGCTACCTGTATGGAACCATGCACCTGCAAGACAAGCAACTTTTTAACTTCCCCGATTCACTGTACCTGGCTATTGACAGCACCAAATATTTTGCCCTGGAATTGAATCCCGATAGCATGAATTCTTACTTCACCAATTATGTAAACAATCTCGGTAACCAATCTACTCCTGCCCCCACTGAAAGAGCAAAAAGCAAAACACTCAGAGAAGTATTGTCTCCCGCCGAAATTGAAGAATTGAAAAAAAATGTTCCTTCACTAAGGTACTACAACATAGAAGATTACACCATAAAAGATGTTTACTATTTCCGCGATAGGTTCAAGAAAAAAAGAAACCGTAAAGATGATATGCCCACTTTCGTCGATGCCTTTTTATATACAATAGCATCAGACAAAGGTAAAATAATGGCAGGGCTTGAACGCCCTGAAGACCAGTTTTCATTGATGGATGGCGAAGATTTCTCTGACGTTGACACTAAAAAAATACTCGAAGTCTTTGACCCATCAGAATCGAGCGAAGAGCAAATGAAACGCTTGTATGTAACGCGCGATTTAGAGCAAATCGAAAAATTTTCCTTGAGCTTCAACGAACGCGCTGAAAAGAAAATACTTAGCAATAGAAACAAAGTGATGGCAAAAAGCATGGACTCAATAATGGCTCTGGGCTCTTTGTTTACTGCTGTTGGTACTTTGCACCTGCCAGGTAAGGAAGGCATTATTAATTTGCTTAAAGAAAAAGGATACACTGTTGAACCTGTTATCACCGACAAATTCATTAATGGAGAAGAATACTCTTTTAAAAATTTAGCCAACCAATACCGTGACAATATTTTCGAAAGTGACGGCTATTCAATCAAAGCCCCAGGTGAGCTAAACGACCTAAACGCCGAAAGTCTGGACTTCAAAATTAAAATGTACTACGACCTCACCCACCAAACAGCTTACTACACCAGTCACATCAAAGCAACTCGAACCGATGATTATTCGGAAGAAGCTACTCTATCGGCCATCATGAAACGCCTTACATTTGGTAAGTCAAAAGTAAATATAACCAAAATATCCCGTGAAGATGGATACAAAGGAAAGGAACTTACTTGCAGCGATGCAACAGGTAACTATTTTAAAATTCAATTGTTCATCAAAGAACAAGACATCTATCTCGCCTTTGTAACAACTGCAACGCCTTCACAGGAGCACACCGATCTGTTTTTCAGCTCACTTAACATATTCCCGGTAAAAATCAGTCAAAATAAATTGACTGTTTTAGACGATGTTGGTATTACAACTACACTTCCTGATGTAAAACCAGAGCGCACTTTAAACACCAATTACGACTCCTCACTTCAATCAATTACTTACAGTTACAGCGACTTTGCGCGAAAAATGACCTATAAAATAATCATTGAAAAAAGCATGAAAGGCTACAACTTTCTGTATGATTCGGTGTGGTCAAATTTTGTTACACAGAAAATTGCCGACGCTAAAATGTCTTCCAAAACATCGCCACGAAACGAAGACTTTTGGTACGGCACCGAATTCGAAACTGATGTGCAGAGTGGAGAACGGCTTAGATGCCTGATAGCACACCTGGGCAATAGAGTCATTCGCTTGGTGGTGGAATACCCCCCTGCCGACTCGTGTGATTCTTTAGCTAAAGCTTTTGTCAAAAAAACTGTGTTTAAACGCCCCACCCTCACTACTCGTCCCTATCCTTTGTACGATAGTTCTGTCTCCATCTGGCTGCCTGCAATCCCTTATGCTGTTGACACTGCACCTAATTTGTCGTGTAAACAAGATACCAATCTCCAATATGTCGCTTATAAATCATTCGATACTTCAACTTCCATGAATTTTTTGGTTGCGGTTAAAACACTTTCAAAAGACTACTGGATCGAAGATGATTCATTAACGTTGAAGCAATGGCTTGAAATTCCTGATGAAAAAGACTCAACCATTGAAAACTATAAGTTCGCGAGGACGAATGGAATTTTAAAAGGAGAGCTCGTTTCGCATGAAAAATACACCAAGAAAAAAGTAAAAACCGCTGTGTTTGCTGATGGACGCAGACGCTACTACCTGACTTGCACCTTCCCCGAGTACGAAAAAAACAATCCTAACATAGACTCCTTTTTCTATGGTTGGAAAATGCTCAAAAAATCAAACTTAAAGGTCCAGTCCTCTCCCGATCAGTTTTTTAGCGATTTAAGAAGTACTGATACTTCTGTGAGTAATTACGCTGAAAGTTTGGGCGATCAGGTCTTCTTTTCAAAAATTGACATTCCTCGTCTCGCTAAAGAAATCACTACTCCATTTAAAGAAGACACTTCTAAAAGCTATTATAAAACAACATTTTTGCTCAACGTACTTGAAGATGCACAAGCACATGTTACACTTGATCAACTTATTGAACTGAATAAAGATACTTTTACTATTAATAATGGCTTTGGTGGTCGTATCCTGCAACTTATCTCAAAAAATCGCGACTCAGTGGCAGCATACAATTATCTCAAGACCAACTTAGTGAAAAATGCAAATTCAAAAAAAACTGCTACCAGGTCATACATCGCCAACTTCGTTTATCGTCCTAGCCTCGCTAAATCATTATTTCCTGAATGCCTGGCCGTTCTGGAAGACACTATTTTAGGACAGCCTGTTTCCAGAACGTTGTCGTATATGTTAGATTCAGGTATTATTACCGCCAAGGAAATCACTACATGGGATGCTCATTTCCTTGATAAAAGCCAAAAAGCCAGACTCGGCAAAAATGAAACAGTTGCGGGTAATTATTTTGAAGTAGTGACCTCCATGAAAAATACCGAGGCTGTCGCAGAGGCAACGCAATATCAATTTGTACCATTTCCTACCCTCCGGTTTGGTGCTGTACGATACTTGCTCATGAATGATTACGAAAATGTGTCATCAGCAGCTATCGACTCGGTTGCTGCTAACCCTGAATATATAACTAATATTTACAACATCTTTTCCGACAAAAACAAGCTTTCTCAATTCCCTAAGAAGTTCAGGAACCAAAAATCAATGGCAGCAGGCTATCTTTATGAAAATACAGAAGACTATGACCATATTAAAAAACTTGAATACATAAAGGCTAAAGAAGATGAAATAGAAGGAAAAAGATACAATTTTCACCTCTTCAAAGTCACTGTCGTTGAAGATAGTGTTGAAAAAGTGCATCTTGGCATTTCCGGCCCTTTTTCAACCAACCAATCAAAATACACATTGGACTATTATCCTGAAATGAATGGGCTTTCGCCGGAAAACTTTGATGCCAACAAAGTCGACGCTCAGTTTAAATCATACATTATTGCTCGTAAAGTGGCTCATTCTGATGATGTTGCAGCACCAATGGAATATAAATATTAAAAACTCATGATTGCAAGCGAAAAGCTGATTGGTAAGGGGTCATCGCTATCACTTACAAATCGCCCTAGTTTTATTAACAAACAATTAACCAAACTATTTCTATCCTTTTTGAGATTTTATCGTCTATATAATTGAATGGGGGTCAATGCCCCGAAAAGGAGGATATATGTTGGGATATGCGTTTATTTTTGTAGCGACCATTGCAATCATTAGACGAGGTGCGGAAAAACTGTTGGACACCAAAGATGCTGTAACATTGACTGAGTCGGATTCATTGAATGACTGAAAGAAATACGGGGCTGCTCACAAGGCAGCCTTTTTCTTTTGCCTTAGGCAGTCATTTGCATGTAGTGGTTTTCTATATCATCAAATACCTGTTCGAGTTCAGGCACAGTATTCGCCGTCACCAGCCTCAACCTGAATTCCTTGATGTGCGAAAGCCCTTTCAAATAGTTGGAATAGTGTGCCCTCATTTCCAGGATACCCAACTTCTCGCCCTTCCACTCCATCGATAGGCGAAGGTGTTTCTTAATAACATCAAGCCTTTCCTTAATGGTCGGTTGCGCCAGCATTTCTCCGGTTGCAAAGAAGTGTTTTATTTCTCTGAAAATCCACGGATAACCAATTGCAGCCCTGCCTATCATAATTCCATCAACACCATATTCATTCTTGTATTCCAGAGCTTTCTGCGGGCTATCTATGTCGCCATTTCCAAAAATAGGTATCTTAATTCGGGGGTTATTTTTCACCGCTGCAATCAACGACCAGTCGGCATTTCCCTTGTACATTTGCGCCCTGGTGCGACCGTGTATGGTAAGCGCCTGAATACCTACATCCTGCAACCTTTCCGCAACCTCCATTATGTTTTTAGAGTCATCGTCCCAACCGAGACGCGTCTTAACAGTCACAGGTAACGATGTACTTTTCACACAGGCCGCAGTCAATTTCACCATCAAATCAATGTCTTTCAAAACGCCTGCTCCCGCTCCCTTACACACTACCTTTTTTACCGGGCACCCAAAGTTGATGTCCAACAAATCAGGTCCTGTTACGTCTACTATTTTAGCCGAAAGTGCCATCGCCTCTTCATCACCCCCAAAAATCTGAATACCAACGGGGCGCTCAAATTCATAAAACTCAAGCTTTTTCCTGCTTTTCACAGCATCTCTAATCAACCCTTCTGATGAAATAAACTCAGTGTACATCAGGTCGGCACCATTGTCTTTACACACTGCCCTGAATGGAGGATCACTCACATCTTCCATTGGAGCCAATAACAAAGGGAACTCTCCCAATTCAAGTTGACCGATTTTTACCATAAAACGCCTGCAAAAATACGCATCTTTGTACTTCGGGCATATAAAAACTTAAAGAGGGACGCCAACGGCACCCCTCTTAGTCTCTCTTCGTTCATTCCCTATTTCTTTCGCTCTTGATTGTCTGCTTTAAAATCAACATCTGATTTCATGCGCAATGCATCAGCAAAACATTCAAACATTGGGTACAAGGTGTCGTGGGTAAGTCAAAACGTGTAAAAAAATATCGGAGTATTACTTTCATCATGGTTGAATATCTTCAATTGCGAAATGCAATAACAATCTCAATGAACTGAAGCAAATGTATAGGTGCCGGTAATACCGTTCAAAAAAACTTCACTAACGGTCGTAAAAAGGAATGAACGGCAAAAAAAAGTCCCCCATTGGGCTTCAATGGGGGACAAAACAAAAATTTAAGCAGTCTTTATACTTAGCGTAAAATCACTTTCTGCGTGTATAATTCGCCATCAATATTCACTTGTATAATGTAAACACCGGCAGCATTATTACTCAAATCAAGCTGAACTTCATTTGTCTCAGAAGTGCGTGCCAGAACAATTTTCCCTGATACATCAGTAACTGCAATTACCGCGGTACACTCATTGCAAGGCAATTTCAAATTAACTGTACCGGTAGTTGGATTCGGATAAATCTCCACACCGGTTGTAGATTCAAAACCCGGATTTGCTTTAGCGGCTGTAATAGAAACTACTTTCCTTGCCACCGCAGTGCCACATACATTGGTCACAGTGTACTTTATTGTATCTACACCAGCAGCCACACCTGTTGCAAGTCCGGTTGAGGCATTAATAGTTGCCAGAGAAGTGTTTGAACTGCTCCAGGTACCACCTGTAACTGTGTTGGTATAAGTAGTACTTGCTCCTCGTGCAATTGAAGTTGCACCGGCAATAACGCCTGCTGAAAGCGAACCCACAGAAACTGCCTTGGTGGTAGATGCTGTTCCACAACCATTTGTAATGAAATATGTCAAAGTGATTGAACCAACGCTAACTCCTGTCACTACACCCGATGAATTGACAGTAGCCACCGCAGTATTACTGCTTATCCAACCACCACTGGCAGTCGCATCGGTGTAGGTAGATGAAGTTCCTGTACAAATACTAGCTGCGCCCGTAATAGCCGAAACGGTTGGAGCTGCTGAAACTGTAACTGATTTGTAAGCCGATACCGTACCACACGCTGATGTAACTGAGTAACTAATGTTTACAGTTCCACCCGCAACACCCCTGACAACGCCACCTGAAACAGTAGCTAGTGAAGTGTTACTACTGCTCCAGCTACCACCTGCAGTGCCGCTCGTAGTTAATGTTATGGTTGACCCTACGCAAACTGAAGATAGCCCGCTGATGGTACCTGCTGTTGAAGAAGCTGTTACCGTAACCGGTTTAGTCGCAATAGCAGTAGCACAAGAATTAGATACTACATACGACAATGTAGTGGTACCCGCTGCCACACCCCTCATCACACCTGCAGCACTCACCGTCGCTACAGCAGTATTACTACTGCTCCATGAACCACCTGTTACACTTTCAGTAAACGTTGAATTTGTACCAACACAAACTGTCGTTGCCCCCGAAATAGTTCCTGAAGAAGGTGGTGCCATTACTGATACCACATATCCTGCAGTCGCTGTACCGCAAGTATTAGAAACGGTGTACGAAATACCAACCGAACCCGCCGCAACGCCAGTCACTACTCCAGTAGCACTAATGGTAGCAATAGCAGTATTAGCACTCGTCCACACACCGCCTGTTGCACTGCTTGAAAGTGCGATAGTACCACCAGTACATACATTCGAAACGCCCGATATCGTACCCGCATTAGGCGAAGCATTTACCGTCATTGTTCTGGTTACATAAGAGGTACCGCACGAATTGCTGACAGTATATGATATCACCGCAGATCCGGCAACAAGTCCTCTAACAATACCTGCACTTGTTACACTCGCAATGGTAGGAGCTGCACTCGACCATGTTCCTCCACTTACCGTTGAAGTCAATGGTGTAGTAACTCCTGTACAAACCGTTGTAGCTCCCGACAATACACCTGCATTTGCCGCAGGGCTCACAGTCATACCATAGGTAGCAGTTGCTGTACCGCAAGATGTAGCAACAACATAAGAAATGGATACCGAACCGGCACCAAGCCCTGTCACTACCCCGGAACTTGAAACTGTAGCAACTGAAGTATTACTGCTGGTCCATACGCCACCTGCGCTCGCATCGGTTAAAGTTGTATTGAGACCCGCACAAACAGTAGTCGCGCCGGTTATGGTGCCTGCGCTTGGTGTCGAGCTCACTGTAACCACTTTAGTTGCGGCAGCAGCACCACAAGTATTTGTAACTGTATAAGATATAGTTGCAGTCCCTAACGTAAGTCCGTAAACTACACCACTACCTGTAATAGAAGCAATACTCGTTGCCGTACTACTCCATACACCACCAACAGTTCCATTTGTGTAACTTGAAGAGGTAGACAGACAAACAGTAGAAGCACCCACAATAGCTGTTACCGAAGGAACTGTATTTACATTAATTGTAGTTGTTGCATACGTGGTACCGCAGGTACCTGTCACACCATAAGAAATGGTGACAGCACCCGGAGCAATACCCGTAATTACACCTGTAGAACTGATTGATGCAATCGATGTATTACCTGAAGTCCACACACCACCTGGTGTGGCATCGGCAACCGTGCCAGTTGCTCCCACACAAACCGAAGTAACGCCTGTAATAGTACTTACCGCACTCGAGCTTATAATATTCAATGATTTTATCGCATAGCTTGAACCACAACTACTGGTAACTGTGTATGTGATTGTAACAGCACCGGTAGCCACCCCGGTTACCGTTCCGCTCGATGGGTTGACAGTGGCAATTGAAGCATTAGAACTACTCCAAACACCACCTGCTGTGGCATCACCCAAAACAGTAGTTGCACCAATGCATACAGAAGAGGCACCCGTAATCGCTGACGGTGTTGCCGGAGCTCCATTCACAGTTATTGAGAATGTGGTAGATGCTGTACCGCACGTTCCGGTGTAAGTATAAGTTATTGTAGCTGAACCTGCGCTTATGCAATTTACCAAACCCGTACTGCTATTCACCGAAGCAACTGAGGTATTCGAAGATTCCCATACGCCACCTGTCAATGAATCAGACAAAGCAATAGTTGAACCAACACATCCTGTTGAAGCGCCAACAATCGTTCCGGCACTAGGACCAGTGATTGCAACTGTTCTTGTTGAAGTTGCCGCACCGCACGCTCCCGAAACTGTATAAGAAATTGTTACATTACCTGCTGCAACACCATAAAGAACACCACCTGCTGAAATTGTCGCATAGGTTACCGGGCTAACTGCCCACACACCAACACTGGTACCTGTGGTATCGTTGTATGCTGAAGTGCCACCTATACAAACACTTCTCGCACCATTAATTGTACCTCCAAACCCGGAAACTGTAACAAGAATATTACGTGTTGCATATGCACTACCGCATGATGTAGAAACCGTATAAGTGATAGTGGTAGAACCAACACTCACCCCATAAACAACACCTGCTGAGCTAACTGACGCAATTGAAGGATTGCTACTTGTCCAGATACCACCAGTACTACCCAAGGTATCTCTCAATGTAATTGTACCACTTGTACAAACCGAAGAAAGGCCCAACAATGTACCCGCGCTAGGGCTTGTTGTAACACTAAATGGATAGGTAACAACTTGTGTACCACACGCTCCGGTTACCGTATAAGATATCACTGTAGTACCCAATGCCATCGGACAAACTTGTCCTGAAGTATTCACAACTGCAATTGCTGTACTTGCCGATGACCACGTACCACCGGTAGTAGTATCACTCAAAGAAACACAACCACCTCCAATACAAGCTGTACCGGGACCAGTAATTGGACCAGGAAGAACAGTTGGAGTTATAGTCACAAGTTTAGTTGCAACTGCTGTGCCGCAAGTACCAACGTATGTATAAGATACAACCGTTGTACCTGCTGTTACTCCGTATAAAACACCTGCTGCACTAATCGTTGCAACCGTTGTATTGGAACTACTCCAAGTGCCTCCTGCTGTCGAATCGGTAAAAGTTGAGTTAGTACCGGCACACATACTTACCGTACCCGATATGGCACCAACTGAAGTACTTACCATTGTAGCTTTTCTGATTCTATTGTTTGAATCTCCATCAGCAATATAAATGTTTCCCGAAGGGTCAAGACAAATATTTGAAGGTGAGTGAAGAGTCGCAGCCGTTGGCACACCGCCGTCGCCGGAATAACCCGGAATACCGCCTCTTCCCGCAACCGTAGCAATTATTCCCGTAGTATCTATCATCCGTACGCAATAATTGTTTCGATCTGCAATGAAAATTCTACCGTAAGCATCTATTTTAACACCTCTAACTCCGTATACATTAGCTGCTGTCGCTGGTCCACCGTCACCACTAAATGTGGCAGTACCGGTTCCTGCTATTGTACTAATAATACCAGAAGTATTAATTTTTCTGACTCTTTGTGCCGTTGCATCTGTAATATAAATAACACCGTACCTATCAATAGAAACACCACTAACATAGGTAAATGTTGCCGCCGTTGCAGCTCCACCGTCACCCGAACTACCAGTTGAACCGGTACCTGCGATAGTAGAAATAATACCTGCGGCTGTGACTTTACGCACTCTGTTATTACCCCAGTCAGCAATATATAGATTTCCCGCAGCGTCTATGTCAATTCCATCTGGATGGAAAATTGATGCAGCAGTAGCTGGACCACCATCACCACCGTAACTACCTGAACCATTGCCTACAACTGTAGAAATAACACCATCTAATCCAATTTTTCTGATGCGGTTGTTGTAGCAATCAGCCACATACATATTTCCTGATCCATCAAAAGCAATTCCTGTAGGTCGGGATAAACTTGCAGCGGTTGCCGCACCACCATCACCAGCATAGGTAGCAGTTCCGTTACCTACAACTGTAGAAATAACGCCCGCAGGAGTTACCTTTCTGATTCTGTGATTCATGTGGTCAGCTATGTAACAGTTGCCTGAAGCATCAAAAGATACCCCACATGCATAATTGATTGAAGCTGAAGTAGCTGCACCGCCATCTCCCCCAAACGATGCCGTACCATTACCTGCAATTGTTGTTATTACATTTGTACAACTTGGAATAACTGCACTGCTCACACTCAAACAAGTCGATGTCGAAGTCCCTCCTCCTGTAGCGGTTACACAACCTGCATAACTACCTGACGATGGAGGACAAAATTTTACATAAACCCTGGTTGAAAAAGAACCACCCGAGTAAGCTATCGTGTAACTATTCGCCCACGTTGATGCATCAGGTGATACCAGATACGCTGTTGGTGCTGTTATAGTTACATATCCCGAAGACGGATACAAATAGCTACCAGTAAGTGTTGTTCCAATCGAATCAGAACAACTACCCACTGTAGTTACAGGGAATGTGATTGAACTTGGAGAAAATGACAACACAGGTGAAGCACCTATCGTTATGCTATAATCCCTAGTCTCTCCATAATAATATGATCCACTCGTCGTTCCCGGTGGGCAAGGGTTCATTGAAGGATAACTATGATAATAATATTCTGTCTGAACCCTCATTCGATGCACACCACCTATTACTGTAGAAGGAATTGAAATTGAATAAGACGTTCTCGGCGTTGTATACATTGATACACCACCTACCGATTCAGTGGATTCAAACACACCATTGTTGTTAAAATCGACCCACGATTGCGATGACATTTCATAATATGTAGTGTTACAACCAAGTGTAACTGTATACGAACTTCCTGCATTCAGCGTGCACCCATAAACCGAACTTAAATCTTTATAACAAGCCGAATCTAAAGTCGAATCAACAATAGCTCCTACAGCACCATACAACAAATATGGATACCCCGGTTTAGCAATATGCATTCCATAAAGCGATGTATAAGAACAATAATAAAATGCCGGCGTACAATAAATAGGCACATACACAGCACTTGAAGATGATGAACCACCACCCGAGCACGCAACATTGCACCTGAAATAAGTACTTGACGAGTAACCTGAACCCACATAAGTAGCATTTGTAGCACCCGAAATATTTGTCCATGTAGTTCCGTCAGACGATGATTGCCACTGATAAGTAAGCCCCGTCGCAGAAGTTGCACCAGAAATATTCAACGTAAATGTTGTAGCTGCCGTACCCGTTAAAGGTGCCGCAACAGCAACACCCGCCGAAGGAGTACCAGAACACGCCAATGACACAAAACGCACTTTATTATTATAACAATCTGCAATTACCAAGTTGCCGCTACCGTCAAAACAAACATCTAAAGGTTGATTTAAAGTGGCAGAAACAGCAGCTCCGCCATCACCTGAGGCACCAGCCGTACCCGTTCCTGCAAACGTAGAAATAATACCCGAAGCATTAATTTTCCTTACTTTATTGCCACTCATCTCAGCGAAATACAAATTGCCCGAGTGATCCATTTTTAAACCACCCGAAAAATTTATACCCGCCGCAGTCGCAGCACCACCATCGCCTGATGATGTACCCGAACCCGTACCCGCATAAGTTGAAATAACACCACTTGCATTTACCTTACGAATACGATGATTTGAGTTATCCATGATGAACATGTTCCCCGACAAATCGAAAGTGATGTAATTAGGGTAATATAAATTAGCAGCAGTAGCTGCACCACCATCACCACCATAGCTCGACGTTCCCGTACCTGCGTAAGTGCTGATAAAACCCAGCGAATTTATCTTCCTGATACGATGGTTATACTCATCGGCGACATACAAATTACCGCTCCCGTCAAACGCCAAACCATAAGGTTTATTGAGCGCCGCCAAAGACGCAGCACCACCATCACCACTAAACGATGCAGTACCTGTACCTGCATAAGTAGAAATAATGCCCGAAGTACTGACTTTCCTGATTCGGTGATTGTTCAGGTCGCTGATATAAATATTACCGTAAATATCTTCAATAACAGAAGACGGCATATTCAACTGAGCAGAAGTGGCAGCACCACCATCACCGCTGAAACCAGCAGTACCAGTACCCGCAATGGTTGAAATAATACCCGTAGGAGTCACCTTTCTAACCCTGTTGCCATTGCCATCAGAAATCAACAAATTCCCCGCAACATCAACAAACACGAAATTAGGTTGATTGATAGTCGCAGAAGTGGCAGCTCCACCATCGCCGGTGGAACCCGCACTACCTGTACCCACAATTGTACTGATGATCTGTGCCGAAACACTAAAATCATTAAATACCAATAACAATCCCAGTAAAGCAAAAGCTCTTAGCAGGTTACGTTTCATGATCAAGAGGTTTATTAATTAAAATAAGTGGTAAAAGTAATATAAAAGACGGTTATTTAAATCCCTAACAAAATAAATTACCCCGGAATTAACCCGTTATCCAAACATCGCATCAAGCGACTTTTTAATCATGGTATCAACACTTTTTCCCGCATCCTTACTAAACGTTTTTGCAGCCCTGTTCGCCACAATTGTACTAATAGACAAACACTTATGTCCCAAAATTCTACCCAACCCATACAAAGCCGAAGTCTCCATCTCAAAATTCGTAACCCTCAAATCCTGGTACCTGAACCCTGTCAAAGAATCAATCAACCCCGGATAGGCAATCTTTCCACGCAATACCCTACCCTGTGGCCCATAAAACCCCGGACACGTAACCGTAATACCATGCACATAGCCATTTATAAAATACTTCCGCAAAGACACCGCACTTTCAGCAATATAAGGTTGAATCAGCCCCGATTCCAACTTCGTATGGCGCACAAACGAACCCAGGATAAAACTCTCATCCGGATTATAAACAGGCTTATAAAAATGCAACAAATTATCAAGCCCAATACCGTGCGAAGACACAATAAAACTATCAACCGGCACATCAGGCTGCAAACCACCACAAGTACCTAACCGAATGATATTCAATGCCGTTTTCTGCTCCCTGACACACCTCGTTTTAAAATCAACATTCACCAGCGCATCCAGTTCATTCATCACAATATCAATATTATCGGGCCCAATACCAGTACTAATACAAGCCACACCCTGATTGCCAATAGTGCCAATATGCGTCACAAACTCACGATGTTGCGCCTTATGCGTTACCTTATCAAAATACTTCGACACCTCACCCACCCTATCAGGATCGCCCACCGTAAAAACAGTACCCGGCAACACCCCTTGCGGCAAATCCAGATGATATATATGCCCCTTCGGAGTAACAATCAATTCAGACTCAGCAATCGGGGTTAAAAAATTATCAGACATTTTTTCGATTTTAGTTGTAAAGAAACAAAATTTCTCTACATTTGCAGTCCCAAAATGGTCGGATGGCCGAGTGGCTAGGCTCAGCTCTGCAAAAGCTGCTACAGCGGTTCGAATCCGCTTTCGACCTCCCAAAAAAAGCACCTCAAAAAGGTGCTTTTTTCATTCCCCAAAAATCTCTTCTAATCAAGGCTTCTCGCCTAACCCAGCATATCTACCCTGGACGAGGCGTCTCGCCTCGTCCCGTTTAATGGGAGCGTCCGCTCCCTACCCAAACCACGCATCCGCTCTCAAAACCTCGCACTCGCTCTTAAGCGTAGCGCTTCCCACACTGGTCGAGGCGTCTCGCCTCGTCCAACATTCCGGGAGCGCGTGTCCTCAACGAAGTTGGTGGGTCCGCTCCCTTCACAAACCACGAATCCGTTCCTAAACAAAGTTGGAGGATCCGCTCCCAAGCGTAGCGCAGCTCCCGCTCTAAAGCGCAGCGCCTCTTCTCCTGGTCCTCGAATGTTTCGAGGATTCTATGGCTAGGGCGTTTGTAACGCCTCTAAAAAATCAAGAATAATCAATTTTATCAAAAAACAGCACTTATATTTATGCTTCATTCTAAAATATTAATTTAATAGGGCAGTCAAATATATCTACAATAAAAAAGATACGATACAACTTACTAAAATATTTTCAGGACATAAATAACTCAAATAAAATAGACAAAATGAATCCAAACGACAAAAAAACAAACACTACACCCTCCAATCCAATTTCGGGTTTTTACATAGGTACAATCATCCAAAATAATGGTGTAAATGAAAACGCAAATAAATTACAAGTCGAAATAGAAAGGCTGGGAACGTTTGGAACAGCTTTTTGGGCACCATTTCTTAGCACAATAGAGGAAGAAATTTCAAATCAAAAGCCACCACTTGGCTCACAAGTAAATGTATCATTCATTAACTGTGAAATTACAATGCCTGTAATTCTAGGTATAGTCTCCAATACAAAAACAAACACCACAAATACTCAATTAATGAAAGTACAAACTGACGCCAGCCAAAACAACTATACCATAACAACGCAATCAGGCAAAACAATATCACTAAACGACACAGGCAACAACATAACCATTTCTGATGCCAATAGTAACTCAATAGTAATGTCGGAAAACGGGATAACAATCAAAACAAACAAAAACATTTCGTTTCAAGCAGAGGGAACTATTGAACTTAAAGGGAAAGCAGGTATCAATATTGCATCCGCTAGCGGTGATATTGCTTCTACAGGCGTAAATATCATTCATAATGCATCAAACAATTTCAACGCCGATGGAAACGCATCAGTCAACATTACTGGCGGTGCAGACCTGACCCTTAAAGCAGCAATGATTAACATCAATTAATAACAATAAAAAACATTACCATGCCTCCTGCAGCCAGACTTACCGACATGCATGAATGCCCAATGCAAACCCCAGCTGTCGTACCAATTCCTCATGTTGGTGGACCAATAGTTGGTCCCGGAGCTCCAACGGTACTAATTGGAGGACTCCCGGCCGCTAAATTAGGCGACACGCTTGTATGTGTTGGCCCTCCTGATACAATAGTCCAAGGTTCCGCAACAGTAAATATTATGGGCATGCCCGCTGCTAGAATGGGAGATTCTACTGCCCACGGCGGTAATATAGTGCTGGGAGCCCTGAATGTAATGATTGGCGGGTAGCAAAACCTCGCCGCAATAAAAAACTTAAGCTTATTGAGCCTCGTAATCCTCGAACATTTCGAGAATTACGAGGCTCGAACGCTTGCAACGCCTCACAAAGCCTACACCGATATTATTCACCCTGGTCGAGGCGTCTCGCCTCGTCCTACATACTGGGAGCGTCCGCTCCCTACACAAACCTCGAATCCGCTCCCTGCTCTACGCACTCGCACCCAAGCGAAGCGCCCGCTCCCCACCCAAACCTCGCATCCGCTCTCAAAACCCCGCACTCGCTCCCAAGCGAAGCGCCCGCTCGCTCCCAAGCGAAGCGCCGCTCCCAAGCGAAGCGCAGTTGGTTGACTTTTCCCCAAAATTTGGAAACCCCTTCCCCGTCACCCTAACTTGCGAAAAAACTACACCCTATCTAACATGAAAACCCCAATCCAACTCGACACCATCATCAACCCACCCTCCGACCAGCAACTACTCGACGACCTCCGAACCACAGCCCAAAAACTCAACCAAAAAACAATATCCAACAAAACCTACCGCCAATACGGCAGCTATTACCCCACAATCTACATGCGCCGCTTCGGGACATGGAACAACGCACTCACCCACGCCGGACTCGCCATTAAAAGACAAATCAACATCACTGCAGCCGAACTACTCAACAATATCGCCCGCCTATGGCAATACCTACAACGCCAGCCCCGCATCACCGACCTACGACCGCCCCAATCCCACTTTGGCATAAAACCATACACCCGCGCCTTCGGCACCTGGGGCAACGCACTCCGCACATTCGCAACCCGCACCAACCCATTCACCCCCACCAGCCAAAACGACCCAAACCACTCACAACCCACAACAGATTGCAAAACCACGAACCCAACCAACAACAGTAAAAAGAAAAACAAAGCACCCGCCACCATCCCATGGAGACTCAGACACCTCATCATGAAACGCGACAACTTTAAATGCGTTTACTGCGGCGCATCAACCGCCACCAACAGCACCACCACCCTCCACATCGACCACATCATACCCCGCTCAAAAGGCGGCACCAACACCCCTGAAAACCTCCAAACCCTCTGTCAACAATGCAACATCGGGAAAGGGGATTTGTAAAGCCACCTCAAAACCATCCTTCGTTTTGAGTGAATGTCTTTTAATTAAAAACCTACACCCTATACCTTTAGGTGAACAATTAAAATTTACCGATATAAACAACTTTTGACAACATTAATCTACACTTCGCATAACACGGAGAAACTTTAAAAAATCAAATGATTAATTTTGAATTAAAGTCGCCAAATCCATCGGCATTCTGCATACACCCTTTTTAAACATTGGAAATTCAATTTCTCGGTTAAATTAAAGAATGACTATCCAGCAAATGTCTTAATATTGTATGATTTTTTACGAACTGTAAAAACCTATAGCAGGAATAAATAAATGGGAGAATATCAAAGAAAAGTTTTCATAAGTTATTCTTGGGAATCTGATGAATTTAAACAATCAATTTGGGAATTGGCAGGATGGCTATATCGGACGAGTGAGCGTGGAATTGAAGTGATATCCGATCATTTATTTTCAGTTAAGCCACCGGAAATTGGATGGCATAGATGGATGGAAAAAGAAATTAGTAGTGCAGATATTGTTTTAGTGATTTGCACCCCGAAATATAGGCGTTATTTCGAAGGGTATGATGGTGAAGCAACAAGCGGCTATGGCGTAACACACGAGGGATTGATAATTACTTCAAAGTTTTATGACGGTAAGGGTAAGAACGAAAAATTTTACCCTGTCATTCCAGATGACGGCTCGATTGATAATATTCCAACCATATTTAAAACCTATTACAATGGCCTGAAATTTTCTTCAGGAAATCAAGGGATATACAATTTGATTTTAGGCGAAAATCCACGGCATAATTATGAAGTCTTGGAAGATAACAGAAACGAGACGATATTAAATGAAATCCGCTTTGAAAATGAGGTCTCAATGACGATATCCCAATCTATAAATAATACCAAAACAATCATGAATTTCGACATTCAAATATTAATACGATCATACCTGTCCCTTAGTGACTTACAACGATGTAGTATTATTAAAAAACTAGAAATCGATATTCCCAACCAAACTTTGTTAACACCCCATGAGAAAGATAAAGTTTTTTTAAGCGAGATTAAAAGTCGCAATTTATTGAGAAGCTTGTGGAACGAGATAAATACAATTAATCCATTTATAAATTCAGCTAATCCATTCAATTGAATATGAACCATACGGCAAGGCAACTTTTTCCAACCTGGTATTTAAAATCAGCGTATAAAAACGATTCTTTAAAAATAGAAGCATACTTAAAATCGATTGATTCAGCAATTGCAATTAGTGATAAGAATTTTTGGCTTGACATCGTAAAACTGTATCTAGGAATTAAACTGAAGAATAGTCCCAACAAAACAAAATTTGTGGCACTTTTTATAGAACATGATCCAAGTTTTCCTGCAACCGAAAATGAAAACCTTTTGCGCATTCTCGCAGTTTGTTCTTTGGCTATTTTGCTTGATGAAAATGATAATCTTTTGACCTACCAAGTAGCACTATCCATTACTAATTGCCTTTTATTAAATCAATATGATACAGCACAGTATAAATTTGTAGCAGATTTTGCACTTAAAAATGAACAAAAATATTCAATATCCGACAGAGAACAGGAATTAGAGAAACTAGATAGTGGCTTAAGTATAATCGATGATGAAATAGACGATGATGAAGAAGTTGAAGATACAGAAATATCAATTTCGAATAAAGATTTAAGGATTCTTCATGATAGTATCAAAATTTTAGGTCGTACTTACAGAGCTTTATCAGAAGAGAATAATATTCTTTGGTGGTTATATTCCGGAATAAGCCAATTTACGAATAAACCATTTTCTGAAAATTCAATTCAATCAATGATTTTTTACGCGCCTCAAGAACTATATAAATTAACTAAATTTGAATCGGGAGTATTTAATTCAAAGCATTTTTTGCATAAGGCTTTATTACTTTCAAATAATAATAAGTCATTGAAAAAACAAAACCTATTTGAATTGATAAATAATGAACTAGATTTGAGTACCGCTAATTTATTGGAAAGTTTCGAAAGCAATATTACTATTTTCACTCCTTTGATGCTTGCACTTAAATCATCTTATACTCTAAAAGGAGAAGACTGGTCATCACATTTTAAAGGCGAGAGTAATCAGGCAAATATAAAGCAGAGTTTCCCTCCAGAATTAATAGCACACCAATTTTATAAAGAACTTTTATTTTTAAATATCAATTAATATGGTGGAGGAAAATAAAGTAAAAGCCTGTAAACAGGAACAATGTCCTGTGCGGGAATCTGGAAAATGTTTGGAGGGTCTTGATCCTGATGCTTGCTCCCACTTTTATTGGGAAACAATTGATATTGATAACGAAATTACCGAAAAAGCAATCGTAAAAAGTTCAGAACCTTCATTGATAAGGCTTTTTGACGGGAATGAATTGACAATTGACACCATTGGAATGGTTACAAACAAATACGACACTTGTTTAATAATTATTATTGGTGAATCTAATAGTGGCAAAACAACCATACTCACTTCCTTATACGATATGTTTCAAACAGGTGAGTTTAGGGAACATTATTTTGCAGGTTCCTTGACGCAAATTGGTTTTGAAACTAGGTGCCATTTATCTAGAAGCTGTTCTAAAAGCAATATCCCAGAAACATTAAAAACTCCAAATAAAGATTTTAGTTTCCTACATATTTCTTACAAAAAATCTGACAATTTAGACGCGGAAGCAACTCACATTTTATTGTCTGATATTTCAGGTGAAAGATTTGCACTTGCGAATGCTTCCTCTTCAATAATGACAGAAATGGACTTAATGAAAAATGCAGATCATTTGGTATATTTATTAGACGTAGAAAAACTCTCTAACAAATTTGAAAAACGTGCAGTTTTGACAAAAGCTGCTCAATTTGTAACCCGAGCTATAGACAATAAAATTTTTACCCAAGAAACTGACTTACATGTGGTTTTTTCCAAAGGAGATATTCTGCAGAGTTTAGATAATCCTATTGTAGAAGAAGTAATCAATGAATTTCAATCAAGATTCAATCAGAGGTTAAAAAACATTAAATTTTCAATAGTGGCTTCTCGACCTAAGCCCCCCACAGATAAATTCCCATTTGGCTATGGCCTAGAAGATCTCTTAGAATTGTGGAAAGTAAAATATAATCGTCAAGTGCATTTAAACTTTAAGGAACATTTCCCCAAACGATATTTTGATAAATACATCTAAACATGAAAAATTCCACGAAAATACTTTTTACGGGCTTAGTAGCGACTGGCAAAACAACATATATAGCTGCCATGTGGTACATGTTGTTTCATAATAGAAAAAGTCAATTAGCGTTGGGGGAGTTAACTACCGAAGATGAATATTTAAATATTATTTGTGAGAAGTGGATGAGTTTTGAGCCAGTACTTAGAACTCCACTGAAGAATTCTGGTGAAAAAGTTACCATAAATGTTGTTGACAAAATAACAGGCAAAACAATTGAATTAAATATTCCTGATTTTTCAGGAGAAACGTTTAGGAGCCACTTTGATCAACGGGAATGGACAGAAGAGTTTAAAGAAATTTTAAAAGACACGTCGGGCGTCTTACTATTTGTCAATCCAACTCAAACGAATAATATGCCAAAATTAGTTATCAGGGAGCATGAACTAATGAGGCTTTTTGGCGAAGAACCCAATAATGATGGTGTTATTTTTGAAAAATATGACCCTTCTCATACGCCAAACCAGGTAAAAATAGTTGAAGAACTACAATTTTTTGAAAAATATGGCGATATAGAATCTCCTTTGAAAATTGCTATAATAATTTCCCAATGGGATGATGTCGATAAAGCAAAAGAAAATTTACCTGCCCCAGAACAATGGTTAAAACACCACTTACCTTTGCTATATCAATACTGTAAATGCAATTCTTCGATCTTTCAAGTGAGGGTGTACGGAATTAGTGCCCAAGGTGGGGATTATCGTGACAGAGAAGAACTTGCGGAAAAAAATCATTTAGAAAGGGTGTTCATAACAGATGGAAACGAGTGTAATAATGATATTTTAAAGCCAATTATTTGGGTAACGGAATGAGTATAACAATTCATCAATGTTTACATGGGTATTCAAATGGTCATCAACTATTAACCTCATCTGTGGAACTTCCTACTGATGTAAAAAGATTGTTGCTTTTTCAATCAGATTTAACCGGTTCAAATATTCAGACAGGTTTTGAAAATTATTTAACTGGCTACCCCGTCTTAAACAGCTCTTATTACGCTCTCGCAAAAACATGGTACGCCAATGAGATTTCAAGGCCGGGTTGCGTTTGGACACAAACACTTTTAATTGAGTTAGTTGATCTCGGCAAAATAGCAGAGCTATCATCATTATTGATTCATTTTGTTCGACCAACTGGAGACTTTAAGCGTTACGAATTACCCATTCAGTTCATTAACGACTTAAGCAACCTAAGCAATCAAAGACATGATGAATATGACATCCTTGCTGACTATTTATACATGAATTCCCAAAATACTATTATTGTAGAATCTGAAAACAGCAGTTTCTACGAACCCGTAGTTTTTGATATATGGAGTGATCAGTGGCCGAGGTTGAGGAGAAATTTTTGCTTCTGCACAGGTGTTCTTGGCGTTAAATCTTTAGGTGCAAAAGACTTTGATCTTCAAGTAGTACCGAAAAATATTAGTCAGTCAATAGCAAGGTCATCTAAAAATTCTAAAATATGCAACCTTTCGACAATTAAAAAAGAGAAATGGTTAGAAGTTGTTCATAATACACCCAAAGTGGTTCTACGGCAATTCCTTTGGTCCTATGGGGCTGATATTACCGGAGGGAGGGAAAAATTTATAGGGTTAATAAGCTTATTTACAAAAATATCTGACGAAAATATCGACTTAGCTAACATTAACAATTTTATTAAAGAAACGCTTCCATCACCGGACGAAGGAAAAACACTTAAAAAATTTATTTTTGGGGAGAAGGTCGGTGGGAGTTGGTACTCTGAATTTGAGGTTTTATATTTTTTATCTACAGAAAATAATATTGAGCACTTACAAATCGAAGACTACAACATTAATAAAAGGCTTCAAAAGTATATTGCAGACCATCCAGAAGAACTAAATAACGTACTACAATTATTAATTAATTCTAATCCTGAAAGAATCAATGAGGATATTTGGGCAAATATTATTATACCTGAAAACAAAATTGTTGAAGTATTTACTGGTAACATAATAAAAATAGAAAAAATAATCTTAGCACACCCTAGCTATGCAAGTTTACCTGCTTTCTGGCAGTTAGACAACCAAATTCAGTCGAAAATACTACAAGCACTAATTTCTATCTACCCAGACACTTTGCCCTCAGACGTTCTGAAAGCTATCTTAAAATCAGAATCGGAAATCATATATGATACCGAGAAATTTTACGGGTCCTCGGTAGTCTATAGGAGTCTTGATTGGCTCAATGAAGGAAACAACCTATTCCCCCCTTGGCGTAATCGAATATTATTTGAGTGCGATGAATCCTACATTACTTGGCTCATTGAAAACATTGAGAATTTGCACTTATCGATTATAAAAAATTTGTTCCTTGAACACCATCCAAACTGGGTTTTTAAATTGCCGTTTCATCATAAAGTCATGGTAACTTTTTACAACCTATTAAAATATGAAATTAACGATGACAAACTACCTTATATTAGTTCATTATTTTTATCGAAAGGTTTAACAAATGACGACAACGGTAGCCAATGGATAGTAAGTGCTACATTTGAAGATGCCTATGTATTTGCAACTAAATCTATGCTTGACAGTCATTGGCAAATTATTCCAAAAGATTTGGAAAACTTTGAGGAAGAAGATTTTTCCTTTAATCCCTTTGATATCATATCCAAAGTATTCAGCATAACCCCACCCAAAAAGAAAAAACAGATTGCGAACTTGGATTATAGTGAAATCTTAATCCGAACAATGACAAATAAATTTATTAAAAACAAATGGTCAAGCAAATGTTTTTTAGAAGTCACAAAAAAACCTGAAATATTTTATAAAGCTGTTGAATATCTGCTTTCTTCGAAGAAAGGTAGATTTTTTCTAACTAAGATAATGAATGATATTCAACACAGTAATTTAAGTCCAACTCAAAATCAAGCCAAGTTCTTTAATTCTTTTTAATCATAGCAAAAGTTTTTGGTATACCCATTGTCTCACCCTGGTCGAGGCGTCTCGCCTCGTCCTACATACTGGGAGCGTCCGCTCCCTACACAAGCCACTTCCAACCTCTGAACATTGGCGCAAGTCTTTTTTTGACTTGTGCCATAAATAATAGCAATCTTTTTAACTTCCGCCTTTCACTGGTCGAAGCAGCCTATACCCGATCAACACCAGCATCAAGATTGCAGCAGGCAATGTTGCACCCTTCACCGCCGGCGGATAAGGGCTGGGGATGAGGTGAACCAACATTCCCCCAAAGCAAAAAAGTCCCGACAATTAAGTCAGGACTTTTTAAATAAATATGGCAACTACCTACTCTCCCACATTTTGGTGTAGTACCATCGGCCATGGGGGGCTTAACTTCTCTGTTCGGAAAGGGA
>CANGIY010000031.1 GCA_947454235.1 Chitinophagaceae bacterium
GCATCAACATTTATAATGCCACCGGCATACAAGTGTACGAAGGTATCCCTACTGGTGATGAACAAAACATAGATCTGCGTAATTGGTCTACAGGCGTTTACTACATCAAGTGCGAGGGTTATCAGGTATTTAGGCTGGTAAAAATGTAATTCCCCTCGACCTAGGTCGAAGCAGCCTGCCCCCCAAATTCGCGCTCGACCCTGGTCGAGGCGTCTCGCCTCGTCCTGATACTGAGCAAGCGTCCGCTTGCAAACCACATCGGCTTGTCTTGAACTTTGGTTAACCATGATTAAATGAATACTATGATACCGTACTTCCCAAAAATCATTGAAATCATGGTTCAGACAACCTCCATCCTGAGAATCTTATAATTCTGAAAATCATGATTCAGACAAAATTTGGTCGGTTTCGGTTGCAAACCGATGAAACTGCCCAACGCAGGTTCCAGCACTCAAAGCAACGCCCCAACTGCGTTAGTGGGATAACAGGCCTATAAGTGCGTGTGAAAACAAACCATAGTTCTGAAATCTTTTATCCTAGCTTTGTAAAAGCATTGAAACGAACAACAGCCATGAAACACTTATCAATCCTGCTGTGCGCAGCAATACTTACAATTACCACCCATGCACAGCAACAATTATGGAGCGGTAAGTACGATTTTGAAATCATGCACCCGCAAAAAGTGGGGTTTTCTTCCGATTCAAAATACTTTGCTGTTGGCAGCAACAACGGTTACGCCACCATCTATACCGCTGATAGTGGCTTGGTGTACGATAATCTGCACCTCAACAGCAGCCATGTTTTTTGTACCCTCTTCCAGCCCGGCGGCACTGTTTTAGCCCTTGGAGATAAAGAAGGTTACATTGTATTCTACGATTATGCAGCCCGCAAAGAAATTAAAACCACGTTCGGGCACATGGGCGGTGTACTGGCTATGGCCTTCAGTGCCGATGGTAAATACCTGCTCACGGGCGGCAACGATAAGATAATCACAGTCTGGAATCCACTTACGGGCGAAAGAATAAAAACAATCAACTCCGCCGAACATAAAATTCATGCCCTAGCCATCACCAACGATAACCGCAGTGTATATGCGGCCACCACATCATTATTAAAAGGGCTGCGCCAGTTCGATTTCAATTCAGGCACACAAGTCCACGAGTACGAATCAGCCAATGTGCAAACCCTCGCCGTCTCTGCCGACAACAACTACCTTGCTACCGCCAACCTCAATAAACTAGTACCGCTCTTCCTATTAAAAACAGGCGCACTCAAAACCAATCTTGCGGGGCACACAAGATATGTGAACGATATATGTTTCAGCCCTTCGGGGAAATTCCTGTTCAGCGGCGGTAATGATAAAGAAGTAATGATTTTCAGCCTGTGGGATAAAGTCAATACAATCGAGTTTTTCAAAACCCCTGACGCCATTCACACACTGGCAGTTGCTCCCAACGGTAAATATCTGGCAGTGCTAGACGCAGGCAACACATTCTACATACTCAACGCCACCGAATACCAATAAAAAAAACCGGCACTCTGTTGAGCACCGGTCAGTAATATTAATAAGTTTCAGAGACAATTATTTCTTCTTAGCGTCTTTTGCATCTTTCTTAGCAGGTGGCGGAGGCATCAATGTTTTATATTCTAAAGTAGAATCTTCAGCCGGGGCATCCATTTTAAGGTTCAGCTCTACACATTTGTCTTTTATGTCAACACCTGTAACCCAAACAATCTTTTTGTTAGGGTACACTACTTTAACAGCATACGGTCCTGCAACAACACCGTTGGTTTCAAATTTACCGCTGGTATCAGTAAAGCCCGAAGCCACAATTGAAGTATCAGGTTTGTACACAAACGCCTGAACGCCCTTGATAGATTTGTTCTTAAGAGTCTTGATATTTCCGAAAACGCAAATTTTCTTAATTTTTTCTTCTTTGACCTTAGCAGTGGTCTTTTTATGAGTGTCTTTTGCAGGAGCATCAGCCTTCTTTTGCCCGAAAGCCACTGAAGCACTTAGCATACAAACGATAGCCGTTGTTAGAATTCTCATCTGGAGTGTTGTTTTTTCGCGAATAAAATTAGTGATATTTTCAAAATATCTAACGGTATTCGCAAAAGAATATGATGCCGCCCTAAAACACCAAAAAAAATATGCCGGAAAATCTAACTTTTACCAAAACCTATCGTCATATAGATTATAGTTGGAACACAAAAAACAACATTTTTTGCCAACTTTAATAAAATGTTATAATTTGGCACTCTAAAACTAAATACAATTCTATGAAGTACTTCAACACACTCAGGATGTATGCCGTTGCTTTTGCTCTTCTGTTCGCTGGAAGTGCTAGTGCGCAAACTGGCGTAATCCAACCACCAAAGTTCCCTGACATGACAGGCGGCGGCACATCATCAAACTTTTATGCCAACTACGTAGGCATTCGTTTCATGGTTACAGCTCCATTATCAATCGCAGGTTCTAAAGGCTACACTACGTCTAACGACGGTTCAGGTGGCACTGGCGCATGGGGCGCAGCAATTGCAAACATGTCAAACGTTCCTGTAATGATGGATACTACAGGTGTTGATACAAATGGTTGCGCTGCGGCATTCCCTACAGGCTTCTTTACTGGTAAAGTAGCATTGATTTGGAGAGGTAGTTGCGAATTCGGTTACAAAGCATCTACAGCTCAAACTGCTGGTGCTGTTGCCGTTATCATCGTAAATAACGTTGCAGGTGGTCCGGTAGGTATGGCTGCAGGTTCTTACGGTAGTGGTGTTACTATCCCTGTTTTCATGATTTCTCTTGACGATGGTTTGGCTATCGCTAGTCAAATCCACGCTCACGTTCCTGTTAAAATGTCAATCGTAACCGATTGGTATTCTGGTAACAGAAACGACCTTGGTTTTGTTCCTGCTGGTTTCTCAACTTCAGCTTACGCTGCATTGCCTTATTCACAAATCGGTACTTCATCTGCTACAGGTCAAGCTGCTTATGCTCAGAAAGATGGTGCTTATATCGCTAACTACGGTTCTCAAACTCAAACACACGTTAAGTTGAAATCAGAACTTTCTTGGCAAGCAACTGGTGCTGGTTCAGCTACTACTGTTCACACCGATTCAATCACTAAAACTGGTGCTTTCCCTCAAACTGACTCTATCTGGGCAATGTATGTTCCTTCATACAATCTCCCTGCTGCAACTTCAACAGGTACTTATACTATGAAGTATACTATCTCTGCTGACTCTGCTGATCAATTTGCTGGTGACAACGTATTAACTTACAACTTCCAGGCTACTGATAGTCTTTATTCTAAAGGCAGGTACGATTTGGCACACCACAAACCATTCGCTACTTACTACACTACTTCTTCTACTGCTCAACCATTGATTTGGTGTGTTCCTTACTACATCGCTAACGGTGGTCAATACTTTGACTCTGCTCAGTTCTCTGTAGTAAATGGTACAGGTCTTCTTCCTGCTGACTACGTTTATATCTATGTATTCAAATGGACTGACCAAGCTTTGAACACTGGTTCTAGCACTATCCCTGTTGATAGCTTTATGGAAAATGCTGAGCTTGAACTCGTTTCAACTGGTATCAGAAGCTTCGACGGTACTACCGACTCTGCTTTCAAAACTTATGGCGTTGCTCTTGGTGACTCAAACGGTGTTGCCGCTGACGTTAGAACTACTGATAACACTTGGTATGTATTAGGTGCTTCTATCCTTGCTAACTACGCTCTTGGTTGCGATGGTTTCATCAACGAAGTTCCACGCGTATTCGGTCGTCGTCATTTCGATAACTATGCTGAATACTACAACCCAATTTGGTTTGGTGACAGAAACTCAAGCACTAACAGCTCTGGTACTGCTACTTACCAATTGGCTAACCCTTATTCAGCATTGTATCCTTACTCTTTCGATGGTACTGGCGGTTATACAGTTGACTCAATTGTGTACGACAACCAAAAAGGTCTCGTTCCTGCTATTCCATTCCAAACTAGAAGGTTCCCAATTTTGAAAACCGGAGACGTTACTCCTCTTTTCAATAACTTCAACGTTTACCCTAACCCTACAAATGGTGTTGTAAACGCAACAATTGAATTGAAAAACCCAGCTAATTACCTCGTTTATACTGTAATTGATGCAACTGGTAAAACTATCTCTACAACAAAACACCTCAACGTACAAAACGACACGTTCAACTACGATGCAAGTGCTTTGCCAACAGGTAACTACTACATCCTCATCAATGCTGACGGTAAAACAGCGTTCAGGAAATTCACTGTAGCTCACTAATCTGATCTACTTTAAATAACAGAAAATGGCTGCCTTCGGGTAGCCATTTTTTTTGCAAACCCCTTACTTCCATTCAACTTTTTATGCCAATACAATACCAGAATATACCTGTTTTAACCCTATTCATTTTTTTGGTTCGCATAAAACAAATAGTTTCGCACTATAATTCTACTTTTCAATGAGCCAAATACGTCACAACTGGACAAGGGACGAGATAACCGCTATCTACAATAAACCTTTGCTGACTTTAGTATTAGAAGCAGCCAACGTACATGCACAAAACCACAAATTTGGCGAAGTGCAAATAAGTAGCCTGCTTTCTATCAAAACAGGTGGTTGTTCTGAAGATTGTTCTTACTGTCCTCAGGCAGCTCGTTACAATACTGGCGTAAACGTACAGGCATTAATGAAAGTAGACGATGTGGTTACTTCCGCTAAAGCCGCACAGGCAGGTGGTGCTTCCCGTTTTTGTATGGGTGCCGCTTGGCGCGAAGTGCGTAACAATTCTGATTTTGAACGCGTATTGGAAATGGTGAAGGAAGTGAACGGACTTGGTATGGAAGTTTGCTGCACCCTCGGCATGGTTACAGAAGACCAGGCGGAAAAACTCGCTCAGGCTGGTTTATATGCTTACAACCATAACATCGATACTTCCCGCGACCACTATACCGAAATCATCACTACCAGAACTTACGACGATAGGCTCGATACACTCGGCAACGTTCGTAAAGCAGGTATATCGGTGTGCAGCGGTGGTATCATTGGCTTAGGCGAAAATGACGCTGATAGAATTGGTATGTTACTCACACTCGCCAACCTCCCTGAACACCCGGGCTCGGTACCTATCAATACCTTGGTTCCGGTAGCAGGTACTCCACTCCAGAATAATTCAAAAGTGCCGTTCGATGAATTGGTACGTATGATTGCAACCGCTCGCATTGTGATGCCGGCTTCAGCAGTAAGGCTGTCGGCTGGTCGCCTCGATTTAAGCGTTTCTGAACAGGCTTTGTGTTTCATGGCTGGTGCCAACTCAATTTTCGCAGGCGATAAACTGCTCACCACTCCAAACCCTGAATTTAATTCAGACATGCAAATGTTCAAGCTGTTAGGACTTACTCCGAAGGAAGCATTTGCCGATGCTCCTGAGAAAAAGCATGCGCACGTGCATGAACACGCTTAATGACATTCTAAAAGCACGTTTACAAGAGCGCCACGAAAATGGTACCTATCGCCGTCTGAAGTCTTCAACCGGCATAGACTTCTATTCCAACGATTATTTGGGCATTGCGCACAACCTTTTATTGTCTACAACGTTCCACCTTGGTACTGGCTCTACTGGCTCGCGCCTTATTTCGGGCAATAGTCAGGCAACAGAATTGCTGGAACAAAAGATTGCTGCATTTCACAAAGCTGAAGCAGCACTCCTTTTCAATTCAGGTTACGATGCCAATACTGGGTTGGTAGCAGCAATAGCAAACCGCCATTCGGTTATTTTGTACGACGAGCTGGCACATGCAAGTATCATAGATGGCACCCGACTGGCTCAAACCGATAAGGTATTCAAGTTCAGGCACAACGACTGTACCGACCTTGAATTAAAACTCAAACGCCACGCAACACCGGGGCAGAACCTAATAGTCATCACAGAATCTGTTTTCTCAATGGATGGCGACTTGGCGCCATTGAAATCAATCGCTACCATTTGTGAGCAATACAATGCGGCTCTTATTGTTGATGAAGCTCATGCCACCGGCATATTCGGTCCTCGTGGCGAGGGCTTAGTGGTCGCAGAAGCATTGCAGGAAAAAGTCTTTGCACGTGTTCACACTTTTGGAAAAGCAATGGGTTGTCAGGGTGCGGCAGTTATCGGCTCCAGTCTTCTACGCGATTACCTCATTAATTTCGCCCGCACATTCATTTACACCACAGCACAACCACCCGTTGTGCAACGTTTTGTCGATGCCGCCTATACCTATCTACAGTCTGATAGTTTCAATCCTCAGGCTATTCATGATAAAATTGCGTTGTTTCATCGCCTTACTAAAAATACACCCGGTTGGGTCGCAACCCCATCTACCATTCAGGTATTTCAACGACCGCAGGAAATGTCATTACCTGCATTTTTCAATGTATCTGAGCAATTGAAAAACGCTGGTTTCTTACTCAATGCCATTGTTAGCCCCACAGTTCCTGAAGGAAAAGAGCGGTTACGCTGCTGCATCCATACATTTAATACCGAACAGGAAATGACTGAAATGTTAGAGGTGCTTAAGAGGACACTGTAACCTGTTAGCTACATTGGGTCAACATCAAATATTATTTGCACTGCACTATTCCCCTTTATGGCAAGTATAAACTCGCGCTCTTCCCTCAAAAATTTCTTTACGTGCTGTACGGTCGTCCCATGCTTGGGCATCTTAATGTATATCTCCTGTATATACTGCTCCCTGATGCGCGGTATCAAAGCAGGCCCGGGGCCTTGCACCGTTATTCCGGGTATCTTATGCAAATGTTCTCCCATCAACGAGGCAGCATCAATCGCCTTGTCTTCGTCTTTATGCTTAATAATTATCTTCAGCAACCTGCTAAACGGTGGGTACCCGAATTGCTCCCTGAATTTTATTTCGTGTTTGTAAAAAGCATTCAGGTCGTGCTCCCTCACCCATTGCAGTGCGGGATGCATTAAGTTAAACGCCTGAATCATCACCTTACCCTTGCCGTCAGCCCTGCCAGCCCTTCCGCTTACTTGCTCCATCAACTGAAATCCCCGTTCATTCACCCTGAAATCAGGAAATCCCAATAGGCTATCGGCATTCAATATACCCACCAACGATACCGACGAAAAATCCAGCCCCTTCACCACCATTTGAGTGCCTACTAATATATCTATGCGGTTGCGGTTCAGGTTATCAAACAGTTCCGACATTTTGTTCTTGCCCCGCATACTGTCCACGTCCATCCTTGCCACTCTTGCCTGCGGAAAGGTCTGCCGCATTTCTTCTTCTACTTTCTCAGTCCCGAATGTTTTACTAATCAAACCATTACTTCCGCATGAAGGGCACTGGTGCACCACCGCCGATTTAAGTCCGCAATAGTGGCACTGTAATTTGTCGGTGCTTTTGTGGTAGGTAAGCGATACTGCACAGTTCTTACATTGAGGAATCCAGCCGCAGTGTACACACATCATAAACGGTGCATAGCCTCGGCGGTTTTGGAATATGATTACTTGCTTCTTTTGCTTTAACGCTTCATTGATGGCACCTTGCAGTTGTGGTGTCAACACTTGGGCTGTACCATTACTCGCTTTTTCAATACTTCGTGCATCCACCAATTCTATCGTCGGCATATCAACGCCCAGATACCTTTCCTTCAAAGATACATAAGCATATTTCCCTTGCCTCACATTATATAAGCTCTCAACCGATGGTGTTGCCGATCCAAGGATGACCCTCGAATTGAACAACGATGCAAGATATATTGCACCATCTCTGGCATGAAACCGTGGTGCAGGTTCTTTTTGCTTGAAAGATGGGTCGTGCTCCTCGTCAACTATTATTATTCCCAACGAACTATACGGAAGCCAAAGTGCCGACCTCGCCCCAACCACCACTTTATACTTGCCCTTTCGCACTTTCTCCCAAATTTCAACTCGCTCGTTGTTGCTGAAGTTAGAATGGTACACCCCAAGGTCATCGCCAAAATACGCCAACAACCGCCCCACCAACTGAGTTGTGAGTGCAATTTCCGGCAACAGCAACAATGCTTGCTTTCCGCACGCAATGGCTTCTTTTATTTTTTGTACATACAACAGCGTTTTACCACTGCCTGTAACACCATGAAACAATGTTACTGGTTTTTCTGTCAGGCATTTATCTAGCTCATCGTAGGCTTTCGCTTGCTCCTCAGTAAAAACAATGTGTTTTTCTTCTTCGTTTAAGAATCCCGGTAGCCTGTCTGTTTCTTTCTGTTCTATGTAAAAGACGCCCTTATCAATTAATGCTTTAAGTTGTGCGTAAGTGGCTTTCGCCCGTTCCAGCAACTCAGCTTGTTTCACATGCCCTGCTTTCACCCTAAGTTCTGAGTACGCCATCAGCAATTCCAACTGTTTCGGCGATTTCGCCAGCCTATCGAACAATTGAATTAACGCCCCCTCTTCATGGTAGTCGTCATGTATCGAAACAAATTTCTCCTTTCTCGCCTTGTATGCCGGCTCCAGACTATCATTGATAGCTATCAATTCCAGTTCCAGCAGTTCGTTTAAAACATGTGTAAAGTTCTTTTCACCCGCCAGCGACTTCAACTCACTCACCGTGATTTCTTTCTTCACTGAAAGTGTATCCGCAATATTCCCTGCAAAGTTGGTTAGTCTTATGTCGGGGTGCATATTTTCAGCAAGCCATACAAGCCTCGTCTCCGACATCAGTTTAAGATGTGCAGGCAATGCAGCATTCATTACCTCGCCGGGTGCCGCCATATAATAATCACCTATCCACGACCAAAAACGTAGTTGAATCTCGGTAACTACAGGAGTCTCATCAATTATAGCTTTGATGGGTTTTACAGCATAGCTGTCGGGTTTGTTGTTGTGCAGCCTTGCCACCACCCCCGAATATTGCTTATTTTTACCCAACGCCACTTCTACACGCATACCGGGGCGCACAAAGTCCTGCATCTCTACAGGAACTCCGTATGTAAGAAGCTGCGGTAAGTTCAGCGGCAATATGATATCAGCAAACACTCCTGCAATTTAAGTGAAGTTGACAAAATAAATTTCATCAAGTTTAATTATTATGTTTCTATTGTGCTAGGCGCAAAATCGGAGTTCCGAAAGCATTCGGAATAAGGACTTTTGCAACGACGCAGAAATGGGACAGAATGGTTGAAATGCTGGAATTTATTTAGTCATCTTCACTAAGGCGTATTTGTACTACTGCGAAAAAAGAAGCCCGATTTAGGCTTTTAATCCAATTTCACGAAGGCGCTCATCGAGGTATTCACCAGCTGTACAATCTTCATAAGCCTTCTGATTTTCGTTGTTAATACAACTTTCAAGGCAAGCCAAACTCATTTTACTTTTCGGGTGCAGGAAGAACGGTATTGAATAGCGTGCCGTATTCCATAACTCCCTTGGCGGGTTTACAACCCTGTGTGTGGTTGAGCGTAATTTGTTGTTGGTTAGTCGTTGCAACATATCACCCACGTTCACTACAATCTGACCCGGTTTTGCAGTCACCGCCTGCCACTCATTGTTCTTCGTAAAAATCTGCAAACCTTCAGCGCTGGCGCCTACTAAAAGGGTAATCAAATTAATGTCCTCATGTTGTTCTGATCGAATGGCAGAATTTGGCTCTTGTGTAATTGGTGGGTAATAAATGGCACGAAGAATAGAATTCCCATTCACAACATGCTCATCAAAATAATCCTCATCAAGGTTCAGGTATAAAGCAATGGCTTTCAGCAAAGCGAAACCCGCACGCTCAAACCCCCTGAACAAATCCAGCAAATTTTCGAAGTAACCTTCAACATCATCTACCTTCACATTGTCTGGGTAATTTGCACGCAACGTATCATCACCCTCAGCTTCCTGTCCAAATTGGAAGAACTCTTTCAGGTCGGCAGCTTCAAAGCCTTTCGCATGTTCTTTACCAAATGAGGTATATCCGCGCTGTCCGGCAAGCCCTTCAATTTCATAACGTTTTTTTACTTCAAGGGGCAAATTAAAAAACTGCTCGGTGAGCTTATAAACATTTGCAATCAAGGCTTCATCAATGCCATGACCCTCTACAGCCGCAAATCCGATTTGTTCAAATGCTTTTCCCAGTGAGGCAGCAAACTCATTTTTACTTTGTGCTTGATAGAATTGTTGCAGGTTAACTACAGGTATGCTCATAACTTTCTTGTTCAGTTGCCAAAACTAACCAGCTTCGCCCAACCGCCATATTATTTATTTGTAAACCCTCTCTTTAGAAAGTGTAAGTCTTGCAATATCCTATCGATTCTACTCGCCCGTTCGATGCAACAACATCTAAGTAATCGTAGTAGGTAGTATCGTTAGGCAACATAAAACCAATTTGGTACTTAGTAGGAACATTGGTTTTTCTCAATTTGAGTTTGTAGCTCAAAAGTCCTTTTGGCATCGTAAACTTCCCATCTACTGAAAAATCAGCGAAATGCGCTCTTACATCATATACACCATCAGCAACATAATTGTCAGCAATCACTACAACCGAAAAAACACCTTTATGTTCAGCATCTGTCGATGTTTCAGCTCCCAGGCTATCCATAATTTGACCGGGCTTAACATCAGCCGATTTGTAAAAGCTATTGTCAGTGCCCGATGAGCAGGCTGCCATACCTATAATTGTTGCGCCTGCCAATAGGCTCAGTAAGTACTTCATTATATCAAGTTGTTTTAAAAGTCAAATTCACTTATCGCAGGGTCCTTCAAAATTTGGGCTATGAAAGTATGGTGCTTTTTCTCGTTACCTGTAACAACCCACTTCCCGGTAATCATATTCCCATTTTTCGCCAAAGACCTTGCTTTGATGCTGAGTTTATGATGGGTGAATATCTTTTCATATTTCAAATGCTGGTCCAGCTCATAAGGAAAAACCATTCTGTATTCCCTTACTTGGTTTAGCCTATCCAGGCGCTCGTCCATCGCCGAAAGAACGAAAAGAACACTAACTATCAACAAACAGCCTATTATGGACAAAACATAATAGCCACACCCAACACCCATGCCCAATGCTGCCGCCAGCCAAATCGATGCTGCAGTGGTAATACCTGTAACCACTTTCTCCCCCCTGAAAATGACACCCGCACCAATAAAACCGATACCTACCACCACATTACTCGCAATACGGTCGGGGTTTGATGTACCGCCTATAAAATTTGAAAACACGGTGAACATCATTGCCCCCATGCATATCAGGATAATAGTCCTAAAACCCGCCGACTTACTCCTCAATTCTCGCTCAGCCCCAACAATACCACCAAGTAGTAATGTCAAGCCAAATTTTATGAATAGGTCGGTGGTTGAAAGCATAACAGTTGAACTATAACAAAGATAGTGCGCTGCAACTAAACTCAGTTATCAATGACAAATGATTCTAGTAATGAATTACTCTTTATAACCGCTCAATACATCAGCAATGTTTCTATCGTTCGAAAGACGTGGTACTTTGTTTTGCCCACCCAGTTTACCAATAGATTTCATGTATTCAATAAACCCGTTCTTACGAATAGGTGTTATCACCAAAGTGCGCAGTATGTTGCCCGTAATTAGGTCGTTGTAGTAAATGTTTTTTTCAATCATGTAACCATTAATGCGCTCTGCAAATCCCTCCAGGTCTTCAGGTGTTTTTTCAAACTCAATAAACCACTCGTGGTAAGGCTTGCAATTGCTCACTTTTATCATTGGTGCCACCGTGAACTCCGTGATATGTAGACCCATTTCCTCCGATGCTTTTTTTAAAGAATACTCTACTTCTTCCCCAATCACATGTTCCCCAAAAGCCGAAATAAAGTGTTTGATGCGCCCTGTTACCAAAAGCCTATACGGATTAGTGCTTACAAACCGAACCATATCGCCAATGTTATAGCCCCATAAGCCTGCATTGGTGTTTACAATTAAAGCATAATTAACTCCTGTTTGTACCTGAGAAAGATTGATCCGTGTAGGGTTAGTAAAACTGATTTCCTCTGCCGGAATAAACTCGTAGTACATACCTGAATTAGTGTTCAGCAACAGCCCCTCACCATTCAATGTATCCTGAAACGCGAAAAAGCCCTCTGAAGCAGGAAACGTTTCAATCATATCTATATGCCCGCCCAGGCTAGCCGTGAGTTTTGCCCTATACGGTTCAAAGTTCACACCACCATGCACTATAACCTGTAAGTTCGGAAAAAGCTCCTTGATTTTTTTACCATCACTCAACTGGCTCAGCCTGTCAAAGTACATCTGCATCCATGGAGGTATTCCGCTTATCAGTGTCATGTCCTGATTCCTGGTTTCCTGTACTATTTTATCAAGCTTGGTTTCCCAGTCTTCAATACAATTGGTTTCGTAGCTAGGTAATTGGTTACTGCGCAAATACTTGGGTACGAAGTGATTTACGATGCCGCTCAGGCGCCCGGTTGGTATACCACCCACGCGCTCCATCTCCGGCGAACCCGATAAGAATATCATTCTGCCGTCAGCAAAATCAGTTTTGCCCGATTCCGCCATATAGCAAAGCAATGCATTTCTTGCTCCGTTAATGTGGTATGAAATTGATTCCTTAGATATGGGAATGTACTTCACGCCACTTGTAGTACCCGATGTCTTTGCAAAATAAATTGGCTTGCCCTTCCACAGTACATTCTGCCCCCCTGCCTTTACTTGTTCAATGTATCCTTTAAAGGCCTCATAATCTCTAATAGGTACCGCAGCTTTAAAGTCCTGATAGTTCTTGATTTTATCAAAGCCATGGTCTTTCCCAAAAACAGTAGACGCCGCTGTCTTTATGAGGTATTGCAAAATCTGTTCCTGGTCAGCTACCGCAGTGTGCATGCCTTTTCTTATTCTGGAATGAATGATAGCAGCGTACGGTTTTGCGAGCAGCGATTTGATGTTCATCAGGAAATTATTGAAACAAAAATATCAATTATTCGGCAATTTACGTCACTAACGTTTTTTGCGACCATCAAAGCAAAAAAACGGCACTTTGCTAAAAATATGATTTCGTTTTGGGTGTTTCCTAACCGCAATTTTGGCGCATGGAACAAGAACTGAGAAACGAAGCGAAACACCGGTACGTCGATGAACAGAAAAATCTGCCCGATATATGCACCGAATTGGGTATTGAAGAAGCTACACTATGGAACTGGAAACAAGCTGATTGTTGGGACGCTGAACGAATGGTGATGCTCACCTCAAAGCAATACCACATGAAAAACCTATACCAGTTACTCGACAAAGTGAACAGGCGCATGGGTTGTGAGGATGAGATTAACCCTAAAGACGCCGACCTGGCAGTCAAGTACACAGCCGCAATCAAAAATCTGGATGCAGAAGTTGGCTTACCCGAAATTATTGACGTCGCTAAAATGTTCGTCAATTGGCTGCAGCAAAAAAGTAAAGATCAGGCCCGCAAAATAGCCCTTGAACTTGACGGATTTATCAGGCACAAACTTAAAGAAACAGTCGCCTAGCTTTTTAAAACACCTATGAAAACCAAACAAAACATCGACAAATGGGAGCAATATTTTCAACTTCTTTTTGACAGTACCGATGTTGACACCAACGAATCAGAAGTTGAGCAGAAAAAGCGCATCAAAAAACTGGAGGCAAATCCCGAACTATGGTTCTCGTACTATTTCCCAAAATACACTTATGCCACACCCGCCCAATTTCATATCGATGCCACCCAAAGAATCATTAAAAACCCCGAGCACTATGAAATAAGAATGTGGAGCCGCGAGCTGGCGAAAAGTACTCGCACCATGATGGAGGTATTCTATCTGGTACTGGTCGGGCATCCGATTTCAGGTGGTCGTAAACCAGTGAGAAAAAAGAAAAAATACTGCCTGCTCATAAGCAACAGTTTTGAAAATGCTTGCAGGTTATTGGCTCCGTTTAAGGCTAATTTTGAATACAATCGCCGCATCGCCAACGACTATGGCAATCAGGATGGTTCGGGAAAATGGCAGGCGTCAGAATTTATTACGGAAGGTGGTGCTTCGTTTAGGGCATTAGGTGCAGGTCAAAGCCCAAGGGGCACACGTAATGATGAAGCCCGCCCCGATATTATTTTGTTTGATGACATAGATACCGACGCCGACTGCCTGAACCCTGAAATCATCGCGAAGAAGTGGCGATGGATAGAAGAAGCAGCCATTGGAACCAGGTCGGTTTCTGAGCCTACCACCATTATATTTTGTGGTAACCGAATAGCGATTGATTGTTGCATCACCCGTGCTGAAACTTTTGCCGATTATGTTGATGTCAAAAACATTCGCGATGAAAACAATCTTTCAGTGTGGCCTCAAAAAAACACTGAAGAACACATTGAAAGGGTGCTGAAACAAAAAAGCTACGCTGCAGCCCAAAAAGAGTATTTCAACAATCCGGTAATGGAGGGTGCCATTTTTAAACAATTGAACTGGAAACCATCACTCCCCATCAATCAATACTCAAAACTGGTTTGCTACACCGATCCATCATATACACACACGGGCGACTTTAAAGCCACAGTATTGGTGGGTACTTACAACAACGAGTACCACATTATCAAAGCTTTTTTAGAACAGACTACCTCTGCGACATTACTCGACTGGTACCGCCAGATCTATAAAATGATTGATGGGCAAAATACTTGCAGGTTCTATATGGAAGATGTGTTCATACAAGACACCCTCGTTCACGAGGTCAACAACCAACGCCTTTCCATAAACCCTTATTTTACTTTGCATGGCGATAAACGTAAAAAGCCCGATAAATTTACCCGCATAGAAACAATGCTTGAACCCATGGTGCGCAATGGTTTATTGTTTTTGAACGAGAACGAAAAGCATAACCCGCACATGGCACGCCTCGAAAACCAGTTTAAAACATTTGCCTTTGGAAGTTCGGCCCACGATGATGGTCCCGATGCCGTGGAAGGTGCGGTTTGGATATTACAGGAACAACAACGTGTTGATACTTCCTCATTTGTACAATTTGGTCGTGAACTTAGAAACAACAGAATGTAGTAACGGCATGTTCTGTTGAATTCAAATCTTTAGTATTTTTACCCATTATGTATAAGAGACTCTTTTTGCTTTTCATTGCAGTATTAGCTATAGTTGTAAAACCTTATGCCCAACCACAGGTGCCACATGCATCGCCGGAAGCAAGGCAAAAAGCCCGCGACCGTGCCGACTACAACACATTCAAAAGAAAAATTGTAGAAACTAAAGAGTTTGGTGAAGAAAAGAAAAAGATTCCGCTCATAAAAAAAGGTGGCAAAGACATAGTTAAAGTATATGCAACTGTCGATTCTGTTGAAACGTCGGAAGACACGACTCAAAATAAATTTATCACCGGTTACATTACTCAAGCTGTTGGTGACAATGTTGCCAACATCTATGAATTGAAGTTTGATAGAACTTCAAAGAAAATCGTAAATATCAAAAAAACCGGTGAAGGCATAGAACCTGAGTCTGACGAACCAAAGGCTAAACCTGCTGCTAAAAAACCTGCGGGCACACCACAAACTGCCGCACCTAAAAAGAAAAAGTCGGAAGACGACGAAGAGGAAGGCGACGAACCTGAGGAAAAAGAAGAAAAACAAGACAAAAAAGAGAAAGATGAATAGTCACTCAATTTTATAACACCCCCAAAACCCTATCAATTAAATATGCCCTTTTTAACACCCGAAGACCTCAATACGCACATGTATGCCGAGGTCGTTTCTGACATTACCCGTGGCGATGACTCCATTGTTCAAAAAGCTATGAATGCTGCGGTAGCTGAGGCAAGTCTTTATTTAACCCGATTCGATACTGTTGCACTTTTTGGCGATGAAACATCAAGCCCAAGGGCTATTGACGTTTTATTGGAGAGAATCGTAAAAGACATTACAGTCTGGAATATCATTAGGCTTGGAAATCCATCGGTTGACTATAACGCCGCAAAAACAGCATGGGAAAGTGCTATTGCGACGCTCGAAAAACTAAAAACAGGGGAACTGCAACCATCAAACTGGCCCTATAAAGAATCTGCAACATCTAACTTGCCGCATGGCGATGCCATCTATTGGGCTTCCAATCCGAAACGGGACAACTACTTTTAGTGGAAGTACCTGTCTAAAAACTTGTAGTAAGCAAAAATTGTTAAGGCAAGAACAGTATAAATAATGAGCTTAGCGTACTTAGTCTTAAATGAAAAAGCTACGTCAGTCATTTTTATAGGAACGAGAAGGTAGTTCAGAAAAAATAAAACAACAAAAGTGGGGTATGATAAAATACCGTGAAAACCACGTGTAATCATCTTCATTGGAGAAAATACATCTTCCAACAACGTTGCAATACCACCAAATACAAAGAAATTAAGCAACGCTATGTAAGCAACTGATACTAAGTAGGCAAACCTTCTAGCACCTGTAAGGTAGAAAATTATCCTGTAAGTCTCAAGTACCAACGCAATCATAGACGGGCGAAGTTACAATTTTCAAAATTTAATTCACTCATATTTCTACAAAAAAAATCACCATGAATAACCCGAGTAAAAAAAAGGTGGCTTCAAAGAGTATTATCATCAACGAACTCAATGTCAGAAGCGTTGATCGAGGTAAAAAAGACATCAGAATATGGAAAAATGCCCTACTGGAAGCTGAGTCGGTAATTAACCCGAATAGGGCACGCTTATACGATATTTATGAAGATGCGTTATTAGATGGCCATCTGACAGGCATAGTTTCAAAACGAATTGATGCGGTATTGAACAAAGACTTATTCTTTGAAAACAATGGAACTGTTGTACCGGAAATGAACGCCCTCATTAAATCAGCTCAGTTCAGGAAACTGATTCGTACCATTTTAGAAACCCGTCTTTGGGGTATTTCAGGAGTAGAGTTTCATCCCGGTAGTGCTTTTCATTTTGATACCATTCCGCGCAAACATATAAAACCCGAGCTGGGCATTATAGCTTACAACCAATCGGGCAACGACGGTTGTACCTACGAGGACATCTCTAACATTTGGGTGATGGGCGAGCACCGCGACTTAGGTATTCTGCTGAAATGCGCACCCCTGTGTATTTATAAACGTGGTGGTCTCAGCGATTGGGCTGAATACATAGAAATATTCGGGCAGCCGGTACGTATAGTGAGGTATGATTCTTACGATGAACAAACCCGTGCTGAATTGAAAAATGCACTTGATAACACTGGAAGTTCATTATCAATTATGATACCCAAGCAGGCAGATTTCGAGATAAAAGACGGAAAACAATCAAATGGGAACGGGGAGTTGCAAATGTCTTTCATCAAATCATTGAACGACGAGCTTTCAATACTCATTCTCGGAAACACCGATACCACCACCAGTTCCAATAGTTCAGGGTATGCCCAAAGCCGCATTCACCTGGAACAGCAATACGAAATTACAAAAAGCGATTTAGCATATGTTGTCACAATGCTCAACTCACCACAGTTTAAAAACATCTTAATTGGCTATGGTTACCCAGCCGATTTTGGGCAGTTTGTGTTCAGCAAAGATATGGACATCGAATACCTCACACAACGCATTGCCATTGATAATCAATTGGCACAACATATTTCGTTGCCTGAAAGCTACTGGTTGGAAACATACGGTATCAACAGGGTATAATTTCATCATATCAAACATATAACTAAATGAACGCCCCTTTTTCAAATTTATACCTGGCCCTCCACCAACACCTCATTGACAAGATTCCTGAATTAAAATATTTAGCACGTGACATCGGGCAACTCAACCTTACAAAGCCCAGTCTTTTGTACCCCGCAACATTGATTGACTTCGATCGGTTCAAGTTTGAAAATTTGTCAGAAAACGTTCAAACTGCAAGTGGGAATGTTGTTCTAAAAATAGTTGTTCTAAACGACGGAGTTGAGGTAAAGAGCACCCCTGATGAGTGGCGACAAAAATCACTTTCTGGGTTCGAACTGGAACAGAAAGTGCACACTGCTCTGCAGGGTTTCCAACCTGAAGGGTTTGGTATGCTAAATAGATGCTCAACCAATACGATTCCCCGCAAAGACAATTTACATGTTAGGGAGGTCATATACTCTATCGCTTTCGAAGACTACAGTTGCCGGCCCGGTTTCCAGATGACACCGTATCGGCTCAATTTACAATCAGATATGCAGGTCTAAATTACTTCAGCCATCCTCCGGGATGGCTTTTTCATTTAAGTCAATAAATTTTTTATTTGTGCATCCTTTTTTAACTGGTGCCAAAGACATAATTTTGAACCTTTAAGCAATCTACATTCGGTCTCAACAAATAAAAACCGCATTTATATTGTGTTCATTTTTTTCGCTTTTTACAACTAAGTAAGATGAAAAAACAAATTCTACCATTGTTGGCTGTTACAATTTTTGTGGTTTCTTTTGCAACTTCATGCAAAAAAGTATATCACTGCCAATGCTCTTACAACAACAAAATTATGTTGGTGAAAGACCTTGGTTCCCAAGTGGAAAGCGATGCCAAAGACATGTGTTCAGATTATGATTCTACAGTTGTTGGCGAAAAATGGACTTGCGTGGTTTATTAATACAACATGTATTTAATACACACTCCTTTCAACCAAGTTAACTTTGCTATTTACAAATACTTGTAATGCCTCCTATTGACAATTTCGACCCCAATTCCGTTGGGCTCTTATCTAACAACATTTTCGGATTACCATTCACCGAAGAAGAAGCATCAGTAATATTATTACCTGTTCCATGGGAAGTAACTGTTTCTTACAGAACAGGTACCGCTCAGGGGCCTGAACACATCTACGAGGCTGCGATGCAGGTCGATTTGTTTGACCCCGATGTGCCGGAAGGTTGGAAGAATGGATTTTACATGCTTCCTATCGATAAAAACATTCGCACAAAAAGCGATTATCTGAGGCAATGTACCGAGCTCATCCTATCTCACATGATGGAGGGGGGCAATGTTGCAGATAATGCTCACCTCAGCAACAAGTTGAAAGACATCAACGAAAATGGCAGGGCATTGTGCGATTGGGTACACGAGCTTACCATTAGCATGCTAAAGAAAGGCAAGAAAGTAGGCTTGATTGGTGGCGATCACAGTACACCATTGGGTCTAATTAAAGCATTGGGCGAATTGAACAACGATTTTGGTGTGTTGCAAATTGATGCTCACGCTGATTTACGTAAGGCATACGAAGGGTTTACGTATTCGCACGCTTCTATTATGTACAACGTGCTTCGCGAAGTGCCTTCTGTTTCAAAATTGGTTCAGGTGGGTATTCGCGATTATTGCGACGAAGAATTTGAACTCATCAAAAATAATCCGGGTCGTGTACAAACATTCTTTGATCAGGATATCAAAGAAGCACAGTTTGAAGGCGCAACGTGGAAAGACATTTGCAAAAAGATTGTTGATAGCCTGCCTCAGAAAGTGTACATCAGTTTCGATATCGATGGTCTCGATCCTAAATTGTGTCCTAATACTGGTACTCCGGTGCCGGGAGGGTTCGATACAGCACAGGTATTCTATTTGTTCAAGCAATTGCATCTTTCAGGTCGCGAGATCATTGGTTTCGATTTGAATGAGGTTTCAAACGGAGTGGGCGAACAGGAAAGTATAGATTCTATTGTAGGCGCACGAGTGTTGTACAAGTTGTGTAACTACTTGGTAGCTAAAAATTAGTAGCCCCATAAAGGTTTCCACACTGCCTGAATTATAAACAGCAGGGTTAAAAAACAGGGTTCAGTAAACTAAAGTACTTTTGTAGTCATGCATATTGGTTTATACTTCGGTAGCTTCAATCCTATTCATACTGGTCACCTTATAGTGGCCAACCATGTAATTCAGTATACTGATATCGATAAGGTGTGGTTTGTGGTTTCACCGCATAACCCGCTCAAAGATTCTCACTCGCTGCTTAACGAGTACGACCGTTTGCATTTAGTGAATCTGGCTATTGACGATAATCAAAAGTTCAGGGGCAGTAATATAGAATTCAATTTGCCAAAACCGAGCTATACAATTGATACGCTTACCTACCTCACCGAAAAATTCCCATTGGAAAAGTTTTCTGTGATTATGGGTGCCGATAGCTTTCAAAACATGCCTCGCTGGAAAAATTTCGAGCAATTGGTGTCAAAGTATGATTTTGTGATTTACAAACGCCCCGGTTTCGATATTGAAGATACTTACGGCGCGAAAATTACCATACTTGAAGCACCGCTGTTGCAAATTTCCAGCACCTATATCAGAAAACAAATCAAGGACAAAAAGTCTATTAAATACCTGGTTCCATCTGCCGTTGAAGAGTATATAATAGCTAACAGGTATTATGCAAAATAACTAAGGTGCCAGTCGGCATCTTGTCCAGTTACCATCTTGTTGTATAGTAAACTGAATTCGGTCGTGGAGCCTGCTTGCTCGACCTTGCCAAAATTCAATGGTGTGTGGCACAACTTTGTAACCACCCCAATGTTCTGGTCTTTGCATCGCCACTCCCGAAAATTTTTGTTCAAAGTGCAGTACATTTTGTTCAATAATGTGCCTGCCTTCAATTTTTCTACTTTGTGGTGATGCCCACGCTCCAATTTTACTTCCTTCAGGGCGGGAATGGAAATACTCATCATTTTCAGCAGCAGAAAGCTTTACTGCAATTCCTGAAATACGAACCTGACGTTCAAGCTCTTTCCAGAAAAAAAGCAACGATACTTTGCTATTGTTCGCAATGTCATTGCCTTTTGATGAGTCGTAATTAGTAAAAAACGAAAAAGCCCCATCGTTGAGGCCTTTAAGTAATACTATGCGAGCATGCGGTTGGTTGGAACTGTCAACAGTTGCCAAAGTCATCGCATTAACTTCTGATATTTTTGATTCCAGTGCTTCGCCAAACCATTTCTGAAAAAACAATATCGGGTCTTCCCCGGTTACCGATTCATCAAGGGCGGCAAATGTATAGTCTTGCCTTATATGGGCAATATCAGCACTGTTAAACGACAATGGTTACTTATTTATCTTCTGTTTTAAGATATTTGAACATTACATAAAGTAACTCAATAGTCAGCAAAAATGTGAAAACCCACATTAAAGTTGGACCTACATTCTTATTTACGTTATCGTAGAAAGCACCTAAAATTACTTGATTCATTTTTTTGAAATTAAATTACGGCTGCAAGATAATACTATGATTGCAATTGTTAAAGCACTTTACAAGACAGTGCCTCAATAAATACGTCAACTACCATTTTTTAATGTTGAAATACCCTTCAGTCACATTTATAACAGTTCCTGATACGGTATCTCGGCAATTGAAATAAAATCTACCTATTAAGCGGGCAGTGTCACTATAACCGTCATTTCTAATTATATATACCCGACCGCTGTTGCCAATAATAGACTGGAAATAGTTTTTGCTAAGAACTGAGTCAAAAACGGTTGCGTAAATTTTGCCTACTTTATTAATGTATTGACTTCCATTCCAGGTACCTGGGTCAAAATCAAAAATGCCATTTGACCAGGTATCTTTTAGGTTCAATACCATTCCGTAATTAGAATCAACAGCAGCAATAATTTGGTCGCTACCCGTTGTAGCATTCCAGCCCCACCTAACAATGGGTTCCGGTAACTGGAAAAATTGACCATTGATGTAACATGAAAATGCACCTGCATTATTTGTAAACTGGGCAAACCCTGCTGAATCTAATGGATTGTAGGGGTTAATAGATTGGTTTATGGCAGAACTGGGGTTCGCAGTATAGTCTTTAGCGCACGAAAATAGGGTTGCACTCAGAGTGGCTAGGGTTAAAAAATTAAGAAGTTTCTTCATAACTTAAAATATAAAGGGATTATCTCTGCTTGCAAAGATAAAGAAATTAACTAATTCAAATTCAGCAACTTTGACCTTTTTGACAGTAAAAAGTAAAATCTTTTCAAAAATTCAACGGGTCCTATTACAATTTATTGTGTGTACCTTTGGTTTTCGATTTCTTTATTAACCAAGGGTTATCTTCTATGAAAACGTCTTTTTTGAAAACGGTAGTTCTTAGCTTTTCGTGTTTATTTCTTTATTCTGCAACTTCAGCTCAATCGGTTTATGCCTTTGCTTGTAGCGGAGTAGCCGGGTATTCCGGCGATGGTGGTTCGGCGGCTACAGCACAGTGCTTCGCACCTACAGGCATGGCCGTAAATAGTAGGGGTCAGGTTTTTTTTGCCGACAATGGCAATAACGTCGTTCGCATGATCGATGAACATGGGTTGATTTCTACTTTTGCTGGTAATGATACAGCTGGTTTTTCGGGCGATGGTGGTCCTGCACTCACTGCAAAACTAAATGGCCCGATTGCTCTTGCTGTCGATGCTGCTGATAATATTTATATCTGCGACGCTGGTAACAGTGCTATTCGGAAAGTAAATTCTTCGGGGGTCATTACAACTGTTGCCGGTACAGGCGTTGCTGGTTTTAGCGGAAATTTCGGCCCGGCTACCGCCGCCAAGCTCAATAAGCCTCAAGGAATAGCCGTAGACGCTGAAGGTAATTTGTACATTTCTGATACCTATAATCAATTCATCAGAAAAGTTACCGACTCCAACGGGCATATTTTTAATATTGCCGGTACCGGAAGCGCTGGTACTTCTCGGTCAAATACAAATGCACTTATTGCAAACATCAGCTATCCTGGGGGTATTACTGTCGATTATATCGGAAATATCTATTTTTCTGATCAGGGTAACAATATGGTAAAGAAAATAAACCTTTCCGGCGACATGACATATTTCGCCGGGAATGGTACTTATGGCTACAGTGGTGACGGAGGAGTTGGTACTGATGCTTCAATTAATGTTCCGCAACATCTAGTAACCGATGCAGTCGGCGATTTGTATTTTACTGAATTTGGTAATCACGTCGTACGGAAGGAAACTCGTTCGGGTACTATTGGTACGCTGGCAGGTACTGGAGCTAGAGGTAATTCAGGAAATGGTGGCGACGCACGCAGTGCAACTTTCAACGGATTGCTTGGCATCGCATACAGCTCAAGTGGCAGAATATATATATCTGATGAGGTTGAAAATACAATTCGTGTTATTGCAGGCGCTGAGGCGGTGAATAACATAAACGACAATCAGAAATTGGTCGATGTATCGCCTAATCCAACAGATGGTTATTTGAATATTCGCTTAAATGCTGCTATTGATTTAATCGGGTATTCTGTTTCTTCGATAAACGGAAACGTAGTTATAGATTTCATAAGAGAGCCTTCTAGTCATTTTTCAATTGATCTTAATAACCTTCCTAATGGCATTTATTTGCTAAATTGTTCAACTTCACAGGGTTCAGTGATTAAAAGATTCCTTTTGAATAAGTAATGTCGCATTTTTACATATTGGGTATATTTAAAAAAATAATAGCAAAAGACTGCAATACAAAATGAAAACAAGCTATCTTTGTATTGAAGTTGATTTATGAGATTTAAGATAACAGACAAGGTACGCCCTGTAAATCCCGAAAAATACCCTGACCTCGACAAAGGCAATGAAATCATTGTTATTGGTCTGCATGGCGATAACTGTGCAGTTTCCGATGGACTGACTAGTTTGTGGCTACCCTCAAATGAACTTAGATTAAAAGATATTACTGAAGCCGAAACCTACCGTTTTTTTGAAGAACGTTTGTTACGACTGAGAAGTCAATATGCCAGTTTTAAAGAACTTGCTGAATGCAGCTCAAAGGATTTATCTACAGCCTATCAGTCCTTTGCTGCTAATACGCTATCAACAATCGATATTGTTGATAGGTTAAAAAATGTCTACGTCAATGAATATAAGTGAGCTAGTATAGCTGTGCTTTGAATAACTTCTCTCCTGCAAAAACTGAAATTTTTAAGTAGTTCTCCTGTGGCGGTATCGGGCATGAAAAACCATCAGAATAGGCACAATACGGGTTGTAGCACTTATTAAAGTCAAGAGTAACTACATCGTTTTTAATTTCACCCTTCTTAATATCCAGGTAGCGACCGCCTCCATATGTATAGTCGTAATTGGTTCTGTCATTGAACGGAATAAATAATTCATCATTATCGCCTTGCTGCATTGGGTTCATACTCTGGTAAGCATGCAACGTGAGCACTGTGTCTTTCAATTTAAATTCAATCGTGCAATATTCTACAAAAGGCTTTTGCTTACCGCTGTGTGTAGGAATAAGAAATGGTGTTGCGCCCGGGCTTAACTTCACTGTACCCGTAACTTTGTATTGCTCATCGGGCTCAAAAAACTCAATGAATTTTTCATCACCGGGCTTTATAGGTTGGCGTTGCTCGGCCTTCAATGCTGCGATGTACTGCTTTCTGTAATTGCTCATTTCCTCCTTGTAAGTTTGCCCACATGCGGTTAGGTGTGTGAGCACCAGTATCCCTATAATATATGTACGTAGCAATTGCATAGTCAGTTGTTTTGAGTATTCAAAAATACGCTTTTCTCCCACTTTCCTACCGTTGGTGAAGTTTTTCGACCGTTGGTGAAGAATATTTGGACTAGGGACTTAGCGTGTTGTAGCTTTGTGTGGTGCAAATGATAAAGTGATCGGGCGCGACAAACAATGATTAACATCAGCTTAACCAAATAAAACAACAACATTTTAAAATCTCTTAGTGGCTGCCTTAGTTCTAACGCTTTGACATCCATTAACAAACTGAAAACAAAAGAAAACGCCGTTTTGCAAAGTTCGTTAACAACCAATTAACCGTTTTAACACTTTTTTAACTCTATTTTCTTGATTCACTATAACTAGGGATATATCTTTGTAGAACATTCAATCAATTAACAAACGAATAACAATATAAAAAGCGATTTTTTCCACTGTTTCTTACTCGCATTTGGCTCTAAATCTTAACTACTGACAATCTGAACTCAACTACTCAACGAAACTTAACCAAACACTGCCGCCTTCAAGCTGTTAACAATTAAGAAACAAATAATCAAAAATAAAAATCTCTCAAGCCTAAAAACATTTTTTTATGAAATCTCTCATCTCTACACTCACATTACTGCTCCTCTGCATCGCAGTACATGCTACAACGGTGACGATCAACGCCTCTTCTACAGGCTACACCAATGGCTCAACAAAAACTTCTGGTAACATGACAGTATCTACCTCTTCTAGGGGTTATGCTGTTTTTAACATGTCAGGTGCAAGCATCCCTGCTGCTGCGACAATCACCAGCGTAAAAGTCATCTTCCCTTATACCATCACTGGTTCAGGCACACCAACCGACCGCATTTATGGCTATGTAGGCGATATATCTTCTTTGTCAGCCGCTTCATTGTATTCAGGTGCTGTAACTTCTGATGTGCTTTACACTTCTTCTTGGGGCACAAGAGCTACAACCAAAACAATGAGTTCTACCGCTGCTGCCGATACTTTCATCAAACACAACTACAACGGTAACATTTCACTTACATGGGTTGAAAGCGCTTCATCAAGAATTTATACAATTACTGGTGGAGCTTCAGTACAACTCGTAGTTACTTACACTTGTACTACTCCTTCAGGTGTTTCAATCACTGCATCTACAAACCCAATTTGTTCTGGTTCTTCAGAAACACTTACAGGTCACGCTACAGGCGCAACTACTTACTCTTGGGCTGGTCCTAACGGTTTTACTTCTACAGTGTTAGCTCCTGCTGTATTCACAACATCTACTGCTTCTGCAGGTATCTATACTTTCACTGCTACTTCTACTTGTAATATCTCTACTACTGCTACATTATCATTGACTGTTAAAACTGCTCCCGGCACAACAACAGGTTCTACTTACGTTTGTACAGGCGCTACTACTACTTTAGCTAACTCTGGTACCGGCGGTACTTGGACTTCAAGCAGCACTGCAAGAGCAACAGTTGGTTCATCTACAGGTATTGTAACAGGTGTTACTGCTGGTTCAGTAAATATCACTTACAATACAGGCTGCAGTTCTCCGGCATACACTGTTTATGCAATGTCTATCAAAGGCACTCCTGCTGCTATCACTGGCACTCCTAATGTTTGTATCGGTAACACTACTACTTTAAACAATACTAATACAGGTGGTACATGGTCTTCAAGTAATTCTTCAGTAGTTACTATCAATTCATCAACAGGTGTTGCAACAGGCGTTGCAGCAGGTACAGCTACTATCACTTATAACAATTTCGGTTGCGGTATCGCTACTACTACTTCAACAGTGGCTCCTTCTCCTGCTTCTATCTCTGGCGCTTCAACATTGTGCGTAGGTCTTACAACTACACTTACTAATGCTACTTCAGGCGGTACTTGGACTGCTTCTAATGCTCGCGCAACAGTAAATTCTTCAACAGGTGTTGTAACAGGTGTATCTTCAGGTGCAGTAACAATTACTTACTCTACTGGCTGCGGTAGTAATGCTACATTCGCAATGACCATCAATGCATCTCCTAACGCAATCGGTGGTACTACACACGTTTGTAACGGAAGCACTCATACACTTACTTGTACTCCTGCTGGCGGAACATGGTCAACAAGTTCTTCTTCATTGGCTACTATCACTTCAGGTGGCGTTGTAACAGGTGTTTCTGCAGGTATTGTTTCTATAAGCTACACTCGTTCAGGTTGCCCTCGCATTGTTGCTGATACTATTCTTGTTGCACCTGCTGCAATCGGCGGTTCTGCTTCTGTTTGCTCTGGTTCTACTACTTCTTATACTAACTCATCTAACTACGGTACATGGTCTTCTAGTAACTCAGGCGTTGCTACAGTTTCTGCTGCCGGTCTTGTTGGTGGTGTTGCTGCAGGTTCAGCTACCATCACTTATACTACAGGTTGCGGTTCTGCTGCTACTAAAGGTGTTACAGTAATCACTACTCCTGCTGCAATCGGCGGTACTCCTAACGTTTGCGAAGCAGCTACTACATCACTTACTGACGCTAACGGCGGCGGTACATGGTCATCTTCTGATAACACAATTGCTTCAGTAAACGCTGCTACAGGTGTTGTAACAGGTGTTGCTCAAGGTGCTGCTACTATCACTTATTCTATCTCTGGTTGCTACGCTACTACTACTTCTAACGTAACTGGTATTCCTAGGGCTATCGGTGGTACTACTGCTATCTGCAACGGTTACTCTTCAAGCCTTACTAACACCA
>CANGIY010000032.1 GCA_947454235.1 Chitinophagaceae bacterium
AACCCTGCACCAATTGCTGGTACTATCACAGGTACAGCAAGTGTTTGCGGAACAGCTTCTTCAACATTAGCTTCAACAGGCGATGCAGGTGGAGTATGGTCAAGCGATAACAGTTCAGTAGCAACAGTTGATGCTTCAACTGGTTCAGTTACTGGCGTAACAGATGGTACAGCAAACATTCAATATAAAGTAACCAATACTTGCGGTGCTGATTCAGTATCAGTGAGCTTCACGGTTACTTCAGTGCCAACAGCAGGAACATTGAGTTCAACAGCTGGTACAACTCTTTGTCCAGGCAATACAACAACAGTAAGTGCTACCGGTACAACAGGTGGTACATGGTCAAGCGATAACAGCACAGTTCTTTCAATTGATGCTACAGGTATTGCAACAGCAGGAACAGCGGGAGCAGCTACTATTAAATATGTAGTAAGCAACACTTGCGGTGCTGACTCAGCAACATTGGCATTCACAGTTAACCCTGCGCCAGTTGCTGGTACTATCACTGGTACAGCTAGTGTTTGCGGAACAGCTTCTTCAACTTTAGCATCTACAGGCGATGCAGGTGGTGTGTGGTCAAGCGATAACAGTGCAGTTGCAACAGTTGACGCTTCGACTGGTTCAGTAACAGGTGTTGCTACAGGTACAGCAAATATTCAATATAAAGTAACCAATTCATGTGGTGATGATTCAGTATCAGTGAGCTTTAGCGTTGTTCTTCCTCCTGTTGCAGGAACGCTTTCTAGTTCTGCGGGAACTAACCTTTGCGTTGGTAATTCATCTACAATTTCTACAACCGGCGATCTTGGTGGTATTTGGAGTTCTGATGACATCGCTGTAGCAACAGTTGATGCTTCAACAGGCGCTCTTTCAACTTTAACTGCTGGTGCTATTACAATAAAATATTTAGTAACAAATGCTTGTGGTGCAGATTCTGCTACAACTGGAATTACAGTAAATGCACTGCCGGTTGCGGGAACAATTTCAGGTGTTGATACAGTTTGTAATGGAGCAAGTGCTACAATGTCTGTTACTGCTTCTGGCGGAACATGGGCAATGTCAAATGCAAATGCTTCAATCACTAGTGGCGGAGACGTTACAGGATTGGCTGTTGGACTTGATACAGTTTACTATATCGTGACTTCAACATTCTGCGGTGCAGATACTGCTCGTCACCCTGTTTATGTAAATGCAGTATTGACAGCAGGTACAGTTACTGGAGCTGACTCTGTATGTAACGGTGCTTCTACAGCACTTACTACTACAGGTGATGCAGGTGGAACATGGGCTTCAAGCGACGGTTCAATTGTTACTGTTGATGCTACCGGTAATGTAACTGGTTTAACTACCGGTACTGCCACAATCTCTTATACTGTTGCAAATACATGCGGTACTAATACAGCTACACACGATGTTGTTGTAAATCCATTGCCAATTGCTGGTACAGTTTCTGCAACTTCAGACAGTATGTGCGTTGGAGCTTCAGTGACAGTATCTACAACTTCTACTGGAGGTGTTTGGTCAATGTCTAATTCTAATGCAACAGTTGATGCTTCAGGAAACGTGACCGGAGTAACTGGTGGCGTTGATACTGCAATGTATATTGTATCTACATTCTCTTGCGGTGCCGATACATCAAGGTATGCATTGAAAGTAATCGCTGCACCAACTGCGGGAACTATTACAGGTGCAAGTTATGTTTGCGTTTCTTCTACAATTACATTAACACCTTCAGTTTCGGGTGGAACTTGGGTTTCTACTGATCCATTCTACGCAACTGTTGACGCTTCTACAGGAGTAGTAACAGGTAACAGTGTAGGTATTGTTGATGTTTATTATAGAGTATCTAATATGTGCGGTGCTGATAGCGTGTTCCAAACTTTGAACGTTACTACTGGCGCTGATCCTGGAACTATTTCAGGTCCTACATCAGTATGTTTTGGTGGTACATTGACATTGTCAGAAACTGTATCAGGTGGAACCTGGTCTTCAAGCGATGCTTCAATTGCATCAGTTGATGCTTCAGGAGTTGTTTATGGTATTGCTCCGGGTGCTGCAACAATTTCTTACTCAGTTACTTTGAGTGGCTGTACTCCGGCTTCTGCTACTTATGATGTTACAATCTTAGGCTTGCCTGTCATGAGTCCAATCAGCGGTACGGCTACAGTTTGTGCCGGTACTTCAGTTTCTTATTCTGATACTGCTACAACTGGTACTTGGATTAGTAGTAATACTTCTGTTGTAACAGTTAATGCTGCTACAGGTGCAGGTACTGCGCTTACAACTGGTACTATTTTGATTACTTACCAAGAAACGAACAGTTGCGGTACTTCCGATTCTACATTCAGCCAGACTGTAATTACAGTTCCTTCAATGGCTTCGATCACTGGTTCTAACACAGTTTGCGTTGGTGCATCTACAACTTTGAGTGATGCAACAACTGGTGGTAGCTGGTCTTCAACTTCATCAAATGTATCAGTAGTTGCTGCAACAGGTGCTGTAACGGGTGTTGCTACAGGTAGTGCAACTATCACTTACCAAATGACCAATACTTGTGGTACTACAGATTCTACATTTGCAATGACAGTTAACGATGTTCCGTTGGCTACTCCAATTTCAGGTGCTTCTGGTGTTTGTGTTGGTACTTCTACAACATTGACTAACTCTACATCGGGTGGTGCTTGGGCATCAAGCGATCTTTCAAGAGCAACTATCGATGCTTCGGGTAATGTGAATGGTATCGCTGTTGGTAGTTTGACAATCAGTTATACAGTTACAAATGCCTGTGGTCCTACTGTTATTCTTAAACCAATGACTGTTGACTTAGCTCCATCAGCAGGTTCAATTGTTGGAACTACACCACTATGTCTTGCATCTACTGAAACTTTGACAAATACTACAACTGGTGGAACTTGGTTGAGCGGTAACTTAGGTGTTGCAACGATAGATCCATCTACAGGTGCAGTAACTCCGGTTTCAACTGGTACTGTAACTATGAGTTACCACGTAACTACAGGTTGTGGTACTGCTGATTCTATATTCAATCTTACAATTATTGATGTTCCTGTTGTTGACCCATCATTCGGTGGTTTACCATTTGTTTGCGCTGGTGCAACAACAACAGTAACTAACGACTCTTTAGGTGGTACATGGTCATCTGGCGACTTAACAGTTGCTACAGTTGAACCTACAACCGGTATCATTCACGGTTTGACTAAAGGTCCAGGTTATGTTTACATCACTTATACTATTACAAACTCTTGCGGTCCTACCTTCCAGGTTGACCCTGTAACTGTAGATTCAATTCCTGTTGTTGCAGCAATTTCTGGTGCTACTTCAGTTTGTCCTACTTTAACTACTACATTAACTGATGCTACTCCGGGTGGAACATGGTCAAATGTTTATACTTCAATTGCAACAATCAGCGGTGCTGGTGTGGTAACTGGTGTTACATCGGGTGTTGATACTGTTATTTACAACGTAACCAACTCTTGTGGTTCTACTGATGCTCGTATGGAGTTTACGGTTAGTCCGCTTCCTGTTGCTGGTGCTATTACGGGCACTCCAACAGTTTGTCGTACTGCAGTAACTACATTATCAAATGCTACAGCGATACCAACTGGTACATGGACCAGTGCAAACCCTTCAATCGCTACAGTAGATGCTTCAACTGGCGATGTAACAGGTGTTGCAATTGGTAGTGTATTAATTTCTTATACGGTTTCTACAGTTTGTGCTTCGGTAGTTGATACACAAAGGGTAACAGTGAATGATGTTCCGGTTGTTGCTCCAATTTCTGGTCTAACTTATGTTTGTATGGCTGGAACCACGACACTCCTTGACCCAACTCCTGGTGGAACATGGAGTTCTAGCAATACTTCATTGGCAACAGTTGATGCTGGTGGTATCGTTTACCCAGTTGCTTTGGGTAATGTAACAATCAGTTATACAGTTACTAACGGTTGCGGTCCTACTTCGTCTACTTATTCAGTTGATGTAATGACTTTACCTGTTGTTGCTCCAATTGTAGGTATCACAGAAATTTGCCCGGGTACAGCTTCTGCACTCAGTGACGATTCTACTGGTGGTGTATGGTCAACAAGTGATGCGACAATTGCTTCAGTAAATACAACCGGTACTTTATTTGGTATTGGTGCTGGCGCGGCTACTATCTCTTATGCTGTAACTAATGTTTGCGGTGTAACTACAGTTAATACTCCGGTTACAATTGATCCATTGCCGAATGCTGGTGCAATTTCCGGTGCAACATCAGTTTGTATTGGTTCATCTACTTCACTTACAGAAACAGTTACAGGCGGTGTTTGGTCTACAAGTGATGCCTCAATTGCTTCAATTGATGCAACCGGTTTAGTGAGCGGTATTGCTGGTGGTACAGTTACTGTGTCATACACTGATACAAATAGTTGCGGATCAACATATACTACTGCTTCAATGACAGTTAACTTGTATCCTGCAATGGCTTCAATCACTGGAACTGATTCAGTTTGTGTGGGCGGTACAACTACATTGAGCGATGCGACTACTGGCGGTACATGGAGCAGCAGCAATATTGGTCTTGCAACCGTTGATGCAACGGGTACAGTTTATGGTATTATTACTGGTACGGTTACTATCACATACGAAATGGTGAATGGTTGCGGTGCTACCGATTCTTTGTTCACTATGCGCGTAGTTGGTCCTCCAACAGTAGCTGCCGTAACGGGTTATTCTGGTCCAATTTGTATTGGTGCTAACGATACTTTATATAATGTGACTCCGGGTGGTATTTGGACTTCAATCAATCCTCCGGTTGCTGATATTGATGGTGTAACCGGTATTGTTACAGGCTTCACAGCTGATACAGTTACAATGTTGTATACTGTTTCAAATGCGTGCGGTTCTACTGCAGCCACACAACTTGTAGCAGTTGATGCCGCTCCTTCTGCAGGTGTTCTTTCTGGTACTTCACCAATTTGCGTTGGTAGCAGCACAACATACGTTTCTACAATCCCTGGTGGTACTTGGAGTGTTTCTAATACAGTAAATGCAACGGTTGACGTTGCGGGTAACGTAACTGGTGCAGTTCGCGGTGCTGATACTTTGTATTATGCGGTATCTACTACTTGTGCAACTGATATTGTAAGCACTGTTGTTGCAGTTGACGATGTTCCTGTTTTGGCTAGCATTGCAGGCCCAACTTCAGTTTGTGTTGGAGCAACAATCACTCTTACAAATGATACAACAGGTGGTACATGGACAAGTGGTTCAACTACTAATGCAACTGTTGTTGCCGGTACTGGTGTTGTAACTGGTGTAGCTGGTGGTTCAGTTTCAATCTCTTATTCTTTGACAAATGCTTGCGGTACTACTGATTCAACTTATAGCATTACTGTAATTGATCTTCCTGTGAACTCTTCAGTAACAGGTATCGACAGCGTTTGTGCAGGTAACGTTACAACATTGACTGATGCTTCGGTGGGTGGTACATGGATTAGTAGCGATAACACAATAGCTACTGTAGATGCTGCGGGTAACGTATATGGTGTATCTCGTGGTTCAGTTGTAATTACATACGAAATGTCAAATACTTGCGCAACTATCGATAGCGTGATGAACTTCACTGTTCTTGATGTGCCAATTGTTGCTTCAATCACTGGTGCTTCTACAGTTTGTGTAGGCACTAGTGCTACACAAAGCGATGCTACTCCGGGTGGTGTATGGTCACTCAGCAACTACTCAACAGCAACAATTGATGCTGCTGGTGTTGTTACCGGTCTTGCTACAGGTACCGATACGGTTTACTATTCAGTAACAGGTACTTGCGGTGTAACATCTCCGTTCGCTGTGATTACGGTTGTTGACATTCCGGTGCTTAGCTCAGTTTCCGCTACTGCGACTGCAATTTGTATAGGTTCAACTACAACTGTTTCTGATACTGCTACAGGTGGTACATGGAGTAGCAGTGATGCGACAATAGCTACAGTTGATGGTTCAGGAGTTGTTACAGGCGTAGGTACTGGTGTTGTTAATATCACTTACACAGTTACTGCTGCTTGTGGTTCATTTGATTCTACTATCGCTATTACTGTAAATACACTTCCTGTTGTTGGTCCAATTACTGGTGTTTCTTCTTTCTGCGCAGGCACAATGACTTCATTGACAGATACTACTGTAGGCGGTACTTGGAGTTCTTCTAGTACAGCAGTAGCAACGGTTGATGCTTCGGGTGTTGTGACTGGTGTTGCTGGTGGTACAGCTTATATTTCATATTCTGTAACAAACATGTGCGGTACAACAGTATCTAGGTTGCCAATCACAGTGAATTCACTTCCTGGTGCTGGTACTATCACAGGTGCTACATCAGTATGTATTGGTGCCACAGCTACTGTAGTTGATGCAGTTTCCGGTGGTTCATGGAGCAGCAGCAACCCTTCAGTTGCTACTGTTGATGCATCAGGCAACGTGCTTGGTATTACTAACGGTACAGTGACATTGACTTATACAGTTACAACAGGTGCAGGTTGCTCATCAGGCGTTACTGCTTCATTCACTGTTAATCCAATTCCAGTATTGTCGCCAATCAGCGGACCTAGTGCAGTTGCAGCAGGTTCTACAATTACACTGACAGATACTGCAGTTGGTGGTACATGGACTAGCTTGTATACTTCGATAGCTACAGTATCAGGTGCCGGTGTTGTACGCGGTGTTTCTATTGGAGTTGATACGATTGTATATACAGTTACAAACAGCTTCGGTTGTTCTGCTTCTGCGATTAAACCAATCTATGTTTCAGGTTCACTTTCTACAAGTTACATCTTCCCTTCTGCGGGTGCTACTTGGTGTCACCACGAGCCTGTTCCAATGTTTGTATTCACTCCTGATACTACTAACTTATTTGTATACCAATGGTATCGTGATGGTATCGCTATCCCTGGTGCTACAGATTCTGCTTACAATGCTGATACTTCTGGCTTCTTTACATGTTCTATCACAAATGCCGGTGGTACTGTAACGTTGACTGGTATCACTGTTAATCCAGAACCTAACCCGGTAATTGGCGTAACATTCGGTCGCACATTCTATACTGGTACTTATGCAACTTACCAATGGTACTTCAACGGTACAGCTGTTTCTGGTGCTACTACCGATTCATTGGTTGAAATTGGAAATGGTATTTACTCTGTAGTGGTTACAGATATCCATGGTTGTCAGGATACCTCTGCTGCTTATGTCGATTCGACCTATGCAGTTGAAAATGTAGGTCAGATAGGCGTTAAGATTTACCCTAACCCAGCATCTACATTTATTTACATCGATGCTCCGGCTCGTGTGAATGTTGAGATTATGAGCGCTGACGGTAAATTGGTGATTCGTAAAGAGAACGCAAAATCAATCGATATTTCTGAAATTTCTACCGGTATGTATATGATTATGGTATACGACATGTATAACAACCTCGTGAAAGCCGATAAGATTATGAAAGTCGAATAACATTTTAGGAATGTTTTTTTGAAGTAAGCCGTCGATTTATAACCGACGGCTTACTTTTTTTTATGTTTTTTTGTAGAAACTGTAACTTTTTGTTTTTACCAACGATATACTATAAATGGAAGTGAGGGAGTACAACGATTGTGTGCACGAACTTTCGGATGCTTTGTTCAGGTTTTCCCTGAAGAGTACCGCAAATCGTGAAGACGCTAATGACGTTGTGCAAGGTGCTTTCGAAGTTCTTTGGCAAAAAAGAGATATGGTAGTAAAAGAAAAAGCGAAAGCATTTCTTTTTCAGGTGGCTTACAGGCAGTGCATCGATACCTTCAGAAGGAAGGTGAAATATGCGCCCGGTGAGTTACCTGAACGTACGGAAACGCCGAGAAATACCGACCTCAAAAAAACGCTTGATGCAGCCTTAAATATACTGGACGACCAATCGAGGGCGCTGGTTTTACTTAAGGATTACGAAGGTTACAGTTACGAAGAGATAGGGCGAATCACAGATTTGTCGGATGCTCAAGTAAAAGTTTACCTGCATAGGGCGCGAAAGACACTGAAAGAATATTTAGTAAGCATAGAATTTGTGCTGTAACAACAAAAAATAAAGAAAGTGGAACTGATTAAATTAGAAAACTACGAGTTGTTTCTTTCCATGGAAATGGATGGTGAGCTCAGTGAGGCAGAGTCAACCGCACTCGCCGAGTTTCTCAGTGCCCACCCTGAATTGAATGCAGATGTTGAAGCGTTCACTCAAATTCAATTTGCACCAGATACCAATGTGATTTTTGAAAATAAAGCTGCATTGTTACAAAAAGAAACTAAGGTAATTGGGTTTTTCCCGCGTTACAGAAAGGTGCTTGCATTTGCTGCAGTTTTGTTGTTGGTAGTGGCGGTTGTCGGAGTATGGTATAGCAACCAAAATGTATTTGAACAACAAGTGGTTTCTAATCAGCCTAAAGGCAATGAGGTTGCTCCGGCTCAGAAATTACCTTCACAACCAGTGACTACAGAGGCTTCAAACAAGGTTGATACAGCACAAAAAGTAGCAATTGCGGCAACTCAAGAGGCGAGTGTAGGTGCAGGAAAACAGAGGCAAAGCCTGATTGTAAAGGGTAAAGCGACACCAATTGCGGAGTCAGTTTCTGAGAGAAAAGAAGGTGTTCCGGTTGTTGCTCAAGCTGTAATACTTGAAAAAGTACCTACCGCGAAATTAGTTGAGCTGCCAGTAGCAGTAAAGGGTATCACCCGAACAAAGGTTACGGATTTACCAGTAGTTGATATTGAAAAGACTCAAACTGAAAGTTGGACGAGTGCACTTGAAGGAGACGATGGAAAGAAGGCTAAACTTGTTGCATTGTCGAAATCAATCAATAACGGCGTAACGAGAATTCAGGAGTTAAAGGAAAGCTTGCACGGACAGTCAGTTACCTTCGGAGTTAAAGACAAAAAAGTAAAAATAATATTCTAAGACCTTAAAAATATTGCGTTATGAAATTGAAAATCAAATTAGCAGCAGCAGCTTTATTGCTTATGGCTTCGTTCAATAGCCAAGCCCAGATCTCTATTGCAAGAGATACAATCAAGATTAAAGCACTTGAAGAAAAAGAGAAAAAAGAAAAGAAGAAGTTCAATTCTCAATTGACAATGGATTTGGGTTGGAATATGTTGATAGATAACACCAATTATAACAGTCCGGAAGTAGCTAATTACTTACACGTTTCTGCTGATAAAAGAAATTCTGCGCTTTTGGGATTGCGTCAAAACAAGTCAATCAATGCTAATATCAACTGGCTTTATACTTTCAAAGCAGTGAGAAAAGAAGGGCAGAAGGTGCTGATCGCTTCGGGATTGGGACTACAATTGTATAATTTCAGGTTTGATAACAATATCACCTTTGCTAAAGGAAGCGGTGGTGTTTCGATTGATACATTGTCGTTTACAAAAAACAAATTGGCTTTTGATTACCTAAATGTGCCTTTGCTCATTACTTCAAAAACAAGAATTTACAACAATAAAGAGAACCACAAGAAAGACCGCTGGCTAGTTTATGGTGTGGGTGCATCTGCCGGATATTCTCTTTCAACCTGGACAAAACAAATATCGGGTCAGAAGGGAAAAGTAAAAGTGCACGATGCTTTCGAATTTAATCCATTCAATGCCTGTGTGTCTGCCGAGATAGGTATCGAAGATGTATTGAGGTTTTATGTGAACTATCAGGTGACTAATATTTTCAAAGAGAGCGGTAGTAATGTATCGGGTATGGAAATGCATCCTTTGAGTTTTGGTTTCAAACTCAGCGGCATTTAAGAAACTGTATTTGTGTCTAGTTTTGAAGGCTATTTCAACGTTCCTTAGCGACGAGCGTCATGGAATAGCTTTCTCCTTTATAGTGATTCACAATCAATATGCGTTTGGGAACATTGGTTAGATTGGGTTGTAGTTTCAAAGGTGCGGGTACTTGTTTTCCGTTCAATAATTGTACTGCCAGCCAAAAACCAAAAGCAGAAGCTGAATAAAACTCACCACAAAGATTTTTGAATTGCCCGGTCGGGATTGATGTAGCATTCGAGAACGAATTGAGGTTGTTATCCCAATGCTGATCACTACAAGCTCCCGATAAAATAAGGTCGATTTCGTGTAGTTGGATGTTATTCAATGAACATAGTTCACCGAGCATCTTTTGCAAGTCATTGTGGTTTTCGATCGCTTGTGCGCATTCAATGCCTTCGATTTTTATCCCTTCTTCGTTGTTAGAATTAGCTAGAATAAATGCCGTTGCACCTTCTCCTGCTATGAAGCCCGATTCATCTGTTGGTGATGATTTGAGGTATCCTGCACGTTGCATCATTTCTATGTAGGTTCCTGTCAATTCGTCGCTGGAGCCTACAAGAACGTTGTTAAGTGCACCCGTATTCAACAATCCGATAGCATCCATTAGAGCGTATTCGAATGACAGGTTTTGATGAACGAAGTTATTGTTATAGCCCTTGCAATTGGTAAATAGGGCCATTTGTCCGGCAACCGTGTTATGCGTGCTTTGAATAAAAGCAGTGGGGGTGAGCAGTGTTTCGTTGTTTTTGGTCAGCACGTCAAGGAACTTATTTGTTTCCTCAATGCAACCAATGCCGGTGGCATAAATGATGCCTTCGGGTGTGGTTATGCCAGCTTGTTTCAAAGCAAGTATTCCTGCGCCCAATCCCATTTTTACAATATGAGACATTCGTCGAAGCGACGCGGGGGGTAATAAGGTTTTATAGTCCGGTTCAGTCGCTGCCATAGTGTTCGACCAACGCTCCAATTCTGCGTTTTCAAACCAAAAGTCATGTTTGAAAGTTGGTGAGTGGGAGATACAGGCTGAAGAAATAATGTGGACCGGCATTCGTTAGATTTTTGAGAAAATGAGAGATGCACAATTTCCACCAAAGCCAAATGAATTTGACATAACGTGTTGGAGGTTTTTCCCTTCCTGTAACGCAACTACTGGTCTGCATGTCGTGTCAGTCATGAATTCTGAAATGTTTAAAGACGGGAAAATCAATCCGTTTTGCAATGAAAGTAGCGAAATGACGGCTTCTATAGACGCGGATGCCGCTAATGTGTGACCTGTAAATGCTTTTGTTGAGCTAAATGCAGGAACCGTGTTGCCAAATACGTTAGTCATGGCAGCACATTCTGAGGCGTCGTTGTTGGGAGTGCCTGTACCGTGCGCGTTGATGTAGTCAATTTTTTCTGGTGAAAGGCCTGCCTGATTCAAGGCGTTTTTGATGGCATTGGTTGCACCAATTCCCTCGGGCGAAGAAGCAGTTTGGTGGTAGGCATCATTCGCATTGCCATAGCCTGAGATGATCGCCAACGGTTTTCCGTGTCGAGCTTTCAAACTTTTTTCGCTTTCCAGCACTAGATAAGCACCACCTTCTCCAAGGTTCAGTCCTTTTCGTTGATTGTCAAAGGGTTTGCACCAGTCTTTATCGAGAATCATCAAGGTATTGAACCCGTTGAAAGTAAACTTTGACAATGCGTCAACGCCACCGGCAATTACGCAGTCGAGTTGCCCTGATTGTATTAAACGACACGCCGTAATAATAGCATTTGCTGCCGATGAGCAGGCTGTACTTATTGTGGTTACATATTTTGAGACCCCTAGGTCCTTTGCTATGAACTGAGTGCCCTCACCGCTTAGGTAGCTTCCGATAATCGGAGTGTCGATATTAGTTTCGAAATACTGCTTATAGATCTTTTCAGCGCGAGTGATGCCACCGACGGTTGTAGAATTGATGAAACCTGTACGGGTGGGGAGACGTCCATCGTCAAATGCATTTTTTACTGCTTGCCTGGCAGCCAAAAGACCCAATAATGTGGTCCTACATTCTTTAGTGCCTGCAAGTTCTTCAAGTGCACTGTCGGTGAAATTTATCTCCCCGGCAACGTAATCGTTTTTATGAATGGTTTCAAGTTGGTGAATCTTGCCAATTCCTGTACGCCCATTTTTCAGTGCGTCTAGCACAGAGGCAGGGTCGTTGCCGATAGCGGAATAAATCCCCATTCCTGAGATGTAAATCGGCATTTTCATCAGGGCAAAAATTACTTTTTGTTGTCGGTGATGTATTGCGCCATCGAATTGATAGACGTAAAGATATTTTTAGCTTCTTTAGGATCGGTCACTTTAACGCCGTGGTTTTTTTCCATCAGCACAATAAGTTCAAGTGCATCGATTGAGTCGAGTCCTAATCCTGCACCAAAAAGTGGAGCCGCAGCATCAATATCTGCAGGTGTAAGATCAGCGAGATTCAATTGCTCTATGATTTCAGATTTGAGTTTTTCTACCAGTTCGTTCATACAGTTTCAAAGTTATACAGTTTTTTCAATTGGGCAGCGTTGAACGGCATATCAATTACGCCAGTCTGCTTTTCAACAGAAAAAAGAAATGCTTCAAAGTTGTTTTCAAATGCTTCAATCCATCCCCCAATCAATGCCTTTGTGTCGCCTGATTCAAATAACTCGGGTACGTAAGTCGCAAAAAAATCAGCGTTGAACGACTCAAAGATGAAAAACGAGTTCTCTCCTTTAAAGCTATTTCTGATCGCGATTTCGCCCAATGCAATGTTGGGTAGGGTGTACACAAAAACTGCCGGGCTGGGGAAGAAGTTATCTAAATCGTTGATTGACTTTTGATGTTTTAAGTCAGAATCGAGTGACGAGGATTTGTTGGTCAATATCATCGCGACCTCATCATCGGCATAGTTTTTTAACTGCGAATTGCCTTTAATGATGAGTTCGGAAGCCAAAAAGCCGAGCTGGCATAAAGCATCCATTTTGTAAAATTTAGGATACTGTATGTTCAATTGCTTGTAAAGCGTTTTTAAATCAAGCTTCCCACCATCAGAAATTGGTACAGGTAATTCAGCGCCATTGACTACTATGCGTTCGCTGTTGATTTGGCAATATGAGGTGACGGTCAGATTCATGCGTTCACTTTTTTGAATGCAACGGCTGCATTACACCCCCCGAAACCAGCTGCTGTTTTGAGACAAGTATTGAAATTACCGCTGATATTGTTCAATGGAATATATACTTTGCCAGTTACACCAACTTCAATGATGTTGTGCGTCGCAATAAACTTACCCTGTCTCATGCTCTCGCAACTAATCACTGACTCAAGCACTCCGGCAGCACCCAAAGTATGCCCGTAGAACCTTTTAAGACTGTTCAAAGGTATGTTTGAAAGTTGGGCTGATTCTATCGCAAGGCTTTCCATTTCGTCGTTATACAATGTTGCTGTACCATGTCCTGATATAAAGCCAATATCACTGTTGTTAAGCTTTGAGCTTTTTAAGCATTTTTCGATGGAAGCCAATAATCCATCGCCTGTTCTTGAAGGCCCTGAAATGTGGTTGGCATCGTTGGAGATACCACCGCCCAGGACTTCAATATTGTTGGAACCGGGATTGGGTTCAGTGGTGAGTATCATTGTACATACGGCTTCACCTAAGTTGATGCCCTCGCGATTTTTATCAAACGGTTGACAAATGCCATTTGCAAGGGCATTGAATGAACGAAAGCCAGATGCAACGAATGGAGTCAATAAATCGGCTCCGATTACAACGGCTCTGTTATAAACACCTGTTGCCAGTAACCGTTTAGCAGTAATTACAGCTACAACACCAGATATACATGCATTTGAAACAACCAGTGGCGCATTGGGGTTTTTGAAGTAACCCGAAATGGCAGTAGCGGTAGGTTGCAGTCTCAGTCTATCTTCCGGGAAATTGTTGCCATCTTTACCTGCAAGGTCAATGTTGCCTTTTGTTGTAGACAGGATAAAAATTGTTTTTTCAGATGCCAGCCATTTTGAATCAATCCCTTCAATTGATTTTAGAACAGATAATATACATGCCTGTTCAAAAAAGGTAAAGGTGGCGGGGATTGAGTAATCGTGAAAAAGGTGGTTTAATTTCGATCTGTCAAATGCAGAAGCAAACAAGGATTCAGGTACAAGTCCTGCCAAAGAAACCTGACGAACACCCGATACCCCAGAAGCAATAGCATCAAAATTCTCCTTAGTTGTTACACCCAATGGTGAAACAATATTGTCGGATAATATGTAAACCTGTTTTTTCAATGCAGTACTTATCCCGACAAAGATAAACTGAAACACATTTCTTAATGCGATAAATATGCCAATTGGAGGCCTGATACAAAATGCACCAAGGCTGACACTTAGCATTAAATTATTAATGAAAACTTCAAAGTTTGGCGTATTTTAGTGCCAAATTTCAGGTTGTGAAAAGACTATTATTCTCATTGACTTTAGGACTGGCATTGACGGGAAACATGCAGCAAACTTATGCTTGGGGGCCTTATGGGCATGAAAAAATCAATAGGGGAGCGATTCTTGCATTGCCCAAAGAAATGGGTATGTTTTATTACAACCATGCTGATTTTATTACCGAAGAGGCTACAGCACCCGATATCAGAAGGTTCACTTTAGGTGACAAAGCTGAGTCGCCACGTCACTTTATTGACCTCGAAAACTATGGCTACACCAATGCGGGTATGATGCCAAAGTCGGTTGATGACGCGAAAAAAGCACTTGGAGAAGACAGCCTTAGCCATTCAGGCATTCTGCCCTGGAACATTGAGCAATTAATGGAAAAGCTCACGAAGGCTATGCGTGACAAAAACAGGGCTGAGATATTGTTTGTGTCTGCGAACTTAGCGCACTACATTGGCGATGCCCACATGCCGCTGCATACAACCAATAACTATGATGGTCAGTTAACCGGACAAAAGGGTATACATGCTTTGTGGGAGTCGCAGTTGCCTGAACAATTTGGCAAGAACTACAGCCTTTATGCTGAGCCGCATTACATTGACAATATTCACAATGCTGTTTGGGAGATACTTGATAGCTCGCACAAATTAGCGACTGTGTTACTGAAAGAAGACAAAAAACTGCGCAAGGATAAACCGGAAGAAATGCTTTACAAAATGGGGCAGAACGGTCAGCCTGCTAAAACAGCTTTTGGATCTTTGATTTTTGCTGATGAGTATGCACATGTACTGCATTCCCTGCTCAACGGAATGGTTGAAAAACAAATGCGTGCAGCAATTGGAGCAACTGCCAGTTTCTGGTACACTGCATGGGTGAACGCCGGCAAACCTGACCTTTCAGAACTTGATGCAACATACGTTACCGACCGCAATAAGAAGTTTTATCAGGAAGATATGGCTTACTGGAAAAAAGGCAAAGTAAGCGGTTACAAAGTGTTGTACGAATACAAGAAATAAAAAGACAACAAAAACATACTTAAAGGTCATCAATCGTAACAGGTTGGTGACCTTTTTTTATGCATCTCCAAAAGCCCATCAACAAATCTTCGTGCCGTTTGTTTGATTCTTTCGGCTGACGAATATTTTTCCCCATCAGCCTAAATTTTAGGGTTAACCACTACATTTGCAGCCCTAAAATTGATAGAAAAGTGTTGAATTTTGCAGCCCCGGTGGCTCTTAAACTTCAGATAAGGCAGCCTTCGGTGGCAGCCGTTTTGCAATTGCTTGACGAAGGTGCTACCATTCCGTTTATTGCCCGATACAGGAAAGATAAGACAGGAGCACTCGATGAGGTGCAAATTCAACAAATACTCGATGAAGCCAACTTTCAGAAGGAATTCACGGAAAGAAAGGCATTTATTGAAAAAACAATTACCGAACAAGGTAAGATGACCGATGCCATTCAGGAGTCGCTGAATGCAGCTACAACATTGAATGAGCTGGAGGATATTTACCTGCCTTACAAACCTAAGCGTAAGACCAAGGCACAAACTGCCCGTGAAAATGGACTGGAACCTTTGGCGTTACTGCTGCTAGAGCAAAAGAACATTGACTGGAGCAAGGAAGCTGAAAAATACTTCAACGAAAAGATAAAGAGCATTGATGAAGCCCTGCAAGGTGCCCGCGATATTATTGCCGAAATGGTGAATGAAAATGCTGAGGTGCGTGCTGAAATGAGGAAAGTGTTTGAACGCAAGGGAGCTGTTACCAGCGCCGTGGTGGCAGATAAAGAAAAAGATGCCGCTAAGTATAAAGACTATTTTAATTTCTCCGAGCCGCTTTCAAAAATCCCGGGACACCGTTTCCTCGCTATCATGCGTGGTTTCATGGAGGGTATGCTGAAAATGGAGATTGCGCCTGCTGATGATGAAGCTTTGATGGTGATTGAAAAGCAGTTTGTACGCAATGCCAACGAAGCTTCAGACCATGTTAAGAAAGCTATTAAAGATGCTTGGCGCAGATTGCTGCAGCCTGGCCTTGAAAGTGAGTTCAGGATGGGGTTGAAGACCAAGGCTGACGAAGAGGCTATCAACGTTTTTGCTGATAACTTAAGGCAGCTTTTGTTGAGCTCGCCACTGGGCAGCAAGCGACTACTGGCAATTGACCCTGGTTACAGAACCGGTTGCAAGGTGGTGTGCCTCGATGAGCAGGGTACGCTATTGAAAACAGGGTTGATTTACATTCACGAGCCGGGTAAACTATACGATGCTGAGCATCAAATAAGGTCGCTGGTACAACTGTATCAGTCGAATGCGATAGCTGTGGGAGATGGTACTGCAGGCAGGGAGACCGAGCAATTCATTAAAAAACTCAACTTGGGCTTGCCAATATTTTTGGTGAATGAGGATGGAGCTTCTATCTATTCGGCGTCAGAGATTGCCAGAGAAGAATTTCCTGACCAGGATATTACTGTGCGCGGTGCGGTGAGCATTGGGCGCAGGTTAATGGATCCTTTGGCTGAATTGGTGAAAATTGACCCAAAGAGTATTGGTGTAGGGCAGTATCAGCACGATGTAAATCAGGTGCGCTTAAAGGAAAAACTAGACCAGACAGTAGTAAGTTGTGTGAACTCGGTGGGTGTGAATTTGAACACTGCTAGTAAGCATTTGCTCTCTTATGTGAGTGGTATTGGCCCGTCAATTGCCGAAAACATTATCAGCTTCAGGAATCAGAACGGAAAATTCACGAGCAGGAAGCAATTGACCAAAGTGCCGCGCTTAGGCGCAAAAGCATTTGAGCAATGTGCCGGGTTCTTGCGCATTAAAGATGGCGATGAACCTTTAGATTCAAGTTCGGTGCACCCGGAAGCATACCCTGTGGTCGCAAAAATGGCAGCCGACTTGAAGTTAGACGTAAAGTCGCTGATTGGCAATGAATCAGTTGTAAAAAACATAGACCCTAAAAAGTATGTATCGGCTGAAATTGGAGAGCATACTCTAAAAGATATTATTGCTGAATTGAAGAAGCCGGGGCTTGACCCTCGTGCTGAGGTGCAGGCATTTGAGTTTGCATCTATTTATGCAATTGAAGATGTAATTCCGGGTATGGAAGTGCCGGGTATTGTTACCAACATTACCAAGTTCGGTGCGTTTGTAGATATTGGTGTGAAACAAGATGGGCTTGTGCATATTTCTGAAATCACGAATCGCTATATCACCGACCCTGGTGAGGTTTTAAAGCTCAATCAGAAGGTGAAGGTGAAAGTATTGAATGTAGACTTGCCAAGGAAACGCATCAATCTTTCAATCAAGCAAACAGAACCGGCAGGAACTGCCGCTGCGCCGCGCAAAAAGCCGTCATTTGACACGAAACCATCACCGAAGCAAGACGAAAAACCAAAGACCATGGAAGATGCTTTGAGTATGTTGCGTGGAAAGTTCAAAAGGTAGCAGTTTAATGAGTTGACTTTAGGTGCCAAAACAGGCCTGTTGCTATTTCTGAATCAATTATTTTGTAGTGTAGGCTTTCGTTAGTAATTTGCGACTGTAAATATCATACATTCATGAAAAAACAACTTTTAAAAGTTTCCTTTTTCGCATTTGCGGCGTTGATGTTCATGGGTTCATGCAAAAAGACCTATCACTGTCATTGTAGTTATAAATACAGCGGGGTTCCCGGTATGCCAGACAGTACAACGTATGAGTATGATGTAACTGATACAAAGGATAATGCAAAAACTAAATGCTCTAACTTAAGCAGCCAGGCTTCACAGAACTATGTTTCGACTAAGGAAGACTGTTACTTGTATTAATAGCGACCTTTTAATTTCATTTGTTTATTAATTGCCATGGAAGTCTCTGAAATTCAGGGAGAAGCAGCATTGCCTGAATTTCCCGAAAGAAAGAAGATCAGTGTAAAGGGAATTCTCTCTTCGTTTTTCATCATCTTACTGGGGTGTACCTTTATTTTTTCCGGTGCATCGAAACTCTTTGATCTGAGCCTATGGGCACAAACCCTCACATCGCGCCATACGATGATGGACTACAGTCCGTTCGATCAGTTACAATGGTCAATGATTGATGTGGGCATCACCAACCAATTTTGGAGTGGTATTTTGGCTCGATTGATGGTTGGGGTAGAATTTGCTTTAGGTGGTTTATTGCTGTTCAGGCTGTATTTGAGTGAGTTTACCTACAAGGCAGTAATGGGCATACTGGCCTTTTTTACCGTTTATCTCTTGTTCATTATCATCAAGCGTGGCAATACAGGCGATTGTGGCTGTTTTGGCAACAGTGTGGCTATGACGCCCGTACAAGCCATTGCAAAGAACATAGGCATGATGGCTATGACGTGGTACTTGATGAGGTACTATAAGGTAAAAGCATGGAACTATTCTGAGCTTGTTATTATACCGGTTTGTATGGGTGCATTGGTTGCTCCTTTCCTTATCAATATGATTGACGGAACGGCGCCGGTGCCTGATAAGACAAAGGTAGACATGGGCCTTTTGTACAAATACCCTGATATGCCGCATAAAGAGCTGAGGGAAGGGAAACAAATTGTAGCGTTCATGAGTCTTACCTGCCACCATTGCAGGAAGGCAGCGTTTCTTTTGTCGCGCATACAGGAAAAACACCCTGAGTATAATTTCTTTATGGTACTTGTTGGGTCACCCGATCAGGTGAAAGGTTTCCTTGACGAAACGAAGTCTTTAAAAGTACCGCATATCTTATACGCCCATACCGATGAATTCATGCGCATGGCTGGTCCTGACGGGTTGCCTTCTATTTACTGGATGAACAATGGGGTGGTGGAGTATAAGAGCAAAATGACCTACTACCAGCTTGACCCTGCGTACATGGAAAAATGGTTTAAAACCAACCAACCACTTAAATAACTGACGAACGATAAATGAAACTATTAAAAAACATAGGGGGTTACATTTTTGCTACTTACATAGCAATTGTGTTTGTGGCAACTATGTTGGTCGTTCTGCTGCCTATATGGATTATTTCTTTCTTCCCTGAGCCGAAACGTGCGCAATTGCTACACCCGGTTTTCAGGGTATGGATGGCAGTTTATATGCCGCTTATCTTTTGCCCTGTGCGTAGGAAAGGAAAAGAAAAGTTTGCTGCCGGAGAAAACTACGTGGTGGTGATTAACCATAATTCATTCATGGATATCCCGGTTTCAAGCCCATGGATACCCGGAGCCAACAAGACGCTTGCTAAAATTGAGATTTCAAAAATGCCTTTATTTGGCATTATTTATAAGACAGGTTCAATATTGGTGGATAGAAAAAGCGAGCAAAGCAGGCGTAATAGTTTTGCGCAAATGCAGGATACGCTCGAAAAAGGCATTCACCTATGTTTGTACCCCGAAGGCACACGCAACAAATCGGGTGTTGGGCTACAGAACTTTTTCGATGGTGCTTTTACTACTGCGGTGAAAGGCCAAAAGCCAATAATGCCAGGTATTATTTTCAATACAGCACGTGTATTGCCAGCAAACAAAACTTTTTGGGCATCGCCCCATTCCATAGATTTTCATTTTTTAGACCCTATACCAACAAAGGGTATGACTATTGAAGATGTGCCTGCATTAAAGGTAAAAGTGAGGGAGATTATGGAAAAGTACTACACCGAAAACAAAAATAAAGTATGAAGTTCAGCATTATAGGTACGGGGAATATGGCTTGGTTTTTCAGTAAACGTATAGCTGCGGCAGGACATAGTTGTGCCGGGGTGTACGGTAGGGATGAAAAGAAGGCTGCTGAACTTGCTGATGCTTTATTGGCTCCGGCGTTTGGGGCGATTGAGAAAGTGAGAGATCAGGATGCAGATGTTTGTTTTTTGGCAGTGGCTGATGATGCGCTTGAAGAAGTGGCTTCAAAACTGAGCTTCAAACATACAGTTTTAGTACACATGGCGGGCGCGCAACGCCTCGATATTATTAAGGCCGGGGCTGAAGATTTTGCAGTACTTTGGCCTATCTATTCGGTGTTGAGAAATAACCTGCCAAGGCACCGTGACATTCCATGTGCATGGGAAGTATCATCGGTAAGGGCTAAGCGTTTTGCTTTAGAAATGGCGCATTGTGTATCTGATATCCTGTTTGAGGCCGATTTTGAAAAACGCCAGTGGTTGCATCTTTCGGCGGTAATGACGAATAACTTTATCAATCATTTACTTTCTATCAACGAGAAAATTTGTCAGGAAAACGATTTGCCTGCAAATGCTCTTCAGCCGCTCATTGACCAGACTTTTGAGCGCGTGAAGAATCATTCGCCACTCACTACCCAAACGGGGCCTGCAATAAGGAACGACCTGAATACTATTGAAAAACACCTTGAACTGCTTGCTAAGAAGCCGCAATTGAAAAAGGTGTACAAGGCAATGACCGACTCTATTCAGGCGTTACACAAACAGAAATAACAACAACATAATTGAGCATTGCACCTTTAAATTAATGGGCAATAAAAAAGCAGCCCAGAAAATTTTCGGGGCTGCTTTTTAGTTATATTGACAGTGCAACGATTATTTGTTCATTGACTTTTTAGCTTCAATACTCAAAGTTGCGTGAGGTACTGCGCGCAAACGTGCTTTGTCGATGAGTTTACCGGTTACGCGGCACACACCGTACGTTTTGTTTTCAATACGCATCAACGCTTTTTCAAGGTGGTTTACAAATTGAATCTGGCGGCTGGCAAGCTGCGAAAGTTGTTCGCGCTCCATAGCACCACTACCATCTTCAACGTTCATGAAACGGTTTTCGGTATCTTCAGTACCACCTTCATCTTTGCGTGTGATTACGCGTTGCAAGTAAATCAGTTCTTTGCGCGCTGCTTCAAGACGGTTGGTGATCAGCTCTTTAAATTCAGCAAGTTCTTCGTCGCTGTACCTGTACACTTGTTTAGGTTGTACGGGTGCATCGTCAAGCAAAGAACGGTACACTACAGGCTCGTATGGTAAAATGTCGTCATTTTCCGCCTGTGGCTTCGATTTATTTTCCATTTTCCTGTGAGCTATTATCACTTGTGGCTTTTTTTCAGCTCCTGCCCTTGTAGGGGCTGGAGTTGGCCTAGGTGGTGCTGCAACAGGTTTAGCGGTAATTATTTTCTTTTCAGGCACCGGAGCTTTTTTAGGAGCTGGTTTTGGAATTTTAACCGGTTCCAGCATTTCGATATCTTCAAGAACTACTTTTACTTCTTCACCTTCTTCTTCTTCACCTTTTTTCTTTTTAGAAGGTTTTGCTGTTTCTTTAATAGCTTCTTTTTTAGCTACAGGTTTAGCAGTTTCTTTCACAGCCGCTTTCTTAGGTGCTTCTGCTTTAGGTGCTTCCTTTTTGGCAGCAGGAGCTGCTTTTTTAGGTGCTTCCTCTTTTGCCGGTGCTGCTTTAGCTTTTGGTGCTTTTTCCTCTGCTTTTACGGCTTTAGCCTTTGCAGCCGGAGCTTCAACTGCTTTTTTAGCAGCGGGTTTTTCAGCCGGTTTATCGGTGCTTTTTGCTTTTACAGCCTTTGTTTCGGTGCTTTTAGCGGCTTTCGTCTCCTTCGCAGCGGGTTTCACCTCAGCTTGTTTTTTAGTGGCCATGTTGATTAAGCGTTTTTAATGATGTTGATATTAAGTTTTATTTCGTTCACCTCAATTTCCACCGCGTTTGCAACTGATGGTAATATATCTAGCTTGTCTGCTAATATTTCAGAACAAATGTAATTGTTGAAATCGCGGATTGAGGAATCGATTGTCGGGTTACTTTCAAAAAGTACAGTGATGCGGTCAGTAATTTCGAAATTGCTTTCCTTCCTGATTTTTTGAATTCTGTTCACGATTTCACGGGCATTACCTTCGTTCTCCAGTTCAGGAGTGAGGGTGATATCCAGTGCAACTGTGAGGTTATCTTTATTGGCAACTGACCATCCTTCAATGTCTTCGGCAATAATGTCAACATCGGTGTTGGTGATTGCAATCAATTCTTCATTTACATTCAGATTGAAGACTTTTTCACGTTCCAATGCGCTTATTTCTGCCTGAGTCATTTGACCAATTGCAGCAGCAACAGCCTTCATTTTAGGGCCCATGCGGCTACCTAGTGCTTTGAAGTCAGGCTTAATTTTTTTCTTAATGAATCCATCGCCTTCTGTAAGGTAGGTAATTTCCTTGATGTTCACTTCTGATTTAATCAGGTTCTCCACCAGTTCAATTTGCCCCTTGATGCGGCTATCGAGAATAGGAATCAATATTTTTTGTAATGGCTGGCGCACTTTGATGTTTACTTTCTTCCGAATTGAAAGAACAATTGAAGAAATATCCTGTGCCAGTTTCATGCGCTCTTCGAGTCCACTGTCAATGTGCCCGAGGTTTACGCGAGGGTAGTCAGCCAAATGAGCTGAAACTGATTTATTGCGACCTGTTACCTGATTAAGGTTTTTGTACATCCAGTCGGCGAAGAATGGTGCGATAGGTGCTGCCAGCAATGCCAGTGTCTCGAGGCACTCGTACAATGTTTGGTAAGCACATATTTTGTCGAATTCATACTCACCTTTCCAGAACCGCCTTCTGCACAAGCGCACGTACCAGTTACTCAACTGTTCATCGAGGAAGAACTCCATAGCTCTTCCTGCTTGTGTTGGTTCATAGTCTTCGAGGCTGTCGGTTACTTCACGCACCAATGTGTGCAGGCATGAAAGCACCCAACGGTCAATTTCCGGACGTTTTTCAACCGGGATGTAGTCTTCTTTAAAGCTAAAGCCGTCAACGTTGGCATATAGCGCGAAGAACTGATAAGTATTGTAAAAGGTGCCAAAGAACTTACGTTGTACTTCTTTGATACCATCAAGGTCAAATTTAAGACTGTCCCAAGGCGACGCATTTGTAATAAGATACCAGCGTGTAGCATCGGCACTCAATTCGTTAATAGTCTTGAAAGGGTCAATAACGTTGCCGTGGCGCTTGCTCATTTTGTTGCCGTTTTTATCGAGCACCAATCCGTTACTAACTACGGTTTTGTACGCTACGCTATCAAACAGCATTACACCAAGAGCATGTAATGTATAGAACCAGCCACGAGTTTGGTCTACGCCTTCAGCGATAAAGTCGGCAGGGAAACCATTTTGAAATGCTTCCTTGCTGTTGCCTGCAAAAGGGTAGTGTATTTGCGCATAAGGCATTGCTCCACTGTCAAACCATACGTCCACCAAATCTGGTTCACGACGCATAGGTAGGCCTGTTGATGATGCCAAAATGATATTGTCAACAAATGGTTTGTGGAGGTCTATGTTTTCGGTGCCTTCCAGCATTTGGTTAAGCCCTAACACGCTATTGGCGTGGTGCGCTTCTTTCATCAGTTCTTCTACTGAACCGATGCACTTTCTTTCTTCGCCATCTTCAGTGCTCCATACCGGTAAAGGTGTACCCCAATAACGGCTGCGGCTGAGGTTCCAGTCCACCATGTTTTCGAGCCAGTTGCCAAAACGACCTTCTCCGGTTGATTTTGGTTTCCAGTTGATGGTTTTATTCAGTTCTACCATCCTGTCTTTAACGGCAGTAGTTCTAATGAACCAGGCGTCAAGCGGGTAGTAGATAACTGGTTTATCGGTACGCCAGCAGTGTGGGTAAGAGTGTTCGTATTTCTCTACCTTGAAAGCACGGCCTTCCAATTTTAGTTTAACGGCTATGTCAACGTCCACTTCTTTGTAGTCAGGGTCGTCTTTATAGTTCTTTACATACCTGCCGGAAAGCTCACCCATGTAATCGAGGAACTTACCTTCGCGGTCGACCATGGTAAGAATTCCGATGTTGTTTTTCTTGCCTACTTTATAGTCATCAGCACCAAAAGCAGGGGCAGTGTGAACGATACCGGTACCATCTTCGGTGGTTACGAAGTCGCCCGTGACTACCCTGAATGGGTCGCCACCTGCTATTTCAGCAGTGTTTCCTTCGTAAGGCAGCAATTGTTCGTACCTGATGCCTTCCAGTTCCTTGCCTTTGCAGGTGTGCAGTATTTGCCAAGGAATGTTCTTGCCGTCTTTCGCATAAGCGTCAAAGTCAGCATTTTCATTTTCGGCTTTCAGGTATTTACCAATCAATGGTTTAGCCATCACAACATGAGCTATGTTGTGGGTATAAGGATTGTATGTTTTGATTAGACAATAGTCAATATCAGGACCTACAGTAAGTCCGCAGTTGCTTGGCAATGTCCATGGAGTGGTAGTCCAAGCCATAAAGTGCAGCGCCTCGCCTTTCGAAGCGTCAAAAAGGAATTTCGACTGTTCGTTGTTGATGGCTTTGAACATCGCAACAACAGTAGTATCCTTTACGTCTTTATAAGTACCCGGTTGGTTTAATTCGTGGCTGCTGATGCCCGTTCCGGCTGCAGGCGAATAAGGCTGAATGCTCACACTCTTGTACAGCAGGTTTTTGTCGTACAGTGTTTTCATTGCCCACCAAAGAGTTTCAATGTAAGTGTTATCGAATGTGATATAAGGCTTGCTCATATCAACCCAATAACCCATTTTTTCGGTAATCTCTTCCCACTTGTCTTTGTAGCGCATTACCACTTCGCGACACTTGCGGTTGTAGTCTTCTACCGATATTTTATGTCCAATATCAACTTTCGTGATACCGAGTTCTTTTTCAACAAAAAGTTCAATAGGCAAACCATGTGTATCCCAACCGGCTTTACGTTCAACACAATAGCCTTGCATTGTTTTGAAGCGGCAAATAAGGTCTTTCAGGGTACGGGAAATAACATGGTGAATGCCCGGCATGCCGTTGGCACTCGGCGGACCTTCATAAAATACAAAGTGTGAATGATGTTTTCTGTTTTCTACACTCTGCTGAAAATACTTATCTCTCTTCCATATTTCGAGCATTTCGCTTTCTATGGAAGGCATGTTTAAACCCTTGAATTCCCTGTACTTTTCCGACATTTCAATTATTAAAAGCCAATTCTTTGATTATCTTTACATTCCAAAGATTTGGCAGGACACAATATTGGCAACCTATCAAAAAATTGCGGGCAAAGGTAGCAACATTTTTTTGAATTATTGATTAACCGGATTATTAACACATTCCACATTGTCAAATGTTTATCTCCTGTTATTTTCCTGAAACAATTAACTGAACTGTGATGAAATTTCCTGCTTTCCTGGAAGATGCTTTTACGACGGGGTACACCTCAAAAGATGCTGATGGCGACGTATTTATATTTGAACTGAAAGACCTGGGGGCTATCAAAATATCTGATGGCAGGCTTTTTGCCTTCGACCCGCTTGCCCTTAGTTTCGAAGAACCATTTGCCAAACAATTCCCGAAAGGGTCGTTTATGGTGCAACTTGCAGTAGCTACCATCAATGGCAAAGAAAAGCGCACTGGGTTAGCACGTGTTAAATTCAGTGAAGATGCCCCGAAGAAATGGGAAATGGCACTCGTGGAAGGACAAGACCCTAAAGAACTGGACGGTGATGACTTTTTTGGGTTTGAGGTTGACTCAGGTACCGCAGCCTTTATGGATGTGCGCGCCTACGAAGAGTGGGAAGATGTGTACAGCGATGAACAGACTTTCAACGCTGTGAATGCAGCACTCAATAAAAATTTTGTACCCACATGTTCTCATTTACTGTGGGAGGGTAAAAAGAGCAATGGCGCTTTCTTCACCACCGGCTATGGCGATGGGCTTTTTGGTTGCTATATTGGCTACGACGCCAAGGGCAAGGTGTGCCGCCTGGTGTGCGACTGCGGTTTGCTGGGGTGGGAATAGGCGTATGTCCACCTCTTCCCCGGCCATCTCTGCCAGCGGAGACAGGTGCATTGATGCCGGTGGCATCAATGATGTTTGTGGGCTATTGTCTGAACCACTGGCGCGGGGAGTTAGCGCAGCGCTCCCGTGTCTACGAAGATGGGCGGGTCTCCTGACCCGAACTCGACCATATTAAGTAACCGCATATTATGTGCTTCGCCGGGTCGGGAGACCTCCCGAGGCAAAAAAGCTCGGGACAGGCTGCTCACTTTTATAGACACAAGAGCGATTCAACAAATTGAATCAACTCTTGCGCCAGTAGTTGTTAGCGCAGCGTCTTTTGTTTGAATCAAGATTTACAAGATTGAAGAATTTAGAGGATAGGGGCTTAATGCATACTGATGTGGTTTGCAAGCGGAAGCTTGCTCAGTATTAGGACGAGGCGAGACGCCTCGACCAGGGTCGAAAAAATAAAAACTGTTTTTCTTTACATTTTTACCAGCCTAAATACCTGATAACCCTCGCACTTGATGTAGTAAACGCCTGTAGACCAATTACGCAGATCTATGTTTTGTTCATCACCAGTAGGGATACCTTCGTACACTTGTATGCCGGTGGCATTATAAATGTTGATGC
>CANGIY010000033.1 GCA_947454235.1 Chitinophagaceae bacterium
CACAGATAGTGCTGCTCAGGAATAGTGTAAAAAGATACTTTATAAGAATGCGAAGGCTCTAGAGTTCTAGATAGCCTTGTCTGCATGTAATCCCTATCTTGGGGAGTGAAGTCATAATTGTGAAAAGTCTGGAGCTGCACCATCCCCCCGCCGCTTCGTGGGTATTGAAAAAAATGAGAATTTCGAGGTACTGACGCTTCGGCACACCCGCTGTAATAAGACGCGCAAGTATTCACGTATTCTGGTATTCCAGGATGACCGTGTCCCCAATCTGGTGCCCTCCACGCTGAATCAAGAGTCGTCCACCCCGCACAGAAGGTTATTTCATCAATCATACAAGGACATTCAGTGAAACTATCTAGTGTTCCATTTTGGACCAAATTAATCTGGCGATTGAATTGGCTATAACAGCTAGTTGAAACCAGAATCAGAATTCCTAAAATCAGCGTTCTCATTGTTTCAGGAATTTAAAGGTCTCTAAATAGTTCCGCACGCTTTTTTGTTATAAAAGTAAAAAATCAATACGAGTGTTTATAAAAAACTTCACTAAAGATCGAAAAAAGGAATAAACGGCTGTCTATATCATAATTTTTGTACACCTCTTCCCCAACCCTTCTCCGCCGGCGGCGAAGAGAGCATAGATGCCAGTGGCTTCTATGCTGCTGACTTCGAACAACTGGCGCAGGAGTTAGCGAAGCGCTCCTGAGTCTATAGATCCCGAGTTTACCTCGGGAGAGCAGCCTGTCCCGAGGTAAACTCGGGAGGACTCCCGAACCGTATTCGATCATATCAAAACCACACAACAGATTAGATACCCACCTCTCCTAATTCTAAATTGTTTTTACCGTACAACACAAATTCCACCTTATTTTTGTTCAGGTTTCAAAGGCAATGATTAGCTACAACAATCAAAATCTCATTAATCTGTTTCAGCTTAAAAAGGCTGATACGTTTCGTAGGCTCATACCATACATCTTATTGGTGGCAGGCTATGCTGCTGTGGTGTGTTTCGTGGAAGTTGACTACATAAAACTACCCGATAATTCGCCATTAAAGCAACTTACTATTTTTCATACGTTGCTGGGTTTTGTTATTTCTATGTTGTTGGTATTCAGAACCAACACTGCCTACGATCGCTGGTGGGAGGGCCGCAGGCAATGGGGAACACTCAATAATAATAGCCGCAACTTGGCAATTAAGCTTGAAACTTTGTTGCCTGTAGAAGATACTTCATCAAGGACTTTTTTCAGAAAAATAATACCCTTGTTTGCCAAGGCATTGCGCCGCCATTTGCATGCTGAAACAACCCGCCTTGAACTCGATACCGAGCCACATCCTGAAATTCCGTCGTTCGACCAGAACAAACACTTGCCGCTGCAGGTGGCAGGAGCAATCATGAATAAGGTGCAGGTTTTGCAACGAAACGGAGTGTTTTCAGGTGAGCAAGTACTTTTTTTGAATACTGAATTACAGTCATTCATGGAAGTTTGTGGTGCATGTGAGCGCATCAAAAACACCCCGATTCCTTACTCTTACAGCAGTTTTATTAAGAAATTCATATTTGTATATACAACTACATTACCACTTGGACTGTCTTTTTCTTTGCACTACTATGTCATCCCACTGGTTGCAATGGTGTTTTATGTGTTGGGCAGTCTTGAAATGATTGCTGAAGAAATCGAAGACCCATTTGGGCAAGATGAAAATGACCTGCCACTGGAGCGCATTGCTACCAACATCAAAAAGAATGTCGAAGATATTATTACCGTGACAGTTTAGTCGCAGAATTGAAGCGAGCGCTTATCCCACCCACTTTAAGCTGCACTCGTTTTTCATGCAGCTTTTGTAGGCACCCGGTGTTATGCCCTCGGTTTTCCTAAACAGACGAATAAAGTAGTTGGAATCGCTGAAACCACACTGATTACTGATTTGGGTGATGCTGTATTTGTTTTCAGCAAGCAATTGTTTCGCGAGTTTGATGCGTTCGTTATTTATATAGTCGACCGGAGTAATACCTAGTTGTTCTTTAAACCAAAAGAAGAAAGCATTGCGGCTCATGTATGCCTTTCTACAAACATCATTCACCAATATTTTACTGGTGAGGTGCTCGTTGATGAAGTGCAGCACGTAGTTGAGCCTTGTTTTATTGTTGGTATCGGTGTTTTCCAGTTTTACTCTGCTCATCACCTGACTTTGCACCAGCCTAATGAGCAATTCTTTGAGGTTCAGATCGGCGAAAATGTTTTTAGCAATATCTGCACTGCTGCACACCCTTATCAGTTTATTAATGAGCGCAGTGATTTCGGCATCGTTGTCGAAATGGTACTGATTGAAATGCAATTGCCAGTCCTGCTGTTCCTCCCGGTCGCTGTTATAAAATTCATTCAGGTAAGCCATTGTGCTTTTGATGTAGCTATCATCAACGGCAAGGGCTATGCACTGAGTTGGATTTTCTTGCGATGCTTCCGGAAAATCGATTACCATTGTTTGGTACGATGGTACTATTACAGTTTCGCCGGGCAAGTAATCGAAGGCGGGGTCTTCAAAAAGGTGCATTACTTTTTTGCCCCTTACCATGCTGGTAATCACCAAATCGTTGAATGTAAGCGGCACACGATAGGTGGCTTCGTACGATTCAAAGATGTTCAGTTCACAATTGTTCAGGTTAAAGATACGCCTGTTTTCAACCAGCGTTTGCAGGTTTTTGGGGTGTGTGAGGTCAATCTTATTTAAATAGTGTGCAGGGGCCATAAGCGCATTATTTCATTCGGAAAGATAGGTATTCAACAATTAATGGTTTTAACAAAAAGTACAATTGTGCTACTTTTTCTGACAATTCTGCTATCCTTTCACCTCGTATCGGTTTGATATTTACACTACAAATCAAAAAAATCAAATCTTTAAAATTATGAGTAGCACTATTGCAACAAGACCCGTTTTCAAAGATAAGTACAATCACTATATCAATGGTACTTGGGTAGCCCCTGAAAGTGGCGAGTATTTTGATAACATCTCTCCGGTGGACGGAAAAGTGTTTACACAGGCTGCGCGCGGCAATGCCAAAGACATTGAAAAAGCACTCGATGCGGCATGGGCAGCTTTCCCTGCATGGAGCAAATCGTCGGTGGCATCAAGAAGTAACATTTTACTGAAAATCGCACAGCGTATTGAAGACAACCTTGAGTACCTGGCTACAGTTGAAACAATTGATAACGGCAAGGCAATCAGAGAAACAAGGGCTGCCGATTTGCCACTTACCGTCGACCACTTCCGTTATTTTGCAGGCGTTATAAGGGCTGAAGAAGGCACCATCAGTGAGCACGATGAAACTACCGTGAGTATTCAATTACATGAAGCAATAGGTGTGGTAGGTCAAATTATACCGTGGAATTTCCCATTGCTGATGGCAGCATGGAAGATTGCTCCGGCCTTGGCAGCGGGTTGTTGCGTGGTTGTAAAACCAGCCGAACAAACGCCAACCAGTATTATGGCTTTAATGGAATTGATTGGCGATTTATTGCCTGCGGGTGTGCTAAACGTGGTTACTGGTTTTGGTATTGAAGCAGGTAAGCCATTGGCAACATCGCCTAGAATAAGCAAAGTAGCATTCACGGGTGAAACCACTACGGGCCGCCTGATTATGCAGTACGCATCTGAAAACCTGATTCCGGTGACTATGGAGTTGGGTGGCAAGAGTCCTAACATCTTCTTCCCTTCAGTAGCTGATGCTGATGACGATTTCTTTGATAAAGCAGTGGAAGGTGCAGTGATGTTTGCGCTCAACCAAGGCGAAGTTTGTACATGCCCGAGCCGTATTTTGGTGCATGAAAGTATCTATGAAAAATTCATGGAGCGTGTGGTGGCTCGCACCAATGCAATAGTACTTGGTGACCCGCTTGATGGTAATACCATGATGGGTGCCCAGGCGAGTGAAGACCAATATAACAAAATCATGAGCTACATTGACATTGGCACGCAGGAAGGTGCTGAATTGCTGTGTGGTGGTGCTGTACACATGAACGAAGGTCTTGAAAATGGTTATTACATTAAGCCAACCATCTTCAAGGGCAACAATAAAATGAGGATTTTCCAGGAAGAGATTTTTGGTCCGGTGACATCTGTAACTACGTTTAAAACTACCGAAGAAGCCATTGCGATTGCCAACGATACCCTCTATGGCTTGGGTGCCGGTGTGTGGACGCGTGATGCGCACGAATTGTATCAGGTACCTCGCGCTATTCAGGCTGGTAGGGTTTGGGTGAATTGTTATCATGCTTACCCGGCACACGCTCCATTTGGCGGGTACAAGAAATCTGGTTTCGGTCGTGAGACGCACAAGATGATGCTCAACCACTATAGGCAAACCAAGAATATGCTGATTTCTTACAGCAAATCTAAACTCGGCTTTTTTTAATGATGATGAATAAAGTGTGGCGGCGGTTTACCTTCACTGCCGCCTGCTTTATATAAACCAAGGTTATGAGCGCAATTCAAAAAGTAGTGGCAACACCCGAGGCGGCTGCTTTAATCAAGCAATTGAAAATGCTGCATGGCGAACTTATGTTTCACCAGAGCGGTGGGTGCTGCGACGGCTCGCAACCTATGTGCTTTCAGAAAGGGGAGTTCAGGACAGGAGATTCAGACGTATTACTGGGCACACTGGAAGGCAGTGAGTTTTATATGGCTGCCGACCAATACCAGTACTGGAAGCACACACAATTGATTATTGACGTAACAAAAGGGCGGGGCAGTAGCTTCAGTCTCGAAATTCCACTGGGGTTTCGATTTTTATTGCGATCAAGAGTTTTTACTGACGAAGAGTTCGAAATGGTTAACAATAACTCTGCATAAAAACAGAGCCAAGGGGAGAAAGTTGTTTCTACAGCAGTTCTCCCTTTTTTTATACCCACTTGAAACAACGACTATCGTCATTTCATACCTCTCAATAATTGTTTACCTTCGCCGCCCAAAATCTAAGAATATGAAACCGGAAGAAATGCTCGCTAAAAGAAGCGGTAACACATGTGAACTTTGCTCAGGCACCGAAGGATTGAAGCCCTTTGAAGCGCAGCGCCAACCCGGCAGTATTGTTGATCACCTGCTTTTGGTGTGCGACACGTGCAGAAAACAAATAGAAAAGAAGGAAGAACTGGACAGTAATCACTGGCAATGCCTCACGACAAGTATGTGGAGCGAAGTGCCTGCGGTTCAGGTGGTTTCATGGCGTATGCTCAACAGGCTGAAGAGCGAGAGCTGGGCTGCTGATGCGCTTGATATGATGTATCTGGACGACGACACAATAGAATGGGCTAAAGTAACCGGCGACCACGATAGTGCAGCAGGTGATATTCACCGCGACTGCAATGGTAAAATTCTTCAGGACGGCGATACTGTTGTTACAATCAAGTCGCTTGACGTAAAAGGTTCAACAATCAATGCGAAAGTGGGTACTGTGGTAAAGAACATTCGCCTTGTACCTGATAATGTAGAGCAAATTGAAGGCAAGATTGAAGGTCAGACCATCGTCATTTTGACTAAGTATCTTCGGAAGCAGGGCGTGTAGGGACGAATGTTCCTGTGTTTTTAGTCGGAATTTTAAAAGGCAAAAATATAATCAGCTAGGGTGTGTTTTCAAAACATATCCTGGCTGTTACTTTTTCTTGATGTGGTGAGTTATTTATTCCTTATCGAACCTTACTTCTTTGAGCACGTAAATGCGGTCAACTCTTTGTACTTGAATGTACAATTGGTACTTTCCTTTCGGGGAGGTATATGTACATATTGCAAACCTCGACATTTCATTCGATGAAACATTGTTGTTTACGTTCAATTCAATTGGTGGGTTCTTGGTAAGGAAGTCTTTCAATACCTGGCGTGCCTGGTTATGACTGTAGTTGCCTACATTATTATTGATTTCTACTGAAAGGTATTTATCGATGTAGCGTTCCAGATTTTCGACCCTTCCTGCCCTGAACGCATTCACCACATCGTCAATAGCCGACGCGCTGCCCTGTGAATAGGCATGCTGTCCGGCACCGGCAAAAAACAACAGAATCAATATTTTCAAAAAGCGTTTCATAGAAAACGGGCGGCATCAAATCCGCTACAAATTACGTAGCAAAAATCGAGCCAAAAATGCAATAATTTTGAAATAAATCCGTTTTGGCAACCAAAAACACGCAAAAATGCATGTAAAAGTAGCCAATACCTACCACCTCAACACATGCTGAATGGCGTTCCGAAAAAGCAGTTGAGCGTAACTGCTGACCGAAACAGATAGCAAAATTACGACATTTATCTGTTTAATCAAATATTTCTGATGTACCAACACTTATTTTTAGGGCTATTTTAATGGCTCGTTTTTGTGGAAACACTGTGTTTAAGCAGTCATTGTACTCCATTTGTAAAAGTTGTTGAAACGATATACTTTAACTACTTTTGTAAAGTTAATCAGGAACCTCTTATTGAGGTTTTTTATTGATTGTCAGGGTGCCATTCTGGTGTTCTGATTTTCTGTTATTACAACATCATGAGTTCAGAAAATGAAATTTTACAAGGCCCGGTAACTGAGTATGGGGCCGACAGTATTCAGGTGCTGGAAGGATTGGAAGCGGTGCGCAAACGTCCGTCAATGTATATCGGTGATACCGGTGTTAAGGGGTTGCATCACCTTGTGTATGAAGTAGTCGATAACTCTATCGATGAAGCGCTCGCAGGGCACTGTAAGAACATCACAGTCAACATTCACGAAGACAACTCCATAAGCGTAAAAGACGATGGTCGTGGTATTCCTACGGGCATTAATACCAAGGAAGGCCGCTCGGCACTTGAGGTGGTAATGACGGTACTGCACGCCGGTGGTAAATTCGATAAAGACAGCTACAAGGTTTCGGGTGGGCTGCACGGTGTGGGTGTGAGTTGCGTTAACGCACTCAGCGATATCATGCATACAACTGTTTGGCGCGAAGGAAAAACATTTGAGCAAGAATACCGTCGTGGTATTCCTCAATACCCTGTGCGCGAAACAGGCGAGGCATCAACTGCAACAGGTACTATGCAGCACTTTAAGCCCGATGGTACTATCTTCCGCGATACCGTTTACCACCGCGATATTCTGGCGGGCAGGCTGCGCGAACTTGCATTCCTGAATCGTGGCATCAGCATTACCCTCATCGACAGGCGCGAGGTAGGTGAAGACGGTCAGCCGCTCACGGAAATTTTCTACAGCGAAGGCGGTATTGTTGAGTTCGTAACAATGCTAGACGCACAAGGTAAAAGAGAGCAATTGCTTTCTGAGCCTATTTTCGTGGAGTCGCACGATAAAGAGAGCAATGTGGCGGTAGAAGTGGCGTTGTCATACAACAGTTCTTTCAACGAGCATATTTTCTCATACGTAAACAACATTAACACCATTGAAGGCGGTACACACGTTGCCGGTTTCAGAAGGGCTATCACCCGTGTGTTTAAGGCCTATGGCGATAAAAACAAACTGTTTGAAAAAGCGAAGGTTGAAATCACCGGCGATGACTTCCGCGAGGGACTCAGTGCGATTATTTCGGTGAAAGTACCTGAGCCGCAGTTTGAGGGGCAAACTAAAACCAAGCTCGGTAACAACGACGTAATGGGTGTGGTTGATGTATGTGTGAGCCGCGTTTTGGATGCCTTCCTGGAAGAGCACCCGAAAGATGCAAAAATGATTATTGACAAGGTGATTTTGGCGGCACAGGCAAGGGCGGCAGCCCGCAAAGCCCGTGAGATGGTGCAACGTAAGAGCGTACTCACCGGTGGTGGTATGCCGGGCAAGCTCGCCGACTGTTCTGATAAAGACCCGCATAAATGCGAACTGTACCTTGTGGAAGGGGACTCGGCCGGTGGTACTGCCAAGCAAGGTCGTGACAGGAATTTCCAGGCGATTCTGCCATTGAGGGGTAAAATCCTGAACGTAGAGAAAGCACAGGAACACAAAATTTACGAAAACGAGGAGATCAGGAATATGTTCACAGCGATGGGTGTGAGCATAGGTACCCCTGAGGATTCAAAACAACTGAACCTCACGAAACTCCGCTACCATAAAATTATCATCATGACCGATGCCGATGTGGATGGTTCCCACATTGCGACGCTGATTCTGACGTTCTTCTATCGTTATATGGAAGACCTGATTAAGCAAGGTTATGTGTATCTCGCGCAACCACCTTTGTACCTTGTTAAAAAGGGCAAGGAGCAGCGTTACGCATGGAACGAAACCGACCGCAAGCATTGGGCTGAAGTATTGGGCAATGGCAAGGAAGATTCCGTGAACGTACAGCGATACAAAGGTTTGGGTGAAATGAACGCAGAGCAATTGTGGGATACTACCATGAACCCTGCTACCCGTACCCTTAAGCGCGTAACGATTGAAAGTAGTGCCGAGGCCGACCGGGTATTTTCCATGCTCATGGGCGAGGAAGTACCGCCACGCCGCGAGTTCATCGAGAAGAACGCCAAGTTCGCCAAAATCGATGTATAACAGTAAATTTTTGATTGTTTATATAAAATCCCGGGGTGTACGCCTCGGGATTTTTTTGTGGGGGGGTGTTTGAATCGTTTTCGACTAAATTTACCTGTAATTTACTTTTAATTTGAATAATAACATGGGCGGTTTGAATTCTAAGTTACTTACACGAAGAGTAACTAATCAAAATATAGAAGGTATAGCTGTAGAGGTATTTAACAACCTTAGACTTGATACAGGGCTAATGATTAAAAGCCTTGAAGGTAAAGTATCTCTTCAAGAGTTAATGCATAATGTTATTACTGACTTAAACTGGAGGTTTTTAAAAGATGGTGATTTTGACTCAGAAGAAGTACACACTGTTTGGGATTGGGATGCCTACAGTGATGAGTATTGTGCAAAAGTAGCTACTAACTGGGAAGCAGTTAAAGAAAACATTGACGACTATACTGAAGGGGTAAGAGAGTTTCTTAAGACTAGAGGTATTGAATTTAAGAAAACTGAGATTAAAAATGGTGTTGATGAAAGTGCTGGAGGGGTAACTGAAAATACTGGTGATGATTCAAATACATTAGACTTTGCTGCTGACATGTTTAAAACTAAAGCAAAAGAGTCTTCCCCTACAGAGATAAAGTTGTTATTTGGTTTTATTACTGATGATGCTTACAACAATGATATTGAGAGAAGGACTAACAGTGAATTAAAGAGAAACCCTTCTAAACAACTTTCCCCTATCACAGGGTTACCAATGTTGTCTAAAACAGATTGGTTTAATACTGTATTAAAAGCTACTTCAAACAAAGCTGGATTAGACCAAATGAGAGTTGCGTTGTATGAACTTGCAATAAAACATCCTCCTTTAGTAAGACCCTATAAAGCAATTTTTGGTGAGTTAAATGCCCAACCTACTGCTGAAAATGTTAGGCTTCAAATCTTATTTGAAAAAGCATTTAATAAGCAAACTGTAGAGGCACAATTGCTAAATGTAAAAGGTGGTTCTACAAGAGTAATGAACTCTGATTCTGCTAGGGAATACAATCAAATAATCAATGACTTTCTGGCTAAGGTTACAACATTGCCTTTTGTAAAAACTGATGAATATGGTAATTATTTTTTTAATGAGAAAGAAGTACTAGAAGCATATAAAAAAGGTGGAAGCAAAGAACTAAATGCACTAGACTTCTTAAATACAATTGGTTTTGATTTCCCTAAAGATATATTTAATAATTTATCAGTTAAAGAGCAGGGTGAAGTAGTATTACTTGCTGGACAATTACACAACGCATTAAGTGGTGGAAAGTTTAAAACAAGAGGTACACCTGTAAGTACGCAAGGTATTGATAATAAAGCATTAAGAGAACTTGCTAAACTTTATGTTAAAGGTAATAATGGATTAGTAGCAACACAAAGACTAACTGTTGACGGAGAAACTGCTCAAAGATATGTAAATCATAATGCATTATCATATAGACTGTCACTAATAAACCAAGTCACCTCAAGGGAGCAATTGTTACAGGTAAAACCATTTTATGCAACAGACCCTTTTACACAACACTCTTTATTATTGAAAGAAGATGGTATATGGTTTGGTAAAGAAAAAGATGGGTTTACACCTTGGAAAACAGGTGTACAAAAAATGAAAGTAAGTGTGTTAGAAGGTATTAGAGGGGCTAATGGTAAGGCTATCCCTTCTAAGAAGGTAACAAAAGCAGTTAGGTTTCAGAGCACATTCTTTGCTAATCTTGCAGGTCATTTTAATTTTGTTACAGCAGCGGATAGTAACCAAGATTGGGGTACAAGAATGGGGACAGAGCAAAAACCTGTTTTTTACATTAACCCAGATTTGTTAAAAGTTTCAGGTGCCGCTACTGCTGAAATGAAGAAAATATTTACAGGTTATCTTCATGATGAGATTGAATTAATTAAAGACTTTAAAGACCCTAATAGGAGTAAGTACGCTGAGTTAAATAAAAAAAGGGGTGATGGTAAAATAGGAGAGCAGTTAAGGTTCTTTAGAGACCTTTTAGGAACTAATAAAGCCCTTGTAGAAAAAATAGAGAAATATGCTAACGGCAAAGGGGTTGATGCTAATTTAAGTACTTCGGAGTTTGTTAAAACAGTAGCAGATGAAATGTCTTCTGCGCTAGGAGAATACCTAAACACTCAAGTTAAAAGAACAGGGAAGTTTTTAAAAGATAGTACTTTATTAGAAGAGCTGTCTACTGGTACATATATATGGCATGGGTTCCCTGTAGATGCTAGAAAAATGTTAGATAGAGGACAAGCATTCTACGATGAAAGTAAAAATGTTTGGTACACTGAGTTTAGTAAAGCTGATGTAGAAAACATTATAAGGTTTAGGGAAGCTAATAACTTGATTAATGGTATTGAGATGTTTAAACTCTCTCTTGGTGACCCAGCAATGACTCCAAATATTTTTAAGAGGGCTAAGACATTTTTGTCAGGTAAAGATTTTACCTATACAGATACTATTGGTAAACGTGATTTAAATACAGTATTGCATAACAAGTACAACAAAGTAGGGGATTATATCTTAAAACCAGGTCAAACAGGGTATCACGTATTTAAAGATACACTAGGTATTTTTACCCATGCAGATACAATCTATGCTTCTGCTAACCATAAAGAATTACCTGATTCTTATCAACATACAAATGCAGATGATGCGCACTCTAAAATACTTTTATTGAGCTACAGGGAGACAATGATTAAACAAGGTAGTTGGAATGATGAAAGAGAAGCTCAATTTCAACATGATGAAGCATTATTTAGAAAAGAAGCTACAGAAAGGTTTAACAATGGTGAAAAACAATTTGAGGAATTTGCTTATAAAGATAATGCAGATGATAAAGAATTAGAAAAGGTAAGTAATGAGATACTTGCTAAAGGGAACCCTGAAGTTAAAAATGCTTTTTACATTATTAAACAGTTAGGTTCTGGTCAGTATGATTTACAAGATAGGTTTGTTTCTTATATACTTAAGACATCCACAATACCTCTATCATGGGAATTATCAAAAGGTACATTTAATGAAGACTTGTATTTAGGAATGCGTAAATCAGGTAACCATTATAGTGGACCTAATAGTCAATTGAAGACTGGTAATCTAGTGAATGCACCTAAATTGTTTAATGAAAATGGCGAGTTTAATATAACAGCAGACCATTTTAAAGAACATGGTATGCCTATATCATATAGTGACTTTGGTAAAATCGTAGAAACTTCTGGTCAACATGACACAATTACACTAGCCTCTCAAGGTACTAAAATAGACCATGTGCATTTGTTCTCTCAAGGGATACCTAATGACTTTATGCGTGATAAAGATGTAGCAACTAGAAAGGCTGCATGGGGTAGTTTAAAAACGGATGAAGAAAGAAATGCTGCTAGTAATTTTTACAAGCTGTATGACACAAAAAATAAATGCTTATCTGCACTTGCAGTAAAGGGTTTAGATGCTATTAAAGATACAATTGGTGTAAGTAAAGTAAATGGTAATTATCAAGTTACAGATGCCACTAAACTAGTAGATTTCTTAAACCAAGAGATTGCTAGAAGGAAGTTGCCTGAAAACATGAAAAGAGCATTGGATACTTATTTAAACCCTTTAACAGGTAATATAGAGTTGGTGAATGCAATTGAAACAATGTCTAACCCTAGGCAACTTGAAGGTGTTATTAATTCCCTTTTAGACAAACATATCCACGCACCTAAAATGAATGGTAAGTCACTAATTTTAGCTTCTGTGGTAGGGTTTGAAAAAAGAGGAGATATAAAAGTCGAAACTATCAACGGTAAAAAAGTATTGACCTCAAGTAGACTTAAGTTTTATAGTAAAGGTGAAGATGGTAAAACATTACCAATGGAAGTAATGATGACTAACTTCATGTACGATAAACTTAAGAAGAAATCTAAATTGTCTGATGTTGAGTTAATGAAACATTTAATGACTGATGAAGGACAAGAACTTTTGAAGGGGATTGGTTTCAGGATTCCTACAAATGGCATGAACTCTATTGACACATTTAAAGTGGTTCCATTTGATTTGAAATACAATGAAGATGGTACTATTGACTATGAAAACTCTAAAATGTTTGTACCAGATACCTATGGTGACATGGTAATAGTCCCTGGAGAGTTAACTGTGAAAGCTGGTTCTGATTTTGACGGGGATAGGTTATATAGTTACTTGAGAAATTTCTATATTGATAATAGCGGGTATCCAAGAAATATTGAGTTTATTTTTGATTTATCAGAACGTGGCTTAAAGAAAATCTGGGAACAAAAAAAACAATTGTTTTGTGGAGAAGAGTCTTTTCATCATTTATTGTCTAGGCTAAGAAAACATCATTCACTTGAAGAGTTTATTACTAAGTACAAAGATGAAACAGACCCCTATACAATCAATTCACAAGAAGCTATTGAAAACAGGTATCAAGACAACATCAGAGATATTGTTTTAGACCCTTACATGTTTGATAAGTTAGTTGCACCTAATAGTACAGAAGAGTTGTCAAATTATAAAGAGAAACTTGAAGATGTAGCCTATACTTACAAGTCACCAGCAGAGAAATATATACTTGCTGATGCTAGAAAAAATGCTAAGACTCCTAAAGCGATAGATTTAGTAGATAGTCTTATGATCAACAAAGTAAGCGATGAAATGATTACTGGTAAGACACAAGTTGGTATAGGCGCTCAAGCAAATACAAGTAATTCATTAATGCACAGCGCAGCAAATCCTATCATACTTGACCCTGCAAAGGTTCAATTTAAAGATGCTGAATTAAACATGTTGCCTTTTACAATTGTTAATAATGAGAAGGTCTATGATTACTCTATTAGGTTGCCTCATAATTCAGTACCTGTAGATGGTAAAAAATATCCAACTGTGTCAGGGGCTGAAATAGACTCACATGATATAGCTAAGAAAATAAGTATGGTTATTGAGTTAGCAGTGGATGCTGCAAATAACCCTGCATTGATGCAAATCTATCCTAGTAAGGAATTGCTCTCTACTGGCATAGGGTTAATAAGGTTACAAGCTCCATTAAATTATATTACTTTATTCCTTAACCAACCTATTATCAAAGAGTATGCAAAGGCATTAGAAAATGCAAATGCTAGAAGAGTATTTGATGCAGGGTTTAAAAGGTCTAATGAATCTATTATAGAAGAAATTATTAAGAAATTTGAAGGTGGAAGCCCTGTACAGTTAACTGGTATGTTGTCTAAAGATGCTATGGTAAATGCATTAGCTAAGTATGAAGGGGGGCGTGATCTAAAAGCTGAAGAGAAAGCTTATCAAATAGCTTTGTTAAAAGAGTACTTCAAATATAAACTGTTTGCAGACCATTTACTTGCTAATCAATTAGCTGACTACAGTAACATGAGTAATGCCTCCAGGGAAGCTGTTTACATGAAAGAAAAGGCATTTGAAGGTACTAAGAACAATGTATGGGGGGAAGCCTCTAAAATGGCTGAAAACAACTTTATTAAGACAAGAAGAAGTACCCTTACAGAAGGTGCTGAAATGCTTAAGGGGTTATACGCAAAGACTACTGGGTATATTAAACCTTTGTGGGATGCTTTTAATAGAAAAGGTATTAGCATGTCTCCCGATGATATAGTAGCTGTAATGAAGAAAGCAAACACTTCTTTTATTGATTACCTTACTCAAGTTTTCTATCAGCCTCTAGGGGATAAATCTTTGAACCAATATATCAGAGCATATTTCCTCACTGATAACTTCGTTAATTCCCTGTATAGGGCTAAAGAAGACAATGAAGAGAGGAAAGGTACAAGTAGCTACAACTATGCATTATCTCTTGTAAGGGTAGAAAAAGGTACTACATCAGCAGATACAAGGGTTATTTCTCTTAGTACAAAACCAAATGATGTAGAACAGATGAATATGCTTACTAGTTCATTTGAAGAGCTTAAACAAACTAGACCTGCTTTGTACAATAACATTGTTACTATGTTACATCTACAAAGTGGTACTACTGATACAAGGCTAGGGTTTAACAAGTTTATCCCTGTAGAAGATTATAAAGTAGCTATTAAAGCAGGTATTGATGCCCTTAAGACAAACAGCGTATTGTTGAACAAGTTTGTTGAAACTAACCAGTTTTATAAAAACAATTGGGCTGATGATAAAATAGTCCCTACACTAGGTGGGTATTTAAAAGTACCAGTGACACTGGGAGAGCATATAACTAAGTCAACAGACGGTATTGCTATACAAGAAGGTAAATATGGTTCAAGCAACCCAGCTGTAAAAGTAATGAGGGATATTGACCCTAGTACACGTAAACCATACCCTCCACAATTAAAGAAAAACTTCGAGAAAAATAATATCACTATTAAATCTGCACCAGAGTTGTACAGAAGACTTGAAGATGAAGATGGTAACCCAATCAAATTCCTTAGCAAGGATAAGAAAACTGGTAAGGATGTAGTTACCTATGTGTTTAAACAAATCAATGCTTTAGGGGATGGTAGTAACTTACAAGAGTACTATACCGACAATAGGCCTTCTGTTAGAAATTTGCATTTTAAAGTAGATGAAATAAATAATTGAAAATTTCAACGGTTTAAGAACTCTACCGGTTTCTTGGAAACAAATCAAACCCCTAAAATACCTCTCTATGTTGCATTTAATTGAAAAGATTGTGGCGGTTAATAGTGAAATTTGAACACGTTGTGTTACTGAAGCTATTAGATGTCAAGTAAATTGCGCTAAAAACTTGACATCTAATAAACTTCACTATCTTTGTGTTATGAGAGTAGCAGAGAAGATAGTGACGAAAGTATCCACGATGCTGCCGGGAAATACCTTTAACTATCAGGAATTAGGAATAGCTCCCGATGAATACGTAGCAGCGGCAAAAGCCATCGAGCGGTTGATAAAGAAGTCTGTCATCGAAAGAGCTTCTAAAGGTCTATTTTATATACCCAAGAAAACAGCATTTGGAAATCTAAAGCCGGCAGAAGAAGAGCTACTTAAGCCGTATCTTTTTAATGGAGTGCAACGTGTTGCCTATATCACTGGTATCGCTTTGTTTAACCGGATGGGAATAACCACTCAAGTACCGAAAAATATTAGAATTGCGAGTAGGGATAAGCGAATTATAACGCGAATAGGGAGTATGCAGGTGAAGTCAGTGAAAAGTTATGTTGATGTCACAAACGAGAATTGCAAATTACTAGAGCTATTGGATGTTATAAAGGATTTGAAAACCATCCCCGACACCGACAAAAGTCAAACAATCCGTTTTCTTTTGAAAAGGACAGGAGACCTTTCAAATGAAGATAAAGAAACATTAGTTGATATTGCACTTAAATATCCGCCAAGGGTTAGGGCAATGGTTGGGGCATTGTTAGAAAAGTTGAGTCAAGTTGAAAAATTGGATGAATTAAAGAAGAGCATAAACCCATTAACAACTTATGATTTTGGTATTTCGAAACTACAATTATCAACTATTGAAAACTGGAACATACAGTAATTATGAACTTGCATAAAAACAAAAAACTATTCAGAGATGCGATAGTTGCTACATCACAACGGCTAAACATCCCTGAAATTTATGTCGAGAAAGATTATTGGGTGACAGTTGCGCTACATACAATATTTCATTCTGACATTAGCAAAGAAGCTGTATTTAAGGGTGGCACGGCTCTATCTAAATGCCACAACTTAATTAATCGATTTTCAGAGGACATAGATATAGTTGTTTTGAGTAATGGAGGCGAATCTGGAAACAAACTAAAAAGCAAAATAAAGGCGATAACAGATGTCGTCAGTAGCGCAATTCCCGAAGTTGAGATTGAAGGAATCACAAATAAGATGGGGAAAATCAGGAAAACGGCGCACCAATATGAGAGAGCACGCTTAGATGGTGCGTTTGGGCAGGTAAGAGAGCATATCATAGTCGAAGCAACCTGGCTGGGAAACTCAGAGCCATCAATAGATGCAAATGTCAGTTGTTACATTGCTGAAATGATGAATGCTACAGGGCAGGGTGCCATGATTGAAGAATATAGCTTGCAGCCAATCTCGGTAAGAGTACTTAGCGTAGAAAGAACCTTTTGCGAAAAAATAATGAGTTTAGTACGTTTCTCTTTTACTCAAACTCCATTTGTAGACTTGGCAAACAAAATAAGACACATCTATGATTTACATCAAATGTTGAAAAGCAAAGAAGTACTAGAATTCCTACATAGCCCAAAATTTGATGAAATGTTGCTACGGGTAGGCGGAGATGATGCAGTCAGTTTTAAGAACAATAATGCCTGGCTAAAACATCACCCCAAGGATACAATGATTTTTAATGATCCATCTGGAACTTGGGAGAAAATTAAAGCACCGTACAATACTACATTTAAAGAGTTGGTAATTAGAACATTACCTCCGAAAGAAGACTTGATAATTTCTTTGCAAAGAATAGCCCAAAGGCTAGAAAGTATAGAATGGCTTTGACACAATAGCCCTCCTTCTGTCGGATTCAGATTGCATGCTTTCTAAGTTCACTTTTACATGAGAAGTAGAGAAAAATCATGCCATCCTAGTTGGCGAAGGCTATTAGTCGTAGGCGCAAAGCTGGTTAACTATCGGTTTACTGAAGTACCACAGAGACAAAGATGATTGCCGCCATCAATATTAGAAATGTAAATATTGACATTGGGTTGGCGAAGTTGACTGTCAAGCCGATGGAGCCTTTGCGCTTAGGTACGAGCAATCTTTTGTCTTGTTTATTGAAATAGAGGAAACCTAATTTCCAGTATTGGTCGTCAGTTTGCCAATTATCCTGCTCGCTTGTTTGGTTCATTTTTTAATGTGGTTTTAAGCGCTATGTTTTTGTGAAGGGTGTTTCTTTTCAATCATCAGTTAAAAATATGCATTTGCGGGGGATTTTTCAACTGAAATGGCAACGTTCAATAATGGCCACGGTATTGAACACGAACGCATGCACAAGTGGTGTTACTAAAACGTAAGCTGAATTTCCCCACCACCATCAATACACCCAAGTATCATGTTCAAAGGGTGCTGTGCCGGTTTTGACGATACATATTATTTTGGAGGCAAACATTCGTTCATCCCAAAAGCGGTTGGCAGGTACAAATTGCCCGTCGAGTTCTATTTGGCACGATTGGTTGAGGAGTTGTTTCAGTTCGTTGTACTTGATGAAGAACAGGGGCCTGGTGGCGTAGTTGTGGCAAAATTCAGTGTCTTCGAATGTTTTGGCGTTACCCTTGCCTGGCAATGTTGTATCAACAAGTGCCAAGGAAATAATGGTAGGCTCAATGCCACCCGTGTTGGTACTAAAAGCCCACCGCTCAAAGATGTACCATTTACAGTTTTTAATATCAAAGGTGGGAAGGGGTGCTGTAGAGTCGGTTTTTTCGAGGTCGAAGTTGTAGCATTTTAATGCCCCTGTTTTAATACCCCACATCACCACTTCATGAAACTGCATACGGTACACATTGCTATCGCGTTGCACAAGTATGTTTTTAAGGGGTGTGTGTTGTTTAATATCCAGCATCACCAACTCCCTGAATACGTGTTTTTCCCAAAGCACCAGGTGCGAATTGGTTTTCAGTTTCTTCTTACGCTTAGGCGCAGCAACTCCGTCTGTGTTCGCAATTAGGGAGAGTAGTAACAGGGTGGAGAGAATGTGTTTCATGGGCAAGTATTTCTTAAAAAGCAAACATCCCGACACGTGGTCGGGATGTTCAATATAATTTACTCAGCGTGTATTAGTTACTAGGAGTTGGAGTTACGTAAGAAGCAGAAATAACGCCATTTACGAAGTGTACACCAGCCAATGATTCGATGGTGTTCAAATCAACTTTATGAAGTTCCAATTTATCATCTGGGTTGTAAGGCTCGATGTTGTGAAACTCATAGCACAAATACTCGTCAGTGCTAGGAATGTAGATTACTTTCCAAGTGTATTCAGGAACGATGATGTTGTTTTTGTAACCGATTACCCAGTTACGACCCACTGTACCGGCGAATACTTTTACTTTTTTGTATTTTTTAGCTTTGATTCTTTCTTTTTCGTGCAATTTTTCCCAAAGGCTTTTGTACAGATTTTTTGGCATTGGCATTACGTTGGTATAGTAATAGCTCTCTCTGTATGCATCTTTATCGCAAGTGTTTTCATCTGGCGACATCATCATTGCATGGTCAAATTGCGTGTTTTCGTAGTCGCCTTTGAGGTCGGTGTATTCCGGCAATTGAGGGTCGGTGTCAAGATGCACTCCGTTTTCTCCTTTTTGCTTGCTGCAGTTGAAGATTTCAGGAGTTAATGTGTACACAACCAAAACCGGAATGTGTTGGGATTTAGAAAAGTAAGATGTAAAATTGGTATTCCTTACTTTAACGATATCCTGTGCGTGGCTTTGAAAACCAAGAGCAACACACAACATTATTGCCAGTTTTGAAGCGCGTTTAAGTATTCCTTTTTGCATATTGACCATTTTCGGTTAATGATATTTAATAGTACGGATTGCTTTGAGGGCTAAAATTAGAACTTTCAAGGAAATTTTAATAATAAAATCAGGATTTTTGGTGGCAATATTACATTTTTTTGGCAGTAATGTAAAAACTTGTCCCCACAGGTGCAAAAAATAACCTATTGTGGCAGTTACAATTGTAGGGTAAACCAGCAAAAACCTATGCTACTCTTTTATTTTTTGAAGGGCGGGCTATGCGTGCTTTTATGCGGCTGAGGGCTTCGGGGGTAATACCCATGAACGAGGCTATCATGTATTGCGGCACCCGGCTAATGATCCATGGGTATTTTTCAACCAGTGTCAGGTAGCGTTGTTCAAAGTTCTCTTTGAGTTCGTGTACATGTACATCGTTGGTTTGTATGAACAGTTGTTCGCACATAATGCGCCCCAGCAGGTTGGCTTCCGGTACTTCCCGGTACAGGCGTTGCAGGTTGTCGTACGATGTTTCTATGACGGTGGTAGGCTCCAGTGCCTGAATGTACATTTTTGATGGTTGGCGGGTCAGGAAGCTGCTGTAGTCTGAAACGTAGGTGAGTTCGTTGAAAAAACAGAGTGTTTTCTCTTTGTCGTCATGTTCAATGTACATACGCACCAGTCCTTCTACTATAAATGACACGTTGGTGCAAACTGCGCCTTGCTTCAACAAAATCTCCCCCTTTTTCAACGTTCTTATTGCTGCCAGTTGTTCGGTGAGGTGCCACCCTTCTTCTGAAAATGCGGGGTAGATGCTTTTATAAAACTGGCGCAGCGGCTCGAAAGGGCTTTGTAGTGCTACTTCTGTCATACAATGGCATGTTTGAGTTATGTAAAGTAAAGTAAAATCGCTCAGATAGAAATAGAACGCTAGGTATATTTTTTGGGTTAAATACTTTTTTCCAGTTCCAGCTCCATTTGTGCCGCCATCTCAAGAGCGGTAGGTGTGCCCTGAGCTTTAAGGGACTCAACAATCGCACGTCGATCAGATAAAGAAAATTTGTCAGCTACTGTCGTCATTACCTGTTGGGTGGCTTCAAGTGCAAAAGTTTCTTTCATCCAGTCGTTCACAATGCAGTCTATCACCAGGTGTATGCGGTCTTGGTTGCTGTTGTTAATGATTTTGTGCATTAAGTTGAAGTTCATGTACCAGCATTCGCCCTCGTGCAAGTCGATTCGCTCACCGTCCAGGTAAAATTCGACTTGTTCATTGGTGACAATAGGCACATGAATTCGCGCTTCGCCGCTTTCGAAGAAAAGCTCACGGTCACGGTGTTCTTTAATAACCGACCCTGCTTTGAGTTTTAATAGTCGCACGGTGAATTTGGGGCATTGCAGTGTTTCCACGACACTTTTCAGGTAGGGGCAAAGTTGCATGAGTGGCGTTTCTTGAAACGGGACTTTGCCTGAAGAGTCGACAAACAAATTGGTCATTGACCCGCCAATAGAGTGTAGGGGAACCGCACTCCACTCGCCTTCGTAGTCGGTAGTTTTATAATGGAGCCCCCATTGTGTGTCTATCTTCGCCACCTCTTCCTTCATGCGGTCCACATCAAATTTGAAAGGCAGTAGAGCGTATTTAATGACTGTTGCCATGTTTGCTAAAGTTTGTAGGGCACGAAAGTTAGCGGATAAGTTCCAATAATTCAGAATTCAGAATTCAAAATCTAAATTTATTATTTATAGATACTTAAGTGTTAAGCGTAGGGCGGCTTGAACTATGATTAAGCAAGATTCAATGAAGACTCCCGACCTGTGCTTGGGGCGTGTATGATTCTCATTTAATATTTACAAATGCGGTTCGGGAGTACTCCCGTGGCGAAATGCGGTGGACAGGCAGCTCTCCCGAGGTAAACTCGGGATCTATAGACTCAGGAGCGCTTCGCTAACTCCTGCGCCAGTTTAATGTTTCGGTTACAACCGAAATTTCACCCCGATGTTTATACCGTACGTGAAGTAGTCGAGTGTTTTAACCAGTTTCAATGGGGTTGTGTAATTGCCCGAAAGATCAATGATTTTATAACTCGCAGGACTTTCCAAATCAAACGATTGCATGGCGGCATTAACACCCAATTGAACAGTCAAATTATCTGACATCTTAAGTCCGATTTCAGGGTGTATGAAAAAGCCGACACCTTTTGCTTTTAGCGTCATTGAGCCCGATTTCGAATTTGCTGATAGTCCCCAGTTCACTTTATATCCGCGAGTTCTGAGGCTGTCATCCATTGAATATACATTTGTGGTAGTAGTTGCATATGCATCTTTTGATAAAATCCACTCTGCTCCATCATTTATCCCATTATCGTACACATTGACACCACCACCTGCAAACTTGTAATATGCGTTCATATCGAAGACAGCATCGGTTGTATATTTAATCGTTGAACTAACCGGAATGAGAATACCACCTTTGGTAACAAGTTCAAGGTTATCCCCCAAATCTAACCGACCACTCATAAAAACCGGGATATTATGGATTTGGGTGTTTAGTTTTTCAGAAATTTTGTCACTCACAACCGACTGCCTGAATGGGCGACTGAAGCTGTCAAATTCCCGATAGTCGATTTTGAAATTCTCAATACTTAATTCACCGCTAATAGTTTGAAAACTGTATCCTGTACCTACACCAATTTTGCATTTTTTGCCAAAAAAGTAAGTAAATGTAGCCTGTCCGCCTAAAGATGCTGATGACGATAGCTTCCAGGTGCCACCTTCATTCACCCCGAGGTCGTAGTAAGGAGCCACAGCTTGTTTTTGAAAACTTGTGCTGCTCAGTCCTCCAATACCATCAAAGGAAATAACAAAATGACTTTGGGACACATTAGCTTTTTGAGCAAAGCAAAATGTTTGTGATAATAGCGCAAATGTGATGAATAGTGCTTTTTTCATTGACTGTGAATTGGTTGTAATATACAAACAGTTTTAGGTTTTAGCATTCGTTTTTAGACGACTCAACGCGTGTAATAGCTCTCAAAATGATGAAATTTGGTGCTGGGTGAGGGTGTTTTTAAGATTGATGAAGAGGGTAGGTAGACTCATTCAAACAGTAATTTAGGTTGATTACTCAAAAAGGTGTTCGTATTTTTAAACAGATAGCTTTACAATGTTATATATAAGACTTATATTTGCAAAAATGCATTTTATGAGCCTCAAACGCCTGATTTTGTTCATATTATTTATTGGGTTGGCGAACCTTAAAGGGTTTACACAGACAATTTATATGTCTCGCTCGGCAACCGTGTTCCCGTCTACCCGATTAGGTAATTGTGTTGATGCGGGTCGTTTGTTATTGGCTTCAGATACGCTGTTGGCTGACACGGGTGTTGTGAACATATCTGTGCCTCACGGATTTAAATGCTCTACAGACAGCACTACCTGGGTGACTTCATTGTCAATACACTTTTCAGGTAGGGTGTTAGATACCACAGCCATTTATATAAGGTTCTGCCCCTATGCAGTTGGTAGTTACCACGATTCCATGGCAGTTTCGAGTGTAGCGTTTACAGGCAGCAGGTATGAATTATTGACGGGTGTAGGCAATGATTCATGTGCCGGAACTCCCTATGGTGGTGTTGCGACTTCTGGTACAACCTATGCAGGTGCTTCAACTATTTTCAATGTCAATCTTACTCGTTTAACCCATTTGCCGGGTTTAACCTTTCAATGGCAAAAAGCTACGCGCTCATCACCAGCGTTTACAAACATTGCAGGTGCGACTGATACCGTTTGGACTTCCTCAACGGGTATTACCGAAACCAATTATTTCAGGTGCAAAGTCACTTGTACATCATCGGGTGATACAGCATTGTCTACAGTTGTTCCAATTTTTTACATTGGTGTAGATTCAGGTGCTTGTGTTCCATTTACAGCGTTTGGGTCAGGCTCACCACTGGTTGGTTCTTCGACTTATCCATTCAGGCTTGTTGGGGAGGGAAGTACGATTGTTGATAATTTAGGTGTTTCAGGTACAGGGTACGAAGAACGAACAGGTATGTCAACACTGTTGAGGTCTGGCTCAACCTATCGCTCAACTCTTGGTGCCAACACTTATGCATATACTACAGGTTGCCAATATTGGATCGATTTTAATAATAATTCCAATTTTGAAGCATCAGAATCAATAGGAGGCTCATCTGGCTGGACGTCTATTTCTACATCTGTAACCTTGACGATCCCAAGTGCAACTACAACTCACTGCAGGGGGTTTAGACGTTTGAGGTGCGCAACTGAATATACGACCTATCACAGGTATCCAAATCTACACCCTTGTGCACGCGGCGCAGCCGATTCTTCTTACGGCGATTTGCGCGACTATCTGGTAACTATTGATACTGTTTCCCTTTTAACTGCAAGAGCAGGTAGCTTGATGCTCCCCAATACCATTGTAGGAGATACATCAGGTGTTCGATATTTTTTGGTAGACGGCGTCAATGTTTACCCCGATTCGGGAGATGTTACATACACTGCATCAACGGGGTTTTTAATTTCTGCTGATGGAATTACGTTTGGGACAAGTTGTACCAAAGCTTATAATCATGCAACTATAACAGGAGATACAATATTTGTAAAATTCATTTCTAGCTACCGGGGGTATTTGTCAGGGACAGTAAGTGCAGTAACAAGTGCAATCAGTTATGGCAATATTATTGCACTCGAAGGCTTGGGATATATAAATTGTAACAGTAGTTTGCCAAGTGGTATAAGTGTTGCCACTCCCGATTCAGCCGACAACAGTACAACGATAAATTTGGCCAATACAGGCTACAGCCTTGATTCCGGAGTTTCATTTCAATGGCAGTCAAAAACGTTTTCAGGTACAACATGGGCTGATATTTCAGGTGCGGTTGGTACTACTTATAGCTATTCGGGCATCACCGATACTATGCAGTATAGGCTTAAGTCGAGTTGTGTATATACAGGTGGAACTGTTTTCAGTAATGAAGATACTGTCATTTATTTCACACCTTGTTCGGGCACTCCTGCAGGTGGAACAGCTTCTGTTTCAGCTTTTTCATGTGCGGGATGTGCGGTAACTGCCAGTACTACCGGAGCCGCTTTTAGTTTAGATATGCGTTACCAATGGGAGCAGTCGGAAGACGGAACAAGCGGCTGGACTCCAATACCGGGCGCAACTAATATGACGAATAACTTTGTGCTTACAGGCGAAAGATATTTACGGCTTGCTGTACTTTGTACTACAAGCTCTTTGACAGGCTACTCCTCAATTGCGCATTTCGTGTATCATTATTCTTTAACGCGGGTTGTAAATTATGCCGATACGCTATGTATAGGACCTGATTTTTACACCCAAGTCAATGGGAATTCATCGTTGTTATACTTGAAGACTTATTTTGGCGATGGTTCTTTTGATAGTTCTTCATTTACAGGCACTTACCCGGCAATATTAAACATTGTTCATACTTATGCAAGTTCAGGAAGGTACACGGTAAAAAGGTGGTTGTTCAATGGTAGCACAGTCGTTGATTCTCAGACTTCTGAAATTGACTATGTGTACTGTCGTTCAATGCCTATCAAGGTGTTTTATGACTTAGACAGCAATGGTGTTTTTAGTGGCAGGGATTTTTGGAATTTCAATCCATTTTCTTTGTATGTTGATTCGAACGGTGTGAGAATCGATACAGTTTCTATCACTAGTGGGACTTATTATCGTTTTACTGGTCCTCCATCAACTATTTATACATTTAGACTTAGTGGTCTTCATGCATACGATACAGTTACGTACCCTTTATCGATTTCAATCAGTGATACGGTTGGGACAAGTACGCTCAGGTACCCTGAAAAACTATTTAGACTTCAAATTTTGCCAAGACTCTACTATGACTATTTCGTTTATGGCACCTATAGAACCGGTTCACACAGGGGAATGGGCAATTTATGGGTGGGTAATAGAAGCCCAATTTTTAGAAGAGAAGCTTTGAAAGTGATTTTTCCTCGTGGCACTGTTTTTTATAGTTCTAATGTTTTGCCAAATGACACTACTATGGGTACAGCGACTTGGGGTATTGATTCTCTTTCAAATGACCATTCTCCACGGAGAATTAATTTTAGGTCTGACTGTCATAGTTGTACATGGAGCCTTCGGGATACAGTGACTTATAATGTAGATGTTACGCCACATGCTGGCGACTTTGATACTTCCGATAATACCGAAGTTACCATCGATACGGCAAAAGGAGGTTACGACCCCAACTTCATCATTTCAAACCCATCTGGTTACATAGATGCGGGTACAACGTTAAGGTACACTATAGGCTTTGAGAATACGGGTAACGATACTGCGCACAACATTCATGTAATGGATACGCTTTCGGAATATTTGGAGCCAACGACGTTGAGACCACTATTTGCATCAGCGACCATGTTTGTTGAAAAACAGGTGGTGAGCGGCATGACGATTTACAAATACGACTTTCCGAATATCAATTTGCTGGATAGTTCGCACCATGGTGCCTGCGATGGTATGCTCACTTATACCATTAAAGTGCGCGATGGCTTACCCGATGGCACCATTATCCCTGCTCGTGTAGGCATTTACTTTGACGACAA
>CANGIY010000034.1 GCA_947454235.1 Chitinophagaceae bacterium
CACCACGTAGGTGGTCGTAGTATCGGGGTGAACAACCAACGTGCCACCACTATCTATGGGTGAGCTATTCCCCAATAAATACCAGTAACAAGGCATACCTTCACCATTCGCCACTCCCAACCGCGCAGTATCTCCAGCATTCATTGTGTGCACATCAGGACCCGCATAAGCTACCGAGCTTGAAGGGAGCAGTGAAATATCGTCGATGAGGTAGCCAATCCCTCCTCCAAAGACACTTTTTAAATTTACAGTATCAAGCAAACTTGAGTCAACAAATACACCTAAAGTTACAAACCGCTCATTTCCGTTTGCGATGAAACTGCCTTGAACCCTTATCCAATTCAATGTATCATTGGCTACCTGAGTATCGATTACTTGCGGGTGAATCCAAGGCATCGGAACCCCAGAATAACTTATCGTATCTATAGTACCATCATCAAAGTATGCGTCTACATGATTTATTGCAAATGATGAAATTGAAATTAGTTTCAAAAAGTACGTAAAACAATAAGAATTACCGGGAACCAAATTCGAAGAAATTCTACCCTGAAGATAATTATAGGAACTATAGGACGAAAAATTAAAAGGTGCTGTTCCAAATTCAACCATCGCTAATCCTGTTCGTGGATATTTAAAAAAAACTGGATTATTTGGACACCCTCCTAATCTTCCATCAGCACAAAAATGTTCCAAATCGGGATACGAATTATCATACCTACTGTGAGCTCCGGACGAAAAAGAATCTAAATTGAAGGAAGTGTCAGTAGAAGTCCAATACTTAGCATCATAAACACAATCATTTGCAGGAGGACACCCTAACGTGTCTTCAAAACTCGGATTTAAAATGAGATTGGTTTGTGCGTGGGAGGAGGCACAAAAGACAAACAATAAAACAACCAGTAAGCATCTTTTCACGGTGGGTGATTTGACTATAAAGTTAGCAGTTTATGACACACGCCCTATATCTTCACCAACTTATGTGTTGCAAACGTACCCGTTTGTGGGTCGGTGAAGTGAATGAGGTAGGTGCCGGCTGGGAGTTGCGAAATATCAATGGTTTCCTTAAAACCCTGCAATGCCGGGTAACGTTGCACCACCCTTCCATCAAGCTGCGATATCGAAACCTCAATACCCTTGCCATCTTGTATGGTTAATACATCGCTTGCAGGATTGGGGTTAAATGTTGCTGTCATCGGGTTGCGGTGCAGGTGTTCAACTTCGAGGCTGCACACCCACACTGTAACTGTATCAAATTGTGGCTCACTGCACAAATCTAGTTCCATGACATACGTTGTGGTGCTATCAGGGTGAACCATGACATTACCGGTACTATCAAACGGGCGTGAAGCACCCAGCTTATACCAATAAACAGGAAGCCCTGCAGCATGCACGGGCGGCCCTAAACGAACCGAATCGCCGCGCGAAATAACAGTATCTCTTCCTGCATTGGGCTGCGCATCGATTTCAACAACACTCACATCTTCAACCAGATATCCGCCAGCAGGTTGATGAGCGGAGGGAGTCCCTCGAATCAATTGATGCCTAAAATGCCCAGTATCTCTAAAAACACCTAATGTGATAAACTTTTCATGACCTGTTGCTACAAAACTGCCTTGTATTTTTGTAAATTGAGCAGTATCGCTTATCAGATTTGTATCAACAATTTGAGGTGTATATTGTGGCTGAAGGTTGGACGGGTCGTGCGTTGTATCAATAGTACCATCATCTAAATAAGCACCAATATGGCTGATTCCATACGAAAGCGTAGCGCATACATAAAACGTAACACAATATGCCTTCCCTGCTGTCAATTGCTTGTATAAACGCCCTTGTAAATAATTTATTCCACCATCATTTGGAGCATACCCGGGAACAGAATAATCAAAAAAATAGATTGAAAACGCCATCCCTATTCCCGTACGAGTACCTCTAAGTATCCAAGGATTATTTGAAACGCTACCTGCACCAGAACCTGCGACAGTGTCTGCGCAATGATTCACATATTGTCCAAAAAAGTCACCGATCGAATATTCCCAATACAGAATGCTATCCATAGTGTAATTCGTATCTATTGCGTCCCAATAATTTGCCAGGCGAATTAAATCATTGGTCCAGGGGCAATCGCTTTATTGTTCAAAATCCCCATTTAAAACATAGTTTTCCTGCGCAGTTGCGCAGGAAAACTGAAATAAAAATATCGGGATTAAGAGAATGAGAATGCGTTTCATCGGGGGGTATATGTGTTTCGAGTTTAAAATTACTTGACTATCAGGCTAAATCAATCATACAAAGATAAATAATTCGCATTGACATTTTAAATGCACTTGAAAGCTAGCGCCTTTTTTTAAAAGTCCAATTCCACCCTCTCAAATTACCCCCAACTTCCACAAACAAATTCTAAATCACTACTTATAAAATTTCAAAAACGTATTTTTACCAGCAAAACACAAACGCTTGAACAATCTCATCGGGAAAATAGGTATAGTAGGTAATGGTAGCTGGGGTACTGCACTGGCTAAAATACTCACCGACAATGGTCATACCATTAACTGGTGGGTGCGCAACGAACAATCGGTGCAACACCTGATAACACGCCACCACAACCCGCATTACCTCACCTCAGTCGCGTTTAAGCCTGAGTCAATTAAACCTACAAGCAACTTAGAATATGTAATTGCCAATAGCGATACTTTGGTGATAGTGGTGCCATCGGCATACGTACAACCTGTTATTGATGCCACCACCCCTGAAATGTGGAAAGGCAAGAATATTGTAAGTGCCATAAAAGGCATTTTACCCGAAAAACATGTGTTGCTCAACGACTATCTCGAAGAAAAACTAGGCATCCATATCAACGATTATTTTGCCATCACAGGTCCTTGTCACGCTGAAGAAGTAGCTGAAGAACGCCTGAGCTACCTTACATTTTCCGGCCTGGACACCGATAGGGTTCAGGCTATCGCATCTGCATTCAACGGGTGCTACCTCAACACCACCTGCAACCACGATATTTACGGTACGCAATATGCCGCAGTGCTCAAAAATATTTACGCGGTTGGGGCAGGTATTGCACGTGCCCTCGACTACGGCGATAACTTCCTGAGCGTGTACATCACCAACTGTTACAGAGAAATGTACCACTTCCTCAACAAGCATTTTGAACTCTTTCACCCTGAATCAGACCTACCAGACTTCCATACAAGCGCCTATCTCGGCGATTTGCTGGTAACATGTTATTCGCTGCACAGCAGAAACAGAACATTTGGAACCATGATAGGTAAGGGCTATTCGGTAAAGGCAGCAACTCTGGAAATGAACATGGTAGCAGAAGGATATTACGCTTCAAAAGGCATGCACAGCATTTCTACAAGGTTCGATATACCTGCACCAATCGCCAACCTCGTATATTCAATTTTATGGGAACAGGCGTCGCCTCAAGACACGTTCAAGAAAATTGAAGGACTGTTATCATAAATTTGTTGGGCATAACTTTATAAAAATCTAATTTCATGAAGCAGCAACAGGGCACAACAATGAGTATCGACATGCTAAATGTCGGTTTGTTAATCATTTCATTGGTAGTGGCATTCAAAATCCCCTTTCAGTTGTTCCTGTTCTCGTATGCGGTACTAGGCCCGCTGCACTACATCACCGAAATCAACTGGCTTGAAGGCAAAAACTACTATGTAAAAAACAGGTCATGGATCTGGCTTTTTGCTGCTGCCGCATTGTTACTCGCCATCCCTATTTTCCTTCGCCTCCCCTATTTCGAAAACACCAAAGCGCCGTGGCTCGGGCAAGTACAACAGTTCAGCTACAACTGGTTTTTTGCCGTTTTGTTTATCTTATTCTTATTTGCCATTGCGCTGGTGTACATAAAAAACAATCGAACGCTTGGCATATTCTTAGTGAGTGTAGTAGCAGGCACAGTGCTTGCCAATAAATTTGATCTCATTAAGTTTTCTTACCTAACCATGTTCCTACCCACCATCATCCATGTGTATTTTTTCACGTGGTTATTTATGGTTTATGGGGTAATAAAAAACACCAACAATGTTGGCATCATTAGCATTATTGTAATGGCACTGTGTCCCATTGTTATTTGGCAAAGCAATATTGACCCTGCAAGTTATATTGTGTCGCAAGAGGTACAAGAAACATTTTTAAAGAGTTACTTCAACTACGAAGACCGCAATATCGCAATGGCTTTAGGTGCAGTTGGCGAAAAAGAAAACTTCTTCCTGTATTCTGAAATTGCCATTAAAATTCAAATTTTCGTTGCGTTTTGCTACACCTATCACTACCTCAACTGGTTCTCAAAAACCACAGTTATAGGCTGGTATAAAAACATCAATCGCAAAAAGCTCATACTCATGACCGGCACATGGGCTGTATCGGCAGGGCTGTATTGGTACGACTATAAAATTGGGTTCATCGCATTGTTTACCCTAAGTATGATTCATGTATTCTTTGAATTCCCCCTCAACATCATCTCGGTTCAGGGCATTTTCCAAGGGTTATTCATGCGAAAGAAAACGGCATAGTTACTTTTGTTACTCGTTGGTGTACACTCTTTTCACCCGTTGCGACACCCCTGTCAACACTTCATAAGCTATCGTCCCCGACCAATCAGCCAATTGCCCCGATGTCAGTTCAGGACCAAATACAATAACTTCATCACCTTCCTGCACATCAGGTATTCCGGTGATGTCTATCATGCACATGTCCATACATATTGAACCAACAGTTGGGGCTTTTGCTCCCTTCACCAACATATAGGCAGCCCCATGCCCCATGCTCCTGGGGTAACCATCAGCATAACCAATACACACTGTAGCAATGGTTGCATGATGCGATAACGGATTTTTATGCCCATAACCTACAGTTTCGCCCTTTGGTATATGCCTTATTTGAGCAACGAGTGTTTTTAACGTACTGATGTGCTGTAACCTACTGCCCAGCACACCCGTGCCATCAATGCCATACAAACCTATCCCCAACCTTACTACATCAAAGTGCAACTCAGGGAAGCGCGCAATACCCGAAGAATTACAAATGTGCCACCATGGCTTATATCCCAGCAACTGCGATAGCTCACCCGCCATAGTACTGAACCGCTCTCCTTGCAATCGGGTAAACTCATCTTGTGCCGGATCGTCGCTAGCTGCAAGATGACTGAAAATAGAAACTACCTTAACCGTTTTGTGTTGCAACAACACCTGAGCCAGCGCAGGCAAATCGTGTGGTTCAAAACCTAAACGGTGCATACCAGTATCTAACTTAATATGTACGGGGTAATTAATCACCTGAAGGGTATCAGCCATTTTTAAAAAAGCCTGCAACGACCTGAAATTGAAAATCTCCGGCTCCATCTTCCAGGCTATCATCCTATCGAACGAAGTCAGTTCAGGGCTCATGACCATAATAGGCAATGTGACTCCTGCTTTTCTCAGGGCAATACCTTCATCAGTATACGCAACAGTCAGGTAATCGACACCATGATGTTGTAATAAATCAGCTATCTCATGACTGCCGCTGCCATACGAAAAAGCCTTCACCATCGCCATCATCTTCACCTCCGGCTTCAGCAAACTCCTGAATACATCAAGATTATTCCTTATCGAATTCAGGTTAATGTTCAAAACAGTTTGGTGTATGTGCTGCTCCAGCAAAAGCGCAATCTTTTCAAAAGTAAACACCCGCGCACCCTTCAAAAGAATGGCTTCATTTGAAAACGTAAGTAGGTGGAATTGCTTTAAAAAGTCGGCGGTGGTCTTAAAAAATATACTGCGCAATTTCTTGTGCTTTCTGAATGCAGCTTTATTCTTATGCAGCGACGGACCAATACCTATAAACCGATGTACATTTTTTCGGGCAATTAATTCGGCGACTTCCTCATACAATTCAAGGTCGCTCTTACCCATTTGCAACATATCTGATAATATAACTGTATGCAGCGCGTGCTGTTTCTGCCTCGTGAGGTACGACAATGCCATTTGCAAAGAAGTAAGGTCAGAATTGTAGGCATCGTTGATGATGGTACAATTGTTATTGCCCTGCCTTAATTCCATACGCATTGACACAGGCTGTAGCTGTGCCATGCGGTCTATAATGGCGGCATCAGAAATGCCCAATAAAACAGCAGTACAAAAACAATGAATCGCATTTTCTACCGAAGCAGCATCGATAAAAGGAATTTTGAATTGCACCGTTCTGCCCTGTAACGAAAGTTCTATTTCAGTACTGTTGTATGCCTGTGCTGTTTTAACAACACGCACATCAGCCCCCGGTCTCACCGACCACGAAAACAACTGCAATGCATCTTCACTGCGTCCCTGATTGATGAGTTTTGTGTAACTCAATACAGCTTCATTCAACTGCTCATGGTCGCGGCAATAAACCAGGTGCTTGCAGTGCCTGAACAAAAACAGCTTCTCATTTATTTTTTGCCGTTCATTCACAAACCCCTCAGCATGTGCCAAACCTATATTGCAAAATATACCAATATTGGGTTGAATGACTTTTTCGAGCCGTTCCATCTCCCCTACTGTTGATATGCCTGCTTCAAAAATCCCCACTTCATGTTCGGCACTCATTTCCCACACCGACCTCGGCACGCCTATTTGAGAATTAAAACTCTTTGGGCTTTTCACTACCCTCTTTTCTCCCGCTACAATCTCTGACAGCCATTCCTTAACAATGGTTTTCCCATTACTACCCGTAATGCCCACCACCTTCGCGGCCATTTGTTTGCGATGACCGGCTGCAATGCGTTGAAGCGCATCAAGCGTATCTTTGACCTTCAGAAACCCGGCTTCAGGAAAATCTGTAACAGCAACAGCATCACTCACCAAAAACAATCGCACTCCCTTGCTGTACGCCTCTGCAATAAACTTATGTCCGTCGCGCAACTTTGTGACCAGCGGAATGAACAGGCAATGTAACCCTACTTCTATTTCACGGGTGTCAGTAGCCAACGTTTCTATAGTCAGTTCAGAATGAGGCTGTTGTGACCACTCACCATTGCACCATGCTTTTATTTGCGCTAATGTCTTTTCTGCCGTCGCCATAAGAGATAAGGCAAGGTAGGTAAAAAACAGAAACGCATCGATCTTGAAAGGGCATCGCCGAAAATTTTAAAACTTCTTTATTAATGCACTGTTATACCTCTCATGCCCGGCTTCAAAAATATTTCAGTTCAGTGCGCTACCTTTGCCCTAAATAGGTTGGGGTTGGTTTGAAACCGAATCTTACCTTTCAAGTTTAAAATTCAGCAGCAGTGGAAGTAGTTTTAAAATATTTCGATGATTTTTCGCCTACCCAGGTCTCTCAACTCGAGCAATTGGGCGACCTCTATAAAACATGGAATGAACAAATCAATGTGATATCGCGCAAAGACATCGAGGCATTGTACGAAAAACACATTCTCCACTCACTCACCATCGCTGCCGTAGCAGACTTTGACCCCGGCACCAGAATCGTTGATATTGGCACAGGAGGCGGTTTTCCCGGCATACCCCTAGCTATCTTCTACCCCGATGTTGAATTTATGCTAGTTGATAGCATAGGTAAGAAAATAAAAGTAGTGAATGAAGTGGCTGCTGCAATTGGGCTGAAAAACGTAAAAACACACCATGGCAGGGTTGAAGAACTCAAGAACAAAACCTTTGACTTTGCTGTATCACGCGCCGTTGCCCCACTCGGCGAACTCTGGAAATGGGTGCATTTTCAACTCAGAAAGGGTCAAAAAAGTGAAGAGCTCCCCAACGGACTCATTTGCCTAAAGGGTGGCGACCTCACCAAAGAAATTGAAGAATCAGGTCTCAAAGACATCGTTCGGGCATGGGACGTAGCCTCCATTTTCCCTGAACCATACTTCGAAGAAAAGTATGTGATTTACGTACCTAAGATGTAGGTTGAAGGTTCGCCTAAGTTTTTTGAACTTTCTTATTCAGCCTTAAATAAAATGCAGTTAGCAAACACAAAAATGGTATTACCCATACCATTTTTGCCGCATATCGCCCTGAAACGGTGGCGAGCAATGAAAAATCAGCAATATTTAAAATGTAACCACCGAGGCAAATAATGAGTACGATTTTCAATTGACTATTGAATGATTTTGAACGTAAAGCCAACATGAGCAACAATACAACAGCACTCAAATAAACAATCCAACGCAAGTACAGCTTGAATGGAATCAGCTCTTCAGGCAAGTCTATTCGGTTTTGGGTGGCTTTTTCAAAACCATGGATATCCCTTGGCACATAAGCTGAAATTTGCAGGTGCACATTGCTTCCCGGTGGGAAATTGAATGTACCGGTTAATATATCGAAATAATTGAGTTGCTTGAAAAACTGACGAATTGAAGAGGAACAATACATCCATAAATACCTGGGAGTGGTTAGTAGGTCATGATCCATTTGGGTCAGTTCTTTTTTTGACTCACTCCATCCACCAATTTTATACAAAGGCCCCGATTCATTCCACAAAAAACCATCACTCGTTTCCGGCAGCTCGTTGTAGTAACGGCAAAGTTGATAGTTATGTGTCGCACATTGTTCCTTTAAAAAAACTTTCAATACCCCTTTTTCAACCAATGTCCCGGTCAAAAACACATGTTTTGATTTACTAATTGCCGACCCCATGATTAAAATCGTGGATAGTGACAAACTCGCGGTAAGTAAGTAACGTTTCCACAATTGAGGGTTCGCTCCAGGAAAAACAAATTTTGCCACAACAATCAAAACCACCGAAAACCCGGTAAAAAGCAAGGGGTGCGACATGTGTACTGCCACTGCCACCCAAAAGAATAGATACCACCACCATTTAGGCTTCGCCGATACCGTGATTTTAAACAAGAGCAGGAAACAAACAGCCGTGAAAATATCGGGGTGAATCATACCCACAAGCCACGGCAAAGATGTAGCACAACTCAGAACAGCGATTATACCAATTGAAAATACCGCCCTGAACTTTTCGGCTAAAACAATTTCTACAACATCGGTCAACAACCATGAGAGCAAAAGTGCCTGCGTAGCCACAACGCCCCACAACGAAAACCCATTCAAGCTAAACATTCTCACTAGCAACCCATAAGTGATAGGTCGGTCGATGGGAGTATCAAACTTAAAACCCGAAGCTATATATGTCCCTGCATCGGGGTCAACCATCGGATAGCCATTGTACAATGCCGGCACCAACAAAACCACTGCCCCCAGCAACACTGCAAGCCATTTTTGTAAGTTACCCGATTGCCTATTCATCAACCAAATATAAACGATTTATCAGCAGTAGGCGAATGATGATTTGATTCAATGTAATCTCTAAATTCCAAAATTTAAGCAGAATTTAGCCCAACATCCAAAAATCTATTGTGAATCAAAAAAAAGCACCAAAAGAATTGAAGACCTACACATTAAAAAGGAAGATTCTATTGGATAAAAAGGAAACTCGCTTGACAAGGTAATGAAATTGATACTCGTATGCTAATGTTTATCAACTAAATTTTCCGCAAAAAATTGAAACTCTTCTTCAATCTGAGATTTACTTTGATTACTTTCTGACGTTAAATATCCCATAAACATAGTGATTTCTTGATCCTCACTATTTCTATGGCAAATTGATATACGCTTTTTAAAAATCTCAGTATTCAATTCTGATTTACGATACCAGTCTTCAAATATTTTATCCCTACCTTTTTGTTTTTGGTCACTATTATCGCAGTGGTATAATAGAACAACTTCATTTCCATTGTCTTGAATGAAATCAAATACAATTTGAGAGATTGTTGAAAAAATAAGAGGGTCTTCAACCCAATTTGAAGGCTTAGACATTCGTTCAAATCCAAATCCATACCCTAATTTTAATAAATTAGGGTAATCTTCAACATGCAATGCATATTGATAAGGATCGAAGTAAACGTAGTATAAAGCATTTGTAATTGTAAGGAACGAATAAGAAATAATATCCGATTCCTCTTCCTTAATGTAGGAATAGAAGTCCTTAATCAACCCTTATGAGAGATTAATCTTTTAGCGGCTTTGGCTTCCAATCTTTTCTTAATTTCAGCCTTTCTTTTTGCTATTTCTTCAAAGAACGAAATAGCCTCTTTATTGCTTGGCGATATAACAATCTTCGTTAGCATAAACATTTGTTTCTCCTGTAATCTGTACAGGTATTGCAAAATTACAAAAGTTTCAAAAAAAGTTTCAAAAAAAAAGGAAATTTTAGGCTTTACAATTATTGGCTGAAATATTTTACAACAGAAATTAAGCGAAACGGACGTAATGAATACTAACAGCAATGTTGGGCTTTTTCGTGCATGTATACCCAGTTCTCACCACACTGGGGTAAGGTATTTCAAAAAGCAAAAAACTTCGTGTCATCAGCCCAACGCCCTATATTAAATTATAATATTTTAATAATTATAAATAAAATACTGAAAATATTCTAGAATAATCGAGTCTATATTCCCTTTATTAGCATCTCTAACATACCACTGAACATCGGAATACTCCAACTCTATTTTAGCATAGTATAGGCTATAAAACATCTGGTAATATAAGTTAGGGAAATTAGACTCCAAGCTGATTTCCTTTATTTCATTCAATACATCACTATATACTTTTGGTTCGTGCAAATTTCTTTTGACAAGCATGTATATATAATGGCTTATTGTTGAAGATTTGTCGGTAACAACTAGTCCCAGCTCTTTAAGCACTTTGTCCAGCAGAAGTTCTATTTCTATTTGGTCATACGGCTCCGACTCACCTGCAAGCTCGTACAGATTGATTGATTCATATCCCAGTGCCACAAGTTCCTGCGCCCACAGAACCGTAGTCTTACTTACACTTCGTTCTAACGCTTTATCTGCAAGCACTTTACTTGTTGAAAATGGAGGCAATTGAATCATCACTATCGCTTTACGCTCACTTCAACTCCTCCTTCAAAAATATGCCCGTAAAGCTTTCAGGTATTGCGGCAATTACTTCGGGAGTGCCCTCACCTACCAGTGTTCCACCACCTGAACCACCTTCAGGGCCCATGTCAATAATGTAATCAGCGACTTTAATTACATCCATGTTGTGTTCAATTACCAAAACCGTATTACCACGCTCTACCAGTCGGTTGAGTACAGTCAGTAATTGCCTGATGTCTTCGAAATGCAAACCTGTAGTGGGTTCGTCGAGTATGTAAATCGTTTGTCCCGTATCACGCTTGCTGAGTTCTGTAGCCAGTTTAACGCGTTGCGCCTCACCACCACTCAAAGTAACTGCGCTTTGCCCAAGCGTTACATAACCCAATCCCACATCCTGCAAAGTTTTCACCCTCCTGTGCAGAAATGGCACATTGATGAAGAATTCGGTCGCTTCCTCAACGGTCATATTCAGCACATCTGATATCGATTTGCCCTTGTAGCGTATTTCCAACGTTTCGCGGTTGTAACGTTTGCCGTTGCATTGATCGCAATGCACATACACATCGGGTAAAAAGTTCATCTCTATCACCTTCATACCACCGCCGCTGCAAGCCTCGCACCTGCCACCCTTCACATTGAACGAAAACCTGCCTGCGTTGTAACCCCTAATCTTCGCCTCAGGCACTTGTGCAAATAACTGCCTGATGTCATTGAAGAATCCACAATAAGTAGCAGGGTTACTTCTTGGCGTGCGACCGATTGGGCTTTGGTCTATTTCAATAACTTTATCAATATGCTCCAAACCCTGAATGGCGTCATGCGGCATTGCCGGCTGCTTGAAGTTTGGGTAACAGTGTTTTGCCAGTAAAGGATAAAGCGTCTCATTGATCAATGTACTTTTCCCGCTACCCGAAACCCCCGTAACACATATAAACGCACCCAGCGGCAAGGTGATACTTACATTTTTAAGGTTATTACCTGTAGCACCAGTAAGTACTAGTTGGTGCCCGTTGCCTGCCCTGCGTTCCTGAGGTACTTCAATTTTTAATTTGTGATTGAGGTACCCTGCAGTGATGGTATCCATCTTGAGCATTTCCTGCGGTGTACCCTGACTCACTATGCGACCGCCATGCATACCTGCCGCCGGACCAATGTCTATCAAGTGATCGCTCGCCAACATAATATCTTTGTCATGCTCCACCACCAAAACCGAATTCCCGGTATCGCGCAAATTCTGTAGTGCCTTTATCAGACGCATATTGTCACGCTGGTGCAAACCAATACTCGGTTCATCGAGGATATAGGTTATACCCGTAAGCTGCGAACCAATCTGCGTTGCCAACCTGATGCGCTGTGACTCTCCCCCACTCAATGTTCGTGTTGGCCTATCCATCGTCAGATAGTGCAAACCCACATCGAGTAAAAACATCAGCCTATCCCTAATTTCCTTTAAAATATCTTTCGCAATCGTATTCTTTTTATTTGTGAGCCTTTGCTCTATGCCTTCAAACCATTTGTATAAACCCGATAGCGACAAATTGGCAAGCTCTGAGATATTTTTTCCGTCTAGCTTAAAGTGCAAGCTCTCCTTTTTCAGTCGGGCACCACTACATTCCGGGCACTCGCTTAATTGCATGAAACTTTCCACCCATCCCCGCACGCCTTCTGAACCCGATTCAGAAAACCACCTCATCAGCATGTTCACAATACCCTCGTAGTCATCGACACTTTTAAACTCGCCCGCATTGCTTTTCCCTGAATTTTCATCAAACGTTATGATTCCTTCTTCATTGGCATACAACAGGATATTGAGTTGTTTTTCCGGAATATTTTTAATGGGGGCCGTCAACGAAATCTTATGGCGCTTCGCCACCGCAGCAGCAATCCTAAACGAATGCGCATCACGCTCTTCGCCCAAAGGTACTATGCCGCCATCCATAATGCTTTTTTCACGATCAGGAATAACGGCTTCCATATTCACCTTGTAAATACTACCTAATCCCTTGCAATGTGGGCACGCACCATAGGGCGAGTTAAATGAAAATGTATTAGGACTTGGCTCTTCATAACTCAAACCGGTTTCTGCACACATCAACGACCTGCTATATTGTGCAATTTTATCGGTATCAGGCTGTGCCAAAAACATAAGCCCCTTACCCATCTGCAACGCTTTCTGTACACTTTCACTCAGCCTGGCATTGTTCGACTCCTGCACCGACATCCTATCTATCACTAACTCAATGTCATGAATTTTGTACCTGTCGAGCTGCATTTTCTCCTTCATGTCCAGTATCTCACCATCGACACGCACCTTTAAGTAACCTTGCTTGCGCAATTGCTCAAAAAGCTCCCGGTAGTGCCCTTTTCTACCCCGAACAATGGGTGCCAGCAAAATGATTTTATTACCCCCAAAATTTTCTTTGATGTGATTCAGTATTTCTTCTTCACTGAATCTGGTCATGATTTTGCCCGTATTATACGAATAGGCATCTGCAATTCTAGCATACAATAACCTCATGAAGTCATACACCTCAGTCACAGTACCTACTGTACTTCGCGGGTTTCTGTTGGTTGTCTTTTGTTCTATAGAAATTACCGGGCTTAAGCCTGAAATTTTTTCAACATCAGGACGTTCCAAATCGCCCATGAACTGGCGTGCATAGGCTGCAAAGCTCTCCATGTAGCGGCGCTGCCCCTCTGCAAAAATGGTATCAAATGCCAATGATGATTTACCGCTGCCAGATATCCCGGTTATAACCACCAACTTGTTTTTAGGTATAGTAACATCAATATTTTTCAGGTTGTGCACCTTAGCCCCAAGTACCTCAATAGCCCCGTTTTTGTTTTGCAATGCATTCGCGCTCATGACAAAGCAAAGTTATGCTATTGCCTCCAACGCATGTATTGATAATCTGAAACATGAAGTAAAAAATCCTATCTCGCAACCCCATAGTTTGTAAAACAACGAAAATGCTTTTGGCTATTTACCTGCACTCGCCATCTGCATCAACTGAAGCGCTTGTTCATCGTTTGGTGCCATTTTTAGTACGCGACCAAGTACTGCTTTGGCTTCCGGGAAACGTTGATCTTTTACATACTGCATCGCCAGGTTACATTGAATTCGCACATCAAATGGCGTTACATCTGCCGCCTTCCTGAAGTACATTATTGCCAATGAATCGTCATTATTGGTGCCGTATTTTATACCCTCATTACAGTAATAAGTTGACAAGGGTCCTGCCAGCACTTTCAAATCTGGCAATTCAGGATAGTATTTGACTACAGTATCACAATCGGAATGAGCTCTATCATAGTCACCCAAACGGAAATAACATACCCCTCTGTTCAGGTACGCCATTACAAATTTTCCGTTCAATTGAATTGCTTTATCGAGGTATGGAATCGCTTGCCTTAAAAGTTGTTTTTTTTCTTCATCAGGTGCATTTCTTGACCGCCTGATATATACAGCGGCAGCATTGTTATTCACCAATACACTGTTTGGCACTGTCTGTACATCTTTCTCAAAAAGAGTGTCGTCCGATTCCCAGTCTTTGTTTCTGGTGATAGTCTTAAATCCACTTAACACTACCAGTAAAGTCATAAGCCCACCCACAGCAATTTTCGCTGTAGGTGTTGGACTCAATTTTTCATATCCCCTGAATATCAAATAACCTACAATAATTGCAAAGCCAAGCGATGAGTGAAAAATCAGCCTTTCAGCCATAGGCGCACCAATATTGAGGAACACATTACTCACCGGCAATAAAAAGGCAAAGTAAAGTGCCAGTGCAAATCCAACTACATGACGCTTTCGCAAACTCATCACCATTAAAGCGGAAAGCCCAACATGAACCACTAGAGAAAGCCACACAAGCACATCTGAAAAGTTGGTGTATGGTATTTGTTTGAAGTTGTAGTCGGCGGCCAGCGGGTGAGGCAATAATAATAATTTGATGTAGTTGATAGGTACATATATGATGGTAGCCGCTTTTTCAACACCTGTTGCCAGTAAGTAACAATTGTTCATTACTTCATCTTCAACTCCATTCGCCATAGGCTTAACCGCGCTAAAACGCATGAGTATGTAAACGCCCATTGGAACCAAATAAATGACAGACGCCTTAAAACTCTTGTTTAGCTCTATCTCTTTGAACGTGTACAATGCAAGTGGCATTAACGCTATCACCACAACCGCATATTCTTTCGACAACAATGCAAGCAAAAAACACAACAAAGAAAGACCTAAACTTTTTCTGTCTTTTTTCTCGAAATAATTAAACCCTGTTATAAATGTCAATGCGATAAACAGCATTGAAAGTATCTCATCCCGGCTCTTTACATTAGCTACAACCTCGGTATGCAGCGGATGAACCATAAAAACAACCGCAGACAGTAGTGCTGCCAGCGGCGCCGACGGGAAAACAATCTTCCTCAAAAAATAAAGCAACACTACTCCGGTTAGCATGTACAACAACACATTTACCACATGCCTGAAGTGCATATCACTCACCAACTTATTTTCAGCAGCTTTCTTAGCGTCCGCATCCTGTGTCGGTCCTTGTGGCAATCCAAGTATTTGTTGTTCCATTGCAAAAGTGGCAATGGAAAGCGGTCTGTAACGTCCACCACTTAATTGATTGCCATCTGCTTTCACGTTTTCGCCTACACTTTGATAAGCATCAGAAGTGAAAATTTTCGACATACCCGAAACGCCTTCCTGCACATAACTGTTTTTGACTATCACTAACGAGTCGTCAAAAGCCCAGCTATTGCTAAAGGTATTCATGTAAAATACGAGCCCTAACAAGGCAACAACTAAAGCATGAACTTTGAAGCTGCCTAAATCCCATCTATTTTCAGTCATTCCCCCTTCGTTTCTCGCAATGTTGTCTTGCAACTCTTTTTGCGGCTGCGGTGTTTTTTTGATTGCAGTCATTTACTAAAAAGCAAGCCAATTTAAGGGAGCTTGCAAACCGTTTTGCAATATACTACTATTAAATTCATCAAAGGTCAAGGCTCCCAAATCAAGGCTCAGCCACCTGACTTTCGTTGAAATAAAAATGAGCCACGAAAACCCGCAGCTCATTAAGTATCGTTTTATTAAGTAAGCACTATAACTGCTCCAGCGCTTGCTGTATATCCCAAATAATATCGTTATAGTTTTCAACACCTACCGAAAGACGTACCAGTTTAGGAGTAATGCCCATTTCCAGCCTGTCATCAACAGGTACACCGGCATGTGTCATAGTTGCAGGGTGCTCTACCAGTGATTCTGTGCCGCCAAGGCTCACCGCCAGTTTTATCAACTTCAAAGCATTCATGAATTTAAATGCCTCTTTCTCGCCACCTACAACATCAAATGCCAACATCGCTCCATTCGAAGTATACTGCCTTTTGAAGGTTTCGTATTCTTTTGTACCCAACTTTATATAACCCAAATAATAAACTTTCTCCACCTTAGCATGACGCGCCAGGAAGTTGGCCACTTTTTCAGCATTCAACGCTTGCTGTTCCATACGCACTTTTAGGGTTTCAAGACTGCGCATCAACAACCAGCCTGTGTGTGGTGCCGCCATGTTTCCCAAAAATGTACGTAACGTCTTCACTCGTTTCATCACTTCAGCATTGCCGCAACAAGCACCGGCAATAACATCGCTGTGCCCGCCAATATATTTAGTAGCAGAATAAAGAGAGAAATCAGCCCCGTGTTTTAGCGGTTGTTGCCAAAGCGGCCCCATGTAAGTATTGTCTACTGCAACATAAACCCTGTTGTTGTCGTTCGTGTATTGATTAGCAAGGCGTTTACATTGCTCGATATCAATGAGTGAGTTGGTAGGGTTGGCAGGCGTCTCAATAAAAATCATTCTCAACTTGTCTTTCAAACCACTGTTTTCTATCATACCTTCCAATTCGCTCCATTCCTGACCCGGTTTGAATGCAATTGAATGCACACCTATTTTTTTTAGGTAATCATGAATAAAATGCTCGGTGCCACCATATAGCGGAGTGCTGAAAAGCAACAAATCGCCGGGAGCTAAAAACTCGAGCATAACAGTAGTGATTGCAGACATGCCGCTTTCAAACACAGCACAATCATCGGCTTCATCCCACAAAGACAACCTGTTTTCAAGTATTTCCAGGTCAGGGTTGTTAATACGGCTGTAGATAAGCCCCGGCTCTTCGTTTTCGTTAGGTTCTCTCAATCCATACGCCAATTCAAAAAACGCCTTTCCTTCTTCTGCATTCTTAAACACAAAGGTAGATGTCATAAAAATTGGCGACTTAATCGCGCCTTCTGAAAGGGCCGGTTTATAACCGTATGACATCATTAAACTCTCTGGCCTCATCTTATGCTGCTCACTCATAATTTCCTTTTATTACTGGGCAAAGGTAAAATAATTAACCAATAGGTTTCATTGCAATACAACTCGGTCCATCTCAAACATGCGGTTCCTTATTGCTTTACAACCCTATCAATTAAAATCAGTAAAAGTGCTTCTGCCATCTAAGTAATACAGTCCTGTTGTGGAAAAGAGAAGTTACTATAACCTAATTTTATATTTCCTTTACAATAATAGAAGTACATTTGATGCCGTTTTAGGAGTACGCCCTTCATAACAATTATGCGTCATACCATTAAACTTCTCTTTTTCACAATATTTCTGGCTTTTTTTACCAATGCCAACGCTCAGGTAAAAAGCGATACCACCGTTAAAACGCCTACACCAAGAGCTGTTTATGACCCAGCCAGCCAAGCAAAAGACTCCGTAAAACCCGCGCCGAAAGACTCTGTAAAATCGGTTTTATCAACACCTGATAAATCTAAAGACTCAGTTGCAACCATAAAAAAAGAGATGCCCAAAGTGGCTATCGATGATACAGTAAAGGTTACATCTAAAGACACTGCAACAGTCAAGGTTTTTAAACCCATTTCCGATTCATTGCTCAGAATTCCGAAAGTCGCGAAATCGCCATTCGATTCTCTTCGCAACATTGCCGACTCGCTGCGGGCTATAGTAGCCCACCACGACACTGTGGTAGTAGTAAAAAGAGATACAGTAGTAATTGTCAAAAAAGACACAATTGCCATTGTAAAAGACACCGTAAAAAAACCTGTCTACGTAGAAAAAGACCCCTACAAAATCAGGTACTACATCAACGAAATTCCTTTCAAAAGAAAGTATTTCCACGAAGATAAAATTGACAAAGAACTGCGCCGTGCCGACCTGGCTGATGGCGCACTCGACCATAAAATAGTTTACCACCCCGACACTTCATTTAATGCAACCCTTACAAAAGCAATTCTCGAAGATGCTGCTTTTTTACAGGTAATGGTCGAGAACATGCCCATTGTTGCCCGCGATTCGTTCAGCGACAATCAGGAACGCATCAGATACCTGAAAGCTATTTATAACCTGATTGCAGAATACAACAGAGACAACGACATAAACCCTGAGTATTACAAAAACAGGGTGGCTAACCTGCACGACTTCCTCATTGCAGCCAATGAAGACCGCCTTGGTAGTTTCGTGGTAAAAAACACCAATGTTTACACACTCGATAACAGCAAACTACTCTTAGATGCGCACAAAGATTTAAGGGCTTACATATACACCCGAATTGGGAAACTGTATCCTAAAATGATGATGCGCCGCATCTCTGAATTTGTGAGCGATACATTTGCCGCTACTATCATTAAGGCCGATTCTCGCCTTGAACCCAATGTTATTTTCAACTATGCAACATCTACCAACCGCCCTATAGCGGCAGCCATTCACCGCACCAACGATGCATTTGTTCAGGCTATTTGTAAGATTGCAGACCAATCAAAATCACCCGTTAAAGCAATGGCGTTTCTGGGTGAAATCTATTCAGGAAGAAAAACAGTACAACAGGTTGACTCCATTGCAGAAGACCCTGATTTGCTGTTCAAAAATCTGGTTAAACTGAAACTGGAAGGCGACACAATCGCAATCAACTCTTACGCTGCTGAATTAGGCTTGAGATCTTTGAAGTACATCAGGGAAATGAACGAGCGCCATGAAACAACTGATGTATTCCGTTTCAAATGCCTTGAGCAAATGAGTGCTGCTGAAATTTATTATGTTATTGTAAATGGTCAGGATGAAATATACACTTCAAGCTTCCTCGGCTCTTTCAAAAGATTGATGGAGAAAATAAAGCCAATGAAAGGCGATGCGTTTCTGGCTTCTGTCAACAACGACCACTTCCGTACATTCATCAGGATGTGTGCAGGTTATAACACCCTCTCCGACTTCCTTGCAACAATGGATAGCTCTGCTAAAACAACTTTGATGTCGCGCTTTATCGATAACCTTCAAAATATGAAGGAAGACGACTTAGAAGATGCCGTTGACGTTGCAGATGCTTTTGGTAGTATTACAGATACTACTTTAGCGTCGTTCTTACAAAAAAGAGTAAAAGCCAATTACGAACTTTCATACAAGCAACGTAGCAAAAAGGGCGTTGTAATATATAGCTTGTTAGCCCGCCTGTTTGAGGGAAATTCAATTTCTAACAGCGATACAGGTGCCAAGGTGATTTCACAACGCATGGGACTACCAAACATCAATATGGTGGCGTACAAAGACCTCATCAGCGATTCAGGTATTGTATATCAGCAAGTGTTTTTCTTTGGTGATGAAGATGGTCAGGTGTCATTCGATCACTTTATGGAAATCTTCAGGGGCGACCGCCGTTGGCGCATATCACAACAAAAATACTGGGCAACCATTACATCTGTTACCGGCAAGAAAGTGGTGATTTATGCCAATCAGCCTCTACCTCAACCCGATGACGACATAGCTATCGACTCGTTGACCAGCTACCTAACGGAAGCAGGCATTCACCCTTCTATCATGATCCACAGAGGGCACAGCTACCACTTGCCTACTACAATCACTAAGCTCAATAAATATGTAAAAGTGGTAATTCTTGGCTCTTGCGGTGGGTATCATAACCTCACAACTGTTCTATTAAAATCACCCGAAGCACATATCATTTCGTCAAAACAAACCGGCACTATGTGGGTAAATGACGAAATTTTGAAATCGTTCAATAACTCAATTATTGCAGGCGAAGACGCGAACTGGATAACCATGTGGCGCGGACTTGAGGTGTTTTTCAACAAGCGCAGGAACGAAGCCGAGAAAGAAAAATTCTCAGACTATGTGCCTCCATACAAAAACCTGGGTGCAATATTCATCAAGGCGTATAAGCGCATGATGGAAATGAAATAAACTCCTTAATTTTTATCCTGTGCAGGTGCATTTTCAGGGTGCAACTGGTGTGCTGTATCAGGCGTCATGTTTGAATCAGGCGTTGGTGCAACAGGCTGACCTTGAGTAATGGAAATTTCAGGATTCATCGGAATGCCATTTTCCATGCTGTCTGACGGCTTGAAGTCCGACTTTGTAAATAACACCAACCACTTGTCATTTTGTTTCACCAACTTCACAGGCGGCTCAACGTGGTTAGGGTCGGTTGAAGCAATAAAAGTCACCGATGCGTGATCGTTTTCTTCTTTTACTTCCTTAATCTTGATGGTAACTTTTTTGGCGTTTTGCTTGATTGAATCTGCCAGACAACTACTGAAAGCCTCAATGGTATTGAGCAATGTCTTAGTTTCTTCAGTCGAAAGCTTCTTGGCATCCTCGTAATTCAGGTGATAAAAATCCGTCAACCATTGTTGCGCTACATCCTTGGGTGTATTTTTATTACATCCTGAAAAAACGAAAACTGAAGCGATTGCAAGCGGGATAATGAATTTACTTTTTACCATACTGTTGTCCTGTACGCGCAAAGTTATTATTTAAAAACCACTTTTCTGACCATCGTAGCATGCCTGTTTAAAAACAGATTATCAATGCCCACAAATATGCGGTTATACCCCACTGAACGTGAAATATAGTCGGTATCGTGTGTCGCACGAAGAATAATCTTATAAATAAGCTCAGAACAATACAATGCAGAATCTGTAGCTATATCAAAAGCCATATCAAAGCGCGGTTTTGCCTGATAAAACAGTAATGTCTGCTCTGCCACACGCCTCCTTGTTGGACTGTCAAAGTCAAATCGGTAAACGGCAAAAGCATTGTTCCATGTGCTGTCTAAAAATCTCTTGAGACTATCGCAGCGCATCACCGCTTTGGGATTATCTTCTCCACCTATGCTATGAAAAACAAACGGTTGCCCGTTTCTCACCACCACCATGCCGCAGTGCGACCAGCTTTTGTCTTTTACATTCAACTGTGCCAGCATATCGCTTATTGGTCCCCGGCCCTTACGCACAATCATATCGCCCGTTTGCAGGGTTGTATCTGAAAACTGTGCTGCACCGGCAGTTGACTGCACAACACTGCCCTGCTCACTACACCCCTGCAAAGTACAAGAGCCCATCACAAAAACAGCCCAAGTCAACAGCAAAAAGAAATTTTTAAAACATCGCAGCACGGACCATTTTGTTTTTTGAAAGGTAATTCTTAAGCCATCAAAAATACTCAAATCCACTGAATCAGAATTTTCAGAAAAAACCTGGCGCAGTTTCTTTTGTTTGAATCAAGATTTTCAGAATTATGGTGCAGGTTTGTCCACCTCATCCCCAACCCATCTCCGCCAGCGGAGATGAGAGCAAAGATGCCTGCGGCACCTTTGTCATTGGTGTTAAACCACTGGCGCAGGAGTTAGCGCAGCGCTCCTGTGTCTACAAAAGTGAGCAGCCTGTCCCGAGCCGTTTTTGCCTCGGGAGGACTCCCGTCCCGAATTCGACCATACCCCCCCCTAATCATATCGTTTTCCGTAGAATCCTCTACGGAAGCCCGGCGGCAAGAATCCGTCTTGCCGTGCTCGACCATATCACCGCCCCCGCTTCACAATGCTCCTCACAACCCTTACCCGACTCGCAGGGTTATGCACCACAACCATATAACCGCCGTCTTCCAGCATAGAAATATCAATTGTTTCGCGCTTTGCGATACCCTCTTTTCGTAACACGGTTTGCCCAACGGCGTTGACAATCTCTACAGAACAACCACGTGCGCCATCAATAGTAACATAACTATTTGCAGGATTTGGGTACACATTTATATTAATCGGGTCAGCTATAGTTTGTACCATAGCCGGCGTATCGGGCCACACATGTACGGTTATGGTATCAGATTTAATGCCCTCACCGCAAATATCTTGTGTAACTACATACCGTGTAGTAGCTGTAGGGTGCACCCATAAGCCACCTCCACTATCAATTGCTGCACTACTCCCCAACTCATACCACACCCACGGAACCAATGGTTCATGCGTACCTAAAAAAACACTATCACCGGGGTGTATCAACGTATCATTACCTGCAAAAGGCATGGTCGCACAGTCGATAACTGAAACATCATCTATAAGATAATAGGCGAACATATCTCCTCCCGATCCGGTTGTATCAATAGTCAATCTTACATGCGTATCAGATGATCTATAGAAATTCCCAAATGTGATGTATTTCTCAGTTCCACTAGCTGTATAGGTTCCAGAAATTTCCGTCCAATTCAAAGTATCGGAAATAATTGAAGTGTCCACTATTTGAGGATGACAATTCCATTGAG
>CANGIY010000035.1 GCA_947454235.1 Chitinophagaceae bacterium
ATAGAGTAAGATGCATTGGTTGTTCCAATCAGTTAAGCGTGCCACCGTCAGAAAAACTACCTAGAGCTATCATGAATGTATTCCCCAATCCAAGCTATGGTAGCGATATCAATATTTCTATTCAGGGAATTGTAGATGAAAATGTACAATATAAATTATATGATGCCCAACTAAGGTGTATTGGTGAGTGGTCAAGTGAATCCAATAAAACTTTGCGCATACCGCCTCTCTTGCTCGATGGTATTTATATGCTGGAGGCGCATGTAAAAGAATCTACTCTTCGAACACGGTTAATAGTCAACTAAAAATATTGCCCCATGCGTTCTTTAATATTTTCCATTCTTTTTTTGTTGAATGCGCAGGCGGCGCATAGCCAGGTGATAACCACCATAGCAGGTACAGGCGTGCGAGGTGAAAGTACCTCGGGCACACCAGCCACGGCCGCCATGCTGTACGACCCAGTTTCTGTAACGGTAGATAAAAACTCAAATATTTACGTTGTAGAGCAAGAAGCCAATTTAATACACAAAATAGATACCAATGGTATTATGACAACCGTGGCAGGTACAGGTGTTTGGGCATACAGTGTCGATGGCACTCCCGCTACAGATGCTACTTTGGCAACACCGAAGCAGGTGGCTTTTGATAAACAAGGACGTATTTTTTTTAGTGAGGCTGGTTCTTACAGTATAAGATACATCGATGACTCAGGCCTACTTCAGACCAAAATTGGTCAAGCAGATACAGGATACAATGGCGATGGCTTAGCAGCCAGTTTAACCAAAGTGAGAAGGATCACATCGTTGTGTTTTGACACTCTTGGGCAATTATATTTTAATGATGAATATAGATTAAGGGTAATAGATACCCTAGGGGTTGTGTATACCGTTGCGGGAAATGGGATTAGGGGGTACGGAGTTGAAGGTCAATTGGCTACAAACTCCAAGATTTTACCCGGCCCAATAGCCGTTAATAAACTTACCAATGAACTCTATTATTCAGAAATTACACGAATTCGTAAAATAGATTCTATTCATTTGTTACAAACAATTGTCGGAGATACAATTATTGGTTGTGATACAATTGAGATTCCTGCTCTATCTGCGAGGTTAGATTATGTATATGGTATCAGTATTAATGATTCGGGGCATATTTATTTTGTTTCTAACGACAAAGCATGTGTACTTAAAAATGATAATATAGTACATGTACTAGCAGGTTTTTGCAATGCTGGATTTAACGGTGATCATATTCTTGCATCAACGGCATACTTGAATAGTCCTTTTGGTGTCTCATTTAATAATCAAGGGCATATTTTTATTGCTGATAGGTTCAATAATAGAATAAGATGTATAGGTTGCTCGAATCAACTCAACGTTGAGCCAGTAAAGAAAATAGATGCTGCAAGTATTGTGGTGGCCCCTAACCCGAGCAATGGTAGGCAAATAAATATTTCTATTGAAGGTAGTGTAGATGAAAATGTGCAATATAAATTATACGATTCGCAGCTTATGTGTGTTGGTGACTGGTTAAGCATATCTAATAAAACATTGTGCATACCCCCTCCCTTGCATGATGGAATTTATATGCTTGAGGCGCATGTAAAAGAATCTACTCTTCGAACACGGTTAATAGTCAACTAAAAATATCCCGCATGCGTTCTTTTCTATTTTCCTTTCTTTTTTTGTTGAGTGCGCAGGCTGCGCAAAGCCAGGTGATAACCACTATTGCGGGTACCGGTGTACGAGGGGAAAGTGCCTCGGGTACCCCAGCCACGGCTGCTATGTTATACGACCCCGTTTCTGTAACGGTTGATAAAAACTCCAATATTTACGTTGTAGAGCAAGAAGCCAATTTAATACACAAAATAGATACCCCGACCTGGTCGAAGCGTCTCGCTTCGTCCTAATACTGAGCAAGCGTCTCGCTTGCCGACAAAAAAAACATTCTAGGCAAAACATCCTGCCTCTCTCCTTGCTGGCAGCACTTGCCAAATAAAAATAACTAACTTCACCTACTGATGGCACTAAAATACAAAATCAATGACCAGCGAGAATTCTATTTTGTAACGTTTACAGTAATCAACTGGGTCGATATATTTACTAGAGATTGTTATCGGGAAGTATTTACTTCAAGTATTAAATACTGTCAGAAAAACAAAGGATTACTTGTTGGTGCGTGGGTTATCATGACCAATCATGTTCACATGATTAATGGCACTGATGGTACCCACAAATTGGAAGACATCATTCGGGATCTTAAAAGCTACACTTCAAGACACATAAGACTTCAATTAGAACAAAGCACTACGGAAAGCCGGAAAAACTGGATTATGTTTTTATTCAACCGAGCAGGCATTAATAACAACAACAATAAAGATTTTCAGTTTTGGATTCAGGACAATCACCCAATTCAATTGTCTACTGGAGAAATGCTAATGCAGCGACTTAATTACTTGCATGAAAACCCTGTAAGGGCAGGATTTGTAACCGAACCATGGCATTGGAAATACAGCAGCGCATACGATTATACGAAGGGTATTCAGTGTTTGGTTGAGTTGGTGTGGTTGGCTTAAGGTTGTGGTTTTGCAAGCGAGACGCTTGCTCAGTTTAAGGACGAAGCGAGACGCTTCGACCAGGGTCGATATTCCGACCAGGGTCGAGTTCCCAACCGAAGGTCGGGAGTTCAAGACAAATTGCCCTCCATTCGCGGTTTGTATTTTTATGAGTAATTTGCCGCCCAATGCACGAGATAGAACCATTTTACAACTGGCGGCACTTGTACACTGCCGAAGATGATGAGCAATCGCCATATTACGGCACCGAACACAGCGAGTTCGAGTTTTCCAATACAGTGTACAATTACTACATTCATCCGCAATGGGATGAGTTTGGTTCGCGCACATTGTACCTCAAGGTGCTTTTCGCTGAATACGACCTCAATTTTGCCATCGTAGAATTCATAGGCGAATGGAACGATGCAGTTGAAAATGACATCATGCAACTTAAACGGTCGTTGATTGACCTGATGATTGAAAAGGGGATTTACAAATACATACTCATCACCGAAAACGTGCTTAATTTTCACAGTGCCGACGAAGACTACTACGAAGAGTGGCAAAACGACATTGCCGATAACGGTGGTTGGATAGCGGCTATCAACATGCCTCGCCAAACGCGGTCGGAATTTGTAACAGGCAAAATAAGTAGGTACATGCAATTTCTTGAAAATGAAGACTGGCGCACCTACACACCCGATACTTTCTTTCAGTGGGTGGATAACAGAATGATTCGTTTGTTGGATTAATAATTATAACTGTCAATTAATGAGTTGTGTATTGCCTGCAAAAAAGTAGGTGGTATCGTTATTTGGGTAGTTGTATCAACTGCAAAATCTATAACTTTAACGAAAATTCGTTTCCAATGAAACCTTATTCACTGTTCATTGCTTTGTTGTTGGGGTTATCGGCTGTGGCTACCGCACAAACTTCTATCTACTACCCCGATAATTCTATTAAAGTAACTGCTTACGGACGGGAGTTGCCGCTGGCATGGTGTGGAGGGTTTAACAATGCTCAGTTTTCAATGGGCGACCTGAACAACGATGGCTTGCAAGATTTGGTGGTGTACACTAAGGGCATAGGCGTTCAAACATTCATTAATAAAGGCATGTTGGGTGGTGTTCCGTATTACGAATATTTCCCTCAGTACGCCGATAACTTCCCGCCGTGTTACGATTACCTGATAATGGTTGACTATAACCACGACCATATTCCCGATGTTTTTGAACAGGGCATTACAGGTGTCAATGTGTACAAAGGGTACTACAATTCAAGAAATCAGCTTTGCTTTTCGCAGTACAAGCAACTTTATTACTACAACGACTTGTGTGCCGGCGGTGCAGCCAATGCCTTCAATAATCCCGGCGATATTCCTGCGGTAGTCGATGTAGATGGCGATGGCGATTATGACATTGTTTCTTACGACATTTTGGGTGGCTACATGAACCTGTATAAAAACAAACAAGCTGACCTCGGTCTGCCAGCCGATAGTATTTACATTGCTTTGCGCGACAAGTGCTGGGGTAAGGTGTATCAGGGCTTTTACAGAACGCACAACTTGGGCACTTCATGCGACAATTCATGTCTGGGTTCTAAGACATCGCGCGGCAATAAAATGACCCACACTGGTAACACTCCATGCCTTTTCGACTACGATATGGATGGCGATTATGACTACCTCGACGGCAGCGTTTCGTTCAATGAAATGACTTTTCTGAAAAACGGACGTATTGAAAATGGCGGAGTGGATAGTATGATTTACCAGGATACGATGTGGCAAACGGGTGGTACTCAAATTGATATCAACACATGGCCTGCTGCGTTTAACATTGACATAGATCAGGATGGTAAACCTGATTTGTTGATTTCACCTAATGGGGGCGGATTGGGTCTTTCGGCTGATAACACTAAAAATGTATGGTTCTACAAAAACTATTCTACAACCGGCCACCCCGACTGGCGTTATGTTACAGATTCTATGTTGGTGGGCGATGCCATCGATTGCGGCACGAACGCAACACCTATGTTGTTTGACTATAACAAAGATGGTAAGCTCGATCTGTTCATCGGGTCAGACGGATATGCGAACCACACAACAGGTATCATGAGAAGCAGAATGTCGTTGTATGAAAACACCAGCACTCCCGGCAATCCTTCATTCAACCTGGTGACTACTAATTTTCTAAACATGGATACATGTGGTTTTCAGGGCACGTCACCTGCTTTTGGCGACTTAGACCACGATGGTATTAAAGATATGGTGGTGGGGCATAACGATGGTTCTATCACATTCTATAAAAACACGGCTACAAGCGATACCGTTACTCCGGTATACTCTTATGCGCAGCGTATTTTAACCGATAATACCGGGGCGCAGATTTATGTAAGCGGTAACGCCATGCCATTCATTTACGACATTGACCACGACGGCAACCCTGATTTGTTGGTGGGCAATTATTATGGAACATTGTACTACTATCGCAACATCAGCACCACGGCAGGCGTAAAATCGCTGAAACTCATCACACAAAATCTTGGTCACATTCAAGCTGACCCGGCCCAAACTGCAGGCTGCAATAGTGCACCGTTTATTGGTAAAATAGATTCGACAGGAGTTGATAAGCTGATAATGGGAAGTAATTCAGGTAACATATATTTGTTTGATGGGCTTTCGGGTGATACTTCGGTTACTTACCACCTCGTTGATACCAACTATTCTTTCATCGATTCGGCTAACAATGGTTACAATCACTACGGTAGTATAATTGCTGCATACTGGAACTTAAAAGCGACTCCGGTTGTGGGTGATGTTTCGGGGAGCGGTAAATTTCAAATGTTTATTGGCGATACAAGAGGCGGCGTAAGAAGCTATCAGTTGAAACGTCGTGATAACTATAGCACACCAATATTGGTTGAAGACGCACGTTTTATTTTGTTTCCTAACCCTACAGGCGATTACCTGAACGTAAACTGGAGCGGCATTTTGAGTGATAACATCATGGTTGAAATAACAGACATGCAAGGTCGCCGTTTGTACGGTGAGCAAATGCTGACACAACAACAAACCGCTCATTTTGATGTCTCGGGCTATGTAGATGGCATGTACATGCTTTCAGTGACCAGTGGCGAAAGGAAATACACTCAAAAGTTTACCATAGTACGTTAGATGAAGCAGTTGCGAATTGTTTTTGTGTTACTTACTTTGATCGGAGTTTCCTGCAAGCCCAGGAAAAGTAAAAAGATTAATTTTTTAGAGAAGACAACCATACAGTATAAGGATTCCTTGAAGGCGGCATTTCATGCAGGTAAAATATTTGACCCATGTATCATCAGGATTTTGCCCGCGCCTTCAAAAGCTTTTGTATTGATTGACAGCCCGTTCACCAACCAAAAGTTTGTGGATGCAGTAAGTCGAGAGCAATATTACCTGAAAGTAGTTGCTGCCTTACCTGGCGCAGATTTAGCAGTTCTTAAACGTGTTTGGGAGATACAGGAAGTGAGTGATTTGCAAGCAACTGACGGGGGCGAAGGGGCAGTGATGCTGCACATCAAGGAAAGCCCTACCAAGGAAAAACCCTACTACGAAATTGAGTTACGGAAGAATGGAATTGAGTCTTTGCCACTGAATAAAAACCTTACGTATGTGAAGATCAAACCCGATGGCTCACATATAGAAATAGCATCTGAAAGCGAGTATTTTGTAAGTTTACAGAACTGGAGAAAGGTAAAAAGTCGTTAAGATGGACGTTGATTTTAAAACTTTTATCCCAAAACCAAACTTTTTAGAAAAAAATTATGTCTAATGGTATAGGTTCTAGCTGTATTTTTATGAAAAACTACTGCAGTTAGACATTTATGATTAATTTTACTGCATCAATTGATAGTATGAAGTCGTTTATAAACCTTTTTCTTATTATGTTGCTGTCTGTGGCTGTAAAGGCACAGACTACTATTACCGTGTGTATTGGTGCCGATATCAATCTTTATGATACAGGTGCTTCGATAGGTGCTGGTTCAACTTTTGCCTGGACAGGTCCGGCGGGTTTTTCTAGTACTGTGCAGAATCCGGTGATTATCAATGCAACAACTGCGATGGCAGGTACTTATACCGTTGTTACCAATGGTACAACAGTAAATACAACGACAGTAAATGTTGTTCCTGGTCCGGGTGTACCTACAATTCCGGTAATTTTCCCATTGTGTTCTCAAAACACTTTGCGATTGTATGCTAACGATACTACTGCGGGTGTAACCTGGTACTGGACAGGGCCTAACGGGTTTACCTCTACACTTCAAAACCCTACAATTGCAAATATCCCAACATCGGGTGCGGGTAATTATTACGTGTATGCGTCAAATGGTAACTGTGCTCAGCGATATTTTGTACACGTTTATGTTGACTCAACGCCAAAAGTTCCTACAGTTACAGCTACATCGACTATAAGTGCACTATGTTCCGGTAATCCATTGTATTTAACTTGTACTCCTTTAGATTCAGGTGTCACTTACAGATGGGAAGGACCGGATACGTTTTCTTCAAGACTTCAAAATCCGTTCCTGGATTCAGCATTCACATTCAACAGTGGTACTTACACGGTAACAATTACAAAAGGTGCATGCTCTAATTTTGCAACAATCCCGGTAATTGTCAATGAGACGCCTACACACCCTGATGTGAGGGCTACTACTCCTATTTGCGAGCGCCATTTGTTGACAATGGGTGCTAACTCTACTCCTGCTACAGGTAACTGGCATTGGTGGGGACCATCAGGCTTTACTTCTAATACACGTTTCCCTTCCATATCTTCTGCCGCTATGTCCGATTCAGGATGGTATTATGTGTATGAAGATTTAGGAGGTTGTAAATCTGATACTGATTCAATTCTGATTAGGGTAATGCCTGAACCTGTGATACCTCGGGTGTGGTCAGCTACGCCTGTCTGTGAAAACTCGACGCTGCGTCTGTTTGCATTGTCTGATACTTTCAGGGCCGTAGATTATTCTTGGCAAGGTCCATTGGGTTTCACATCGTTGATGCAGAATCCTACAATTCCTGGTGTGACTACTGCTGCAAGCGGTTTGTATACAGTTACTGCCTCAATTGGCGACTGCTCTACAACCAACCAAACGCTGGTGAATATTACTCCGGCACCATCATTAGTTATTACAAGTAATTCTCCGGTTTGTTCAGGTGATACATTGAAATTGGTAGGTACCAGCGGCGCAGGTAACACCTTCTCATGGGTGGGGCCATACAGTTATACAGCAGGTGGTGCTCGTCCTAACAGGCCACACGTGACTTCCGAAGATGCTGGTGTTTACCGTGTTACTGTTACTGATGTAAACGGTTGTACTACTGTTGGCTATGACACTGTTGTTGTTAATCAGACACCGGTAGCTCCTTGGGTTCAATGGATGAAATATTGTCAGCATGCACATGCTTCTCCATTGTTGAATGTTCAGGATACAGGTATTACATGGTATTCAACCAATACGGGTGGTACTCCGTCAAGAATTAACCCAATTCCTAATACTGACACCAATGGCGTATTTTTCTATTACTTATCAGAAACAACTAAAGGTTGTAAGAGTCCAATTGACTCTGTTCAGGTAATTGTGTATCCGGTACCACACATCAGCATGACACCAAGCAGTGTTGCTGTTTGTCCTCATACTGCTATTCAGTATACAACTACTAGCGATGGAAATGTTTTCAATACATACAGGTGGTTCCCTTCTTATTATGTAAGCGATTCTACTGACCCGAATGCAGTTGCTACTCCGGTTTCAGACATTACATATACAATGGTTACAACCAACGAATTTAACTGTACTGATTCTGAAATATCAAAAGTTAAGGTTTACCCTGCGGCGGTTGTAAACATTGGTTTAGGAGATACAATCTCAATTTACGAAGGTCAATCTATCCACTTCAACCCACAAACCAACTGTACTGGTTTCTTGTGGTTCCCTCAGGAATCGGCTGATCAACACACTATTTCAGATCCTACGGTTACACCACAATTGGGTACTATGTACATCGTAACCGCTACTTCTGAGTATGGCTGTGTTGCTTATGATTCAGTGTTTATCAAGGTTACTTCGCAGGGGCAAATCCATATCCCGAATGCATTTACTCCTGATGGTTCTACGAATCAGATTTTCAAAATTATCCCTGAAGGTCTATCATCTTTGAACCACTTCAGAATATTTGACAGGTGGGGTAACAAAGTGTTCGAGACTTCAAACCTGGATGAAGGTTGGGACGGCTCACTTAATGGCGCAGCACAACCTACAGGTGTTTATGTGTACGACATTCAGGCAGTTTCAAACAATGCCGGTCATATTCTCAACAAAACAGGTAATGTGACTTTGATTCGCTAATCAAATTCTTAGAAATATTCAGTGGGTGGTGCTTATGGTGCCACCCATTTTTTTGTAGTGCAATTAAATAAATCCTTAAAATGCGAACGCGTATTTCCCTCTATGTGTTATAATAATTTACCTTTGAGCATATTAAGGTGTTTCTAAAAAAGTAGCAGCTTCGGGAACTTATGCAAAACGGTAATTCGAGCAAAAAGCCGGCAGAAAAGAAACCACGTTTAAAGCGATCTATCAGGTTGCTATGGCGTTTCTTTATTGGGTTTTTTGTCATTTTTATAGGGTTAGTCACAGCAATCAACTATGGTCTTATGGGGTATATGCCTTCTATGACCGAGTTAGAGAATCCGCAAAGCGCGCTTTCGTCAGATGTGTATGCAACTGACGGAACTATTCTTGGACGTTATTATGTACAGGACAGGTCGAATTGTAAGTACCAGGATATTTCCAGAAATGTGATTGATGCGTTGCTCGCTACAGAAGATGAACGCTTCTATGACCACTCAGGTATTGACCCGATTGCCACAGTTGCTATACCTTTTTATATGCTCATTCATAAGAAAAGGGGATCTTCAACCATCACACAACAATTGGCTAAAAACCTTTTCCCAAGAAATACCGAGACAGTTGTTACGTTGCCTTTTGTAAAGCTGAAAGAATGGGTGCTTGCGGTAAAACTGGAGCGTAACCTTACAAAAGATGAAATTATTACACTTTACCTAAATACGGTTCCCTTTGGCGATAATGTATTTGGTATACGTAATGCGGCGCTTACATTCTACAATAAATATCCTGATAGTTTAAAGGTAGATGAAGCTGCCACGTTGGTTGGCATGCTGAAAGGAAATACCTTGTATAACCCAAGAAGAAACCCTGTTAGGGCAAAAAACAGGAGGAATACAGTTATAGATCAGATGGTGAAATATGGTAAAATTTCAGAGCAGGAAGCTGATAAGATAAAAGCCCAAGAGACGCCGCTGAATTATCATAAGATTGATTACCATGATGGTATTGCGCCTTACTTCAGGCAGGTGCTGGAGCAGCAGGTAAAAACTGCGCTGAAGGACATGAAAAAGCCAGATGGAACACCATACGATATTTACAAAGACGGGCTTAAGATTTATACAACCATTGATGTGCGTATGCAACGATATGCTGAAGAAGCGATGCAGGAACACATGACAACCCTTCAAAAGCAGTTCATAGCGCAGTCGGGATATAACGATGGTTCTATATGGGATAAGGACAATAAAAACGTGCAAAGCATTTTAACCAATGCCATAAAAGCTTCCGATAGGTACATGGCTTTCAGGGACATGAATATGACTGAAAAGCAGGCAATGGAAGAGATGAAGCAGCCGGTTAAAACCCATCTTTTTGCATGGAACAAAAACCACTCGGTTGATACGACTATTAGTCCGCTCGATTCAATTAAGTACATGAAAACTTTCCTGCAAGCAGGTTTCATGGCAATGGACCCAACAACCGGTGAGGTGCGTGCATGGGTGGGTGGTATCGACCACACTTATTTTCAGTACGATCACGTAAATGTCAATACCAAGCGTCAGGTTGGTTCAACAATCAAACCATTATTGTACTGCTTTGCTGTTGATAACGGTTTTTCTCCTTGTGGTACTGTACAAACATCACCTCAGTCTTTCCCTACTATGGATAAGCCGTATGATGCGAATAACGGTGAGAATAATTTGGGTGATGTACCTATGAAACATGCGCTTGCACTATCAATCAATAATGCTGCATTGTACTTGCTCAAACAAGTGGGCATTGATGCCTTCGTTGATTTTGCGCACAAGTGCGGTATTGTTAGCCGTATGGATAAATATCCTTCGGTGGCATTGGGTGTTTCTGATATTTCTTTGTTTGAGATGATGGGAGCCTATACGATGTTCCCTGGTGGTGGTATACGTACTCAGCCGTACTTCCTGACCAGAATCGAGGATAAAAACGGCATGGTGGTGAAGAATTTTGCTCCGGAGCAAAAGGAAATCATCAACCCTGCTACGGCCTTTAAAATGGTGAAGATGATGCGCGGTGTTATCAACAATGGTACTGCGGGCAGAATGCGTTACAGATATGGACTCATGAATGATATTGCAGGTAAAACAGGTACGACCAACAATCAGGCGGATGCATGGTTTTTAGGTTATGTGCCACAGTTGCTGGCAGGTGCATGGGTTGGCTGCGATAACAGGGAATTCCGTTTCCGCAGCCAGTCATTGGGTCAGGGTGCTTCTGCGGCCTTACCTATTTGGGCTTTATTCATGCGCAGGGTGTATGCAGATAAGAATTTGCAGAAAATCATCAGCCCGGCGGCTATGTTCAGACAGCCAGAAGGATTTGATGATTGCGATGGCTCGGCGTCTGATACTACTTCTACAAATACTTCCGGTAAGACACTCATTTTACCATCTAAGATAAGTCCGGAAGATGAAATCCAGGAGTTTGGCGGACCGAAGTCTAGCAAAGAAGATGAGTAAGTCAAATCTCATTTTTATTAAACCACTTTTAGGAGATAGAGAAACGCTCTGCTATCGGGCAACCTGTACAACAAGCTTTTTAGTTTAATGTTGAATAAACTTAAGAAATACTATAATTACGTTGAGCGCTTTGCAAAGAGCCCCAACAAAATGAAGATTTTCACTGAACTCAATCAAGAGATCAAGGATAAAGGGGTGATAGAAGGTGTGCAAAGCTTATTGCACATGAAATCGGGCAAGTATGTACCTGAGATATCGTACGATTTTGTAAAACAACAACTTGCAATAGCCGAGCAGTATGATAAATCGGTTGAGGTGACACTGCCTTATTTCGAGAAGCCGAAGGTGTCAATCATCATTCCTATTTACAATCAAATTGAGTTTACCTACAGTTGTATCATGTCTATTTTTGAGAACAACAAGGGTATGAGTTACGAGATTATTGTTGCTGACGATAATTCTCCTGACGATAGTTCGGTACTCAATAGTAATTTTAAAAACCTTCGTTTGTTCAAAAATGAGACCAATAAAGGGTTTCTGAAAAACTGTAACGATGTAGTTAAAAACGCACGAGGAGAATATCTCTTATTCCTCAATAACGATACACAGGTATTAACCGACTGGCTTAAGGAACTATTGTTCATTTTCGAGCAATTTCCCGATGCCGGTGCTGTAGGTTCTAAGTTAATTTACCCCAATGGAATGCTTCAGGAAGCAGGCGGAATTGTTTGGAAAGATGGCAGTGCAACCAACTTCGGTGGCAGGCGTAACCCCGATGCTCCAGAATACAATTACGTGAAAGAGTCCGACTACATATCCGGTGCATCTTTAATGGTGAAAAGGAGTGTGTGGGATGAAATTGGTGGGTTTGACGAGCGCTACGCTCCGGCTTATAATGAAGATTCAGACCTTTGTTTTGCGGTAAGAAAAGCGGGGTATAAAGTTTACTACCAACCTTTTTCAGTTGTCATTCACTTTGAGGGTATGTCGCATGGTCGTGATGTAAGCAAGGGGGTGAAGAAATACCAGGTAGTCAATAGGGAGAAGTTTTACGAAAAGTGGAAGCAGGAATTATCTCAGAAGGCAAGTAAAGATCAGGATTTCTTCCATGAGCGCGATAGGTCGAAAGGTGCAAAACATGTTCTTATTGTAGACCACAATGTGCCAACAGTTGATAAGGATGCGGGTTCAAGAACCATCAATAATTTCGTTGACAGTTTGATTTCTCTTGGTTGTAAAGTGAAATTTTTGGTGCCGAATATGTATCCTTTGGCATCGTACAACAAGTTGTTGCAACAAAAGGGTGTAGAGGTGCTTCATGGCGATGATTTCGTACACTGGCGCCATGAGTGGGAACGCTATATGATGCAGAATATGAATCATTTCAGTATGATTCTTTTGAGCCGTTCGTCGATTTGTATGCCGTATGTGAAGTTTCTGCGAAAGAACAATTACAAGGGCAGAATCATTTATTACGGTCATGACCTTGGGTATTTGAGGTTGCAGGAAGAGGCCAAATTGAAAAATGACGCATCGCTCATTAAGGAGGCTGATAATATCAAAGCCAACGAAGACTTCATGTACAACCAGTCGGATGGAGCCTTGGTGATTAGTTATGAGGAACAACAATACCTTGAAGCATATATTAAGAAGCCATTGTACATGGTGCCACCATATTATTTCGATTCATTGCAAGTGGTGCCAGCATTTGATGAAAGAAAGGGTATGCTATATGTGGGTGGGTTCCACCATCCGCCTAATAGAGACGCGATGAAGTGGTTTTTGGAGGAAATTTACCCGTCGGTGTCGTCTATTCCTATGACGATTGCGGGGTCGGAGATGCCACAGTTTATTTACGATTTTCAGCAAAAATACCCGCTGCTTACTGTAAAAGCTGACGTTCCTGTCGATGAGCTGAAGCAGTTGTATAGCCAGGCACGTATTGTTGTGGTGCCTCTTACATTGGGTGCCGGAGTTAAGGGAAAAGTGGTTGAGGCGATGGCGTACGGAGTGCCAATTGTTGGAACCTCGAAGGCATTTGAGGGGCTGAGTAAAGATGGTTTCTTATACGAAAGTATTGATGATGCAAGCGTCTTCGCTAAAGAAGTTGAGGCACTTTACAATGATGCCGCACGCTGGCAAACACTGTCATTGTTTGGATTGCAGTACATCAAAACACACTTCAATCAGGAGAAAATGAAGGCAGTATTTAAGCAGCTTATCTAACGCTTTTATTAGAGTTTAGCCATGTGGTATTCAATTAGTTGACTGATTGGGCTTTTTTCAATGCGACCCACTTCAAGTTCGAACTGACTACACAGGCTTTGCAGCACATCCTGAAAAATAAAGGCAATTGAGCCGGTAAAATTGATTGGGTACTTCCAACTTTGGCGGAACTTTAAAATGCTTCTCTGGAAAAAGTCGTTGAAGCTATCTTCAATAATGTTTTCGACCATGTAATGCCCTCTGTTTTCAGCCAGCAACTCAACGAAAGATGCCAAAAGCCTGTTAGGGTATGGTTCGTGATATAGTTTATTGACAATGGCTCTGATATCGTTACCAAAACGCATTTCAAAGTCCATTTTCAGTTGTTCGTCGAAAGTGCTGTAGGTGTAGTATTGTAAAATACGTTTACCCATGTGGTTCCCGCTGCCCTCGTCGCCCACAAGATACCCCAGTGACGGATGGTTTTCTTTTACCTTTTTACCATCATAAAAGCATGCTGAACTACCTGTACCTAGAATGCACACAACCCCTGAATCGTCTCCGCATAGCGCGCGTGCAGCAGCAAGGAGGTCGCCTTGCACTTCTACGTCGGTGATTTTAAAGTGTTTTTGAAGTAGTTTTTTAAGTAATGCCTGCTTCTCTTTCGATGATGCACCGGCCCCATAATAAGAAATAGCATCGGGTGCTTTTTCTATGATGCTTGTCGGCAATTCATCACCCAGCATTTTCAGAATAGAATCTCCAGACTCCAGATAAGGGTTAATCCCCTTTGTTGTGAAGTGAATTGGTGCTGCACCTTTTTCGAGGAAACTCCAGTCGGTTTTTGTACTTCCTGAATCTGCAATGAGAACTGACATAAACTTAAATTGTTCATCAAATGTGCATTAAAAAAAGCACATAGAAAAGACATTTTTGTTATATTTTAGTAAAACCTTACTGATTTTAATCAGCGTACATAGGTTTTGCCAAATACAGGTTCAAAGCTTACTTTTTCCTGTAAAACAGGGTATTGCTATTGTTGGCATTGAAAACCGATGCGGCTACTGTAAGCATGTCTTCAATAGTGATAGCTTCGTATTTGCCCCATTCGTCATTGATTTTAGCAGCGTCGCCCAAAAGTTCGTAGAAAGCAAGATTGTTAGCTCTGTTTAGTAGTGCCATGTCTTCAAAGGCAATCATTGACTCGATTTTATTTTTCGATTTCGCCAGCTCGTCTTCATTTACACCTGAACTCAACAACTCGCTGATAACCGCCTCGATGCCCGCATTTGCTTCTTCGATTGTTTTGTCTTCGCGTACTTTGCCTTCAATAACCAGTAGTCCCGGGTCAAGGCTTCCCGTTTGGTAGCAATTGATGTTAGAGAATAGTTGAAGTTCTTTCACCAGCTTGCGGTAAAGGCGGGAAGAATTACCACTGCCTAAAATTTCTGTAAGCAGGTCGCATGCATAATAGCTTTGGTTCAAGCGACCCGGAATGTGCCAGGCCTTATAAACTGCATCAAGAGGCACATCAGCCGTTGTTTCCATAAAACGGGCTTCCGTTTGTTTTGGTTCAAGGGGCACATTGCGCACATATTTATCGCCTTGTTCAATTGGTCCAAACCATTTTTCTGTAAGTTGTTTAACGTCATCAACTGTAACATTACCTGCTATGCACATAATAGCGTTACATGGGCGGTAGTGTTTGTAGAAAAATGCTTTTACAACTTCGAGATCGGCGGTTTCTATCTGTTCCAGATTTTTACCTATCGTTGGCCACTGGTAAGGGTGTACTTTATAGGCGAGTTCCCTTAATAAATGCCATGCATTGCCGTAGGGCTTGTTGAGGTAATGTTCTTTAAATTCTTCGCAAACTACCTTACGTTGTACATCAAGGCTTTTTTCACTAAAAGCCAGAGAAAGCATCCTGTCACTTTCCAGCCAAAAAGCAGTTTCAATGTTTTTTAGCGGCAGTTGTATGTAATAGTTGGTAATATCGTTGGTGGTGTAGGCATTGTTTTCTCCACCAGCCATTTGCAATGGCTCGTCATATTCAGGAATGTTTACACTGCCGCCAAACATCAAGTGTTCGAAGAGGTGCGCAAACCCTGTACGGTCGGTGCTTTCGTCACGTGCCCCCACATCGTATAAAATATTCATGGCCACCATAGGTGTCGATGTGTCGGTATGTACTAATACCCTTAATCCATTACTGAGCGAGAAACGTTCGAAGTGTAGCATTTTTTAAATAATCAGCCAAAAATAGCTGAAAATTGCTTCATAATCGGCAACATTCAGCTATCAATGCTTTTGAAACTAAAATATCTATTTTTATTCTTTTACAACCATCAACGATTTTGATTTTCCGGCACTGGTTGTAATGGTTAGTACGTAGTTGCCCTTGCTGAGTTGTTCGGCAGGAATTGTTTTTTCATTGTTCCATTGACCAACTATTTTTCCGTGTAAGTCGCGCAGTACCGTCGTGAAAGTTGTTGGAGCAGTACCTGAAAAAGTAATGTTCCATTCTTTGGTTGCAGGGTTCGGGCTAACAGTGACAGGGAGTGTCGCAATATTATTACCTATAGGCGTTATACCTACAGGTTTTGCTTTTTTAAGCCCGCATTCCCATACGCCACGACCATACGTTGCAGCATGAATTTTGTAGTCGGTGTAGTTGATATCAATATCGTCTACAATAACATTCGGAAGCCCTGTTTTATATGGTTTCCAGTAGGTAGAAGAATCGTCGCGGTAGTAAACACCCATATCTGTACCTGCGAAAATAGCACCCGGCGTAGTACTATCGGTCGCAAGGCAGTTTACAGGAACATTTGGTAGACTATCGCTGAAGTTAGTCCACGTTCTGCCGCCATTGATTGTTTTATAAACTTTAAGCCCTGATGCGTAGCCAGAGTAAGAGATGTAAACAACATTGGTGTCACGATAGTCAACTGCGATATTTGTTTTAGCTGCGCCAGAAGGTAAGCCCGGAGAAATATTCGTCCATGTAGTTCCTCCATTGCCGGTACGTATTACTTTGTTGTAATCGCAAGCAAAAACGATGTCGGTTTTAGAAGGTGCGATACAAATATGTTGTGCGCCATTGGTAAACTGCACCGCCGATGATGAAGGAGTGGCGGTTGAACCTGCATCAACGCTTTTGTAAATGATATTGAAACCAAAATACACATTGCTGCTATTCGCAGGGTCCCAGGCAACCGGGGTTACCCAAGGACCATTGCCTGCAACATCGGGGTACAATGCAACCGGAGCAAAAGAAGCACCTTGATCCCACGAAATATAAAAGTGACCATACTGCCACGAATTGATTTGATTGAAGTCAGAAATCGGGTTGATTGCATTGTCCATACCATCGCCGCCGGTAGTGTGCCACCAGTTTACGCTGTCGCAATAAAAAGTGCCATTATCCTGAAGACCACACTGCATTCTGTTTGGGTTTTGCACTGAAACGCTCAATTTGTAAATCTGCGAAATCGTAAGGCCGTCCGCCATATTTTGCCAGGAATTGCCACCGTCGTATGATGCTGCTATGCCGCCGTCATTACCGCTAAATACAGTTTGAGGGCGCAATGGGTTGAAGGCAAAAGCATGGTTATCGACATGTACATCAGTTGTTGCATTTATTGAAGTCCATGTGTTTCCGGCATTGTTGGTAATAGCCATGTTCATTCCGCTCGCAATAACCGTGTTGCTGTCGCCGGGTGAAACAGCGAGCACCCTATCGTAATAGCCATAAAAGTTGGCGGTGCTTGAAGGCGATGCAGAGGTAGCGTAAAAATTACGTCCCATATTGTATGAGCGCATGAGATTGTCATTTACGTTTAACAGCCATACACTGTTTGAAGATATTGGAGAAACTGCAATTGTACATCTGTCGCCAGTTGTATTCACGCCGGCGCACTGAACGTTCCATGTTGCTCCGGCATCGTAAGAGATAAGCAAATTGGCGGTATCAACAGCATAAATTGTGTCGGGTTGTCCCGGTTTTAATGCCATTGAATACACGTGGTTATGGTACACAGTGTCCCATGTATTGCCAGCGTCCTGCGACCTGCAAATACCAAAAGTAGTAGCTGCTATAAGAGTACTTGTTTTTCGCGGGTGAATTAATAGTTTCTGAACGATGAAGCGTTGGTTTTGCATAAAACTGAGCCCTGTTGTGCCCCATGTGCTGCCTCCATCTGTGCTGCGCATAACGCCCGCAGAATATAGTCCGCCCCAGAAAATGTCGAAGCTGCCATTGGCGTAGCCGTAGCCATCGCCGGTTGCTGCATATAAAGTATCGTTGTGCCTTGGATTTACAGCAATATCCGCAATGCTTAAAGAAGGAAAACGATCGGTAGAAGATGCCCATGTGTAACCACCATTATGTGAAATCCAAACACCGCCGCAAGCTGTACCTATATACATAATAGCAGTGTCAATAGGGTCGAATACAATACAGTTTACACGGCCAATACCATTGTGGTTGCCAGGTACGGCATGGGGGCCAAATGAACGCCAAACAGATGTATCGGTATTAGTTCTGTGTGCTATTTTGGGCTCATTGGCAGCTTGTAACAAAACCGAAGGGGAAGGCATATTGCCCGTTGGGTAACACCGCGGTTCCATAAAATGAAACCACCTGTTGAAGATGTCCAGGTTGTCGTCTCCTTCTTTTTCGTCTTTGTCGGTTTTTGAATTGAGAACCTGCTCTAAATATTGTTGTTTAATGGTGTAAATGTTATTGCTTGGTGAGGGCGTTACCGATTGCCCGTAAGAGCAATGGGTAGCCAATAACAATAGGGTTGCCTGAATGATTTTCCGCACTTGATGAAATTTTGATAAAGGTATTAAATAAATAGACTATTTACTGCTGGTAAAGACGAGAGAAATACGCTTCACCTTGGTTTTTGGTCTGTAATTCTAAGATTTGAAATATATTTGACTGGTATTTTAGCATCAAATCTTTTGTATGAATATTAAAGCCGTTGTTTTCTCAGTTTTTACGCTTTGTGCCGGTGCTTCGGCTGCTTCTGCTCAAATGTTGAAAGTGAAGTGTAACACCTATGAAAATTTGCAAATTTGCCTGGTGGGTAAAGATGCGGGCGGGCACCATGCTACCTCAACTATTTACGATGTAACAGCGGGCGAGTCGTTTTCGGTGAGTATCTATAAAGCAGTACTAGGGTATGAGTACTACAAAAAAGAAGAGATGATTCATGAGAAATACGATTCTACCTGGGTGTGGGATAAAATGTACATCTACAACAACAATGTTGTGTACGACAGTATTGATATTTCGGGCAACTCAACCAAAAGGTTTTTAGCAAAGGCTGGTGTGTATGCAACCGTGCATCAGAAGTATGACCGTGAATACATGATAACCGAAGTGAAACTCACCGATAACTAAGCAGTAGCGGGCGCTTTTTCAGTTCTTTCTGCTATCCAGTGCATTACTTTATCCAGTTGTTCTTCGCGGGTCATTGAGCTATTGTCAAGTACAATTGCATCTTTTGCTTTGTGCAGCGGGCTTTCTTCACGCGTGCTGTCAATGTAATCTCTCAATTCAAGGTTGTGTCTAACCTCGTCAATAGTAATGTGAGGGTTGGTAACATACATTTCTTTGAAACGCCTCATTACGCGCACTGCCGGGTCGGCAGTCATAAATATTTTTAATTCTGCTTCAGGAAAAACCACAGAACCAATATCACGACCATCCATAACTATTCCTTTCCCTTTACCTATAGCTTGCTGTTGTGCTACCGCAAAGGCACGAACTTGTTTAATTGCTGCGACCTGACTCACGTTTTCGTTCACCAGCATATCTCTGATAGGTATTGATACGTCTTCGTCGTTCAGCATAATATCAGAAGCTTGTGCTTCTTCGTTATAGCGGAAAGAAATTTCGATGTCGTTGAGTGCATTGGCAACATCTTCGGCATTTTCGAAGTTGATGCGGTTGCGCAGGAAAAACAAAGTAATTGCACGATACATTGCACCACTATCAATATAATTGTATCCCAAACGAGCAGCCAATTGTTTGGCAATTGTGCTTTTTCCGCATGACGAATAACCGTCAATGGCTATGATGATTTTCTTACCACTCATACCACAAAGTTAGGGGATTCAGCGTTTTAACCGAAGTGGTTATTGTTTGAGTTGCTTTTAATGTTGACAATTTCTGGAAACCACTTGAACCACTGGCGCAGGGAGTTAGCGTAGCGCTCCCGTGTCAACGGATCCCGAGTTTACCTCGGGAGGGCAGCCTGTCCCGAGCTTTTTTCGCCTCGGGAGGTCTCCTGACCCGAATTCGACCATATTAAGTAACCGCATATTATACGCTTCGCCGGCCAGTGTGCGGGTTTAGAGCAAATGCCATTCACCCCTACACTTACATTTTTATAAAACGCATTACAACTCCATCTACATCAAAAAAGTAAACTCCCTGAGACCATTTAGAGATGTCTACTGTTAAGGTATTTAGCCCAGTGTTAGTTTCTGAAATAATAACCCGCCCTGTAATGTCTTTTGCACTGATATGCTCCCATTTTTCTGTTGTTGAAATTTGCACTTCATCTTCTCCGGGGTTGGGTTGTAGTGATATTTCAAATGTATTAGCTACAAATCCTACACTTGCTGTATGCAAAAGCACTGTTTTTATTGGTGAGCCACAGCTATCATAGCAACCTCTTGAAATGCTTGTTAGAATAGCTGAAATACTATCAATGGTAAGTCTCTTAATGTAATTTGTTTCGGGTAAAGTTGTCGTAGCAAACAGTGTGTCGTTGTTATACCATTTTAAAAGGTACGCACTGCGTGCACCGATAATAGTAGCTGTTACATGAACTGTATCACCAATTAATGCCGAAGGTGGACCATTGACTGTTACTGTTGCAGGGGGCAATGAATCAATAATAATTCGTATTGTATTACTTACGGCAATAGAATCTGTAACACAATATATGCTACTCACCAAGGTTACATTAATCGAGTCTCCATTGTGCGGCGTATAAGTGAGTATTGGGCTGCTGGAACGTGTTACAACTCCATTTATAGACCACTTATACACAGGATTTCTCCCTTGCCGTGTTGAAATAGAAGTTACTGTTATAGGAATACTCGAACAAAGATGAATTACCCCACCTTCAGTTGTATCTAAATGTTCATTATCAATTCGAACACTTGGATAATAGGGGTAAGTTATTTTACGTATTCTGTTATTATAACCATCTGAAAAGAGAATATTTCCACATTGGTCTAATACAATTGTTTGCGGATTATTAAGTTTTGCAGTGTCCGCCATTCCACCATCTCCGCTAAAACCTGCAATGCCAGTACCTGCAATTGTATAGATATAACCATTTGTGTCTATTTTTCGTATCCGATGGTGAATTGCGTCGCAAAAGTAAATATTACCTAAGTCATCTTTGGCTAAATTTGAGGGGTGTATATGAGCATCGGTTGCAGGGATTCCATCTGCATAAGTAGTCACTGTATCATCAATGCCTGCAACTCTTGAAATAATACCTGTTATAGGGTCAATTTTTCTTATTACTCTGAAATTGTCTGAAGTATATATAATGTTTTTGTTATCAACTAAAACCCAAATGAAACCACCAGTTGCATTTGTTGCTGGTCCTCCATCACCTGATACAGTTGAAGTAATACCAGTTCCTGCAATTGTAGTTACAATATTGGTAGTAGCATCAACTTTCTTTAGATATAACGGACCGCAAAAAAAAATATTACCGCTCGTGTCGAAACCTATTCCACTTGTAGCACCTATTCCTGTACTTGTTGCAGGGAAACCGTCTGCTGTCGTATATCTTCCTCCATTTCCTGCTATAGTATTAATTATACTTGTTGCATAATCTACTTTACGAATGCGGTAGTTCGTCCCATCTGAAATATAACTATTCCCATATTTATCTTGCGTAACAAAATTAGGATCCTTGAACCTCGCATTTATTGCCGTTCCTCCATCTCCAGCAAACCCAAACAAACCAGTTCCTGCAAATGTGTCGATTATTCCATCTAAGCTTACTTTTCTAATGTAAAGGAGTCCTGTACCCGTTAAATAATAGGTACCCGTTGAGTCAATAGCTACAACTCCTCGCCCGTTAAGAGAAGCATTCGTAGCAATTCCACCGTCTCCACCGTCTCTCGCTACGCCATTTCCTGCAATTGTTGTAATGATTCCGCGTTGGGAGTATGCTTCTTCACAAATAAATAAGCACAAGAATATCGCCAACAAGTACCGCATAAAAAACAGATAATGAAACAAATTTATTCATTTTTTATTGGTGATGGGTGGTTTTGCTGAAAAATGTTTGTCGTCTGAATCAAAATTTTAGAATTACAGAATTTTCAGGATAGGGGTGCGTGAAATAATGTACGCGAGATACAGGATAAATGCCATTCGCCCCTTACAAGGGGGTGTTTTTTTATTGGTAAATTTTTAATGTGAAAGTGTAGGGGCGTAAG
>CANGIY010000036.1 GCA_947454235.1 Chitinophagaceae bacterium
AGGAAAGCCTGCGACTGGCTGTATGTCTTAAAAACTGCTTTAAATTTCCCTTTTGGCATACTATAAATATACGCAAAAATTCTTATTTAGCAAAGTGTTTTGACAACTTTATTTCTTAGAATTTTATCTCATATCCTGATAGAATCAACAAAAAACGAAAAGAGGCTGCCCTTTTGAGACAGCCTCCTTCGATATAAACTTTCAAATTAATTACTTACCAGTAACTGAAATTGAAGTAGAATATTTACCAAATTTAGTAGTAGCTTCCAATTGATACATACCAGCCGGTTGATTCAAAATGAACTCGTTGATAGTATTTGATTTAACTGTAGCTTCTTTTACTTTTTGACCTAAAACATTTGTAACAACAATGTTTACGTCTACTTCTGATGGAGCAATCAGATTAACACTGAAATTACCATTGTTAGGGTTAGGATAAACGTTGAGGAATGACTCGTTTGAATTTACATTCTCGATACCAGAAGCAGAACCCGTTCTTACCCAGAAAGTATCAACTGAAGTTCCGCAAGCATTTGAAACTGTGTAAACCAAAGGAACATCACCAGCCCTTAAGATTACAAACATGTTTCCGCTGATGAACGAAACTTTAGTAACATCACCGCTTACCCATGTACCACCTGCAGGACGTGCAACGATACGATATGACAAACCTACACTCATGTGAGAAGGAGTATCAATATATGTGATTCTTGGAACACCATTTACATAAACATCTTTGTAAACTGTGCTTGTACCGAATGCATTATGGTAAGAATACATAACTGTGTCGTGGTGGTAAGCTGAATCACCAATTGCGCTACCGTCTAAGGCAATTCGAGCGCTGTTATTTGACATACCCCAGTAGCCACCAGCAAATGTATTTGCGAAATGAACTGTATCACCAGGGCAAACTGTATCAGGACCTGTGATTGCATTTGGTGTTGGAGGTACACCTACATAAATAGTTTTTGTTGCGTGAGTAGTACCGCAGATGTTAGTTACAGTGTAAGTAACCAAACCTGAACCAGCAGAAACACCAGTTACAAGACCTGTAGCTGAGTCAACCGTGAAGATTGAAGATGCAGTTGATGACCAAGAACCACCAGCTACTAAATCAGTGATTGTTTCAGTAGCACCTACGCCAACGCTATCGCTACCACCAATTGGAAGAGCAGGGCTTTGAACGTGAAGAGTATCTGTAGCTACGAATGCACCACAAGCATCAAAGAATACATAAGAAACGATTGCAGTACCTTGACCACGTGCTGTTAAGAAACCAGCAGTATCAGGAGTTGCAACGGCGAAATCGCTGCTGAACCACATACCACCCGGATGAGTTGATGAGAAACGGGTCCAAGAACCAACGCAAAGTGTGTGAGTAGAAGTAGAAATAGTACCAGCAGTAAGACCAGTATCAATTCTTACAACTTTTGGCGTAGAAGATACAGAATTACAAGCGTTAGTATAAGTGTAGAAAACAGTATCAACGCCGTAAGAAACACCTGTCAAAGAACCAGTTCCAGAGATTGAAGCATTACCAACAGCAACGTTCCAATGGCCCCTGCTGCTAGGGTTTACGTTTGACATAGTAATTGAACCACCGATACAAACTGTGTTAGGACCAGTAATTGGGTGAGCAACTACTGTAGTGTCAACCTGGAAAGTAACCCATGTACTTGCAGTACCGCAAGCATTTGTAACAGTATAAAAAACTGTATCAATACCGCCAACTGAACCGGCTGTAGTAGATATAGCACCAGTGCTGTCAATTGAAGCCAACATTGTATCAGACAAACTCCACATACCTGCAGAAAGTGTTTCAGTAGCAGTCAATGCATTACCATTACAAACGTAAGGAACAGAAAGCGTGATAGTACCAGTCGGAATAGCACCAACTGTCATTGGATAAGAAACGCTAACAGCACCACAAGGAGTAGTAGCCGTGTAAGTTACCATAAATGAACCTCGAGCAATACCTCTTACTAAACCTGATGCGCTAACAGATGCAACAGTAGTATCAGATACAGTCCATGTACCACCGCTAGTTGAATCGTAAACCATTGCAGAGTCGCCAACACAAATGTTAGAAACACTAGAAAGGATTGGGTTAACAGAGTAAGAAACAACTGTATCGACAGTTGAAACGGTTGTCATACCGCAAGCTGTAGCAACTGTAAAGTGTACGTTTACAATACCAGCACTAACACCGTGAAGCATACCAGCTGCTGAAATAGTAGCAACTGATGCATTGCTTGTAGCCCAAGTACCAGTTCCTGAATCAGAAAGAGCAACAGAGTCACCAACACAAACGTGTGTTGCACCTGTGATACCCGAAACTGAAGGAACACCTACTGTCATTGAAATTGAAGCCGTATCATGCCCGCAACTACTAGAAACAGCATATTTTACAACAGCAATACCAGCATACATACCAGTAACGCTACCTGTAGTAGTAACAGAAACAGCAGTATCAGCAGTGAACCACGTACCACCAGAAACTGTAGATGAAAGTGATTGAGTATAACCAACACAAATGTTTGTTGAACCAGATAATGTTCCGGCAGAAACAGCATTTACAGCAACATAATGCACTGCAGATGTAGCACCACACGTATTTGTAACTGTGTAGTAAATAGTATCAGCACCACCAGCAACACCGTAAACATAACCTGTTGAAGATACTGTTGCTACCGATGCCGTTGAGCTAGTCCATACTCCACCTGAAACAGTTGAAGAAAGAGAAACGCTATCGCCAACGCAAACACTACTTGCTCCGCTTAAAGAACCTGCACTTGGTGCAGTAATTACGTCAAGAATAGCCGCAGTTGAAGGGCTTGAATAGAACGTATCAATAGCGAAAGCACGATATTGATAACCACTCATAGAAGTTGTAACACCCGATACATACAATGTATCAGTTGAAACTCCTGAAAGTGTATCCCACGTTGAGCCCGAGTTGGTCGAAACTTCCCACATGTAAGAAGCAGCAGAACGATCGGACGCAACAACAAACCTCGCTGTACGACCAGCACATACTGTATCGTTTGATGGGTTCATGGTGATGCTCGGTCCTTGTGCCCTGGATACTCCCGAGCAAAGGATAAGGATTAAGGCAACGAAATTGGAAACGTAAAATAATTTCTTCATCTGCGAAATTTTAATAATATTTTTCTACAAACTACAGTTTGCGTTCAAACCGCAAAATTAATCAATGAATGCAGTTTAACAAACTAAAAAATCCGATTGTTAATATTTAAGTTTTTAAAATGCCTGCTTTCCTGACTAATTCATAGCTCAGAACGAGGTTTTACCTCAAATATTGCTACACATTCTACTTTTATTAGCTAAATAGCGTCATTTGACAACCGGGTGACCGTCTGAATAACGACTTATTTAAATGCTTGCCTTCCTGATTCAAACCATATTTTCTGCACAATAGCTCAAATTGATTCTTTATCAGTTCTGCAAATTTGCCCTCACCTGATATTCGATTGCCAATTCTGGAGTCGCTCACCTGCCCACCGTGGCAATCAGCAATCATATTCCACACCTTTTGCGCCCTGTCAGGGAAAGTAAAATCAAGCCAGTTTTTAAAAATTTCACCTATCGCGCCGTTCAGTCGCACGACTGTATACCCTGCCCACTTTGCACCATGGTCAGCGGCAGCTTTAATCACATCGGGCATGTGGTGGTCGTTTAAACCGGGTATAATAGGGGCATTCATAATGCCTGTAGGTATGCCCGCCTTAGAGCATTGCTCTAAAATATTGAGTCTAGATTTATAAGTTGTTGTTCTGGGCTCTAGCTGAAGTCTTAAATCTTCATCAAGCGAAGTGATAGATGTGTGTACCCTTACAAGGTTAAGCTTCGCCATTTCAGTCAGAATATCAAGATCCCTGAGTACCAACGCATTTTTTGTAAGCAGCCCCACTGGGTTTCGGTACTCAAGGCACACTTCCAACATTGCTCTTGTCAATTTCATTCTCCGCTCCACCGGCTGGTAACAATCGGTATTGCCGGAAATTGAAAGCACCGATGGCACCCATGTTTTACTTTCGAACAGCTTTTTGAGCAACGCAGGCGCATTCTTCTTTACGATAATCTTACTTTCAAAATCTTTCCCGGCACTGTAGCCCCAGTATTCATGCGAATTACGCGCATAACAGTAAATACACCCATGCTCGCACCCCTGATATGGATTGGCGGAATATTCCATACCCACATCAGGATTTATTACTTTATTGGCAATAGTCTTGCTGTTCTCGTAGAAGTATTGAGTTTGCGTAGAATCGATTGAATAATCGTCAATTGCAAAAGCTTCCTCCTGCACATACCTATTCTTCAAAAACGAATTAGCCGGGTTTATCTGCGCCCCCCTGCCCTTTTCAAATTCATTGGTATGTAACTGTTTTTTCACTTTCTAATATTCTTGACTTATTTTCTTGGCATCCCGCAATTTCTAATTGCAGTAGCTTAAATCGACATGTCAAAAATAATGGAAAAAGTGATTCGAAATGAAAAATTGACAATTTTTATGGAAAAAATTATCAAAACGGAGCTTCGTTAATATTCATTACCTACCTATGATAAAATGGGTCGCCATCACGGCAACTTAATTCAAACCTATTTGAAGTATAACCATCACGAATGAACTCAAGCATCTTTCCTTTTATATTGAATTCAGCTCCGTAATAGGCAAATTTATGGTTAGGAATACTGAATGAAACAGTGACATTATTTTCATTGAGCTGAAATGCACGCAATACTATGTTGCGCCTGGAATTATAAAGAGATTTTCTAGCCCCAAAAACAAAAACCTTGCCAGCCTTAGCCACTACAACATTCTTTGATAAAACCCCAGTAGAATCGAAGATAAAAGTCGTATCTGCGAGTGGAAGCAAAGGAAAATTGCAGCTATTGAGCTTTTTTTGCTGTTGGTTGCTGTCTACATCCTCAAAAGCTAATTTATGGGTCGATTCAACAAACAACGCCCCTGAAACCGGGTCTTCCGATAATCGTTGACTTTTTGCTTTATCTACAGCTGGCTTATTTTTATTTTCTTCTACCCAAATAGAACACAAAGTATCAATGAGCTGTCTAGCCATTTTTTCAGAGATTGCTTTACTCTCTAACAACATATCACAATCCCATGCGTCATAAACGTAAGTCTTATCGTAACTAACGACTGTACTTTTGGGCATGTATTGTTGAACGACTTTTAGCACCACATAGGCATTCGGTGTCAAAGTATTTTTCATTTCTAAAGAAACATTGTGCCCCGTCAGTTGAAATCTCATTCGATGAACTTCGTTACTTATTGCACATTTATTTTCTACGAAAATGCTCGAGTCCGGATACCTTTTAGACCACCACACAATAGAATCGAAAGATTGCTTTCGAATTTTAATCTTTGTGAATTCGCCGCGTTTCAATTGCAAATCATGAAATATAAGCGTATCGTTATTTAGACAAAATGAATCAATAACTCTAGCTTTCTTGCCTTCAAGAGATTGGTATTTGTATTGAATATGAATGCTTTGTTGTTGAGCAAAAGCAGTGAAATGTCCTATACTACTTTGCCAAAGGGAAACAAAGAAAACAATTCGGGTATATTTTCTAAACGCCATTACACAAAGAGAACGAATAATTCCATAAAAACAATATAGCCCCGCAAAAGCGGGGCTATATTGTAAAAAATATTTTCTAATTAAGCGTTGTCGGCTTTCTTGAAGTTTTCTTTGAACAAACCACAAAGGTTTGAGCTTACTTGCTTGCGGGCGAGTTCGAGGATGTTTTTAAAAGCTTCCTGCTTTGAAATTCCATGACCAATCAATACAGGACTGTTTACGCCCAATACCGGTGTTCCACCGTAGCTTTCAAAGTTAAAGTCGTCGAGGAACGGATCTTTAAATCCTTTCTGCCCAACAAAAATGTCATAAATTGATTCTGCCATTTTCATTGTCACATTTCCTACAAAACCTTCGCATACAATAACATCAGCTTTATCAAGGAAAATGTCTCTTCCTTCAACATTACCAACGAAATTAATACCCGGATGCTCCTTCAACAGAGGATAGGTGTTTTGTGCAAGCACATTTCCTTTACCCTCTTCTTCACCTATATTCAGCAAACCAACCCTGGGGTTTTCAGTCCCCATAACGTGCTTGCTGTAAAGCGTACCTAACTGTGCAAACTGAACCAAATTTTCCGGTTTGCAATCAGCATTGATACCCACGTCAAGCAGCAAGTTGTATTTACCATCAACACGAGGGATTGGAGAAGCAATTGAAGGCCTCATAACCCCGTCAACGGGTTTTACTGTGTACATGGTTCCCACCAACATTGCACCGGTGTTACCGGCACTAATAAAGGCGTCTGCCATTCCCTTCATGAGCAATCCAAAACCAATACTGATACTGGAATTTGGTTTTTCTTTGAGCGCCTTTGTCGGGTGCTCATGCATTTCGATGATTTCAGGGGCATGAACAAAGGTGTACCTGTCTTTATAGTCAGCCACCATGTGCATGAAAGGAGCCGCTGCCGTTTCTTCACCTATCAAAATCAAGTGAATGGAACGGTCAGTAGAGGAATCAAAGAATGCTTTGACGCCCTTTATAGCTTCTTCGGGGGCGAAATCGCCACCCATTATGTCGAGCCCTAATTTCATAAGCTGCTCAGTTTGGTTTATTCAGCTTCGCCTGAACCTTCAGTTGTTGCAGCAGGTGCTATTGGAGCCGGAGCGTCAATTACAAGTCTTCCTTTGTAGAATAATTTGCCTTCGCTCCAGTGTGCGCGGTGACGCAAATGGCTTTCTCCAGTTGTTTTATCGATACTCCAAGTATCAGCAACTGCTTTATAGTGAGTTCTGCGTTTTGCACCCCTTTGCTGTGAGTGTCTTCTTTTAGGATTTGGCATTTTACTTTATTTATAAATTTATTCCTTAATATTTATATGCTTTTCAGCATTAATTTTTCAACTTATCAAGCCCTTTCCAAAGTGTGCTCCTTGCGGCATCTCCGTTGTCAGCCATTTGGCTCAACAATTTCAGGGCTACCGGGTTGCAACTCGATTCGCCTTCGGGCGTCTCAGGGTGCATCTTACGGATTGGTAAACTCAACATTATATATTCATAAAGCCACTCACTTACATCTAGCACAGTTTCATGCTTATGAACAAAAATAACATCGTCTTCCTCTTCAATGTTTGGTTCAGTGTCGCCTATTAGCTTAACTAATAAGCTGAACTCATCCCATAATTTAAGATCAAAATCATCGCCACACCTGTCGCACGCAACCGTAACTTTTCCATCGATATCAAACTTCAGCAAAAAGAAGTCTTCATGTTTATCGAAAGTCATGGTCACCTTCACCGCCCAGTCTTTCATCCCTTCACCAGCACCGTGTTGTTCCATAAACTGGTCTCCCAGTTCGTAAACACAAATGGTGGGTCCGGGTTTCAAGCCCTGCCACGCTATCTCAAATTCCCTGTTGTGCTTCATTGCTGTGACAATGGTTCCTTTTTACACAAAAACAGCAATACAAAACCCAGGAAATACCTGCAATTTCATTTGCTTCGCCGCCTTCGCGTTAAAAAGGGCTGCAAAGGTAAATAAATATTCCTGAATTTACATCAACTTATTTCTCTTCATGAGAAAGGCGTGCAAAACTTTATCTATCGGCTCGGTTAAATCAACCACTACCCTGTCAATTTTATACCTATGGCAGCGATTTTCCACTTCCTGATGAAACTCTTTCATTTTCCCCGCATACACATCTTTAATCTGGTGCGGTTGTAATTTCACCCGTTCGCCCGATTCCATATCCACAAATTCATAAGGTCGGTTCTCAAACTCCAGTTCCATCTCCAATACCTTATCCATAATGTGGAAAAGTATTACCTCGTGCTTGTTGTATTTCAAGTGTTGCAGTGCCGAAAACAATTCATCAAGGTCAGCGGTATTGTCAATCATGTCGCTAAAAATGATTACTAACGACCTTTGGTGCATTTGCTCTGCCACCAGATGCAGGCTCGCCGATGCGTTGGTAGGTTTCAACTCAGCTTTGTATTCCACCAGCTTTTGCAATTCGTTGGTGAGCATTCTGTAGTGGCTATGCGCCGATCTGCATGGAGAAAAAGTATTGATTTGCGCATCAAAAGTCACCAAAGCCCCTGCATCGAGCTGGCGTTTCAGCAGTTGAATCACTGCCGCCGCTGCTACACATGCAAATTGCTGTTTACTAATTCTCTCTGCACTATCGGGGAACTGCATACTGCTTGATGTATCTACAACCAGACAACAGCGCAAATTCGTTTCCTCTTCAAACTTCTTAACGAATAATTTTTCGGTTCTCCCCAGCACCCGCCAGTCAATGTGTTTCAGACTATCGCCCTGATTGTACAACCTATGTTCGGCAAACTCAACCGAAAACCCATGAAACGGGCTTTTGTGCAAACCAATAATAAAGCCTTCAACCACCTGGCGCGCAAGCAGTTCAAGATTATCTAACAATGGCTTATCGAGTTGTATCATGCTACAAATATGAAGAATTTTGAGAAAGGTGCATCTAAATCAGCAAGGAAAATACGTTAAATATTTCCACAATTACACTAATACACCACCCTGCTCGACAACCATGGCCTGAACACTTTCTCGAGTCCGCGCCAAAAACCAATTTTATCGAGCACCGGATTGAGGTAGGGGGTTATTACACAATAGGCTGTGTTCTTTTGCCCAGAGTGGTGCCGCCCGTGATGGCGCGCATCCTGAAATACTTTGGCTTTGATGAAAATACGCACAAACCAAGGCACCTTATGTTCAGCCATGTGTCCGTACTTATGTAGTTGATTGGCGTTGGCACTTAACACCGAAAACAAAACTACCTCCCAACCAAAATGCCCGGTGTAGTAAGCTACAACACAAATAATGACACCTGCCAGGAACAAATCCCAGGAACTTTGCCACCAGTTTTTCTTCAAGAACTCAGCCGGAGCTACATGGTGCTGAATGTTGGGTTGCACAATCCACTTACCAATAATAGGCGAATCGGGTTCTCCAAAACTATCTTCCCACCAGTGCACCAAACCCGAGACTAAATCAGCAAGAAAAAATGTCAATAACAACCGACCAATAAAACATAAAACCGAGATTATCATACCATAAATAATTTGAGGCAAAACAACGATGCTTTGCCTCAAATACATTTGATTTAAATCAAATTATCGGGATGATTGAAAATACAACTATCGTGAGCCCCATTCCCAAATGCCAAAACCGATTTTCTTATCTACCGGAAACTTATTTTCCTTCATAATAATCATGATCTGCCCTCTGTGGTGACTTTCATGTGAAATGATATACCCCAAAAAGCCAGTTACATGCGGCTTGAAATTTTTGATTTTGCCTTCCGCTATGCCTTTCTCCAAAAGTTTTGCGATTGCTGCACCGCTATCGCTAAGGCGTTGAGTGAGTAGTGCTTTGTCCGTAACATCTTCTTTTTCAATTTTCACTTGCCCCTCGAGTAGTTCAGGTGCAGCGGCTTTAAGCCACATAAGCCTTACATTGTGTATATGCACAAACTGCTCACGTACATTTCTACCCTTCGATGCTGCTACAAAATCAAGATGTGCTTCATCAATCGATTCCAGAAGGTACCGGTTGATGCGGTCATGAATTTGCCAGGTACTTACCAACTCACTCATGCGTCCTATTTAAGGGTTTCATCTAACCACTTGAAGAACTCACGCTGCCATGTGATGCTGTTTTGTGGATGAATCACCCAATGGTTTTCATTTGGCAAATACAACAATTTAGCTTTTATGTTCCTCAACCTCGCAGCCTGAAACGCTTCCAAACCTTGCTCAATTGGCACCCTGAAATCCGTACCACCCTGAACAATCATGATTGGTGTATTCCATTTGTTGACAAAGTTGCTCGGATTGAATTTTTCGTAGCTGGAAGGAGTAGGATTTTTCCAATAAGGTCCTTCAATGTCCCAGTTTGCAAACCACAATTCTTCAGTAGTTCCATACCAGCTTTTCAGGTCAAATAAACCATCGTGCGCAATAAAGGTTTTGAACCTGTTGTTATGCATTCCTGCCAGCATATAAACGCTGTAACCACCATAGCTGGCGCCAATACAACCCAAACGGCTTTTATCTACGTAACTTTCTTTCGAAATATCATCAATTGCTGAAAGGTAATCTTGCATTGGTAGCCCACCCCAGTCTTTACTAATTTCTTCGTTCCATTTAACACCCCAGCCCGGCATACCCCGACGGTTTGGAGCAACAACAATGTAACCTTGCGCCGCCATCAACTGAAAATTCCAACGGAAGCTGTAGAATTGAGACAAAGCAGATTGTGGCCCACCCTGGCAATACAATAATGTCGGGTATTTTTTAGTCGGGTCGAAATCAGGCGGATAAATCACCCAAACACCCATTGAAGCATTATCAACTGTATTTACGCGCCTCAACTCGGTTTTGCTCTGTGAGATAGACTTGTAAATTCTATCATTTTCATGCGTCAATTGCTCCATGTCGCCGTAGGTAGGCTTAACAGCATAAATTTCTGTAGCATGGTTCATATCGCAACGGGTGATAATAATCTGATTGCCTGCCATACCTACAATGCCATTCACATCCCACTTACCCTTGGTGATATTGTTTACCTCGTTCCTATCGCTTTCATGAGAAGGTACATTTACCTCAAACAATTGCTCAGTTCCCTCAAGTGGTGCATTGAAATAGATTTTCGACTCAGCACCCGCCCAAATAAAACTGTTCGCTGTACCATTCCATTTACCTGTGAGGTTGATTACTTCCCTGCCATCCTTGCTTTTTCTGTCACGTTCAAAGTTCATCACTTTGATGTCGTTTTTGTCAGCCTCATAACCATCATGGGCCATACTCAACCATGCAAGCCTGCGACCATCTTTGCTGAAAGCAGGAGCCATATCATAGCCCATCATGCCTTTAGTCAAATCTTCGGTGGCCGATGTTTCCACATCATAGAAATACAAATCAGTGTTTGTGCTAACGGCGTATTCTTTGCCTGCTTTTTTCTTGCACACATAAACAACCCCTTTGCTATCAGGCGACCATACCAAGTCCTCTGCTCCGCCAAATGGCTTCTGAGGACAGTCGTACGGTTCGTCTTCCATAATATCTTTCACCTTTCCGTCTTCGATAGAAGCAACGAAGATGTGCGAATACTTGCCATCCTCCCACGTATCCCAGTGGCGGTAATTCAGGTCGGTATAAACCTGAGCTGTGTTATTCGGCAAATCAGGGTAAATATCAGTACCCATTGTTGGCTTGAGCAACACTTCCTTTGAAAATGCTACGTACTTACCATTCGGTGACACCCACACATTATCAGCATTCTGGAGACCGCTATAGATTTCGGTCCACGAAATACCTTCGTTGGTGCTTTTATACAGGAAGTTATCGTAAAATGCATACCAAGTATCACCATAACGGTTGCACACGGTTTTACCCGATTCTGTCGTCCATTCTTTTTGGCTACCATCTTCGAGTGCCAGTTTAAAGCGATGTACAGTGCTCTTTTCTGTCTTCCAATCGGTTGATTTTGAAGCGAAATAGAGGTATTTGCCATCTTTACTTACACCTTCTGCCGATACCCTTTTGAGGCTCCACAACATTTCAGGAGTCATTTTATCCTGAGCAAAAGCTGACGCCGCCATCAACAGGCAGGCCGGAATGAACTTCAGTTTCATAATGCTGTAAAAGTACTAAAATAAAAAAATCGAATGGGGTGATTTTCGGGCACAAAAAAGCCGGTCATTTTTTGAACGACCGGCCGAATATTTTATCCAGATTTTACTTGTAAATAGTCTGTGTTTCGTATTCGTCAAACCAAGGATCAACATTACTCCATTTATAAGAAATTGGTAAAACAGAAATACCTATGCTAGCATTCGCTGTTTCCGACAAAGTGTAGCTACCAATGGCATCGGCACCATTTGAAGCATAATGAGAAGTTGACTGGAACAAAACAGCAGAGCCGTATGATAGTCTCGCATTTACTTTAAAGCATACACCCGCAAAAAAGGACAACTCGGTTTTCAAATAAGGCATGAAGGAAAAATATGTCCCGGTAAGCCCCCAGTCGCTAATTGAATTGATACCTGACGCTGAAAATGTAGAACCGTAAACCGTAGTAGTATATTGCATGGTAGCCCCCACACCAACTGTCCAGCCTACAGGTGTATTCCTGTAACATTTAGCATCGGTATTTTTCTTAAAATCAATACCAATTGGGAAAATATACTTAGTAGTAATACCGCCACCTATTGGATTTGCAAAGAATTTTGTCTGATCAAAAGATGTACCATCTTCGAAATACGTCATTGGAACTATTTTCCAAGTATTTGTATAGTACCCTGCACCTACTGACAAAGACAGTGTTGAACGCCTGCCCATTCGCATTATTGGTGCACTCCAGGCTAAGTAGCTACCAAAACCCGGTGAACTCATCACAGACTGCGAGGCGATTGTTGTGTCTCTTAAATAATTTTGAGAAGCATCAAAAATACCGGCTACTCCGTGAAAGTCTGCAATAGACATACCGGCAATTACGCCGGCTTCCCACCTGCTTTTCTTTCTATTTTGGTAATCTTCGTGTTTTTTTGCGTGCAAGTCAGCATTATTTCCGAGCAAAAATGCCGTAGCAAGGGCTAGGGTCGAAAGGTATTTAGGTAGCTTCTTCAAGTTCACTTTGAGATATTTAACGAGCAAATATAACTAAAATGATTTTTAGAAATTCTCTTTTTGTTGATGGTTTTTTTAGGTTAACTTTGAAGTCAATAAACAGGCATTTGAAAGAAGCTCGCTTCATATTTACCTTTTATTCAATTCTTTAGCCATTTTTAAAACATGAGGGTCTACAAGGGGTTAGTGCTTACTGTACTTACAGGAACGTTTGTTTTCCTGCTCGACCACTCATTTACATCGGTTCCTGCATTTGGTAAATTCCTTGACCCTGCAAGGGGCTTTTGGGCGAATGCTGAACCCGCAGACAAAAGCTTCAATCAGGACATTAAAGTGCCGGGGCTCAAAGATGGTGCGCAAGTTTGGTTTGATGACCGATTGGTACCGCACGTCACCACCACCAACAATTACGATTTGTACTACGTTCAGGGGTATTTACATGCTTCTTTCAGGCTGTTTCAAATGGAAATGCAGGCACGGGCGGCATCGGGTCGTGTAAGCGAAGTAATTGGCGCTAAAGGCATTGAATTTGATGTAAAACAACGAAGAAAGGGAATGGTTTTCGGGGCTGAAAACTCCTTGAAACAAATGGAGTCTGACCCGAGAACTAAAGAAATGCTCGACGCATACACAGCGGGAATTAATGCTTACATCAACCAGCTTTCATATACTAATTACCCACTCGAATACAAACTCATAGGATTTGAACCTGAACCATGGACGAATCTGAAAAGTGCCTTGATGTTGAAGTTAATGGCAGATGACTTGACGGGTAGCGTTGACGATATTCCTTTGACCTACCTGCGCGAACATCTTGCACAGGATGTGTTTGAACTATTATTCCCCGAAAAAATACCAGGCTCGGCATCAGTTATACCTAAGGGTACAGCCTTTCAGCCTGCGTCACTAAAAGCGCCACCAATTCCTGCTGATACAGTCTTTCCTAAGTTTACCCGCAAAGACTTTAAAGAACTGAAGGAAGAAGGAGTGGGCAGTAATAACTGGGTTGTAGGCGGGCAACGTACGTATTCTGGCAACCCCATTTTGTGCAACGATCCTCATCTAGGGCTTAACTTGCCTTCTTTGTGGTATGAAGTTCAACTTCGTTGCCCCGGGTTGAACGTTTATGGAGTTTCATTACCAGGCGCACCAGGTGTTATTATCGGTTTTAACGACTCTGTTTCATGGGGTTTCACCAATAACTACCGCGACGTAAAAGACTATTTTCTCATCAAGCAAAACCCTGATGACGCTGAAAGCTATATGCTTGACGGTGCGTCAAAAAAATACACAATCAGATACGAAGAAATAAAAGTACGCGGCAAGGCGCCAGTTATTGATACTGTAAAATATACTGTTCATGGGCCAATCACTTTTGATGGGCACCACCCCGCCGACGGAGGACTGGATAAGCCTTTAGCAATGTGCTGGATGGCACACCGCCCATCCAATGAATTACTCGCTGTGTACCTCATGAACAGGGCAACGAATTATGAAACGTTTTACGACGGCATTCAACACTTTTTTTGCCCTGCACAGAATATGATTTTTGCCGATCATTCCGGCACTATTGCACTCCACGGACAAGGGCAGTTCATTAACAAATGGCAAGGTCAGGGTAAGTATATAATGGATGGCTCAAAAAGCAGTGCTCTTTGGGGCGATGAGATTCCAACCCGTGAAAACCCAAGAGTTGTAAATCCAGCTCAGGGGTATCTCGCATCCGCCAACGAATGTGTAACGGATAGCACCTACCCTTATTGGTACAATGGTGGCTTTGTTGAATTTAGGGCCTGGAGAATCAACCAAGTACTTTCAGGACTCAATAAAGCGACAATCAATGATATGTTCGCACTGCAAAACGACAATCATTCGTTGCTAGCAGAAAGGGCTTTACCAATTATGCTTGGTCAAGTCGATTCTAACCTTTCGGCAGAACAACAAGCAACCGTGCAACAATTCAAAAAATGGAATTGCAATCTTGATGCAAACAGCGTTGAAGCTTCGATGTTTCAAATTTGGTGGTATGACCTTTACCATCGCATCTGGAATGAGTTCCAAGGGCTGCCGGGCAATCTTTACCCTTTACCTGAACGCACGTTGCAATTGATGGAACAGTACCAAAGCGGAACTCTAAAATTGAAAGAATTCGACAATTTTAAATCTCACGTTGGTTTAAGTTTCAACGCCATGACCGATAGTATCAAACGCATCGGCAAAGAAAATGCGGCGTGGTATAAACTTAAAAACACTTCTATTACGCACCTTACCCGCCAAAAAGCATTCAGCATTACAGGGCTTGAAACTGGAGGATGGGGCAATACCCCCAATGCAATGAAAGGCGGTCATGGACCTTCGTGGAGAATGGTTGTGGAGATGGGCAAAGAAGTATCCGCGTTTGGTGTTTATCCGGGCGGACAATCGGGTAACCCGGGCAGCAGGTATTTCGCCAACTTTATTCCTAAATGGGCTGAGGGCAATTATTATAAACTCAATTTTTATTCTGGTGCGCCTCCGGCAAATCAGGTAAAATATCAATGGAACATGCACAAATAGAAGAATGAAAAAACTGCTTTATATACTTGCTTGTGGTGTTTTGCCTGCTTTGGCATCGTTCATTTTGCCATGGTATTCTATTGCAATTATTCCATTCATTATCTCTTACGTACTTAATATGCCCCCACGCGTAGCGTTTTGGGGTGCCTTTACCGGAGTAGCCATTTATTGGCTCATCGCTGCACTTATGAAAGACATACCTAACAACCACGTGTTAAGTGGAATGGTTGCAAAGGTGTTGTTCGTGCAGGACTACCGTGCTTTGCTTGCGGTTACTGCCCTCATAGGCGGACTAGTGGGTGGTCTCGGTGCGCTTTCAGGAGCGTATATGTATGAGGTAAAACTCAGAAGGAAATAAACTTCGCAAACCACGCTTCAGATTTTACTTGATTCAATACTGTGAGTCAAAAAAGTTCGGTTACACCCGAAATCAGAATTGTAATCTTATCTACTACATTTGCAACATGCAGCTTAGGAACGTTGAATCAATAAAGTGTATCAAATTATGCAGTTATTTGTCTTTTTTGCAAGGCGATCTGCCTTCCGAAAGTATTCGGAATAAAGACTTTTTCAACAAAGCAAAAATGGGAAAGAACAAGTAAGATGTTATACTTTATTTATTCATCGTTCCTTAGTCAATGGTTTGAACTTACGATGTCTCAGATAAAAGAGACAACCGCATGGGAATGGATTGCGGCCGTGCTGGGTGCACTTGAAGTTGTACTGGCGATGATGAATGTGCGGGTGCTGTATGTTGCGGGAGGTATAAGCACTGCCATTTACTGTTGGCTGATGGCAAAAACAGGGCTGTACGCTGAAAGCATCCTCAATATTTACTACCTCGCAATGAGCATTTATGGGCTTTGGATATGGAGTTACGGAGTACAAAAAGTAATACCACAGGTTTCTGAGTGCAATCGCAAAGACTGGATGACTACACTTGGCATTACTGCAGGTGCATTTATTGTATTGTATTTCTGTTTGGCTAAATTTACCAATTCAACCGTTCCGGGTTGGGATGCATGGGTATCAGCAACCGCATGGGCGGGTATGTGGCAGCTTGCAAAACGCAAAATTGAGAACTGGCTCACACTTAACTTATCCAACGCATTCGCCATTCCGCTGCTATTTTATAAAAAATTACCCCTGACAGCCCTGTTAACACTATTTTTGTTCATAGTTGCGCTTTTCGGCTACTACAAATGGAAAAAAATCCTTCAGGAATCTTCAAAAACTTCAGAAGCACTTTTATAGTGTTTGTTTTTTGTTGTTGGTCGACAAATGTGCTGGCACAAAACTTCGACATCAACACTTTACAAAGCATCAATACCGGGCGAATAAAATCGTTGGATGGTACCTACAAAGGATTGTCTAATTCCGTTTACCCCATCGCTGCCATTATGCCGATTACAGAATTGACATTGGGCTACATGAAGCACGACAAAAAATTAGTGGATGGCGGTTGGCAGACGGTTGCCGGACTGGGTGTGAATTTCCTCGCGACGTTCAGCATTAAGTATGCAGTAAACCGCACCCGCCCCTATGACACCTACAATTTCCTGGACCCGCAAAGCCATGAACCCGACCCTTCTTTCCCTTCGGGGCATACTTCGTTTTCATTTTGCACTGCAACATCGGTATTCTTCATGTACCCAAAATGGTATGTGGGTGTGGCTGCATTTTCATGGGCTGCGGCAGTAGGTTACTCTCGTATGGCATTAGGAGTTCACTACCCCACCGATGTACTCACCGGGGCCATTGTAGGAACCGGTTCGGCGTATTTAACGTACAAAGCAAATCAATGGATCAGGAAACGAAAAGCACACTTAAAATAGCGATTGTAGGTCCTGAGTCAACCGGTAAATCAACTCTATCGGAACAACTAGCAACTCATTACAAAACTGTCTTTGTTCGGGAATACGCGCGCGAATACCTAGAACAATTAGATAGACCTTATACCCAGGATGACCTAACAGCCATAGCTCAAGGGCAAATACAACTTGAAAACAACGCCCTTCAAAGTGCCAACAGGTTGCTTTTTTGCGACACCAATCTGATGGTGATAATAATTTGGAGCGAATACAAATATGGCTCAATTGCCCCCGAAATTACCCAGCTCCACAACTACCAACATTACGACCTCTACCTCCTCGCCAATAACGATACTACCTGGGAATACGACCCTTTGCGCGAAGCACCCAACATTGAAGAGCGCAACCGTATCTATGACATTTATGTGCGTTATTGCAACCAATCAGGGGTGCCCTACCGAATAGTCTCAGGTACTGGGGCTGACCGTTTAACTAATGCCATTAATGCTGTTGAGGAATTTTTGAAATGGGTTTTAGGGAAAAATAGAGAATGAGATTTGGGCTTTTGTGGCTTCCAAAGCAAATACCAACGCTCTTGAACTTATTGAATATGCTACGCCTGACATAGGCTAAAGTTTAATTTCCAATCACATCGTGATTTAACTTGCCTGCATAAATAGCAGACATAAGGTCTTTTACTTTTATTACTTTTCTCTTCACAAACAAAAAGTTTAAATGACAATAAAACAGGGGTGCAAATAAAGATCCTTCATTTAAAAAATATTCGGATGACATGAATTCAGATACATCAACATTGAATTTCCTTCCAAAAGCCAAAATTAGTTCTACTGCGTCATCTCCATATATCCACAAATCGTTAAGTAGCCTTGATTCTAGGTTTATTTCATTCTTTTCAAAACCTTGAAATTCGCAAATAAATTCAATCACAGCATTCCCCAAATCCCCTTCATTACCCGACCATTCCATACTTTTTTTCTTTGTGCTCTTCATGAATAACTAGGTACTGTGTAAAAATTGCAGAATCAGGTTCCATCCTCCTACAAATAAAAAACAACTAGTTCCTTACTATTCAACGGCATTTTTAATGCCAGCAATCTATTCAATAAAAGTACAACTTACAGCATAAAAATCTGTTACCATTTTTTGTAACGAATTTACAACAGCACTATTCTACCCTCGATGAAAAACCAATATAGTTGCTATCTAAATCGAATTCCGCCCAGATGCTACTAATGTCAGCCGCAACGATTCTTGACCCACCATTGCAAACGCTATTAAAATGAAAGCTATTTCACTTTACGAAAACTGCTCTCCCACTGTTTAGTGTCTGAATAGTATATATTGTCGTCGTCAAAGCCAAATGAATACCATACCATATATCCGTCCATTCCTAATTGCGCATAGTTTATCGGCGGGTTCGCTTCATCTATCACATTTATTCCTACTTCTTCCAACTTGGAAGGTAAACGTCCATTTGTCTTTTTATAGTCTTCGATTTTTGCTACAATAGCATTACTTTCTTTTCTCAGTTTATTTCCTTCTGCGTTCCGCAAATAAAAAAACCAATAACAAAAGATAACAACTAAAAAAGCCATAGCCCCTAAAACAGGTTTATACTTTGACATAATTGCGATGTTTTTCATGTAAAAAGTGTTGAAGCAAGGCTTATTCTACGTGAAAACCAACGTCCAGAAACAACGATTAAACAACCGAGCCTTTCCGCTAAACAATAACACCTACTCACTAAAAGTACAAATTACTACTCAATAACGACAACATTCACCAATCTATTACATACCAGCTTGAAAAAGAATGCAGCTACCGCTTTCAAAATACACTGACTCAAATGCACTAAAAATCAAAAGCCGCTGACGTTAAAATCAGCGGCTTTTGAAATGATATTGGTTTCAATCATTAATCCTGTTTAACGAGTTTATCAGTTTTCAGGAGTTGATTGTCTTTGTCGAAGATGAGTACCATGTACATACCGTTTGCAAGGTTGCTAAGGTCTATTGACTTAGCATTCTCAACATTCAGTATCAGTTTACCGTCAGCAGTAATGATGTTCACATTCACAGCCACCGGTGCTTCTATTGTCAACTCTGATTTTACAGGGTTAGGATAGATACTGATTTCGCCAACTGCTGTTTGTGCCTGTGCTACAGCAAGTGGGTAGTAAGCTGATGTATCAGAACAACCATTGATGTCTGTAACTACTACTTCGTAGTGACCCGGAAGTGTTGCATCGTAAGCTGAGTTGGTAGCACCTGAGATGATAGTGCCATTCCTCAACCATTGGTATGTTGCATAAGTACCTGTGAACAGTACGTTGCCTGTGCCCAATGTAACTGTTGGGTTAGGTCGTGGTAATACTGTCATGCTAGATACTGTAATCGTACAGCTACCTGATGTCAACTCAACTGAGTAGATACCTGCTGTGTCGGCTGTGTATGCTGTATCGGTTGCACCTGCAATTGCAGTTGTACCAGTGTACCATTGGTATGATGTTGCACCCGTTGCTGTTACACTCATTGTTACAGGTAAGCCGTGGCACAATGTCATACTGCCTGTTGATGGTAACAATGAACCTGATGGTGCATTGCTTACTGTCACCGGTGCTGTCACCATTGCCTGACAACCGTAGCTGCCT
>CANGIY010000037.1 GCA_947454235.1 Chitinophagaceae bacterium
AACTTGTTGCCTTTGTATTGCTCAGGTATATCATTGATTTCCTGCAAATAAAAATCAAAGCGTTCTGATGAAGAAGTATGATTTGTAATTTCAAAATAGTCCTTGAATGCTGAAGGGAAAATAATGTCTAATACCGTTGTGAAGGAAGAATGCATGACACTAATTTACAACAACTAAATGTACTTCCCCACAGGTTTTGTTCCTGATCCTCTTTATTCCGAAAGCATTCGGAATAAAGACTTTTTCAACAAAGCAAAAAATGGGAAAGAACAAGTAAGATGTTATACTTTGTTTATTCATCGTTCCTTAAGGTTACTATTAACCCAACTTTGTGATAAATACCGATAATGTATCATTGGGGAATTGTATTTTTGCCGCAATTTTCCAAACATGAACCGTATTATCAACGTTTTCATACTGTCAATTCTTTGTTTCTCTGTTTCGGCACAGGTGCGTAATGCTACCATTCAGTTGCAGCCACAGACAAACAATGTTGCAGCGCATGCAGCGAACAAAACAAATGCTTCCGGCGATTCAACTACTTTGTCGAACATAACCAATGTTGATTCTGTAGTTGCCTATAAATACATGCAAGATTCAGGGTTCGTATACGGCACTAACCTTTGGGGCGATAAAGGTTTTGCTGAACGTTTTGTATATACAAGTTCTTTAGATGATTCCTTGGTTGTTTATGGCGTAATGGCTCACTTTACCGGTAAGTACAACCCAACGTCTACCGATAGCATCGTGATTAGGCTTTGGTCGGTGGGCGATACTGTAGCTTTTTCACCAACAGTTGCATACAACGGATACCCTGAAGTTTGTACAGATTCATTACAACAAAGTGTTACGCAACTAGGCATTGGAACAACCCGCGATACACTAAAATCATACTTCTTCGCTACTCCTGATTCTGTTCAAAGGTCATTTTTTGCAGGTTTTACTTATAACTATCGTTATGGTGCTTTGAACGGCGATACAATTGGGCTTGCAAGTTCTAAGAGAAACACCCGCATCGGAAGCATCTACAACATTGTAAGAGTTGATACCTCACACAACGATTCTGTTACATTGTATTACAATGATACTGTTTACAACGTTCAAAACGCAACATTGTGGAGCGATAATACTTGGCACGAGAACTACACTCAAAGCAATGGTATTTTAAACAATCTGGCTGTTTTCCCAATTGTAAAAGTACTTCACCCTATGGCAGTGCCTTCGGTACATGCTGGTAATCTTGCTCTTGGTGGTTGCTTCCCTAACCCTGCAAACAATGAGTTGAACATTCGTTATTCCTTGCAACAGCAATGTGCAGTTTCGGTAACTATTTGCGACCTTTCAGGAAAAGCAATTGCAGAATTTCCGGCAAACAACTGTGTAGCTGGTAGCAATTTGTTGACTATCAATGTTTCCAATCTAACGAAGGGTGACTATATTTACGTCATTAATGCCGGAGGTACACGCCTCGCTGAATTGTTTACTATATCAGGTAAGTAGAATTTTCTGATAAAAAAACTTAGAAAAACCCCGTGTTGTTAAGAGTAAGAGATTTAATTGTTTCGATCATTGAGTTCTTTCACCCGATGTTCCGTCGGTGGATTCCTATGCAAACATTTAAATATTTGGCTTGCGGTGGTGGTAACACGGTTTTAGGACTTAAATTATTTCAGGTTTTCTACGATCATGTCATTCAGGCTAATGATGTCCATGTATTCTGGAGTTTTTCATTGACAGCACGTGTTGCGACATTCTTCCTCACAATGTGCGTCACCTTCCCACTGGGCTTTTTATTATCGAGCTATGTAGTTTTCCCTGAATCTACTTTGAGAGGTAGGGTACAGTTGTTTCGTTATGCGGTTTCAACTGCTTCTTTTATTGTAATGGGATACTTGCTTACAAAGTTCTTTGCCTGGGCTACACCATTTGTAAGCGCACCCGTAGCCAATATCTTCGTGAATTTCGTAACGGCAGTTGTCAGTTACTTCACGCAAAAGATATACACTTTCAAAAGCAGTGCTGATAAGGTTAGCTAGTTTTCATTACAATATTCCTGCTTTTTGACCGTTATTGTCGAGTTATGAAAAAAGTCATTGTAGCATTCTGTGCCGCTGTGTGTATGTTGGGTTGCGAAACCACGCCAAAAGAAGTGATTTATCCCGACCTTCAGCATAAATGGATTTGGGATAGAACCAACGATGGAACAGCAATTACAAAGACTCCTGCTAACCAAGGGTATACAATGTCTTACGAATTCTTTAAAAATATGACGTTCACCTTTAAAAGGGATAGTCTTTTATCAAGCGGTTTGGCAAATTATACGCAGACCGCAGGGTATCTGGTTAACTCAGGGACCGATGTAACCATTGAAATTGACGGTAGCGTCTACTATATGGCATTCAATACCTCCGATACACTGGTACTCTCACCTAAGAATAATTTCGGGCGCAACTCTTTGTATTTCTATCGCGGAAACTAGCCTTTATAGTCTTAGTTATCAACGCTGTAGAAAGTATCTATAAAGTATTTTAGAGCGTACGAACAAGGCGTAGTAACTTGCACCGCAAATTATTGGCTTGTGCCTTCAATAGTAGAAACCCGCAATCTGTACAAATCGTTTGGGAGTTTTAAAGCGGTAAACGGACTCTCATTCTCCATTGAAAAAGGTGATGTTTATGGCTTTCTGGGCCAGAACGGAGCCGGAAAAAGTACCACCATGCGCATGATTATGGGGCTTATTTTCCCCGACAGCGGTGAGATTTTTATCAACGGAGAAACCTTCAACAACAGCAAGAGACACTTACTCAAAAACATTGGTGCGGTCATTGAACGCCCCGATATGTACGGTTACCTTTCGGGGTGGGATAACTTACGCATTTTTGCCGCGCTCAGCGATAAAAATATCACGAAAGCCCGCCTGCACGAGGTGCTTGAAGTAGTTGGCTTAACAGGGCGGGAGAAAGACAAAGTAAAAGCGTATTCACAAGGCATGAAACAACGCCTGGGGATAGCAATTGCACTCGTTCACCAACCTGATTTGCTGGTACTCGATGAACCTACCAACGGCCTCGACCCTCAAGGCATAGCCGAAATGCGCCAGTTGATTAATAGACTAAGTGGCGATTTAGGAAAAACAGTTATGGTCTCCTCTCACTTATTGCATGAAATCGAACAGGTAGCTACAGGAATGTTGGTTATTCACAAAGGCAAGAAAATTGTAAGTGGTAAAGTAAAAGATTTGCTGAACCCTGACGAAACACTTGTAAGTGTGGCTGTGACCAACGATACACATTTTGTTGAAAAACTCAACCAGTCGCAGTGGGGTAAGATGATGGAACGAACAACAAGTGGTTCGGCAACATTCAAAATGAATCCTTCCGTTATTCCCGACCTCAATAAATGGTTGGTAGAGCATGATTTCAGAGTGAAGGAAATCAAATCAGAACATTCTCTTGAAGCTTACTTCTTATCACTTACTCATGATACAGATACTCAGAATTGAAATTTATAAGATTTTCAAACGCCCCAGAACCTATATTAGTTTTGGTATAGTACTTGCGATTACCCTTGTTATTCAGCTTGCCCTTTTTTCTGATGGCAAGGAATTTTTGGGCTTTTTCATGCAAGGCATCAATGAGCAATTTGATGTTCAAGGCAATATCCTGAATGGATACCTTGTTGCCTATGTTATTCTGCACTCGCTTTTAATGCAAATACCACTGCTGGTGGCACTGGTGGCAGGTGATAGTCTTGCAGGGGAAGCTAACTTAGGTACGTTGCGTTTATTACTCACTAAGCCCATATCGCGTACCAAGTTGGTGCTCATGAAATTCCTGAGCTCGTTCATTTACACGCTCATACTCATCATTTGGCTGGCAATTGTTGCACTGTTTGTTTCCATGTTGCTGTTCGGTACGGGAGATATGATCAACATCAAAAGCGATTCGTTTGTGGTCATTCTGCAAAACGATGTTATGTGGCGCTACTTACTTGCATTTTGTTTCGCAACGCTGGCAATGACAACAATTGCTTCTTTATCACTTTTACTTTCAGCTTTTGCTGACAATGCCATTGGGCCAATCATTTCAACCATGGGCATTGTAGTGGTTATGACCATATTGTGTAACCTACAATTGCCTGTATTCAACCACATTATACCATACTTGTTTACGCCACACATGGTAGGCTGGAAGGGCTTTTTCGATGACCCTATTCCGTATGCTGCCATCGGTAGGTCAGCAATTACACTGGCGGCGTATACAATAGTATTTCTCGCTGCAACAATTTATTACTTCAACAAAAAGGACATTAAGTCATGATGAGCATAAAAGCCGGGCTTCAGATTCTATTCCTGTCAATACTAGCACCTCTTACAGTTAAAGCCGATACAGGTACTGATTTGTTTTACGCATTGCGCAAAAAGGCTTTACTGGTGAAAGACTATACTGCCGATGTGAATATGCAGATTGATGTGAGCTACATGAAAATTCCAAAATTAAAGGGCACTATGTACTTCAAAAGCCCCGATAAACTAAGGCTGGAAAGACATGGTGGTATTTCTTTGTTGCCAAAAAAGAATGTGAACCTGACCATCAGTAACCTGATGCCAGCCGGGAATGTTTTGGTAATTGATATCGGTAATGTTGAAAAAGACGGCAAGAAACTCCATGTATTGAAGGTGGTTCCTGATGATGACCAAAACAATATCGTGTTGGCGAAACTGTGGGTTGACGAAGCCAATCTTGTAGCCGTGCGTGCAGAAACAACTACCCGTAACGATGGTACTATCATTATGGATTTGACATTTGGTAAGTACATCAATTGGGGGTTGCCCGACAAGGTTGCTCTTTTAGTCGATTTGAAAGACTACAAACTTCCGAAAGGCTTCACACTCGATTACGAAACTAATCCGGGTGCAAAGCCCGACGCTCAGGCCGAAAAAGCAGCAAAGGCAAGCAAAGGGCAGAAAGGAACCATTAAAATCAATTATTTAAAATACGACGTTAATACAGGATTGAGTGACGAAAAGTTTAAATAAACGACCCGTATTTTAGCATTCTTGGGAATTAGTTTTCCAGACTTGCTTTTTGGGGGAAACCTAAGATACAACAAATTATTAATCAGTGTTTTAGTCCTTTTTTTTGAATCACTGTCACATAGTTCATGAATTGGACTATTTTTGCGCTTCATTCTCTAACATCCATCTAATTATGAACGAAATCGAACAAAACGAAAATCAATTAAACATCGAACTTTCAGAAGAAACTGCAGACGGAACATATGCTAACCTTGCGATTATTACCCATTCTTTCGCAGAATTTGTAATCGATTTCGTGAATGTGATGCCTAATGTACCAAAAGCGAAAGTAAAATCACGCATCGTAATGACGCCTCAACATTCAAAAAGACTCATGAAAGCGTTGATTGACAACGTAAAACGTTTTGAAGCACAGTACGGCCCTATCAAAGATCAGGAGGCACCAAACATGCCTTTTAGCTTTGGTAACCCAACTGCGCAAGCATAATACAATACAATTTTTAAGAGGTAGCGTTGCATTAATGGCAGCGCTGCCTTTCAATTTTTTTATATGATCAACGATAAAATCTTAATTCTCGACTTCGGTTCTCAGTACACACAGCTTATCGCCCGCGTAATCAGGGAGTTAAATGTTTACTGTGAAATTCAACCTTGTACACGTGCCGTTCCTGAAAATGACCCTTCATTGAGGGGCATTATTCTTTCAGGTAGTCCGTTTTCAGTGAATGACGAAAAGGCACCAAAGCCTAACATCGCTGAAATTGCTAAGGTTGCACCTGTATTGGGCGTATGTTATGGAGCGCAACTTTTGGCGCAACAGGCAGGTGGAGAAGTAGGTAAATCGACTCATAGAGAATACGGTAGGGCGCACCTTCAAAATGTAGTGCACGATACGTTGTTGTCAACAATAGCAACGGGTTCACAAGTTTGGATGAGCCACTCCGACACCATTAAAAAATTACCTGAAGGCTTTACTCCATTGGCGAGCACAGAAAGCATTCCGGTAGCGGCCTACAAAACAAACGCAAGCTTTGCGCCTAACCCGGTTTACGGTATTCAGTTCCATCCTGAAGTAACGCATTCAACCGACGGTCGCCAACTAATCAAAAATTTCATCATCGACATTTGCGGTTGTAAAGCAGATTGGACTCCGGCAGCGTTCATTCAGGAATCAGTTCAAAAAATTAAAACGCAAGTAGGCAACGGAAAAGTAGTAATGGCATTGAGCGGTGGGGTAGACTCTACTGTTGCTGCCATGATTATCAACAAAGCAATAGGCGAAAACCTTTATTGCATATTCGTTGATAACGGTCTTTTAAGAAAGGGCGAATACGATCAGGTGCTTGATGGTTACAAACACCTCGGCCTCAATGTAAAAGGCGTTGATGCGAAAACAAGATTTTATACCGAATTAGCCGGCGTATCAGACCCTGAACAAAAGCGTAAAATCATCGGTCGTTTATTCATTGATGTATTCCATGAAGAAGCCGTAGCATTAAAAGACGTTAATTTCCTCGGTCAGGGTACAATTTACCCCGATGTTATTGAGAGTATGTCTGTTCATGGGCCATCTGCTACCATTAAGTCGCACCACAACGTGGGTGGTCTCCCAGAGATCATGCACCTGAGCTTGGTTGAGCCTTTGCGTTCTTTGTTCAAAGACGAAGTTCGTAGAGTAGGTCGCGAAATGGGCATTGACGATATTTTCATCGGCAGGCACCCATTCCCTGGTCCGGGCCTTGGTATCCGTATTTTGGGCGCAGTTGACGCACAAAAAGTGGCTCTTTTACAAGAAGCCGACGCCATCTATATCCAGCACCTACGCGATAGCGGATGGTACAATAAAATTTGGCAGGCAGGCGCAATTTTACTCCCTGTACAAAGTGTGGGAGTGATGGGCGATGAGCGTACTTACGAGTACACTTGTGCTTTACGCGCAGTTACTTCAGTTGATGGTATGACTGCCGACTGGGTGCATATACCTTACGATATCCTTGCGAAAATCTCCAACGATATCATCAATAGGGTAAGGGGCATCAATAGGGTGGTGTACGACATCAGCTCTAAGCCGCCGGCAACCATCGAATGGGAATAATGCTTATTTTCACGGTATGAAGCCGCGAATTTTCCTGTTTATTTTCAGTCTGTTTTTCCTCATTACAAGTGTAGGCACACCTGTAGGTGCTACTCCTTTGAAAAAAAAGCACAAGAAAAAACACAAGCAAACTGAGCAAAAAATCTCACTGCCAAGTGATGAGAACTCTGTGCCCCCAAGCACCGAAAAATCGAAGGCTGAACTAAAAAAAGAGAGAAAGGAACGAAAGAAGAAAGAAAAGGAAGCACGAAAGGAGCTGAAGCGCGAAAAGAAAGAAAAAAAGAAGCAGGAAAAAGCCGAAAAAAAGAAAAAAGGAAAGAAAGAGCTGGAGCCCAAAGCCGCACCTGCTCCGCAGCCGGTTACGCTCAAAAAATGGTCAGATATTGAATATCCTACCAGCCAACGCAAGCAGAGCTACAGAATCGAAGTATTGATTCCCATGTACCTTGACGAGCTTGTAAAAAACGGCTATCCTGTAAAAGAGATTCCAGAAAAGGCTTTGGCAGGGCTCGATTTTTATAAAGGGCTTTTGATTGCTGCTGACTCATTGAAAAAGGCAGGTTTCAACCTCGATATCTTCGTGCATGATATTTCGTCTTTAAACGAGTCAATGGATTTATTGCTCAAAAAACACGCCCTCGATACTGCCGACCTCATCATTTCAACAGCCTTGGGTAACGATATTTCTGCACTGGCATCATTTGTACGTCAAAAGGGCGTCAATTGTGTTTCGGCCATCTCAGCCATCGATGGAAAGGTCATAGACAATAAGTATTTTACCACCACCGAACCCACCAATCACACCTATTCTGACGTTATTAAGAAAGATATTGCAGCACATAAATTGACCAAACGTCCGTTGCTTATTTATCGTACTTTAAATCCCGCTGATGCCCAGCTTGCACCATATTTCATAGACAAGGCAGGCAATGAGATTTTCACTATGATGCTGGCTAATAAAGTCCCTGACAGAGCTACGCTTAAAAATGCCATCGATACAGCGGGGGCAAATTTGTTGTGCGTACCAATTAATGACGTGAAGTTTCTCGATAGCTTATTCGGCACCCTGCGAAGGGGATTTCCTGCCGCAACATTTACAGTATATGGTTTCCCGAATCAATTTGCGAAATACATAAAATCAGCTAGTGCTACCTACAACCAGTTTACATTCAGACTGCCCGTATCATTTGGCGATAACCTCAACGGCCCGGTATTTAAATACATCGACACTGCCTTTTCAAATGAATACGGTGGGCATGCTGGAGAGTTCGTTTGCAGGGGATTTGAGTCTCTTTATTGGCACGCGAATCTGCTCAAACGCTATGGTACTATATACAATACCCATTATCTAGACATTGAAACTGCACCCTTCACCAAATTTGAAATCACTCCTATTTGGGACACCAAGTACGGCAATGTCGATTATTTTGAAAACAAAAAGGTGCTGTTTAAGGAAATTCACGGTGGGCAGCTTAAGTATTCTGAAATTACTGACTAGAATATTATTTAATTTGTTGCTATATTTGAAGTGCAAAATGGTGTTGCCATGAAAAAACTATTGCTTGTAAGTGCATTAATAAGTGCTGGGGCTTTTGCGAATGCACAGTCATTTCAAAAAGGTCGTTTCTTTATTCAGATTTCTGAAGGCGGCACTACTACACATATCGCAACCGACGGCGATTCCAGGCATCATGGCGATGAAGGTGGTGACCGCGATCCTTTGACAATTGAATATGGGCTCACTGATAAAGTAGGTGTGGGGCTTAATATTGGCACAGATTTATATAAAGTAGATGCGTCTAAGTATTTTGGATTTGAACCGCGCAGCAAGTACGCCCAGATGTTTTTTTCTGAGACAACGCTCGATTTTAACTATCACTTTTACAACACTAAAAAGTTAGACCTTTCCTCCTTCTTTTCGGTTGGTCTCGCAGTCACTACCCTTAAAGGCGATGATTTCGGTGAAGGTGGCTATCAGTACAATGCCAAAGGAAATATCGTGAGAACAGGTGCTAAGATGAAGTATTACTTCTCCCGCAGGTTTGGTATAATGGCTATGGTAAGCGGCTACACTGCGAAATGCAGTCCTTTTGCAGTGAGCGGAAATAACGTGGCTAAGAATGTCACCACAAATCTTACAGGGTGGGCTTTTGAATTTGGACCATGTTTTAAATTCAGGTAGGCTAGAATATTCATAGAAAAAGGAACGGGTGCAACTTCAAAATTGCACCCGTTCCTTTTATAGTATTTTTGCTGGAGAATTATCTTAAATCGTTTGTTTCAACGCCCTGGTGGCTCTTAGGATCCCATGCAAACACATTGTCAGGGATGTTTGAATTTTGTACCACTTGCGTAATCGAATAATCAGTTTGATTGCCGTTTTTAGACCAAATCTTACCGCCTGCAATCATCGTTGTTGATTTATCAATAATCAGTTCAATTTTTTTGACTTGCTTCGAAGCGTCTTTTGGTGTCAATTCAATCACATCACAGCTCTTTCCACGCACTTTTATTTCCTTAGAATATTTGTACGTGTATTCTTTGTCGTAGAAATTAGTCAGCAATTTAGCCGGAGAAATACCTTGTTCCTGTGGGTTGAATTTGGTGATGGTCACTTCTTTTGCATCAGGATTGTACGTCCAAACAGTTTTTCCGTCACACATAATTTCCTGTCCGGTAAGCTTGACATGATATTTCGCACCCTTAATAGCAATGTCGCCCGATTTAGAGTCTTTCACTTTTGCACCAGTCAGGCTAAGTGTAAAATTGGCTTTAATGGTTTTGAGTGTGTTGACTTTTTTCGTCACATCATCAAGAATTTTTTTCGCCTTAGGGTCATTTTGACCAAATGTTGTACCGAAAAAGAATAACAGTGCAAAGGTGCTGAGAGCTGAAACGTACTTCATTTTAGATTTGAAATTGATGCTGAGTGTTTTTATATTTCGTGTTGTAAAAGAACAATTTTAATTCAACATAAAAGGTTAGTAAAATGATAAAATACAAGTTGTGACTTCTATTTTAACGTCCCTAAAAACTCTTCGAGTTCTGTTTCGCTTTTAAAATAAACCTCCCTTGGCTTGCTGCCCTGTGCCGGACCTACAATGTTGGCGGCCTCAAGCTGATCCATAATTCTGCCCGCTCTATTGTAACCAAGGTTAAAACGTCTTTGTAGATTTGATGTAGAGCCCGACTGCATTTGAACCACAGTTCTGGCGCAATCTTCAAATAATTTGTCCCTGTTTTTTGGGTCAAATGTTTTTGAGCCACCATCTTCATCTTCCATTTCCGGTTCAGGTAGTGGGTGCGCTTTAGGGTAACCTCTTTGTGTGCCAATGAAGTTAACGATGTTCTCTACTTCAGGTGTGTCAACGAATGCGCACTGTAAGCGAAGCAATTCGCTGCCGTTTGAAATAAGCATGTCACCGCGTCCTACAAGCTGTTCTGCGCCACCGGTGTCAAGGATAGTCCTGGAGTCAACTTTCGCCGAAACTTTAAAAGCAATACGCGCCGGGAAGTTAGCCTTGATTGTACCTGTAATTACGTTCACTGATGGTCTCTGTGTTGCAATAATAAGGTGAATACCAACAGCTCGCGCCAACTGAGCAAGACGGGCAATTGGTAACTCAACTTCCTTACCGGCGGTCATAATCAGGTCAGCAAACTCATCAACGACCAATACTATGAATGGCAGGAATTTGTGACCATTTTCAGGGTTCAGTCTGCGTGAAATGAATTTTTCGTTGTACTCACGAATATTTCTTGTGCCTGCATCTTTGAGCAAACCGTACCTGTCATCCATTTCGTCGCACAACGCACGAAGTGTATAAATTACCTTCTTAATGTCAGTGATAATCGGCTCTTCCTCATTCGGTAGTTTAGCCAAGAAGTGTTTTTCAATGGTGCGGTATATGGATAACTCTACTTTCTTAGGGTCAACCATCACAAACTTCAATTGCGATGGGTGCTTTTTGTAGAGTAAAGAAACCAGAATCGCATTGATACCTACCGATTTACCTTGTCCTGTTGCACCGGCCATAAGCAAGTGTGGCATAGTGGCAAGGTCAACAATGTAATTTTCATTGTCAATTTTCTTACCGAGCGCAATGGGCAAGCTCATTTTATTGTTCACAAACTTATCGCTGGAAAGCAGGGCTTGCATGCCCACCATCTGCTTGTTCACATTCGGCACCTCAATACCTATTGTACCCTTACCCGGAATTGGGGCAATGATACGGATACCAAGCGCAGCCAATGAGAGCGCGATATCGTCTTCAAGGTTTTTGATTTTCGATATACGCACACCCTTCGCCGGAACTATTTCATAAAGCGTTACTGTAGGACCGATAGTAGCTGAGATATGCTGAATTTCAATACCGAAGCTCAATAAGGTTTGGATAATCTGGTCTTTGTTTTGTTCCAGTTCGTCCTTGTTCATTGATATAGATTCTTCTCCTCTTTGCTCCAGTAAATCGAGGGTAGGGAAGCGATAGTCAGGAAGGTCTAACTCGGGGTCGTAGGGTTCGTTAGAGCCAATGCTGATGTGCGTTCCGTGCTTGATGGTTGTTTTTTCAACAGGTGCCGATTTTACTTCAAACGAAAAATCATTCGCAGGCTCCGAAGTCTTGGTCGGCTCAGGCTCATGTTCCATTTCATCTTCGTCCCAGTCGTCATCTTCTAAGTCAAAAGGAAGGTCTGATTTCGGTGCTTTTGGAGCATCGTTGTTTTTTTCAACCAATTGCAAATCCCAATGTTCATTCTCAAAATCTTCTTCATTGAAATCATCGGCTGAAATATCGTCGTCTTTTAGTCTGTTACCCGACTGAAAATGCACAGGCATTACTCCCGGTTCTCCGTTTACTTCAAAAGGAATGTCAAACTTGGAATGCGGTTGTAATGGTGTTTCTTTATGCTCTTCAAGAAAATCGTCATTTTCAACTTCCGCGTGCGCAGTTGCAGGTGTCGCTGCCAAACCTGCCGCCGCAAGTGGCGATATGTTTTCTGGTTCTTTATTGAATTTCGGTTCCTGTTTGTAATTCGCAAAGTAATTGGATAGCTTTTCTTTCAATCTCTTCAATGCAGGGCGTAAATCAAGTGCGAAAACCACAAACACAAAAAATGAGATTAATCCCAAAAGAGCCAGTCCTGTTCCGGGTTTGCCCCAAAAACGGTTGAAATAATTGATTGATGCATTTCCCAATGCACCACCTAACGGGAAGGTAGTATCGGGGAATAAGTAAGTAAGGGTGGGAGCTATCAATAATAATGCAATTGAAGTCCAGCGGATGTATCGGATAATCGGCAATGCTTTTGTGCCATATAATAAGTGCATGCCAAGCGAACCAACTGCAAGCCCTATTACCAATGAAGCAATACCTGCCCCACGGAAAACAAGTATGTGTGCAGTAGCAGCGCCGAATCTACCTCCCCAGTTGCTTGCATCGCCGTTATTAAAAACGTACTCTAAAAATCCTTTGGAAGATAAAATCGCATCTTGATCCTGAGTCCATGAAACGTAATAGCTCACCACTGAATAGCACAGGAAAGCACCAAAAAAGGTAAGGAATATGCCAAACCCCAAACGAATTTGTCGTTTCCTGTTGATGTGGAGTGGCATTTCCGACTCGTTATCCGACGTGTTGTTCGCAGGATTTTGTTTTTTTGTTTTAGTTCCGGTTGTGGCCATATTTGGCTTTGGGTTAAAAAATGGCTTTAATTAACTCGCAAATTAAAAGTTTTCAACAAGATTGTCGGGTTATCCACTCAATTAATAGTCCACAGGGTGTGGAACACGAAATATTTTGCTAAATAAGCAAACCATTTTTCAATAGAATATGTCTTTGAAAGTTGAGCATTAGATTAACAAAATACAAATTAACACGCGTTCTTATTAAAAAATGTAACCGGTAGGAAGTGCCTGAACTCATCGTGTTATCAACATAGTTTTTACCAAAAAAATGTAAGGATTTGTTGTTGACACGAGATTTTTATGTACTTTCAACCGCTGAGATTGAATAAGTGTATCTTTTTTAGGTTCAAAATGTACTATTTTTGTGCCTTTTAGTAGCTTACATTTAATTTCAGTCGGAACTTTTGTAACTCATTAATAACTGAAAGACAACTAGTTAAGAAATTTCGAAAAGTAGATAAAATGAACAAGAAAAAATTAATCACCCGTTTAGGCCTTGTTGCGATGATGTTCTCATCGGCTGTCACTTTCGCTCAGGACGTTCACTTTTCTCAAGTGGATATGACTCCGCTTTCGTATAACCCTGCGTTCACAGGTATGTTCTACGGTAAGTTGAGGGCAAATGCGATGTACAGGAGCCAATGGAATAACATCACAAACGGATATACAACCCAAGCCGTATCTTTAGATTACCCAATGTACAGCAACGGTGCAGGTGATTATTTGGCTAACGGCATTGCTGTCTACAACGATAAAGCAGGCGACGGTAACCTTTCAAGCTTATCTGCATTGGTTTCATTTGCTTATCACAAAACATTTGGCGGTAATGGCAACTCTTTCTCAGGAAGCGATCTTGCTGTTGGCTTACAAGGTGGCTACGCTCAAAAAAGTGTAGATTTGACTAAGCTTTATTTTGGCGATGAGTTCCATAATGGAGTATTCAACCAAGGTACAACTGCTGACAAGAGCATGGGTAACAACGTTAATTATTACATAGTTAACGCAGGTATCAGTTTTGCTCAGGCTACTGGTCCTAAATTTAGCTATGTTCTAGGCGTTTCTGCAAATAACATTAACCAACCTAACGATAACATTTTGAAGAAAGCAGGTACTGAAGCTGTTCTTGATATGCGTTTGTGTGGTAACTTAGGTATCATTTGGAAAGCAGGCGATCGTTTAAGCTTGCGCCCAATGGTTATGTACCAAACTCAGGCATCAGCTACCGAGTTGATTGCAGGTAACGAATTCAACTTTGCAATGACAGGTCAATATGGCGAAACTCAATTCACTCCTTCCATTTTTGTAGGTGGTTACTTGAGGAATGGCGATGCAATGATTTTCAACGCAGGTTTTGAAGCTGCAAATTTCAGAGTAGCTGCTGCGTATGATTTCAACATTTCAGAACTGAATACCGTAAGTAACGGTAACGGTGGCTTCGAAATTGGTCTTCGTTACATCTCGCCTTACAAATATTCTCGCTACCGCAGCATTCCATGCAGTCGTTTTTAACTAAATATCCATAGAATTTGAGAAGGGCTAAACTTTTTTTTTGTCAGCCCTTCTTTTTTTTAAAACCAATTTATACTTTTATCTCCGTTATCAATGCTCACAAACATGAGAAAAAATTGGCTATTTCTATTTTTAGCAACATCCTTCGTTACAGCTAACGTTTCGACCGAAGCGCAAACGAAGAAAAAAATTGAAGTCCGTAACTATTATAATGACCCTTTGAGGAAGGCTACCCCGGAACAAAATCTCGGAATGGCCCTTGGAGCTATTGAAGTAGGAAGTTATTTCGATGCGATTGATTACTTCCAGGATTTGAAATCAAACGATATCAGGAACCCATTTTACTCATACATCTTAGGTGAATGCTATGCAAAAACGAGAGACTACGTTCCTGCTGCACACTACTATGTAGAAGCGTACAATATCGATAAGAAAGACTATCCTCGCTCTGCATTTTATGCAGCTCAAAATTTCAAACAGCAAGGTGAGTATACTAAAGCGATCGAATGGTTTAAGAAGTTTTTAAATGATAACAAAAAAACTTCTAGTGCTGCTAATCAGGAAGACAAGTATCATAGACTTATGACTCAAAAGGAGCTTAAGTTAATGAAAAAGCAAGCTGATATTGAAGTTGCGGGTTGCGAAATGGCAATCAACTCTATCAAAGATCCTCAGCCTGTTAACATTGTTAACTGCGGTCCTAATGTAAATACTTCTTACACTGAGCTTTCTCCTTATCCATTGGGCGATACTGCACTTTTGTTCTCTACTGTTGGTCATAACGGTATCGAATACAAAAAGCAAAACCCAGTAATGGAGCCTCATAACAGAGAGCACTTCATGATTTCTCAAAAGCAACCTAATTATGTCGATTCATTCCAGTGGCCAATGAGGTTCATGGATGGCAACTTCGACCCTCCGGGATTAGGTCCTGCTGCCGGTAACGGTTGCTATAGCCCAGGTGGTGACAGGTTCTATTTCACAAAGTGTTCTGTTGGTGATTCATTCATCTATACTTGTAGCATTTACTATTCTCAGTTCGAACTAACAAATTGGGGTCCTGCAATTTTAGTAGGCGGAAACGTAAACGAACCTGGTTCTTCTAATACTATGCCTTTCGTTGCTCGCGTTGGTAAGAAAGACGTTCTTTACTTCTCTTCTAACAGGAAGCTTCAAAGCCGTGGTGGATACGATATTTGGTATTCAATCATCGATCCAAGAAATGGTTCCTTCCGTCGTCCTCAAAACTGTGGTAAGCAAGTAAACTCTCCAATGGATGAAGTTACTCCTTACTATGATACAAGGGTAAGCAAATTATACTTCGCTTCTAATGGTCGTAAGTCATTCGGTGGTTTCGATATCTTTTCTGCTGATGGTGGTCCTTCACGTTATTCTAATGTCCAAAACATGGGATATCCGATCAACAGCAGCGCTGATGAATTCTACTTCATTAAAGATCCTTTGGGAAAGCCTGACGCATACTTGGTTTCAAACCGCATAGGTACTATGGCACTTAAAAACCCAACTTGTTGTAACGACATTTGGAGGGTACAATATGAGCCACGCCTTGTTGTAATTGGTAAAGTATTGGACAAGAAAACTCAACAACAACTAACTCAAACTGTTGTTAAGTTAACTAATCAGAAAGGAGACATGAACACTTACAATTCTGAAGATGGTAATTTCTTGTTCAACATGTTGCGTAACAACTCTTATGTAGTAACTGCTGATAAACCAGGTTATACTTCATCTAGGGCTACTGTAAGCACAATGTCTGTTAAGCGTTCTGACCCAGATGATACTATCACTGTAACTATCTACCTTGATACTATTAAGAAAGCATTCCACGTAAATAACATTTACTACGATTACGACCAAGCTACACTTCGTTCTGAATCAGTTGCTTCTTTGGATACGCTTGTAAACTTCATGAAAGACAATCCATCAATTTCTGTTGAGATTTATTCTTTCACTGATGGTAAAGGTACTCCTGAATACAATGAAGCACTTTCTCAACGTCGCGCTCAATCAGTTCTTGACTATCTCGAGAAAAACGGTGTTGACAAGAACAGAATGGTTGCAAAAGGCTTGGGTGCTAAAAACAAAGTGGCTGATGAAGGTACTAAGGATAAAGACAACATTGAAGGTCGTCAAATGAACCGTAGAACTGAATTCCGCATCATTAGCGACTTGCCTTCAAGAAGGGTTATCTTCAGTAGTGGTGCAGTTAATACCCCAGATGGTCAGGAGAGAAATCTCCGTCAGGAAACTGAAGCTGAAGACGAACCAGCACAACCAGGTGCAGGTAAAGCTCCGGCAAAAGAAACAGAAGAATAGTTTTGATATTCATAAAGGAAGCCGCTTCGAAAGAAGCGGCTTTTTTCATTTCAAACCAGCATAGTATACATACTAGGGTGGTAGCGTCAAATATGCTTTAGGACAACTATATTTCCTGCCCTTGACCTAGGGAGTTGGTAAATGTATTAATAGTTGCCTTTAATCTGTCTACTGCGCATGCCAGCCTCGAATGCATAAGAAGTGTAAATACAGTTGCTTTGTGAAATGAGAAATTCATTTTGTTGATAGTAGGAACCGATATAGCAGTGTTTTTAAATAATTAAGTGCAACCGAACATATATGCTATCACTGTAAGCGGTCTCCAATTCGTAAAGGAGAATTAAGGTATTCGTATTTCAATTTTGCGAGGAGCACTTTACCGGAATCAGTGCATTTTAATGTTGCACAAGTAAGTCGAGTCGGACCTATTTTCCGCACTACATTTTTGACAAAGTCCGTATTTCCGAGTAAGGGAAGTTTGCGCGAGCTGCGTTGAAATGATTATTTCATTTTGCTGTTTTTTAGGAATTGATAGAGCGATTGTTTTCAAAAAAAAATGCAACCGAACATATATACTAACACTGCTGGTAGTCTCCAAATTGTAAAGGAGAATTAAGGTATTCGTATTTCAATTGTGCAAGGAGCACTTTACCGGAATCAGTGCATTTTAATGTTGCACAAGTAAGTCGAGTCAGACGTATTTTCCGCACTACATTTTTGACAAAGTTCGTATTGCCGTACAAGGGAATTTTGCGCGAGCTGCGTTGAAATGATTATTCCATTTTGCTGATTTTATGAAGTGATACAGCGAGTGATTTCAAAAAGTTAAGTGCAAGCGAACATATATACTAACACTGCTGGTAGTCTCCAAATTATCGAGGGGAATAATTCGATTGGCTACATAAAGGTATAAGAGTCAGTTTGGTGTATTGGTGGATAATTCACTCCACACCTTTGATGTTTATCTTCCACCTATAGTCAGGCGGTTGGCGATTTCCACGTTGTGAAGTTTTGCAACTTTCTTTGCAGTACACACTATAGATTTACTGATCACAGAATCTGCGGTTATAAATGCTGCTTGTGGATTTATTGGTGTACATATTCTCTGGACTACGCTCGCGATACATACTGTCGTACAGAGTGCTGACGATTGCTAAATATCTAGTCTACTTTATAAGGGTAGGGCAGTGGTCAGAGAATCGCAATAGAAGACCTATTTGAGTACATATAATAAAGGACGTTGGAAGATGAGTAGCTTTCCTGTTTTACTAGACTAAAAGTGAGTATGTACATAATATTATACCGCCATTCTCTGTATTTTTCGGTAGAATTTGAGCAACAAGGAAGCAAGTGCCGTTCCTTATGATAAAATGCGCCATTTTTTAGTTGTGGCACGTAAATAATTAGCCTTGCTCTATATTACAGACTCCTTGATGCGCTGTAAAACCGTTTACAGTAAGTAATGTTGCAAGTATCTGGTTATTTAATTGATCAGTTGGCATATCCGACTCCTTTTGGGAATCATTATCTTGTCATCAAGGGATATTCTCAGCCTTTTTAGAGCACTTGTTGGATATTGATGAGGTTTAGTTGGCATTTTTTCGATGTCAATTCAATGCTTTTTCGAGTTAAAAGGACGCGAATTCATCGGATAACGTGCATATTTCGGTTTCAGAGTGATGCAGCATCCGCTGTTGAAAAATATTCTTCAATAACATGGAATAGAAATAAGGCAGATAAACGATTGATAAATAGTGATATAGGCGTTGATGAATACAGTATGTAACAATGTGTAGACCAATTGGGGGGACTGGGCGAAAATTTCATAAAAATATATTTTGTGGGATGAAAACTTTCCTTACCTTTGCACTCCCAATCAAAACGGGGTAAGCAGTAAAGTTCTTAAAGAGGCGGTAAAGTTAGAAATAAAAACTTCGAAATTTTCTAAAGAAAAATTTTGTAGAATGAAAAAACTCACTTACCTTTGCACTCCCAATTCGGAAACGGGTTAGCGGAAAAGTTCTTAAGGAATCGGGTTGCGAAGAGAGACGACGAAAAAAAATTTCAAAAAATATTTTGTAGTTTCAAAAATAGTTTCTACCTTTGCACTCCCTTACGGAAAAGCACAAGTTCTTAAATACAAAAATGATACACGGTTAGGCCGGCGCGATGGTTCAAGACTATCGGTATTGCGAAAGACTAAGATTACGCTGAAAGGTGTGAGAAGAGTTAAAGATCTTTGAAAGAATGGAAAACAACAGCGACAACGATGAAGTTCGTTGTCACAGGTAAGAAAAGC
>CANGIY010000038.1 GCA_947454235.1 Chitinophagaceae bacterium
AAGAGAAACAGGCATTTGCTCGCCTTAATGAATAGTTTTAATTTTATACATTATGGTTACCTTTTGCTTTAATAGAAATTTGTTTTTAAAACTCCACGTATTGACAATTGGAATTATTCTGTTGACAATTTTGGGATGTAAAGATTTAACAACGACTGATACTCAAAAAAAAGACTTTGGAAACGCAGCTGAACGCATTGAATTTTTGACAGCGTATACTGGGTTTGATTGTGTAAATCGGCTGAAGTTTTTGGATAGTATGGTAGTGCGGTCGGTGGGCTTGGCATTCTATTACTATGTAGATGATAAGCATTATGAATACACTCCTATGGATGCAGAAATCTACATTTTGGTTAAAAATGGTGTTACAGGCAGCTATTATATCAATAATTTTCAGCACGTTCCTTATGCCCATTCTGAAAAACACTATGCCGATCCTGAATCTGTAAAAAAAAATGCTTTTGGAGATACATTAGTTGTCATTCCTAATGCCACAATGCCTATTGATACCTATTTTGATGATACAATGCCTGATTTGAAAACGCTGTTTGGTATGAGCAATTGGCGTACTTCATTAGTACTTTCAGAAATTTTGAATGGAATTCCGTGTTGGTTGAAGGAAACGCCAAGACATAAGCGTTTATTGAATCGGGAGACGATAGATAGTATCGTCCGTTTTTCTATCTCACTACCTGAAAAATTTGACGTTTTCAGTGAAAAACCAAACTCATTAAGACTTTTTGATTTGGGCGATTCAAGGTTCCTAAAAAGTGAGTTAGATAAAATAACTTCGAATTGGGCGGCAAGGGAGGATGCTGAGATTACTCAAATTTATACACCTTCCATGCAAAACTTCGTTACTGAGGCGCTTAAAAATGACTCCGACTATTTAGTGTATTCAGGACGTAGCGCATTAACAATTGGTAGTAACTGTCTTGTCGTTGCACTGAGACCTGAATATTTAACCAGGTCTCCGAAATTGCGCAATAAAAACTTTAGAATGAACCTGTTTTTCAAACCGTATGCCGGTCAAGCAATGGAATATGATGTGAAACTATATGATTTTTGCCTAGTTCGAAGATATGAATCAAACTCTTCATGCTATTAAGTGGCGGTCATTTAACAAAAATGTTCAGTGGCTTGATTCATTGTGGCACGTTGACGTACTGGAAAAGCCTTTGGCAAAATGTGGCAAAATATCCAAATTTAAATGTTGGAGAAGATTTTAATTTTCTGCTGCGCCTAAAAAAGCAAGGTATTGAAGTAATGCCTGTAGATGGCTACAATCAATTCGTGTATGTTCGTCACACTGCCAACACTTGGAAATTTGAACAAAACAATTTCCGCCCATATTCAGGCTGGAATATCGCAACTGCACCATCATGGGCGGAATCGCAAATAGCTCAAATTACTCCTAATAGCAAAAGCAACTTTTAAACTAACCGACTTAATGAACTTTCCCCCTCCCCCAAACATTCAAAAAATATCCTTGAAAATATTTGTTGATTTCAGTTAAAGATGATTATTTTTCACAACTGCAATGTTCAGAAAAGGGTGGTGTATGTTTACAAAAGTAGAATTTAAATAGAATGTAATAATGATGAGTAAAAGAAGCATTCATAAGACAGTTAGCCGGAGCGTCTTTTTAATTTTATTCTGTTTTTTACTTGGGGCGTGTGAACAAAGCCAAGATAATACAAGTGCGAAATTTTGTGAAAACCTTTTCTATTTATTGAATAAGCAGGATAACGATTCAATTTCGCTATTTTGTAAAAAGTATTTTCTTGATGAAGCCGATATTTCAAAAAATTTAGAATTCTACAAAAACGCTGGAAAGCTCAAAAATTTTGTTTTGCTGGAAAAATCTAAAGAGTTTTTAGTGTCAAGCAGTGAGAAGTACAAAATTGATGTTCTGAAGTTTGAAAACATTTATGACAGCATAACAACAATTGAAATTTTTCGGATGAAAATAGATGAGGGGGGTGATTATAAGATTGTAAACACTTTTATATATGATTCGGTTGAAGTACAGTAGAACCATACTAGCATTTGTTTTCAGCTTTTTATTCATTGGTTGCTTTTCTCCAGAGAAAAGTGAAATGAAAGTTGAACTGCAAAAAGTTAATGAACTAGTAAAAGCGATTAATAGTAGCGACTCTTTATCAATTGTAACGAATATTAAGCGAACTGATCTTGCTTCCGATTCCTTAGCAAATGAAATAGCTATTCGTTCGTATCATTGGCTTTGCTCACAAGGTAAAGTTGAAGATTTTTCCATCAAAACAAGTGTTGTATGCAAACAGTTTCTTGATAATGGCAATCTTGTAGAGGCGAATAAAATCTATGCAACGGGAAGAATGGGACCAAGAAGATTTCTTTTCAGTTTTATTTTTCTTCGCCCTCCAAACAACAATAAAATATTCAGACTTTATTTAGCCCCTTATAAAAACTAATTTACTTAGTAGGTTGCCTCCCCAAACATTCAAAAAAAATCCTTGAAAATATTTGTTGATTTCAGTTAAAGATGCGTACCTTTGCGCTCCAATTCTTATTTGCTCTTATTAAGCAGGCATTTGGAAGAGTTGTAACTCCCTAAGGCTGAAAGGCTAGAAAGGAATCATCCAATTCGTTAACACCAAAAAACATTTTAAAAAAATGGCTAAAGAAATCAGCGGTTATGTAAAACTGCAGGTTAAAGGCGGCGCAGCAAATCCAGCGCCTCCAATCGGTCCGGCGCTCGGCTCCAAAGGCGTCAACATTATGGAGTTCTGTAAGCAATTCAATGCTCGTACACAGGACAAAGCGGGAAAAATACTTCCGGTATTATTGACCGTTTACACAGACAAATCATTTGACTTCGTTATTAAAACTCCTCCTGCAGCAGTGCAGTTGAAGGAAGCTGCTAAAATCCAAAGTGGTTCTAAAGAGCCTAACAGGAACAAAGTAGGTAAAGTAAGCTGGGGGCAAGTTGAAGAAATCGCTAAAGACAAAATGTCTGATTTAAACTGCTTCACCTTAGAAAGTGCTATGAGCATGGTTGCCGGTACTGCGCGCAGTATGGGGCTTACTGTTGAAGGTAAAGCACCGTGGGCATAATTTTTCACCTTTAAATGACGAAAAAGCAAAATGGCAATTACTAAGAAAAGAAAAGCTGTAGAAGCTAAACTTGATAAAAATAAAGTATATTCACTTGCTGAAGCATCAGCAACAGTGAAATCAATCAATACCACAAAATTTGACAGCTCAGTTGACGTTCACGTTCGTTTAGGCGTTGACCCTAAGAAAGCTGACCAAGCTATTCGTGGTACTGTAACCCTTCCACACGGTACAGGTAAAACTAAGAAAGTACTTGTACTTTGTACGCCTGATAAAGAAGCTGAAGCAAAAGCTGCCGGCGCTGATTTCGTTGGTTTGGATGAGTTCATCCAAAAAATCGAAGGCGGCTGGACAGATGTTGACGTAGTAGTTGCTACGCCTTCGGTGATGCCTAAAATTGGTAAACTCGGTAAAATCCTCGGTCCGCGTAACTTGATGCCTAACCCTAAAACCGGTACTGTAACTAACGATGTTGCATCAGCAGTTACTGAGGTTAAAGGTGGTAAAATCGCTTTCAAAATCGATAAAGCAGGTATCATCCACGCAAGTATCGGAAGGGTTTCTTTCGAGCCTAAGAAAATCGCTGAAAATGCACAGGAATTGATCAACACATTGGTGCGTATGAAACCTGCTACTGCTAAAGGTACTTACCTTAAAGGTATTACTATGGCAGCGACTATGAGTCCGGGTTTGGCCATCGATACTAAATCTGTAATCTAATCCCTAACAGCAACTAAAACAAAATTATTAACGAGCCGGCAGGCACCACCTTCGGTTCTATTAATTAAGAAACATTATGACACCAGCTCAAAAAAGTGAAGTTATAAGCGCACTGAAGGAGAGATTTTCTCAGTACGATAATTTTTATATCACCAATACCGAATCACTTACGGTAGAACAGGTGAGCAAACTGCGCAGGCTGTGCTTCGAAAAGAACGTAACTATGCAAGTGGCTAAAAATACGCTGATTAAAAAAGCGTTGGAGCAACTTGATGCAGAACGTTACGCAGGCACATTCGACGTTCTTCATGGCGTAACAGCCCTGATGTTCTCGGAAAGCGCAAAAGAACCAGCAATGATTCTTACTGATTTCAGAGCGGCAGCTAAAACTGAATTGCCTACTTTGAAAGCAGCATTTATCGACGGTTCTGTATTTGTGGGCAACGAGTCGCTTGAAGCACTCAGAACGCTCAAAAGCAAAAACGAACTCATTGGCGAAGTTATCGGCTTGTTGCAATCGCCTGCTAAGAACGTTATCAGCGCTCTTAATGCAGGTTCTAAACTTGCATCGCTGGTTAAAGCGCTTGAAGATCGTCAAGCTTAATCAACAACAAAAGGACTGGTTCCGGACCGGAATCAACTCCTTCAATAAAATCGGCTTCCAAGACCAACTATATTTAGTTAAAAACATTTAAAAACCACAAAAAAATCATAACAATGGCAGACTTAAAAGCTCTTGCAGAATCACTGGTTAACCTCACAGTTAAAGAAGTTAACGAACTTGCTACTATTTTAAAAGACGAATACGGAATTGAGCCTGCTGCTGCTGCTGTTGCAGTTGCTGCTCCTGCTGCTGCTGCTGCTGCTGCTCCAGCTGAGAAAACTTCTTTCAACGTAATCCTGAAAAATGCAGGTGCAGGTAAACTGAACGTTGTAAAAGTAGTTAAAGACCTTACTGGTCTTGGACTTAAAGAAGCAAAAGACCTCGTTGACGGCGCTCCTAAAGCAGTTAAAGAAGGTGTATCTAAAGCTGAAGCTGACGATATCGCTGGCAAACTTAAAGAAGCTGGTGCTGAAGTTGAAATCGCTTAATCTGATTCTCAATATCATATTAAAAAGCGCTCCTGACCGGGGCGCTTTTTTATTTCCCATTAGTGATTTACTTTGCAGCCGTGCTCCTCTTTTTTAGCAGCACCGTTTTTTATGCACTACGATTCCCAACTCGCATTCAAAAGCCACAAACACCAGGAACAGTATCAGGATGCCGCTTTTGTGGCACTCATCAACTATCTTGCCCAAAACTCACCGTACTATAAACGCATTTTTGCCGAACACAATATTGACACTGCATCGGTAACAGGTAAGGCACAATTGAATTGGTTCCCAACTACTTCTAAAAGCGATTTGCAGCAACACAACTGGGAGTTTTTGTGCGTAAAAGACAGCGCCATACGTGAATATACTGCCACCTCGGGCACAATGGGAAAACCTGTTACAATAGCACTTACTGAAAACGATCTGCGACGCCTCGCGTTCAATGAAAAAGAATCGTTTCTATGCGCAGGTGGCAAGCAAGGCGACATTTTCCAACTCATGCTCACGCTCGATCGCCGCTTTATGGCAGGGATAGCCTATTACTCAGGTGCGCGCGAACTGGGGGCAGCAGTGGTGCGCTCAGGGCCGGGTATGCCTGAAATGCAGTGGGAGCAAATCATGCAATTGCAAACAACAACGCTTGTTGCTGTTCCATCATTCATAGCCCGCTTAATTGATTATGCGCTTGCTAATAATATTGACCTGAAACAGACCCCTGTTTCCAGCGCTATTTGTATTGGTGAAAATATCCGCACTTCCAATCTGGAACTCAATGCCCTGGGCAGTTACATCAACCAACATTGGCCCATCAGGTTGCACAGTACTTATGCATCTACCGAAATGCAAACAGCATTTACTGAATGCGAACATGGGGTAGGAGGGCACTTGCAACCCGCATTGCTCATTGTTGAAATTCTTGATGACCGCGGCACCCAAGTAAAACCGGGAGAAATGGGAGAGGTAACTATCACTACTTTGGGGGTAGAAGGTATGCCTTTGTTGCGCTACCGCACTGGTGATATTGCTACGTATTACGATAGTCCGTGCAAGTGCGGCAGAAACAGCATCAGGCTGAGCCCGGTAGTCGGAAGGAAGCAACAAATGCTGAAATTCAAGGGTACAACATTATATCCACCTTCACTATTTGATGTATTGGCAGGCATCGAAGGGGTAACTGACTACGTAGTTGAAGCCTATTCTGGTGCCATGGCAACTGACGAACTGCGCATACATGTGGTGGCAAAAAAAGCAGATGCTGACACAACTGCCGCCATTAAAGCCGCCATGAATTCGCGCCTGCGCGTAACCCCGGAAATCGTTTTTACCGATGCCGACCAGTTGGCTAAATTGCAAAATGTAGGCGGTGGCAGGAAGCTAACACGCTTCCTCGATAATAGAAACGATTATTAAACTTACAAAGCAATCACTTTATTAGTCGTAGCCCAGTTGCGGGTAGTGGAGGTCAGCCCCAGCTTTTTATCCACTATATTATTAGTGAACTTTGAATTGCCGAGTCCGTTAGTGGTGAAATAGATGTGGTTGCCCATGAAAGTTACATTTTCGCCTTCCAGCAATGCCGATGCAAGTAGTTCGAGTGCATTTGCGGGCGCTTCCTTGCTCAGGAAAAATACATACAATTTCTTGGTTCCTTCGTCAACATGGTTGGGGTAGGGGTTTTGATCCACAACCGTTTTCAATTCTTCAATTGAGCGTATTACTACCGGCACCTGAAAGCCAACATTTTCAGCGATCAATTTGAAAATACGTTGTTCTAAATCAATGGCATTGTCGGTATCAAAGCACACATTGCCGCTTTGAATGTATGTTCTTACGTTCTGAAATTGTTGTTCAAAAACCGTTTTCAGGAACTCCATCTTAATGATGTTTTTCCCGCTCACATTGATACCCCGTAAAAAAGCTACATACCTTGCCATAAGCTACACCATATCACCCATCAAGGTAGCAGAAGTAGCATCCTTAATAAGTACTTCAACGTAGTCGCCTTTTTTTAGGTTTCTATCGCCCTTAGGGAATACCACCATCTGATTTTGTGAGTTTCTACCGCTCCAATGTTCATCAGAACGTTTGCTGGTATTTTCAATCAGTACTTCATAGGTATTACCAATTGATTTCTTGTAGTTTTCTCTCGAATGGCTGTTTTGCAGGTTGATGATTTCAGTGAGCCTGCGCTTTTTCACGTCTTCAGCGATATCATCTTCGTAGCGGCGGGCAGCTAGTGTGCCGGGGCGTTCGCTGTATGCAAACATGTAAGCCATGTCGTAACGCACTTTATCCATCAACGAAAGGGTATCCTGATGCTCTTCTTCAGTCTCGGTACAGAAACCGGAAATAACATCGGTGCTCAGGCTGCAGTCAGGCATAATTTCCTTAATGCGTTGCACTTTGTGCAGGTACCATTCGCGCGTATAAGTCCTGTTCATCAATGCCAGAATTCGGGTGTTTCCACTTTGTACCGGCAGGTGAATGTATTTGCAGATGTTTTTGTATTTCGCCATAGTGTACAACACATCGTCGGTAATATCCTTAGGGTGCGATGTGCTAAAACGTACTCTCAACAATGGGTCTATCAACGCAACGCTTTCCAACAAATTGCCGAAGGTAACTTCAGTGCCATCTTCGTTGGTATAGTAGTAGCTATCAACGTTTTGCCCAAGCAGCGTTACCTCGCGGTATCCATTTTCAAACAAGTCGCGGCATTCTTTAATAATACTTACTGCATCACGGCTGCGCTCCCTACCTCTTGTAAAAGGTACTACACAGAACGTACACATGTTGTTGCAGCCACGCATGATGCTCACAAATGCACTTACGCCGTTGCTATCAAGGCGCACGGGCGAAATATCGGCATAGGTTTCTTCACGGCTCAGAAGCACGTTCACGCTTTTTTGTCCGCCTTCTGTTTCTCTAATCAAATCGGGGAGCGCACGGTATGCGTCAGGTCCAACAACAATGTCAACCAGTTTCTCTTCTTCCAGGAATTTTGATTTTAGGCGCTCAGCCATACAGCCAAGCACACCAATCATCAATCCCGGTTTTGTATCTTTTGTTTTGCGGAAAGCCTGTAATCGGTTACGTACAGTTTGTTCTGCCTTTTCACGAATTGAACAAGTGTTCAGCAGCACCAAATCAGCTTCTTCGTAATTACGTGTAGGGCCAAAACCTTCGTTGTATAAAATCGAAGCCACAATTTCGCTGTCGCTGAAATTCATTTGACAGCCGTAGCTTTCTATGTAAAATCTCTTTTTGAAATTGTTAGGGTCGTTCAGGAACGGAGCGTATGCCTCCCCCTGACGTAATTCGTCAATCTCTTTTTGAGCGCCTTCAAACATGTCGGATACCTTAAATAACGTGCAAAGGTAATGGAATAACCGTTTGGGCGCGATAAAAATTACCTATCGCGCAATGGTGTTGCAGTAAATTGTGTTTGGGAAAAGTCTATTTCTCTTTTTTGTCAGAGAACATACCGAAAGCCTTTTGAAAAACTTTGGTAAAGGTGGTCCACAAGATTTGGATATCGAGCAGGGTGCTCCTGTTTTTCATGTAGTAGATATCCCACTGTATGCGTTTGCGCAGTTCACGTTCGCCGTTTATTTCGCCAATATAATCCTTGATTTGAGCCATTCCGGTCATGCCCGGTTTTACTTCGTGCCTCAGGTTATAATAAGGAATACATTCAGAATAATGTTGTGTGTGGTACAACATGTGCGGTCGCGGACCAACGATGCTCATATCGCCAAACAATACATTGAAAAACTGTGCAGTTTCGTCGATGTGAGTGATTCTTAAAAACTTACCTACTTTAGTAATGCGATTATCGTTGATAGAAACTTGCTTTACATCAGCATCATCATTCACATACATTGTCCTGAACTTGTAGCAATTGAATTCAGCACCAAAATGCCCTGTACGTTTTTGTATAAAAAACACGGGACCTTTAGAAGTAAGCTTAATCAATAAAGCAAGAATAGGTGTAAGCCACGACATTACCAGTAGAATGAATATCAGCGAAATGGAAATATCCATAATGCGTTTTACAGTGTAGTAATAACGAGCTGGCTTGTGATCGAGGTAAAGGGCATTAATTTCCTGAAACATAAATCGAATATGGGCAATATTCGACTGCGGAACGGAAGAAATTGTTGTTTCTTCTATAGGATATTCCAGCGTAGTTTCCTGTTTCATTAATAGTTCAATGGATTTCCATTAAAGCGCTGCAAATATCGTGCTAAAAAACTTAAATGTTTGTGATAATTGGCACGAAAGGGAAAGTTTTTCATTTTTTTAGTGAATTAGTGTGAATTACAAGCTATCAAATTGGAAATTTTATGTGAACTCTGATACGAAATCAACGCAATGAACAAAAACACTGCGCTTTGCCCCGTTGAAATATTACTTTTGTGGTCAGTGAAACACCCTATCCTTTTTTGTAACAGAATTTAAAAGTGAAGTAAGTTGAAACAAATTATACAGTCCTTTAAAACAGGTGAGACAGTTTTAGAAGAGGTGCCGGCACCAGTGGTAAAGAATGGGCATATTTTAGTGCAGACCACCAGAAGCCTGGTGTCGTTGGGTACCGAGCGTATGTTGGTTGAGTTTGGAAGGGCAAATTTGCTTCAAAAGGCGCGCCAGCAACCTGACCGAGTGAAGCAGGTATTGGATAAGATAAAAACTGAAGGTCTGAAGCCAACCCTCAATGCCGTATTCAATAAACTCGGGCAACCGTTGCCATTGGGTTATTGTAATGTGGGTAAGGTAATTGCCGTAGGTAGTGGGGTAACAGAATTTCAGATAGGTGATAGGGTAGCCAACAACGGTCCGCATGCAGAATTTGTGTGTGTGCCGAAAAACCTCGCAGCCAAAATACCTGATAATGTAAGCGACGAAGAAGCGGCATTTACTGTTATTGGTTCCATCGGTTTGCAGGGTATACGTTTGTGCAATCCACAACTGGGCGAAACGATCGTAGTAGTAGGTTTGGGACTTATTGGTCTCATTACTGCTGAATTGCTGGTGGCGAATGGTTGTAAAGTGATAGGTACCGACCTCGATGCTAAAAAAGTGGCACTTGCCAGAAAGAAAGGCATTATGGCCATCAATCCGCGCGAAGGCTTTGACCCCGTACAATATGTGATGGGCGAAACCGATAATATGGGTGCTGATGGGGTGATTATCACGGCTTCTGCAAAAACAGACGAAATCATCTCGCAAGCGGCAAAAATGAGCCGTAAGCGCGGTAGAATCATATTGGTGGGCGTTATTGGTTTAAACATTTCGCGTGCCGACTTCTACGAAAAAGAACTGTCGTTCCAGGTGTCCTGCTCTTACGGACCGGGTCGTTATGACGATAAATACGAAAAGCAGGGTATAGACTATCCATTGCCGTTTGTACGCTGGACAGAAAAAAGAAATTTTCAGGCCATCCTTCAAGCCATATCGCAAAAGAACCTCACGGTTGCCGATATGATCACCGAAAGAGTGCCACTGGGTAATTATAAAGACATTTATTCCAACATCAGTTCGCAGGACTCTATTGCGAGCATCCTGGAATATCCCGAAAACAGTGACTCTAAGTCAGTTGTTTCGGTGCCCGGCAGTACGTTTGCAGGCGGTCGGGGCGGAATAGGTATCATTGGTGCCGGTAATTTTACTTCTGCAACCATGTTGCCAGCCTTGGCTGCCATCAATGCACCAATCGTTTCAATTGCAAGTGCTGCGGGCCTTTCGGGAACCACGATGGCTAAAAAGCATAAAATTCCGAAAAGCACTACCGATTACAAGACTTTCTTTACAGATAAAGACATTGACCTTGTGATGATAACCACGCGCCACAACGAGCATGCGCATATGGTTATCGAAGCGTTACAGGCAGGCAAACACGTTTTTGTTGAAAAGCCGCTCGCGCTGAATAAAGAAGAGCTGGACGAAATTTTGAAGGTGTACGATGGTTCTAAAACACTGACGGTAGGCTTCAACAGGCGTTTTTCTCCGCACATGCAAAAAGTGAAGCAATTGGTAGGCAACACACCTATGAATGTAATTGCAACCATGAACGCCGGAAGCATTCCTCCGAGTGTGTGGGTGCATGATTTGAAAATTGGCGGCGGTAGAATTGTAGGTGAGGCATGTCATTACATCGACCTCATCACATTCCTTACAGGTAGTAAAGTAAAAGCAGTTTGTATGAATGCCATGGGGCAAAATCCGCAGGCTAATACCGATTGCGCTTCGATATTACTGGAGTACGAAAATGGTAGCACAGGTGTAATCAATTACTTTGCTAACGGATCAAAAGCATATAGCAAGGAACGTATTGAAGTGTATTCACAGGAACGGACCATTATCACCGATAATTTCAGGGTAACGGAAGGTTTCGGATTCCGTGGCTTTTCAAAATTGAAAACCAACATTGATAAAGGTCACGCAGCACAATTCAAATTATTGGTCGAAAGAGTAAAATCGGGTGGTCAGCCTATTGTACCGCTTGATGAAACAGTGAACACAACATTGGCATCGTTTGCAGCTATAGAAAGCTTGCTCACAAGGCGTTGGGTTGATGTGCTGTAACTTTTTTTCAACATTTTATTTTAAGATTCAGGATGCGGCATTGATTTTTTGATGTTCATCCTGAATTTCTTTATTTTTGGACAAATCTGTTTTATTGATAATGTCGGCAAAGCGTGCAATTACATTACTGGTGTTGTTTTTGGGTTTTATGAGCGCGAGTTCATTTGCCCAGACAGACTTACAAAACTTCAAGGAGTTTCAGATGTCTTGCACACGCGTATCAGAGGCATACAAGAAATACAACGACTCGCTGGCTAAAGAGTTCAAGAAAAAGAACATCGCTTACCCACCCAAAGACATTTATCTGCGTGCATTCAAGGCGCAAAACGAACTGGAGTTGTGGGGCAGGAACAATGAAAGCAGTGAATACAAACTCATCAAGCTCTACCACATTTGCGCTCTTTCGGGCGTGCTTGGACCTAAGAGGGCAGAGGGCGACAGGCAAGTACCTGAAGGTTATTATTTTATTGACGACTTTAACCCTAAGAGCGACTACTACCTATCGATGCTTTTGAATTACCCCAACTATGCTGACCAAATGCAAAGCACCAAACTGAAAAAGGGTGGTGACATTTACATTCATGGTGGTTGTGTGACAGTGGGCTGTATGCCAATGACCGATGAGGGTATACAGGAATTGTACACACTTTGCTTTAATGCTAAAGTAAACGGGCAAGTGAATATCCCGGTGCATATTTATCCTACCCGAATGAATAAGAAAGGGATGGATTACCTGAAACGTGAATACGTTAACTACCCTGAAAGCATCAAGTTTTGGGAGACGCTAAAAAACAGTTACGAGTATTTCGAGAAATACCACAAGTTGTTGCCCGTTATGTATGCGCCCGACGGCTCTTATGTAAACTAGTAATTACCACTTCAAATCCGGGTCCGGGTCAACTGGGGTAGATTTGAACATCTCCCTGCTGTGTATTTTTTGCACCTGACGGTTGTAAATCAGCTCTGCAATTTGTTCGGCAAAGTCTTCTTCACCTAAAACGCCGTGTAGTTTTTTCTCTGAGATATCAAGGCGGTACATCAATTGAATGAAGTGGTCGGCACCTTCTTCAATGAGTTCAACGACTCTTGCAGCAATCTTCCTCAGGATTTCTTCTTTAGAAATCATTTGGCTCAACTCAACTCCCCATTCTTCCTGAATGCCCTGTGCTGTTTCCCTAATTAAATCCATAGCGTTGATTTTATTGTGAACTAAAGTACAACAGTATTGCCGGGTTAAACATGATTTTAGACATAGAATTAACCGCCTGAGTTTCAAACGTTATTTTTGTAGAATAGATTGTTTTGTTTGTCAAGATTTTCTACGCGGTCACTCCACAACCCTAATAATCTTCACAGGGCAGGCGTCGGCGGCTTTGCGGTTGATGTCTAGTTCGTCGGTTGAAATTTGAGCTTGCCACACGCCTTTTTTCTCCTTGCCATCAACAAGGGTGCATTTCCCGTCAACAGTAGAAAGTCGCCAGCGTATGGGCCATATCTCGTAACATATATTACATCCTATGCAGTTACCCCTTATGTGTAAAATCTTAGGCATATTCGGTTGCTACGAGTTTATAGAGTTTATCGCCGGGGCGCACCTTTTCAGCGAACGGAATAGAAATGCTGATGCCGCGTTCTGCTTTTTCAACGGGGCCATTGTCGCCATGTATGGTGGTTGCCTTGTTGTTGACGATGCCCGTTACCGGACCCATCAATAAAATTTCATCGCCAAGAGCCAGTGCTCCTGCTTCCAGTAAAAACTCAGCGACTTGTATTTTAGGGAAGTATTTAACTGCCTTACCCAGGTACACTTTACGTTGTGTTGCTTTCGAGCCGTCAATATTGTTCCATTCTCCCAACTGGCGACCGAGATAATAGCCATCCCAAAAACCACGATTGAAAACGGTAGCCAATCTATCGCGCCAGTCTTTTATTTTGTCATTATTGTAGGTGCCGTTATCTATTGCATCAACGGCTTCTTTGTAGCAAGAAACCGTTGTGTACACGTAGTCGGCTGAACGGCCGCGACCTTCAATTTTCAATACTGCCACACCCGCATCTGCAATTTTATCAACAAAGTCGATGGTGCAAAGGTCGCTGGCACTCATAATGTATTCGTTATCCAGTTCCAGTTGTTTGCCGGTATCAAGGTCGGTAACAAGGTATTTGTGTCTGCAATTTTGGATACAAGCTCCACGATTGGCAGATGAATTATTGGAGTCAAGGCTCAGGTAGCACTTGCCTGATACAGCCATACAAAGTGCACCGTGCGCGAATATTTCTATTTTAATGAGGTTGCCTGCCGGGCCACAGATGTTGCGTGATTTTATTTCTCCCACTATCTTTTTAACCTGACTCAATGTGAGCTCTCTTGAAAGCACAATCAGGTCGGCATAATTGGCGAAAAACTCAACTGCCTCAATATTGGTTACATTGGCTTGTGTACTGATGTGCAACGTCATGTTTTGCCTGCGGCATTCATTGATAACCGCAAAGTCGCAACCAATAATCGCATCCACACCTTCTGTTTTGCAGGTAGTGATAATGGAATTCACCAATTGGCGGTCGTGGTCATACATAGTAGTGTTCAGTGTCAGGTAGCTTTTCATACCAGCGTCCTTGCATCTGCGTACTATTTCAGGTATATCGTTGATGGTGAGAGATGCCGCAGCTTTAACCCTCATGTTCAATTGTTCTACACCAAAGTAAATAGAGTTTGCACCAGCTTGTATTGCAGCTTGTAGACTTTCCCACGAGCCTACCGGAGCGAGTATTTCCATTGCCATTGAAACGACTTTTTTTGGTTTTAATGTTGTAATATTCTAATGATTAACGCACCCATTCCAGTTTCTTTTTGATGCCGGCTATGGTGCTTGAGTATTTAAGTTTTGTCAATTGAATGACCCATATTTTGCCCGGCATTGCCATCGCCATTGGGTTATGGATGTAATACAGTTTCACCGCACGGGCGTGCAAATCGCTGTCGTGGTTTACAACGCCTTCAAGTTGCATGCCTATTATTTTCAAATAGCTCACTTCGCCGGGCAATATGGTGCCTGCAACCAATGGGTTTTCGAGCATAATGCGCATATGTTCAGTTTGTTCTCCCGACTTAAAAATAATGCACTCTTCTTCGGGCCAGTACAGGTAGAAGCAGTTAAAGCAATGCGGTTTGTTATCAGCACAGCAACTCAATGACGCAATCTTGTTGTTTCTGATAAATTCCAGAATCTCCTTGTCCATCAGGTAGTTGTAAAACGAATTTGCAAAGTTGACCTTTCAACCCCAAAACAAGACTGACCGAAATCATTGCAATGGAAAAGTTGATGTGACAAGCGTCATTATTACTTTTTAAATGTAGGCTCACTTTTGTGGCAAATTCACAAAGATGAAAACCATAATAGAACCATTTCGTATAAAGTCCATTGAACCCATCAGATTCACCACGCGTGAAGAGCGAGTTGCAAAACTGGAGGAGGCATTTTACAACCCGTTTTTGCTGAAATCAGACGACGTTATTATTGATTTGCTCACTGATAGCGGCACAAGTGCCATGAGTAGCAACCAATGGGCGGGTATGATGCAGGGCGATGAGTCGTATGCCGGTAGTCCGAGTTTCTTCAGGTTCCGCGACGCTGTGCATGGCATTACCGGAATGGAGCATATTATACCTACCCACCAGGGCAGGGCAGCAGAAAAGATTTTGTTCAGCATACTGGGTGGCAAGGGCAAACATTTTGTGAGCAATACTTTGTTCGATACCACCCGTGCCAACATTGAATTTTCGGGGGCAGAAGGACACGACTTTGTGTGCGATGAAGGGAAATTCCCGACTATCCCTGCTCCGTTCAAGGGAAATTTCAATACCAAGGCACTTGAAGAGTTCATCATTAAAACGGGTGCAGAAAACATACCGTTGTGTATGGTAACTGTTACCAATAACTCGGGCGGCGGACAGCCTGTAAGCATGGCAAACATCAGGGAAGTGAAACGCATTTGCGTGAAGCATGGCGTACCAATGTACATTGACGCCTGCCGTTTTGCGGAGAATGCCTACTTCATAAAGCTTAGGGAAGAAGGTTATGCGCACCGCCCTGTAAAGGATATAGCACGTGAAATTTTCTCTTATGCTGATGGTTGCACTATGAGTGCCAAGAAAGATGCGTTTGCAAACATTGGTGGGTTTCTGGCGATGCACGACCCAAAACTGGCGCAAGAGTGCCGCAATTTGTTGGTTATCACAGAAGGTTTTCCTACCTATGGCGGGCTCGCAGGGCGCGATCTGGAGGCTATTGCGATAGGGCTGGAAGAAGTTACAGAAGAAAATTATTTACAATACCGTATTCGCAGCATTGAATACCTTACCCAAAAGCTGGTTAACGAAGGAGTGCCGGTGATGCAACCGGGTGGGGGACATGCTGTTTACCTTGATGCCGCGCAGTTTTTACCGCATATTCCGCCACATCAGTTTCCCGGTCAGGCACTTACAGGGGCGTTGTATATTGAAGGTGGCGTAAGGGGAGTAGAAATTGGTTCGTTGATGTTCGGTAAGTACGACGAGGCTGGCAACCCTGTTGCAGCAGCACTCGAGTTGGTGCGACTTGCAATACCAAGGCGTGTATATACCCAAAGCCACATAGACTATGTTGCAGAAGTAATTATTGATGTCTTTAAACGAAGAAACGAAATAAAGGGTCTAAAAATTATTGAAGAGTCTCCGTTATTGAGGCACTTCACTGCCAAGTTAGCTCCACTCAGCTAACCAGCGCATCCACGGTTTTTTATAAAAGCACCAATCGAAAGGCAACTTTTGGTTGGTGCTTTTTTGTGGGGTTTGGGCGTAACTTCGACCGGGTTCGAGAATAACTTTTTCATAAACAATTATTTAGATTTCAAAACCATAGTAGATTTATTATAGGGTGGCAACCCAACGGTCAAAATGTAGGCACCATCAGGAAGTGTAAACGGAATAGAGGTATTTATATTCGGCTGAGTTTCTCCAGAAATCAAGGTACCACCACTTAAGTCTGTTATTCTGTAAGGAAAAATATCATGGCTACTTGAAGTGATTGAAAAAGTAAGATTACTTCCGCATACAGGATTTGGAGACACAGTTATTGAAAAATCAGGTGAATTTTCAAGTGTCAAAACGGCATCCGGGCGGTATTTACAACCAATACACCTTATCCGATTATCTCCATGATCGGTGATGTAAATATGTCCATTTTTCAATCGAACTACACCCGTATTTAAGCATAAATGCGCAACCATGCAATCCCCCCCATCGCCAAGGTCCACCGAACAAATGGTATCATTTGAAGGTATTGTCTGAACTGTACTACTATTTCGCAAGCAAAAAATTTGATTACACTCTTCATTAGCACCCCAAACATTCCCAGAGTCGTCCATTGTCATTTGCGGAATACCCCCACCAAAAGTAGCAGTAGCCACACTTCTTGTTCCAATAAAACAGCCACCAATACCATTTCCTGCAACCGTTCGTATATAACCGTTGGAGTCTATTTTTCTAATAAAAACAGAATCAGAAAAATAAATTTCATTGCCAGGTCCCACACAAAGCCCCAAAGGGCGAACACCGGTTGTTGAACCAGATACGCTATCGCCAAATGCAGTTCTGGAACCATTCCCTGCAATGGTTGTGATCATCAAAGACGTGTCAATTTTGCGAATGCGGTAACCGTATCGCTCTGATACAAATATATTCCCAAATGTATCAACATCAATACCCCATGGGCAGTTTAATTGAGCTAACCTTGCCGGAATACTATCTCCATTATAGCCCCACCCAAATCCACCTACAATTCTGTATACCAAACCTGATGGAGTTACTTTAAACACTCCATCTTCCGAGGGTATATGATATATATCGGTAAAGTAAATATTCCCATCCCTATCAACGCAAATACCGTTGACCCCGTGAATCCCCGCAAGGGTCGCTGCTATTGTATCTCCGGCTATATCAAAAGAACCACCACCAACAACAGTTGTAATAATGTTGTTGGTATCAATTTTTCGGATACGCAAATTATAACAATCCACAAAATATATATTTTGAAACCGATCTCTAGCTATATAAATTGGTCTAAGAACTCCAGCCCTATTAGCTGGCCCACCATCGCCCCAAAAGCCACTCGTATCGCCCCCCGCTATCGTAGATATAATACGAGAAGAGTCAACTACAGCGTGCGCAGCCAGCGCACTCAACAAAAAAAGAAAGGAAAATATAAAAGAACGCATGGGGTGATATTTTTAGTTGATAATTAACCGAGTTCGAAGTGTGCCCTCATTTACTTGCGCCTCCAGCATATAAATACCATCATGCAAGGGAGGCGGAATGTGCAATGTTTGATTAGAATTGCTTAACCAGTCACCAACACACCTAAGCTGCGCATCATATAATTTATATTGTACATTTTCATCTTCAATACCATGAAT
>CANGIY010000039.1 GCA_947454235.1 Chitinophagaceae bacterium
GAAGAACAACTATATTCTGTAACCTTTAACCAATAAGTTCCTGTAGACAAAACAACATCTGTCGCTGCAGTGATACCGTCACTCCACAAATAGGTAGGCGCAGTATATGTAACCAACGAACGTAAAGTAACTGCTGTACCTGTACAGTTAGCCTGATCGGGACCTAAATCAACAACAGGATATGGTGATACAAGAACGTGTATTGAATCCGTTACGGAACATCCGTTTTGTACATTCACCCAATAAGTACCTGTTGCATTCACTGTCATTGAAGAACCGGTGGTGCTATTGCTCCAAAGAATACTATAACCAGCGGGTTGCGTGGTTGAAAGCACAAGAGAATCACCCACGCACATTTGTACGTCTGAGCCTAAGTCAACAATTGGTAGAGGAATTACGGTAACATTGAAAGTATCGATTTCAATATGACAGCCAAATTGTGCTGTTGAAATATATGTTCCCGTTGCAGCAACGTTGATAGAAACTGATGTAGCACCAGTACTCCAAGAATAGGCTGTATAACCAGCTATGCTACTCAAAGTCAATGGAGTCAAATTAACACACAAGCTAGTATCGTGTCTGTGAAATGATGTATCATAAGGTTGCTGATGTACATTGAACGTGTCAATTCTTCGTTTGCATGCGTTAGCTATAACTGTCCAGTAAGTACCTGGAGTAGAAATTGTAATTGAAGTACCGGTCGAGGCATCCGACCAAAGGTAATTCGCACCAACGGTATCGGCGTTTAAAGTTAATGTAGCTCCGAGCCTAAGGCATAAAGTAGTATCATATACCCTTATTGTAGTATCAAATGGTACTGCATGCACGAAAAATGTATCAACCCTTATTAAACAGCCATTTCCGACTGCACACCAATAAGTACCGCCAGCACCTACGTTAATTGAACGCGTTGTTTCGCCAGTGCTCCAAAAATAACTTAAACCAACAGTGTCAGGCACTAATGCTAAACTGTCTCCTAAATCAAAACAGCTTGTGAATGAATAATTTCGAGTTGTTGTATCTCCGCCTATTACGTAATACACATTATTTGGTAAGCCTAAAGCTGCAGTTGTTCCTGAATTTAGCCTTAATACAGAATCATGAAACGAGCATCGGGAACCCGCCAGATTTGGACTGTCAATTGCTGCTAAATAACTAGCCGACCGTGGGCTTTTAGTATAAATTTTGCCATCGGAAGCAAGCTTTAAATCGCATGTTGTATTAGTAACTACAGAATACCTTGTTGCCCTAATAGCGGCCTCGGTAGTTCCTGTAACATCATATTGATAAATATTTGCACCATAAACCTCGGAATAGAGCATTTGGCTATTCGGTGAAAATTCCGCTCCATAACATGCGTTTGTTGAATCAAGCACCCTATCATTTGACACTACACCCGTTGTAGCGTCAAAATCAAAAAGTTCACAACCATGTGCTGAACTCCATGACTGGCAAACCAGTTTTGATCTATCAGGACTTATTTTAATTACTCCAATAGAATAAGGTGTTGCAACCCTTGTGAATCGCCCGGTACGAGATATAACCGGAGTTGTATCGAAACCTGAAGAAGTAATGTGATAGCTCAAAAATATCGGAGAATCCAAAATGTGTGTTACCATCCAGATATCACAATTATTACCAGCTACGGCTGTCATTTTCTCTGACATTCTATTCCTCATTGCAACACCCCGTGTAGAAGTCACATCACCTAATCCACTTCGCAATGACATATCTACAACTGAGTAAACCAAATGACTCCATCCTGTTGTTGCGCCGGCATATTCAAGTGAAAAAATATAATACTTATTAGTATCGTTCAAAAAAGGAATAATTAATGATCCTTGCGTGGTACTGGAAGTTAAATAAGTGCTTAAGCTACCGCCACTCAACATCAAGGTATGCGTCTTATCCCACACCTTAACACCATCAGTATAAAACAACAATGAATCTCGCGAATCAGCAATTGAAGCACATCCCTCAGTAGTACTTATTCGGGTATTAATTGCAACAGGCGAACCAGACGAGAAATTTGCACCCGCACTATAACCAAAAGCCCAAACGTTACTTCGGGGGCTGTAATACTGAGCAAAGGTACTTTCTACAAAAAACATAGAAAATGCCAATAAGAATATGAGTCGCTTCATGCAATAGTTTTAAGTCTACATACCTATAGACAGCAAAATATTGGTAAAAGTAAGGGAAACAACTAAAATTAAGAATACAAAAACGGTCTAATAAAAAAAATATCAACTATCTTTCCACAGTCCCTAAATATCACTAAATGCAATGCAGTTATGTATTCCAACATTTATATTGCACTACTTCTTAACTTCTGGCGGGTGTAAAGCTTGATTTTCACGTACTTAATGAAACTTTCGTAAGAAATATTTTTACAAAGTACATACCCCCAATATCCATCGAGGAAGCCTTTTCTTAAAATATAATGATAGAAAAAACTCCATGTAGGCCCAAAAATAATTTTAAGTAGTGGAATAGAAGCCCCCCTTTCCATTGAAGTTTTAGCAGCCAGTTCGGTATACAACTGTATTTTCTGGCTATGTTCAGCAATGGTATTGTAACTAAAATGGAGTAAATCTCCTTCCAAAAAGCCTATGTGAGCGTGTGAATGGTTCATTTCAAATCCTTCATGCACCTTATTCAAATTAATATGCCCTTTTGTTTTATTCAACAACCGCAATTTAAACTGAGGGTACCATCCACAGTGACGAATCCACTTTCCACAATAATTAGTGAGGATATTGAAGCCATATCCATCATACTGAGGATTTTTCTTAACCTCTAAAATACTCGCTTTCAATTCATCTGAAATCTTCTCATCAGCATCAACTGACAAAATCCAATCGAAAGAGGTTTGTTGTATTGCAAACGCCTTTTGTTCACCAAATCCTTCGAACTTTTTGAAAAATACTTTTGCGCCCTGAAGCTTTGCTAATTCAACGGTTTTGTCCTGCGAAAAACTATCGACAACAATTATTTCGTCAACAACATCTTTCACACTTTCTAAACAACGCGTAATATTTTGCTCTTCATTATAGGTTATAACTACACAAGAAATCTTTACCATCTTTAAAAATTTAGAGTCAGGGATATAGGACAACTGCACGAATTCAATTTCTCTTCTAAGTATTGGTTTGTATTTAGAAACGCAAAATAGTACAAAAAATTATGCCTCTCTTTGTATTTTTGTTAACAAATGAATATTGACACGCTATTAGAATACATTCAACAAATGCCTGAAGTGGAAGAATGCTTCCCTTTTGACGCTCAAACATTGGTATGCAAAACCATGGGTAAGATGTTCTTATTGTGCGGTTTAGATAAAACTCCATTACAAATAAACCTTAAATGCCAACCTGAAATCGCCGAAATGCTCCGAGAGCAATTTGATGATATTCTACCCGGCTATCACATGAACAAGAAACACTGGAATACAGTTATACTTACCTCAGGATTGACGCAAAAAATGATCCAACAAATGATTCAACACAGCTACGATCTAGTTCGAAAAAACAAAAATCCAACCCAAATTCAGTTTTAGTAACATGTTGTTTTAAATGAAGTAATAATAACGTAACACTGCATTAGTTCCTTTGCCATGAAATTTTGACTCATGGTAAACAATTTCAAGCGATTAACCCTAGTATACACCCTGTTATTTTCAATAATATCAGCATCTTTCCCTTTACACGCACAGCTCACCGTAACTACAGTATCAACAGCTTCGGCTTTGGTGGCGAAGCTTGCAGGACCCGGAGTAACCATCGTGTCTGACACACTTATATGCAATACTGCCGGAAGTGGCACATTTGTGTCTGTTTCTACATCAATCAGACTCGATAGTGGCATTATATTGTGCACTGGAAGGGCTGCAAATACGAGTGGCACTGAACCTTCGCTCACCTCCACCGGTTTTGGTGGTTCTGGCGACCCCGACCTCAGTTCTTTTATTGGTACAGCAACTTCCAGTAGGGATGCATGTGAATTAATCATCCATTTTGTTCCTAAAGGAGATACCGTTAGCTTTAATTATCAGTTTGGTTCTGAAGAATACCGACAGTCAACTTGTGGGAGGTACAACGACGGATTTGCATTTTTCATATCCGGTCCGGGCATTTCAACATCGTTACCGGGCGTAAACATGGCACTTGTGCCTGGAACAAATATACCTGTTGCAGTAAATACCATTAACAGCGGAGTAATAGGCAGTACGGCCGGTTGTGCTATGAGCAACTGTACTGCCTATGGTACCGGCTCTCCTTTCACATCGCTATACATCGACAATACAGGGGGAACTACAACCACCTACCGAGGTTATACTCAGGTACTTACGGCAAAACACTGGGTAACACCTTGCGATACCTACAGAATAAAAATGTCAATTGTAGATGCAGGGAATGACTTGTACGACTCTGGAGTATTCATTGAAGCAGGAAGCCTGCAAACCAATACATTTAAGTTTGACCGAACAACGGTAGGAAACACTATTAACAGCACAAATAACTCAATTGTAAAAGGTTGTCCCGGTGATTCAATTAAAGTTTTCGGAGACCATACATCACCCTACCCCGTTAGGTTACACCTGACCTATGCTGGAACAGGTGTGGCTGGTGTTGATTATTTACGCCTCCCGGATTCATTAGTGATTCCTGCCGGGTCTTTAGGCGCTTCATTAGCAGTTTCAGGTATTCCAACTGCAATTGGAGGAGCAAAAACACTCATTGCGTACCTCACTTCTTCATCAAGTTGTGGAATCGTAGATACAATAACCATCAACATCTTGGACAGACCTGCATTTTCTATACTCACACGCGACACAGTGGTTTGTCCGGGTACAGCATTTACAATTAGAACAACCGGAACAACAGGGCTATCATATAACTGGTCTCCATCCACATTTTTAAGCTCATCAATTGTTGCGCAACCAATTTGTACCCCCTCCGGCAACATTATTTACTACGCAACTGCAACCTACTCAGGAAGTCTTTGCCCGTTAATGATTGATAGTTCGAAAGTAAGAATGGCGGATTTGAATGTGTTGATCTTAACCCCTGACACAACAGTTTGTCAAAAAGATTTGGTGCAAATCAACGTTTCGGGTAGCAACTCATTGAACTACCAATGGTACCCGGCGACCGGCTTGGTGAACTCAACCATTCAAAATCCAACAGCCATTGCTTCTGTTACCACTACTTTCACATTAGTGGCAACTTACCCCGGCACTACTTGCGCCACTACTAAGAACATAACTATCACCGTAGTTCCTACTGATTTCGAAATAACTACGAGGGACACATTCTTTTGCTCCGGTGCATCAATTCGTTTTAATATGTCGGTTAGTCCGGCTGCCGGTACAGGTTATTCTTACACTTATGCTTGGACCGGACCAAACGGGTATTCTTCGAATTTAGCAGACCCGGTGATAACAACAGGTAATTTATCAAACGACGGCAAGTACACCATTAGAGTTACTAACCAGGGAATTTGCGCTAAAACAGCTACTGAAAACGTAAAAGTAATGCCGACACCGGGCGATGTTATTCAAGCTCCTACACCTGTTGTTTGCCAATATTCTCCATCACTACCAGTAACCATTGAAGGTTACAGCAACCTCGTTTGGTATACAGACTGGAATGATAACACTCCTACAATTTTTGCGCCTTACGTAAATACATCTGTGCTTGGTGTCCAAGAATTTGTAGTGGCAGAAATTGCAATCAATACCAATTGTATTGGGCAGAAACAAAAAGTAGACGTATTGGTAAAAGAATGCTGCAATGGCTCCATTTTCATCCCTGATGCGTTTACGCCAAATGAAGACGGACTGAATGACTATTTGAAAGTGGTTAAATCGTCTGACTACGTTGTGAATGAATTTGTTGTTTACGACCGTTGGGGAAAAGAAGTTTACCACTCTAACTCCGACAATTCAGCCTGGGACGGCAAATTAAACAATACACCACTCGATGGTGGTACATATTTTTACTATGCTGTGGTAAGTTGTGTTAATAACGGTTTGAAAAATCAAATACTAAAAGGGTCAAGCATTTTAGTGAGGTAGTACCTAAAAAACTAGCTCTTCTTTTCAAATGCGCTCGTCTTCATAATGTGAATGACGTGATTAGCGGCTTCATACAATGTATGCCACTGTGAGGAAGGATTTTCCATAATTTTCTGAGAATCGCCACCCGAGTAAAGACCTTGGTTTGTTTGCAGATAGAATAAAATCTGACCTTTTTCGGGTAACGGTGTAGCAATTGCCGGCTGAAGAAATTTCATATAGTCTTTCGAAATCAGCACCATTGCCTGAGCCGCACCTATTACTTCAGGATACTTGCCTGAACCTACAATACCACCACCTGACTTTACATACAAATTGGCATCGCCGGTGATTTGTACTGCAAGTGAAATAACATCGTCGCCCATATCCCAGTCCATTACTATACCATACACCAAAAGTTCATCAGGCTGAGTTTGAGCGAGCAAGGCGCCGGGTGTTGTTTTTAAGGCTGCGTTGCGCATGCCCTCAAATGGGAATTCTTTTACTAGTTCAGCGCGGCGTTGTTGTTCTGCACTACCTTTTTTACGGCTTCTGATCAAAAACCAATATAAAACACCCAATTGGGCAATAATGAGAATTATATAAATTGCTGTTTCCAAAAAATCGATTGTTTGCCGACAAAAATAAGGTTTCGCTGCCTATTTAAACAATGTAATTCCTAGTGCATCCTATCACCTCTAACAACAAGTTGATGCAATATCTCTTCCTCATTTTTTAGCCACTGTTCCCAAGTTGAGCGCACCAACTTTTCAGGAAAATGTTTCATTGCCAAATCCATAAACAAACGATAATGCCCTGCCTCAGACACCATGAATTTGAAATAAAAATCTCTCAACCCTTTTTCAGCCAGATTTTCAGAAAGCAGCCTGAAACGCTCACAACTCCTGGCCTCAATCATGGCACCTATCATCAATTTATGCAACAATTTTTCGTCACGGGTTAAGTTTTTAGGTACTTTTTGGATGAGCAAATTCACATAATCATCTTTGCGTTGCTTGCCCAATTTAAAGCCCCTTTTCTTCATTTCCGACCATACCATTCTGAAATGCCCCCACTCCTCTGTAACTATCGGAGCCAGTGCATTCACAACATCTTCTTTTTCAGGGTATCCCTGAATGAGAGATATACACTGCGTTGCAGCTTTTTGTTCACAAAAAGCATGATCGGTTAGAATTTCTTCCAGAGAAACCGCAGCAAGGTCAGTCCAACGAGGATCGGTAGGCAAAATGAGCCCGAGAATACTATTTTCAGCTGTAGCCATGCGGCAAAAATAATAAAGTGATGAGTAATTACGCTGACATAAGTCACGCTGTAATTCAATGATGAGCATCAAATTGTTACTTTCGCAAAAAAGGCAACCATGGAACCATTTGCATCTTATTTAGCCCCGGGCGAAGAAATCATTTGGCAGGGAAAGCCCGCATCCACCATCTATTTCAAAAAAACTGAAATGATTGTAATGCCGTTTGGTATTGGGAATTGCTGCGCAATTGCGTACCTATATTACTTGCTTAGTAGAACAGGTGATGTCACCACGCTAGACGAACTTAAAATGCTGCCATTCACCATTTTTGCATTGTATACTTTATTCGGAAGATTGACCCTAGATGCATATCGCAGGTCAAAAACTAACTATGGCATTACAGCAAACAGAATACTGATTAATACCGGAATTTTCAGTTCAACTGTCCACTCCATTTTGATTGATAAACTCTACAAAACTGAAATTACGAACCATAAAGACGACACCGGCACGATTACATTGTATACTCCCGAAATGCGCATTGCAAAATTTCAGAAAGGGAGCTGGCCGATGAAAGAACTCCCCATGTTGGAGAAAATTGAAGATGCGGCAGGTGTCAATAAAATCATACAAAGCATCAAACAAAAGGAGCCGTTACCCAATGTAATTTTCCCCGAGAAGATAACATAAACCCCACAAAAAAGCGGCTGAAACCATCGTTTCAGCCGCTTTTCAACTATTAATGAGATTATTTTGATTCGTTATTGAGTTTACTGTGCTTGATACTGTAAGCAAAGTAAATCACCAAACCAATTGCTAACCAGCCAAACAAACGCGCCCAGTTAGTCCAGCCAAGTCCGGCAATCATAGCCAAACAAACTACAACTCCTAGTGGCGCAACGATGTTTACATAGGGTACTTTAAATTGCCTAGGCAAATCAGGGTGAGATTTCCTTAACAACAACACGCCGATACACACCAAAATAAACGCGAAGAGTGTACCGATACTGGTCATATCGCCTACGATATCGCCTGGAATAAAAGCAGCAAAGCCGCCAACAATGAAGAAGAATATCCAGTTTGATTTGTATGGAGTGTGGTATTTCGGATGCAAATCAGAGAACATTTTAGGCACCAAACCGTCCTTACTCATAGAGTAAAACACCCTTGACTGCCCCATCAGCATTACTAGAATTACTGAGCTAAAGCCGAACAGAATGGCAACGGTTACCAAGTTCGCTAACCAAGAATAACCATGCATATACGTTTCAATGGCATAAGAAACTGACGCTTCTTTACCCTTTGTTCTGAAATCTTCTACAGATGCTACACCTGTTAAAACGTGGGCAAAAAGGATGTACAAAATCGTACAAACAACCAACGAACCAAGAATACCAATTGGCATATCGCGCTTTGGGTTTTTAGCTTCCTGTGCTGCGGTAGACACTGCATCGAAACCAATGAACGCAAAGAATACCACACCTGCTGCACCTAAAATGCCCCAAATACCGCCATAGTTATGAGCCACGCCTTGCGCATCGTTGTAAGTTGATGCAGGTGGGATGTACGGGGTATGGTTAGCCGGATTGATAAAGCTCCAACCCAATACAATGAACAAAATAACAATGGCTACTTTAGAAATTACAATCATTGCGTTTACCACTGCCGACTCTTTTGTTCCCCTAATGAGGAGCATTGAAAGCAAGAATATGATAATAAGCGCAGGGATATTCATAATACCATGGGCTGTTACTGTACCAGCGGCATCGGTGAGTTTCTCAAAGGGGGAATGGGACCATTCATAGGGTATATGCATCCCAAAAATGCCCAGCAACTTGTTTAAATATTCACTCCAGGCTATACCAACTGTTGCGGCGCCCACCGCATATTCAAGAACTAAATCCCAGCCAATGATCCAAGCTAAAAGCTCGCCCATGGTAGCATAAGAGTAAGTATAAGCCGAACCGGCGATTGGAATCATCGAAGCAAATTCAGCATAACATAGACCTGCCAATGCACAACCAATAGCTGCAACTATAAAACCAATGGTTACAGATGGTCCGGCATTATTGGCAGCAGCAGCAGCAGTTCTTACAAATAAACCGGCACCGATAATAGCACCAATACCCAGTGCAACAAGGTTACCGGCTGTGAGCGTACGTTTGAGTGAACGTTCGCCATCATCGGCATCCATAATGAGCTTTTCAATCGACTTTCTCGAGTGTATCCCCATAAATTCTAATTAACCTTTATAAAAATGAATTGCTAAGATAGTGTATTGGGTGATTATAGGTCGTTTTTTTTTGGGTTGTGAATTATTTGGGAGTCCCTAGAATTTGAGAACTGAAAAATCATGAATTTACATTAGGTTTGACCAAAGTTTGAAAAGCTTGCGGCAAAGGAGTCTCTTTTTGTTATTTATTGGTGTGCTATTGAGTGTAAAATCATGGGCACAACCCACGTTGCCTGATATCACTGCCAGCAATGAAAATGGCATCATTTTACTTTCGTGGTACTGCCAGTTCGATGGTGTGAAATCGATTGCTGTGCTACATTCGGCTGATAGTTTATTTAACTATTCCACTGTGGGCTTTGTAAAAAAAACGTACAAAGGCTTTCAGGCATTCGCTGACGGTCACCCCTACCCCGGTAAAAACTATTATAAACTCAACATTGTATTTAATTCCGGGCTTACGTGGATTAGTAATTTCACCGGTATGTACATTGATTCATTTGCGTATAAAACCAGACGAATCAACATCTCCAACGAAGAATTACAAAAGCTTATAGTAACAGAAACCACTGAAAAATCTAAGAATCCTGCTCCTAAACCAGCACCGGTTAAAAAAGTAAACCCTGCCGACCGCGATAAGTACATGGAGGTGTTTAAGAAAGATACTACCCCGGAAGTTGTGAAAACAAATTTCAACGCCAATAAAGAAGCTAACGATGCCGACGACGTATTGAACTCTATGCCAATTGAGTCTCGTAAAAAACTGGTTATCACAGAAGAAGAAGAGTTACCTGACGGCATGGATGCAGGTAAATACATAGAACCGGGGGGTAAAAAAACGTCTGAATCGAAAAAGAAAATCAGCATTACATTTGATGGTGGCGACGAGGTAAGTTCATTCATTGAAACCTTGCCAAAAAACAACGATCGTAAAATAACATTGAGTTACATGTCTGCCGACCCTAATGATGTGACTCCTGATATTAAAACAAACCCTACCCCATCACAAAAAGAAAACACTCAACCGGCTAAAGTCGAAGCTGATAAACCGAAGAAGATTTCAATGACCTTCAAAAATGAAGAAGAGGTGCGCGAGTACATTGCTACCCTTCCAAAGAATGAAGCTAAAAAAATAACCCTCAGCTACTCTGCCGATCACGATGAGATTGCTAAGATGAACAACTCTATTAATTCGGCGAAAAGAAATGATGCCCCACCTCCTCCACCGGCGCCTCCAAAACCTAAGATAAGTATCAAGTTCAGTGACGACATGAATGTGAATGAATCGACGGCTATCAAGTCGAAGTTTATTTCAATGGACTACAATACGGGGCACGTAAAAATTGAACTCCCTGAAGAGATTGCAACGCGTGTTTACTCCATTAAGTTTTTTGACAAAGACAAGCATACAGTAGTTGAAGTACCCCATCTCACCGCCAAATCAATATTGCTGGACAAACGCAATTTCCAAAAGAAAGGACAATACAAATTCACCATCCGTCGTGATGGGCTGGAACTTGAATCGGGTTATGTAACGATTTATTAGTCGCTACTTCAACCAATCCATTGCGTTTTTATATTGCAACTTATCTTTTAATTCGCGGCTGTAGTTCATACTGTCAATCAATGCACCCGGGTGATGCTCGCCCAAAGGGAAAGGATAATCGCTACCCATACAAATATGGTTTTCGCCCATTACATCAACTATGAAGTCCAGTGCTTTAGGGTCGTGCACCAGTGCGTCAATCCAGAATTTACCTATGTAGTCACGTGGATTTTTAGGGTTATCGATGGCGCATAAATCAGGCCTTACTGCATGACCGTGCTCAATTCGCCCGATAGTAAGAGGAAAGCTGCCGCCACCATGGGCAAAAGCCACTTTTAGGCGCGGGTATTTTTCAAACACCCCACCAAATATCATAGAACAGATAGCGCGTGATGTTTCAGCAGGCATACCCACCAACCACGGCAACCAATATTTCACCATATCCTTCTCACCCATCATTTCCCAAGGGTGAACAAAAATGCTGCAATTCAATTCCTGTGCTGCTTCCCAGAACGGGTCAAAATATGGGTCGCTGAGATTGCGGTTGTTGATATTGGAACCAATCTCCAATCCCGGCATTTTTAGTTCCTTCACACAGCGTTCCATTTCCTTGATGGCTGTATCAATATCCTGCAACGGCACCGTACCAATTGCGATAAACCTATCGGGGTGATGGTCTACACATTGCGCCATGTGGTCGTTGAAAAAGCGTGAAGTTTCAAGCGCATGTTCAGGCTTAGCAAAGTAATTGAACAAAACCGGAATGGTGGAAAGTACCTGCTTATCAACAGTCGTCATGTCCATTTCTTTGAGGCGCGCACTTGGCGACCAGCAATTTTCTTCAATTTCCCTGAACACCTTATCGCCCTTAATCATGCGGGCACAACATGGCTTGTGGTGCTCTAACCTAATGAACTCTCCATACCCGAATTTTTGAAACCAGTTCGGGATGTGTTCCGGCATAATATGCGTGTGAATATCAATCTTCAATGTATTTCTGCTTAAATCGTTAATGTGAAAAATTACTGACCCATTTGCTTCTTCAGTGCGCTAAAATCAATTGCGAACTTTTGTCCGTCTTCAGGACTTTCTGATTGGTTTTTCGGGTCTTTGGTAACAATTAAAGTACCACTAGCAAGGTAATTATTCTTACCCGCCATGCGCAAAATCATCAACCCCAGTTCGTCAGCTTTCTTCGTTTTGAAATCGTTTGAAGTACCGTAAAATGTTGGGTCGCCAATCACCAGCAGTAATTGGGTGCCGTCATTTTCAGGTTTTAACTTCATGGCATTCCAGGTAGGCACAACTGTACTTAAGCTATCCTGGAAGTTCTTTTGCAACTTGTCAAAATCTAGCCCTTCGTGGCACGAACTGAACACTGTAACCGCGAGACCAACTGATAAAATTTTGGAAATGAGCCGCATGTAGTAATTTTTTGTGGTTGAAGTAGTAAAAATACACAATCGCTGGCTGAAATGCGAGTATCACAGAAAATATGATGTAGGCATAATAAGATTCATTGATGTAATGTACAAAATAAAGCAGGCTGATTTAACACAAGCCTGCTTTCAAATATAATTACTGTAAATTATTTCAACCCCAATCTTTCCATAATGAAATCGATAATAAGTGGCTGATCCATTACCGCAAGGTGGCCAGCATTCAACACTTTTAACCAGGTAAGAATTCCTCCATTTTGGTCAAAACCTATCGTTACAGGAGTTTTGTCTTTTGTTTGCCAAAGCACAGTTGGTGCCAGCTTAAATGCTGATGCAGTTGGTCCTTCAAGCTTATTCAGCCAAGCCTCAGTGCCAAGGAAATTGCAGTCTTTCGCATCGTTGAGACCTGAAATTACAATCACCGGGTGTTGACCGGCATTTTTATTTGAGTCACCGTCAATCAATTCATTCACCAACCAACGAAACGACTTATTAGCCTCTGGGGTGTAATTGGCACCAACAACTGCCGACCAATCAGAAGTAACAGTATTTTCCTTAGTTGTAGGCGGAGCACCAACAATAGCCCTGAACTCGTTATTGTTCAAATATTTCAATACCGGGTCCATTGGAGGGTCACCCAATGCAGCAGTATTAGCCATGTACATATTGGTCATTCCTTGCACTGTATTGGCCATATCTGTTACTTTCACGGTACGATCAAGCACTTCCTTTTGATAAGCCGTAATCATGCCATGTGAATGGTAATAATTGGTGTCTTGTTCCATTTGCACATACGGGTCAACCCATGCATCAACCAACACAGTACCTATTAAATTTATTTGTTTTTCCTTTGGTAGCGTTAGGTTTCCCTGCAAAATATTTTTAGCAAGAAGCGGCAAATAGGTTCCTGCATATGATTCACCTGCAAGAAAAATCGGCTGCTCACGTATTTCAGGATGGAGATCTAAAAAGTGATTTAAGGCATTGTAATATTGGTGCATACCTTGTTCAACCGACTTAGGCACATCTTTATCCGGCGCAAAAGAAATCGTTACGCTCAACGGGTGCTCAAACATGAGGTAATTGACTTTGTTTGTCCATGAGTTTTTTCTCATTGTTACGAGCGGTTCATCGCCATTATTGGGATATTCAACATTAAAAGGCCCATTTTCGGTAAAGAAACCCCAAAAGCTGGTTGAACCCGGACCACCATTTGACCAAATTACGGTTGGGCGATTTTTGTAGTCGTCGGTGCCTGCAAACCAATAGAAAAGCTTTGAATCCGGATCCTCCTTAGGGTTATTTCCTTTAACAGAAATATATCCCGCAAACTGTACACCTTCAATTTTATTGCCTGGTGTATTAAGCCCCGGTAGTGTTAGAATTCTGTCGCTTGTTCTTTGAGTCTGATTTTTTTTCGCTGCCATTGTTTTTAAAATTTTAAGAAGCTTAAATGTAAACATTTTAATTACAAAAAGAGAATTGCAATGTAAAAAGTGGGTCTATTGAGAAATGAACAACCTTTTGGCTGCAGAAATTGCTGTGGCGAATTGCCTTCCATCCGCTTGTATTTTGTCTTTGCGCAACACCCTGTCCACAAAAAATTACATTTTTTCAAAAATTCGCTATAACTTTAATCCATTGAATACCGAAGGGTATTTAAGTGAAACCATTTTAAAAAATTACCCCAATGAATCGTTTGCGCTACTTACTTATTGCATATTTGGCTTTCTGTACTACATTTTCTTTCGCCCAAAACATCGAAACAATTGTTGGCAATGGCACACGTTTGATTTCAGGTGATGGCGGAGCAGCTTCTTTAGCCACGGTTTCTCGTTCAATTAATTCAATTGTTGAAGATAAATGGGGCAATGTTTATTTCACCGACAGTGCGTACATTCGTAAAATTGACACTAACGGCATAATTACAAGATATGCTGGGTCTGGGAGATATATTGACACATTCAACGGTTACGGCATTCCTGCAACTGATGCCAACATTAGTCCAACACACATCAATGTCGACAACTTTGGGAATTTAATTTTTAACAATGGGTACCAAAGTGTAGTAAGTATTATAACTACTGACGGAATTATTAATAGATTGATTGGAAATGGCAGATCAGATGTCAGTCCTGACGGTGCATCTGGAACAAATATCTCGATTGGTGGCGCGAACATTGTAAGAATTGATTTACACGGCAATCTTTATTTTGCGGAAGGCTCGAATGGCAGAATTCGCAAAATAAATAGCTCAGGTGTCATTAGTACCATAGCAGGGAAAGACACGGCGGGATATTCAGGAGACGGAGGTCCCGCAACAAATGCTAAATTCGGCACCTATGTCAAAGATTTAGTCATAGATAGTAGTGGCAATATCATAATTCACGACTGGGATAATTCGCGTTTTCGCAAAATTTCGCATGACGGAATTGTCACAACAATTGGTGGTCACGGAGATTGTAGCAGCACAACATTCATCGATAGAATGGACGGACACCCGGCGACAGATGCAATTATTGGCTGCAGCAATTCATTCATGGCAATAGATAAGTATGGAAATATTTACTACACTGAGGCATTTAGTGACAAAGTGAGAAAAATTGACACAGGTGGCATCGTTCATACCCTTATCAACAAAAATGCAATTAGGGGGTTTAGCGGAGATGGAGGTCCAGCAACCGCTGCAGCAATGCACCAACCATGTGCATTAGGTGTAAGTTCGAACGGTAGTGAACTATGGGTAGCTGATTTACTCAATTACCGTATAAGAAAGGTGACCTACCCTGCTCCCAGAGACACGACATCGGGTGGAGATACCATTATCAATGACTCTACTACTTATGTTGTACAGGCAAACGCAACCAAGTGGATGATTGCTCCCAACCCCGCTGAAAATGGCGTATTTACAATTGCGGCACCAGCAAATGCCACAGGCAACTACGATGTAACAATTTTAGATGTTGTGGGGCGGCTGGTGGAAAAAACAGAATTAACGACTACAAAACCACAGAAATTCAAAATCAACGGGCCGCCCGGTACTTACCAGGTTGTCATCTCTGATGGCTTTTCTAAACAGTTTTACAAACTTGTGGTTCAATAACACTGATGGGTGCCGAAAGGTGCCCATTGGTGCTTTAAAAAGAGACGACCACAAAAAATTACCTTTTTTCAAAAATTCGCTATAACTTTAATCCATTGAATACCGAAGGGTATTTAAGTGGAACCATTTTTAAAATTACCCCAATGAATCGTTTGCGCTACTTACTTATTGCATATTTGGCTTTCTGTACTACATTTTCTTTCGCTCAAAATATCGAAACGAAAGTTGGAAATGGAACAGCACTTATTGGAGGTGACGGTGGGTCCGCTTCTTTAGCTACTGTTTCAAGATCTGTGAATTCAATTGTAATGGATAAATGGGGCAATGTCTATTTTTCTGATAGTGCCTATATTCGTAAAATCGACACAAATGGAATTATCACTCGTTTTGCAGGTTCTGGCAGATACACTGACACTTTCAACGGTTACGGCATTCCTGCGACTAATGCTAACTTGAGCCCGACTCATATTAATGTTGACAATCAGGGAAACTTAATATTCAATAACGCCTACCAAAATGTTGTATGTAAAATTTCACCAGATGGAACAATTAATAAGTTAGTAGGCAATGGCAGAATGAGTGTAAGCCCAGACGGAGCTACAGATAGTGCAATTTCCATCATGGGCGCTAATATAGTTCGAATTGACCAACATGGAAACCTATATTTTGGCGAATTGAGCGATGGTCGGATTAGAAAAATCACCCCGTCCGGTGTAATTTCCACAATAGGCGGTCAAACCACAACTGGGTTTGGAGGAGATGGAGGTCCAGCAACTGATGCTTATTTTAGAGAAAACCCTAAAGATTTAGTCATTGACAGTAGCGGAAATATTTATATTGATGATGAATTAAATAATCGAATTCGTAAAATCTCTAACTCAGGAATTGTCACAACAATTGCAGGGCATGGCGAATGCCGCAATCCTTATTTAGACAGAATGGATGGGCATCTAGCTACAATTGCTGTTTTGAGCTGCAGTTCTATTTTCATGGCAATTGACAAAATTGGCAACATCTATTTTACAGATGGAGGAAATAACAGAGTTAGAAAAATTGATACCGGACTTATTATTACTACGCTCATCAATAAAAGTGGAACAATCGGTTTCAGTGGTGACGGAGGTCCTGCGACTGCGGCCAGTATGTACAAGCCAATTGGAATAGCCGTAAGCCCAAATGGTGCTGAATTATGGGTTGCAGACACATGGAATTACCGCATAAGAAAAGTAACCTACCCTGCTCCCAGAGACAC
>CANGIY010000040.1 GCA_947454235.1 Chitinophagaceae bacterium
AGGAGGTGGCGGTGGCTTTTTGGGGTCAATTGGCGGTGGTTCAGCAAGGGTTACCTGCTTCATCGCCAATTTTGGTTTTTGGTCAGCAGCTTTAGCTCTGTTGATGAAAGCATAAACTCCTGAGAATACACCAATACTTGCCAACACAAGTAAAGAAGATACCAGTCTTTTTGGATAGTTTCTCCTTAACTCATACCCACCGTACTTTTTATTTCGACCGTCAAAAATCAGGTCGAGGTAGTCGGACGATAGTATTTTATTAATATCCATCTTTAGTTTTTTTCGTTTTTAAGCAATAATGTTAACAACAACTATTGAATTCCATTTGCTTTTTCGGTAAGAGAGATGAATTCACGATCCTGATTAGAGATATCGATAATCGCATACACTTTAACGTCATTGATGTTCATTTCGTCAAGCATATTAACGAGGTCGTTATACGTTGAAGTGGTATCAGGTTTAATCAACACAGTCAGGTTATCTTTATCAGTTAACGAACCGTTTGCTTTCAAGCCATCAACTATTTTCTTTTTGCCGATTAAAACATCACGAAAACCGTTTTTAGCGTTGAACCCTGTTACTTTCAAATCAGGTGGATGGTTTGCATCATCACCAATACCTTCGTAGTAATAAATTCTATGATTCTTGCTTAAAAGTACTGTCAATGCAGCACTTGCTTTCAACTTGTTCTTCTCCTCATCTTTCAGATTCGGATCCTTAAATGGCATGTTAATTTCCATAGTCTTTGGCTTAGCCAAAGTGGTTGTAAACATGAAGAATGTAATCAGCAAGAAGCCGAGATCCACCATTGGGGTAAGATCTATTCGCGTACTTAATTTCTTTCCTTTCTTGACCCCGGGACCTTTTTTCTTCCCGCCCCCGGAGGTATCTATTTCTGCCATCGGTCAAATGCTTTTTTAGTTGTACTTAATTATTTTTCTTTTCCTGATCCAATTACTTCTTAGCACCTACACCTGCATTCGCTTCAGCATAAGCTGCAGTGCCCGGAGGAATTGCTTTAAGGTTTGTAATCAGGTTAAATTTAAAGAGGTGCCAACCTTCCAATGTTTTGATGATTTTCGAAACATTAGGGTATGATGCATCTCCGTCAGCTTTGATACAGATACGCAATTTTGGGTTAGTTTCCCTACCAGCTTTAATCCAGGCAGCAAGTTCGTTTTTGTCAGAAAGAACAGTAGTATCAACAGGAACACCTGGTGCACTATTATCCATGTCTTTCCTAACGCCAGGGTTAGCTGCGAGGTATGATTTCAACTGATTGAATGGAATACCGATAGAAGCACCAAGTGCAAAAGCAGTTTTCTCATCGTTTGTAAGGTTCAGGTTTCTGTCCACGTTAATGGCATCAATCAAATCCTTACGTTTCAGTTTGTTGTCAATTGCGAAGAATATCCTTCCTTTTGTATCCACTGTCAACAACATAACGTCGTTATCGGGCAATGGGATAGAAGAAATCGAGGATGGCGTTTTAACCACTACCGGTTCTTCGGGCTTGAACTTAGTTGCAAGCATGAAGAAGGTCAGTAGAAGGAAGGCTACGTCACACATCGCCGTCATGTCGATGTGCGTGCTTTTCCTCGGTAATTTGGCGTGACCCATTTTGTTTTAGTTTATACAGTTTTTAAAAAGATGCAGAACTGTTGAAATTCCACACAAGAACCTCAAATAATTATTTATCTAATAAATATTACTTGTGGTAAGCTGCATAACTCTGAGTCAAAGTGAAACCGCTTTCGTCGATACCAAAAGTGATTCCGTCAATCATTGTAGTGAAGAAGTTGTAAGCGATAATTGCTACGAATGAAGTACTGATACCAAGAGCAGTGTTGATCAAGGCTTCAGAGATACCACTTGCAAGAGCAGCAGCATCAGGAGCACCTGCATTTGCCATCGCTGCGAATGAACGAATCATACCTAATACCGTACCGAAAAGACCGAGAAGGGTAGCGCAAGAAGAGATGGTAGAAAGAAACACGAGGTTTTTCTCCAACATTGGTAATTCAAGAGCAGTAGCTTCGTCAATTTCTTTTTTGATTTGAGCAACTTTGTGTTCAGAATCATATTCGCGGTTGTTAATCATTGCTTCGTAAGAAACAAGACCAGCACGCATTACATTACCTACTGAACCTGATTGTTTATCGCACTCAGCAATAGCAGACTGAACATTTTTGTTGGCAAGGTGATATTGTACTTTACGAACGAATTCCGCAGAATCCATTTTACCTTTTGCTTTAACGATTGTAAGTGCTCTTTCAACTACAAAGCAAAGCAATGTGAATAGAGTTGCAAGGAGGATAGGCACAACGAAACCACCTTGATACATGAGGCCGAGTGGGTTTTTAGCTTTTTCACGGGTTGCTCCATCTTCAAAGTTTGAGGCGCTTCCTAATACAAATTTCCATGTGATAATTCCGACAGCAACGCATGCCACCACAATTAATAGGTTCATCACAAAGTTGTTCGCATTTTTAGGTTTTCCGGCATTACCAGTTGTCTGTGACATAGTACTAACTTTTTTGTTTTTAGTTTAAAATATTTGGTTCCTTAAAATTTTTGTGCGGTTGCAAAGATAAAAGTATGGGATTAAAAAACAATTTCGGCTTCAAAAAAATAATTTAGAGCCTGACCAATGTTCTTTTTAATTCGAAATCAGGTATTTAATAACCCCTTTGGAGTGATAGACGAGATTGTTTTCATTAACCTTTGGTTGATAGCCGTATATTTATTTTTTGCCTTCAATTTCGTCTTTTAGATAGTTCAAGTCCCCTAAAACGGTGTTTTTTCAATGTTATTGTGTGTACTAACATCTGTTTTAATAGACTCATCTGAGAACGTGAATAACTAATTTAGTTTAATGCAGACTCTATCGATTAATTTTACACTGTTCAAGTAATTATTGTATCAGGTATGAATATCATCAACTCAGGAATAGTAGGCAACCAGTGGGATACTTTTTGGGAAAGTGAAGCGGTTCCTTTAGTTGGCAAGCCTAAACCTGTGCTGATATTGAGTACTCAATTTTCTGACGCCAGTCGCGAAGCGGAACAACTAAATGCAATCATAAACGGTGGTTGTAAGCTCAATGCCGAATCATACAACCTAAAAATGATTCCGGCTGGGCAAAAGGTTGCCTGGCACATGTTGAAACAAACCTACCAACCCAAAGTGGTATTGTTATTCGACATATACCCGGCGCAATTGGGTGTATCTGCGCTTTTCAGGCTTAACGATATTAATAACTTCGATAAGGCAATATGGGTGCCAACCATCTCCTTGGCGCAATTGGCTGACAATAAAGAGGTTAAATCGGCATTCTGGAACAATGCATTGAAGTTGATATTTGTGAATAAACAATTCGGCGAAATAGTTTAGTGTGCCTACTCCTGAAGCAATACTTAAACGTTATTGGGGGTATGATTCTTTCAGACCTTTGCAGAAAGACATTATTAACTATGTAGTTAAAGGTGCCGATGTGGTTGCGCTTTTACCAACTGGTGGTGGAAAATCAGTCTGTTATCAGGTGCCCGCAATGGCATTGCCTCACCTTACTATTGTAATAAGTCCGCTTATTGCATTAATGGTCGACCAAGTGGAAAGGTTGACACAGGTGGGAATTCCGGCTGTTTGCTTGCATTCCGGAATGAAATACTATGAAGTACGTGAGTGCCTTGAGCGATGTCGGGATGGGGAGTACAAACTATTATATGTATCGCCCGAGCGCCTGCAAACAAGGGCTTTTGAAGAAATAGCAGAGCATTTTGAAGTTAGCCTGATTGCAATCGATGAGGCGCACTGTGTTTCGCAATGGGGGCATGACTTCCGCCCTGACTATTTGAAAATTGTGTCGTTTCTTGAAATGCACCCAAAAGCTCCGGTGTTGGCATTGACAGCTACTGCAACCGAATACGTTTTAAATGATATTCGAAAATACCTCCGTTTGAGGAGTCCTTCTGTTTTTAAACAAAGTTTTGCCCGTAAAAACATTTTCTTTTCAGTTCAGTATTCCGAAAATAAATCGGGTGATGTCATTGAGGCACTGAAAGAAGGTTCAAATATTATTTATTGCCGAAGTAGAAAGCTAACAGAGTTTTTGGCAGATACACTGGTGCAGTCGGGAGTTGGTGCAACCTTTTATCATGCAGGTTTAGCAAAAGAACAAAGAAATACTGCCCAAAAAAACTGGATGAAAAACGAAGCACCAGTGATGGTGGCAACTACGGCTTTCGGTATGGGTATAGATAAGCCCGATGTGCGTTCGGTTATTCATCACGATGCACCTGAAAGCCCCGAAGCATGGTATCAGGAAGCGGGCAGGGCAGGCAGAGACGGTGAACAGGCATTCAGCACTACTTTCTTCAATTCCGGAGACATCAAAAGATTGCGCGAAAGCGTTGAAATTCAATTTCCTGAAGATGATTACTTAAGGAAAGTGTACCAGAACATTTGTGAGTTTCTGCAACTACCAATAGGTGCTGAACCTTACACCTATTTTTCATTTGATCCTACGGACTTTTGTGAAAAATTCGGGCACCAGTTAATGCGATTTTTGCCTGCCGCGAAATTACTGGAGCGCGAAGGGTTATGGACAATGACTGAATCATTTTATCATCCTTCTACTGTAAAGTTTGATACTGATCGGGATACCCTGGATGCGCTTAAACGATTTCATCCTGATTTAGATTTTGTGGCAGTAGGTCTGTTGCGTTTGTTCAATGGCATATTTTATCATCCGGCCCGCATTAGGGAGAAGGCCGTTGCCCGTAACCTTAAAATTACAGTGGAGCAATTGACCAATGCCTTAGTTGCGCTCGATAAAATGGAAATCATAGAGTACAACAAAGCCAGCGAAGGTCCGCAACTTATATTCCATCATGAACGTGTTGATTCTAAACACTTATTCATTGACTATAAGAAAATCAATAAGCTCAAGCAGTTGCACATTGACCGAACTGAAGCAATGATTTTAATGCTAGAGAATGAGCAATATTGCAGGGAGTGGCTTGTACTTACTTACTTCGGTGAGAAGCCTCAAAAACGATGTGGGCATTGCGATATTTGCCAGTTAGCCACTAAGGAAGTTGTGGGTAATCAGGTCATTCGATTCAGAATCAATCAACTTTTAGCAGGTGGCGAGCAATCATTTCGTTCCATCATTGCAGCTTTGAGCTCTTTTAAAGAAAAAGATGTACTCGATACACTGCGGGAAATGACCGATGAACACAAAATATCTATCAATGACGACATGGTTACAGTATTGTAGTATTCATGAAATACACTTGACCCGTCAAAATCCTTATTTTTACACCGTATGAGAAAAACGCTGTTTATTGCTGCTGCAGGATTGCTGTTGTTCGGGTGCCGTCCCAACTACATGCCAAAGCAAATGGGTTACTACAGAATTGATACGCCCTTAAAGCATGAATACCAGGTGTTCGACCGCCCGGGTTATCCTTATACATTCGAGTATCCTTCTTACGCACGCATAGAAATTGACACTCAGTTTTTCAAAGAAAAGGCCGATAACCCCTATTGGATCAATATCAATTATTACACGTTAGGCGGTATTCTAAATCTAACTTACAAGCCTATTAAATCGGCTGCCGACTTCTTTAAAATGAATCAGGAGACGTATAAATTCACGTTCTTCCACCACGAAAAGGCTGACTTTATCAACGACGAAACATTTATGTTCCCTGATAACCACATCTATTATACATTGTATACTGTAGGTGGTAACGCTGCATCGAGGTACCAGTTTACTGCTACTGATACTACAAGCCATTTCTTATTTGGTTCGCTGTATTTTGATGTTACGCCTAACGCCGACTCACTAAAGCCTGTGACCGATTTCCTGATTCAGGACATCAACCACATGATAGAAACCTTGAAATTTCGCTAATACTATTCAGCGTTATTTACTGACATCAATTTACCCAAGCGGGCGTTGTAATGCTGCGCAATGTTATCCTGATGCAGTTGGTGGTAAATATTTGCCATCATGCTCAGCATTTCATCATTGTCAGGGTCCGCTTTCAGGAAGTTTTCAAAATACATAATTGCCGTATCTACTTTTTGCGCTTTAAGCGCTTCAAATCCTTTCAGGTCGTCGTAAGAAGCACGTTTTGAAACAGAAGATAGCGGACAACCATTCAATTCAGCCTTGAATAACGTGTTTTTATTGATCCAGCACCTCGATTTTAAAATTTCTTCAGGAATCAGTGCAATATGAAACACTGAATAATCCCAGCTTTTTTGGCAACGCTCCATGTAACGTACATATAGAATACGCACATTTTTATACTCAGCAAAGTAAGGAATCAGCAAGTGTGCACAGTTTGAACCAATGGTGATTGTATCGGTAGGCTTCAAACCCGGTATTACATTCTTCTTAATCCAGTCACAGTCTTGTTTTACACTGTTATAATAATAGTCCACTTCATAGTTACCGTAAGCTTGTTTTGGTCCACCAACAACACCATTGAAGTAACAAACAGTATTCGGATATGATGCAACAATAAAGCTAGCAGGTTCTAACATTAGAACGCCGGCAACTGCCAGTCCCCATTTGAATTTTCTGCTTTCCAAAAACTCTCCCAGGAAGTACCAGCCACCTGCTGCAGCGATAGCTAGTGAAGGGAATACAAATAACTCGTGACGCCATGCATGGTAAACATTTGCGTGCGAATACATGATATAGAAAATAGGGAATAGGCCTGTAAAAATGATAAATAGGTAAAGCGCAGCATTAGCGCGTTTGAAACCTTTCAAAATGAAAATGAAGCAAGTAAGCAGACCAATCAATACAACATAAGGGTTGGTCATGATGAAGCTCTTAATCAAAAAGTCTGAAGGCAATTCAGAAGAAGGTATTTTGGTGCCTTCATATAATTGCGCAATGCTCACCTTGAAGTTACTCATTTCATGCAATGCATTCAATGGGTTTGAGATTGGGTTTTGCTGCGCATAAGGCCAGAATAACGAGCCTGCCAGATAACCGCCCACGCACACAATCAACAATGGCTTTATGAATACTTTCAGGTCTAATTTTTCAAGCCCAGATTTCGATTTGAATACAAACAGCAAACCTGCCAGGATAAACTGATAAGGGAGCAATAAAATACCCGCAACGCGAATATCTATCGTAATGCCTATACTCAGAATCAGAAAGATATAATGCCTGATTGCAGGTTTAGGCAGATTTTGGAAGAATACCAGCGTACAATAAATTGATGCGATATAAGCTGTTGCAAACGGAATATCTTTCGGGTTATTCATTGCATGACCGAGGAAGAATGGCGAGAAAAACATCATCCAAGCACACAATACTGCCGCTTGTTTATTGAATAGTTTAGCGGCGATTTTAGCGGCGAAGAAGATGCTTAAAAAACCAGCCCATGCATTCAGCATGTGCCTTGTAGTGTATTCAGCAAGCGGAGAAATTTTTGTCAATACGGCGCAAACCAAATCAAAGAAGCCGCCGTAGTACTTTAAAACATCGTCGCGGTTCCAGTTATAAACGTGCATTTGGTTCAATTCATCTGAAGATTTGAATACCGTTTTATCAGCACCAAATGAGGTGAAATATTTAAGAATCGCCTTTCCGAATTCGTTCATATCCACTTCATCACCTGAAAGACCGTAAGAAAAACTCATTACTGTCATCAGGATAAAAATGATAGCCAGACTTGCCAACAGGATTTTATTCCATTGACCGTTGTTGTCGGTAGTTGCAAATGCACTACTGTTCGAAAAAGAAAGGGATGTTTCAGCTTGGTTGGAAACCGCCATGGTATTAAAGCCTTTTAAATTGCAACAAATGTACTAAGCTAATTGAAAAAGAGATAGGGTAGCCAACTTAATTAATTGTGCACAACTACATTTATAATATGACCATCAAAATGAAAGTTTATCTGATAAGGGTTACATCTCCCGAGAACTCCAGAATTTTATCACCCAAATTTCCGCAAATGAGCCTGATGAAATAATAATAGGTGCCCACATCTGCGAGTTGACCCTTGTATTTTCCGTCCCAGCCTTCTTCTGAATATTCTCTTTTGTACACACATTCACCGAACCTGTTGTAAATCGAAAACTCTATAATGCGGGTATCTCCACGGTATTTGAGTTTAAAATTATCGTTCCTGCCATCATCATTAGGTGTAAAAGCGTTCGGAATAAAAGGAGTACAACAATCATTAAACCCAATATGGAATGTCGACGAATCGTGGCAATTATGATTATCCCATACTTTTACGGTATAGTCGCCATTCGGCATCGCCATCAGGAATGGCTTGGTTGAAGAATCAGAAACCCAAAAGTAACTGTATGGTAATGTACCACCCGTTGGATGCATAATAATCAAACCACTATTTTCCGGTCCGGTACAATCATTAGGAGTAATAGTACTGTTCAGCTCAAGTTTGTCGGGCTCGGTTAAGTCAAAAAGGCTGTCCTTCTTACAGTTTTTGCTGTCTCTCACTTCAATTAAAAACTTACCGAAATTCACGGGACCAAATGTGTTCCCAGATACAAACGCTGTATCGCCTATTGAATATTTTAGAGGTTGAACGCCACCTGTCGCATGAATCGTTAACGAACCGTCGGTATCACCATGGCAAAGTAAGGTGGTGTTAAAACTATCAATATGAATATGCGGGTAGCCGACTAGAGTTATTGTGGTGTCTTTTGTACAGCCATTGCCATCGGTAACAAAAAAGGTATAAGTACCTTCACCTAAGCCTGTAAATGTTGGGTTGTAACTGAATGATAGACTATCGTTTGAGTACTTGTATGGCATCACACCTCCTGACGCGAACAATGTGATTACACCATCATGAAAACCCTCGCAAGTGGGTGTTTTAATGCCTGCCTGAGCCATGTAAATTGGCGTAGGTTGGTGCAAAGTAAAATTTGTGTCTACAGTACAACCGTTGTTATCAGTAATTCTGATAGTGTGCAAACCTGACGCTAACCCCTGAAGAGTATCGTTTGTTTGAAGTGGCCCTGAGTCGGTAGAGTACCTGTACGGCGTAGTGCCGCCTGACCCTCTGATTAAGATTTTTCCATCGTGGTTGCCATTACAAAGTACATCAAAGCCCCTGATGCCGCTTACGATCAATTTCTGTGGCTGGGTAACTTCAACTACGGTGTCGTATATACAACCGTGGTTGTCCTTGATTGAGATGGTATCAAAACCGGCAGCCTGTCCAGCAAAAGAAATTGAACTGCTATAGGAACCGTGGTTCAAGCTGAATTGATATGGAGACGTTCCACCAAAACCTGCAACTGCAATAGTGCCGTCAGATAAACCCCAGCAGCTTGGGCGAGTGATGGCTGTTGCTATTAACAATGGTAAAGGTTCTGAAAGGTGATATAAGGTATCAAGCTGGCAATTGTTGCTGTCCCTGATGTGCACCAAATAATTGGCTGAACTAAGACCTGTAAAGTTATTTAGGCTTGAAAAGCTACCCGAACCCAGCGCATAGGTATAAGGCGTTACTCCGCCGGCACCTATCACTACAAAACTGCCATTGTTACCACCAGGGCACAAAGGCTCGGTAAATGCAAAAGTCGCTGATATTGTATATCGATTATTGATGGTAATAATTGTATCGAAGGTGCAGTTATTGGCATCTTTAACATGGAAAGCGTAGGTGCCTGCAGGGAGTCCCGTAAAGGAGCCTGTGGTATTGTAGCTGCCGCTTCCCATTGCATATTGGTAACTTGCTGTACCACCTACTGCCGTAAATTGTACGCTTCCATCGTTGAAACTGTTACACAAAGGCTGCACAACCGTGCAGGTAGCAAAGAGGCGCGCAGGTTCATTTAAAATATAGGTACTGTCGAGTGGGCAGCCTCTAACGTCTCGTACATGTAAAATGTAGGTGCCGCTGGCTAGTCCGGTAAAAACAGAAGATGATACGTACGACCCTGAACCGGTTGCAAATAAATACGACGGTGTACCGCCATGGGCAAAAATGCTGATAGTGCCGTTTGACAAACCATGACAACTAGGTAGAACAGCGACAATTGAATCAAACAACATTTGAGTCGGCTGAGTAATTGCAATAGTATCCCTGAAAATACACCCGTTAGCATCCATTACTTCAACAAGGTGATCACCCGCTGTTAAAGCGCGCAAAGTATCGCTCAATGTAAAACCCGTTGAGTCTACAGAATAACGAAAACCGGGAGTGCCACCATCAGCCAAAACAACTATTTGACCATTGTTGCCACCAAAACAAGTGACATTGTTCACCAGGTATCTTGCCAAAATCGAGTCAGGCTGATTCAAGATTATGGTGGTATCAAAGAAACAATTTTGTGTGTCTCTTAAGTGAATTGCGTGTCTTCCGGCATTTATGTCAAAACTCGTAGTTGAAACCAATGAACCTCCATCAACTGCAAAACGGTATGGGCCATAACCTGAAACACCACCAAAAGTATAGGTAGTTGTACCACCATAACAAAGTATTGATGATGAAGTAATTGAAATGCTTAATCTTAATGAATCTGTTAGGTAAACTATAGTATCTTTTATACAGCCCAGCGCATTTTTAACATGAAATGTATAGGTGCCTGCATTCAGATTATTAAAAGTATCGTTGGTAGAATATGAGCCTGAGCCAATAGCATATTGATAAGGACCAATTGAGTTGTAACCTGCTAAAATAATGCGACCATTACGTTGTGTATCACAAAGTGGTCGGCGAATGTATGAATGGACAAAAATTGGTGCAGGGTCGGGTAGGGTTACGGTGGTATCCTTGATGCAATTATTAGCGTCTTTAACATGCAAACTATACACCCCCGCTGGCAAGCCAGTAAAAGAGCCCGAACTGCCATAAGACCCCGTTCCAAGTGCATAAACAAATGGGCTGGTGCCCGTTGTAGCGGTAATTGTTATTGCACCATCGGTAGTACCGGCACAGCTTGGGCGGGTAAGGGCTACTGTACAATTCGGAGTAGAAGGGGCAACAAATCGCAATGTTGTATCACGACTACAACCCGATGTATTTGAAATTCGGATGGTGTATGTGCCTGTAGGTAAACTATCGGTAATAGCTCCGGTAACTCCAGTAAAAGTGCGCACAGTAGCACTGCCCACCAACGCTAAAATTGTGAAGGGTGAGCCCAACCCCGATGGCGTAATACGATATAAACCGTTTCGCGTACATGTTGGTTGAGACAATAATGTGAGCGACTGGCTTGGGCTTGGTAAAATTGTTACTGTGTATGCAATTGTTTGTCTGCCAGCCAGTGGGCAGCCATTGTCGTTGAAGTTGATGTAAAAAGTATAACTACCCGGTGCAATACCACTTGTGCGCCAATTGAAAACGGCCGTCGGCCTGCGAGTATTGTTGCCCGTTATGGTAAAATTTGCCCCAGTCGGCAATCCTAAAACCGACATTGAAATAGTGTCACCCTCAGCATCAGTAGGGTTAATGTTGAAATGAAATGAATCGGTTGTATTGCAAATATTGAACTGCGTGCCTGAAACGATTGAACCTGCCGATGCACCTGTAATACTTCCTATTGGAGCAGTATTGGAACATGTACTCAGCACCACCATTGTCATTTCGCGCTGGCTGGTTCCTTTCAACACACCGCTCGATGTTGTTTCACGAACGTTATATACGACCAACGATCTCTGAGAAATATTGGGCGTGAATGAAAGCTGACCGGTAGTGTTCGAAAAAGTAAAAGTGCCCGTTGTAGCAGAAACCGGATTTGTGGCATTATATGGCCATACATAATTTACACTGCGCCCCGTGGAAGATTCTATACCCGGTACCAGATAAAAACTCAGTACGTCACCATCGGGGTCAACAGTTCCGGGATTGAAATTTGCGGGTATCCCAATGCAGTAAAAAGGAGTAGGTATCGAAGTGTATTCCGGACTGGAATTATCGGTGCTTGTGTTGTTCAGGCTATCCACCAATTGAATAGGCGAGCCAGTAGATGTAAAGTTGATATTGGTGATTGAATTACTGCGCCCTGCGGTGGAAGAGCCCATTACACTGGAAAACACAAACCGCCAATTAGCTGAACGATAAGGCAGAGTGATATTGGTAGAGTAAACAAATTTTTTGATGCCGGGCAATGGGTGTGAAAGGTTGGTACATGTAGTATTTCCAGCCTGCGATGGGCAAACCGGGGTTACTTCTACACCATCAGTAGGTGCTCCCAAGTTCAAATGAAGTGTTGAAATGGATGTAGCACCATCGTAAACTGTAACAACGGGGCTGGCACTGGTAAGTGTATTGAACGCAGATCCCGAACAATCACCATAAACTGCAATGTAAATGGTGTATGTATTACCCGAAAAATGTTTGTAATACATGTCTATTCCGTAGATGTGAGATGCGTTGCCGGCATACGAAACCAACAAAAGCAACAGAGTGCTTATGTGTTTTAAGTAGCTATAAATCTGGCTTTGATTCATAGAATAGAGTGATGTCGGTCGGTTTTGGTTGAAAATAAACTACAAACTTACATGAAAAAATAACACTATGGTTTGGTGGTATTTGTAAGGGTGAATATTAAGTGCTAAACCTCGATAGCACCCTCAAAAACCTGAACCGCCGGTCCTGTCAAATAAACATTCCGGGCACTTAACTGTCCGTGTTTTTCAAACTGAACATTCAAAGCCCCACCAGGTGTTTCAATGTCGTAATTGAATGTGCCTGTTGCTGTACCTGATGATGCAATGGCTGCTGCTGTTACGCCCGTACCACAACTTAAAGTTTCGTCTTCTACACCGCGCTCGTACGTACGTACAATTAGTTTATTGTCATTTGCACGCTCAACGAAGTTAACATTAATGCCCTTAGGCTGGAATTCGTCCTTGTTTCTGATGCTACGACCTGTTCCGAAAACATCAACATTTTTACACTCCGGCACCCATTGAATATAGTGTGGCGAACCTGTGTTTAATATCGCAATGTCCGATTGCAATTTGATGCTTTCAACATCTTGCATTTTCAATTGCACGTTACCGTTTTCAAGAATTTCGGCAGCATGCGACCCATCAATTGCCAGAAAAATAGTTTTAGTTTTAATTACCCCAAGTCTGGCTGCAAACGCAACAATGCACCTCCCGCCATTACCGCACATGGTGCTTTCATTACCATCAGAGTTGAAATACACCATCTTAAAATCAAAACCATCAGTCAACTCGAGCAGCATAAGACCGTCAGCACCAATCCCGAAACGCCTGTCGCAAAGAAACGCTATTTGAGCAGTGTTGAGACTCACAGATTTATCCCTGTTATCAATTAAGATAAAGTCATTTCCGGCTCCCTGATATTTAACGAAATTGAGCATGAGTATATAATTATTCTGGCTGATAACCAACGTCTTCTATTAAGTTTTTGCCATCAGCAGCCATTGTTGCCAGTTGGTCACAGCGGTTATTCATAGGGTTGTTGGCATGACCTTTTACCCATTGAAACCTGATGTTGTGCAATTTATAGAGATTAAGGAAACGCATCCAAAGGTCGGGGTTTTTCTTGCCTGCAAATCCTTTTTTCACCCAACCAAAAACCCATTTTTTCTCTACTGAATTGACAACGTATGACGAATCGGTAAAGACAGTAATATCCAGCCCCGTCCTTTTCAGCGATTCTAATGCCACAATAACAGCCATTAATTCCATTCTGTTATTGGTAGTTAATTTAAAACCTTGGGACATTTCTTTTTTGATCTCGCCCCAAATAAGGACAATTCCATAACCACCAGGACCCGGATTACCCCTGGAAGAACCGTCGGTGTATACAATCAGTTTTGACATTACGACGCGTCTATCAGTTGATTATTTTATAGTGTTTGAGGAAAGTATTAATGGTGTTCACATATTCTGAACCGGCAGTTACACCCGACATGATGCCAAATGCTTCCTGAAAGCCACCAACATGGCGATAAACCATCACATTTTTATTTTTCTTTCTGAGTGAAAGTACCGGGTTGAGCGGTGTAATATTGTCTTTATCTCCATTGATCATCAAAGTAGGCACATTCAAGCCATACACTTCTTTAGTGTAGTTCTTAGTTGCAGTAGGTACAAAATACCGGGTCTTTGCATCGCTCAGGTTTTTAGCCATGTCTTCTGGTGAAAGGCAATATGAATCACCCACAATAAAGTCGGGTTTTGTTTCTTTATACGAAAGCGTAGTCAAAATTGTGCCCATACCAAATGCCCAAATTCCGGTTTTATTGCCTTGAAAATGAGTTTTAGCAAAACCTACTGCAGCAACCAAGTCTGTTGCAAATTCATTGTAGTACAATAAGTTAGGTTGTATTTTGAACGTGGTACTTTGTCCAAACCCGCGATAGTCAAACATCAGTACGTTATAACCATCTTTAGCAAGTGCCATTGCGGTATTGATGTTCCACGAAATGTTCCCTTCATCAGAATGGGCAAAAACCAAGGTAATATGTTTGTTTTTCTTTCCTTGTGGCGGAATAGCCCAATACCTTAAATTGTATTTGTCGGAAGTTAGAATGAAACCCTTTTCAATTCTTTTACGCATTGTATCGGGGTTCACATCGTAATTAGGGTAGGGGCGCAATGCATGTGCTTTATGAGCGCATACTCCCAATATAAATACCACACAAAAAATGCCAAAAATGCGGGCAAACAATTTGTTTGTTTTCATTGCACAGAAACAGTTTTATGTACTAGTGTTTTGAAAGCCAACTTACAACATCATCAAGTTCTTTAGCACAAATCTCATGCTTCATCTGATACTCGTGATATTCTGCAACTAAATGATGCGCATCAAGAAACTTACGGGCTTCAGCAGCATGTTTAATGGGTAACACCTGATCATTTTGCCCATGGGCAATAAAAATGTTTACTTTTTCTACCCCTTTTGCGTTTTTGTATTGTTCCTTGGTTTCTTCCAGCACTCTACCACTTAAGACACCAATTCCCTTTATTTTAGCTGGGTAGTGCAGTGCCATTTGGTAGCTCATAATCGAACCCTGACTAAAGCCAATCAAAAACACCTTACTTGCAGGTATTTTGTACTTAGCAGCGAGTGCGTCAATAAATTGAGCCAATAATTTTTCTGAAGATTGCTCTTCGGCATAATTAATTACCGGCTCACCGGTTTTAAAATCAAGGTGATACCACGCAAAAGAATTCTCAGAAAGCGTTAATGGCGCACGAGCTGAAACAACTACGTTGTTACTCCCCAATTTACCCGAAAGGCTAAAAAGGTCTTGCTCGTTGCTGCCAACGCCATGTAAAAGGATAATCAGCTTTGAGTCTGCAGCGATTTTAGCGGGTGTTTTCGCCAGGTATTTGATACCCGATTTCGTCTCGGTATTTAATTGCCCGAATCCATGGGTTGTAAGAAAGACAACCGAAAACAGTGATAAAAACGCTTTTTTGAGACTCATTTAACGCTTTATTTACCCAATTTGAAATTCTTCAGAATCACGATTTCTTTTTCGTTCAGGTAACGCCATTTTCCGCGTGGCAATAACTTTTTCGTTAAACCCGCATAAAGCACCCTGTCCAGTTTTTCAACTTCATAACCGAGTGATTCGAAAATACGCCTAACAATCCTGTTCCTGCCGGTATGTATCTCTAGTCCAATCTCGTTTTTCTTTTCGAGGTAGGCTATTTCATCAACAATGGCTTTACCGTCTTCAAGCTCAACGCCTTCAGCAATTTTATCAAAATCAGCCTTAGTCAATGGCTGGTCGAGCGTAGCCTTGTACACTTTCTTGATGTTATTAGAAGGGTGTGCCAGTTTCTGTGCAAGGTCTCCGTCGTTAGTCAACAACAACAAACCAGTAGTATTACGGTCAAGGCGACCAACAGGGTAAATTCTATCTGCTTCAACACCATCCAATAAATTCAACACGGTTCTGCGACCTTGTGGGTCATCAGTAGTGGTGATATAGTCTTTGGGCTTGTTTAAAAGCACATAAACAAGTCCTTTTTTAATTTTCAGAACCAAGTCATTGTAAGTGATTACGTCCTCGGTATCAACTTTGAAACCAGGTTCATCAATTACTGCTCCGTTTACTTTAATTTGACCTGTACGAACTAAATCAGCAGCATCACGACGGCTACAAACACCGCAATGTGCAACAAATTTGTTCAAAGGCATTCTTTCTTCGGGGTTAACCAATGGCTTTTTTGCGCGCTTTTTGTGCACACCCGCCATGAAGTTCTTTTCATTTACCTCATCATCGTCATCATCAAAAACATCAAATTCCTGGGCTTTTTTGCCTGATTTTTTTGGTGTTACATCTGTGAAGTCGATATCTAATTCAATTTCTTCTTTATCAGATTCTGCTTCCGGTTCCGCCGGTTTAGCTTTTTTATTCGGGCGGCCAGTTTTCTCATCTCTGAATGAACGGTGAACAGCAATTTTTACTTTACCGTTCTTCGTAAGTTCAGGCTCTTTTTCAGTTTCTTCTTCAACCTCAGGTTTTGGTTGCCTTTTGGGTTTCGCGTCAAATTTTCTTTCACGATCTTTTCTTGAATCGTTACCGTCAAAAGAACGACGTTTTTTTAGGCCGCCTTCTCCATCTGATGATTCGTTATTATCAAACTTTCGTCTCGGTTTGAAATCGCCGTCACCGAAAGATTTCCTTTCTCTTTTATCTCCGAAATCGCCGTCAGACTTACGTTTGAATGCAGGTCTATCGCCGTCACCGAAAGATTTCCTTTCTCTTTTTTCACCGAAATCACCGTCAGACTTACGTTTGAAAGCAGGTCTGTCGCCTTCACCAAAAGATTTTCTTTCTCTTTTATCTCCGAAGTC
>CANGIY010000041.1 GCA_947454235.1 Chitinophagaceae bacterium
AGAAAAAAGTGGCTTAAGACCGCTTTTTTTAGTCATTTTTAAAAAAATGGCTACCTCACGCTATATAGTCTACTATACAAATACCATTTAAAAGTTGGCACTGGCACAAAAATAAAACCGTCCCGAAATTTTCTTTCGAGACGGCCTCCGAATATTTATAATTATTGTAAGATTAGTGTTTTGGCTCAGGGCGTGGAACAGCAGGATCCATCGCATTCATAGGTTTGCCACCACCTGCATTTTGACCCGGACCAGGAATTGGACGACGCTTGGTAGCTTCGTATTGCTTGTACTGGTCTTCCGACATAATTTTTTTGTACTCAGCATCCCTTACTGCTTCAACTTTTTCACGTTCTTTGATATCAGCCATTTTACCCGAAGCGCGCAATTCATCCATTCCTTTCATAAAATTAGTATTGGCTTCCATTATTTTTTTAGACTGTTTTTCATCTAGTTTGAAGCGTGATACTATGTACTTTGTCTGATGTTCAGCCATCATTTTTTGACGCTCAGCAGGCGACATTTGCGGACGACCACTATTAGGTGTTGTTTGTTTTGCCTGACTGCCCTGGGCATTAGGAGCTGCACCTTTTTGTGCGTCTTGTGCCATCGCAAACATTGTAGTAAACGCCATCAAGGCACCGGTTGCTACTAACTTTTTCATAATTTTTGACTTTATATTTTTATTGGTTACCAAAATAGGGCTTTTTGTTTGCCCCAACAAACAAAGGCAATTTCTATGCCAATTTTCGTACACTTTAATTCATCAGTTGTCCAATCAGTTCTTTTAACAATTCTCTGTCATCGGTATTGTTATCAACGCCTACTGCATAGGCACTGTACTTACCCAGCACCAACAAAGCTCTTTCCACTCGTTGCAAAGGCCAGTGTTGCGCTTGCGATTGGTAGTCTCGCAATTTATTAGGCCATGTGCCTATTGCCGCTGATGCATCTTTTTCATTCATGCCTCGTGTAAAATGTACCCCATACAGCTTATTAAAATGCCCATAAAATGCACCTATCACCAATGGCATTGGCGCGGCTTTTGGACTGGAAAGGAAGTAAGAGAGCATTCGGTAAAACTTATCAGTATCGCCACTGGTCATCACTTCAGGAAATTCAAAAATGTTGTATTCTCTGCTGATCCCAATATGTTTCTGAATCATGGCAGCAGTAAGCTCTTTTTCACCCGGTGCATTGATTCTTACTTTCTCGATCTCGTTGACTATTTTCTGTAGGTCATTGCCTAGAAACGTAGCCAGAATCTGTGCCTCACGGTCACCTATACCGAAGCCAATCTCTCTGCCATATTCCTGAATCCAACCCGGCATTTGAGTATCTTTTATCTTTTCAGAACAAAAAGACATACCCTTGTCGCGTAAGTATTTTATGATTTTAGTTTTACCATCACCTTTTTTGAATCTGTGCTCAATCAAAAGTACGGTGGTAGGAGAGGGCTTTTCAAGATAGCCTATCAATTCGCTAAACTCCCTTAAACTACCGGCATCTTTCAATATCACCACTTGCCTTTCAGCAAACATCGGAAACCTGCGGCACGCATTTACAACATCGCTCCATGTACAGTCTTTACCATACAAAACCAGAAGGTTAAAATCTTTCTCGCCGGGAGTAAGAATGTTGTTTTCAAATAACTCAGTTATACGGTCGATGTAGAAGTTTTCTTCGCCCTCTACAAAGTAAAAAGGGGCAAATTGCTTCGTCTTCACCGACTGTACTATCTTCTTGTATTCAGGAGTCATTCGAAAAATTATTGGTGCAAAAATACTCTATTTAATGTTATAGGCTAAAGGGCGTCATCCACACATGTGAAGAGATGTATCACCACTGTACGCTAGTTATTCATTGTTTTCTTCATTGCGCGGGCTTGTGCAATCAGTTCCTTGGTAGTAACTGTAACCGGCATTTCTGTTTGTTCTAAAAGGTTCATTGCCTGGCTGAATTTCCCTTTAATCTGATTTAAGGTTTTTTCGTCTGATGGCAGAACTTTCAAGTCATTGAGTTGCTTCAGACTTCTATAACACTCTATAGAAAGTTGGTGTATTTCTTCCAAATCTTTCTTAGAAGTCTTTACTCTTGGGTCCATGGTTACTTCAATAGGCTGTGTGTAAGAATGCCCGTTTGTTTTGAGTGTTACAATGTACTTGCCTGCTATTACTTTTGGTGAACTCGGATTAGGAGCCGTATTTTGGTAAATTGCACTTATTGGAAATCCCGATGAGTCAGGCAATGGGGTATATCGCAAATCCCAAATAAAACGGTGTGCACCTCTGGTATTCGACAACTTAATTTGTGGTCTTACCCAGTAAGTTGGAATGTTCAATTCCATTGGTAAACGGTAAAACGTATCATTGCTGCTGTATTTTCTTACTAAGTTGCCATCGGCATCTTTTATTTCAAGAGTTACTTCGTTGTTTTCAACATCATCTAGGTAATAATCCAAAATGGCACCGTCGGGTGGGTTTTCGCCAGCCGGCTCTTCTTGAGGAAGAGGAGTATCGGTGTTCATATTCCAACGTACGAGGTACGTTTTCGCCAAGGGATATAACGTAGTGCGCACTATTTTATTTTGTCGTGCCAGTTGCCTCAGTCCCGTAACATTGTCTAAAATCCAAAAGCTACGACCGTGTGTACCTACCACAAGGTCATTGTCTTTTACTACCAAGTCACGAATAGAAGTACATGGCATATTCATTCTCAATGATTGCCAATGCGCTCCATCATCAAACGATACATATACCATTCTTTCTGAACCTGCGTATAAAAGTCCTTTTACTTCCGGGTCTTCCCTAACTGTGTTAATTGGGTCGTCGGGGAGGTCGGTAACTATCAGTTTCCAGGTCTTGCCGCCGTCGTGTGTCTTAAAAATGTAGGGTTTGTAATCATCAAGCCTTATTTTATTTACCGCGATGTAGGCTGTTTTATCATCAAAATGGGATGCATCTATCTGCGAAATTTTACTCCAAGACGTTAGCCCCTGAGGTGTAATATCTGTCCATTTTTTACCACCATCAGTTGTAATATGCACAAGTCCGTCATCAGTACCAGCCCAAATAGTATTGAGGGTAAAATGGGAAGGAGCTACTGCATATATTACACCGCGCCTTGGCATTGTACTCATTTTAGCGTCTTTGAAAATACCAATACACTCTGAAATGTCATAAGTCTCTCGTGTAAGGTCGGGAGAAATAGTGTCCCATTTGTTGCCACCGTCAGTAGTCTTAAACAATACATTGCCTGCATAATACAAGGTTTTGTTGTCAACCGGTGAAAAAAGCACGGGTGCAGTTCTTATGAATCGAAACCTGCCATTTCCTGAAATAGCCGGAGAAATATGTTGCACTTGCCCAGTGCGCTTATCAAATTTTGAAAGTTTACCACCATAAATTATATCCGGATTGAGAGGATCTGCGGCTACATAACCATATTCTTCCGCGCCTACAGAGTGCCATTCTCTAAAAGTGATTGCGCCGTCATTACCTCGGGATGTAATTCCTATTGAACCACTTTCTTGTTGTCCGCCATACACATTATATGGAAATGCGTTGTCGGTGCTTACATGGTAAAATTGAGCGGTAGGTTGGTTGTACCACGAACTCCATGTTGCACCTCCATTGACAGTGATAATAGCCCCTTGGTCGCCGGCCAGTAGTATCACATCAGGGTTTTGAGGGTTAATCCAAAGCCTGTGGTAGTCATCTCCGCCGGGTGCCCCTCTAAATGCATTGAAACTTTTACCCCCATCTTCCGATTTCCATGTAACCACATTGGCAACATATACTTTATTCGGGTCTTTAGGATCTACTTTGCACTCTGCAAAATCAGAACCACGGGCCCAAAGCCTTTTGTCGCCATTTAGAAGTTTCCAGTTTCTACCACCATCTGTCGAGCCATAGAAACCACCATTTGTAGAAGCATCTACGCAGGCATAAAGTATGTCGGGATCAGAAGGCGCGATACAAAAACCAATTCTTCCTAAACCATCTTTTGCACCTGGAAGTCCATTTGCCAATGGTTGCCATGTATCGCCACCATCTGCCGAAACATAAAGCCCGTTTTTTTCTCCGAGAAACATTCCATTTTCCCACGGTGCCAACCGTCCGGCGTATAAGTCAGCATAAATTATTTCAGGGTTTTTCGGGTTGAATGCAACCTGAATGCCGCCTGTATTATCATCGAGGTAAAGTACTTTTTTCCAAGTTTCTCCACCGTCGGTTGTTCTGTAAATACCACGTTCTTTATTGGCTCCATATGGGTGCCCGAGAGCGGCAACGAAAACTACATTTTCATTGATTGGGCTCACCGCGAGCCCACCAATTTGCAATGGTTCGCTCAAGCCTATGAACTTCCAGCTTTTGCCACCATTCACCGATTTGTACATGCCATTTCCTACACTCAGGTCAGGGCGTTGAAGCCCTTCACCACTGCCAACATAAACTACTTCGGGGTTGGTAGGTGCAACTGCGACATCGCCAATGCTACCTGTAGGCATACTGTCAAAAACAGGTGTCCAAACTCTGCCGTAATCGGTTGTTTTCCAAACGCCCCCATTGTTTACTCCGATATAAAATTCATTTGGACGAGTCGGGTTGCCGCTTGCGCCCACTGTTCTGCCACCCCTATACGGCCCAATAATGCGCCATTTAAGCATAGAATAGCCTTGTTCAACAGGTTGTGCAAATGAAGTACTTGTGATAGAAATAATAACAATTGCGATTGTTGCAATTTTTGAAGCCACCTTCAACATAACTGAATAAAATGTTGTGTAAGGTATAACATTTCGGGCTACAGCACACCCTTCGGTATCAAAGTATCTATCAACCGTTTAAATCTGATTCCTTCACAACTTTTTTGAGCGTTTCGTCTAGGGTATTTACCGATTGTTCAATCATTGGTAAGCAAGTCTTTTCAAATTCTTCAGGTGGCATTGTTTCTCTTACATAAAACAACCCCAAAATGCGGGTAATGGGCTCGCGCAGGTTATGTACATTAAATTGAATAAGCTGTAACAGTTTTTTGTTGGAATTTCGTAATTCTTCGGTCCGTTCCAGTATCGTTTTTTCCTGTTCGTTCACAAGCCTTTTAATTTGTTCGTTCAGCTTCTTTTGTGTTCTGTAGTTGCGCAACAAAATCAACGAAATAACCAACAGTAGCAAAATGCCTATTCCAAAATAAATTGACTCATTTCGCTTTTTCTGGAGCTCCAGTTTTTTGAGTTTTATTTCGTTTTCTTTGTCATTAAGTACTTTACTTATTTCAATGGCTGCAATCTTTACATTATTTTCTTCTGAAAATATAGAGTCTTTTATTTCAGAATATCGCCTAAAATATTCCCACGCATTTTTGTAGTCGCCTTTTAAAGCAAATGCATCTGAAGCATATCCATTCAAAGAAAGCAGACCATCTACCAACGACAGTTCACGGCAAGTTTTTTCCGCCGCAAGTAGCTCACTTATAGCTATGTCAAGGTTTTTTGCCTTGTTTTTCAATGAATCAGGCAGCGGATCTTTGTCGCAGTTTCTGGCTATGTCAAGGTATATTTTTGCCAGATTGCCTCTCGTTGAAGTTATATTCCATTGGTCATAATGTTTCTTAAATAATTCGATGGCTTTTTGTTCATACTCAATTGCCTTCACAAAATGATGAAGTTCTCCTTCAAGCATACCCAAAGTACCAAGCGAAATGCCAATACCTCCATCATCACCCAGTCGGGTAAAAATCGAGAGTGCCGAATCAAAGCATTTAATGGATTCCTCAAATTTTTTCTGGCTGAAGTATACTTGACCAACATTCATTAGGTATTTTCCAACTGCTTTTGGTTCTTTTAGTTTTTTGGCAACTTCAAACGACTCTTCATAGTACCTCAATGCCTTGTTGTGACTTTTTTGGAACAGGTAAACATGTCCCATGTATTCCAAGGTTTTCGATAAGTCTTCGCTTGGTGGCAACTTTTGCTCTATGTCATACGCATAAATCAAGTTCTGGAGTGCATCTGGGTAGTTGTTGAAGTCGAAATAAACTGTGGCTTTTAACAGATAGGCAGCCGCTTTAATAGAACTATAATCAAAGTCAAATGCAATTTCAAGGCAAGTGTCGGCATTTTTAATGATTGCCTGTAGGTCATTTTTACTGCGTTCATTCAGTGCTTTTGCATAATAGCCTTTAGCTTCACCTTCGCGCCATTGTAAAATTCTGGACGTATGAATAAGTTCCAAACATCTTTCTGTTCCTATATTCGGGTCAAAGTCGGGATACGCGATACAAATTTTGTAAAGCACATTCAGGCGGGCAGTGTCATTGGTAGTTTTCGACATCACCCCCAATAACGAATCAATTTTTTTACTTGGCGACGTTTGTCCGAATACTCTTACTCCTCCAAAGAGCATAATGCCCGTTAGAATAATGCTATTGCACAGCGTTAATATGGAGGTATTTCGAATATTCAATACTGAATAGCTAGCAGCTTGTTTGGTGCCGTAAAGATATTGAATTTATGTCCCTAATTAAAGTGCGTATGTTCAATTATTTCTACTAGTTTAAGTCAATACTAATTTTGTTCACCCAGTTACATCTGCTGCTTCAATCAGTTTTTTGAGTTGTAATACTTTGATTTTCTTGGCTTGAAGTTCAATTATTTTAAGATTGTCAAATGCAGTTAATACCCTGATAACTGTTTCTCTCGTGGTGCCGGCAAGGTTGGCTAGTTCTTCTCGCGACAGGGAAACAGCAAGGGTTTTCCCATCTTCAGCAAATCCAAAACGCTCTTTTAACAGTATTAAGGCTTGCGCAATTCTTTGCTTTGCAGGTAGTGAAGAGAGGTCTGTAATCGTTTTTTCCGCTTGCCGTAACTCAGTTGAAACCATATGAAGTACTTCCAAAGCCAACTTATGTGATTTTTCGAGAAGTGCCAGAAATACATTTTTAGGGATAAAGCACAATTGAGAGTCTTCTAAGGCCACGGCACTGCAAGAGAGTTTTTCACCCGATAGTACTGCCCTGTAACCCATAACATTGCCATTGCGTACCATGTGCACAATTTTTTCCTTCCCATCAACGCCCATATGCACTACCTTCAATTTGCCTTGATGAACACAATATAAACCGGTAGGGTAGGTGCCTTCTTTAAACACATAGTCACCCTTATCAACTTTGTAGCAAACTCTGTTGTTAGAAAGATCTTGAAGATTATCGCCTGAAAGTGCAGCAAATACAGAGTTACTTCTGGTTTTACAGGCAACGCAATCTTCAAAAAAGCAATTCTTCATTTCAATTTTGGTTGTCAGTTGTGAAATAAATTGTCATCTCCAAACGTTTGATTTTTTATCATTCGAATAGGGGTTATGACAAAAATATGACATCAGCCTGCCAGCACAAAATTTTAAGACCTGATTCTAGTCATTTAAGAAACGAACGTTCTGATTTCTTCATTGGTTGTTTCTGCACACTCCCAATGTACAAAGTGGCCACAATTGGGCACCATTTTCAGCCGCGCATTTTTTAATTTTGAAATACCTTCCTGTGCAAGTTGTTCAGTTGAAGTTCTGTGTATTAGTTTGTTGGGAATCAATGCGTCGTTCTTTCCAAATAGCACTGAAACAGGACAATCAATTTTTCCCAGTTCGTTATACACTTCGTCTTCAAGCATACTTCTAATGCTAGCATCGAGCAGTTTTTTATAGTAGCCCGATGGGTATAATTTCATAATGTTCACAAGGTCTTTGATAAGTCCATCGGCCTGATGAGCGTAATTATGGAAACTCATCTCCAGCGTTTTTGCCAAACTAAATTCATCAGACGTAACCATATCAACCATGTGCAACATGGAATAGTACATAGTGCGTTCCATCGCCGAAAATACCTCAAAGCCGGCTGGCGCGCACAAAACCAGTTTTTCTGCTATGCCGGGGTATTTAATAGCGAACCGTAATGCCACCATTCCTCCCATTGAGTGGCCAACTATCACCGGGTTTTGGATACGTAAATCTTCAAGAAAATGGAAAAGGGCATCAGCAAAAAAAGGAATGCCGAATTTGTGGTTGTTCTTGTCACTTAATCCATATCCCGGCAAGTCAATGGCAATACAACGGTAGTGTTCTTTTAAAACATCGAAGTTGCGTGTCCAAACAGGCGCATAATTGCCGAGTCCATGAATGAAAACGAGTGTTTTTTCACCCTTTCCTGCTTCCATGTAGTGAATCTCACAACTGTCTTCAGTCTTAATCGTTTTGGTAGGGTATGGGTAAGTGATATTGGTTAAACTCATTTCTTTCGTTGATTGAAATATTAATTGACTTTACAAACCTTAATTGACTTCAGAAAGTAAACATGTCTTGGACCTGTTTTTAAATCGTTGAGGCAAAGCACCGCAAAATCGCCTTTTGGCTCAATTTTTTTTCCATCTTTTTCAAAAAGCACAAGTATTTTTTCCCCCGCTTCAGAATTAAATATTTCACCCCACGAGAAAATGGCTTTATATCCGTCTGCAGCCTCTGCGATAAAATAAAATCCCCGCTCTTTGTGTGATTCCTGTTTTAACTCGGCTTTTTCAATCAGTGATTTTAAAGATACCCCTTTGAATGACCCGGTTTCTGATTTCTTCGCGCCTGATTCACAAACAATGTCAGCACCCGAACCGGAAAATACATTCATTTTTTTCAATGAATCGATATTGAGTTCGAGCGGGTGTTTTACCTCGCCTGTTACTTCCAATGTGTGGCATTGGTAATTGGTAGTATCGTCGTGTTTGTGTTCTGTAACTTCTTTAATTGCCGTTGAATCAGAGTTACTGACAACTGAAGGCTTTGGGTTGGGGCTAGTGCACGACAATGCCAGTATGCAAATTGCAAAAATGAAATACTTCATCGAAGTGTGTTAATTAAATAAAATACTACTTCTTTTTATCGAAGTAAGTTTCGTGTTTGATTTTCGCTTGTAATGTAATGAGTGCGTGCAATAATGCCTCAGGGCGGGGAGGGCAACCAGGTACATAAACGTCAACCGGAATTACATGGTCAACACCCTTGACAACCGAATAGGTATTATAGAAAAAAGGACCTCCCGAAATGGTACAAGCACCCATCGCAATTACGTATTTAGGGTCCGGCATTTGGTCGTAAAGACGCTTTAAAACCGGAGCCATTTTCATAACAATGGTACCCGCAACAATAATCAAATCAGCTTGACGCGGGGTAGCACGTGCCACCTCAAATCCAAACCTCGACCAATCGTATTTTGCATCTGCTGCCGACATCATTTCAATCGCGCAACAACTCGTACCAAACACTAATGGCCAAAGAGAATTGGCACGTGCCCAATTAATGATATCATCTAGTTTAGAAACCAGGATGCCGCCATCGGCGGTTTCATGCAATTGTGCAGGCACAATAAGTTTAGTTGCGTCAGTCATGTTATAACAATGTCAAGCTAATGAGTGCATAAAGTTAAAGCCAAAATCGTTAATTCAAAGGTGAATAGCTATTGTTTCGATAAATATGGTATTTGAATGGGTATAACTAAAAGCGTGCCGCATTATTAAGGCATACCTGTTTCTATTTCGCGCAACTTCTTTTCGCAGTATTCTAGCAGCTCGTTGGCCTTTTTTAACTGTTCTGCAAGTTGCTCAAGCGGTGTTTCTTCATTTTCTAGCCTATTTGCAATTTCCTGAATTTCTTCGTATGCTTCAGTGTAGGAGTGTTTGTTCATAAATTATTGAATATCTGTAATTAATGAGGTTATTTTTGAAGTTTTTAATTGAGTAACAATAGGCGCATTTGGGTCAATGTTCGCCGGCTCTGAAATTATCTTACCATGCTGTATAACTATTGCGTAACCACGGGAGAGTACTTTTTCCGGCGCGAGATTACTAAGCCTTACTCGCATGTGATTCAATTCCATTTTTGCTCTATCAAGCCGCTGTTTTGAAATTGTTGCGAGGTAACTTTTCATTTGTTCCAATTCGCGGTCGAAAATTAGATTGTGATCTAAAATGAAGGTGGCGGCTTCAGTTGGCGTTCTTCGTTGTCTTGCAGCCATGTCTGTAATGCTTGTATTTCTGTCATGCCCAATGCCTGTTAAAATCGGGATGGGAAATTCAGCTACTCGTTTCGCAAGATCATAATTATTGAATGCTTTAAAATCGGTGTCTGAACCACCGCCACGGGCTATTACCACCACATCAAATTCATCAGCCCTGCCTGCAATTGTATCCAGTTCTTTTAAGATTAAGGCTGTTGCTGCATCACCTTGTATTCGGGTTAAGAATTCAGTTACTTTAAATGCAAGACCGTATTTATTAGCACTTAATACCTTTTTAAAATCTCGTTGCCCGTCTGATTCCGGTGCAGTGATGAAAGCAATTCGCTGCATCACCAGTGGTAGTTCCAGGCTGTTGTTAAATGAAAAATACCTGCCGGTTGCCTCTTCGTATTTAAGGATGTTCTCTTTTTGTAAGCGCGCAATAAGCTGTTGCTTTTCCATCTCAAGTACGCCAATAGTATAGGCGAAATCAATCTCAGATACTTCCAAATTCAAGCCGTATCGCTGGTGGAATCGAACTATAACTGTGCAGGTGATTTCTAACCCGCTCTCAAAAGTCTGTCCGGTGGCTTTTTCGAATTGCAAAATTGTATCGTAGCTATTCGACCAAAAGATGCCCTTTATTTCAGTAGATACGAAATTGCCTTGTTTTTCAACGAATTTCAGGAAGCACCATTTTTTATCGTGGTACTTTTTAACGTCAGCTATTTCAGCCTTTATGGTAAAGCTTCTTCCCCAAAACCTATGCTTAATAGCATCTTCAATTTCCGATACAACGTCTGATAATTTTCTCGCCATTGCCATGCGGTAAAGTTAGCAGTTCTGTAAAACCAACTGTACATACACTTTCTTAGTGTTGAAAAATCTTTGAAAACATGGCAGATTCGGATTTGTGAAATATTGAATCTATATTTATGGCAAACATTAAACACATGCAAAAAGTTAGATTATTATTTGGCTCTCTTATTGTTTCTTCAATGATTTTGGGATGCCAGGGCGGCAAAGACACTGAAAGCAAAAACAGCGACCCCGATGCGCCAAAAATTGCTCAATTGAAATCTAAAATCAAGCACATTATTGTCATATACCAGGAAAACTGGAGTTTTGACGGTCTTTATGGTCGGTTCCCCGGAGCAGATAATATAGATAGTGCCGGAAATGTTGTTCAGGTTGATAAAGACGGTAATGTACTTGATTCTGTTCCTGCGCCTATGAAAAATAAATACGGGCACCCTTGGGTCAAAGACACCAATTTTAAAATGAATAAGCTGGTAGCAAAGCCCTACGACTTGCTTCAATATATTCAACCAAGTACAATGACTGGCGAAATTACCCATCTTTTCTATACCGAACAGTGGCAAATAGATGGTGGTAAAATGGATAAGTATGCAGCCTACAGCCAGAATCCGGGATTGGTACTTAGCCATTTTGACGGCACTAAGCTACCTGTAGGGCAGTTAGCGAGTGATTATACTTTGTGTGACCACTTTTTCCATTCTGCATTTGGTGGTTCATTCCTCAATCACCAATGGCTCATTGCCGCAAGGTCTCCGGAATGGAAAAATGCTCCTAAGGGTTTGATTTGCGATTTAAAATCTCCTGATGTAGAAAAGTATGATAATCAGGTGACTACTGATGGTTATGTAGTGAATACTTCTATCAGTATTAATCAGCCAAGACCCAATTGGTACAGTGGTGAAGATAGTCTAGTGCCATACCAAACTTACCCAACCATTGGTGACAGGTTAAATGATGCCAAAGTAAGCTGGGGCTGGTTTGCGGGCGGCTGGAACGATGCAGTTGCAGGGAAAGCAAATGAAACTTTCCAGTACCATCATCAACCATTTCTTTATTTTAAGTCGTTCGAAAACGGCTCTCAAAACAAGAAAGACCATTTAAAAGATGAAGTTGATTTCTTCAACTCATTGCAAAACGGAACATTGCCTTCTGTGTCGTTCATCAAACCATTGGGCATAGATGATGAGCATCCTAACTATTCAAATCTGGAACAAGGTTTGAAGCATGTTGATAGTGTCGTTCGATTGATTCTTAACAGCAAATATGCTGATGATTGTGTCATTATTCTTACACACGACGAACACGGTGGTCGCTGGGATCACGTATCTCCACCTAAAATTGACAAATGGGGACCAGGTTCACGTGTACCTTGCATTGTAGTTTCAAAACATGCCAAGAAGAAATTCATTGATAAAACGCAGTATGAAACAGTTTCTATCCTAAAATTGATTGAAACAAGGTTCGATTTGAAACCACTCGGTACCCGAGACTCAGCAGCGAGAAACATGTTGAATGTGTTTGATTTCTAAAACATTTATGCACACTGATTAAAATCACCCGTTGAAAAGTAATTGTTTTTTCAACGGGTGTTTAATTTTTGCCACCTGTTTAAAACTTAATGCTTATTTTTGCGACCTGATTTTTTAAAATTAAAATAATAATCATGCAGGAATTTGGTAAAAAGAACCCGGCATTTAACCTTTCATCGTTAGGGCTGGACGTTGCTATTGCACACTGGAATCTTTCTCCGGAAGAATTGGTGAACAAGTCTCTTGAATTGGGACAAGGTGTTTTGAACGATACTGGTGCGCTGTGTGTAAGTACTGGTAAATTTACCGGTCGTTCTCCAAAAGACAAATTTACAGTTAAAGACGCAATCACTGAAAATAGTGCTGATTGGGGTGATGTAAATATCCCGATGACGCCTGAAGTGTTCGATAATTTGTACACTAAAGTTTGCGCTTACCTGAAGGGTAAAGAAGTTTGGGTGCGTGATGCTTATGCATGCGCTGATCCTGCTTATCGTTTGAATATCAGAGTAGTTAACGAAACTCCGTGGGCTAACCTGTTCTGTAACGATTTGTTCCTTCGCCCAACTGAAGCTGAAATCAATTCTCAAAATCATGATTGGTTGATTCTTCAGGCACCAGGTTTCGAAGCTAATCCTGCTATTGACGGAACTCGTCAGGGTAACTTCACAGCAGTAAACTTTACACGTCGTATCATTTTGATTGGCGGTTCAGCTTACACAGGCGAAATGAAGAAAGGAATCTTCGGCGTGTTGAACTTCATTCTCCCACACGATAAAGGTGTGTTGAGTATGCACTGTTCGGCTAACGAAGGTAAAAACGGCGACGTTGCTTTGTTCTTTGGCTTGAGCGGTACAGGTAAAACTACATTGAGTGCAGACCCTAATCGCGCCTTGATTGGTGATGACGAGCATGGATGGGCTGATGGTTCGGTATTTAACTTCGAAGGTGGCTGCTACGCAAAATGTATCGACCTGAGCGAAGAAAAAGAACCTGAAATCTTCAGGGCTATCAAAGGTGGTTCATTGCTTGAAAACATCAAATTCTTCCCTGGTACAAATACAGTTGATTATGCTGATGCGAGTGTTACAGAAAACACACGCGCTGCTTACCCAATTGATTTTATCAGTAACGCGAAAGAACCATCATACGGTGGTCAGCCGCAAAATATTTTCTTCCTTACTTGCGATGCGTTCGGTATCCTACCTCCAATTTCTAAATTGACCAAAGCTCAGGCTATGTACCACTTCATCAGTGGTTATACAGCAAAAGTAGCTGGTACAGAAGTTGGTGTTACTGAACCACAAACAACATTCTCTGCTTGTTTCGGTCGTGTATTCTTGCCTTTGCACCCAACTAAATACGCTGAGTTGCTTGGTAAAAAACTCGATGCTGATTCAAAAGTAAACGTATGGTTGATTAACACAGGCTGGAGCGGTGGCTCTTATGGTGTTGGTAAGCGTATGAAATTGAGCTACACTCGCGCAATGATTACTGCTGCTATGAACGGCGAATTGAACGACGTTGCATACGAAGCACACCCAGTATTCGGTGTATTGATACCAAAAACTTGTCCTAACGTACCTGAAGAAATTCTTGTACCAAGGAACACATGGGCTGACAAAGAAGCTTACGATAAAAAAGCAAGTGAACTTGCAGGTTTGTTCGTGAAAAACTTCGAAAAATACGCTGCTGCTGCAAACGACGAAATCCGTTCTGCTGCTCCAAAAACAATGGTAGGCGCTTAATTGCAACTGTCACATCATATTTCAAAGCTGCCCGGTTTACCGGGCAGTTTTTTTATGTGTCAGGACGAAAAATTTCTGTTCTACATTTTCGGGTTAGTAATTGGAAGGGGCAGAATGCCTCCGTGCTTTCGGTAGTATTTAAATCTGGCCTAAGCATGTGCTTCGACCGAACATTCAGGAAGCATGTGCTTCCGAAACACACGATTCTTTGCCTGATTCAATGGCTGAGCGTAGGATCTTCTAACGGAAAACAATTAACAAATACAACATCTTGAGGCAAATATGATTTTTTGAAGTGTGGGTAACAAACTATAAGGAAAAGCTTTTAAGCTTTCATAAAATTGCCTAAACCCAAATAATATTCAAAATCACTACTGTCCGATAAAATGTCAAAAGGGGTAGCCGAAGCTGCCCCTTTATTACTTTTGAGTTACCACACTTAAAAGTATGTTGCAAAATAACACATTCTCCGGACAGCCAGTATTTTCACAGATAGTTGGCTTAATAAATAGGGCATCATTCAACAAAATAGTAAAAGAGCAAGCTGCTTACCTCGGTATTCCAAAAGCAGGTCCTTACAAAACAGATATGTATCGTTACTAGTCCCCGACTAAAAACGCTTCAAATATTAGCCGTTCCGAGATCATTTCGGAACGGCTTTTTTGTTGTTGGGACAATCCTTAGAAACTCCAGAAAACCACCGTGACCCGAATAGGATTTTCATTCTGGCGAGGGATTAAATTCCACTCTGGTTGAAGGATTTCCTTCGACCTATCTTTCAGGAAGCATGTAGTGCTTCCGAAAGAAAAATTCAATAGGATAGTTCAACCGTAAACAATCCCCAAAAACACCACCTTTGTAGGCGCAAAAGGCTTTCGCCCTATGTCTCGGTCCTATTTAAGTACACACCACCAATTCTGTATATTCAATAATTTTTAATATTCTGATTCAAACAGCCCCCAAATTCCACAAAAAAAAGCAGCTAAGTTTTCACCTAACTGCTTTTCTGTTTCTGGTAGCGAGAACAGTCGAAATATCTAACTTAATACGGGACTATTATCGGATAATTGAGTTGTCTGAGTATCTTTAAGTCACAAACCCAATAGTTAGATGGCAACCTATTCTGAATCAGTAATAAATGGCATTAACGTAGCTCTAAACGAGGCTACACTTCTTGGGGTAGAATTTGCTAAAGAAGATGAAGTGATTGCAGTTACTTTTTCGCCTATAGCTCTTGATGAGAATGGGCAAATTCCTGATGAAAATAGAGTGCAATTTATATTTAAGCCTATTGGTAAATTCATTGCTTCATATCGGTTGGGGGATTGGAACAATAAAGAAGCACCTGTGGTTCAATTTGAGGCAGAGCAAATTTTAGAAAAAGTAGTAGAATTTGGTGGATGTCCCATTTACGGCTGGGAATTTATTGACTGTAAACGGGAGAGTGATTATAGTTGGCTTAGTAAATTAAGCTGCGAGTATCAATCACTAAACAATCATGGGAACCAACATAGTCTTGAATTGTTTCAGGCTGGCCATAACAAACATATTGACATAAAATTTTGGTTTGATGAATTTGAAATTTTCACTCCTGACTACAACAAGGTTGAGCTGCAAACATTCATAGAAAATGGGAAACGAGGCTGGGATGGTGTTTATGATGGCACCGCTTCGGATAAATTTGCCATTTACCCATTGAAGGACTACACTTTCCCTCAAGCAACCAAAAATGCGGTAAAAGATTCAGGAATGATTATTGAAGGCCAAAAGGAAAGTTCATTTTCTAAATTTTGGAGGAAATTATGGAATTAATCTTAGCTATAATTGTAATTCCTTTACCAATAACGAGATGGATACTATATCTAACTTAGTGTCAGTTGATTTTAACCATTTTCTCTAATACCTTGCCTGCAAAGCATTTCAGAGGGTCATAAAAAAGAGAAAGCCAGCAAAAATGCTGACTTATCTGTTTCTGGTAGCGAGAACGGGAGTTGAACCCGTCACCTCAGGGTTATGAATTTTTGTTTTAATGGTTTCATATGGTTCAATATGGTGTGAAAAACCTTTACTGTAGCGATTATTATAAAAATATTTATTCATAAAAAACCGTGAAAAACCGCCAAATGTTTTACCTATGTTTTACCCAAATTACATAACTTTGTGGTATGGCATCACTAAAAGTATTGCTTTGGGATAAGAAAAACAAAGAAGGATTGTACCCAATAGCGATAAGAATCATAAAAGACAGAAAGCCTTCTTACATCTATATAGGTCATTACATTGATAAATCTCAGTGGGATGAAGACAATAGAAAAGTGAAAAAATCGCACCCAAATTCTGTGCGCCTCAATAATCTCATTGCGAAAAAACTATCCGAGGCAAATGAGAAATTGCTTGATTTGGAGGTTCAAAAAAATGACTCTTCTTCAAGGGCAATTAAAAAGAATATCACCTCTAAAAATAACAGTTCCTTTTTTGCACAAGCTGCTGTGCATATGGAGAACTTGAAAAGTAGTGGCAAGTACAACAGGGTTGAAGCGGACAAGCCAAGGATAAAGCATTTTAAAGAGTTTCT
>CANGIY010000042.1 GCA_947454235.1 Chitinophagaceae bacterium
CTGATTATGAGTCAGATGCTCTAACCAACTGAGCTATAGGACCTGCCGTAAGGCAAAAATTTGGATTGCAAATGTAGTAAAAAACAAGAATTTTATGGCTAGACTCTGGAATTTATTTTTTCGTCAACTATCTTCCCGTCGCGCATCGTCAATATTCTATCTGTCATTTCTGCGAGCTGTAAATTATGGGTAATCATCACGAAAGTTTGGTTCAGTGCCTTCCTCAGTTGTAGGAAAAGTTCGTGGGTGGTTGCAGCATTGGCACTGTCAAGGTTGCCTGTGGGCTCGTCAGCCAGTACTACTGCCGGGTTGGCTATTAAAGCCCTTGCTATGGCTACTCTTTGCTGTTCGCCGCCCGAAAGCTCGGTAGGTTTGTTATTGAGCCTGTGTTGTAATCCAACGCGTGTAAGTATGGCGGTGGCTTGTTCTATAGCTTTTGGTTTGCTTTCCCCTTTGATCCACAACGGCATGCAAACATTTTCTAAGGCTGAAAATTCAGGCAATAAGTGGTGGAACTGAAATACAAAGCCCATTTTGGTATTCCTGAAATACGCTTGTTGGCTGGTAGAAAGCGATAATAAATCGGTGTTGTCAATCAGTACTTTACCGGCATCGGGTTTATCGAGTGCGCCTATGAGGTGGAGTAGGGTGCTCTTGCCGGCACCCGAAGGACCAACGATTGAAATAATCTCACCTTTCTTTACGTCAAAGGAAACATCGTTAACCACTTTTGTTGCACCGTATGACTTTACCAGATGGCTTACTTCAAGCATTTTAATTGTTTTTTACTCGTGTAAAGTTGCACAAAAAAACGATTACATGCTGTGATCTTCAGTGTTTTGACGTTGCAATGTTACGGCTAAGTGTCCCAATGTTAAGAAATTATTAAGTTAACGTTATCACTTTGAGGGTAGTGGAATTCGAGGGACTTTTGCAGTGTTAATTTAAGATTAAGAAATTGTTATGGGTTTAGCCAACGCATTGAAATTTTTCCTTCCAAAAGACAAGATTTTCTTTGGATTGTTTGAAGAAGTAGCTTCGACACTGAGTGAAATGGGTACTACGTTTAAAAACGCTTTGTCGGAAACCGACATGGATAAACGTGATAAGTTACTCATGACACTTGAGCGTTTAGAACATAAAAACGATGAAACCACGCACCGTATTTTCATTGAGTTAGGACATAACTTCATTACTCCGCTTGATAGGGAAGACATCCACTATCTGGCAAGTTCGTTAGATGATATCGCCGATTACATTTGGGGTGCAGCCAAGAGGGTAGTGAACTATCAGATAGATGATCAATACAATACTTTGCCAGCATTTGCTGAAATCATTTGTAAATCAATCGTTTCTATTAAGTCAGCGATTTTTGCATTGCGCGATATGAAGGACCTCAAGTCTATCACTACAGCTTGTGTAACTGTAAACAGTCTTGAAAATGCAGCCGATGATTTGTTAGACTCTACAATGATGAAGTTGTTCTCTTCTAATATTTCAGCAGTTGAGCTTATTAAGCAAAAAGACATTTATCAAATGCTGGAAACAGTTACTGATAAGTGTGAAGACGCATCAAATGTGATAGAATCAATCATTATTAAATACGCTTAAGCTAAGACAACTACATATTTATGAGTGCAACTCTGATTGCCATTCTCGTCCTGGCTTTGTTGTTTGACTACATCAATGGTTTTCATGATGCAGCCAACTCAATTGCTACGGTTGTTTCAACCAAGGTGTTGTCTCCGTTTCAGGCAGTTATTTGGGCGGCTGTTTTTAACTTCGCTGCCTTTTTCATTTTTAAAGATCACGGTGTTGCTAATACTATTGCAAAAACCGTAAAAGAAGCCAATATTACATTGGTGGTTATTCTCGCTGGTTTGGTTGCTTCAATTACATGGAACCTGATAACCTGGTGGTTTGGGATTCCTTCCAGTTCTTCGCATACTTTAATTGGTGGTTTTGCAGGAGCCGCTATTGCTCACGCTGGTTTTGAAGCAGTAAATAGTGAACCTATTATTAAAACAATCAGCTTTATTTTTCTTGCTCCGTTTCTGGGTATGATCATTGCCTTTATTATCTCTCTTTGGTTTATCTATTCGTTCAGGAAAAGTGCCATACCAAAGCTGATTTCTGGTGCTATTATTTTGGCTGTCATATACCTGATGACTCAGGTAATGATTACCAACCCAAAGGAGCTCAAGAACGAATTCACAAATCCATTGTTTCATGTTATTCTTGACTCAAAGAACTTTAAGTGGTTATTGGTTGGTTTCATCCTTATTATCATGAGTTTGTTCACCATGATTTTAGGCTCACTAAATGCATCTAGGTCAACTGTTTATTTGAAAAGATTCCAGTTGATTTCTTCCGCAGCCTTCAGTATTGGTCATGGTGGTAACGACGCCCAAAAAGTAATGGGTATTATATCAGTAGCATTGATTTGCGGTGGTCAAATTCACTCTTTGAAAGAAATGCCTGATTGGGTGCCTTTGGCTTGTTATTCAGCAATTGCGCTGGGTACGCTGAGTGGTGGTTCAAAAATCATCAAAACAATGGGTACCAGAATTACAAAAGTGACTCCTTTCGAAGGTGTTGCTGCTGAAACAGCTGGTGCATTAACCTTGTTCGTGACTGAAAACCTTAAGATTCCTGTAAGTACAACGCACACTATTACTGGTTCTATTATTGGAGTTGGAGCTACTAAAAGGCTTTCAGCGGTACGTTGGGGTGTTACCATCAATCTACTTTGGGCATGGATTCTAACCATACCTATATCAGGGTTGTTGGCGGGCGGAATTTATAAGTTGCTTTGTATGTTTTTAGGGTCTTAAGCCTTTACAGCTTTGCGCCAATAAAATTCATCACATGGCCGGTTCCAACATGATATGAGCCTTCATCAAGATTTACTTCAGTTATTTCAAAATGCCGGAACGAAAACAAAGTTTCGGCATTTTTTTGCCACTCTATTGGGTTAATCAACAAATCAGCATCTTTAGGACCACCTGAATGATAGTTCAGTTGATTTTCTGTGAAAAGTTGAGCGATAACCGTACCACCAGGTTTTAGCCATTTATGAGCTTGATTGATGAATTTCAGGTATTGTTGTTTTGGTAAATGAAAGAATACCAGTGCAATTGCATCAAATGTATCATCGGCGAAAGCTACATTATTTATGTCTTCAATGAGATATTCAACTTTTACATTTTTAGACTCAGCTAACTGAATTGCTTTTTCCTTTCCTGCTTCACTTAAGTCAAGGCATATAACATTCCATCCCAAAGACGCAGCATACACACCATCTCTTCCTTCGCCTGCACCGGGTACAAAAAGTTTACCAACAGGCAGTGTATCTATTGCACTTTTGAAAAATTCATTGGGTGAAGTCCCATACACATATTGTTCTTTTTCGTATCGGGAGTTCCAGAATTCCTTTATTTGTTGTGCTTGCTGACTCATGAAAATCGTTTGTAGGCAAATTTAAGTCTGTAGGTAATAAGTCGTGCGTACTAATTTTCAGTTAATCAAAATGATTTATAACAAAAAAAGTCTCTTTTTGTTAGGGTGTTCAAAATGCACGACTTATATTTGTAGCCATTGTTTAAATCACACAAAAAAACTTTTTCCATGAAAAAACTCTATTTAGCACTTGTTGCTTCATTAGTTGGTTCTATTGCGAGTGCGCAATATTGTACTCCAACTTGTACTATGGCAAGTTCAGGTTGTATGTATGGTCGTATTAACTTGTTTCAAGTGAACGGCGCATCTGGTACAGTCTTAATTGATTCTGCAGGTTGCACTGGTTCTGGTTATGAAGACAGGCATTTGGATTCTATGATGACTTGTACTTTGAATCCTGGTGGTACTTATTCAATGGTATTGACCAATTCAGGTAGTCCATTTTATTCTCAAGTGTGGATCGATTACAACGATGACTATTCATTTGATTCTTCTGAAATTCTTTCTGGTGCAAATGGCTGGATGAGGACAACTACATTAAGTTTTACAGTTCCTTCTGGTGCTTCTACTGGTTACCACCGCATGAGGTTGGTGAACGAATACGGAAGTACAACTTATAGGTATCCGGCAATGCGCCCATGTATGGGTTCAACTTACTCAATGGCTGATGCTCGTGACTATACTGTTTACGTAGGTAGTTCTTCTTCAGGTTGCGGTACGCTTGTTGGTGGTACTGCGTCTGCATCAGCTTCTAGCTATTGCGCAACACATAACTTGTCACTTAGCGACGCTGGTTGTTCAACCGGTTCTGGTATTTCTTATATGTGGGAACAGTCAACTGATGGCGGTACGACATGGACTGCAGTTTCAGGTGGTGGTTCTATGAGTGCAACTATTGCTGAACCTTCAGTAAATACAATGTATCGTTGTACTTTGACTTGCGGAAGTTCTTCAGCATCGTCAACAACAGTTTCTTATACTGCACCAAACAGGGTTTGGGGTAATATCTCTTTCAGTTCAGCCGCTCCTGATACTGTAAGTCTTAAAGTTTGGTTGATTGCACATGATACAACAGCGGGTACACTTACAGCAGTTGATTCTATGATCACTAGCTGTGTAGACTCAATGAGCGGTGCATACTACGAATTCAATGGTGCAAGTGCTGGGTACTACTTGGTGAAAGCTAAATCATTAGATGTTACAAGTTCAACTGCTGGTGCAAGTGGTTATATTCCTACTTATGGTTACAACAGTCCTTACTGGGGTGGTGCAACACACATTGCGCACACATCAGGTGTAAATAACCAAAACATTGATATGGCTTATGGTACTGTAACTTCAGGTCCTGGTTTCATTGGTGGTTTGATTAGTGCTGGTGCCGGCAGAGGTACTTCTGGTGATGTTCCTGCTCCTAACGTGCTTGTATACTTGAAAAACACAACATCTGGAATCATCACTCATACTTATACTGATAACACAGGTGCTTATTCTTTCCCTAGCATAGCAAATGGTGCTTACATCATCTACCCTGAAGTAATGGGATTTGCTACGATTCCGTCTTCAACTATTACACTTTCTGCTTCTAGCGAAACTGCAACAGGTGTTAATTTCAAACAATACAACACTACTAAAATTGTAAGACCAATTGTAGCTGGTGTTGCTAATATCAACTCTAACGAATTCTCAATTGCTCCTAACCCGGCTAGCTATGTGTTGAACATTAATTGGGCTAACACAGTTAACGAAGCTGCTTCTTTGATTATCACTGATGTTACTGGTAGAGTAGTTGTTAATTCAGTTATTGACATGACTAGCGGTACAACTTCTGTAAGCCTTAACGGACTTAACGAAGGTGTTTACATTGTAAATATCAATTCAAATACAGCTAACTTCAGCGAAAAATTGGTTGTAAAACACTAATTGACACTTAAGTTTTTATATATGAAATCGCCCCGTAGTGAACACTTCGGGGCGATTTTGTTTTATGTTGTTATTGGGTACAACGGGCAAAAAAACAGCCCAACTTTTAAAGTTGGGCTGCAAGTATTGATATGTTAAATTGAGGTAATGCTTAAAGAGTTATGGAGTTTTTAATGATTTCCAGACACTCGTCTATTTGTTCTTTGGTAATTGGCAGTGGTGGAGCAAACCTGATTCTATCGCCATGTGTTGGTTTTGCCAGAAGTCCGTTGCTTTTTAGTTTCAGGCACATTTCCCATGCTGCATCCTTGGTAGGATGGTTTATCACTATTGCATTCAATAAACCCTTTCCGCGTACAATAGAAATGTTTTCGTGGTCCATGTTCACCAACTCTCGGCGTAAATAAGCGCCTTGCTCAGCTGCATTTTCAGCCATTTTTTCATCAAGTAGTACTTGCATTGAAGTCATAGCTACTTTACAAGCTAATGGGTTGCCACCGTAAGTAGAGCCATGTTCTCCCGGCTTAATGGTAAGCATTACCTCGTCGTCACAAAGTACTGCTGATACAGGCATTGTACCACCCGAAAGCGCTTTACCTAATAATACAATATCAGGGCGCACTTCATCGTGATCGCAGGCAAGCATTTTACCCGTACGACACAAACCTGTTTGAATTTCATCGGCTATAAAAAGCACTTGTGCTTTTTTACAAAGGTTGGCTGCAGAAGCGAGGTAGCCATCATCGGGCACTACAACGCCAGCTTCCCCTTGAATAGGTTCAACCAGAAAAGCAACAACGTTTTTATTGTTTAATGCTTTTTCCAGTAATGGAATATCATTGTATGGTATTGTTGTAAAACCGGGTGTGTACGGACCGAAATTGCGTTTGGAATCATCGTCAGTACTAAAAGAAATTACCGAAATTGTACGACCGTGGAAATTACCCGAACAAGTAATGATTACAGCATCGTTCGGATGAACGCCTTTTACGTCATACCCCCAACGTCTTGCCAGCTTTAAAGCACTCTCAACTGCTTCAACACCTGTATTCATTGGCAATACTTTATCATAGCCAAACAAATTGCACATGAACTCTTCATATTCACCCAACACATTGTTATGGAATGCGCGAGATGTAAGCGTTAGTTTCTGTGATTGTTCAATAAAAGTTTCAATAATACGCGGGTGGCAATGTCCCTGGTTAACAGCAGAGTATCCCGAAAGGAAATCGTAGTATCTATGACCATCTACATCCCATAAAAACACACCTGCACCTTTTTCCAGTACAACCGGAATAGGGTGGTAGTTGTGTGCGCCATAACGTGCTTCTTTTTCGAGATAGTATTCGGTCTTCGAAGTCATGATTTTAGAATGCTGCATATTGCAAAATTATACAAAATCTCGCTAAAACCCACTGTAGATGGATTGGACTTAAGGGAATTCTGACTTTTGAAAGTACAATGACAAGTATTTATGAAAGGAATTGCGGACTTACAAATTCTCTTCCGACACTTTTAAGTCTTTGCCCGGTGGCGATAAGTCCTTCAGTCGGTCAATGATGAACCTAATGAGTAAAAAGCCACCAAAACTGAAACCTAGTATAGTAAGAACCCGAAGCGGGTTTACACTCAACATTTGTGATACCTGCAAAACATTCTCTTCAAGTTTGTTAGGGTCATTGAAATTTGCAAGATTCAGTTCTTTCCTATTCAGGAATACCTCAAAATAAAATCCGATGAACAGGAAAAAGATAAAACTCACCAATGTCAATACTGCGAACAGTAAGCCACTATGTCCCTTTATTCTTGCTTTTTTAGCGTTACGCGAGCTTAAAGAGAAAATTGAATAGATAAATAAGAATGCGGTAAAGTCCATTATTGCTTTCGGCTGAATACAACCAAATAATTAATTGAATGCAAGTTACGCCGAATTTGTATTCAAAGGCAATAAAAATGGCAGGGTTATCACTAACCCCACCATTTTTTGAGTGTTTAAACTTTATACGATTGGCTGTTACAATGCGTCGTGATTGATGCGCACCGAGCTGCCTTCAGAAATTCTGGTGAGCAATACCTGTTGCATGGGTTGGTAGATAAGCGGTGTTTGTTCAACTACAACATCGCTTTTATCAAGACCAAATGCTTTTTCATCACTCAAGCCCAAGCCTTTTAAATAGAAGTATGTTTTCAAAAGCAAATCTTCTCTGATCGCGAATTCGTTTTCTATTGAAAGGAATTTTTCAATGATAACAAATTTGAAGTCGGGTTCAGTATTGTATATGCTAGAGCCATCAGGGCGAATGTGCAAATTGAGTTCCTTGTTTGCAACCAATTCTTTAACTATGTTTTTAAAATAGATCTCAGTTTTTGGGTTAATTCTGAAGCCTAGATTGATGTTCACTTTTATTACCTTATCGTCTGCAAGTTCTGAAACATCGTAAGTCATAGTATAAGGCTCCTCTGTTCTATTTATATGCACAAACCAATACACATCTGCTCGTTTGGGTTTTTTAGAAAATATGGATTTAATCACTTTCTCTTCAACCTGATTTCTTGAATTCGCCTTGGTTAGGTAAATTAGGTGGGTGCAGAATTTAGGAATGTTGTCGTCCATGCTCATTTGGTTCAACATAGGTATGAATTTACCCAGGTCAACAAACTTCATTAGTCCGTTATTGATTTTTCGAGCATAGTACCAAACATACATGGTAAGAAAGATGAACAATTCGAAGAATAGGAACATCCAACGTTCCTTAATTTTTGCTGAATTCGCAATAAAGAACGAACCTTCAACAGTGAAAAACAATATTAATATGGCGACTACAAAAAACTTGTTCCATTTTAACTTATAAAGCATAAAAAAGCTCAGCAGGTATGTGGTCATAAGCATAGCAACAGTAATGGAAAATCCATACGCAGCCTGCATGTGTTCAGAATTACGGAAATACAGAATCATAAGAATGCAGCCTACCCAAAGAATATTATTTACGCTCGGAATGTAAATCTGCCCTTTGATGTCAGTTGGCTGCCTAACGGTAACTCTTGGCCAGAAATTCATATTCATAGCTTCGCTGATGAGTGTAAAAGAACCGCTAATTAAAGCTTGCGAAGCAATAATAGTAGCTGCTGTTGCAAGTAGAATGCTTGGTAATAGAAACCAATGTGGCATCATTTCGAAGAATGGATTAATTCCATCAATCGACGTTCTGCCAGCACGCAGCAGGCATGCACCTTGTCCAAGATATCCTGCCATCAGGCTGATTTTGACATAAATCCAGGTAATTCTAATGTTTTTAATGCCGCAGTGTCCTAAGTCGGAGTAAAGGGCTTCGGCGCCGGTTGTGCAAAGGAAAACAGCTCCTAAAAGCCAAAATCCGTTAGGGTAGTGAACGAGCAAATTGTAAGCCCAGTATGGGTTGAGCGCTGCTAATATGGTGGGACAGGCCAAAATGTTTCCAAAGCCAACCACCAGCATCATTAAAAACCAAACAGCCATTATTGGCCCTAAAACTCGACCTATAATTTGTGTGCCGAAGCGCTGAAAGAAAAACAGTCCTGATAAAATAACTATAACAATAGTAACAGTGAGGGTATTGCCCGGTACAATAACATTTTCAAGTCCTTTTACCATGTTTAACCCTTCTATTGCCGATGCTACCGAGATTGGCGGAGTAATTATACCGTCGGCTAAAAGGGTTGTTGCACCTAAAATTGTAGGGAGAATTAGCTTTTTGCTATATCGTCTCACCAGGGCATAGAGTGAAAATACGCCACCTTCGCCTTGGTTATCAGCTTTGAGCGTTAAGAGTATGTATTTGACAGTTGTTTGGAAAATCAAAGTCCAAAAAATACAGGAAATGCCACCATACAGCAATTCCGTGGTAACTGCTTTTTTATCAAGGACAGCGCTTAAAGCATACAAAGGACTTGTGCCTATGTCGCCATAGATAATTCCAAGCGCAACGAGTAACGAAGCCGAGGTAACCCGGCTCATTTTAAAATCAGAGCTCATATTTATATTGTTATTTACTGGTTCTTGCAAATGAATCGGTATCCGATACCTGATTCTGTGACTATGTATTGTGGGTGATTGGCGTCGTTTTCAATTTTCTTACGCAACTGAGCAATGAATACCCTTAGATACTGAGATTGATTGATGTATCCTGGTCCCCAAACTTCTTTTAAAAGGTATCGGTGCGTCAAAACCTTTCCGCAATTTTTCATTAAAACAGCAATCAAAGAAAATTCAGTAGATGTTAGTTTTATGATTTCATCGTTTTTCAAAAGGGTTCGCCCTGCAAGATCAAGAGTGAGTTCCTGGCATTTGAATGATGGGGTATTGTTCTCATTTTGGGTAGTACGGAAAGCCGACCTTATCCGTGCAAGTAATTCTCCTGTTCTAAAAGGTTTAACCAAATAGTCGTTGGCGCCATTATCAAGTGCTTTAATGATATTTTCTTCGTCACTTAAAACCGAAAGAACGAGTACTGGATTGGTGTACCATTCTCTAAGTTTCAATAACAGGGTGTGACCATTTTCATCAGGCAACCCTAAATCGAGAATAATCATTTCCGGCGGGTGATTGGCAGAAAATGCTAATCCTTCTTTTGCATTTGCGGCAAATGAAACCTCATAGCCATTACTCGAAAGTGTGATTTCTAACAGCTTTCTGATTTGTGGCTCATCATCAATGACAAGTATGGTTGGATTATTCATTTTTTAAGTTTTTGAGGTATGAAGTTTCTCCGGGTATTTCAATAGTAAATCGGGCGCCTCCTTCTGGTATGTTTTGTAAAGCAACGCATCCTTTCATTGCCTCAACAAATCCTTTCACAATGCTAAGACCAAGTCCTGTGCCACCCGGTTGTGACGATTTTAAACGATAGAATTTTTCAAATACCAAGTCTTTTTCTAATTCAGGAAACCCAGGGCCATTATCTTCGATTTCTATTCTTAGAATATCGGCATGGCACAGGGCAACTACATTTATAATAGCATTCTTGGGAGTATAGATAGTTGCATTTTGAATGATATTATACAATATTTGTCCCAATAGCCCCTTGTCGAGTTTGAATAAAGGTATTTCAGGATTTATGTTGATAGAAATGCGTTGCGTACAGCCTCCTTCTTCAATTTGTTTTACGCTATCATACACGAGTTCATTGATATCGCACCAGTCATTTTTTGGTTTTATGATTCCCGACTCCAGGCGTGACATATTAAGTAAATTTTCGACCTGCCGGTTGAGTCTCAGGCTAGCCAATGAAATTTCTTGGATCAATTCTGTTTTGTGTGAGTCCTTCAGTCGCGATTGGTTATGCATTAAATTATCAGTTGCTCCTATGATGGTAGAAATAGGTGTACGAAGCTCATGTGAAAGGGAATTAAGGAACGTATTGTAAAGTTTAATAGAATTCTCTTTTGATTCTTTATCCCGAACCTGTTTTTCTGCAATTTTAATTTTGTAAGTAAGCGCAGCGTTTATAAGGGCAATTACAAAGTACATCAAAAAAAATATCCTGTCTTCGAGCAAGGTTATAGTAAGAGTGTAGTGAGGCGGAATAAAGAAATAGTCCCAGACAATCGCCGACAATACCGCAGAAGTTAGCACAGGAAAAATATCAAACAGCATCGCATTGGCCGAAACAGTAAGCAACAAAATAAAGGCTATTACCCTGTAACCGAGGTATGTAGAGAGCGCATAACACACTAATGATACCAAGATAACTACCGCAGTAGCTGCCAGATATTGTTTTGATTTTTTCTGATAGAGCAAGTAGCCCACTGTCATTAATTTTATACTGCAAAGGTACATTGGCATTCATAAGCCTTTCGTAAAACAATAAGCTCTAAGTGTAAAGATTTTATAAAGAAGTTGATTTGGAATGAATTGCGGCTTTTGTTAATAAGTTGTGCGTTTCTCAATTTCTTAATAATGAATTAAAAATGTGATAAACTATTTATTCGTAGCTTTAGTAATCTAAAATTTGTCTAAAATGGTTTGGAAGAAATTCAATGGGGAGTTGTTAAGTGTACCCATAAAAAGTGCGGTTGAAGACGCGATTATTCATGAACGGGCTGCTGGTTATAAACTGAAAGTGTGCATAGGCACTGATTCGCAAGTAAAGGGTGCGGAAACTGAGTTTGCTACGGTAATTGTGATACTGCGCGAAAAAAGGGGGGGATTTATGTTTATGAGCAATTCAAAAACAACGCAAGTTTATTCAGTTCGTGAGCGCATGTTGGTTGAAGTCGCTAATTCAATTGAAATAGCATACAGCCTGTGCGAATTGTTTACTAGGTATAATGTTGATATGGAAGTGCATGCTGATATCAATACCAATCCGCAATTCAAAAGCAATGAAGCATTGCGCGATGCAATGGGGTATATACTGGGTATGGGTTTTGCATTTAAAGCCAAGCCAGATGCCTTTGCCAGTAGTTGCTGCGCAGATAAAGTGGTGAACTAACCTTTGAATAAGTGAAGAAATAGGTCGTTACAGCACTGAATAGCTACCAGCCAACTTCACGTTCCCAGTCTTTATAAAACTTTGGTTTTGTGAGTTCAAGTTCGCGGCTCGCAGAGTTCATAAATATCTGGATGGTTGTACCTGATGTGCAAAGCTTACTTGTTTCAGCGTTGAATATTTCGTACTGGAAGATAATTTTCGCTGCGGGTGTATATAACTGACGAGCCCTAACAAAAGCACTTTCTCCATACAAAAGGGGCGTTTTGTGTTCCAGTTCAGTTTTTACAATGGGTATAAAATAGCCATTGCTATAAACATCTAAATAAGTGAGTCCGAATTTGATGCCGAAAGCCTCTCGGGCATCTTCAAAATACTTGAGGTAATTCCCGTGCCACACAACGCCCATGGCATCCGTTTCGCCAAAACGGATTTTAATAGGAGTCTCAGATTCCAGAAACTTTACGGTATCATTATTTTTAGCTCGCATTCAAATATTTTTTCATTTTCAACCGAACAGTGTCCTTTAACCACATAGATAGTACCAATTTGCATAGTAATATCTATTCTAGTTTGCACCAGTGCGCCTAAAGAGGGGAGACTTGTACAATGGCAATCAGAGACACCTGCAATTACACCTATTTTAGGTGCCTCGTCAGCTTGGCGTTGCATGTAACCAAAAGCAGCAGCGCAAGTTTGAGCCATATTTTCAATCAAGGCGCTTTCTGAAAGTAACCCATCTTGAACGAAAATATTATCAGGGGTAATTTTGAAATTGCTTTCAAATAAATCGGGGGTGACTGTAACTATATTATCAACCATCACAAATGGTTTGCGATGGGGTATGTATTGTTCTATGTTCTCTTTGGCAATAATCATTGGGCGAAGTAATCAAAATAGTTAAACCATTGGTCGGGGTATAATTTTACTTTTCGTTCCAATTCAGCAACATACATGCCTGCGATTGCCTCAGGAGTCATTTTATCGTAAATCGGTTTGGTTGCACTCAAATGGTAGTGTGTATTTGATTCTTTGTTCGAATATACAAAAGTTACAGGAGCATTGAATTTTGAAGCTATGATAAATGGCCCCGCCGGTAATTTTATGGTTTGTCCCAGTAAATTGCATTCAATGGTTTTAGAATCTGGTACAATACGATCGGCATGAATAGCAACAAATTCGTTGTTATCAAGCGCCATCTTTATTTTAATAACATGTGATAGGTCGTCTTTGATGGGGATAATGTTGAACCTTGAACCCCCGGTCGACTTTTGCATATATTCCTTAATGGCTTCAACTTCGGCATCCAGCATCACTACGTTTATCTTGCTTGTAATCTGGTCTTTGAGCATGTTGCCTGCTGTTTCCCAGTTACCTACGTGCGCACTTAATAAAATCCCTCCCTTGCCATTATCTCGCATTTCAACCAAATAGTGCTTGTTTTCGCACTCAAAGGTGAATTTTTCGCCCTGCCCAAGTTGGAAAATGATTCTGTCAATCAATGTCTTACCAAAACTCACGAAGTTTTTATAGGTCATTAAATGTGCCTTCAAATGAGGGTATTTCAGCACATTTTTATAAAACCACAGTATTGGCTTTTTTGCTTTGGGTACAAACAGATAGTAGTAAGCTGCAGTGAAGTACAGCAAAAAGTACGGGAGATAGAGCCCGAATGTTTTAATGGCAACAATGAAAATCTGATATCCTAGAACGCCTGCCTTGCTTTTACCGTCCCATTTTTTACTCATGACTGCGGAACAGCGAGCTTTTTCTCTACGAGGTCGTAAAAGTCGTTAAATGTGATAACATTTTTGAAATCTTCGCCGGTAAGCACAATGCCGAAATTTTCTTCAATAACTACAACCAAATCAACATAGTCGAGGCTATCGAGGTTCAAGGTTTCCTTCAATGGGCTTTCATTGGTAATAATGTCTTTGTCTACTTCAAATTCGGTAGATAAAAATTCCTTGGTCGTTTCAATAATTCTTTCCCTGTTCATTTTCGGCGAATCAATAGTCTCTATGGTGTAACAATGGAACGGGCAAAAGTACCAAATTTTTAATCATTTGTAATGCAATGCGATGGAAAACTTCAACAAAATTGTGCATCCCTAGTTTTTGTTTCAAATTACCTGTTTTCGGGTGTCTTCAAATTAAACGCACCGGGATATCACAAAAAAATCCCCAGGCAAATTAGTTGCCCGGGGATTTAATTGTATGATATTTAAAAATGTTTTAGTCGCCTGCAACCAACCTGAAGCCATTACCGTGAATGTTCACGATTTCAACAGTGCTGTCGTCTTTCAGGTATTTCCTGAGTTTCGCGATATAAACGTCCATACTTCTACCATTGAAGTAAGTATCGCTACCCCAAATGCGTTTCAATGCAAGTTCGCGCGGCAAAAGGTCGTTTTTGTATTCGCACAACATCAACAACAATTCATTTTCTTTTGGTGAAAGCGTATGCGTGCTGCCATCATGTGTCAAAGTACGCAATTTGCTGTTGAAGTGATAAGAGCCAATGTTGAACTCAACCATCGCATGTTGTTTTTCCTGCATTTCTTGGTTGCGTTTCAAAACAGCCTTGATTTTGTGCAACAAAACTTCACTGTCAAAAGGTTTCGTGATGTAGTCATCTGCACCCAGTTTATAGCCTGACAGAATGTCTTCTTTCATGCTTTTTGCTGACAAAAAGAACAACGGCACATCAGGGTCGTTATTCCTTATTTCTTCAGCGAGCGTGAAGCCATCCATATTAGGCATCATCACGTCAAGCAGGCATATATCAAATTTTTCACGACGGAAAGCAGCAAGTCCAAGAATACCATCCCTGGCCAACTCCACTACGAAGTCATTTAATTCAAGGTAGTTTTTCAGTACTTGTCCGAAGTTTGTATCGTCTTCTACTAAGAGAATTTTATTCTTTTCCATAAAAATGATTGTTCTGCTTTAACTAACACAAAAATAATGCCGACCAGTTACCGCATGGCAAAAATTATGTTAATAGTTTTCAACATGTTTTGTTAAAAAGAACGAAAACATGAGTTACATCAATTTGATTTAGTCGTGTAAAAGTTTATGTGCAGGAAATATCTTTTTTTTGCCTTAAAATTGAAACGATGAACATCGCACTTGTTGGTTACGGAAAAATGGGGAAAGCTATTGAAGCTATTGCTGTTGAAAGAGGGCATAACATAGTATTGAAGATAACTTCTGCCAACAAAAGCGATTTAACATTACTCAAGTCTAACCATGTTGATGTTGCCATCGAATTCACTAACCCCGATGTGGCTCCTGAAAATGTGTTGCAATGCCTGAACGCGGGAGTAAGCACAGTGTGTGGTTCAACGGGTTGGTACAATCAACTTGATGAAGTTCTGAAAGTCAATGCTGCCTCAAATACAGCACTCCTTTATGCATCTAATTTTAGCGTTGGCGTGAATATTTTTTTTGAGGTGAACAAGTATTTGGCGAAACTGATGAATACACAACCAGACTACAATGTAGCCATGGAAGAAACCCACCACACTCAAAAGAAAGATGCACCAAGCGGTACAGCCATTACTTTAGCTGAACAAATTTTAGAACAACTCAAAAGGAAGGATAATTGGGTTTTAGGAAGCACTCAACAAAAAAACGAGTTGGGTATTGAGGCTCACCGCATAGAAAATGTACCTGGAACGCACGTTGTTACCTATAGTTCTGAAATTGACGAAATAGAAATCAGGCACACCGCCCACAACCGAAAGGGTTTTGCCATGGGTGCAGTTTTAGCCGCCGAATATATTCATGGAAAGAGCGGGGTGTTCTCTATGAAAGATGTGTTGGGGATATAGGCAGTAACTAATAACACCAATGGGCACCTTTCGGCACCCATCAGTGTTATTGAACCACAAGTTTGTAAAACTGTTTAGAAACGCCATCAGAGATGACAACCTGGTAAGTACCGGGCGGCCCGTTGATTTTGAATTTCTGTGGTTTTGTAGTCGTTAATTCTGTTTTTTCCACCAGCCGCCCCACAACATCTAAAATTGTTATATCGTAGTTGCCAGTAGTGTTGGCCGGTGCCGCAATTGTAAATACGCCATTTTCAGCAGGGTTGGGAGCAATCATCCACTTGGTTGCGTTTGCCTGTACAACATAAGTAGTAGAGTCATTGATAATGGTATCTCCACCCGATGTCGTGTCTCTGGGAGCAGGGTAGGTTACTTTTCTTATGCGGTAATTCCATGTGTCTGCAACCCATAATTCAGCACCATTTGGGCTTACGGCTATTCCAATTGGCTTGTACATACTGGCCGCAGTCGCAGGACCTCCGTCACCACTGAAACC
>CANGIY010000043.1 GCA_947454235.1 Chitinophagaceae bacterium
ATGTACGCGAGATACAGGATAAATGCCATTCGCCCCTTACAAGGGGGTGTTTTTTTATTGGTAAATTTTTAATGTGAAAGTGTAGGGGCGTAAGGCTTACGCCCGGCAACAAAATCATCAGAAAATGGAATTGCGTATTAATGGCGTAAATTCCAACTGGCGCGAAATACAGGGCGAATGCCATTCGCCCCTACACCACGATGGTATATTTCTTAATGTTTACAGTAGCTTTGTACTGAGGAACAAAAAAAAGAGCATCCGATATTTCACCATCGAATGCCCTTTATATTATTTTCTTTACCAGTCTATTTATTATCTAATACAGTTTTTACAACATTGCTGCGTTTGCCGCCCGGTGTGGTAACAATTGTTTTCAATTCAATTTGTTTGCCTTTGGGTACGGTTACTTTGAGTTTGTTTTTAACTGCCATGTCTGTTTCCCTAGGTGTAAAACCATCAATTGTGTAATGTACTGCAGCACCTTCAACTGAAGGTTGGATATCAAATGTGAAGCTTTCGCCACGGAGCGTTGTGTCCGCAATACCCATTGGTTCAGGCACACGGTAGTTGTATCCTTTTGTTTCGAGTATTCTTAATTGGTGAGGTACGCGGTTGGCAGAGAAATCGTTGTAATCTTTGCCTGATTGTGGTGTCCATGCCACTTCAGAAAGTGCTAGAATCCTAGGTGCGACCATGTACTCAACTTTTTCAGGAGTCGCCATATATTCGGTCCATACATTGCCCTGAACACCGATAATGTGTTTTTGTTGGTCGGCAGTCAGCGTGGCTGGTACGGGGTTGTAGCTGTAAGTTTTACTTAAAGGCGCAAAACCGCCAATTGATAGTGGTTCTTCTTCTGATTTGCTTTGAGCATGGTCGAGGTATAAACCACCACTACCCGGTGTCATAATAACATCATGGTTGAGTTGCGCTGCTGCAATACCGCCTTCTTCACCGCGCCAGCTCATCACTGTTGCGTTGGGCGCCAAACCACCTTCCAGTATTTCATCCCATCCTATTATTTTATGCCCTGTTTTGTTCAGGTGGCGTTCCATTCTTCTTATAAAATAGCTTTGAAGTCCCGCCTCGTCACGCAACAGAGAATCTTTAATAAGTTGTTGGCAGAAAGCTGATTGTTTCCATGCGTCTTTAGGGCATTCGTCACCACCAATATGAACGTACTTACACGGGAACATATCCATTACTTCATCCATCACATCGCCCAAAATATGGAAGGTGGTGTCACTCGGGCAGTACACATCGGTATAAACGCCCCATGTTTCGCCTACTTTATATTTCTTATTGGGGTCGCAACTCATAACAGGGTATGCGGTAACACCAGCCATGCTATGCCCCGGCATTTCAATTTCAGGTACAACATTAATATACCTTTCGGCTGCGTAAGCCACAATGTCTTTTACTTCTTCCTGTGTGTAAAATCCGCTGTATTCGGTATTGTCAAACAGGTCGGTATTATTGCCTGAAAAATTACCAACTTTGGTTTGCGCTCTGGTTGCGCCATTCTTCGTGAAGTTGGGGTACTTCTTGATTTCAAGCCTCCAGCCCTGGTCGTCGGTTAAATGCCAGTGGAAGTAATTGAGTTTGTAAATCGCCATCAGGTCAAGGTACTTCTTGATGAAATCGGGCGGGAAAAAGTGGCGCGAAACATCGAGATGTAAGCCTCTGTAACCAAAGCGAGGAGCGTCATTGATGGTTGCACACTGTACTGTAGCAACACCTTTTTTCTCCAGGTTCACCATTTGCAGGAATGTCATAAGTCCGTAGAACAGTCCTGCACCATGCCCTGAAATAAGTACCTGCGACTCTGATATTTTGAGCTCATAGCCTTCTGAAGGCAGGTTGAGCGACGTTTTTGTTTGCAGGACAATTGCGTTTTTTACATCAGTAGGTTTTTTGCCCATCGTCGATGCGTTCACTATAACATTGCTGAAACCGTTTTTCTTCAGGAAATCATTGAGGAATTTCACTGCCGGGTGGGTCATAGAATCGGCGATAATCGAAGTTTCAGAGTTGATGGTGATATGCCCCTTCGCTGATTTAACCGATACCGGTGCCGGCACTATACCCAAATTATTACCCAGATTTTGCGCACCTGCCGTAAACGCCAAAGCCATGAGTGCAGCTAAAAATGATTTCTTCATGATTTTATTTTTATTGAAGGCAATACATTGAGCGTTACCTTCTTTATTATGCTCAAAAATAGCATTATTTCTAAAAGCCTATGATGGGTTGTTTTACACAGTACTTTCTACACTACCTTTGCGCGCAATATGACAACAACTGGCCGACTTAAAGAACTGCTGGAACCCATTGTTTCAAATGATAGTGCACATGCAAAGTGGCTCAATAGCCTGAGCATGATGGAAAACACTGGTGCAAGGAAAATTTCAAAGTACGAGGATCCGAGAAAGGTAACTGAGATAATATTAAAACATGCTGCTGAAGAGGCGCGCCATGCTTGGTATCTGAAAAAAATGATTGTTAAGCTGCCCGGTCAGGCATGCCCCGATTATACTGAGGCGTACCTGCTGGCACCGGTTGAAAGCCATCAGTACCTCAATTTGCTCGATGTGGAAGTATGCAGATTTTTAAAGAACAAGTTTGCATTGACCGGGAGAGCTTTGAAACACGGCGCTTATTTGTTGGTTACATACGCAATAGAAGTACGTGCCGACGAGTTATATGGCGATTATCAGGCTGTACTTTCAAAATTGCGCTCAAAAGTTTCGGTGAAATCGATTATTGCTGAAGAAGAAGGGCATTTGAGGGAAATGCGCAACATGCTTGAAAGCTTTCACCCTGAATGGGAAACCATTGCGGAAGAAGCCATCAAAATTGAAAATCGTCTGTTTGACCGTTGGATTGATGCGGTTGAACTTGAAATGAAGACACAGAAACAACCTGAAATCGCCTGATAATAGAACTAATAAAGAACAAACAATACATCCATAGTTAACCAACTTATATGAGAAGAGTAGTAGTTACCGGACTCGGTGCGCTTACCCCACTAGGAAACGATGTGGCTACATTTACCGAAAACGCATTTGCAGGTAAAAGCGGTGCGGGATCCATTACCAAGTTCGATTCCACCCATTTCAAGGTCAAGTTTGCCTGCGAACTGAAAGATTTTAAACCCGAAACTTATTTAGACAGGAACGAAATTAAGAGAAGCGACCTCTTTACTCAATATGGTTTATACGCCGCGACTGAGGCACTTAATGATAGCGGACTAGATTTAAACACAATCGACCGATTCAGGATTGGCGTTATCTGGGGCTCGGGACAGGGCGGTATGAATACTTTCGAAGAAGAAGTAACTGCATACGTAAACGGAGGAATGATACCAAGGTTCAGTCCGTTTTTTGTGCCAAGGCTTATCAGCAACATGGCTTCGGGTATGATATCTATGAAGTTTGGCTTGATGGGTATCAACTATACCGCAGTTTCAGCATGTGCGACAGGCAACACTGCCATCATGGATGCTTTCAATTATATTAAATTTGGAAAGGCTGATGTGTTTATTACAGGTGGTTCTGAAGCACCCGTGACTGCGGCTTCAATTGGAGGTTTTACCTCTATGAAGGCGATGTCAACCAGAAACGATGACCCGGCAGCCGCATCTAGGCCATTTGATGTTGACCGTGATGGTTTTGTGATGGGAGAAGGTGCGGGTGCGTTGGTGCTTGAAGAATACGAACATGCTAAAGCACGTGGTGCAAAAATTTATGCCGAAGTAGTAGGTGCTGCAATGACGGCCGATGCTTACCACATGACAGCTACCCACCCTGAAGGTCTGGGGGCAGCCAAAGCAATGACAATGGCATTGGAAGAAGCGGGTTTGCAACCATCAGACGTTGACTATCTGAATACCCATGCTACCTCAACTCCGGTTGGTGACATCAGTGAAATAAAAGCGATTCAAAAAGTATTTGGCGGCGACCTAAGCAATTTAGCAATTAGTGCAACCAAGTCTATGACTGGACACTTGTTGGGTGCTGCTGGTGCTATTGAAAGCATTTTATGTATCAAGGCAATTGAGAAAAGCATGATACCGCCAACCATCAATTTGCAAAATGTAGACCCCGAGGTGCCGGCTGATTTCAATATAGTAGCAGGTACTGCAAAAGCTAAAAACGTAAATGTTGCGATGAACAATACTTTTGGTTTTGGTGGTCACAATGCTATTGTGGTATTCAAGAAAATTTAATCAAATTCATTTGCACCCCGGAAGTGATTGGCTTTCGGGGTGCAACCAATATACATGCAAATGGTGTACGCGGTTGTAACAGGTGGGTCACAAGGTATAGGACAAGCGATTGCTGAAAAGCTGCTTGAACAGGGGTGTTCGGTGGCTATTACAGCGCGCAATGAGCAAAAAATGCGCGTCCTTCAAGCCGACTGGCAAGTGCGTTACCCCAATCAAAAAGTGATTGTTTACGCTACCGACCTTGGGAAAAGTGAAAACTGTGCCGCATTTGCTACCCATGTAACTGCTCAGTTTCCGCACATTAATATTCTGGTGAACAATGCAGGGACGTTTTTGCCGGGTAATATCACAGAAGAACCAGAGGGTAGGTTGGAGCAATTAATGAATACGAATCTTTACAGTGCCTATTATGTTACCCGTTTTTTAATGGCGGTAGTCAAAAAAGCCGATAGCGGTCATATATTCAACATGTGTTCGGTGGCAAGCCTTAAAGCATATCCTAACGGTGGCTCATACAGTATTTCTAAGTACGCATTGCTTGGTTTTTCTGACAATTTGAGGGAAGAGTTAAGGTCTGATCGCATAAAGGTGACGTCAATTTGTCCCGGTGCCACTTATTCTCCATCGTGGGAAGGGTCAGGGGTTGACCCAAAACGCATTATGGAGACAAAAGACATAGCTGATATTTTGTGGAGTTGTTACAGCCTTGGTTATCAGGCAAATGTTGAACAAATTGTGATGAGACCCGTTGCGGGAGACTTATAATATTTCTTTTTAACGTAGGTTTAACCACGTGTTTTAGTACCTAAGGATTGATACAGGTTAATTTTGCCTGTATCGACATGAAATACATTAAACACATGTGGCGTAGTAACATACTAAACCTTGTAATGGTTTTAGTGGGTTGTTGCCATGCAATGGCGCAAGGTGTAGTTTTCATCGCATCGCCGGGCAACGCTAAAATGGGAATCCAGGATCAGATTCAAGTGGATTTTGAGATCAGCAACGTTGATAACCTCACCGAGATGTCACCCCAGGGGTTTGGCGAATTTAACAGAGTTGCCGGGCCGTTCCAGTCCACTTCAATTTCAATTTCCAATGGTCAGCGTTCGCAAAGCGTAAAAATATCTTATGTGCTGCGCCCGAAACATGAAGGTAAATTCGCAATTCCGGGTGCAATAGCTAAAGATCGTGCAGGTCATTCATATACATCCAATCCTATTAGTATTGAGGTAGTAGCGGGTTCGTTGGCACCAAAACAACAGCCAAGACGCCAGCCTAATGGTTTTGATCCTTTTGGCGACGACGAAGATCCGTTTGCAGCAATGCAGCAGCAGATGGCTCAAATAAGGCAGTTGCAACAACAAATGATGCAACAAATGGGCTCGGGTCGGGCTATGCCACCTCCGTCTGCACCATCGCAACCACCACCACCAGCTCAAAATTCAAACGACGAAGACTTTGCTGATCCTGACTTGTACAAGAAAGACTTGTTCATAAAGGTAACAGTTGATAAAAATAAAGTACACCTTGGCGAGCAGATTACCGCAAGCTATAAGTTGTACACGACTATCCCAATGCAGGTGAACTTTTCAAAATTGCCTTCATTGCCTGGGTTCTGGACACAGGATTTTGATATTCCAAAACAGCCAAAGCCAACTGTTGAAGTAGTGGATGGTAAGAGGTATCAGGTGTTTTTATTAAAAAAGTCGGCTTTGTTCCCGCAACAGGTGGGCACACTGGAGCTTGACCCTGCCGAAGCAAAAGGGATGGCGCAGGTAAGCCAACGTCCTCGTCAGGCAAATGGTACTTTGATGATGAACGACCCGTTCTTCAACAATGCTTTTTTCTCTGGCTATAGGAACATCAAAGTGCATCTTTCAAGTGCACCGGTGAAAATTAATGTTACGCCGCTGCCTGAAAAAGACAAACCAACTGATTTTGGAGGTGCAGTGGGTAATTTCTCGATCACCAGTAAGCTAGATAAAACCGACATTACTACCGACGATGTTGCGACACTCACGCTCACAATAAGCGGTAGCGGTAACCTTAAATTGATTGACGCACCGAAACTGGAATTACCGAACGGCATTAACACTTACGACCCACAAGTGGTTGATACAGTAACAAGCAGGAGCACAACCATTGCCGGTGATAAGGTCATCACTTACGCCATTACTCCTCAAACAGTAGGTGATTATGAAATTCCTGCTACTAGTTTTACTTTTTATAATACTGAAACGGGCAGGTACACAACACTACACACTCAGCCATTTAAGTTGCACGTAAAGCAGGGCAAGAATTACAATCCTGCTAAAGCAAAAGAAGCAGCCTTGCCGGTTTCTTTGAAAGACATTCACGATATTGACCTGAAGCCGCTCGGTAATGTGAAGCGTGTTTCAATGCCATTGTTTTTATCGCCATTGTATTGGTTGGCATACGTGGTGCCTATTTTACTACTATTTTTAGCCGTCGAACTCAAGCGCAGGCGCGATGAGTTGAATCGTAATACTTCATTATTGCGCAATAAGAGAGCCAATAAAATGGCACTCGCACGTTTGGAAGCTGCAAAAAGATGTCTCAGCAAAAACGAATCAAAGGGTTTTTACGAGGAAATTTCAAAGGCAATATGGTTGTACCTGAGCGATAAAACAGGTATACCGTTGTCGGCGCTTTCAAAAGAAACAGCGATAGAGACATTGCAAAACAAAAAAGTACCTGCAGCTATGCAGCAAAAGTTTGAGTCCATTATTTGGGAATGCGAAACAGCCTTGTATGCAAGTGGCGGTAATAAAACATTGTCTTACACCTTCGATGATGCTGTAAAAGTGATCAGCGATTTGGAGGGAGTTTTGTAAACCTGATATTTATGTGCCGCAAGTGGCATTGAAGAAAGCGGAAAAAAGTATGAAAAGGCTTATTCTGATTTGTACCATTTTATTGACCTTCATAGCAGGGCAGGGGTTTGCTGCAAACCCGGCAGAGACAGTTTGGACAATGGGTAACAAGCTGTATCAGGCAAAAATGTATGATAGTGCTGCTGCCTGTTTTGAAATGATTGTTGCGGGTAAGCCCAACAACCCTGTGGTGTACTACAACCTGGGTAACTCTTACTACAGGGCTAACAAAGTAGCTTTAGCAATATTGAATTATCAACGCGCATTACATTTGAATCCTGACATGAAGGAAGCGAAAGACAATCTGATACTGGCTCAGGCGCGTATTTCCGCTCACATTGCACAGGTTGAAGACATCTTTTTCGTTAAATGGTGGACGGCGATTACTAAGAACACCAATGCTAACATGTGGACTGTGCTTTCATTCGTGGTGTTTATACTTATTATTTTGTCAATAGGCACCCGGTACCTGCACCTGTTGAGCTTTAAATTGCCGCTCCAGATACCGTTGATATTGGGGATATTTTGGTGCGTGCTGTTTACATTCGCCTATTTCGCTACACAGAATATGAAGGACACAGGCATGGCAGTAGTGATGTACAACGACACGCCACTGATGGGTGCCGAAATGAAACCGGGTAAGCAACAGAGCTTACTGCCTGAGGGGGTGACAGTGAAAATTATTGGTAACAAGGGTAGCTATTTGGAAATTCAAACCCCTGACGGTAGGAAAGGGTGGGTAGACCAAAGCGCGATTACCAAAATTTAATATTCCTGAATTCATGAAATGGAGGTGGGTAAAGGCTCCTGCGCTGGTTAAATGGTTCATGCCCCGCCAACTGGTTTGGGATATGCCTCAAGCAGTTCAGCCAACAATTTACCTTACTTTCGACGACGGTCCGCACCCCGAAATCACAAAGTTTGTCCTTGATGCACTACAGCAGTACAACGCAAAAGCAACATTTTTTTGCATTGGTAAAAACGTTGTCAACCACTTTGATACCTATAAAAGCATTTTAGCGGCAGGACACACAACAGGTAATCATACCTACAACCACCTGAATGGGTTAAAAACAGAAAACGATAAGTACTACAGGAACATCGACGATGCGGGTGGGGTAATACGTTCCACCTTGTTCAGGCCACCATACGGCATGATTACGCCAACCCAGGTACGGCACCTCACCAAAGGAAAAAGACCCTGGAAAATTGTAATGTGGGACATCATAAGCTATGATTTTGATAGCTCAATTACACCCGAACAATGCACACAAAATGTACTCCGGCTACTGCACCCCGGCTCTATCGTAGTCTTTCACGACAGCGAAAAAGCATGGGATAGAATGAAAATAGCCCTTCCCAAGGTACTGGAGTATTGTAAACAACAAGGATGGGCTTTACAATCAATACAACAATCATGATATTAACAGATACTCATACACACCTATACGACCCTAAACTCGCAGCCGACGAACAACAAATAAACCGTGCCATTGCTGCCGGAGTTACCCGCCTTTACATGCCCAATTGCGATATTGAAACCATTGCACCTATGCTGGCAATCGCTGATGCACACCCTGAACATTGCCTGCCGATGATGGGGCTGCACCCTACCTATGTAGATACGAATTACAAGCAACAGCTAGAGGTGATGGAGCAATGGCTTTCTAAGCGAACATTTCATGCCATTGGAGAAATAGGGCTCGACTACTACTGGGACCTTACGTTCCAGAACGAACAATTTGAGGCACTTGCCACCCAGCTCGACTGGGCGTTAAAATATGACCTTGCTACTGTACTGCACACCCGCGAAGCGACGGAAGACACCATTAAGATGGTGCGTAAAAAGCAAAACGGCAGCTTGCGTGGTGTATTCCACTGTTTTGGCGGCACGGTAGAAGAAGCAAAGCAAATCATTGACCTTGGTTTTTACCTCGGCATAGGTGGCGTTGTTACCTACAAAAAAAGCGGACTGATGGAGGTATTGCCACAAATACCACTGGAACATATAGTACTGGAAACCGATGCGCCCTATCTGGCACCCGTGCCACACAGGGGTAAGCGCAACGAAAGTGCCTACATACCTTTTATCGCTCAGCAAGTAGCAGACTGTTACCAAACCAGCATAGACCACATTGCGCAAGTAACAACTGCCAATGCCGAGCGCCTTTTCAGACTACCGAACAGGTAACAAAACAATACAAACAAGGGTTCAAAATCATAGAATCGCAAAAGTGGAATGTCAATTTTTTGTACATTCGCACTCCCTTACGGGAACTGGAGAGATGCTTGAGTGGTTGAAGAGGCACGCCTGGAAAGTGTGTATACCTGTCAAAGGGTATCGAGGGTTCGAATCCCTCTCTCTCCGC
>CANGIY010000044.1 GCA_947454235.1 Chitinophagaceae bacterium
AGGCAGCTACGGTTGTCAGGCAATGGTGACAGCACCGGTGACAGTAAGCAATGCACCATCAGGTTCATTGTTACCATCAACAGGCAGTATGACATTGTGCCACGGCTTACCTGTAACAATGAGTGTAACAGCAACGGGTGCAACATCATTCCAATGGTACACAGGTACAACAGCAATTGCAGGAGCAACCGATACAGCATACACAGCCGACACAGCTGGTATCTACTCAGTTGAGTTGACATCAGGAAGTTGTACGATCACAGTATCGAGCATGACAGTATTGCCACGACCTAACCCAACAGTTACATTGGGCACAGGCAACGTACTGTTCACAGGTACTTATGCAACATACCAATGGTTGAGGAATGGCACTATCATCTCAGGCGCTACCAACTCAGCTTACGATGCAACACTTCCGGGTCACTACGAAGTAGTTGTTACAGACATCAATGGTTGTACTGATACATCAGCATACTACCCACTTGCAGTAGCACAGGCGCAAACAGCAGTAGGAGAAATCAGCATCTATCCTAACCCTGTAAAATCAGAGTTGACAATAGAAGCACCGGTGGCTGTGAATGTGAACATCATTACTGCTGACGGTAAACTGATACTGAATGTTGAGAATGCTAAGTCAATAGACCTCAGCAACCTCGCAAACGGCATGTACATGGTACTCATCTTCGACAAAGACAATCAACTCCTGAAAACTGATAAACTCATTAAACAGGATTAGACAAACGAACATTTTTAGTTGCGGCGACCCTCGTGGTCGCCGTATTTTTTTGTATTTTTTTGCTCCCCTACCTTAACAAATTTTTCAGGCATTAAATTTGTAGGTTTGCAACAAAACACGCACGATTGTTTAAGAAGCTCGACATATTGATTATCCGAAGTTTTGTCGGGCCGTTTATCGTTACCTTCTTCGTGTCATTATTTGTACTTGTGATGCAGTTTTTTTGGCTGTACATGGACGAAATGATTGGCAAGGGTCTCGGTGTGGGGGTAATTCTTCAATCGTTGTTGTACACCAGTGCTACCCTTGTACCCCTGGCATTACCACTCAGTATTCTTCTTGCTTCAATAATGACATTTGGTGCATTGGGTGAAAACTTTGAGTTGGTCGCCATCAAAGCATCTGGTATTTCTCTTTTGCGCTTCATCAGGCCTTTGTTCTTTTGCATGATAGGCATGTTCGTTTTTGCGTTCTTCTTCAATAATAACGTTATTCCGATAGCCAACCTGAAGTCACTATCATTGTTGTTCGACATCAGGAATATGAAACCAACTCTGAGTATCAAACCCGAACATTTCAATAACGAAATCAAAGGGTATTCGATTCGGGTAGGCAGCAAAGACCCTGACGGATACACCATCCATGACATTATCATCTACGACCATTCTGATATGGCAGGTAGTAACAAAGTGACTGTTGCCAAAGAAGGCATGATGCTTCCTACCCCCGACAAGCAAACACTGATTTTCAGATTGAAAGATGGATGGCGTTACGAGGAAGGTTACGACCAATCGAACCGCTCACCTGAACTGCCTCAAACAAGAATGCACTTCGACCAGTGGGATAAGGTGTTTGACCTTTCGCAATTCAAGTTCACACGCACCAATGAAGACCTCTTCAAAAAGGCCTATCAAATGATGGATGTGAAACAATTGAGCGAACAAATTGATAGCTTTGACAAAATGCGGCGCAGAACACCCGCAACATTCAGTTCTATATTTGTACCCTACTTGTCGCTGGCAGGCACCAATAAGGAGTCGCAAAAAATGGCAGATGCCATTAAGAAATGCAAGTTAGCTCCGCGCACTTACAAACGTTCATTCATGGAACTGGTGGACACCGCAAAACAGTCGATGGTGTTGCAAGGTGCTGCCAACAACATGAACAACCTGAAAGGGATGATTGAAAACAACTGCATGAATGAAAAGATTAAGAATGAGAACTACGAAAAATTCGGCATCGAGTTTCATCGTAAGTTTTCATTGTCTTTTGCTTGTATGCTTTTGTTCCTGATAGGGGCACCACTTGGGGCAATCATCAGAAAGGGAGGCATTGGGTTGCCGCTGGTATTTGCGGTGGTGTTTTTCCTTGCTTTTATCATGATCAACATCTCGGGAGAAAAACTGGTTAAGTCGGGCTCTGTACCTGCCTGGATGGGCATGTGGATGTCAACGTTTATTATGCTGCCTATCGCTTTCTGGCTTATATTCACTGCCCGAAATGACTCTAAACTATTTACCAAAGAGTGGTACACCCGAAACATTACCCGACTTACTAATAAACTGAGAAAAAAAGAAAGTGCATTTGCAGAGTAAGGCGCGCATTATATTGAACCCCTACTTCCATTCAGTGTTCCTTTTATGGGTATCACTTGCAGGAAGTATTCTGGCTATTTCTACAAGAATTGACATCTTTAAGTTCATCAATTCACACAACACTGAAGCAACCGACCGGCTGTTTTTTTTAATTACATACATGGGGCAACCAGAAGTAATTATACCAACACTTATTGCACTCATGTTGTTACCTCAGTTCCGCCATAAATGGTATTTCTTTACTGGTGTAGCCTGCAATATTTCACCGTTAATTATTCAGCAGGTTTTAAAAAAACTGTTCCATCACGACCGGCCTTTCAGGATGTTTTCACAAGACCACGACTGGATTCATTTTGCTTCTTATTGGACAAAACTTGTTGGTAACAATAGTTTCCCAAGCGGACATAGTCAGGGTGCATTTTCATTCTTCTGCTTCCTTTCGTTATTGCTGCCCGCACGTTACAGAATGTTCGGGTTACTATTCGGTATTTTTGCTGTTGCCGTATGTTACTCACGGGTGTATCTCGCAGCACATTTTTTTGACGATGTGTTCTTCGGTAGCATAGTAGGTGCAGTGACCACTACCTTATTATTTTCGTTGATGAATAAATACCACCCTGTTACCGCTGAATTGTGAAGATGACAAAATAAATGCCACCATTTCAACCATTCTGTTCCATTTCTGCGTCGTTGCAAAAGTCCTTAAATAGTTCACTATTCTCGGATTTTGCGCCTAGCACAAAAGAAACATAATAATTAAACTTGATGGAATTTATTTTGCCAACTTCACAATAACAAAATAAACAGCACTATTTTTGCACGAGTGAATACGCTTCCAAATAGTTTCAAGTATGCAATCATCGCGCTTTTAGGCGCGGCTCTTTTCATTCCTTTTTTGGGTGGTGTCCATCTTTTTGACTGGGATGAAATCAACTTTGCAGAATGTGCGCGTGAGATGATTGTCACGAAGGACTACATCAGAGCCAAGATTGACTTCATGCCGTTTTGGGAAAAGCCCCCCATCTTTATTTGGATGCAGGTGCTGGCGATGAAAATGTTTGGCATCAATGAGTTTTCAGCGCGTTTCCCGAATGCAATTGTAGGTATCGCAACACTAATTTCAGTATTCTACGTAGGTCGAAAAGTAATGAACGGCAAGGTAGCTTTCTGGTGGGTGGCTATGTATATAGCAAGCTGGTTACCGCATTTCTACTTTAAGTCAGGCATTATCGACCCTACTTTTAACCTGTTTATATTCCTTGCTTTCTTTCAGGTTCACCTACTTCATTACGACGACAAGAAGCCTTTGCACGCCACCCTTGCAGGTATCTTCCTTGGGCTGGCAGTACTTACAAAGGGACCTGTTGCGATACTTGTCGGTTTGCTTTCACTGGGTGTTTATATGGTTGTGCAAAGGCGTACCCTACCCTTCCCTAAAAAGTACCTTTGGCTTACTGCCATAAGTGCTGCTCTGCCATTTGCGGGTTGGCTAGTTGCTGCAATAGTTGTTCATGGATTCGAGTATGCTCGTTGGTTCATGACCGAATTCCTTACCTATCAGGTACGTTTATTCAGAACCGAAGATGCCGACCATGGTGGTCCTTTTTATTATCATTTCATTATTCTATTGATAGGTTGCTTCCCTGCGTCGCCTTTTCTGTTCCAATACTTCAGAAATCCACACAGATCTGATTCAATGCACTCAAAGGGATTCATAAAACTCATGTGGGTCATGTTTTGGGTGGTGCTGATTCTATTCAGTATTGTAAAAACGAAGATTGTCCATTATTCAAGTTTGTGTTATTTCCCGCTCACCTTTCTTGCAGCAGTTCAACTATACAGGATTACCGAAGAACGCCAAATACTAAAAAAATCTGTCCTCAAAACCTTCATCGTAGTAGGTGCTGTTTTTGCTTTGCTTATCACATTACTGCCCCTGGTGGCAATGAATAAAAATGCAATCGCCCCGCTCATTGACGACCCATTTGCCCGTGGCAACCTACAAGCCGATGTACATTGGGCATGGTGGGAATGCCTTCCGGGTGTAGCTTATTTAGGAGCACTTGTGTATGTATGGGCGCAACTTAAAAAACAAAATTTCAAAGTGTTTGGTACGCTCGTTATCGTGCAAGTACTGGCCATTCAATCAAGTATATTCCATTTCACCCCGAAAATAGAGGCATACTCGCAGCGAGCTGCATTGGAATTCTACGAGTCTTTTAAAGGGCAAGATGTGTACATACACTCATTAGATTTCAAAAGCTATGCGGTACTGTTCTATGCGCAAAAGCAACCATTCGCTGCCAAAGAATACTACGATAATGGTAAGGTAAATGAGATTTGGTTGATGAACGGAACAACCGACAAGCCTGCCTATTTTATTGGCAAAATTCAGGATTCGGCTAAGTATGCTGCCTTTACCCAGTTCACTCAATTGGGCGTAAAAAATGGTTTTGTGTTCTATAAGAAGAAATAAAAAAAGGTTGCAACAGTTTCATCCGTCGCAACCCTAAATAAATATGATTCGTTAGTTTTATTACTACAGCTCCATTTCTCCAAGATACCTTTCAGCATCAAGAGCGGCCATACAACCACTACCCGCTGCACTCACTGCCTGACGATAGATTTTGTCCTGAACATCGCCACAAGCAAATACACCCGGAACATTGGTTTTTGTTGAACCCGGCTGAGTGATGATATAACCTTGGTCGTCCATATCAATTACGCCTTTGAACAAGCCAGAGTTAGGTTGGTGACCAATTGCAATAAATACTGCTTTCAAAGGAATGATTGACTCTGCCCCTGTTTGGGTATTGCGAACACGAACACTTTCAACTTTGTTTTCACCTAAAATTTCAGCAGGCTCGCTGTTCCAATGAACAGTGATATTAGCTGTTTTCAATACGCGCTCTTTCATTACGCGGCTGGCACGCATTTCATCTCGCCTAACAAGCATGTGTACATGCGTACAAAGTTTCGACAAATAAAGTGCTTCCTCGCAAGCTGTATCACCTGCTCCTACAATAGCTACTTCCTGATTTTTGAAGAAGAAGCCATCACAAACAGCACAAGCAGAAACACCGTGTCCATTCAGTCTGCTCTCTGATTCGAGACCTAACCATTTTGCAGAAGCACCTGTTGCAATAATGATAGAATCTGCTTCAATCCATTTTTCTTCGTCCACTTCAACCTTGAATGGTCTTTGAGAAAAATCGACTTTGGTAATCATACCCCACCTGATGTCGGCACCCATTCTTTGTGCCTGTTGTTCGAAATCAACCATCATTTGAGGACCCATAACTCCATTAGGGTAGCCTGGGTAGTTTTCAACTTCAGTAGTTATTGTTAGCTGCCCACCCGGCTGTAATCCCTGATATAAAATGGGATGTAAGTTAGCCCTAGAGGCGTAGATTGCGGCTGTGTATCCTGCAGGTCCTGAACCAATAATCAGGCAATGCACTTTTTCCATGTCACTCATAGAATTGATTTTAAAAACTTTTTCGGGGCATAAAGGTACTTATAATATTGTCCAAATTAAAGCGCAACTATATTGTCGCTACCTATTGAATCATGCACCTATTGTACCTTCATGTGATAGTAGATAGTTCCGTAGCCAGCCCATACGCCAACTGCACCATTGCTGATGTTGCTTTTAACATTGATAGGCGACGAGAACGGGTTGCCGGTTGACTGAACCGAGAATTGATAGGTGTTCCAGAAGTTAAAAACGGGCTTATCTATCTCACACCATTTGAGAACCAAAGAATCGCCTGGATAGAAATAAACCAAAGAGTCAGATTTCTTATCGTCAGCCAAATTGTAACCTGCAAATAAATTCACTCCTTTAATTTTGTTGCCATTCACCAAATCGTCGCTAAACAACTGCCCCGCATAAAATATTTCCTGGTTCCTTTTGGTATAATATTTTACAAAATTGCCTGCCGTATCGGGGTCGGTATATGTGCCATATAGTTCTACTGCATTATTGGGAGTATTAGGTCCTTGAAACGCAGGTTGCCCAAACCACAAAGTATCTAAACCCTTTACAAATGGTATTTGGGTTTGAGAGGTATAGGTCTTGCCATCGTAAGTAATTGACAGGTTGTACGTTTTACCTAGTTCACCAATGATCACATTTGAAAGATCAGAAGTATCAACGGAATAAATGTAAAACTTTGCTGAACTGCCCGAATCAACCGAATACTCTTTCAACCTACAGGTACGTGAGCCATCGCTTACTGTAACAACAGCATTGTGTATGAATACATTTTCGAACGTAGACAAATCGATATTTGCAAAAAATCCGAAAGTAGATGAAAGTATTACAAACGGCGGCTGACCATTTTCGATTGAGCCCTGCACAACCACTTTTGCGGGTGTAGTCTCCAGGTTAATGTTCACTTCCTGCTGACAAGATCCCAGGAAAAGCCCCATCAACACTAACAAACAAAAAGCCCAAAAATTGCCTGAACAGTTCATTGAAAATTATTTCTGCCGGCAAATTTCACGCTATTAGGCATAGCTTGAACTCCACTTAGGCAAATTAACATTACTATAATCAATTACTCAATAAGCCTGAAGCACAACTGTTGCCTTCTCGCGGCAAATCAGGGTCGATTTTATGCCATTATAATTGTACACCAGCTTAAGTTCTTTCACCACGCCCGGTGCCGGGTCATTGTGGTCGCCACCAAACAAATCGTTTTCAACAACAAATGACAAATGGTTATTCAAAAGCAAAGGGCTGATATAAGGCTCAACATCAAGCACCACTGAAAGATCGGCAGGATCGTAATAAATCGCACTTTCAATATAGAGAGGTACAGGAATCTTAGTTGCTGCCAGCTTTTCCTTGTATGGGTGGTCAATGACAGTAGCGACCAACTGAGTTACTTTGCTAAGTGGCATGTTTGTTTGATTTGATGGCTAAATTAGGGATAAAATACATCCCTTGCGGAGTAATGGACAAAATTCAGGCTGTTTTTGAGACGATGTGTTGAAGTGGACAAAATTCAGGCTGTTTTTTTTCTTTGATTTTTGGGAGCTTTTGCCCTTTTTTATCTTTGTTGTATCAAACGAAACGGAAGTGGGCTCTGCTGGAGA
>CANGIY010000045.1 GCA_947454235.1 Chitinophagaceae bacterium
AACAACCTTACAATGAGCGTAAGCCCTAACCCTGCAACTGAAAACGTAAGCATCAGCTTCAACATGCCTTCAAACACTAAAGGTCAGTTGAACATTATGAACACTGCAGGTGTAAGCGTGGTTAACCGCACAATCGATACACAAAACGGAGCTTTAAACATCAATATCAACAACCTCCCTGCCGGTATCTACATGGTAGAACTGCAAGCTGGTAACGAAAAAATGATCGAGAAACTCGTAAAACAATAATAGAGAGAGGATGAATGAAGGGGCGGTCGAGTGACGCAAAACCACGAGACTCCCCCCTTTTACTTCTACTTAAAAATATAGAGAGATTAAAGACCTTCTTTCCAGATCGTCTCAAAAAAATTAAAATCAAATCAACAAACACTTTCAACAAAAATCACAACAAATGCTCGTAACAATTTGCTTCATCAGGTTCATGACACTCTATTTTCAAAATAAAAAATCGATAAAGATGACAGACCAGCAAAAATTGGCAGTACGTCTATAATCAACAACTGAAAATAAAGTTTTAAAAAGCTGGCAACAGGATAAAAACCTTATGCCGGCTTTTTCATGTCAGGGCGTAATGGACAAAAGAGTTGATAATCTTTAGTCAATCTATCCAAGTGGACAAAATAGTTGGTAAAATCCTCGTAAACCCAATACCAGAATGGCTTTCAACCAAGTAAAGTAAGGCACAAAAAAACCTTCCGCACGCGCAGAAGGTTTTCTCAATATCTTGTCTGGTTTCTATTTTGCCTTGTTGATATTAATAATTGAACTCTTACCCTGACCGTTCACACTTGTAATATTGTATTGGGCACTTTTACATTCTAAAAGCAGGCGGGCGGTATTGGGCGGCACCCTACCCTCATTGATCGCTTTCACTTCAATACGGTTCTCATCGCGGGTTATTGGAAACTTGAATAATCTCTTTTTCCCGGTTATTTCATATTCATCGAGCATCATCATACCATTAAATATAAGCGTTATACGGTCGCCATCGGGCTTTCCGTAATCCCAAACCCATAGGTACAAAGTATCAGTAGCCCAATCCAGATTAAGTGGACCATCGGCAGAAACAGTAAAGTTGGTCACCTTTGGGTGGTCTTTTGCCGTTGGGCTACCATTGGGGTTTTCAACCACTTTTTTCTCTACTTTCAACGGAGGCAATGGCGTATTGGCAACTTTCTTACCCAATAAATCGCCTGCTGCTGAAATGGAGATACGCCTTGACGAATCTTTCACAAAAACAGAATCGCGCACCAGAGTATGGGTGAGCGTCATGTTACCCTCGCCACACATCTTATTTTTTTCATCATGACCCTTGAACGGACCGGTAGCAGTTATTTCTTTACCCTTGATGGTATACTTCAAATCGCTTTCCAGATAGCACATATTTGCACTATCATTTTTAGAAGCCACTTCTTTAAAATGAATAACCCCTTTGTCTTTGTCAATACTGCCCTCCACTTTACACTTATTTGGATTAACTCCTGTAAGCCATGTGAGTGAATAGCCTGATATCCTACCGCCATTTTCATTGAAAACAAGCTGATACCTGAAAGATGCACTTCCTTTATTGACGTTCAGCCTACCATCGAGGGTGAGGCTCTTTTTGTCTTGCGCCACAATTGCCGTTAATGGCATACATGCAACACACAAACCAAATAAAATCTTTTGACGCATTACTGCTACTTATTAATTGCTTCCGGTTACGAAGCTGTTGTGAATCTCCACTGTTCTTGCTCCCCATTTGCTAATATACTGCATATTTCTTTTGTCTGAGAATTTTAGTGAAATTACATTTGTACTTTCCATGACACGGCTGGCGAAAATCATTATAGCTATTGCAAGTTTTTTGGCTCCTTTTACGGTTGCCAGCGCACAGGGTTTGTTCAATACCCCGGGTGTGGGATATGAGTTTAATACGTTTGCCGGAAAAGTTTTAAAACACTCGCCTAAATTCCATCTACCTATCCCCGACCTATCGTACGGCTTCGACCTAAACATCATCGAAAAAACAAGCGGCAACAAAAGCTGGCACCAGCGCAGGCGTTTCCCAACAGTGGGTGTAGGCATCTGTTATACCAACTATGGCATTGATAGTGTTTACGGCAAATGCCTCGGACTATATGCCAACCTCACAATCCCCATCATTTCCCTAAAAAATTTCCAGTGGACATTACGCATCGGAGACGGAGTGGGATACGTGACACACTTTTACGATCGCCACCCTATTTCTGACACCATTAACAATGCCATTGGCAGCCATTTTAACGATTACGCTACTTTCAATACAGACCTCCGTTATACGGTAAATGAGCATTGGGATGTGCAGGCAGGGTTGAACTTCAGCCATATCTCTGACGGATCTTACCATCAGCCCAATTTGGGAGTGAATCTGTACGGTGCCCACCTAGGGTTGCGTTATTTCCCTGTTACTTCGAAGCCAAAACTTGAAATCCAAAAACAAACGCCCCTCAAAAACCGCTTTTTGTTTGAAGCTCGTGCGGGATTGGCATTTACCCAAAGCGAAGCAGCAATGGGGCCATCGTACCCTGTATACCTTGGATCGGCGTATGTTTCAAGAAGATGGCGAAGCAAGAATAAAGTTTTTGTAGGTGCCGACTACTCTTACCATTCGGGTGTGTATGCCTTTATGACCAATAATTTGTTGCACCCCGGCGATGAGTATAGCTACTCTTACAACACCGGCGTTTTTGTTGGCAATGAATACCTTTTTGGAAGAGCCGGCATCATGCTACAGGTTGGTTATTACCTGCATCAAACAGGACTTAAGCTTGACCCTTACTACGAAAAATTGGGTGGCAACTTCTACCTAATTCAACGTGAACATGGCGTAGTGAAAGAACTTTTCATTTCGGCATTGCTGAAAACACACCGAACCATTGCTGAGTTGGCTGAATTCGGTATTGGCTTCGGCATTTAAAACTATTAAACCATTAATTATGAGTCTGATTCCAGAAGGCATCAACAGATACGCAGAGTTTTTTAGCACGCCTGAAAATCAGGTTTTGACACGACTTACGCGCGAAACACATATTAAAACCGAACGTGGAGAAATGCTTTCGGGGCATTTACAAGGTATGTTCCTGCAAATGTTGAGTGCTTCCATTCAGCCATCAGCCATTTTAGAGATTGGTACATTTACCGGATATTCTGCTTTTTGTCTTGCCAAAGGCGTTAAAAAAGATGGTATACTTTATACTGTTGATATTGACGACGAGCTGCAAGACATGGCTCAAAAATACTGGGAGCAAGGCGGCATTGGGCACAAAATAAAATGCCTGGCAGGGAAAGCAATGGATGTGCTACCTACCATAGACATGCAATTCGACATTATTTTTATTGATGCCGACAAAAGCAATTACAGCTCTTACTACGAAATGGCATTGGAGCGACTGGCACCCAACGGGGTTATACTTATTGACAACGTTTTATATGGCGGCGAAGTCATGATGCCCCCCGAATTCCAAAGCAAGAACGCCAAAGCCATTCAGGAACTGAATATAAAAATCAAGAACGACTACCGCGTTGAACATGTTTTACTACCTATTCGTGATGGCATTATGATGGTGCGTAAATTGTAACTAAATATAAGTGCGCAATAAATATTCCATACTATCATGCCTGTTGGTGATAACTGTCTTTTTCGTTTACAGAATAACAGATATTACTCCTGAAAAACCGTTGAAAATCACCTTATGGGATGCCAATGGGTACTACCTCTACCTGCCTTCCATCTTGATTTACCACGACTTCAAAGAACTGAAATGGGTTGATAGCATTGATGCCAAATACCACGTTACGGGTGGCGATGGAGTACAGGCACAAAAAGCCGAAAACGGCAATTATGTGTTCAAGTACCTGGGTGGTGTTGCTGTGATGGAGTTACCGTTCTTCCTGTTAGCCCACCAACTGGCACCACATTTTGGTTATCCGCAGGATGGATTTTCGGCACCCTACCAGTATGCACTGGGGTTTGCGATACTGTTGTACAGCTTTTTGGCATTACTGGTGCTGCGCAAAATTCTCCTCAATTTCTTCGACGACATTACCGCTGCACTCACCATTCTTCTGATAGGTCTTGCAACGAATTACATTGTTTATGCAGCCATCGACAGCGGACAAACGCATGCATACATTTTCCTTATTTACTGCCTCACTATTGCCGCAACTATTAGGTGGCACAACAATCCCTCCATTTTACAGACCTTGCTTGTGGGCTACCTGTGCGGTTTTGCAACCATGAGCCGACCAACAGAAGCCATTATCATTTTCATTCCTATTTTCTGGAACACCCACACTAAAGAAGCCGCCCAGCAAAAGTGGAACATCATTAAGCAAAAACCCTACCTGGTGGCTATTGCTGTGGTTGGTGGACTTTTAGGTGTGTTACCACAAACGATTTACTGGAAAGCCACAACCGGAACTTTCGTTTACGATGTAGGCAGCAAATGGAAATTCCTCAACCCATATTTCAGAGTGCTGTTTGGTTTTGAAAAGGGCTGGTTTATATATACACCTGTAACCATTTTCTTCCTCGTAGGCTTTTGGTTTATGAGGGGTAAGGCATTCCGAAAATCGGTGTTGTGGTACTGCCTGTTGAACATCTGGATTATCATTGCATGGGATGAATGGCGGTATGGCGGCAGTTACTCAACACGTGCATTGGTGCAGAGCTACCCAATGTTTGCGCTCCCCTTCGCCAGCTTTATAGACTTTATAAAAACCAGTCGCTGGAAATGGGTGTTTGCCGGACTTGCCTGTTACCTCATGGGCGTAAACCTGTTTCAAGTGGTGCAATACAACAAAACCATACTGCACTACGACGACATGAACCGTAAATACTACGGACGAATTTATCTCAACAGCCACCCCTCTCCAGTTGATTTTAGCTTTATGGACAACGATGAAGCCCTCGACGACACGAGCGGTTATCAAGGTAAAACGCTACTACATACCGACTCTTTAACTACAGTGCATTTCAAACCCAATGAAAAATACACGTTAGCCGACGGCACTTTAGATGGTGCGAAATGGATAAAAGTAGAGATGAAGCTGAACAGCAACCAACGCTGGAAATGCTACCTGCAAACTGAAATAATAGACGGTGATAAAATCATTAAAAAAGACAGCATACGCCTTTATTTACCCACCTACAAAGACAACACATTCAACCCATACGAACTGTGGACATCGATACCAACACCCGATAAAAATGCCCACTACAAAATATCACTGATATCAAACAACGAGTTTAACGGCACCATCAGCCAAATGAGCGTTAGGGGGTATAGGAAATAGTGTGATACAGTATTTTGTCTTGAACTTTGATTAAAACTGATTAGAAAAAAACTATGATTCCGAGGTCGGGAGTTCAAACAAAGTCGCTTACTGAGCGCAGCCGAAGTAACCCCACACAATTTTTTTATTTTAACTTTATACCGTATACTTGTAAAAATTTCCCCAACCAAAAATTCCCTCATGAAACGCATCTTTTTCCTCATCCTCGTATCCTGCTGCACTACTTTCTGTTTTGCTCAGTCAGGGACTATTACAACTATTTTAGGAGACGGTCGTACAGTTGCCAGAGGATTAGGTGGCATGGCAACAGCGGCCTCGATAAATGGTGGATTGTGCCAAATGGGACCGGATGGAAATTTGTACGTATCTTTTGAAGATTTGAATGCGATTCACATTGTAACACCCGATGGGCGTTACTTGCCATTTGCCGGTGACGGGCGTTCTATTGCCGGTGGCGGTGACGGTGGTCCTGCATCATCAGCTTCCATCAGTTATCCTACACGCATGACATTTGACTCTCATGGCGACTTGTATGTTTCAGAACAACACGGTAATAGAATACGTAAAATAGATATGCATTCGGGTATTATAAGTACCTATGCAGGTGGGCGTTATACAAGTAGTATAGATACGGGCTATGGAGGATTAGCAACCAATGCTTCTTTTGTGCCAATGGGTATAACTTTCGATAAAGATGATAATTTGTTCATTGGTACAGGGAGAGGTCACTTACTTAGAGTTGATAGAGCCACTCAAATACTCACTTGGATTGCCGGTAATGGTGGTTCCAGAGCCTTTGGTGGTGATGGTGGTCCGGCTACCGATGCCGCTTTTGACGCTGTTGGAATTCAAGTGGATTCTACAGGCAGGGTGTATTTTGATAATATAACTTACATACGTACCATTGACCCCGCAACGCACATTGTTGCCTGTATCGCAGGAAACGATACCATTGGCAGGGTGTATGCGGGTGATGGCTGTGCGCCTACCGCCACTGCCATGAACCCCCACGATATACAATTTGATAAACATGGTAATTTAATCATGGGTGATTTTGGTATGATAGATCGGATACTCTGCATCAGGAAGTCCGATAATCGCGTTTACACCCTAGCTGGAACTGGAGTTATTGGGTATAGCGGCGACGGCGGTCCTGCCACTGCAGCAAAAATATACAGTGCGCAGGATGTAACGATTGACTCATGTGACAATGTGTACTTCAGTGATGTAGCTAACTATCGAATACGCAAAATAAGTGTGCCCCAAACAGGGCCATTGAGTATTACCATTGCACCTTCCAGTACTGTGGAAAACCTGTGTTATGATATGCCCATTACCTTCACTGCCACGCTTGGCAACCCTGCTTATTGGGGTAATTACCAATGGACGGTGAATGGTGTACCAGTAGGTGGAATTTCAAATCAATTTACATACACCCCCACCAATGGCGATACTGTGCGGTGCAGTATATCTCGCCGCTGGGTATGCGATACCACTACTGGGGCAGCTAGTAATAGCCTTGTTATGTTGGTAGGTAGTCTTACGCCGCCCACCATATCGCTGCCCGGTGGTGTAGTTACAGCCCACGTAGGCGATACAGTTCATGTTACTGCTACAATAAGTGGTGCCGCAGGTGTGTACGAGATACACTGGCGCAACAGAGGCACTTGGTTTGCCACCACTACCACCCCTGCACTATCATACGTAAAAGGTGGGGGCAACGATACGCTCACAGCTACGCTGGTGAGCCTTGCACGCACTTGCTACGATTCAGTATCAAGCGGTACACAAAACATTTTGGGTATTACTCCAATACCTTTGTTAGGGCAGTTGCAACTTACCTGCCACCCTAATCCTGCCACCCACAGTGTTATCCTTAGTTGGGGTTCGTTAGTGCCTCCACGCATCAACATTTATAATGCCACCGGCATACAAGTGTACGAAGGTATCCCTACTGGTGATGAACAAAACATAGATCTGCGTAATTGGTCTACAGGCGTTTACTACATCAAGTGCGAGGGTTATCAGGTATTTAGGCTGGTAAAAAT
>CANGIY010000046.1 GCA_947454235.1 Chitinophagaceae bacterium
TGTTGCACTCCCTTTAAAACTCCATTCTTTTTCGTTATTCCCGAATTGCAGTAAAAGCACTTTTTTTATTCAAAACCTTTCATTTGACCTAAAGCTAAGCCAGTAAAGGATTTCAGCGGTTCTTAGCCTGAATTTTGTCCATTAACCCTAATTTGTCCTAGAAATTTTTGTAACCCCACGCCAAAAAAAAAACTCACCAATGAACAAAACAAAAACAATTCGGGAGATATTGAAGTTTTAGTCGGGGGCATTTTTCGTTACTGCCGGGGCTAGTTGGTATTTTGCATGGCATAAAATTGATTTGCCGTTCATGGGTATTACCATGTCTTACCAATTTTTAGCCTTCCGCGGAGGGTTACATTTTGTGCTGTTTTTGCTCACCTTATATTTTGGATTTTTTAAGAAACATAAGCCTTAAAAACATCATTAGCGCAAGTCTTTTTGCCTTGTGCTGGTTCATGGGAGCAGTCTTTTTGACTGCGGAAATCAATTTTAATTAAAGAATCAAATACTATTGCCATTCGGCAGTCGAAAAGACGCCTCCATTTTAGGTACAAGTCAAAAAGACTTGCGCCAATCGGTTGTTTCCTACCGTTCGTTACTTTTTTCAACCGTTCGTTACTTTTTTTTGAGAAATAATGAAGTCAATAATAGTTTTGTAGTAAAATATTATACGATGAAAAAGCTTACCGTCTTAGCGTTCTTTATTCTGCTGAGAATAGGTGCTTCAGCACAATGTACCCTTGATACAATATCGGGTCCCGCTAATGTTTGCATGGACATGAGTGGCTCTTACACCAACACTACTTCAGGTGGGGATTGGAGCAGTAGTGATGCTTCCATTGCTCTTATTTCTTCATCGGGCGTTTTGACCACTGTTGCTGCAGGTTCGGTGACAATCTCCTACTCGCTTACAGGTTCGTGTTCGGGGCATTTCGTCACAAAAGTGGTCAATGTACAGCCACAACCTTCACCAGGCATTGTTATCGGATATACAGGTGGTTCGTCATCTTCCGGGTCGGGGTCGGGCTGGTATTGTAATGGCGATACTGGTCGCGTTATATTAACCGGAGCTGATGCAGGTGGAGTTTGGGTTGGTTCGTTAGTTACTATCGATGCAGGCACAGGTTTTTTTACAGTTCATGGTTCTGATAGCACCACTTATGGCGGAGTAGAATATACCGTAACTAATATCTATGGTTGCTCAGCGTTAGTAGATGCTAGTTTGACTATTTCTCCTACACCTCCGGGTCCAGGTGTCGATTCAGTAGTCGGGCCAACAACTATGGTGGTGGGAGAAGTCGCAACTTACCGTAGTATGGTTAGCCATTATCCAAGCGGGGTGTCAGATGCGTGGTTTATTGCGTCGGGGACTTCAGGCACTTTATCGGGTGTTTCAACCATAACAGCAGCAATGCCTGGTTCTTTTACCCTAGTACATCAAATATTTACCGCTTGCGGAGAACGAAATACGGAGAAAATTGTCAATGTTAGTTTACCCTCAACCTCAACACGTAGCACTGCAATGGTATCTTATGATTTGGCGGCATGCGGCGGAGGAAGTTACGGTGTGGGCGTTTATCCTCACTCGGCAGTACGTTATGTCATTAACTATTATGGAGATGGCACTATTGATACCATGACTTTTACAGGGACGGCTACTGATACTGTTTACCTAGCCCATACGCATTATTATTCATACAGTGGTGCCTACACATTGCGTCATGTTTTGGTTGATGCTTCTTATACGCATTTAGATTCTACAACAACATCAATTTCCGTTCCTGTATGTAATGATGTTGCTTTATCATTTTATTATGATGCTAACAGCAACTGCACTCACGACAGCAGTGAACACATGAACTTCACGCCTTTTAGGGTTGAAGTAGATTCTAATGGTGTTGCTATCGATACTGTTTCTGTAACATCAGGATTGTATTTCAGAACAACAGGCCCTACAGGAACGGTTTACAGTTTTAAAGCGTTAGCTGCAGATTCAAATTTTATTTTTTCGTGCCTTGGTTCGGGCACTCTTTACGATACAGTTGGTGGTTCTTACTTTAGTAGCCATCGTGATGTTGCGATACAATGTATGGCTCGCTCATCATTTGATCTGGAAGTAGCTTCAACATCATTAGCCGGAAGGCATAGCGCAACAGGTTCTATCACAGTACATAACCTTTCGTGTACAGCCACGTCAGGCGTTGTAACGCTACATTTTAGTTCGCGTTACAGGTTTGATAGAAGCTCGCCACGTCCAACGTCGGTGTCTGGGTCCACTGCTACATGGAACTTTTCAAGTATCTCGTCTACAAGCGTTCCGGTTGTAATTAATTATTTCCTCACCAGAGATTCAGCATGGCTTAGGGTTGGAGACACTGTTCATACTTCTATTGATGTTACACCTGTTTCAGGCGATTTAGATACATCAAATAACCATATTGAAAGGGTTGATACAGTAACCGCTTCTTTTGATCCTAATGCAATGACGGTTACTCCGCAAGGCAGTATTTTAAATGGTACAACCTTACATTATGGAATTGAGTTTGAGAATGATGGCAATGCTCCGGCACAAAACATCTACGTGATGGATACATTAGACGACAATCTGAATCCATCGACGTTAGTACTAGAGGGCAATAGTGCTATCATGAATACTACGCTTATAAGAGCAGGTGGGCATAATATCGTTCGATTTGATTTCCCTAACATCAATCTCGCCGACAGTACACATCACGACTCTTGTACTGGTTTTGTATTGTATCGTATTAAGCCTTATGGTGGCTTGGCATCGGGTACTTACATACACGCTCATTCAGGTATATTCTTCGACGACAATGAAGTTGTGCCTACAAATGTAACTACCAATGTCATTTTCACGCCTTCAATTACTATAGCAACTACCCATGCTGATTCTGCCTGCCGAGGCGATAGTATTTTGTTTACAGCAACCGCAACAACAGGTGGTATTACACATTTCCATTGGACTGTAAATGGCGTAGCCGCCGGCAGCGATTCTGATAGATTGAGTATGGTAGTAATTGCAACTGATACTATTGCATGTACAATGAATACAACAACAGGCGATGTTTCGGAAACGGTTAATTCAAACAGAGTGATTATTCGCGTGCTCAGCACCCCTACTTCGGGTTCAATATCAGGTATTGCTGCACTTTGTATTGGTGGACATGATACATTGAGCGAAACAGTTACTGGTGGCGTATGGAGTGTTAGAGGTTCAGCGGCGTCTGTATCAACCAGTGGTATTCTTACAGGTTTAGCTGCCGGCACTGATACTGTTATTTATACAGTGTCAAATATGTGTGGTACTGCAACTGCCAGGGCTGCATTCAGCGTAGCTGCTCCTATAACTGCTACTATTTCAGGTGACTCAACAATATGTGTCGGCGTAGCGAGTACTTTCACAGGAACTCCTTCAGGTGGAACATGGTTGACTAGTTCGGGTACAATCGCCACAGTTACAACTGCAGGTGTAGTTTCAGGCGTTGCTTCCGGTAGTGCAGTAATAACTTACCAGGTAGGTAATGCTTGTGGTATCTCCAATGCAACAGAAGCAGTTACATCAATGGCGGCACCAGTAGCAGGTACCATTTCAGGAACAACAAATATCTGTATCGGTAGTACTTCAACATTAACTGTGTCTGGTACATCTGGCGGTGCAGGCACATGGAGCTCGGCATCTACATCTATTGCAAACGTATCTTCAACAGGCATAGTTACACCTGTGGCAACCGGCACTACAACTATCAATTTCTCGGTAACTAATTACTGTGGGTCTGATAATGCCGCAGCTACAATCAATGTTCAGGATGTACCATTCGCGGGTATCATTACAGGTATTGACTCTGTTTGCCATCGCGATTCAATGGTTTTGGCAGATACAGTACATGGAGGTGTATGGGCTATAACAAACAGCGCGTTAGCAACAGTTACATCTTCGGGAAAAGTAGTTGCAGGAAGTACATCAGGAGTTGATACTGTAATGTATATAGTCAACAACACATGCGGCAGCGATACTTCAATTTTCATCTTCAGAATTGCAAGGTGCGAGTTTGGTGTTGAAACCATTGCAGGTCAAAATGAATCAATCACTTGCTATCCAAACCCGGGTACCGGACACTATACCGTGGTAATCAAATCAGCAACACAAAAAAGTGTACAAGTTAAAGTAGCCGACATTTTTGGCAGGAAAGTTTCTGATTATCAGTTAGAAACCAACAAAGAACAATCGCTGGATATCAGCGGTGCGCCAGGGGTATACTACCTCAATGTGCCAACAGGTGGCTACCTGCCAATCAAGGTGATTAAAGAATAGATTGCATCAATTTAGTATAACACAAAGGCAAGCCGGGAAAGGCTTGCCTTTGTTGCTTATTGGAGGCAGGATAAGAATAACATTGTGTAGTTATGGGCTGCTATTTGGTGTTCTTCGCTTTCAATATTTCGGCAATGGCTTTGCAGATTTCAGAAGAAAGATCACGTTCACTTTTTTCGAGAATGGTGATGCTGATGGCCGTCTTCAACTCAGGAAAATAAATGGCGTCAGTTCCCCAGAAGCCTCCGTGGTAATAGGCTGTCATGCCGGCAATGGTAAACTTGTACATGCCCATGCAGTATTTCGTTTTTGTTTTACATGGAACGTCTGTGTACATTTTTGAAAGTATGGCAGTGTCGGCTACAATTTTCCCCTCGAAGAGATATTTGAAAAACCGTGTAAGGTCGGCATTGGTTGCGGCAATTCCTCCACCACCGTAAAGGTCCCATGATGGGTCAAGGTCGTAAGTATCCCAGTCGTATTTATTCCAGTATTGGTGCGCCAGAGCGAAAGTTTTTTGGGGTGTTTTTTCGAGTGTTTGAAACCAAGTTTTATTGAGCCCCAATGTTTCAAATTTGTCTAGTTCTCTAATAGCGGTATAGAAAGGCTTTTTAGTAATGTGTTCAATCATTTCAGTAAGCAACAGGTAATTTATGTCTGCGTACTGGAATGTGTCCTGCGGGGCGGCAAGGGGTTTAGCGACTGTTGTCGCCCGCACTATTTGCTCTTTTCGAGTCCACCTATGTTTCTTGTTTTTATTGACGAAGTCGAAATAGCCATCATCAACATAGTCAGCAATGCCTGATGTATGCGAGAGTAAATGGCTGATTTTGATTTTTTGAATATCGTATCCGTCATTAACAAGGCAATTGCGCGTTTCGGTGGTCAGGTAGTTGGCAATAGGGTCGGTGATGTTCAGCTTTTTCTGTTCCTGCAATCTTAAAATTGCAGCTGCAACATAAGTTTTTGTATTGCTGGCAATAAGAAGGGGTTGTTCTGCATTCAGTATAGCGCCGTTCCTTTGAGATTTGCCAACTGCGTAAGTCCATATTTTTTCATTGCCTGTTGCAACGCTTACAATAATACCATTGGTTGCTGGGTGTGCCGCAAATGAAGTGTCAATAATGCGCTGAAATGCTTTTGAGTTTTCCTGTGCGGTTGCAACAATGCCGTTTGCGCTAAAAGCGATTAGCGTAGCAAGTATAAATGGTTGTAATGATCTCATGTGCTGATAGTTTTGTTATATTTGTTTATGCGTCAAAATTATTGTGCAGGTTTATTACAGTTGATGTAAAAAACGGACATTTTTATGCAGGTATTTAAAACACAGCCACAGATACTTAAGGATTATATACAGTGTTTTTACACTGTACAGCAGTCTTTAAATAATACCTGCGACCTCCATCAGAGGCTGCCGGACGGCACACTCGATATTGTGTTTAACCTTGGCGGTAGGGTACTCATTTCCAAAGACGGAATTTCTTACACCGAAATGGCCCCAGTTGCGCTGACTGGTCTTTATACCGGTGGCAGATTCATACAGTATATTGGCGACGTGCACTTAGTTGGGGTGGTATTTAAGCCTGGGTTCGGTCACCTTTTTGTGCAGGATTCTCTTGCTTTTTATCAGGATTGTTTGGTTGATGCTTCGGTTATTTTTGGGCAACGAGCACCCGTATTGTTGGAGCAATTATTAGACATCAATGACGAGGCAGCAAAGCATCAATTCTTGGAGGTTTTTCTTTGGCAGTTATTGCAAGAAAAAAGCAGAAAATCTCCTGATTTTAGAATGGCAGGTGCGGCACAACAAATTTTAAATACCCATGGCACTACGGGATTGGAAACCTTGCAAAAGTCGCACTATATGAGTGAACGGAACTTTAGAAGAAAATTCGTTGAAATGGTAGGAATGAGCCCCAAGCAGTACTCGATTATCATCAGGTTGAAGTCATTTTGCAAACGCTATGAATTGGGTGGTATCACCTATGCTGAATTGCTCACAGAATTCGACTATGAAGATTATTCCCATCTGACGAAAGATTTTCAGAAAATTGCAGGCACTACGCCTTCTGATTATTTCGGTAAACTGAATAAGGTTGGCGCAGGCTTTATTCACCTGATATGATTTTCTGGGCTAAGATGTTTTAACGTCGAAAAATGACTTAAAAAATCTTTTGTTTTTTCACCCTCACTTCATTCAAAATCACGGCGCAAATACATAATTTTAGGCTATCCCCTCTTCTATAAGTTATGCGCCGGAATTTGTTCGTTTCTCTTGTTGTTCTGTTATGTATTGGGTCTTTCAGTTGCAGGAAGTCGCCCTATCGTGCAACCAACAAACTCTATAAAAAGCAAGCCAATTCCTTTGCCGCGCGTCTTAAAAAA
>CANGIY010000047.1 GCA_947454235.1 Chitinophagaceae bacterium
GCTCCATGTACCACCTGCATCACCTGATGAAGTCAATGTTGTTGTCGCTGTGCCACAAACACTTGATGCACCACTGATAGTGCCGGCATTTGGAGCAGCAGTTACTGTAAATGCCAATGTCGCTGAGTCAGCACCGCAAGTATTGCTTACTACATATTTAATAGTAGCTGAACCTGCTGTGCCTGCTGTTGCATTACCTGTAGCATCAATTGAAAGCACTGAGCTATTGTCGCTCGACCAGGTACCACCTGTTGTACCCGTAGCACTTACTGTTGTTGTGTTACCACCGCAAAGTGTTGTACCAGCTGTTGAACTCAATGTGCCTGCTGTTGGTGCTGAGCTTACGTTTACAGTAACGTTCGTAGAATCGCCACCACAAGAGTTTGTTACTCTATACTGGATAGTTGTAGTACCATCGGCAATGAAAGTCGCAGAACCAGAGGTAGCGACAATTGTAGCTACTGAAGTGTTACTGCTTGTCCAAGTTCCTAATGGATCGCCTGAAGTAAAATAAGTAGTAGTACCTGTACCGCAACGACTCGTTGACCCTGTAATTGAACCTGCATTTGGAAGTGGATTGATAGTTAAACCAATCAAAGAAGAATCAGATCCACAAGCATTTGAAACATGATATGTAATAGTCGAAGACCCTCCGGAAACCCCAGAAACAGAACCAGAACCATCAATTGAAGCAACTGAAGGACTACTGCTAGACCAAGAACCACCTGCATCTCCTGATGAGCTTACTGTTAACGATGCTGCCTGACAAAGAGTGATAAAACCAGTTGAGGTAGATAATGTACCTGCATTTGGAAGGGCAGTAACTGTGATTGCAAAAGTTGCAGAATCAGATCCACAAGAGTTACTTACAAGATACTTGATTGTAGCCGAACCCGCAGACGACGCACTTGCGGCACCGGTTGATGAGTTAATTGTGACAACTGAGGTGTTGTCGCTACTCCATGTGCCTCCTACTAATCCTGAAGCAACAAATGTTTGAGCATCACCAGGACAAACAGGCGAAGTACCCGAAATGGTTCCTGCTGAAGGCAATGGATTAACTGTAAGTGTCGTAGAAACTGAATCTGCGCCGCAAGTACCATTTACTACATACTTAATGGTAGTTGTTCCGCTCAATATACCTGTTGTAATAACACCTGAAGCAGAGATATTAGCAACACCTGTGTTTGAAGACGACCAAGTACCGCCAGCGTCACCTGTAGCACTAAAGGTGATACTTTCACCACGACACATAGTTGTTGAGCCTGAAGAAGTAGAAAGTGTACCAGCAGTTGGTGCACCTGTCACTGTTAATGTACTAGTAGTAGAATCATCACCACAGCTATTTGAAACTAAATATTTAATAACTGCAGTACCTGCACCAGTTGCGGTAGCATTACCAGTTGAACTGTTTACAGTTGCAACAGCAGTGTTACTCGAACTCCAGGTACCACCTACATCGCCTGTTGAAGTATAAAGTGTAGTACCTCCAACGCACAAAGAAGTAAGCCCCGATAATGAGCCAGCACTTGGTAGAGGAGAACCACTTAAAAGTATTGTTGATGAATCAGAGCCACAAGCATTCGAAACATTATATTGAACAATCGCAGAAGAAGTTGAAACAGCAGTTGCAACTCCAGAACTTGCATCAACTGTAAAAGCTGATGTTGTAAGAGAAGACCATGTGCCTCCCGCTAGTCCTGATGATGAAAGATTCGTTGTAGCACCAACGCAAATTGTACTACCGGAAGAAGAAGTAATTGTCCCTGAAATAGGCAATGGAATCACATTAAACGATGTCGTTTGCGTATCAGCACCGCAAGCATCGGAAACCATATAAGTAATTGTTACAGAACCACTTCCAACTCCTTCAACCGATCCTAACATTCCATCAACCGTTGCTACAGATGCATCAGAAGAAGACCAAGTTCCACTTGGGTCACCAGTAACTGTCAGCAAATTTGTAGATCCGGCACAAAGATCTGAAGTTCCGGTAATTGTTCCGGCAGAAGGACCAGCACTCACTGTTACCGTGATGTGCGTAGTATCAATACCAAAACCATCATCTACCATTATCGTGAAATCATCTGTTCCAACGTAACCTGTCGTTGGCGTGTAGCTCAACCCCGATGGAGTAAACGAACCTGAACCAACTCCCATAGAAAAGTCAAAACCACTCAGCGAACCATTTGTAGGAGCAGAAATAACTGACCAGGTTACTGACGATCCTGCACCTGCTGAAATAGTCAGATAACTGGTGATGTCATTGGATGTTGAATTGGCGCAAAATGTCGCCGACTGAGAAGGCCCCATGTCAAACGTAGGTCCCTGTCCATAAGATTGATTGCTTCCCGCGAATATTGCGAGCATGAAAACGGATAGAAAAGCGATAAGGTTCGGTAATCGAAAAATAAAATTTTTCTTCATATAGTTCGCTGTTTATTAAGCTAGTGTTTCAATTTAATGAACCGAAAAAACAATCGGTCGGAATACAACATCCCCAAAGGAACATAGTACCCCTAAAAATAAGGGTTGAAGATAGTAAAATATTTAACAATTACATGGAAACAGATGCATTTTTTGCCCTTTCAATGCCTGTTTCAAGCTTTTTGTTAAAAAAATGAGCCGACAATGTGAATTATCGGCTCATCAAAAATTTTGATTTAAAAAAGTACTGTTGAGAATGCTCTTCTACCCTCTCTTTTTCAACTCATCCCTAATCTCGGCTAAAAGCTGCTCGGTAGGTGTAGGGCCAGCCGGAGGAGCAGGTGCAGGTGCTTCGTCAGCCTTTAATTTCACCTTTTCAATGGCCTTCACCATCACAAAAATACAAAACGCGATAATCAGGAAATCAACTACAGTTTGAAAAAAATGACCATACGCAAAAACCGTTGCGCCCACTTTTTTCGCTTCCTCAAGCGACTTCAGGTCAACTTCCGGTTTGGGATTTTTCATCACCCAAAAACGTTGTGCAAACGTCAGGTCGCCAGGTAAAATAAAGCTGACAACCGGCATAATGATATCCTCAACAACAGAGGTGACAATTTTTCCAAAAGCACCACCGATGATAACACCGACTGCTAAATCCATAACGTTGCCCTTGAGTGCAAACGACTTAAAATCAGATAAAAACCCCATAAAATTAAAATTTATACGTTAAACCAAAAGCAATTGATTGTTTAATTTGAATCCAGCCTAAATTCTCACCCGGCTGGTTTTTATCGGTTACCACCCCACCCGTAAGATACGTTTTACTGTAAGGGTTATCGTTGTTGTAAGCCACCGTGAAGCCCACCGTAAGCCCTAGCCACTTTGTCGCCTTCCAGGTCAACAAGTTATCCCAAAAAACTTGGATATTTCCCGGATTATCAGACTTAACCAGATTACCATTCGCGTCACGCGTGTCCTTGGCCAGGTAGTTTGAATACAAATCTAAACGGGTGTTGAACGACATCACTTTACTTAATTCAACCATGTACCGACCGGTGAAGTAACTACCGAATTCATATTTCTGCGTTTTACCTGAGTCTACACCGAAAGCACCGGTCTTTGACATACTAGTGTAAACAGCATCAACAAATGTCGCCCTGGCTGCTATTGGTGAATAGAACAACGTGAGCTTAGAACCTTTTCTATACTCCAACCCCGCAGCTACGGTTGTATAGGCCGGAGAAAACAATCCTGATGTCGGCTTGTGGCTCCAGTCGGTCATAGAATAATCAAAACCATGGGTAAACTGCGACTTGAAGTTCAAAAGTGCTGTATAATACAAGCCCTTTCTTTTTTTCACTTGCGAACCAAACTTAGATGTAAAATCCAGTTGATCATCGGTTTTACGCGGTACAAAATCATTGGAAAAAGCATAGTTCAAACCATACTTCATATCAAGGTTATTCGTCCAAACAAAATTGTGGTGGTAGTAAGTAAGATACCCGTTAAAAATTGAGTTGATCGCCATTGATGCTATTTCACCACCGGCAGCCCAGTTGTGTAAAAAACCTTCATTCAAACCAATATTCAATGCACCCCCATGTACCCAGCACACGGTGTCCTTGTTTTCAGTTGAGAGTGCCTTTTTGACATCATCAACCTTTGAAACCTGACCAAAAGCTTGTGAAAATGAAACACTAATCACCCCCGCCGCAAGCACGGCAACCCATTTTTTCATACAAATAACGACTAATTGGCTGCAAAAATATTAAACAAACTGCAACCGTATTGTAGAAAAAATTCACATTGTATCCCTAATTATCCCGCGACAATAATCTGGAGAGCCGATTATTCAATTCCCGAACGTCAGTGCCGAGGATGGAGAAAAAAGTACCGTCAGCGCCCTCTACAGCCTTAATGGCTTCAATCGCCTTCACCCTACCCAATTCATTGATAGAAAGTGACTTAGCTCTTGAATCTACTGCACTTTCGGTGCGGTCAATCAACCCCTTTTGCAGCAATGTACGCACCACAGAAGAGGTGGTCATAACATCAATTTGTGTGTGTTGCGCCAGCTTCACTTGTGTTATTGGCTCTTCAAATTGCGATAACCACATAATGGATGCCAGCAAAACAAATTGTGTATGTGTAAGGTCGAGTGGGTCAAGCGCCTTGCGTATTTCACGTTGCCACATGGCGGTCACCTGCCACAGCAAAAAGCCGGAACTTTCCTCAGGGGTATCAACACTAAAAACTTTATCCTCACTCATAACTTTGATGCGTATTCAGCCTGGTGCTGCATTTCTTCCGGCAAATGAGCCACAATTTTCGAAGCAACAAGCTTCACCCAAAGTGCACTTAAAAGCCCCGTCACCTGCATGGTTGTTGTCATCTTCAAACCATCGGGTGTTTCCTCAAAAATATGCGTTCCAGTCATTTTCGCCAACGGGAATACCGTTAAATCAACAAATTTTCTGTTTTTGACTGTTTCAATGAGCTTGATTTTCACCTTCGGACCGTCTTTTGGCTTGAGGATAAAATGGTTGCCTGCTATAAAATCACCCTCCATTTGGGCATATTCTATACCATCATCCCACTTGTTCCAATTGTTCACATCAGCAAACAGTTTCCAGATTTGTTCCTTTGTCGCCAGCTTAGTAGTCTGACTGATTGTTTTCGTCCACATAAATTTTCGTAAGTATTTTTATTATAAGTGCAAATATAATAAGTCTACTTACAAAAACAAAAAATCAAGTCGGTGCAAGCAGAAAAAAGTGTCTTTTTTCTAAAAAATCCTCTAATACGAAAATGAAAAAAATGAAAATCCCCCTACATCTTCACCAACTTATGTGTTGCAAAAGTACCCGTTTGGGGGTCGGTGAAGTGAATGAGGTAGGTGCCGGCGGGCAGTTGGGCAATATCAATCGTTTCCTTAAAACCCTGTAATGCCGGGTAACGCTGCACCACCCTGCCATCAAGCTGCGATATCGAAACTTCAATACCCTTCCCATCTTGTATGGTTAATACATCGATTGCAGGATTGGGGTTAAATGTTGCTGCCATGGGGTTGCGGTGCAGGTGTTCTACATCAAGGCCATGCACTCTTACAGTAACAGTATCACGAGTTATATTGCCGCATAAATCCATCACCACCACGTAGGTGGTCGTAGTATCGGGGTGAACAACCAACGTGCCACCACTATCTATGGGTGAGCTATTCCCCAATATATACCAGTAACAAGGCATACCTTCACCATTCGCCACTCCCAACCGCGCAGTATCTCC